>NZ_CP033107.1:1360696-2721392 GCF_003856975.1 Plantibacter sp. PA-3-X8
GGAGCCGCAGCGGCCGAGGTCACCGACGCCATCCGTCGCGTGTGCCGTGCGTTCGACCTCGAATGCCAGGTCGACCTCACCTTCACCTCCATCCTCATCGCGCACGACGGGTCCGAGCTGTCACCGGGCGTCACCGTGCTCCGCGTGGTCCGCTCGCCCTCCGCCGACTTCGACCGCCTCGCCAAGGTCGTCGTGGTCGCCGAGGGCATCACCAACCGATCCGAACCGATCATGACGGTCACCGACGTCGCCCGCGACGACGAGGCCGACCTCCGCGACGAACTGCACGCCCGCCTCGGCGCCGCCCACCGCGACCTCGACCGCATCCTCACCGCACGACGGACCTACCGCCGCGGCTTCGTCACCGTGCTGCTGTCGACGATGGCGGCGGCCGTCGCCGTCCTCCTCGGGGGCGGCGTCGTCTCGATGCTGCTCGCCGCCGCCACCACCGCGCTCATCGACAGCGCTTTCCGCGCACTGAACGTCTGGAAGCTGCCGGTCTTCTTCCTGCAACTCACCGGGGCGGCCATCGCCACGACCGTCGCCGTCCTCATCTCGATCCTCAGCCCCTACGTCCCGGACGACCTCTCGGCCCTGCCGCCCGCCCTCATCGTCGCGTCGGGCATCGTCGTCCTCCTCGCCGGCGCTTCGCTCGTCGGGGCGGCCGACGACGCGATCAACGGGTTCCCCGTCACCGCGAGCGGACGGCTCGTCGAGGTGATGCTCCTCACCATCGGGATCGTGGTCGGCATCGGTGGCGTCCTCGACCTCGCCCGGCGCCTCGGCATCTCCCTCGTCCTCTTCGACCTCCCGGTGAGCCCGTGGCCCGTCGCCGTGCAGATCGTCGGCGCGGCCGTGGCCTCCGCCGCCTGGGCGATGGCCTCGCAGGCGGCCCTCCGTGCAGCGTTCTTCGCCGGGGTCACCGGCGCGATCGCGTTCTCCGTCTTCGTGTTCGTCTCCGGCAGTGGCGTCGCGCCCGCCGCAGCCAGTGCGCTCGCCGCGCTCATCATCGGCTTCGCCGCGGAGGCGCTCGGCCCGCGGCTGCGCATCCCGGCGATCATCCTCACCATCTGTGGGATCGTGCCGCTGCTGCCCGGGCTCGCGATCTACCGCGGCATGCTCGCGCTCGTGAACGGCGAGCAGGGTTCCGAGGGGGTCGAACAGCTGCTGCAGGCGGGCCTCACCGGCCTCGCGCTCGCCGCCGGCGTCACGCTCGGCGAGATCCTCGCCCGCCGCACGGGCGTCTCCGGCCGCGTGCTGCTGCCCGGGTACATCCGGCGCTCCAAGCGCCACCCGCGCTGAGCAGCCCCGGTCACTGAGCTTGTCGAAGTGCGCCCTTCGACAGGCTCAGGGACCGGGATGGTGTTGCTCAGGGACCGGGATGGTGTTGCTCAGGGACCGGCGACTGCGGCTCAGGGACCAGCGGTTGCGACTCAGGGACCGGTAGGCGAGGCCGTCCGCTGCCGCTCCTGCGGCTTCGCCGCGGACGTCAGGAAGGACGCCAGGACGACCACCGCGAGCACGACGATCATCGCGCCGCGCAGACCGAAGTGCTCCCCGAGGAATCCGAGCAGCGGCGGCCCGACGAGGAACGCGACGTAGCCGGCCGAGGCCACGGCGCCGACGGTCGTCGTCGGATCGTCGCTCTCACCCGCCGCCGAGAGGGTCACCGGGAAGCCGAGCGCCGCACCGAGCCCCCACAGCAGCACCGCGAGCCCTGCGACGAGGACACTGTCGGAGAAGACGACGAGCCCGATCCCGACCGCCGACACGAGGGCGCTCACCCGCAGCACGTTGGCCTTGCCGAAGCGGGCGAGGAGCGGTTCACCGGCGAAACGACCGATCGTCATGGCGAGTGCGAACCCGGCGAAGACGATCGATCCGACGGCTGCCGTGGTGCCGTGCCCGTCGACCATGATGAGCGGCAACCAGTCGCCGGCGGCGCCCTCGGCGAGCGCGAGGGCGAGCACGATGAGCCCGAGGAAGATCACGCGCTGCTGCCGCCAGACCGCGAGCTGCGCACGGATCCCGGGGGAGCCAGCGCCCGTGTCCGACTGTCGTCCGGTCTCGGCCGGGATCTTCGGGATCGCCCACAGCAGCGCCGCCAGCGCGACGGTCGCGACGATCAGTAGATGGATCATCACCGGGAAGGCGATCGCCGTGAGCGCGATGCCGGCGACCGAGCCGATGACGGAACCCAGGCTGTAGCAGCCGTGGAGCACGGGCAGGATGGACCGCCCGGACAGCTGCTCGATCATCGCGCCCTCGATGTTGATCGCGATCTCGGCGAGGCCGAAGCCCAGACCGATGCCGATCAGACCGAGGAAGACACCGACGCCCTGCCCGGCACCCGCCATGAGGGCGAGGAGCGCGAGTCCGATGACGAACGCCGCTCCGCCGATGATGATCGGGCGACGCGCACCGAACCGACGGACGAGCGCTGCGGACGACAGGATGCCCGTCATCGATCCGACGGAGATGCCGAAGAGGATGAGTCCCATCTCGGCGGTGCTCGCGTGCACGAGGTCGCGGACGGCCGGCGTCCGGACGATGAAGGACGACAGGCCCACGCCGACAGTGAGCATGAAGACGAAGATCGCCCCGCGCCGCCGCCGAAGAGGGGCGGACAGCGCGGGGCGGGGGTTCGCCTGACCGGCGCGAGCACTCATGCTCCGAGCCTAGAGGCGACGGGAGTGCCGGCCGGCGGGGATCAGGTGATCAGCCCGACGGATTCTCGACGGGGTCGCCGTCGGCGTCGGTCCCCGTCTCGGGGCGGTGCTCGCCTCGGACGGGCCGACGCCGGAGGATCAGCCCGACGGGTTCTCGACGGGGTCGCCCTCGGCGTCGGTGCCCGTCTCGGGGTCGACCTCCTCGGGCTTCGGCACGTCGTGCTTCACGTCGTCGTCGTGCGTGTGCGGGGGACCGGGGCGGGGGCCGTCACTCGACATCGCCACGCCATCCCTGTCCGGTCTGGCCCTCGGATTCGACGAGCTGCTTGAAGTTGCCGAGGTCCTTCTTGACCGCATGGCCGGCCACACCGACGGCTGCGCCGAGGTGCTCGAGGAGGCCCTTGGGCTCCCAGTCCAGCTGCACGGTGACACGCGTCTTGGCGTCCTCCAGGCGGTGGAAGGTGACGACGCCGGCGTGGTCCGCCTCGCCGCCGGTGCTGTTCCAGGCGACGCGCTCGTCGGGGTGCTGCTCGGTGATCTCCGCCTCGAAGGTGCGGGTCTGTCCGGCGACGGTGACCGTCCACTCCGTGAGGGTGTCGGTGACCTGCGTGATCGAGTCGACCTCGTCGAGGAACTTGGGGAAGTCCTCGAAGCGGGTCCACTGGTTGTAGGCGACGGAGACGGGAACGTCGACGTCGATGGTTTCGATGACCTGGGTCATGGGCGCCATCCTCTCTGGTTCTGCGGTACCTGCATGGGTCTCGTCCGGAAAGCCCGGACGCGACTGCGACGGTACGCGTGCAAGCTGCGATTCCGGGGGCATGGCCTCGGGCGCTGCAACCTGTTACCCTGCCCGACTCGACGCGAGCGCTCGCTCAGAGCTGGAAGCGGTACCCCATGCCGGCCTCGGTGAGCAGGTGGCGAGGGGTGGCGGGCTCCGGCTCGAGCTTCTTCCGCAGCTGCGCGATGTAGAGGCGCAGGTAGCCGGTGTCGGTCACGTGCGTCGGACCCCAGATCTCCGTGAGCAGCATCTGTCGGGTCACGAGCTTGCCGGCGTTCCGGATGAGCAGCTCGAGCACCTGCCATTCCGTCGGCGTCAGACGGACGGTGGCCGGGGACGCACCAGGGGTCTGCTTGGTGACCTGCTTCGCGGCGAGATCGACCACGATGTCGCCGAACCGCACGGTGGGTTCGGCCTCGGCGCCGGGGACCCGCCGGGTGAGCGCGCGGATCCTCGCGAGCAGTTCGTCAATGGCGAACGGCTTCGTCACGTAGTCGTCGGCTCCGGCGTCGAGCGCCTCGACCTTGTCCGTCGATCCGGCACGACCGGACACCACGAGGATGGGCGCGTCGGTCCAGCCGCGGAGGCCCTCGATCACCTGCCGCCCGTCGAGCCCCGGCATGCCGAGGTCGAGCAGGTACAGGTCGGGGCGGTGCGTCGTCGCGGCGTTGAGCGCAGCGGTGCCGTCTTCGGCCGTGATGATCTCGTAGCCCCGGGCGGTGAGGGTGATGCGCAGGGCCCGGAGGATCTGCGGGTCGTCGTCGGCGATCAGGATCTTCATCGAGCGGTCCCCTCCTGATCACGTGCCGCCGGCAGTGACACCACCATGGTGAGGCCCCCACCCGGCGTGTCCTCCGGTTCGAGTGTGCCACCCATCCCCTCGACGAAGCCCTTCGACAGCGCGAGTCCCAGGCCGAGACCGGTGAGGTTGTCGGTGTCGCCGAGCCGCTGGAAGGGGACGAACACGTCCTCCCGCCGGTCGGGCGCGATCCCCGGACCGTGGTCGACGATGCGGATCTCGACGGCGTCGCGGAACCAGCTCGTCGCGATCCGGACCGGGGTGTCGTCTGGGCTGAAGCGCTGCGCGTTCGTCAGGAGGTTCACGATGACGCGTTGCAGCAGGCCGGCGTCCGCGAGGACGGGTGGAAGATCGGGCGCGAGGTCGAGCTCGGCGTCGTGCGGCCCGATGCCGAGCTCGTCGAAGGCCGGCAGGATCGCGTCCTCGACGTCGATCGGCGCGACGGTCACGGCGAGGACACCGGCCTGGAGGCGACTCACGTCGAGCAGGTTCGTGACGAGGGCCGCGAGCGTGCGCAGACTGTCGTCCGCGGTCTCGAGGAGGTCGTGGCGGTCCGCCGTGGTGAGTTCGACGTCGGTCGCGCGCAGGCCGGTGACGGCGGCGGTCGCGGCGGCGAGGGGGCGCCGGAGGTCGTGACTGACCGCCGAGAGCAGCGCGCTCCGCACCCGGTCTGTGGCAGCCAGCGGGCCGACCTCCCGGGCGGTGGCGCGCAGATCGGTGTGCTCGAGCGAGGCGTCGAGCTGCGCTGCGATGACGGCGAGCAGGCGGCGGTCGGACGCGGCGAGCACCCCGCCGTGCAGTTCGAGTACCGCGCGGGTGCCGATCGGGATGCTCGTGAAGTCGCCGCCGCGGGTCGGTTCGCCGTCGACCGCGAGGACCTGCTCACCCGCGACGAGGCGCACCCCGGCGAGCGAGAAGGACTCGCGGGTCCGGCTGACGAGCGCCTGCAGGGCGCCCTCGCCGCGGAGCACGCTGCCCGCGACCGTCGCGAGCAGCTCGGACTCCGCGGCCGCGCGCCTCGCCGTGCGAGCCCGTCGCGCCGAGAGGTCGACGACCCCGCTCACGATCACGGCGATGACGACGTACAGCACGAGCGCCACGAGGTGCGCCGGATCGTCGATCGTCACGGTGTAGAGCGGTTGGACGAAGACGAAGTCGAGCGTGACGCCCGACAGGACGGCAGCGAAGACCGCCGGCCAGAACCCGCCCACGAGCGCGACGAGCACGACGAGCAGCTGGTACGACAGCACCTCGCTCGTGATCGACTCCTCCGTGCGGGCAAGGTGGAGGAGCCAGGTGACGAGCGGCCCGCCGATGAGCGCGAGCGCGAAGCCCGCGATGTGGCGCCGTGCGCTCAGGGCGCCGCCGAGCTTCGGCAGCCGGAACCGCCCGCCCGCCGCTTCGTGGTTGACGATGTGGACGTCGATGTTGCCCGACTCGCGGATGACCGTGTTGCCGATGCCGGGACCGGTGACCGCGGCGGACAGGCGACTGCGCCGGCTGACACCGATGACGAGCTGCGTCGCGTTCGCCGCCTTCGCGAAGTCCACGAGCGCACGCGGCACGTCGTCGCCGACGACCTGGTGGAAGGTGCCGCCGAGGGTGTCGACGAGCGCTCGCTGCTGCGCGAGTGCACCGGGGTTCGCGGACCGGAGGCCGTCCTGCGTCGTCACGTGCACCGCGATGAGCTCGCCACCGGAGGAACGGGCGGCGATCCGGGCGCCGCGTCGGAGCAGGGTCTCGCCCTCCGGACCGCCGGTGAGGGCCACGACGACCCGCTCACGCGCCTCCCAGGTGCTGTCGATGCCGTGCTCGGCGCGGTAGTCGCGCAGGGCGGAGTCGACCTCGTCCGCCAGCCACAGCAGCGCCAACTCGCGCAGTGCCGTGAGATTGCCGAGGCGGAAGTAGTTGGACAGTGCGGCGTCGATCCGCTCGGCCGGGTAGACCCGGCCGCCGGCGAGCCGGTCGCGGAGGGCCTGTGGAGCGAGGTCGATGAGTTCGATCTGGTCGGCCGCCCGCAGCACGGCGTCGGGGATCGTCTCCCGCTGCGGCGCCCCGGTGATCTGCCGGACGACGTCGTTCAGCGACTCGATGTGCTGGATGTTCACCGTCGAGAGCACGGAGACGCCGGCGGCGAGCAGGGCCTCGACGTCCTGCCAGCGCTTCTCGTTCGTGGAGCCGGGGGCGTTCGTGTGGGCCAGTTCATCGACGAGCGCGAGTCCGGGGTGGCGTGCGAGGACGGCCTCGAGGTCCATCTCGTCGAGCGTCACGCCCCGGTGCTCGACGCCCCGACGCGGCAGCGTCTCGAGCCCCTCCGTCAGGGCAGCGGTCGCGGCCCGACCGTGGGTCTCGACGACCGCGACGACCACGTCGACGCCCTCCCCGGCGAGGCGGTGCCCCTCCTCGAGCATGGCGTAGGTCTTGCCGACCCCGGGGGCCGCGCCGAGGAGCACCCGGAGTCGTCCGCGCTGCATGGTGTTCAGTTCTCCTGGAGCATCGCGCTCCGCCTGCCGACCCCGGGGGCCGCGCTGTGTCGTCCGCGCTGCATGGTTATCCGTCCAGTCCTGCCACGGCGAGGTTGAGCTGCAGGACGTTGACCGTGGACTCCCCAAGGTAGCCGAGGTCGGGGCCCTGCGTCAGGCGCTCGACGAGGGCACGGACCTCGTCCTCGTCGAGGCCGCGCTCGGCGGCGACACGGGGCACCTGCAGCAGTGCGTAGGCCGGGCTGATGTGCGGGTCGAGGCCGGACGCGGAAGCCGTCAGCGCGTCGGCGGGGATGCTCGACGGATCGACGTCCTCGAAGGCGGCGATGGCCGCGCGGCGCTCCTCGATCGAGGCGACGAGGTCGGTGTTCTCCGGCCCGAGGTTGCTGCCGCTCGACGCGCCACCGTCGTAGCCGTCGCCGGCCGCCGACGGACGCGACTGGAACCACTGCGGCAGCGGCTTGCCGTCGGCGTCGGTGAACGACTGCCCGATGAGCGCTGAGCCGACCGTCGTGCCACCCTCGGTGACGGCGGATCCGTTCGCCTGCCAGGACATCGTCGCCTGCCCGATGCCGGTGACGATGAGGGGGTAGCCGACGCCGAGGACGACGGTGAGGGCGAGCATGGCCCTGATGGCGACCCAGTACTGGGCGATGCCGCTGCGGGATGCACTCATGATGTTCTGTCTGCTTTCGTGTGCTGGGTGAGGTTCAGAAGCCGGGGATGAGGGTGACGACGAGGTCGATCAGCTTGATCTGGGTCGTCGGCTCAGAAGCCGGGGATGAGGGTGACGACGAGGTCGATCAGCTTGATGCCGATGAACGGCGCGATCACGCCACCGAGCCCGTAGACCAACAGGTTGCGGCTGAGGACCTTCGAGGCGCTGAGCGGTCGGTACTTCACACCGCGGAGGGCCAGCGGGATCAGGATCACGATGATGATGGCGTTGAAGATGATCGCCGAGAGGATCGCCGACGCGGGGGAGTGCAGCTGCATGATGTTGAGCAGTGCGAGCCCCGGGAACACCCCGGCGAACATGGCCGGGATGATCGCGAAGTACTTGGCGACGTCGTTCGCGATCGAGAACGTCGTGAGCGCGCCTCGCGTGATGAGCAGCTGCTTGCCGATCCGGACGATGTCGATGAGCTTCGTCGGGTCGGAGTCGAGGTCGACCATGTTGCCGGCCTCCTTCGCAGCGGAGGTGCCCGTGTTCATCGCGACACCGACGTCGGCCTGTGCGAGCGCCGGAGCGTCGTTCGTGCCGTCACCGGTCATCGCGACGAGGTTGCCGCCCTCCTGCTCCTTGCGGATGAGCTCGAGCTTCTGCTCGGGCGTCGCCTCGGCCAGGAAGTCGTCGACTCCGGCCTCGGCGGCGATCGCCTTCGCGGTGAGCGGGTTGTCACCCGTGATCATGACCGTGCGGATGCCCATGGCGCGCAGCTCGGCGAACCGCTCCGCGATGCCGGCCTTGACGACGTCCTTGAGGCGGACGACGCCGAGCACCCGCGCGGTGCCGCTGGTGTCGGTCTGCGCGACGACGAGCGGGGTGCCGCCGCCGGCGGACACCGCCTCGACGTGCTCCTGGAGCTCGGCGCGGGTCGCCTCGGCGAGGGGGCCGAACGAATCCACCCAGGCCAGCACGGCCGAGCCTGCGCCCTTGCGGATCTGTGCACCGTCCGGCTGGTCGAGGCCGCTCATGCGGGTCTGCGCGGTGAACGGGACGATCTCGCCGGCCCCGGACCCGTCCAGGTGGATGCCACGCTCGGCCGCGAGGTCGACGATCGACTTGCCCTCGGGCGTCGGGTCGCTGAGCGAGGACCGGGCGGCGGCCTGCGCGAGTTCCTCCGGCGTGACCCCGCGGAGGGCGATGAACTCGACCGCCTGCCGGTTGCCGTAGGTGATGGTGCCGGTCTTGTCGAGCAGCAGGGTCGTGACGTCGCCGGCGGCCTCGACCGCGCGGCCGGACATCGCGAGCACGTTCCGCTGCACGAGTCGGTCCATGCCGGCGATGCCGATCGCCGAGAGCAGGGCGCCGATGGTCGTCGGGATGAGGCAGACGAGCAGGGCGATGAGGACCGGGACACTGACGGGAGCCGCCGCATAGGAGGCGATCGGGTTGAGCGTCAGCGCCACGACCACGAACACGATCGACAGGCTCGCGAGCAGGATGTTGAGCGCGATCTCGTTCGGCGTCTTCTGCCGCGCCGCACCCTCGACGAGGCCGATCATGCGGTCGACGAAGGTCTCACCGGGCTTCGAGGTGATGCGGACGACGATGCGGTCGGACAGCACGCGGGTGCCGCCCGTGACGGCGCTGCGGTCACCGCCGGACTCGCGGACGACCGGGGCCGACTCGCCCGTGATCGCCGACTCGTCGACCGAGGCGATGCCCCAGACGATGTCGCCGTCGCCCGGGACGAGCTCGCCGGCGGTCACCACGACGACGTCGCCGAGGGTGAGGTCCGCGGAGGAGACCTGGCCGATGGCGGCGTGCTCCGCGGACGGGTCCGCCGAGGCGTCGTAGTCCGTGACCTGGTTCGCCATGGTCGAGGTGCGCGTCTTGCGGAGGCTGTCGGCCTGCGCCTTGCCGCGTCCCTCGGCGACGGACTCAGCGAGGTTCGCGAACACGACCGTGAGCCACAGCCAGATCGCGATGCCCCAGGTGAACGACGCCGGCACGGCCGAGCCGCCGGACTCCTGCGCACCACCGAGGAACGGTTCGGCGATCGCGAGGACGGTGGTCAGTGCCGCGCCGACCTCGACGATGAACATGACCGGGTTCTTGACCATCAGCCGCGGGTCGAGTTTGCGGAAGGCACCCGGGGTCGCGGCGAGCAGCTGCGCCGGACCGAACGCGGCCTTCGCGGGCTCATGGTGGTGGTCCTGCTCCTGCTCGGGTTCCGCCGGGGCGGGAAGCGTGTGCGTGGTGGACATGGTTATGACAGCCCTTCCGCCAGGGGACCCAGCGCGAGTACGGGGAAGTAGGTGAGTGCGGTGATGATCACGGCGACACCGGTGAGGAGGCCGACGAACTGCGGCCGGTTGGTCGGGAGCGTTCCGGTTGTCGACGGCACCCGGTCCTGTGCGGCCAGCGAACCGGCGAGCGCGAGGACGAGCACGATCGGGACGAAGCGACCGAGGAGCATCGCGACACCGAGCGCCGTGTTGAACCACGGGGTGTTCGCCGTGAGACCGGCGAACGCGGAACCGTTGTTGTTCGACGCAGAGGTGAAGGCGTAGAGGACCTCGGAGAGGCCGTGGAGGCCCGGGTTCCAGATCGACGTCGTCTCCACATCCGAGCGGACGCCGGGGATGGCGAAGCTCAGAGCGGTGCCGGCGAGCACGAGGGTCGGCGTCACGAGGATGTACAGGCTCGCGAGCTTGATCTCCCGTGGGCCGATCTTCTTGCCGAGGTACTCCGGCGTCCGGCCGACGAGCAGCCCACCGATGAACACGGCGATGACGGCGAGCACGAGCATGCCGTACAGGCCTGAACCGACGCCGCCGGGGGCGATCTCGCCGAGCATCATGTTGATCATCGGCATCATGCCGCCGAGTGCCGTGTAGGAGTCGTGCATCGAGTTGACGGCACCCGTCGAGGTCAGCGTCGAGGTCGAGCCGAACAGCGTCGAGGCGAAGACGCCGAAACGCTGCTCCTTGCCCTCCATCGCACCGCCGGCCGCCATCGGTGCCGCTCCGAGGCCGCGGGCTTCGAGCGCCGTGAGGATCGAGAACGAGGCGAGGAAGATGACGCCCATGACCGCGAGGATCGTGTAGCCCTGCTTGTGGTCGCCGACCATGCGGCCGAAGGTGCGCGGCAGGGAGAACGGGATCGCGAGCATGAGGATGTTCTGGACGAGGCTCGTCCAGGCGGTCGGGTTCTCGAAGGGGTGCGCGGAGTTCGCGTTGAAGAACCCGCCGCCGTTCGTGCCGAGGAGCTTGATGGCCTCCTGCGAGGCGACCGGTCCGCCGGGGATGGTCTGCGTCGCGCCCGTGATGGTCGTGACGTCGGTGAAGCCGTTGAGGTTCTGGATGGTCCCGCCCGCGATGAGCACGACCGCCATGACGACCGAGAGCGGCAGCAGCACGCGGAGGGTGCCGCGGGTGAGGTCGACCCAGAAGTTGCCGATGGTGCCGCTGCGGCGACTCGCGAAGCCTCGGACGAGGGCGATGGCCACGGCGATGCCGACGGCGGCGGAGACGAAGTTCTGCACCGCGAGGCCCGTGAGCTGCACGGTGTAGCCCATCGTGACCTCGGGGGAGTACGACTGCCAGTTGGTGTTCGTGACGAAGGACACGGCCGTGTTGAACGACAGGCCCTCGGGGACGGCGGGGAGGCCGAGTGCGAAGGGCAGGACGGCCTGTGCACGCTGGAGGGCGTAGACGAGGAGGACGCCGACGAGCGAGAAGGCGAGCACCCCGCGGAGGTAGGCCTGCCAGGTCTGCTCGGAGCGGGCGTCGACACCGATCACGCGGTAGAAGCCGCGCTCGACGGCGAAGTCCTTGCTCGAGGTGTACACCCGGGCGAGGTACTCACCGAGCGGACGGTAGAGCAGCACGAGGACCAGGACGAGGGTCGAGACCTGGAGGATCGCGAAGAGGGTCTGCATCAGAACCTCTCGGGTTTCACGAGCGCGTACACGAGGTACACGACGGCGGCGACGGCCAGGACGGCGGCGAGGAGTTCGAAGACGATCACAGTCTCTCCACTCCCCGGGCGACGAGGCCGACCAGAGCGAACACGGCGATGACGCCGAGCACGTAGACGAGGTCGAGCAAGAGGACTCCAGTGGGTGCGTGGTGCGGGTGCGTGGTGCTGTGTCCCGTTCGGGACAGCTCAGAGCCAACACCCGTCAGCGACCTCCGACGGCGGTCCTCACGGTTTCCATACGCCTTCCGCGTGGATCCTCACGACCTCCCTACGGTGCGTGGTGCGCGGGGCTCGAACGCCCACGCGCGGGCGGGGTTGTCGCGGGTGATCGTCGACACCGCTTCCGCGCCGAGGGCCTGCGCCAACTGCGGTGCGACGGTCGTCAGGAGCGCCGCCGGACCGTACTCCTCCGGCCGAACGCGGGAGGCGGACGTGGTCGTGTCGGCGCCGAGGAGCAGCGCGGGCAGGTGTCCGTCGTCGATGAGGATCTCGAGGACCCGCGCCAGTCGAGCGGGGTCCATCGGATGAGCCGGCGATGGCGTGTCGAGGCACACCCACGCGCCGGAGCGAGCCGCCTCGAGGATCTGCTCGAGGTGAGGGTTCCGGCCGAGATGCCCGAGGACGATGGACCTCGGGTCCACCCCGTCGGCGTCCAGCGCCGCCAGGACGAGCTCGGCCGCCGCTCCCTGCTCGAGGTGCACCGCGATCGGCGCTCCGGTGGCGTGATGCGCCACTGCAGCGGCCCGCAACGCGTCCCGCTCGTCCTCGGCGAGGCGATCGGGGCCGACACCGATCTTGATCAGTCCGCACCGGTGGCGGTCGACGTCGTCGATGAACGCCGCTGCGAGCTCGTCGGCCGAGCGCGTGGGTTCCGCAGCGCCGTCGGGGTAGACGCGTCGCAGATGTCGTCCGGTCGCTGCCACGACGTGGACCCCCCTCGACGCACTGATCCGCCGGAGCGCCGGGAGGCCGCGTCCGAGACCCCGAGGCGTCCACTGGACGACGGTCCTGCCGCCCAGCGCTGCGAAGCGCGCGACCGCGGTCGTGGCGTCAGGCTCGTCGACCAGGTCGTCACCGGCCAGGACCGGTGTCCGGAGGAAGAGGTGGTCGTGGGAGTCGACCACGCCCGCCGTGGCCGGGTCGATGTCGCCGAGCACCGTGCGGATCACCCGGGTCTCGAGCCGCACCCGGGTCACCGGGCGTCGTCGTCGCGGTCGGTCGCCGGTGGCTCGGTCGCCGCCTCGGGGAGGAGCCGCAGGGCCGCCATCACCCGGGGCAGCCCGACATACGGCACGAGGTGGACGAGCGCCTCGGCGAGCTCGGTCCGGGTCATCCCGATCCGGAGCGACGTCGTGAGGTGACCGCTGAGTTGTGGGTCGACGCCGCCGAGCGCCGTCAGCGCACCGATGATGAGCAGTTGTCGGTCGCGCGGCGTCAGGCCGTCGCGTTGGTAGGTCCCACCGAACACGGCGCCGACGATCCACTCGTCGAAGCCCGGCGCCGCCGCATCGACCGTCGCGCGCCAAGCCGCGGTCGTCGTCTCGTCCTGCAGCTCCGCCAGTCGTTCGCGGCCGGCCGCCACATCGAACACCTCGTGCATCGTCGCTCCCTGCATCGTCGCTCCCTCGTTCACCCCTGTTGTAACGGTTGACACGTTACACTCGAACCATGACGACCGAGACCGACTTCCGCTTCGACGGCGGAGCCACCTGGCTGAACCTGCTCGCCACGCATGGACAGAGCTTCGGAATGCGGCCGGTGGAGCGGATCGGGACGCCCGAGGCGGGGCATCGGTGGCTCGGCCTGGTCGGGTTCGGTGTGGATGGCGAGCTGAGCGCCGACGACCTCGATCGCCTCGTGAGGCTGCGGGAGTCGCTCCGCGAGCTGGCGATGGCGGCGGTCGCCGGGCGCGAACCGGCCCCGGACGATCTCGCGCAGGTGCGTGGGCACGCGTCGAGTTCGGCCGGAGCGCTGTGGAGCGGTCCCGCTCCGGATGGCGTCCCGCTCGACGCGGCGCTCGCCGCGATCGCCGTCCAGGCACTGGTCATGCTGCAGGGGCCGGACCGGGAGCTGTTGCGTCAGTGCGCCGAGGTCGACTGCCGCTGGGTGTTCCTCGACACCTCCGGCAGGCGGCACTGGTGTCCGTCGCCGGCCTGTGCCAGTCGTGGCCGGGTCCGCGCCCACCGTGCGCGGCAGGGGGGTTCTCGCGCCGGATGACACGGCGCCCATGGGCTCATCCCGCTGCGTCGGTCACGACGGGCCGTCACTCCGCTGGCGGGTCAACCCGTCGCGGAGGGCGACGAGGTGGGTGCGGCTGCGGTCGAACGCCGCGGTGGCATCGCGATCGGCGACCGCCTGCACGATGTGCTCGTGGACGAGCTGGTCGTGGTCCGTCCCCGGCTCGCCGCTGAGGCGGAGCATCTGGATCATCGCCTCGCGGCTGCGCTCGGCGAAGGTGTCGAACAGTTCGGTGAGGATCTCGTTCCCGCTCGCGGCGACGATGCTCCGGTGGAGCGCCGTGTCGGCGTCGACCCGCCCCTCGATGGTCGCGCGATCGGTGTTCCGATGGGCCAGCGCTGCCCGGATGGCGGCCAGATCGGACGCCGTGTGGCGTTGCGCGGCGAGGGCCGCCGCTTCGCACTCGATGGCGATGCGCGCCTCGATGACCGAGCCGATCGCGGTCCGCAGGACGAGTGCGTCCCAATCCTGGACCGGCGTGCGCGACCGGAGGAAGTTCCCCGATCCCTGCCGGGTCGACAGCACGCCCTGGCCGGCCAGCTGGCGGATCGCCTCGCGCATCGTCGAGCGGCCGACGCCGAGCTGCGGTGCCAGGGTCGTCTCGCCGGGCAACTTCTGGCCGATCTCCCACTCGCCGGCCTGGATGCGCTGCAGGAGCAAGCGTGCGACCTGGTCGGAGAGTGATTCACGGTGCACGGTATCCATGTGTCGATCATAGTCCTCAGCTTGTCTGACAAGTTGTGTTAGCGTTACCGCGTGATCCCCTCAGACTCCCGACTCTCCACACCCGCCGGCCCCGTTCCGTCCTCCGCGCCGAGCTGGAATCGCCAGCGCCACTCGCAGATGCCGTCCCACCGGTACCAGGACCTGTACTCGCGGGTGGACGTCCCGCTCCTCGACCGCACCTGGCCGTCGCGCCGCCTGACCGAGGCGCCGCTCTGGGTGCCGGTGGACCTTCGCGACGGCAACCAGGCGCTCGCCGAGCCCATGGACCCCGAGCGGAAACGGGCGTTCTTCGAGCTGATGGTCACCATGGGGTACAAGGAGATCGAGGTCGGGTACCCCTCCGCCTCGCAGACCGACTACGACTTCGTCCGCTTGATCGCCGAGACCGACATCGCTCCCGAGGACGTCACGATCGTCGTCTTCACGCCCGCCCGCCGCGACCTGATCGAGCGCACGGTCGAGTCGATCCGTGGGATCCGGAACCCGGTCGTCATCCACCTGTACACCGCGACGGCGCCGCTCTGGCGGGAGGTCGTCCTCGGACACGACCGCGACTCACTCCGCGCGCTCATCCTCGCCGGCGGCTCCGACGTCCTCGAGTTCGCCGGCGACCTCGACGGGGTGCGGTTCGAGTTCTCCCCGGAGGTCTTCAACCTGACGGAGCCGGACTACGCCCTCGAACTCTGCGACGCCATGACGACCCTGTGGGACGCCTCTCCGGACCGCCCGGTGATCCTCAACCTGCCCGCCACCGTCGAAGCGGCGAGCCCGAACGTCTACGCGGACCAGATCGAGTACATGCACCGGAACCTCGACCGTCGTGACGCCGTCATCCTGTCGGTCCACCCGCACAACGACCGCGGCACCGGGATCGCGTGCGCTGAGCTCGCGGTCCTCGCTGGCGCCCAACGCGTCGAAGGATGCATCTTCGGCAACGGCGAGCGGACCGGCAACGTCGACCTCGCGACCCTGGCGCTCAACCTGCACGCGCAGGGGGTCGACCCGATGATCGACTTCTCCGACATCGACCACATCCGTCGGGTCGTGGAGCACAGCAACCGCATCGAGATCCACCCGCGCCACCCGTACGTCGGCGAGCTCGTCCACACCGCGTTCTCGGGGACGCACCAGGATGCGATCAAGAAGGGCTTCGCCGAACACCGAGCGCGGGCTGACGCGACCGGCAGCCGCCCGGAGGACCTCCCGTGGCGTGTGCCCTACCTGCCGGTCGACCCCGCGGACCTCGGTCGGAGCTACGAGGCGGTCATCCGCGTGAACTCGCAGTCCGGCAAGGGCGGCATCGCCTACCTGCTCGAACGCGACTACGGCATCGAGATGCCCCGTCGTCTCCAGGTGGACTTCTCGCGTCGCGTCCAGCAGCAGGCGGACGAGACGGGTCGCGAACTGGACGCCGAGGCGTTGCTCGCGGCGTTCGAGCGCAGCTACCTGTCGGCGACGCCGTCTCGGGTCGAGCTGCTCGAGGTCGATGTGACGACGACCGGCGAGACCTCGCGGACGACGATCGGTCTCCGGATCGACGGGGACCGCCATGAGGCCACCTTCGCCGACGTCGGTCCGGTCGAGGCGGCGACCCGTCTCCTCGCCGACCACGGCGTCCACGTCGAGATCGTCTCCCTGCATCAGACGTCGCTCAGTGCCGGGAGTGGCGCCGAGGCCCTGACCCTCCTGGAGATCCGCCGCGGGGCGGAGACGGTGTGGGCAGCCGGGCGCCATCGCTCCGTGCTGGAGGCGTCGGTCCGCGCCGTCGTCAACGCTGCGAGCCGGTAGTCGCCCTGCCCTACGCTGGGAGGCTGAGGGCGTCGAGGGGATCTGGATCAGTGGAACTGCGGTGGCTGACGGCGCCCGAACACGAGGTCGCCGCGGCGATGGCGGATGAGCGTCGCTCCGGCCGGCCCAAACGGGTGCCCACCGGGCGGAGGGTGCTCTTCCATCTCTACTTCAGCCTCGTCCTTTGGTACCTGGCGATCGCGCTCGTCTCGGTCGGGGTCAGCGTCGACGAATACCACGACCGTCGCGTCGAGCCTGATGACGTCATCGGCCTGGTCGTCGCCGCGCTCGTCCTCGTCGGGCTGCTCGTCGGTGCCTGGTTCCTGTACCGCTGGTCGCGACGCCCGCCGTCGCCGAAGGCGCGTCTCGCCGGATGGCGGACCCACCTGACGGCGGTGGCCAACGGCCTCGAGGAGGAGTCGAAAGGACGGGCGATGTTCTCCTCGCTCATCACCACGACGGGGAAGTACAACAACGCCTTCATCACCGTGCCGGGACCACAGGTGCAGTCGTATCCGCGATTCGTCCGAGGGAACATCGAGTTCGGCAACCTGGTCGACGACGTGAAGCGGTCGAGGGACTGGCATTACCTCGTGGTGCGGCTGCCTGCACCCCTCCCGCATCTGCTGCTCGATGCGACGACGAACGACACCGTCCGCAGCGACCTGCCGCCGGGCGTCGACCGGGGTCTGCAGATCTCCCTCGAGGGCGACTTCGACCGGTGGTTCCGCGTCTACGCGCCGTCCGGGTACGGAGCGGACGCGCGATACGTGCTGACCCCCGACGTGATGTCGTCGCTCGTCAGCACCGCGGCGTACTACAACGTGGAGATGGTCGACGATCGGATCGTCTTCTTCAGCAGGCCGGCCGCCGACTTCGCCTACGCCGCTCCCTGGGTCGCCATCGATGCGATCCTCACCGACCTGGTGCCGCGTCTCATCACGAGGGCCGAGCGGTACCGCGACGAACGAGTGGCGGGACAGGACGCCGAGAGCGTCCTCGAGGCGGCGCGGGACGCCATGGAGGCTGAGCAGGTCTGGACCCGGAAGGAGACGGTCGTCGGCGAGGAGGGCCGTCGCCTCACGGTGCGCGCGCGCTTCCATGCGATCTGGGTGGCTGTCGGTGCGGTCAGTTGGCTCGTCACCCGCACGCTGCTCTACTTCATCCCCGCCGCCTTCGCCTTCGCGGGGTTCATGTCCGTGGTGGACGGGCGCTAGCCGCGACTGAGTCGCCCGATTCTGCTCGGATCCGCGCCGAGATCGGACAGATCCGGGCGACTCAGCGGGCAGGGTCGCGGAACATCCGGCGACGCGTTCGCGTTCGCATCGGTGTGACCCTCACCGCGACCCCTCCAGCGTCGACGATCGACACCTTCGATCGCGCACTCGCGAGCCTCGAGTGGACGATCCACGGCACCGACCGCGACCGCCTCGCCGCGGGCACACCGCTGCGGCGACCGCACACGGCGTCCGGTTTCGTCTACCTCTCCAGTGGACGCGTCCGCCTCACCGCCGCCGACGGCACCCGCGACCTCGACGCCGGCGACCTCGTCTTCTTCCCCCGCGCCCACGCCACGACGGTGGTCGCGCTCGAGGACGCCGAGCTCCTCGACGTCGCCTTCACCCCGCCGGGTCAGCGCCAACAGGTGGCGGAGACGCTGCCCGAGCACCTGTACGTCGCCGACTTCGCCGGGCAGGAGCCCTCGATGGTGGCGCTCATCGAGGGCATGGGCTGCCCGCAGGCGACTGGCCGTCCGCGGCCGGGCGACACCGTCATCTGCAGCCGCATCGCGACCACCATCGTGTCGGCAGCGCTCCGCACGTGGAACGAGGCCGGCTGCGCGCCGGATCGCTGGCTGCAGCGCATCGGCGACCCGCACATCGGCGCGGTCCTCGACGCCCTGCACGCCGAACCGGGGCGCCCATGGACCTTCGAGACGCTCGCGCGCATCGCCATGATGTCGCGGTCGGCGTTCGCGGAGCGGTTCCGCGAGGTCGTCGGGCACACCCCGCGCGCCTACCTCACGACCGTTCGCATGGAGACGGCGAAGGGGCTCATCCTCACGGGCGACGCGTCCGTGGCCGAGCTCGCCGGCGCGCTCGGCTACGTGTCGGAAGACGGCTTCGCGCGCGCCTTCCAGCGGTACACGGGCCTGACGCCGGCCCGTTGGCGCGCTGAGGCGGCGCTCGCCGCGTAGGCGGTCGGCCGGGCAGCCTTCGGCATCACCGTGCGGTGCGCGCCGACCCGAAGACGATGCCACCGACGATCGCGGAGATCGCCGCGACCGTGAGCGCCGGGACGATGCCGACCGCGTCGACGAGCAGTCCACCCGCTCCGGCACCGACGGTGATCGCCAGCTGGAAGCCTGCGACGACGAGTCCGCCACCGGATTCCATGCGGTCGGGCACGAGCCGACCCATCCAGGTGCTCAGGGTCGTGAGCCAGGCGCCGAAGCCCATGCCCCAGGTCGTGATCGCGATGGTCACGATCCACGGCTGCCCCGGGAACAGGGTCACGAGCGCGATCGAGATGCCGATGAACGCCGGGACGACGTAGCGCAGGGCCGCAAGATGTCGATCGACGAGGAGCCCGATCACGAAGTTGCCGACCACGCCGCCGAGGCCGAACGCCGCGAGGAGGACCGCCACACCCGCCGCGTCGAGGTCCGGCACCCGCTCGATCGCGAGCCGGATGTAGGTGAAGGCGATGAAGTGCCCGAGGACGGTCAGGATGTGTCCCGTGAGGCCGACGCGGATGCCGGGGACCCGGAGCGTGTCGACGAGCGACCGCAGACCACCGCTGGACGGAGCCGGCGCGACGGGTGGGAGGACGAGCCGCAGTGCGACGGCCACCACCGCGGTGATGACCGCGACGCCGGCGAAGATGAGGCGCCAGTCCATGACGGAGCCGAGGTAGGTGCCGACCGGGACACCGGCGACCGTCGCGACGGTGGTGCCGGTGTTCACGAGCATGATCGCCCGACCGAGGTGGTGCGGCGCGGACAGTCGGGCGGCGATCGCGATCGACATCGCCCAGAACGCGCCGAGGGCCGCGCCGAGCAGGAGTCGGGCGATGAGCAGCATCACGAAGTCGGCGGAGATCGCGACGAGCGCGCTCGACACCGCGGCGGCGGCCGCGAGCAGGACGAGCAGGAGGCGACGGTCGAGTCGTGGGACGAGGATCCCGATCGTCGGTGCGGTGAGGAACCCGATGAACGCCGTCGCGGTGACGGCCTGGCCGGCCTGGCCCTCGGTGATCCCGAGCGACGATGCCATCGACGGCAGCAGGCTCGGCGGCAGGAACTCGGCGAGCACGAGCACGAAGCTCGTCGCCATCATGACGGCGACGGCCGCCCAGGCGGTCCGCGTGCGCGGGGCATCGGACGCGGCTGCGTTCGTCGTGGGGACCGAGCCCGTTCGTGGAGCGTCGAGCTTCTCGTCTGTCGTCATGCTCTCAGCTTGCCGGAGCCGTGACCCCTCCACCCGACGCCCAGTCCACCCGACCCGACCGTCCGTCCACCCCGGCACCCGTCCCGGCGTCGCTGAGTCGCCCGTTCCTGCACGAAAATCTCGGATATTGGTGCAGATTCGGGCGAGTCAGCGACCCCTCAGGACAAGCTGATCGAGCGCTTCCTTACAGATGGGTGAACACCGTGTCAACAAGTTGCACTGAGTGCATCGGTGCACGTAGTGTACCCACGTGCCCACCACCGCCCCCGCCGAGGATCGACGCGCCGCCCTCCGCGCGCGCCACCATCGGGCGATCCTCGACGCCGCCCGCGTCATGATCGCGGAGCAGGGCATCGCCGGCTTCAACGTCGACGTCATCGCCGAACGCGCCGACGTCTCGCGCCGCACGGTGTTCAACCACTTCTCCTCGATCGACGACCTCGTCACCACCTCCTGCACCGAGGAGCTGGCCGTCGTGATCGAGAGCTTCCGGTCCGCCGTCAACGCACGACCGGCGGGCCCCGGGTCGCGCGTCTCGATGTTCGAGGACGTCGCCGCAGCGCTCCGCACGACCGACATCCCCCGTGTCATCGCCTTCCTCTGGAACGCCCTCGGCGGGTTCGCCCCCGAGGACTCCCGGCCGCAACAGCTCTTCCAGGCCACCTTCTCCCGCACCACCCGGGAACTCGCCCTCGAACTGGCCGAGCGCAACAGCGACGTCGACGAACTCGAGGCCGCGTTCCTCGTGTCCTCCCTCATGCACGGCGTCGAAGTGCTCGCACACCACTGGATCGCGACCACCGGCGCCACCACGGACGATGATGCCCGTGCACTCTGGACCGCCCTGCTGGAACGGCTCATCGCGAGCGTCCGCACGGGCTACGGCTCCACGCACTGATCCGCATCCCCCTCCGTCCCCGCACCCCCATCCGAAGAATCGAGACTCCCTTGGCCGAACTGCTGTATCGCCTCGGACGCTTCTCCGCGCGCCGCGCGTGGGCCGTCCTCATCTCCTGGATCGTGATCCTCGGCATCTCGGTCGGCGCGTTCCTCGCGTTCGGCGGCACCCTGTCCAGTGCCGTGACCATCCCGGGCACCCCGACGGCCAAGGTCACCGACCAGCTCTCCGACTCCTTCCCCAGCGCGTCCGGCGGCACCGGGGCGATGGTGTTCCACACCAAGGACGGCGACGCCTTCACCGACAGCCAGAAGACCGCGATCGGTGAGCTGCTCGACGAGACGGCCGACCTCAAGGGCGTCGACTCCACGGTCAACCCCTTCGAGACGCAGGAGACGATCGCCGACCAGGCGAAGCAGATCTCCGACGGCAAGACGCAGATCGACGACGGCCGCACCCAGCTGACCGACGGCCAGACGCAGCTCGACGCCGGACAGCAGCAGCTGACCGACGCGCAGACCCAGCTGAGTGCCGCGCTCGCCCAGGCGCAGCAGGCCGCGGGCGGCACACTCCCGGCCGCCGCACAGGCCCAGTTCGACGCGCAGCAGACCGCGATCACGCAGCAGCAGACGGCGCTCGACGCCCAGCAGGCCACCATCACCGAGAACCTCGCGAAGCTCGACGAGCAGAGCACGAAGCTCGAACTCTCCTCGCAGCTCCTCGACCTCTCCTCGGGTATCCGCACCGTCTCGACCGACGACACCACCGCGGTCGCGAACGTCGTCTTCGACAAGCGCCAGCAGGAGGTCACGCCGGAGACGAAGCAGTCGGTCATCGACCAGGTGAAGGAGGACGTCCCGTCGGGCGTCGAGGTCGAGTTCTCGAACGAGCTCGCGCAGAGCCTGCCGCAGCTGTTCGGCGTGGGTGAGGCGATCGGCCTCATCATCGCGGCGATCACGCTGCTCGTGATGCTCGGCACGGTCATCGCCGCATCGCTCCCGCTCGTCTCGGCGATCGTCGGCGTCGGTGTCGGCGTCACCGCGTCGCTCTCGCTCTCCGGCGTCGTCGACATGCTCTCGATCACGCCAGTGCTCGGCGTCATGCTCGGGCTCGCGGTCGGCATCGACTACTCGCTGTTCATCCTGAACCGGCACCGCAAGCAGCTGCTCGCGGGCGTCGAACTGCACGAGTCCATCGGCCTCGCGAACGGCACCTCGGGCAACGCGGTCGTCTTCGCCGGATCGACCGTCCTCGTCGCGCTGCTGGCGCTCAACGTCACCGGGATCCCGTTCCTCGGCCTGATGGGCACCGTCGGCGCGATCTGCGTCGCCGTCGCGATCCTGCTCGCGGTCACCCTCACGCCCGCCCTGCTGTCGCTGCTCGGCCTCCGCATCCTCAGCCGGAAGGCACGCGGCACCATCGGCACGCCGCGCCCGGACGCCGTCCCGACCAAGCCCATGGGTACCCTGCGCGCCGTCGGCACGCTCGTCGCCGGACTCGTCGTGCTCGGCGTCGTCGCGATCCCCGCGCTCGACATGCGTCTCGGCCTGCCGGACGGCAGCTCGGAGGCCGTCGACTCGACGCAGTACCAGTCCTACGCGCTCATCGAGGACAAGTTCGGTGCCGGCGTCAACGGTCCGCTGCTCGTCGTCGCGACGCTGCCCGACGCCGCCACCGACGAGGAAGTCCTCGAGGAGCAGGTGCGGATCGGCCAGGAGATCGCCGACCAGGACGACGTCAAGGCCGTCGCGCCGGTGGGCGCATCTGACGACAACTCCGTCCTCGCCTTCCAGGTGATCCCGAAGGAGGGGCCGAACGCCGTCTCCACGGAACAGCTCGTCCGCGACCTGCGCGACCTTTCGCCGCTGTCGGGCGATGTCGAGCTCGGCGTGGCCGGCAGCGCGAGCGGCAACATCGACGTCTCGAAGCAGCTCTCCGACGCCCTTCCGCTCTACCTGGCGCTCGTGGTCGGCTTGTCGCTGATCATCATGATCCTCGTGTTCCGCTCGATCCTCGTGCCGCTCACCGCGACGCTCGGCTTCATGCTGTCCCTCGCGGCGACCTTCGGGGGCATCACGGCGATCTTCCAGTGGGGCTGGCTCGGACCGGTGTTCGGCGTGCACGACCCGGGGCCCATCCTGAGCTTCCTGCCGACGATCCTCATCGGCATCCTCTTCGGGCTCGCGATGGACTACCAGCTGTTCCTCGTGTCCGGCATGCGTGAGGCGTTCGCCCACGGTGCCCCGGCGCGCCTGGCGGTCCAGCGCGGGCTGCACGCCGGCCGGACGGTCGTCGTGGCGGCGGCGATCATCATGATCTCCGTCTTCGGCGGGTTCATCTTCTCCCACTCGGCGATGATCCGGTCCATCGGCTTCGGTCTGGCGTTCGGCGTGCTCGTCGACGCGTTCGTCGTCCGCATGCTCCTCATCCCGGCGGTCATGCACCTGCTCGGGAAGAGCGCCTGGTGGATCCCGAAGTGGCTCGACCGCATCCTGCCGAACGTCGACGTCGAGGGTGCCGCGCTCGAGCGCAGCCACCCGGCGCATCACGTCGAGGCCGGTGACACGGGTTCGGTCGCGATCGCCCCGTCGAGCGGCGAGCCGCGGAACGCGGTCGACGGCGCGGAGACGGCTGCCCTCGGTGCCGGCGTGACCGCTGGGACGGCCGCACACGTGGCCGCACCGTCGAGTGAGCTGACCCGCCGGGAGGCGGCCGCCGCCGAGCGGACGCACCCGGCGCACGTGCTCACGACCGACCCCGACCCGGCCGACCAGCAGGTCTCCCGGGTGGAGCCCGGGCTCGACGTCATCGTGCACCCGGCGACCGCCGGTGTGCAGCGCGTGGCCGTCGGTGCCTACGTCATCGCGGTCGACGCCGACAACGGCACCGCGGTCGTCGAGCCGCCCGTCGGTGGCGTCGTGGTCGTCCGCGCGCCGAGGTAGCGCGGCGCTCGGTCCCCGGGTGGGCTGCACTGAGCCTGTCGAAGTGTCGAAGGGCGGGGTGGTCCGGGTTGCATTTCGACAGGCTCAATGACCGGGACTACTCGGTCCCTGAGCTTGTCGAAGGGCGGGGTTCGTCCGGGTGCATTTCGACAGGCTCAATGACCGGGGTCAGGGCTCAATGACCGGGGTGGGGAGGCGGCCGGTGGTCGCCCCTCCGCTACGGCTGCAGGCGGTCCACGATCCAGCCACCGTCGTCCGCGAGGTAGCGGAGGCGCCGGTGCATCCGGTCGCGACTGGCGTGCCAGAACTCGACCATGTCGGGGACGAGCCGGAACCCGACCCACGTGGCCGGCCGCGGGACGTCGTCCCCCTCGCGCTCGAGCAACGCGTTCGCCTGCGCGATGAGGGCGTCGAGGGTCTCCTCCGGGCCGGCGCGGAATGGCGTCGACTGGTGGGCGACCGCCGTCGCCGCTCGTGACTTGGGCGAGCGGTCGGCGAACAGTGCGTCGGACTCCTCGTCGCTCAGCTGCTCGACGCGGCCCTCGAAGCGGAGCTGCTGCATCGTCTCGCGCCAGTACACCTGGAGGGCGGCGCTCGGGTTCTCGGCGAGCTGCCCGCCCTTGCGGCTCTCGATGGAAGTGCCGAAGACCAGGCCGCGGTCGTCGAACGTCTTCACGTCGACGGTGCGCGCGCTGACGACACCGACCGAGGTGGCGGTCGCGAGGGTCATCGATCGGGGTTCGCTGACGTCCCGCTCGATCGCTGCGGCGAGCCACTGCTGAGCGAGCAGCATGGGCTCGGCGGGCGGGGTCTCGAACTCGGGCAGCTGCAGGGTCTCGTCTCCGGAGAGGGGTTCGGCGCTCATGTCGCGAGCCTACCCGTGCGCTGAGGTGAGGCATCTCGTCGCCCGGCGTGCTGCCGAGCGACGACCTGCCTCACCTCAGTGGCTTGGGCGCTCGGCACAGCTCGGGCGGGAACGCTGGGTCCAGGGCACATGGTGCACGGCCAGGCCGCGGGCTAGCCTCGGAACGCCCGCCAGGGAACACGTTCGAGGAGAGTGAGCACCGCATGCCGTACACCGACACCGACGACGTCTCGATCTACTACGAGGTGGAGGGCGACCCCGCCGACCCGGTGATCGTGCTCATCGCGGGCGGCGGTGCGCAGCTGCTCACCTGGCGTGACCCGTTCCGGGCCATGCTCGCGGACGAGGGCTTCCGCGTCGTGCGGTTCGACAACCGCGACGTCGGGTACTCGCAGCGCTTCGGTGGCGAGCACGACCTCGACGGCGGCTACTCGCTCGGTGACATGGGCGACGACGTCGTGCGGGTGCTCGACCACCTCGGGGTCGAGGCAGCGCACCTCGTCGGTCACTCCATGGGCGGGATGATGGCGCAGATGGTCGCGCTCGAACACCCCGAGCGGGTGCTGAGTCTCGGCCTACTGTCGACGATCCCCGGCCAGGACCCGCGCTACATCCTGCACGGAGACCGCGCCGAACTGCAGGTCGAGCCCGAGCGGTACAGCCGGGAGGAGTCGGTCGCCGCGATGGCCGTCCTCGCCGCGCCCGTCCCCGGCGCCCGCTACCAGCCGGACACCGAGTGGGAGGTGTGGGCGACCGGCGAGGCCTACGACCGCGGGTACGCGCCGGAAGGGTTCAGTCGCCAGTGGGCCGCGTTGCTCCGCGCACCGGAACGGCTCGACCGGCTGCGCGAGGTGACGGTGCCGACCCTCGTGCTGCACGGACGCGAGGACGACGTCCTGCACTGGTCCTCCGCGGTGGACATCGCTCAGGCGATGCCGGCGGCCGAGCTGCACGTGCTGCCCGACATGGGGCACCTCATCCCGGCTCAGCTGTGGCCGACGCTCGTCGCGGGCGTCGTGCGGACGGCGAGGCACGCGGAGACGCTCGCGTCCGGTCGGTGAGGTCGTCGAGGGGCTGCCCTTCGACCGGCTCAGGGACCGGGGCACCTTCGTCCGGTCATTGAGCTTGTCGAAATGCGGCACGGAGGGCGTGTAGCCGACGGGAAGGCACCGCGTGGCCCTTCGACAGGCTCAGGGACCGGGGCGGAGCGGGCCTACGGCATCCCGATGAGCCGCACCCGGCAGGCGAGCTCCGCGGCGAAGCGGACGTCCGGGTCGGCGAGGTCGAGTTCGAGCGACTGCTCGATGCGCCGGATCCGGTAGTTCACCGCGTTCGGATGCAGGTTCAGCTCGGCTCCGGCACGCGCCAGTGAGTTCCGATGGCTGAGGTAGGAGAGGAGCGTCCGCACCGAGATCGTGGCCCGCTCCGGCCCGAGGGCGTCGAGTGGCGAGAGGATGTCGTCGAGGAGCGTCCGACTGAGTGGTGAGGCGTAGAAGTCGAGGAGCACCCGCCGCAGCCCGGTGACGTCCGTCGCCTCCATGGTGCCGAAACGACCACCCGCGATGGCCGCTTCAGCCGCGACCCGCGCCTCGGTCGCCGACTGGCGGAGCCCTGCCGCTCCGCTCTGCGGTGTCCCGAGCCCGACCGTGAAGGTCCACTCCGGCCCCGCGATCGTGGCAGCGTGCGCGACGATCCGCTCCATCACGTCGCGTAGTCGCCGCTGGTGGTCGGGTGCGCCGAGCTCCTCGGAGGAGATGACGACGATCTCGTCGCGCCGCATCGCGAGGTGCCACTGCTCCTCGCGCTGGTCGACGAGTTGCAGCGCGAAGAGCTCGACGGAGGGCGCGAGGACCGTGGGTGCGCGGCGGTCGGGATCACTCGCGTGCTTCGGGGTCAGCCACGCCACCGCGTGCGACAGCTGGAGCGGCAGGCCGGCCCGGACCGCGTCCATCGCGAAGCCGTCGATACGGGAGGACTCGGCGAAGATCAGCTCGATGATGAGCTCCGCCCGCGAGCGCACCGAACCGAAGCGTCCGTGCAGTTCCCGTTGCAGGGCGCGCGAGAGGACGGAGGCGATGACCGGGAGGGCGATCGCCGCGGCCGGGTCGTCGCGCTCGGCGTGGACCCGGCCGATCGGGATCTCACCGATGCACACCGCGTCCGGTTCGAGCCAGCTCGCGCTCGCGTCCTCGACGAGGGTGACCGGCACCCCCAGGGTCGTGCTGGCGACCTCGAGGATCGCCTCCCGCACGCCGACACCCGACGCCTGCTCTGCTTCAGCCGCGGACGCGCTGATCACCCGTTGGATCGCGAACTCGGCGCGCGACATCGCCTCTTCCGCTCCACCGCGGATCGTGCGGTCCATGAGCACGGCGAGGTCGGAGGCGATGCCCTCGCTCATGATCACCGGCAGACCACCGCGGTCCGCGAGGGCCCGCGAGGTCTCGGCGACGGGGAACGCACCGACGAACACGAGCGCCGCGCAGCCCGCGGCGATGGCCCGGCGGATGGCGATGTCGACCTGGTACGGCCTCGGGACGGCGCCGTCGGGGGTCGTCACGATGGCGATGGAGTGCTCGGTCGCGTCGTTCAGCTCGTCGAGCGCGAGGATCTCGACCCCGGTGACCGGGACGCCGGCGGGGGCACCGGCGACGCAGCGGGCACCGAGATGCTCGGCTTGGAGGATGACGTCGGCGACGGTGACTTGGGCCATGAGCACATTCTGCCCCGATTGTGTGGGCCGCGGGAACATTGTCGTGGTTCCCCACCCTGCCTACGCTCGGTACATGTCAACGAACCACCCCGCTGCACGCTCCGCAGCGTCGGCCACGCCGATCACCAGCATCACCCTGGCCGACGTGCCGGCGCTCGCCGCAGGATGCGCCATCTTCGGCACCGGCGGCGGCGGCGCGGTGCAGACCCCGCAGCTCGGCGTCGAGATCGCCCTGGAGCAGTTCGGCCCGGTCCCCGTCAAACAGGTCGCCGACCTCGACGCGGACGACGTGGTCGTCGCCATGTCCGGCATCGGCGCCCCGTCGGTGGGCTTCGAGATGCTCGGCGCGAGCGGCCAGGCCGAGATCATCGTCGAGGAGATCGAGCGCCTCACCGGTAAGCGCATCACCACGATCATGGCGACGGAGATCGGCGGCAGCAACGGCGTCGGACCCGTCGGCTGGGCCGCGAGCCTCGGCCTCAGCATCCTCGACGCCGACGGCATGGGACGAGCCTTCCCGGAAGCGCCGATGACCGCGATGAACGTCGCGAACCTCCCGCCCGGGTACGCGGTCCTGAGCGATGTGATCGGCAACGTCTCGATCCTGCGGCCCGTCAGCCTCGCCTGGCTCGAGCGCCACGCCCGCGCCCTCACCGTGGCGAGCGGCGCGATCTCGATCGGCGCCAACTACGTCATGGACCGCTACACCGTCCGCGGCGCCGTCATCGAGGGCAGCGTCAGCCGCGCCGTGCAGGTCGGGCGCCGGCTCCTCACCGCCACCGACCCCGTCGGCGCGCTCACGGACGAACTCGGCGCGTCCCTCATCACGGGCGGCAAGGTCGTCGACATCGAGCGCCGCACCGAGGGCGGGTTCACCCGCGGTTCCGTCACGGTCGAGGGGATCGGCGAGCACCGCGGTCGCCTCACCCGGGTGGAGATCCAGAACGAGAACCTCGTCGTCATGGAGGACGGAGCGGTCATCGTCAGCGTCCCCGACCTCGTCACGATCGTCGACTCCGAGACGGGCGACGCGATCTCCACCGAGATGCTGCGCTTCGGACAACGGGTGAGCGTCCTCGCCTGGGCGTGCGATCCACTGTGGCGCACCGAGCGCGGCCTCGAACTCGCCGGCCCGCGCGCGTTCGGCTACGACCTCGACTACGAGCCCTTCGGCGTGAGCGCCGACGAGACCATTGGAGCGACCCGATGAGCGCCGGCACCACTACCAGCACCGTCACCGACACCTCGGGCGAACTCGCGATCGGCATCGACGTCGGCGGGACCAACACCGACGCCGTCGCGCTCTCGGGTACGGGCGAGGTCGTCTCATGGACGAAGCAGCCCACCACCCGCGACGTCACGGGCGGCATCCGGGCGGCGCTCGCCGAGGTGCTCGACCAGCTCGGCGACGACCGGGGCCTCGTCACCCGCGTCATGCTCGGCACCACCCACGCGACCAACGCGATCGTCAACCGTCGCGACCTCGGACGCGTCGTCGTCATCCGGCTGGGCTCGCCCGCCGCCACCTCGCTCCCGCCGCTCGCCGGCTGGCCGCGGGAACTGCGCGACGTCGTCCTCGCGGGGAGCATCCTCGCGGGCGGTGGCCACCTCGTCGACGGCTACCCGATCGCCCCGCTCGACCGCGACCTCATCCGCCGGGAGCTCGACGCCCTGGCCGGCACCTTCGACGCGGTCGCCGTCTGCGGGATCTTCAGCCCGTCGTTCCCCGAGCAGGAGCTCGAGGTCGAGGCGCTCGTCCAGGACCACGTCGGGGTCGACATCCCGGTGTCGCTCAGTCACGAGATCGGCGCGCTCGGGTTGTTGGAGCGCGAGAACGCGACGGTCCTGAACGCGTCCCTCTACGCCGTCGCCCGCGACGTCACGAACGCGCTCACGACCGTCGTCGCCGAGGAGCGACTCGACGCGACCACGTACTTCGCCCAGAACGACGGCACGCTCATGGCCGTCGAGTACGCGGCGCGTTACCCCGTGCTCACGATCGGTTCCGGGCCGGCGAACTCCATCCGCGGCGCCGCCTTCCTCTCCGGTGCCGACAACGCGATCATCATCGACGTCGGCGGCACGACGAGCGACCTCGGCGTGCTCGTCGACCGGTTCCCCCGCGAGTCGACCCTGCCCCGCGAGGTCGGTGGCGTGCGGACGAACTTCCGCATGCCCGACATCCTGAGCGTCGGCCTCGGCGGCGGCACGATCGTCGACACCGCGACCGGTGTCCCGCGCCACGACTCGGTCGGTTACCGCCTCACCGAGGAGGCGCTGCTGTTCGGCGGCACCACCCCGACCCTCACCGACGCGGCCTCGCTCCAGTTCGGCATCGCCGACCGCGAGCTGCCGCCCCTCGACCGCGTGACCCGCCAAGCACTCGAGCACGCGCTCGGCGTCGCCCACGAACGCATCGAGTCCGCCGTCGAGCGCATGTCGCTCGGCCGCACCGGCCTCCCACTCGTCGTCGTCGGCGGCGGAGGATTCCTCGTCCCGGACGCCGTCCTCGGCGCGAGCGAGGTCCTGCGCCCGGCGCGCGGCAACGTCGCCAACGCCGTGGGCGCGGCCATCGCGCTCGCCGGTGGGCGCTCCGATCAGCTCTGCGACTTCGCCGACCGCGCAGCCGCCATCGAGGAGGCAGGACGCTCCGCGATCGAGAAGGCGATCCAGGCCGGCGCAGACCCGCGCTCGGTCGAGATCGTCGACGTGCTCGAGACCCCCGTCTCGTACGCGACCCGCCCCACCCTGAAGGTCTCCGTGAAGGCGGCGGGTCCCCTCGCCCGCATCGGCACGGCGACCCGACAGCGCATCTGACGCACCACAGCACCAGCACAGCTCTCCACCAGCACCAGCACGGCACCTCACCCCATCTGATCCGGCCACCCGCGCACCACGGCCACCCGAGTACGAAGGATCCAGCATGAACAGCAAGCGGAAAGCCGCGGCGGCACTCGCCACCGCGGCCCTCACCGCGGTGGCCCTCACCGCGTGCACCTCCTCGCAATCCTCCGATTCCTCCGGCGAGTACGTCTCCGGCGGCACCTTCGTCACCGCGATGAGCGGCGACCCGGGCAGCCTCGTCCCCATGACGGGCATCAGCCTCGAGGCCCGCGAGATCATCAGCTTCCACTACGAGTCGCTCGTGTACGTCAACGCCGACGGCGAGCTCCTGCCCTGGCTGGCCGAGAGCTGGGAGGAGGATGCGAGCTCCACCTCCATCACCTACACGCTCAAGGACGGCATCACCTGCGCCGACGGCACCCCGTTCACCGCGGAGACCGCCGCGGCGAACATCACCTACAACGCCGACCCGGCCAACGCGACCTTCTACTACGGCGCGCAGGTCTCCGAGCGGATGACCGCGACCGCCGACGGCAATCAGCTCACCGTCACGAGCACGACGCCCGACCCGTTCATCCTCGCCAACACGGGCACCGTCGAGATGGTCTGCCAGGCCGGCCTCGATGACCCGGACTCCCTCGTCGAGACGATGAACGGCACCGGCCTCTTCACCCTCGACAAGGCGACCCCCGGCTCCAGCTACACCTTCACGAAGCGCGACGACTACACCTGGGGTCCCGAGGACGTCACGAGCGACACCAAGGGCCTGCCGGACACCTTCGAGGTCCGCGTCGTCACCGACCCCGGGACCGCCGCGAACCTGCTGCTCTCCGGTGACGTGAACGCCGCGAGCATCGGCGGCGCCGACCAGGACCGCGTCGAGGCCGCCGGTCTCGGCAGCGAGGGCGTGCGCAACCCGATCGGCGAGATGCTCTTCAACGAGCGCCCGGAGCGCCCCACCTCCGACCCGCTCGTCCGTGAGGCCCTCGTCACCGCGATCGACCGCGAGCAGGTCGGCGAGGTCGTCACCGACGGCACCGCCGAGGAGTCCAAGTCGCTCGTCGTGAAGAGCCCGTACCTCTGCGTCGCCGACGGCCCGCAGTGGACGCTCCCCGAGACGGACGTCGAGAAGTCCGGCGAGCTGCTCGACGAGGCGGGCTGGACGCTCGGTTCCGACGGCAAGCGCTCGAAGGACGGCGAACCGCTGACGATCAAGTTCATCTACGACGCGGCCACCCCGAGCCACGCGGCCGCGGCCGAGCTCGTGCAGCAGACCTGGGACGAGCTAGGCGTCACAACGGAGCTCTCGGGTAACGACGCGAACGCCTGGTCCGAGCAGCTGTTCTCGACCTTCGACTGGGACACCGGCTTCGTGCAGATCGCTCCGGGCGGACCGGTCATCGTGAACACCTTCTTCGGTGGCGAGACCCCGGACAATGGCGGCAACAACTTCATGTTCGTCGACAACCCGGAGTACGACGCGCTCGCCGAGCAGGCCAAGACGGCCAGCCCGGAGGAGACCTGCGACCTCTGGCAGCAGGCCGAAGCGAAGCTCATCGAGCGGACGGACGTGTTCCCGATCGCCGACGCGCAGGACTTCCTGTACCTGAACGGCGCCGAGGTCGAGCGTCCGAACTTCATCCGCCCGACGAGCATCCGGATGGTCGGCTGATCATGACGATCCCCTCGACCGTGACCACCGACCAGCCCACCGACCCGGCCACGGGCCCCGGCGGCCCGGCGGTCGCGCGTCGAGGGGGTCGCGGCGTCCTCGGCGGACTCTCCCCGCGGACCTCGTTCATCCTCCGACGACTGGGCAGGGTGCTCGTCTCCCTCGCCATCGTCATCGTCGCGACGTTCCTGATCGTGCAGCTCGTGCCGGGCGACCCGGTGCGGGCTGCGCTCGGGAACAGCGCGACCCCGGAACTCGTCGAGCGGACGCGCGCCGACCTCGGCCTGAACGTGCCGGTGCCGGAGCAGTTCGTCAACTACGTCAGCGGGCTGTTCCGCGGCGACTTCGGCACGGCGATCGGGTCGCAGCGGCCGGTCGCCGACACGATCGCGCAGCGGTTCCCGGTGACGCTCACCCTCGCGGTCGCGTCCTTCCTCCTCGCGGCGATCGGCGCCTTCCCCATCGGTGTCGCGACCGCGGTGTCCTCGCGTACCGGCCGCCGCCGCCTCGCCGACCTCGGCGTCTCGGGTCTGCTCGGCGTGCTGATCGCCATCCCGAGCCTCCTGCTCGCCGTCGGCCTCATCGCCGTGTTCAGCATCGGGCTCAAGGTGCTCCCGGCCGCCGGCTGGGGAGGCTTCGACCAGGCGATCCTGCCGGTGGTGGCCCTCGCGGTCGGTCCGATGGCGTATCTCGCCCGCATCGTGCACGTGGAGATGCTGGCCGTCCTCGAGATGCCGTACATGACCACGGCACGGAGCAAGCGCCTGCCGACGCACCTCGTGTACCTCCGGCACGCGCTGCCGAACATGGTGACCTCCACGCTGACGATCGGCGGCATCATCCTCACGGGCATGGTCGCCGGCACCGTGCTCATCGAGACGGTCTTCGCCATCCCGGGCCTGGGGACGAGCATCGTCTCGTCGATCACCTCGAAGGACTACCCGATGATCCAGGGCATCGTGCTCGTGTACGCGATCCTCGTCCTCGGCCTCAACCTCCTCATCGACATCGCGCTCGCGACGATCGATCCGCGCTCCTCGATCACGGAGGGCTGAGCTCATGAGCACCCGTCCGACCACCTCAGGTCCCACCCCCTCACGCCGGTCCCCGGTGCTCGACCGCCTCAGCACCCCGCGCGGCCTGACCGGCGCGATCGGAGCGCTCCTGATCATCGTGGTCGCGGTCGTCGGCCCGACCGTCTGGGGGTCCGCCGCCGACACGACGTCCGTGGCCGACCGCCTCGCCGGTGCGAGCCTCGCCCACCCCTTCGGCACCGACGAGCTCGGCCGGGACGTCTTCGCCCGGGTCATGGTCGCCACGCGGGTGTCCGTCCTGCTGACCCTCGGCGCCACCGCGATCTCCGTCGTCGGCGGCGTCCTGCTCGGGGCCGTCGCGACGGTCCTGCCTCGCCCGCTGCGTCGACTCGTCACCGCGCTCATCGACATCCTGTTGTCGTTCCCGTGGCTCCTGATGGCCCTGTTCTTCTCGGTGATCTGGGGTGCGAGCGCCACTGGTGCGATGCTCGCCGTCGGGTTCGCCGGCGTGCCGACCTTCGCCCGCCTCACCTACACGCTCGCGTCGTCGCTCATCGGTCGCGACTACGTGAAGGCCGCGCGGATCGCCGGCGTCGGGCAGGCGGAGGTGCTCGTCCGGCACGTCATGCCGAACATGCTGCCGCCCATGCTCGTGAACGCGGCGGTCTCCGCTTCCGGCACGCTGCTCGCCTTCGCCGGCCTGTCCTTCCTCGGTCTCGGGGTGCAGGCGCCCGAGTACGACTGGGGTCGCCTCCTCGGCCTCGGTATCGCCCGCATCTACGGCAACCCGATGGCGGCGATCGGTCCCGGCATCGCGCTCGTCGTGTGCGGCGTCATCTTCACGCAGCTCGGCGAGCTCTGGAACGAGTCGTCGAAGCGGTTGCTCGGCCTGCCCGCGCCAGCGCGTCGTCGCACCGCGGCTCCGGCGACCGCCTCGGCTGCGGCTGCGACGCCCGCCGACCAGGAGCCCGTCGTGCAGGTGCGCGATCTCCGCGTCGCCTTCCCGGACCGCGACGGCCGTCTCGTCGAGCGCGTCCACGGCATCAGCCTCACGATCATGCCCGGCGAGGTCGTCGGTGTCGTCGGCGAGTCCGGATCGGGCAAGTCGGTGAGCGCGATGGCGATCGCCGCCCTCCTCGGGCCGGACTCCTCGGTGCAGGCCTCGGAGCTGAGCTTCCGCGGGATCGACATGACCGCGCCGCTGACGAAGGCCGAGCGCAGCCGCCTCGGCCTCGAGCTCGCGATGGTCTTCCAGGATCCGCTCACCTCGCTCAACCCCTCGCTCACGATCGGCAAGCAGCTCCGCGAGACCGTCGAGGTCCACGAGGGGCTGTCGGCGGCCGAGTCGACGAAGCGGGCCGAGGCCGCGCTCGAGTCGGTGCGGATCCCACTCCCGGCGAAGCGCCTGAAGCAGTTCCCACACGAGCTGTCCGGCGGCATGCGGCAACGGGCCATGATCGGCATGGGGCTCATGGGACGCCCGAAGCTGCTCATCGCCGACGAGCCCACGACGGCGCTCGACGTGACGGTGCAGCGCCAGGTCCTCCGGGTGCTCCACGAGGCACAGGAGCAGACGGGTGCTGCGATCCTGCTCATCTCGCACGACATCGCCCTCGTCAGCGGGTTCTGCGACCGCATCCTCGTCATGAAGGACGGCCGCATCGTCGAATCGCTCGACGCCGACCGCCTCCACGAGGCGCGGCACCCGTACACGCGTGGGCTCATCGCCTGCGTGCCCGACATGACCTCCGACCGCACCACGCCGCTCCCGGTCATCGGTGCGATCGATGAGGAGGACCTGGCCGATCGGGACCAGCCCATCACCACCGAAGGACAGCGCGCATGACCGGTCTCGAGTTCTCCGGCCTCACGGTCCGTTACGGCCACGGCGCGTCCGCGCACACCGCGGTCGACGGCTTCGACCTCACGGTCCGCCCGGGCACGTCCCACGGCCTCGTGGGGGAGTCCGGCTCGGGCAAGTCGACGGTCGCCGCGGCCGCCGTCGGTCTCGTCATCCCGAGCGCCGGCGGCATCCGACTGAACGGCGCCGACATCGTCGGGCGCTCGTCCGCTGCCCGTCGTGCGCGTCGACGCGTGCAACTCGTCTTCCAGGACCCGTACTCCGCGCTCGACCCGCGCATGCCGATCGGACTGTCGATCGCCGAGGGGTCCCGGGCGACCGGGCGCTCCTGGAGTCGCTCGGAGCAGCGGTCACGGGTGGGCGAGCTGCTCGAGCGCGTGCACATCGACCCGGACCGCGCGAACGACCTGCCGTCGGCGTTCTCGGGTGGTCAGCGGCAGCGCATCACGATCGCCCGGGCGCTCGCGGCCGAACCGGAGGTCCTGATCGCCGACGAGATCACCTCGGCGCTCGACGTGTCGGTGCAGGGCGTCGTCCTCAACCTGCTGCGCGAGCTGCAGCGTGAGCTCGAACTCACGGTGCTGTTCATCTCCCACAACCTCGCCGTCGTGAACTACATGTGCGACACGGTGAGCGTGATGCAAGCCGGCCGGGTCGTGGAGGCGGGGCCCACGGCGACCGTCCTGGCCGCGCCGGAGGACGTCTACACCCGCGAGCTCCTGGCCTCCGTGCCCGTGATGGGCCGCCGCATGACCTGGGACGAGGACTAGCGGCCCGGGCTGCTCGGCCGGGCCGCGTCCGGTCACCGAGCTCACCTCCTCCGGTCACTGAGCTCAACTCCGCCGGTCACTGAGCTCACCTCCGCCGGTCACTGAGCTTGTCGAAGTGCCCACGGGTGACGTCGCCCTTCGACAGGCTCAGGGACCAGGGCCTTCCGGGTAGGCCTTTTCCGGTCACTGAGCTCACTTATTCCGGTCGCTGAGCTCACATTTTCCGGTCGCTGAGCTCACCCTTTCCGGTCACTGAGCTTGTCGAAGTGCCCACGGGTGACGTGGCCCTTCGACAGGCTCAGGGACCGGGGCCTTCCGGGTAGGCCTTTTCCGGTCACTGAGCTCACTTATTCCGGTCGCTGAGCTCACCCTTTCCGGTCACTGACCTCACCCTTTCCGGTCACTGAGCTTGTCGAAGTGCACACGGGTGACGTGGCCCTTCGACAGGCTCAGGGACCGGGGCCTTCCGGGTAGGCCCTTTCCGGTCACTGAGCTTGTCGAAGTGCCCACGGGTCACGTCGCCCTTCGACAGGCGGATCCTGAGCCTGTCGAAGGGCAGGGACCGGGGGCAGGTCATCCGCGCTGCTTGCGCGGCAGGGTCTCCGGGAGGAACGCGATTCCGACGACGCCGATCGCGCTGAGCACCAGCAGGTACGCCGCCACCAACCACGGTGCGCCACCGCTCGCGGCGACGAGCGCGGTCGCGACGAGCGGGACCGTCCCGCCGACGAGGGCGGCCGGGATCTCACGCGAGAGCGCGATGCCGCTCCAGCGCATCGAGGTCGGGAAGATCTCGGCGAGCAGTGCACCCGAGGTGCCGATGGTGGCCCCCTGGATGACGGCCAACCCGAGGATGAGGCCCAGGGCGACGAGGGCCGACTGCTCCGTGTCGTAGAGCAGGAACATCGGGAACGCGTAGACCACGCCGAAGATCGCGGCGCCCATGAGGACGGGCTTCCGACCGATGCGGTCGGCGAGGCGACCGAACAGCAGCGCCGTCGGGATGGTCAGGACCTCGGCGACGATGAGGCCGATGAGCGCCTCCGTCGGGTTCACGCTCAGCGTGCCCGTCACGTATGACAGCGAGAACACCTGCACGACGTAGACCCACGGCAGTGCGAACGCGAAGAGCCCCATGCCGCAGAGGATCACCCGCCAGTGCGAGCGGATGGCGCCGACCAGCGGTGCCGAGGTGACCGCGCCGCGCTCCTCTGCGCTCTCGAACGCCTTCGTCTCCTTGACCCGCAGCCGGAAGTACAGCGCGAACGCGACGATGACGACGCTCGCGAGGAACGGGATCCGCCAACCCCAGCTCTGGAACTGCTCGATCGGCAGGGTGCTCACCACGGCGAAGACGGTGGTCGCGAGCGCCATGCCCACGTACACGGAGGCGCCGGGGAACGACGCGGCGAACGCACGGTGCTTCACGTCGGCGGACTCGCTCGCCATCGTGATCGCGCCGGCGAATTCGGCACCCGAGCCCATGCCCTGGAAGATCCGCAGCACGATGAGCAGGATCGGAGCCCAGATCCCGATGGTCTCGGCGGTGGGGAGGAGACCGATGAACGTGGTCGCGACGCCCATGAAGAGGAGCGTGATGAGCAACGTCGGTTTGCGCCCGAGCTTGTCGCCGTAGTGGGCGAAGATCAGGCCGCCGATCGGGCGGGCACCGAAGCCGACCGCGAAGCCGGCGAACGCGCCGAGCAGGCCGGCGAGGTCACCGGCGCCAGGGAAGAACAGCGGCGCGAACACGAGCGCGGAGGCCAGCCCATAGAGGGTGAAGTCGTACCACTCGATGACGGTGCCGACCGAGCTGGCGAGGATGGCGCGGCGGCGGTGCACCCGGGAGTCGAGGCCGTCGCGATCGATGTCGCTCTGGCCTGCGGTGGTGGTGTCTGCTCCGCGTGGGTTGTTCTCGCGCGCGCTCTGGATGGCCATGGCACTCCTTCGTGTTGGGCGCACCCGGACGGCCGGGACGCCTGACGAGGCTACCGGCCGTCTGGAGGCTCAGCCCATGTGCGGTCGGCACACTCCGAAGCCGATCCGGTGCGTCGGGAGCACACGGGGTGGGGTGCGCATGAGCGGCGCGCCCCACCCCACCCGACCCCGTCTCGCTACAGCGCCTTCGACTCACGGAGGATGCCGGCGAGCGTCTCCATCTGCTTCGCCTGCGACGTGTAGTCGAGGGCGGCGGTGTTCCAGGAGTGGATCTGACCGGCGACGAGTGCCGGGTGCGAGGCGAAGGTCGCCTGCGCCTCGAGGTCGCTCTGCTGGAAGCCCTCGACGTTCACGAGTAGGACGTCACCGGTCATCGCCTGGCCAGCGTTCTCCCAGCTGTAGATGTCCCAGTAGTAGTAGCCGTCCGGGTTCGCGTTCGTGTACTTCACGCCGAGTTCGCTGTACAGCTCGGTCTCCGGCTCGTCCTGCGGCTTGACGACGTAGATGCCGCTCGCGTCCGCATACATCTGCGTGACCTCGAGGTCGGTCTCCTTCGCTGCGGCGGTCAGGTCTGCTGCTGCGGCGTCGTACTTCTCCTTCGCCGCGGCGATGGTGTCCTCGTCGGCTCCGAGCGCCTCCGACAGCTTGTTGAGCGAGGCGATGACGTCGGCACCCTTGCCGCCGACCTTGATGGCGACGACCGGAGCGATCTTCTCCAGCTGCTCCTGCTGCTCGACGTCGGCGACGCCGTAGTAGGGACCCTTGAGGTCGAGCGTGCCGTCGCGGTCGGTCGGGTAGATCCCGGTCACGATGAGGTCGGGTGCCGCCTCGGCGAGTGCCTCGAGGTCGATCTCGCCGTAGCTGTTGCCGACGATGGCCGTGTCGCCGAGGTCGTAGTCCGCGAAGCGCTTGTCGGTGGCGACGTCGACGCGACCGAAGACCGCGACGGGGTCGATGCCGTTGCCGTGCAGGCCGAGCGCGTAGTCGGCGAAGCTCGCGACGCGCTTCGGCTGCTGGTCGAGCTTGACCGTGGTGCCGGTGTCGTCGGTGTAGCTCCAGGCGCCGCTGCTGTCGGCGTCGGATGCGGCGGTGGGGGAGCAGCCGGCGAGGCCGACCAGGGCGAGCGCCGGCACGAGAACGAGTGCGGCGCGGCGGAGGCGTGAAGAGATCGTCATGGTACTTAGGGTAGCCGAACCTAAGTCACGAAACGATATCGGAATGCCCGATCGCCCGGATCACTCCGCGTCGAGGGCGATCGCGTCGTCGGGGTCGACGGGCACGATGAGCGGCGAGCCGCTGCTCGGGTCGGGGATGACGATGGCGTCGAGGTCGAACGCCTCCCGGAGCACGGCCGGGGTGAGGACCTCCCAGGGTGTCCCGTCGGCGATGACCCGGCCGCCGCCCACGACGACGAGCCGGTCGGAGTACCGGCCGGCGAGGGTGAGGTCGTGCAGGACCATGACGACCGTCGCGCCGCGCTCGCGGTTGATCGACCGCACGAGTCGGAGGACGTCGAGCTGGTGGCTGAGGTCGAGGAAGGTCGTCGGCTCGTCGAGCAGGATCGTGGGGGCACGCTGCGCGAGCACCAGGGCGATCCAAGCGCGCTGCAGCTGCCCGCCCGACAGGGAGGCCGTGTCGCGGTCGGCGAGCGTCTCGAGACCGGTGGCGGCGAGCGCCTCGTCGACGGCGATCGTGTCGGCGGGCGTCCACGGCTTGAGGAGGCTCTGGTGCGGGTGCCGTCCCCGCGAGACGAGGTCGCGGACGGTCGTCGCCGACGGCGTCAGTGGCTTCTGCGGCAGGATCGCCAGGCGGCGCGCGACCTCGCGGGTCGGGATCGAGCGGACGCCGCGACCGTCGAGCTCGACCGTGCCGGCGGTCGGGGTGAGCAGGCGGCCGAACGCCTTCAGCAGGGTCGACTTGCCGCAGCCGTTGGCGCCGATGAGCGTCGTGACCTCGCCCGTCTCGATGCGGAGGTCCAGTCCCTCGAAGACCACCGTCTGGTCGTAGGCCAGGGAGACGCCCCTCGCCTCGAGGGCGGGCGTCGGGCGTTCCTTCACGAGCGAGGGGGTCGTGGCGGGGTCGGTCATGCGGAGGTCTCCCGTTCCTTGCGGCGCGTCAGCAACCAGATGAGATAGGGCGCGCCGACGATCGCGGTGATGATGCCCACCGGGATCTCGCCCGGCAGGACGCCGCGGACGAGTGCGTCGCCGCCCGTCACGATGACGGCGCCGAGCAGCGCGGAGGCGAGCAGCGGCGGGCGACCGGTGCGGGCGAGGCGGCGGGCGATCTGCGGAGCGACGAAGGCGACGAACTCGATCGGCCCCGCGGCGGACACGGCTGCGGCGACGAGCAGGACCGCGCACGCGATGACGACGATCCGATGCCGCTGGACGGCGACGCCGAGGCCGGCCGACAACTCGTCACCGAGCTGGCTGATGTCGAGGCTGCTCGTCTGCAGGACCGCGATCGGCGTCAGAATCACCAGCGCGACGAGCACCGGCCACACGCTCGACCAGGAGATGCCCGAGAGGCTGCCGACGAGCCACTGCGCAGCCGCTGCCGCCTCGGTGATCTGCGCCCGGGCGATGAGGTAGCTCGTGATGCCGCCAAGGGTCGCGGTGGCTCCGATGCCGATGAGGATGAGTCGGAAGCTGTCGACCCCGCCGCGCCAGGACAACGCGTAGACGGCGGCCGAGGTGACGAGCGCGCCGATCGCCGCCATGGCGGGCAGGCCGAGACTGAGCGCGCCGGCGCCGACGGAGTAGCTGCCGCCGACGAGCACGATCGCGGCAACGGCCCCGAGCGCGGCACCCGAGGTCACGCCGAGGATGTCCGGGGTCGCGAGCGGGTTGCGGGCGAAGGTCTGGGTCAGGGCCCCGGCGAGTCCCAGGGACGCGCCGACGAGGAGACCGCCGACGACCCGGGGGAGGCGGAGCTCGAACACGATGAGTTCCTGACCACCGGTCCCGCCGCCGAGCAGCGTGGTGATGACGTCGGGGATCGTCAGGGATGACGAGCCGGCGACGATCCCGAGCAGGGCGAACGCCAGGGCCACGACGAGGCAGGCGATCGTGACGCCGACGACCCGACCTCGCCACAGACGGCCGAAGAAGCGGCTGCCCTCCCGCACGGCGCTCACAGCTCCGCCATCCGTCCGCGGCGCACGATGGCGATGAAGGCGACCCCACCCACGACGGTGAGGACGACACCCACCGGCACCTCGGCGGTGCCACCGATGAGGCGACCGATCACGTCGCACGCGAGCAGCACGCTCCCGCCGACGAGTCCCGAGGCGGGGAGCAGCCAGCCGTGATGCCCGCCCACGAGCGTGCGGGCGATGTGCGGCGCGGTGAGTCCGACGAAGGCGATCGGGCCGGTCAAGGCGACGGCGGCGGCCGTGAGCAGGGTGATCGCGGCGAGCCCCACGAGTCGCGCGCGGATGAGGTTCTCGCCGAGCCCGTTCGCCAGCTCGGTCCCGAGCGCCAGGGCGTTCAACGAGCGGATGTTGGCCACCGCGAACACGAGGCCGAGCCCGGCGAAGACGAGGGCCGCGTCGACGCCCGTGAGCGATCGGCCGGACAGTGAACCGACCACCCAGATGCGATAGGCGGCGAGGGTCGTCTCGTCGGACAGCACGAGGTACGAGGTCAGGGCGACGAGGAGGGCCGAGACGGCGGTGCCGGCGATCGCGAGCGGGACGGGACTCGAGAGTCCGCGGCCGAGTGCGGCGACGGAGAACACGATGACGCTGGCGACGGTGGCGCCGAGCAGAGCGAGCCAGAGCGTCGTGACCACCGAGCTCGTGCCGAGCACGTAGACCCCGACGACGACCGCGAGACTCGCGCCGGCGGAGACGCCGAACAGGCCGGGGTCGGCGAGCGGGTTGCGGGTCTGCCCCTGCATGACGGCACCGGCGATCCCGAGGCAGACGCCGACGAGGACGCCGAGCACCGTGCGCGGCACCCGCGACCCCCACACGACGGCGCCGGTGTCCTGGGTGGGGTCGAACAGTGCGGTGAGGACGGCCACGGGACTGATGAGGTTGCTACCGAGCATCAGACTCGCGAGGGCGACGACGAGGAGCACGGCGGCCAGTGTGCCGACGGCGAGCGCGCGTCTCGATCGGAGGAGGGACGCGCTGCGCATGGAGTTAGCCTAGCCTCACCTATCCCGGTCGCGATGCACACCCGACGTCGTCAGTGACGGACGGGCGGTCCATGGATCGGCGCCGGAGGTGTGGGGTTCACCCATGGGTGAGGCCTCCATCGCCCGATACCGTTGACCGGTACGGAGTACAGCGATCAGGAGGACACGCATGGCCGAGCAGCCGTCGACCGGAGCCGACACCGAAGCGGTCCTCGCCGCCACGGAACGACTCGCCGTCCCGCCGGGCTCGCTCGAGGGCGTGGTGGTCCTCGACCTCTCCCGCGTCCTCGCCGGCCCCTACGCAGCGTCGATGCTCGCCGACCTCGGCGCGACCGTCATCAAGATCGAGAACCCGAACGACCCCGACGTCTCCCGGGGCTTCCCGCCCTACCTGCGCGACGGCGACGAGGAGTTCAGCGGCTACTACGGCCAGTACAACCGCGGCAAGTTCGGCCTCGCGCTCGACCTCGCGAGCGACGCCGGCAAGGAGGTGCTGCGCGACCTCGTCGCGAGCGCCGACATCCTCGTCGAGAACTTCCGACCAGGGACGATGGCGAAGCTCGGCCTGCCGTACGAGGCGCTCGCCGCCATCAACCCGAAGCTCGTGTACACCGCGATCTCCGGCTACGGGCAGACGGGTTCCCGGAGCCGCCGTCCGGCGTTCGACAACACGGCGCAGGCCGCCGGCGGGCTCTGGTCCATGAACGGCTACGCGGACCAGCCGCCCGTGCGCGTCGGCGTCACGATCGGGGACCTCTCCGCCACGATGTTCGGCGTCATCGGCACCCTCGCCGCGCTCCGGCACGCCGAGCGCACCGGCGTCGGGCAGCTCGTCGACGTCGCCCAGGTCGACAGCATCATCGCGATGACCGAGACCGCCGTCGTCGACTACACCGTCGACGGGACGGTCGCCTCGCCGTCCGGCAATGAACACGCCTGGGTCCGGCCCTACGAGCTGTTCCCCTGTGCCGACGGACAGGTGTTCTTCGGCGCGTACACCGACAAGCTCTGGAAGGCGAGCTGCGAGCTGTTCGGCACACCCGAGGCGATCGCCGACCCCGAGATCGACACCATGCGCAAGCGCTTCGACGAGGAGGTCTACGCCCGACGCGTCAAGCCGCTCGTCGTCTCCTGGTTCGCAGACCGCACCCGCGCCGAGCTCGAGGAACTGGCCGGCGACGTCGTCCCGCTCACCGCCGTGAAGACCATCGGCGAGGTCGTCGACGACCCCGGGACCGCCGAACGCGACATGGTCGTCGAGACCGACTACGGTTCCTTCGGCACCCTCCGCTCCTTCGGCCAACCGATCAAACTGAGCGCGACCCCCGCGACCACCGACCGCCCCGCGAACCACATGGGCGAACACGCGGACGACGTGCTCACGGCGCTCGCCGGGTACGACGCGGATCGCATCGCCCGGTTGCGGGCCGACGGGGTGATCTGAGTGGCGCCGACCGAACCCGAGCAGTCAGCGCCGGTGGAACGGACGGAGCAGCTGGACCTGCGCCCCGCCTCCTGGTACCGCAGCACCTTCGCGACCGCGGCACCGGAACCGGTCCTCGGAGAGGGGCTCCCCGCCGGCTGGGAGGGCGTCCACTTCCCGTTCGAGACGCCGTTCGCGCAGCTCCGGGAGGACGGCTCACCGGCGGAGGACGGCGTGCTGCCGGTCATCGACCTGCCGCGCCGCATGTACGCGGGGGAGGACACCGAGTTCCTGTCGCCCCTCCGCTACGGCGACGTGGTGACGCAGCGCACGAGCCTCGGTTCGCTCGTCGAGAAGCAGGGGCGGGCCGGACGGCTCGTCTTCGCCGACCTCGTGCGGGAGTACCTCGTCGACGGCGAGGTCGCCGTCCGCAGCACCTGGCACGACGTGTTCCTCGAGGCGCAGCCCGCGGTGCCCTCCCCACGGACGGCGGCACCCGAGGTGGCCGCCGAGGACGCGCTCGATCCCGACGCCGGAGCCGACTGGGCCGTGACCCGGTCACTCGACTCCCGCCAGCTGTTCCGCTTCTCGGCCGTGACGGGCAACACGCACCGCATCCACTACGACCGCCAGTGGGCGCGTGAGGTCGAGGGGCTCGACGACCTCCTCGTGCACGGTCCGCTCACCCGCATCCTGGTGCTCGACGCCCTCACCGCGAACGCCGGTGATCGGCGACTCGCGTCGGTCCGGTTCCGGGCGAAGGCGCCGGTGCTCGTCGACACTTCGTTCCGCATCGCGGGAACGGACGGCCCGGAGGGCACCTCGGTCGTCGTGCGTGCCGCCGACGGCACGGTCCTGGCCTCGGCGGACGCCACCTGGCGCCCCTGACTACCGCGGTGCCTTCCTCCGGTCACTGAGCCCTCTTCCATCGGTCACTGAGCTTGTCGAAGTGCCGACGGGGTGCACCGCCCTTCGACAGGCTCAGGAACCGGGATCGCTGCCGCCCCGGCTACGCGTCGATCACGAGGGTCGGCGTCAGCGACCGCGACACGCAGGGGTACATGATCATCGAGGCGTCGTCGCTCGTCAGGGAGTCGCGATGCTCCGGCGTCCCGTCCACCACCTGCACCGCACAGGAGCCGCAGACGCCGCGCATGCACGACCCGGCGACACCGACCCGCGCGGCCTGCATCGCCTGCAGCATCGTCTGCCCGGCGGGAACCTCGACGGTCCGCTCCGACCTCGCGCACTCGACAGTGAACGCCGTGTTCGGCAGGTAGGAGCGGGGCTTGGGCTCGAACCGCTCGAGGTGCAACCGGCAGTCCTCGGGCAGTGTCTCGGCCAGGTTCGTGAGGGTGTCGGTGAACCCGCGCGGCCCGCAGGCCGACACGTCGGTGCCCGGCTCGAGTCCCGCGAGGAGGCCGGCCAGGTCGAGTCGGCCGCTCTCCGCGCTGACATGGATCCGCACGCGGTCACCCAAGGCTTCGAGCTCCGGCGCGAACGCGATGTCCTCGCGCGTGCGTACCGCGTAGACGAGGGTCCAGTCGGCGTCGCCTGCGGCCAACCGCCTCGCCATCGAGAGCAGCGGCGTGATCCCGATGCCGGCCGCGAGCAGCAGGTGCCGCTTCGCGTCCGAGAGCGGGAACAGGTTTCGCGGCGGCCGGATGAACACCTTCCGACCGACCTTGAGGAAGTTGTGGATGTAGTGCGAGGCACCCCGCGAGTGCTCCTCCCGCAGGACGGCGATCCGGTACCGGTATTCGTCCGCCGGATCACCGCAGAGCGAGTACTGCCGTTCGTGGCGGGTGATGAGCTGCAGGTCGATGTGCGCTCCGGGGTCCCACGGCGGGAGCCGGCGACCCTCCGGATCGGCGAGCACGACGCTGACGATCGTCGGCGTCTCGCGCACGATCTCCTGGACGATGAGCGGGGTCATGCCCGCGCGGTTGCGCATCAGGAATCCCTCGTGCTTCCAGTCATCAGTACAGGCTCGTTGCTTCCAGCCATCAGTACAGGCTCTGGTTCCCGACGGCGACCGCCTCGTCGATGGCGTCGCCGACCTCGGTGCTGAGGCCCGACATGCTCGCCCAGATCCGACCCGCACTCGGCACCTCGGCCGCGAGCTCCTGCATCTCGGCGTCCCACAGCCCGCCGCGGAGGAGTGCCCGCCCGCAGTGCAGGTAGACCTCCTCGGTGCGCACGACGATCGCGAGCTGCGGCGTCACGTGGTCCTGCTCGAGCATGGCCATCAGCGCCGCGTCGTCGGTGACGGTCGCCTTGCCGTTGATCCGGAGGGTCTCGCTCATCCCGGGGACGAAGCACAGCATGCCGATGTGGCCGTTCTGGACGATGTTCTGCAGGGAGTCGGCCAGTCGGTTGCCGAGGCGCTCCGGGATCACGAGCGTGCGGGTGTCGAGCGCCCGGACGAACCCGGGGTAGTCCCCGCGCGGGGAGTTGTCGCACCGGCCGTCGGCGTCGGACGTCGCGATGGTGCAGAACGGCGAGTGGGCGAGGAAGGCGAGGCAGTTCTCGTCGAGCTCGTCCATGATCTTGGCCGTCGCCGCGGGATCCGGTTCGCCGAGGGACCGACGGATTGTGTCGACGTCGATCGACGCGAACGCGCTGGCCTGCATGGCGGACCCCTTCTCTGTCCCTCCGACCCTACGGTCGTCCCACGCGCGCCTCAATGGGCTGTCGGCACACGGTTCGCGTGTGTCCTGTGCCACCGACCCAGCCGCATCGATCCTTCCGCCCCGGTTCATCGGCCGAACGAGCGGCGGAACATCGCCTTCGCGCGCGCCGCGGTGTCGGCTCGATGGGAATCGGGGATGCGGGTGAGGGTCGCCCCCACCATCGAGATCGCCATGAGGATGTCGTCGGGCTCGACGTGGTCGGCGATGCGATGCGCAGCCAGTTCCTTGGCATGCAGGGCGTGGGCGAGGCGGTCGAGGCGGGTGCCGAGTGCGATCACACGGGGGTCGTCGCCCTCGCCGAGGATCGCCTCGACGAAGGGCGAGGTGACGAGTGCCTGGTCGATCACGACGTCGAGCAGGGTGTCGAGGGTCGCCGCGGGCAGCCCGGTGTGCTCCTCCAGCTCGCCGACGTTCTCGTCGAGCACTGCGAGCGCGAGGGAGAGTCGGTCGGGGAAGTGCCGGTACAGGCTTCCTTGTCCGACGCCCGCCCGCTTCGCGACCGCGCTGAGGGGAGCACTGAAGCCGTCCGCGGCGAAGACCTGACGCGCTGCGGCGATGAGCGCACGGCGGTTCTCGGGTCCCGCGCTCGGGCCTCGGTTCGGCTTCGGGGGCGTGGACGACATCCCGGTAGCGTAACGCCGCGCGACCGGTCCGGTGGACCCGGCTGGGAGCCGACCGTGAGGGCTGGCGGCCGCGCCATGGACGGCGTAACGTGTACCGGACAATGATGTCCGGTATGGATCGAAGCCCATACGATCCGCCGCTCATCGTCCTCCCGATACCGAAGGAACCCCATGAGCGCCCTCACCGCCAACACCCCGATCGCCGCGTGGCTCGCCGACCCCACCGGTGGACCGCTCATCCGCGGTCTCCTCACCCAGCTGGGCACCGAGGAGTCGCAGCTCGCCCCGATCTCGGGCCTCCCGCTCCAGCAGCTCGTCGCCCTGAGCCAGGGCAAGCTGCCCCAGTCGCTCATCGACGAGCTCGTCCTCGCCGCGAACGACGGTGTCGCACCCGTCGACGACGCGCCTCAGGGGTGGCAGGAGCGCATCACCGTCGGTCGGTTCGCCGGCAAGACCGTGATCGTCACCGGTGCCGCTTCCGGCATCGGCCGTGCCACGGCATCCCGCGTCGCGCGCGAGGGCGGCCGGGTCGTGGCCGTGGACCTCTTCGAGGACAAGCTCGCCGACCTCGCCTCGAGCCTGCCGGACGCCGACCTCGTGACGGTCGCCGGCGACATCACGAAGCAGGACGACATCGACGCGATCGTCGCCGCGGCGGGGGAACGGATCGACGCGCTCGCCAACGTCGCCGGCATCAACGACGACTTCTCCCCGCTCCACGAGACCTCCGACGCGACCTGGGAGCGGGTGATGGGCGTGAACGTCACCGGCGCCTTCAAGCTGACCCGGGCCGTGCTGCCGTCGATGGTCGCGGCCGGATCCGGTTCGGTCGTCAACATCGCGTCCGAGGCCGGGCTTCGTGGCAACGCCTCGGGGAACGCCTACACGACCTCGAAGCACGCGGTCGTCGGCATGACCAAGAGCGCCGCCTTCATGTACGGACCGCACGGCGTCCGGGTCAACGCGGTCGCTCCGGGTGGTGTCGCCACGGGCATCCCCTTCCCGCCGAACGTCTCCGAGGCGGGTTCGGCGCGGCTCGAACCGTTCCAGGCGGCGATCCCGACGATCGCGACCGCGGAGCAGCTCGCGGCGTCCATCACCTTCCTGCTGAGCGACGACGGCGTCAACGTCAACGGCGTCATCCTGCCGTCCGACGGCGGATGGTCGGTCCAGTAGCCGTCGAGGCGCAGAACTTCAGTGATTGTTAAGAACGGCGATTCTTAACGACCGTTCGGGGCGGGATGAACGCGTTTCTGCTGCGAATCTTGAAGCACACGGGCCGCTCTGCGTCGCCCGTCCCCTGCGAACGGTCTGAACGAGTACGGCCGGAACGACCGTTCGCACAGCGGCGAAACCGCGCACAGGGCCCCACCGATCTTGGCGGAAGGTGGGGCCCTGCGCCGTGTCCGGGCTGCCCTGCGCCGGGTGTGGTCTCAGCGCGGGATCGCGGCGGCGAAGCGCCACGGCTGGGAGCGGATCGTCGCGACGGCCCGGGTGATCGCACCGAGGGCGACGACGTCCGCGCCGAGTCGCGAGGCCCGCACGATCGGCGTCGGGGCGTAAGTCCCCTCGTCGAGCCAGGTCTGAGCAGCGACGATGACGGGGGAGGCGACGCGGGCCACGCCTCCGGCGACGACGACCTCGTCCACGTCGAGCAGGCTGCCGAGCAGGACGCACACCCGCCCGAGGCGCTCCCCGAGACGTTCGACGAGTCTGCCGGCGTAGGCGTCGCCCGAGGCTGCGGCGTCGATGATGCGGCCGACGTCGAGGGTACCGATCGGCATCCGGGCGAGCGGGGAGGCCGCCGGAACCGCACCGGATCGCTGATCCTCTTCCAGCCACGACCGTGCCGCACCGTCGAGGCCCTCAGGCGAACCGACGCCCTCGACCATGCCGAGCACGCGGAGTTCGCCTGCGCCGCCGGCCCCGCCGTGCAGCAGCACGCCGTCGACGATGAGTCCCGCGCCGAAGCTCGCCTCGGCCAGGAGGACGGCGATGGACTCGCGTGCCACCTCCCCGAGGGCGCGCTCAGCCGTGGCTGCGAGATTGGCGTCGTTCTCGAGCACGACGTCGCCCCAGGGGCCGAGGCGGCTCGCGAAGTCGGGGTTCATCCTGGCCCAGTAGTCGTGATCGCCGCGCGGTGAGCGGCCGTGCGCGTCCACCGGTGCCGGGACGCCGACGGCGGTCACGAGCACCTGTCCCGGGGTCGCGCCGGCCTGCGCGGTCGCCTCCTCGACGACGGTCCGTGCGGTCGCGAGGCGGAGGTCTGGGTCTTCGTCGCCGCCCACGATGGGGCGTTCGGCCCGGCCGACGACCTCACCACGGAGCGTCGCGACGAGTGCTGCGACCCGGTGCTGCCCCACGTCGAGTCCGACCACGAACGCGGTGTCCGCGGCGAGTTCGTAGCGCCTGGCGGGTCGTCCCCGCCGGTAGTCACCGGCGGCCCGGGCGTCGTCGAGCTCACGGATCCAGCCGCGGTCGGCGAGTGCATCGCAGGCGTTCAGCACGGTGGCACGGGTCAGACCGGTCCCGTCCATGACGTCACTCGCCGTGAACGCACCATGGTCGAAGGCGTAGGCGGCGACGAGTTCGACGCTCGCCCTGCCCGTCTCGATCCCCGGTTCCGCCATGGGGCGACTGTAGCAGGGTTGCATTACTAGATATGGCCGCTATATTTAGTGGCGAAGGTCGACCACCGCCGGTCACGACAGTGCTCGGCTCCGCACCCCGAAAGGAACCGTCCGAGCATGAGCACCAGTACCGCCCCGACATCATCAGACGCTCCGGACCTCCGGGTCGGCGTCATCGGCCTCGGCTTCGCCGGGACCACGCACCTGGACGCCTTCACCGCGCTCCCCGGTGCCACCGTCGTCGCCCTGTCCGGCCAGGAACCGGCGCGCCTCGCCGAGCTGGCCGAGAGCCGTGGGGTCCCCGAGACCTACGCCGACTGGGAGGACCTCGTCGCCCGCGACGACCTCGACATCGTCTCGATCGGCGTCCCGAATGCCCTGCACCACCCGATCGCCGTGGCCGCGCTCCGCAGCGGCAAGCACGTCTTCTGCGAGAAGCCGCTCGCCACGACCGCCGACCTCGCCGCCGAGATGGTCGAGGCCGCGACCGCCGCCGACCGCGTCCTCGAGGTCGCGTACAACCACCGCCGTCGTGCTGACGTCGCCTACCTCGCGCGCTACCTCGCCGAGGAGCCGATCGGTCGCGTCTACCACTCGCGTGCCTCCTGGCTCCGTCGACAGGGCGTGCCCGGCATCGACTCCTGGTTCACGAACAAGGCTGCTGCCGGTGGCGGGCCGCTCATCGACCTCGGCTCCCACGTGCTCGACATCGCGCTGTCGCTCCTCGGCGAGCCGCGCGTGACGCACGTCTCGGCCGTCGCGTACAACGAGCTCGGCCGCGCCGGTCGCGGTGGCTCCTCCGGCGGTGGTCCGGTCTCGAGCCGGTCCACGCACGCCTTCGACGTCGAGGACTTCGCGTCCGCCCTCCTGCGTTTCGAGGACGGCGGCAGCCTGCACCTCGAGGCGTCCTGGGCGTCCTACTCGAAGGCCCACGAGGACATCTCGGTCGAGCTCCTCGGCTCGGAGGGCGGCGTCCGCCTCCACGTCGACAACTACAACACCGAGGGGACCGTCACGATCTACCGCGACGTCGCCGGTGCGCCGACGATCGAACGACCCGCAGTCCAGGTCCCGGCCGGCCACCACCAGTCGGTCATCGCGGAGTTCCTCGACACCATCCGCGCGGGCGAGACCGCCGGCGGTGAGCTCCGGTTCGCCGGTCACCACGGCGAGTACGCCCTGCACCGCAGCCGCGTCATCGACGCCGCCTACGCCTCGGCCGCCGCCGGGCACGAACTGGAGGTCCCCGCATGAGCACCACGACACCGATCCGCATCCGCGTCTGGAACGAGTTCGTCCACGAGTCCCGCGGTGACACCGTGGTGCTCGGCCACTACCCCGACGGCATCCACGCCGTGATCGCGGCGGGCCTCGAGGAGTCGCTCGGCGACGCCGTGTCCGTCTCGACCGCGACCCTCCAGGATCCCGAGCACGGTCTCACCGAGGAGGTCCTCGCGAACACCGACGTCCTCTTCTGGTGGGGGCACATCGCCCACGACCAGGTCTCCGACGAGGTCGTCGAGCGGGTCGTGCGCCACGTCCACGCCGGTATGGGCATCGTCGTGCTGCACTCCGGGCACTACTCGCGGGTCTTCCAGCGGCTGATGGGCACGAGCTGCGCCCTCAAGTGGCGGAACGACGGCGAGCGAGAGCTCGTCTGGACGGTGCTCCCGGACCATCCCATCGCGCAGGGTGTGCCGCACCCGATCGTCATCGACCGCCAGGAGATGTACGGCGAGCAGTTCGACATCCCGCGTCCCGACGAGGAGGTGTTCCTCTCCACCTTCGCCGGCGGCGAGGTGTTCCGGTCAGGTGTCGCCTACCACCGCGGTCGCGGGCGCGTGTTCTACTTCTCGCCGGGCGACCAGGAGTACCCGGTCTACCACCACCCCGACATCCGTCGAGTGCTGGCGAACGCGGCCCAGTGGGCGCGCCCGACGATCGAGCGCACACCGCCGACCGCGGACCAGCACCCGAGGGACTGGTTCCTGAACTAGCGCGTCCGTGTCCCTGACACCAGCCCCTCCACCGATCCGTCGGGCAGCGAGAGGCTGGTGGCAGGCCGATCGGCCGACCACCGGACGATGAGGGAGGACGACATGCCCGGGAAGCAGAACCCGTCACTGAAGGACCCCGAGCTCTACGAGAAGCTCCGCGACGACGGAGCGTCGAAGGGCAAGGCCGCTCGGATCTCGAACGCCGCCGCGAAGGAGGGGCGCTCGACGATCGGGGAGAAGGGCGGCGAGGCCGGGTCCTACGAGGACTGGACGGCCGCGCAGCTCCGTGAGCGCGCAAAGGAGATCGGTCTGACCGGCTACTCCGGCAAGCGGAAGAGCGAACTCATCTCGATGCTCCGCGACAGCTGAACAGGCGGCGCGATCGCCCGGGCTACTTCGCCTGGGCGGTCGCGTCGTCGCCGGTCGTCGCGTGCACGACGACCTCGCCAGTGTTCGCCTCGTGCATGAAGCCTTCGAGCAGTGCGCGGTCCATTTCGCCGACCTCGTCGGAGTCGAAGGAGAACTGCAGGGCGATCGCCGGGTGCAGCCAGAGCGTCGTGCGTCCGTCGCTGGTGGAGTCTTGTCGGATCGTGAGCGCGAACGACTCGTTCCGCCTGAGCTTCATGAGCGCGATCGTCTTGACATGGGCGAGCGTTCGATCGTCGAGCCGAACGCGTGCATCGCCGGTGCCGTAGACCAGTTGTCCCATGGGATCCCTCGACTTCCGACCCCTGCGATGGCCGACGACGCGAGCGGCCGACTGCTGTGCGCATCCCGACGGGGTCCGGGCCGGTGAAGCGCTCTCTCAGGATACGAGACATTCTTGGCGCGCGCCCGATTATCCACAAGGCGATGACTGTTCGCCGACGCGCATTGTCCGCTGCCCGAGCCATCCGCGCAATGGCCCGGGCGCCCCCATCTCTGCGCGCTAGCGTGGCACACCTGAGAAAGGGGCTGACGATGGGATTCCTTCGCCTCGGTGCGCTCCGATCACAGGTCGACGACCAGACGCTCGCCCAACTGGAACGCGTGATCCTCACCCGCATGCTCGGCGAGCGCTCGTTCCGACTGCAGCTCCACCGTGGGCGCTTCCAATCGTCCGAGCCGGTCACCGTGTCGCCCGAGCAGCCGATCGTCTTCGCGTTCGACGCGGAGTTCGAGCCACCGATCGACGAGCGCATGGCCGCCGAGATGCTCGAGGAGATCGAGATCACGGGCGGATTGCACTTCGTCGTCGCCTGACCAGCAGCAGACCGACACCAGTACCACATCGAAACCACCACCACAGGAAGCAGGAGCGACATGAGCGACTTCACCGGAGCAGACGCATTGGGTACGGACCCGGACATGGTGGTCGGCACGCCGCCCACCGAGGTCCCGGACGAGTCGACGGATGAGGACACGGCGGACGAGCCGGACGTGCTCGAGCAGCCGGACACGGCGCCGTTGGAGGACCCCGACGCTCGCTGACCCCGTCAGACGTGGAAGCGCCGCCGACCCTCGGGTCGGCGGCGCTTCCACGTGCAGCGGGCGGGGCTCAGCCCTGCTCGGTGTCCTCGGGGTCCGCGCCCGGCCGCACGGCCGCGTCGTCGCGGATGTCGATCCGGGTCACGCCGTCGCCCTGGTCGGTGACGTCGATGCGGGGAGCCGCGTCGGCTTCGGTCGCGTTCGGGGCGGTCGTCAGCTGGTCGTGGCGGTTCTCGTCGTGCGTGTTGGGAGTCTGGTCGCTGTCGGTCATGCCCAGACGATAGCGCACGGGCGCGTGGTGCCTCCGGTATACCTTCCGGGTTGCGGATGCAAGGTCTGCCGGTCCGGCCGCTTCGGTTCCCAGAATGGTCGTATGAGGAAGTTGCACTACGCCAGCGGCTATCTGTTGATGGCTGACCAGACCTGCAAGGCGCTGCTCCGGTATGCGCGGGCCCTCTCCCAGAGCGGTGAGTCCGACATCGTGATGGTCCCGACCATCTCGGAAGGCGGCAGCCTGGGATACGCCCACCTCCTCATCGGACCGGCAAGCCAACTGTTCTCGACGCCCGTCGAGAACGCCTCGGAGGAACCGTTCGACGAACAGACCATCGTCGAACTCGAACAACGGACCGCCGAGCTGCAACCGGCGCGACCGGAGTGGGCGACGGAACTCACGGACATCGACGACCTGGAGTTCGACGAACGTTCGAGGTGAGCGGGACCGGAGACCCTGTCGGCGAGGTTCAGATGCGCGGACCCGGCTCCGGCACGAGGACGAGGCCCTGGTTCGAGTCGGCGCTGACCGCGAGCGCATCGAGCCAGGCACGGTTGAGTTCGACCGGCACGCTGCCCGCGTACTTGAAGCGGAGGGACATCGCCGGGTGCAGCCAGATCGTCGTCCGGCCGTCGCCCGACCGCGGATCGTCCTTCCACCCGAAGTAGAACGCTTCGCCGCGACGCAACTTCGCACCGATGACCTGTTGCAGGTGGGCGAGGACCCGGTCGTCGAACGTCACCGACACGTCTGCGTCGTAGATCATCTTGCCCATGGGTTCTCCTGCTCCGCTCTCCGGTTTCCACCGTAGGCCCGGTCCTGTGGAAGCACCACGTTCCCCGAGGGGGTTGCGAACCGGCGCGAGTCACCGGACCTGACACGCAGAAGCGGCATCGGCGCGATGCCGGTGCCGCTCAGCGGTGGTGCGCGATCGCTCAGACGCTGATCGGCAGCGCCTCCGCGATCGAGGTGCGGTGCAGGACGTCCCAGCGGCTGGTGTAGCTGCGCTCGGGGAGTGAGCGGAGCGCCTCGACCAGGTGGGGCGGGAGCAGGTCGCGGCGGGCCTCACGCGTCAGGTCGCTGGGGCGGCAGGGGTACTCCATGCCGCGTAGGAATTCGTCGAGCTCGGTGAACACGAGCATCTCCTCTCTGGGCGCGTCGTGGCACCCGATGTCAGGCGGGCCGGCTGCGTCGACCGGTCGTCAGACCGCCGTGCCCTCCTTCGAGTGTCGTTCCCGTTCGGCCGTTCGGCGCGCTCTTGCCTTTCCGTCGTCGAGCTGCTACTCGACGGGCCCGGACGTTCGGACTAGCGTGTGCCCATGACGACGCTCCGGGTCCACAATCTCGCCGTCTCGCTCGACGGGTTCGCCACGGGCGAGGGCCAGTCCTTCGAGACCCCCTTCGGCCACGCCCAGCACCGGCTCATGCAGTGGTTCTTCCCGACCCGCACCTTCGTGTCCATGAGCGGGCACGAGGACGAAGCGGTCGGCGCGGGGACGCGTGGGGTGGACGACGCGTTCGCAGCGGCCACCGGTGACCGCATCGGCGTCGAGATCATGGGCCGGCGCAAGTTCGGTCCGCAGCTCGGACCGTGGGAGGACGAGAGTTGGCGGGGATGGTGGGGCGAGGAACCGCCGTTCCACACGCCGGTCGTCGTGCTGACCCACCATGAACGCCCGGACCTGGTGGTCGGTGAGACGACGTTCCTCTTCCGTGACCTGTCCGCCGTCGACGCGTTGTCGTTCGCGACGTCGCTCGCCGACGGACTCGACGTCCGTCTCGGCGGAGGACCGACGACGGTCCGCCAGTTCCTCGCGGCCGACCTCGTCGACCATCTCCATGTGGTCGTCGTCCCGATCCTGCTCGGTCGTGGGGTGCGGCTCTGGGACGGGCTCGAAGGCCTCGAGGAGCGGTTCACGGTCGAGGTGACCGCATCACCGAGTGGCGTCGTGCATTATGTGTTCGCGCGGAAGCCGCGCTGAAGGTCGACCGGGGCCGGTGACCGGGCCTCAGAGCTCGAGGCGTCGCTCCACGATGTCGCGGGCGACGTCGGCCAGGGCACGACGTCCGCCGCGAGCGTGCTTCCGGATGCGCTCGAAGGCCTCTTCGACCGAGATCGCGGCGGTGTAGGCGACGACGCCCTTCGCCTGCTCGATGACGACCCTGGACTGCAGCGCGGACTCCAGCTGCTCGCGGGTCGCGTCACTCTCGCGGAGGGTCCGCTCGTGCAGGATCCCGATGGTCGCGACGTCGGCCATCGCCTGTGCGGCCTGGGACTCGAACCGGTCGAGGGCTTCCGGAGTCGTGCGGAACAGGTTGAGGGTGCCGATGGTGGTCCGGCGGAGTCGCAGCGGGAAGGCATGAGCCGACCGGAATCCCGCGGTCGCCGCGACCTCGGCGAATCTCGGCCAGTCGGCTGCGACCGCGGCGATCTCGGGGATCGACACCGGCGTCGCATCACGGAAGCTGTCGATGCAGGGGCCTTCGTCCGCGCTCAGCTGGATAAGTTCGACGAGCTTCCCGGACTCGCTCGTCGACGCGATCAGTTCGAGATCACCGTTCGGGTCGGCCAGGAGGATGCCCGAGGCCTGGACGTCGAGGAGGTCCACGGTCGCGTCGACGAGGGTCTGGAGCAGGTCGACGACGTCGTACTCGTCCACCAGGGTGTCGGCGAGCGTCGCGAACACGTCGAGGAGGGCGGTCGAGTGACGGAGCTCGGAGCCGGTCCCGTCGTCGCCGCGCGCGCTCATCGCTCGTCTTCGATCGTGTCGTCGCGCAGCACGTAGCCGGTGCGACGTTCGAGGATGTCCTCGGCGACGTCCGACATCGAGCGGTTCTGGGCGAAGGCCTGAGCTTGGATCAGCAGGTGGGCGTCGTCGGGCGTGAGGCCGAGTTGCGCGATCACGAACCCGGTCGCCTGATGGATCCGTCGTCGGGCGTGGGGCTTCAGCTGCGTCGTGTCGGGAAGGCTCGCGAGTTCGAGGGTGCGTCGGAGCACGTACCGGCTGAGCGGGCGGGTGAGGGACATCATGTCCTCGACCGCCTGCGCGTCCAGCGTGCGCTCCTCGGTGTCGTACAGCTCGACCGCGCCCACCTGGAGCGGCCCGACGCGGAGGGGGAAGGCGAAGATGGAGCCGACCGCGTGGTCGCGGATCGCCTCGGTGAACGACGGCCAGGAGTCGTAGCCGTTCCGCTTGACGGCCTCCTCGAGCACCGGGCGGCCGCTGCCGACGGCGTCCCAGCAGGGGCCCTCGGAGAGGTCGAACTGCAGCTCGTCGATGAGCGCGATCTGCTCGTCGCTCGCGGCGATCGTCTCGGGGCTCAGGGTGTCGCCGAGCGTCGCGATCGAGACGCCGCTGAGGGGCATGAGCCGGAGGATCGGCTCCACCAGCTGGTCGTCCTCGTCGACCCGGTCGAGTGCGCTGTACACGATGGCGAAGGTGTCGCTCATGTCCGCATTCCTTCCGGGCTCAAGGGTGGTCTCCGCTCATCGTACGGCTATCCCGCTGCGATCGCCGGGTGGCGATCCGTCCTGCCTGGGAAAGCAAGGGGCCGCCTTGGCGGGGTGGATTCGCCTAACGTGGCGTCATGCCTCTGACGACGACAACCTCTCCGCGCCCCTCCGCCCACCGGTCCGCAGCAACCGATCGGTCGGCGCGATGAGCCGCGGGGTCGCCGTCGTCACCGGCGGAACCGCAGGGCTCGGTCGTGCGACCGTCCGTGAACTCGCGAAGCGCGGCTGGGACGTCGCGGTGCTGGCGCGTGGCGAGGACGGACTCGATGCGACCATCGCCGAGGTCGAGCAGGCCGGGCGTCGTGCTCTCGCGGTGCCGACGGACGTCGCCGACCGGGAGGCCGTCGAGCAGGCGGCGGACCGGGTCGAGGCGGAACTCGGACCGATCGAGCTGTGGGTGAACTGCGCCATGGTCGGCGTCTTCGGGGACTTCCTCACGACCGAACCGGCGGACTTCGAGCGTGCCGTGGCGGTCAACTTCTTCGGCTTCGTCAACGGCACCAGGGCCGCCCTCTCGCGAATGACGCCGCGCGATCGTGGACACCTGATCCAGGTCGGTTCCGCCCTCGCCCACCGCGGCATCCCGCTGCAGGCCGCGTACTGCGGGTCCAAGTTCGGCGCCCGAGGCTTCACGGAGTCGGTGACCGCCGAACTGCTCCACGACGGCAGCAACGTCAAGCTCTCGACCGTGGACATGCCGGCGCTCAACACCATCCAGTTCAGCTGGGTGAAGTCGCAGCTGCCCGAGCACCCGCAGCCGGTGCCGCCGATCTACCAGCCCGAGGTCGGTGCGACCGCCATCGCCGACGTCGCAGACCGACCGAGGCGACGCACTTGGGTGGGGGAGTCCACCGTCGGCACGATCCTCGGCGACCGCTTCGCCGGAGGATTCCTCGACTGGTTCCTCGCCAGGACCGGGTACTCCGGCCAGCTCGCGCCGGACAAGCACGACCCGCGCATGCCCGACAACGTCTACACGCCCGCCCCCGGTGACCACGGCGCTCGTGGCGTGTTCAGCGACAAGGCCCACTCGTGGAGCCCGCAGACCTGGGCGATCCGCCACCGGCGGGCCGTGTACGCGACCGCCGCCGGCACCCTCGCAGCGGGTGTCGCCCTGGTGGCCGGCGCGGCGAAGCGGCGCTGAGCACGATGGCGCGGCGCGAGCAGTTCGACGCGGTGGTCGTCGGCGCGGGTCCCAACGGGCTTGCGGCCGCGGTGACCCTCGCCAGGGCCGGCCTGCACGTGCAGGTGGTCGAGCGGGGCGACACGATCGGTGGTGGTGCCAGGACCGCCGAGCTGACGTTGCCCGGCTTCCACCACGACATCTGCTCCGCAGTCCACCCGATGGCACTCGCCTCCGGGTTCTTCCGGTCCTTCGGCCTCGAGCGCCGTATCGACCTCGTCGTGCCGGAGATCTCCTACGCCCACCCGCTCGACGGTGGCCGGGCCGGGATCGCCTACCGCGACATCGACCGCACGGCCGACGCCCTCGGACGCGACGGCGAGGCCTGGCGCTCGCTCATGGGCCCGCTCGCCGCCGACGCCGACCGCGTCTCGCAGTTCACCGGTGGCAAGCTCCTGCAGGTGCCGCGCCACCCGGTCACGGTCGCGCGCTTCGGCCTCCGCGCGCTCGAGCAGGGCAGTCCCGCCTGGAACCTCCGGTTCCGTGAGGAGACCGCTCCGGCGATGCTCAGCGGTGTTGCCGCCCACTCCATCCGGCCGATGCCGAGCCTGTCCACCTCGGCCGCCGCCCTGTCGCTCGGCGCGTATGCGCACGCCCGCGGTTGGCCCATCCCCGTCGGCGGCAGCCAGGCGATCGTCGACGCGCTCGCGGCCGACCTGCTGGCCCACGGCGGTGAGATCGTCATCGGAACCGAGGTGCGCTCCATCGACGAACTGCCGTCCGCCCGCGCCGTCCTGTTCGACACGACGCCGAAGGCGCTCGCCGAGATCGCGGGCAGCCGACTGCCCGACGCGTACCTCCGTCGTCTCTCCCGGTTCCGCTACGGCGACGGCGTGGCCAAGGTCGACTTCGCGCTCTCGGGCCCCGTCCCGTGGACGAACCCGGAACTGGCCCGGGCCGGCACGCTCCACCTCGGCGGCACCCGCCCGGAGATCGCCGCGGCCGAGCGCGACGTCGCCCGCGGTCGGCACAGCGAGTCGCCCTACGTCCTCGTCTCGCAGCCCGACGTCGGCGATCCTGGTCGCGCTCCTGGTGACGCTCAGGTCCTCTGGGCGTACACGCACGTGCCGAGCGGGTCCGGTCTCGATCAGACCGAGGCGATCACCCGGCAGATCGAGCGGTTCGCGCCCGGGTTCCGTGACGTGATCCTGACGTCGGCGTCGATGACCGCCCGCGACATGGCGCGGTACAACCCGAACTACGTGCTCGGCGACATCGCGGCCGGCGCTGCGAGCTTCGCGCAGCTCGTCGCGCGTCCCGTGCTCTCGAACGACCCGTGGCGGACACCGACACCGGGGATCTTCCTCTGCTCCTCGTCGACTCCGCCCGGCCCTGGCGTCCACGGTCTCGCCGGCTGGCACGCCGCCCGCAGCGCCCTCCGCTCGGTCTTTGGCCGCGACCGCATGCCGTCGCTCGCGCCCGACCGACCGCGTCCGACCTCCTGACCTCGTCCCTGCTCCAGCGAAAGGAACACCACCGTGTCCCACACCACTCGGATCCTCGACTGCCCGCCCGACCGTGTCTTCGCCGTCCTCGCCGACGGCTGGCTTTTCCCGGCGTGGGTGGTCGGCGCGTCCCGCATGCGCGACGTCGGTGACCGGTGGCCACACGTGGGCGGGAAGCTGCACCACTCCTTCGGTGTCTGGCCGGCGGTGCTGAACGACGAGACGACCGTGCTCCAGTGGGATGCTCCGCACCGGTTCGTCATCCAGCCGAAGGGGTGGCCGCTCGGTGAGGCCCGCGTCGCGGTCGAAGTCGAGCCGCACGAGCGCGGGTGCATCGTCCACCTGCATGAGCACGCCGTCACAGGCCCTGGTGCGCTGATCCCGGTCTGGCTCCTCGACATCGGGCTGCACATCCGCAACATCGAGACGCTGCGCCGACTCGCCCACCTCGCCGAGGGCGGCGCCGGCGGCACCCACCTGGTCGAGGCGGCCGAGCCGACGGCCGAAGATCGGAAGCGCGCCGAGTTCCCGAAGCGATCGTTGTTCGCGCGGGCGGCGTCGGTCCTCGTCGTCGCCGTGCCGGTGGTCGCGGTGGCGCGCAAGCTCGCCCGCTGACGGTGTCCGGTCATGCCCGCCGCAAGTGATCCGGCCGACGCCCTGCCCGGGGACGGGCGAGACGAGACGCTGAACGAGCGATCCGACCGCAACTGGTCGGAGCTGCTGCAGGAGTTCCGTGTCCTGCAGACGGGCACGCAGATCCTCGCGGGCTTCCTGCTGACGCTGCCGTTCCAGCCGCGGTTCACCGAGCTCAGTGGATTCGATCATGTGCTGTACCTCGTCCTCGTGGTCCTGGCAGTGACGGTCACGCTCCTCGCGCTCGCCCCGGTGATCATGCACCGGTTGGTGTTCCGGCAGCTGGCGAAGCCACAGCTGGTGCGGCTGTCCAGCAGCATCCTCATGGTGTGTCTCGGGGCGGCGTCGCTGCTGTTCGCGGGGATCGTCCTGTTCGTCTTCGACTTCGTCGTGTCGCCCGCGGTCGGCTTGTGGGCGGGTGGGGTCGTGGTCGTCGTCATCGGGCTGGTGTGGATCGTCGGCCCGCGCCTGATCCGGGGTGCGCGCGACCGCGTGTCCTGAGGAGATCGACGCGCCCGCGGTGAGCCCCGAGAATGGGACGATGCCCGAAACCTGCACCTTCTGCCGCATCCTGCGTGACGAGCCCGCCGACGTCACCTGGGTGGAACGCGAGGACGAGGCGGTCGCTTTCCGGCCGTTGCCCGAGTCGGAGCTCGCGCCCGGCCACACCCTGGTGGTGCCGCGGGCGCACAGCGTCGGCCTGCTCGACGCCGATCCGCGAGCCCTGCAGGCGACGACCGCCCTCGCTCAGCGGGTGGGACGCGCGATGCGGGCGGCGCTCGGCGCGACCGGGGTCGTCGTGCTGAGTGCGTCCGGTGCCGATGCCGGGCAGAGCGTCCCCCACCTCCATCTCCACGTCGTGCCGTGCTGGGACGACGACGGGGTCACGTTCTGGCCCGAGGGTCGCTCGAAGCACCGGGTCGACGGCGACCCGCACGAGCTCCTCGCGGAGATGTTCGAGTAGCCGGAGATCGCTGCTCCTTGAGTTGACCTCAAGACCGATTGAGGTTCTACGGTTGAAGCATGACCATTCCCACCACGCCGTCCGCTGATCCCGATGCCCTCGCCCGCGCAGCGACCGTCGACGGGTTCAAGACGGCGTTCCGTGACCACCCGGCGGGCGTCGCGCTGATCAGTGCCTCGACCGATCGTGGAGACGTCGGGTTGACGGCGTCATCGGTCGCGTCGGTGGCCGTCGACCCGCCGATGCTGTCCTTCTCGGTCACGCGGGCCACGGGGTCCGCGGGCGGACTGCTCAGTGCGGGGACGGTCGTCGTCCACCTCCTGGCCGACCACCACCTGGAGGTCGCGAAGGCGTTCGCCAAGACGGGGGAGCCGCGCTTCACCCCGGAACAGCACTGGGAGCGACTCGCGACCGGCGAGCCCTACCTGCCGAGTGCCCGTGCGGCACTGCGCTGCCGGATCGTGCAGACGGTCCCGGCCGGCAGCTCGATGCTCGTCATCGCCGAGGTGCTGGAGGTCATCCCGCCCGGCACCGACGCGCCGGCGCTCGTCTACCAGAACCGCAACTTCCACCGCGTGGAGTCCGACCCGCTCGGCTGATCAGGCGAGGAGCGCGATCGGGCCGATGTCCGCGATCGCCTCGATGACCCGCTCGGGGTGCTCGGCGATCCGGTTGAGGACGTAGAGCCACCACTCGGGTCCGTAGACGAGGTACTCGCGCGTTACGAACCCGCGGCGGTGGAGGTCGTCGAGCAGTTCGGTGCCGAGTCCCTGCAGCATCTCGAACTCCACGTGCGGCTGGCGGAGGTCGTCGCCGAGCGCGCCCTCGAGTGCGGCGACGAGGTTCGCGTCGTGGGTAGCGATGTTGACCCGGTGACCCGACCCAACGAGTCGTGTGACCATGCTGATGTAGGCGGCGGTCATCGGCGCGGAGTCGCGGGGGTAGGCCACCTCGGTCGATTCGAGGAAGGCGCCCTTGACGACACGGATCGGCCCGGGCCGATGCAGCACGCGGTCGAGGTCCGCGGGGGTGCGGTGCAGTCTCGCCTGCAGGGTGATGCCGGTCTCCGGGAACCGGTCGGCGATCTGCTCGAAGAGCGACAGCACCAGGTCCGTGCGGTCGGAGCCTTCAGCGGAGATCATGAGCGAGGTGTCGGCGTCCCGGGCCGCCTGTGCGAGCGCCAGGCCGTTGCGCAGGCCGAGCTCGGGGGAGACGACGGAACCGATGTGGGAGAGGTCGAGCGAGATCGTCGCGGTCTGGTCGGATTCGCTGATCCGGCGGGCGAGGTCGATGAACTCCGCGGTCTGTTCGTCGGCGACACGTGCGTCGCGGACCGACTCGCCGACGAGCTCGATGCTCCAGCGGTGTCCACGATCGGTGTTCGCTTCGAGGAGCCGCAAGGCCGAGGCCGCGTCCTCGCCGGCGATGTATCGCAGGGCGGCCCGCTTGGCGACGGCGGCGGCCTCCGGGTGGGCGAGGACTCGCGCTTTGAGGTCCTCGTCGAGGGCCCAGGCTCGCAGGGTGTCGGCGGCGCGCGACAGCGTCTCGTCGTTCATCAGCATGCTTCGACCCTATCCAGTCCTGGGTGGCGGTCCGGACGGCACCGGGGTCTGAGCTGCACCGGGGTCTGGGCTGCGTCGAGGTCTGGGCTGCGTCGCCTGTGCGCGCTACGCTCGCTCACGTGGCGAGCTTCGAGGAGAAACCGATCCTGGACCTCACGCTCGATGAGTGGGAGGCCTACCTCGCTGGCGCGCCGAGCGACGCAGGCGTGCGGTTGAAGCTGCGGAAGAAGACCTCGAAGGCGTCGGGGATCACCTGGTCGGAGGCACTGGACGTCGCCCTCTGCTACGGATGGATCGACGGACAGAGCAAACGGTTCGACGACGACTACACGCTGCAGGCGTTCACCCCGCGGCGGAAGAGCAGCCCGTGGTCGCAGATCAACCGGGAGCACGTCGCCCGCCTCATCGAGGAGGGGCGGATGCGTCCCGGTGGGCTCGCGGAGATCGAACGCGCCAAGGCCGACGGGCGGTGGGACGTGGCGTACCGGCAGAAGGACGCCGTCGCACCGGATGATCTGCAGGCGGCGCTCGAAGCGAACCCCGAGGCGGCGGCCTACTTCGCGACCCTCGGTCGCACCGACCGCTTCCGTGTCTTCTTCCGCCTGAGCAACATCAAGACGCCCGCGATCAGGGCCGCGCGCATCGCGGACGTGGTCGAGAAGGCCGCCCGGGGCGAGCAGCACTACCGCTGATGATGGGGGACCGGCGCGGATGAGGGTGTCACCGGGGACCGTGTGGCCGGTCGTCCACGAGGAGCGTCGGCGGCTCGTCGCGGACCTGTCGGTGCTGAGCGACGAGCAGTGGGGGAGGCCGTCGCTCTGCACCGGATGGGATGTGCATGACGTCGTCGCCCATCTCGTCGATTCGGCGAAGACGACGCGGCTGGGATTCGCCCGACGACTCATCGCCGCGCGGTTCGATTTCGACCTCGACAATGAACGCGGGGTCGAGCGGGAGCGGCGGAACGATCCGCAGGAGACGCTCCGCGCCCTGGCGGACGCCACCGAGCTGAGGCGCACCCCGCCGGCGAACCTCGCGACCAGGCTCGTCGAGGCCATCGTGCACGGCGAGGACGTCCGTCGGCCGCTCGGCATCAGCGCGGACTACCCGATAGCCGCGGTCCTGGTGGCGTTGGAGTACCAGCTCCGGACCGGCGTCTCGATGGGCGGCGGCAAGGAACGCGTCCGGGGCGTCCGGCTCGTCGCCGAGGACGCCGGGGTGAGCTGGGGTGCGGGCGACGAGGTCCGGGGATCGGCGCTCGACCTCTTGCTCGCGGTGTCAGGGCGACCGACCGGGCTGGCGTTGCCCGGGAGGTGAGGAAGAAGCTGGAAGTCTCCCGCATGCACCTTCCCCGTCGACCGACGTGCCTGGGCTCGGCTGCCCTTCGACAGGCTCAGGGACCGGGTTCATCCGGGTGAACCTCTTCCGCTGACCGAGGTTGCGCGCCACGGCTGCCCTTCGACAGGCTCAGGGACCGAAATGGTCCAGGCGCACTTCTCCCGGTCACTGAGCTTGTCGGAGTGCCCACGAGGACGCCTCATCATCTCGGGCACACCTCTTCCGGTCACTGAGCTTGTCGGAGTGCCCACGAGGACGGCTCATCATCTCGGGCACACCTCTCCCGGTCACTGAGCTTGTCGAAGTGCCCACGAGGAACCCTTCGACAGGCTCAGGGACCGAAACTGGTCAGAAGGGCGCGGGATCGGGTTCGGTCCGATACTGCTTCCCGTCGGGTGTCGTCCAGTCGAGGACGCCGCCGGGTCCGTGGTCGAGGTTCCATCCGGGCAGATGCTTCATCCGGTGATGATGTCGACACAGACACGCGAGGTTACCGACATCCGTCGTCCCGCCGTCCTCCCAGGCGACCGAGTGGTCGAGGTCGCAGGCCCGTGCTCGCCTGCCGCAGCCCGGTGCCCGGCAGGTGCCGTCTCGCAGGCGGACCGCGCGTTGCAGGTCGGCCGGGACCCGGTACTGGCTGCGTCCGACGGAGAGCACCGCGCCGGTTTCCGGCTGGACGAGGATCCGGGTGAAGCTCGGTGCGTTCACTGCGATACGTGCTGCGGTCTCCGGGTCGATCGGACCGTAGCCGTCGAGCATGCCGGGTGCGTCGCTCACGCCGGCCATGCTCAGCGCCGGGACGGTGATCTGCACGGTGGGCTTGATGTGTTCCTGCACCTCGATCGGGTGCGGGAGCACCGGGTTCGACATGACGTCGTCAGGTGTGACGCCGGTGAGCGCGAGGGCTGCCAGGGCGTCGGCCTGCAGTTGGGCGCACGTGCGCGTGTCGCCCGCAGCGCGCGACTCGGCCGCGGCGGCTTCGACGCGCTCGATGATGCCCTGCGCGATCGGTGCCGTCGTGAACAGGTGCACCCACGCCATGCCGTCAGCGGCCGGTTCGAACTCGACGCGGCGGTCGGCTTCCGAGCGGACCGCTCGGGCGGTGATCGATTCTGGGTGGAGACGCTCGCGCAGGACGCGGGCGCTCGTGCGGAGCCCAGCGGCCGTGGTGCGCTCGGCGACGACGAGGACCTTGTCGAGGAACACCGCCCGCCCGGCAGCCGGGACGTCGCAGAGCTGGTCGGTGATCACCTGCGCATGCCGCGCCGAGATCCGGCCGGCCTCCAGCGACGCCAGCACAGCCGGTGCGTCATTCACCAGACGTTCGGCGTCGTTCGTCGCAAGCTGGACCGTCCGCTCCGGCATCCGGGTCGCCATCGCGAGGGCCGCACACGTTGACCGGCGTGAGAGCGCCTGACGTTCAGCCGGCGGGAAGATCGCCGGGACCGTGGCGTCCGCGAAGGCATCGGCATAGGCGGCGGAGCGGGCCAGGAGGCGCGCCTTCCGGGCGTCCAGGAAGGCCTGTTGCCGGTGGATCTCAGCCCACTCGTCCGAGAACTCCTCGAGCCGCGCGGCGTACTCGTCGCTCGCGCGGATCGCGGTGAGGGTGGTCTCGGTCATGGAACCAGTCCACCATGGACCACTGACATTCCAGATGCCGAGTCGGGCTGGTTGGGGAACATCCTTGTGTGCCCTTCGACAAGCTCAGGGACCGGGAGAAGATCACCGGAGCAGGAGGTCCCCTCGTGTGCCCTTCGACAGGCTCAGGGACCGGAAGGGGTCCGCCGGATTGGCGAGGTTTCCTCTTGGGCCCCTCGGCAGGCTCAGGGACCGGGAGAAGATCTCCGGAGCAGAAGGTCCCTAGTGGGCCCTTGGACAGACTCAGGGGCCGGAAGGGGGCCGCCGGATTGGCGAGGTTTCCTCGTGTGCCCTTCGACAGGGTCAGGGACCGGTGGAAGGGCGCCGGACTCGTGGGGTTCCCCGTGTGCCCCTCGGCAGGCTCAGGGACCGGGAGAAGATCACCGGAGCAGGAGGTCCCCTCGTGGGCCCTTCGACAGGCTCAGGGACCGGGAGAAGATCAGCGGAGCAGGAGGTCCCTCGTGGGCCCTTCGACAGGCTCAGGGACCGGTGGAAGGGCGCCGGATTCGTGAGGGTGTCCGTGGACCCTTCGACGGGCTCCGGGACCGGGGAAAGGGTGCCCGATTGGCGGGTCCGTGTGCCCTTCTGCAGGCTCAGGGACCGGGCGAGGGCACTCGACAAGCGACCGGGCGGGGTCAGACCGCCCGGGCGAGCAGGTCTGCGACACGCTTCGCGACGGCGTCGTTCCACGCGGTGACCCCGAACGCAGTCGGCCACAGGTCGCCGTCGTCGAGCTTCGCGGAGTCGTTGAATCCGATGGTCGCGTAGCGCGCCTTGAACTTCGCCGCCGCCTGGAAGAACACGACCGCCTTGCCGTCGGCGCCGACGTAGGCGGGCATGCCGTACCAGGTCTTGGCCGCGAGGCCGGAGTCGCCACCCATGATCAGTTCGTGCAACGGCTCGGCGATGGCGCGGTCCGCGTCCTCCATCTCGGCGATCGCGTCGACGACGGCCTGCAGGGCCTCCTCGCGACTCGCGGCCGCCTTCAGCTCCTTGGCGCGCTCCTTCATCGCCGCGCGTTCCTCGGCGCTGAATCCGCTCTTCGTGCTCGACTGCTTCTCGGCCATGTCGGCGTCCTTCCGTTCGGGGCTGTGGTCCGCCTCTCACGGTAGCCCTGCGAGCCCCACGGCGCTTCTCGAATCCTGCTCGGCCCAGTGAGTCGCCCAAAAGCGCTCGAAATCAGCCCGAAAACCGACCGATTCGGGCGACTCAGCCGTCCAGTGCGCCCGGCCCGAGCACCGACTCGACGATGACCCGGATCGCGTACTCGCTCGTCTCGGCGAGGTCGACGTCCGCAGGGTCGATGAGCCACTGCACCTGCAGGCCGTCCATGACCGCCAGGATCGACGCCGCCGCACGGTGGATCGTCTCGGGCGCATCCACGCCCCGCTCGGCGCACACCACCTCGAACGCCTCCGCGATCTCACGCCGGAGGGTCCGGTAGCGGTCGTCGAAGTAGTGCCTGGCCGGGTGGTCCTCGGTCACCGACTCCGCCGACAGGACGACGAACGCCTGCACGATCCCGGCACGCTGCGCGTTCGCGGCGGCGGTGCGGATCAGGTGCTTGAACAGGTCGATACCGCCGGGGATGTGCTGGTCGTCGAGGTCCTGGACGTCCGTCGCGTCGCGGTAGCTGAGCACCTCGAGGAGGAGCTGGTCCTTCGACCCGAAGTGGTGCAGGATGCCCGCCGGCGTCATGTCGACGAGCTCGGCGATGTCGATGAGGGTTCCGTTCGCGTACCCCTTGGCGCCGAAGACGTCGAGCGCCGAGCGGACGACCTCGGCTCGCCTCGCCACGGTCGCCGGGCGTGGCTGGGCTGGTCGTTTCACCGTGTTCTGTCGTTTCACCGTGCTCATGGTGTCCGTTCCGCGGGGGCCTCGATGCGCCCGACACTACCGCGCTTGCCAACTTACTGAATGGTCAGTAAGTTATCACCGAATCCCGACTTGCGCCGCACTGCCGCAGCGCACACCCAAGAGGAGAAAGCGATGAAGCTGAGAACCCCACTGCTGGCCGCGTTCGCGGCCACAGCCCTGCTGCTCACCGGATGCACCGGTGGCGGCGGGTCGAGCGACGGACCCGAGAGCGGCGCCGCCCTGACGATCGCGAAGCCGGACGGCTCGATCGCCACCGAATCCAACAACCCCTACGTCGGCGACTCGTCCGCGATGAAGCTCGGCTACATCAACGCGATCCTGGAGCCGCTCGCGATCGTCAACCTCGTCGACCCGAGCGCCGAGGTGAAGCCGTGGCTCGCCTCCGAGATCGCCTGGTCCGACGACTACACCTCCGTCGCGCTGACCGCCCGCGACGGCGTCACCTGGAACGACGGCGAGGCGTTCAGCGCCGACGACATCGCGTTCACCTTCCAGCAGTTCATCGACCACCCCGAACTCGACAACTCGGCCCTCGGCCTCACCACGGTCGCGACCGAGGGCGACACCGTCACCCTGTCGTTCACGAACCCCATGTTCGTGAAGCAGGACAAGGTGCTCCTCAAGCAGATCGTCCCGAAGCACGTGTGGGAGTCCGTCGACGACCCCGCCACCTTCGAGAACCCGGAGCCCGTCGGCACCGGTCCGTACACGCTGACGAGCTTCAGCACCGAGAGCGTCGAACTCTCCGCCCGCGACGACTACTGGGGTGAGCAGCCGGCCGTGCCGACGCTCTACTACGTGTCGTACAACGACAACACGGCCCTCACCACCGCGCTCGCGAACGGCGACGCCGACTGGGCGCAGGCCTTCATCCCGAACGTGCAGTCCGCGTACCTCGACAAGGACAAGGAACACAACGTCTACTGGGCGGCCGCCGGTCTCGCCGTCGACGCGATGTTCGTGAACACGCAGACGAAGCCGTTCAACGACCCCGCGTTCCGCCAGGCGGTGAACCTCGTCATCGACCGCGAGCAGCACCAGCAGATCGCCCGTGAGGGCGGCGTCCCCGAGCTCAGCTCGGTGACCGGTCTCCCGACCCCGGCGGGCGACGCGTTCATCGCCTCCGAGTTCGAGGGCGAGGACTACACCGTCGACGCGAAGGCCGCGAAGCAGGTCCTCACCGACGCCGGCTACACCTGGGAGGACGACGTCCTCACCGACCCGTCCGGCGAGGCCGTCACCTTCACGCTGTCGGTGCCGCAGGGCTGGAACGACTACGTGACCGGCATCAGCCTCATCGCCGACTCGGTCAAGACGCTGGGCGTCACCGCCACGGTCGACACCCCCGACCAGGACACCTGGTGGGCGGCGAAGTCGGACGGCGACTTCCAGGCGATCCTGCACTGGACCGACACCGGCGCGACGCCGTACGACCTGTACTCCGACATCATGGACGGCCGCTGGCTCGTCGCCGAGGGTGAGGCGGCCGACTTCAACTTCGGTCGGTACGACAGCCCGGAGGCCACCGCGGCGCTCGCCGCCTACGCCAACGCGACGGACGACGCCACGCGCGCAGCCGCGCTCGAGACCGTGCAGAAGCTGTTCGTGTCCGACGTCCCGGCCATGCCGATCGGCACGCGCCCGTTCATCGGTTCGTACAACACGCGGAACTACACCGGATGGCCGAGCGAGGACGACCCCTACGCGCCCGCCGACCCGACGCAGCCGACCGCGGTCTACATCCTCACGCAGCTCAAAGCCGCGAAGTAGACACGGGCACCACACCGACGGGCGGGGCGCTCATCCGCCCCGCCCGTCACCTCCCGCATGCGCAACGGCATGCACCGCGATCAGCACAGAACGGACTCATGCAGTGACCAACGACGACCTGCTGACGGTCCGGCGCCGCTCTTCATCAGCACAGAACGGACTCATGCAGTGACCAACGACGACCTGCTGACGGTGTCCTCCTTCAGCGTCACCTACGACGTGGAACCACCCGTCGAAGCCGTGCGCGATGTCTCGCTCACCCTCCGCCGCGGCGAGATCCTCGGCCTGGCCGGCGAGTCCGGCTGTGGGAAGACCACCCTCGCCTACGGCCTGCAACGGCTCCTCAAACCACCGGCGGTCATCACGGGCGGGACCGCCGTCTTCCACGACGAGTCCGGCGAGGACATCGACCTCGGCCGGCTCGGCGAGGAGGAGATGCGCGCGTTCCGCTGGGACAAGGCCTCCATGGTGTTCCAGGGAGCGATGAACGCCCTCAACCCGGTCACCTCCATCGGGCGGCAGCTCGACGACGTCTTCACCACGCACCGCCGAGGCATGTCACGCGCCGAACGCCGTGAGGAGGCGGGCAAGCTGCTCGACATCGTCGGGGTCGGCCGCGACCGCCTGAAGTCCTACCCCCACGAGCTCTCCGGCGGCATGCGTCAGCGGGTCATGATCGCGATGGCGCTCGCCCTGAAGCCGCAGTTGATGATCATGGACGAGCCGACCACCGCGCTCGACGTGCTCGTGCAGCGCGAGATCCTCCAACAGATCTCCGAGCTCCGCACCGAGTTCGGCTTCTCGGTCATCTTCATCACCCACGACCTCCCGCTGCTCCTCGAGATCTCCGACCGCATCGCCGTCATGCGTGCCGGCCGGCTCGTCGAGATCGACACGGCGGAACGCATCTACCGACAGGCGAAGGACCCGTACACGCGGAAGCTGCTCGCGTCCTTCCCGAGCCTCACTGGCGAGCGCGGCGACTTCGTCCGTGGAACCGGTGCCGCCACGTCGGCCACCCAGGCAGGAGTGACCGCATGACCACCCTCGAGTTCTCGCACGTCTCGAAGCGCTACCGGGTCCGTGGTTCCGGCCACATGCTCGCGCTCGACGACGTCAGCTTCACCCTGCGGTCCGGCCAGACGCTCGCCCTCGTCGGTCAGTCCGGCAGTGGCAAGTCGACCATCGCGAAGATCCTCACCCAGTTGGAACGGGCGACGAGCGGCGACATCCTGCTCGACGGCAAGGCCATCCCGCGTCGTGGTCGTGCACTCCGCCGCTACCGCCAGCAGGTCCGCATGGTCTTCCAGGACCCGTTCGCCTCGCTGAACCCGTCGCACACGATCCGCCACCACCTGGAGCGACCGCTGCGCCTCGACCACGTCGTCCCCGAGGCCGAGGTGGAGGACGAGGTGCACCGCCTCCTCGAGCGCGTGCAGCTCGACCCGGCCGGCACGATCGACCGTCGGCCCCACGAACTGTCCGGCGGTCAGCGCCAGCGGGTCGCCATCGCCCGCGCGCTCGCGTCGCGTCCGTCCCTCCTCATCGCCGACGAGCCCGTCTCGATGCTCGACGTCTCCATCCGGCTGGGTGTCCTCAACCTCCTGGCCGAGCTGCAGCGCGAGTCGCAACTCGGCGTGCTCTACATCACGCACGACCTCGCGACCGCGCGGCACTTCAGCGACGAGATCATGGTCCTGCACCACGGCGAGGTGGTCGAGCGGGGCCCGGCCGACGATGTGATCCTCCGCCCGCAGCACCCCTACACGCTCGCCCTCCGCAACGCGTCGCCCGACCCCGACCGCCACTTCGCGGGAACGGAGACCATCGCATGACCTTCTTCCTCCGTCGCGCCGCCTTCTACGCGTTCACCGCGTGGGCCGCGATCACGATCAACTTCTTCCTGCCACGGATGCTCAAGGGCGACCCGGTCTCGGCGTACATCGCGAAGAACCAGGGCCGCATCAGCCCCGAGGCGGCGGACTCGCTCCGCACCCTGTTCGGACTCGACGCCGACAGGTCGATGCTCGAGCAGTACCTCGACTACTGGCGGTTGCTCTTCTCGGGCGACCTCGGACGGTCCTTCTCGAAGGGCCTCGCCCCGGTCACGGACGTGATCGCCGCCGCTCTGCCCTGGACCGTGGGCCTCGTCGGGATCGCGACGATCCTGTCGTTCGTCCTCGGCACGTCCATCGGCGCCCTCATCGGGTGGCGACGCGGCAGCAAGGCGGACTTCATCGTCCCGCTGTCCACCTTCTTCTCGACGGTGCCGTACTTCTGGATGGGCCTCATCGCGATCGCGGTGTTCTCCACCCTCCTCGGCTGGTTCCCCGCCTCCCACGCCTACGGCAAGGGGTCGAGGCCCGAGTTCACGCTCGACTTCATCGGCCAGGTGATCGCGCACGGCTTCCTCCCGGCGGCGACGATCGTGCTCGCCTCACTCGGCGGTTGGATCCTCGGCATGCGCAACATGATGGTCACCGTCCTCGACGAGGACTACGTGACCGTCGCGCAGGCGAAGGGGTTGCCGACCCGCCGGGTGCTCGTCGACTACGCGGCGCGCAACGCCATGCTGCCGCAGCTGTCGAGCTTCGCCCTGTCGCTCGGCTTCATCGTCGGCGGCACGATCGTCATGGAGATGGTCTTCTCCTACCCGGGCGTCGGCAAGCTCCTGCTCGACGCCACGACGGCGAAGGACTACCCGCTCATGCAGGGGCTCTTCCTCGTCATCACGCTCACCGTCCTCGTCGCGAACATCCTGGCCGACGTCGCCTACGCGGTGCTCGACCCCCGCACCCGCCAGATGGAGTCCTGACATGACCATCCCCACCACCGAGGCCCTCGCCACCGCCGAGGCGCCCAAGCCGACGCCCGCTGGTCGCTCGTTCGCCGCCCGGTTCGCGTCGTCGTTCGCGATGTTCCGGAACGGCAAGTCGATCGCGGGGCTCTGCATCCTCGGGTTCTTCGTCCTCGTCGCGGTCTTCGGCGACCTCATCGCGCCCTACGGCCCGCTCGAGAAGGACTTCACCGCGCTGCGCCAGGCTCCGTCGGCCGCGCACCTGCTGGGTACCACGCACATGGGCGAGGACGTCCTGAGCCAGCTCATCTACGGCACCAGGGGCGTGCTCCTCGTCGGCTTCCTGGCTGGGATCTTCGCGACGATCATCGCCGTCGCCATCGGGGTCACCGCCGGGTACGTCTCCGGGTTCACGAGCGAGTCGCTGTCCGCGCTGACGAACGTCTTCCTCGTCATCCCGGGTCTCCCGCTCATGATCATCGTGGCCTCTCAGTACGACAACCCGAGCCTGTTCCTCATCGCCGGTGTCCTGGCGCTCACCGGGTGGGCGTGGGGCGGCCGGGTGCTCCGCGCGCAGACGATGTCGCTGCGGAACCGCGACTTCATCCAGGCGGCGAAGGCGAACGGGGAGTCCCTCTTCCGGATCATCACCGTCGAGATGCTGCCGAACCTGACCGCCATCATCGCCTCGAGCTTCGTCGGCACGGTCACCGCTGCAGTGCTCGGGCTCACCACGCTCGCGTTCATCGGCGTCATCCCCATCACGAACCTCAACTGGGGCACCATCCTGTTCTGGGCGCAGCAGAACGGTGCGTTCCCCGACTTCTGGTGGTGGTACGTGCCCGCCGGTGTCTGCATCGCCCTGCTCGGTGTCGCGCTGTCGCTCATCAACTTCGGGATCGACGAGTACGTGAACCCGAGGCTCCGCTCGGCGGGTGAACGCGCCAGGGCCCTCCGCAAGCGAGGCATCAAGCCCGGGGCGAGCGTCACCGCCGTCCGCACCGAGACGACCGGCCCGTCCACGATCACCGACACGACCCACACCGAACGCGCTGGAGCCACCGAACGATGAAGACCGACACCGCCCGCCACCTCGAGGACGCCCGCTACCTCGACGCCACGCTGCCCATTGCAGCCCGCGTCGACGACCTCGTCGAGCGGATGACCGTCCGCGAGAAGGTCGGGCAGATGATGCAGCTCGACGCCCGCGACGACATCGAGGCGCACGTGCTCGAGACGCACGTCGGCTCGATCCTGCACGCGTCACCGGAGCGTCTCGCGGTCGCCCATGAACTCGTGGGGCGGACGCGACTGCGGATCCCGCTGATCGTGGGGGAGGACTGCATCCACGGTCACTCCTTCCACCTCGGCGCGACGATCTTCCCCACGCAACTGGCCATGGCCGCGAGCTGGGACGCCGAGCTGCTCGAGCGGGTCGCCAGGGCCACGGCCGTCGAGGTCGCCGCGACGGGTGTCCACTGGACGTTCTCGCCGGTGCTCTGCATCGCCCGCGACCTCCGCTGGGGGCGTGTCGGCGAGACCTTCGGTGAGGACCCGTTCCTCATCGGCGAGCTCGCGTCCGCGATGGTGCGCGGCTACCAGGGCGACGGCCTGTCCGACCCGACGGCCATCCTCGCGACGGCCAAGCACTTCGCCGGTTACTCCGAGACGCAGGGCGGGCGCGACGCGAGCGAGGCCGACATCTCGCCGCGCAAACTGCGGTCATGGTTCCTCCCGCCCTTCGAGCGGGTCGCCCGCGAGGGCTGCGCCAGCTTCATGCTCGGCTACCAGTCGATCGACGGGGTGCCGATCACGGTCAACGAGTGGCTGCTCAACGACGTGCTGCGCGGCGAGTGGGGCTACGAGGGGACGCTCATCACCGACTGGGACAACGTGGGCCGCATGGTGTGGGAGCAGCACGTCAGCCCTGATTACGTGCACGCCTCGGCTGCCGCGATCCGCGCCGGCAACGACATGGTGATGACCACGCCCGGCTTCTTCGAAGGCGCCCTGGAAGCGCTCGACCGCGGACTGCTCGAGGAGGCCGACCTCGATCGCGCGGTCCGTCGCATCCTCACCCTGAAGTTCGCGCTCGGCCTGTTCGAGCGCCCGCGGCACCCGGACGCCGCCGAGCAGCTCGCGGTGATCGGCTCGCCGGAGTACACCGAGCTCAACCTCGAGACCGCGCGGCGTTCCCTCGTCCTGCTCCGCAACGAGGGCGTGCTGCCGCTCGCCGGCGGCTACCGGGCGGACGAGGCAGGCAGGGCGATCGCGACGTCCGAGGCCGGGCCGCAGCGCATCGCCGTCGTGGGTCCGCTCGCGGACGACGCGCAGATGCAGCTCGGCGACTGGGCGGGCAACTCCGGCCAGGCCGGTTGGCTGCCCGACGGCCAGCCGCGCGAGATGATCACCACCGTGGTCGACGGCCTGCGTGCGGTCGCACCCGCCGGGAGCACGGTCACGACCGCGTTCGGAGCCGACATCCTCACGCTCTCGCCCGATCCAGCGGGCGCGACCTTCCCCGACGGCCAGCCGCGTCCACCGCTCGTCACGCCCGCGGAACCCGACGATGCGCTCATCGCGGAAGCCGTCGCGCTGGCCCAGGACGCCGACGTGGTCGTCGCCGTCGTGGGCGACCGCATCGAGCTCGTGGGGGAGGGCCGCTCCACCGCGACGCTCGAGCTCATCGGCGGACAGGTGGCACTGCTCGACGCCCTGGCCGCCACCGGCAAGCCGCTCGTCGTGGTCCTGCTCGCCTCGAAGCCGCTCGTGCTGCCGCCGTCCGCGCTGCACGCCGACGCGATCGTGTGGGCGGCGAGCCCCGGCATGCAGGGTGGCCGCGCGATCGCGGAACTCCTGCTCGGTCTCATCGAGCCGACCGGTCGCCTACCGATCTCCTTCGCGCGGCACGCCGGCCAGCAGCCGACGTACTACAACCAGATCCGCGGACAGCACGGCGACCGCTACGCCGACCTCACCCAGGAGCCTGCGTTCGCGTTCGGCGACGGACTGTCCTACTCGAGCGTCGAGTACGGGGAGCCGCGCCTCGACCAGGTCGTCCACGGACGTGGCGACACCCTGCGCGCCGAGGTCGAGGTGCACAACAGCGGTTCGCGTCCCGTCCTCGAGACGGTGCAGGTGTACGTCAGCGACCTCGTCACCTCGGTGAGCTGGGCCGACCAGGAGCTGAAGACGTTCCGTCAGGTCGCGATCGAACCGGGCGACACGGCGACGGTCACGATCGAACTGCCCGTCGCCGACTGCTCCATCGTCGACGCCAGAGGACGGCGGGTCGTCGAAGCGGGCGAGTTCGAGCTGCGGGTGGGCGGCTCGTCACGGGCCGATGCGCTGCACGCGGTCCGCTTCACGATCGCCGACTGAGCCGTCGGCGGCCGGGATGCTCACGGGGCCGCACGAAGTCCCTCCTGTTTCGTGCGGCACCCGTGAGCGGTCCCGAGGGCTACGCCAGTTCGTCCGCGTCAGCGCGGACGGTGACCTCGCCGCCGTTGGCGCCGTGCATGAGGTCCTCGAGCAGGGGGCGGTCCATCTCGAACGTCTCGTCCGAGTCGAAGCTGAACTGCAGCGGGATCGACGGGTGCAGCCAGAGCGTGACGCGGCCGCGCTCCGTCGAGGTGTCGCGCAGGGTCACCGAGAACGACTCGTTCCGGCGGAGCTTCATGAGGGTGATGGTCTTGACGTGAGCCAGCATCCGGTCTTCGAGGTGGAACCGGTTCTCGCCCGTGCCGTATACGATCGCGCCCATGTGCTGTGCCCTTCTTCGGGCCTCCGACGATCGACACGGCGAGATGCGCCGGTGTCGAGCGGCCAGCCTGGAGACCCACTTCAATGTCCGCCGAACAAGTGTAGGAAACTTGAAATCGTCGCTCTGAACTGTTGATTTCCAGGTGTCGGCTGCGCTATGCCAGCTTCCGCTGGCGAGGCGGTCAGGACAGCAGGTCGGGGTCCTGTCCCTGGGGGAGTGCCGAGGACGGGGTGTCCTGGGAAGGACCGTCCGGTGTGCCCATCGCGATGCCGATCCCGGGGCCGATCAAGATGGTGATGGGCTCCAGCTGACCCTCACCGCGGTCGACCTGCAGCCACCGGAACTGTCCGGCGGAGATGCTGTCGAGCACCTCGGCGCGGAACTCGTCCGGATCCTCGACGGCGATCGAGTACGGAAGTCCCTGGTAGACGATCTCCATGCGGCTCATGCGACTTGTCCTGTCCGGCTCGGAGCGGGCTCCGCGATGACCGAGAGGCCGTGGGCGGAGTTCGCCGTGACGTTCAGCGCGTCGATCCACGCGCGGTTGAGGTCGATCGGGACACTGCCCGAGTACTTGAAACGCAATGGCACCGAGGGGTGGATCCAGATGACGCTGCGCCCGTCGCCGGCGCGCGGGTCGTCCTTCCAACCGAAGTAGAAGGCCTCGTTCCGGCGGAGCTTCGCACCGATCACGAACTGCAGGTGCGCAAGCAGCCGGTCCTCGAAGGTGATCGAGACCTCAGAACCGTAGATCAGTTTTCCCATGGCGGGCCGTGCTCTCCTCGTTGTGCGTCACGCGGTGTCTATCGCGGTGTCGCTTCACCTTAAGACTCTCGGCTCCGAAAACCCAGCTGGCGGCCGCGCGGGCACGGATGGGACGCTTCGGCGTCGATGTCAAGGGCCCCGGGATCGACAGGTACGGTGCGTAACCTGCCGTGCAGGAGGTGCCAACCATGGCAACAGCAGAGAAGACCAGCAAGACCGAGAGCACGACCCGATCGGCTCCCGGAGGATCCGGGCCGAAGCCCACCCGTCGGCAGAACGCCGAGAAGGGCTTCGTCGCGTCGAAGGAACTCGACGCCAACATGCAGGCCGTCCTCGTCGACCTCATCGAGCTGTCGATCCAGGGCAAGCAGGCGCACTGGAACGTCATCGGACGCAACTTCCGCGACACGCACCTGCAGCTCGACGAGATCATCGACGCCGCGCGCGAGTTCAGCGACACCGTCGCGGAGCGCATGCGTGCCCTGCACGCCGTGCCGGACGGCCGCAGCGACATCGTCGCCGAGACCACGACGCTGCCCGAGTACCCGCAGGGCGAGATCGACACTTCGGAGACGATCGACCTGATCACCGTCCGACTCGAGGCGGTCGTCGGCACGATGCGTCGGGTCCACGACGACGTCGACGATGAGGACCCGACGAGCGCGGACATCCTCCACGCGATCATCCAGCAGCTGGAGCAGTTCGCGTGGATGATCAGCGCGGAGAACCGGACGGCGACCCGCAGTCGCTGACCTGGGGCGGCGTCCGACGGCGACTCGTCGTCGGCGCCGCCACCCGTCGGGGTCGAATGTCGGTTCGGCGACTACTCGTCGTCGGCGCCGCCGCCCGACGCCGTGTCCTCACCATCAGTCGACTCGGAACCGTCGGAGCCCGATCCGTCGGGGATCTCCTCCGCGTCGGGACGTGAGGATGATGCAGATGCGTTCGTCATGTTCGCTTCCTTCCTGGTTGTCGCCATCGGAGATGACCAGACCAACGCTAGGCCGCCGAGCTGATCAGCGCGTGGGGGTTGACGCTTCAACAGGGCCAGACCACCATGGCGGCTGTGATGAGCGGCGATGAAGTGACCGGGCGCACGACCGCCACAGGGAGCATCCGGACGCCGAAACAGCGGGTCGGCGCGTGGATCATGCCCGCGCTGCGTCCGTGGCGCCTCATGCTCGCGCTCAAGGTGGCCATCGCGGCCACCGCGGCCTGGTTCCTCGGCAGCCTGCTCCCGGGCGAGCTCGGCGACTTCTCCTACTACGCACCGCTCGGCGCCCTCGTGAGCCTCACACCGACGCTCATGGACTCGGTGCGCTCGAGCCTGCAGACCCTCATCGGTCTGGGCCTCGGCATCGGACTCGCGTGGCTGCTCATCATCTCGCCCGCGCCCGGCTGGGTGTCCGTCTCGCTGTCGGTGGGGCTCGGCACGCTGCTCGCCGGCCTGCCGGGGCTAGGACAGGGCCGTGACTACGTCCCCATCGCGGCGCTGTTCGTCATCATCATCGGCGGAGCGAACGCCAACGACTTCTCGGTCGGCTACCTCGTGCAGATGGCCCTCGGCGTGCTCGTCGGGCTCCTCGTGAACCTGCTCATCATGCCGCCGCTGTTCGTCCGCGAGTCGGCAGCCGGGATCTCGGCCGCGAGGTCACGGATGGTCGGTGCGCTCCGGAGCATGTCGGACACCCTCCGATCCGAGTCGGCACCGACCCCGGACGACCCGCCGTCTTGGGACAGCTCGCTGCTCGCCATCCGGCACGACGTCGACGCCGCGCGCGTGCTGATGAAAGACGCCGCGGAGAGCCGCCGGGCCAATCCGCGCACGCGGTGGAACCGGCATGACTTCCGCGGGGATGAGGGGGCGCTCGCCGCCCTCGAGCGGATCGCGCCGGTGGTCGTGGAGATCGGTGACGCCCTGCGTGCGGCGCTCTGGGGGATCCCGGTGCCGGTCGACCTCGACGAGGGCGTCCGGAGTGCGCTCGCCGATGCGATCGACGCCTCGGCCGACCTCGTCGAGGCGGCGATCGACGACGAGCGTCTCTCCGATGCGCTGCGTGCCTCCGACCAGGCGCTGACGATGCTGCGTCGGGCGGTGCGCTCGGCCCACGCGGGCGCGAACGGTGCGGCCGGTCGGGAGTCGGACGACGCCGACCCGGCGGAGGATGCGGGTGGCGAGAACCTGCTGTTCGCGCTGCGTCGCATCCACGCCGAGATCGAACGCTCGGAGCGGTCGCCGGACGCCTGAGCGGCGCCCGGCGCGCCCGGTCCTCAGAGGATCGGCTTGCCGCCGGTCACCGCGATGACGGCGCCCGAGATGTAGCTCCCCTCGTCCGAGGCGAGCAGCACGTAGGGCGGAGCGACCTCGGCAGGCTGGCCCGGACGCCCGAGCGGGGTGTCCGTCCCGAACGACTCGACCGTCTCCGGCGGCATCGTCGACGGGATCAGGGGCGTCCAGATCGGACCGGGCGCGACGGCGTTCACGCGGATCCCGTCACCACCGAGCACCTGCGCGAGCGACGCGGTCATGCTCGCGAGACCCGCCTTGGTCATGGCGTAGGGCATGAGCTGCGGCGACGGCGAGTCGGCCTGCACCGAGCTCGTCGCGATGATCGAGGAGCCCGGAGCCATGTGGGGGACGGCCGCCTTGCTCAAGTGGAAGAACGCGCTCAGGTTCGTGGCGAGCGTGTGGTCCCACTCCTCGTCCGGGATCTCGGCCAGGCTCTCCCGGGTCATCTGGTACGCGGCGTTGCTCACCAGGATGTCGACCTTCCCGAAGCGTTCGACCGTCGCGCGGACGATCTCGCGGCAGTGCTCTGGGCTCGTGAGGTCACCACCGATGCTGAGGGCGGTCCGGCCGGCCTCCTCGACCCAGCGGACCGTGTCGGCCGCGTCCTCGTCTTCATCGAGGTAGCTGACGACGACCTCCGCCCCTTCGCGGGCGTAGGCGATCGCGACGGCCTTGCCGATACCGCTGTCGCCACCGGTGATGATGGCGACCTTGCCCTCGAGCTTGCCCGAACCCCGGTAGCCGGTCTCGCCGTGGTCGGCCTGCGGCGTGAGCGCTCCCTCGGTCCCGGGCGGCTGCTGCTGCTGAGCGGGCTGGTTCATGGTGTTCCTCCCTGTGCTGCTGTGGATCCGTGCTGCTGTGCGTGCCAGCATGCTGTGGTTGCGGTCCGTCCACCCAAGCCGATCCGAGCGATCCGCCTCCAGGGGTTGACGCCCGCCCGGCACCCGGCGTCCCGCGCTAGCAGCCGCGTGGCGGGGCCGCCAGCCCCGGCGATTCGGAGGTGCGGCTCGTAGGGTGAATCGCATGACCGCAGCTGGCGAGGATCTCCGTTCGTACGCACCGATCGGGGACGGCCGCACCGTCGCCCTCATCGGACTCCGTGGCCAGGTCGACTGGCTGCCGATCCCCGACCTCGGCTCCATGCCGGTGTTCGCCCGGCTGCTCGACGACGACTCCGGCGGGTGCATCGAGCTCGAGCCGGTCGGCGAGTACACCGTCACGCGACGCTACGTGTCCGGCACCAACGTCTTGCGCACGACCTTCACGACCGAGCACGGGCGTGCGACGATCACGGACGCACTCGTCACGGGCATCGCGGGTCGCCTGCCCTGGGCCGAACTCGCGCGCCGGATCGACGGGGTGTCGGGCAGTGTCGAGTTCACCTGGCGCGTCCGGCCCGGGACCGCACTGGGGACGGCCTCGCCCTGGATCGAGGACAGCACGCGCGGCCCCATCATCCGCTCCGGCGCGACGACGATCGCGGTCGTCGGCGACGAGTACGGGCCGGAGGAGGTCGAGGTCGACGGGGCCATGCCGACGGAGCTCTCCGGTCGCTTCACGACGACCGAGAACTCCCGTCACCTGCTGATCATCGTCGCCACCCACGGTGAGCCGATCCATCTGCCGGTCCCGGCGAACGTGGACGTGGGTATCGACCGGACGATCGACAACTGGCGCGCCTGGTCCCGGGCCTTCTCCTACGAAGGCCCCTGGGCGGATCAGGTGCAGCGCAGTGCCCTCGCCCTCAAACTCCTGATCTTCAGCCCCACCGGTGCCATCGCGGCCGCGGCGACCACCTCGCTCCCGGAGAACCCGCGCGGGGCCAAGAACTGGGACTACCGCTTCGCCTGGGTGCGCGACCTCGCGTACACCGCGCACGCCCTCGTCCGCTTCGGCCTCCGCGAGGAGACGCACGCCGCCGTGTCGTGGCTGCTGCGCACCATCCGCGAGAACGGACCGGAGCTGCACATCTTCTACGGCCTCGAGGGCGGCGTGCCCGATGGTGTGGTCGAGCACGACGTCGCCGGCTGGCGCGGCATCGGTCCGGTGGTCAGCGGGAACCCGGCTCAGGGGCAGCTGCAGCTCGGCGTCTACGGCGACCTCTTCGCGATCTGCCGCACCTACGTCGACGCCGGCAACGTCCTCGACGTCGAGACCGGCCGTCTCCTCGCCGAGGTCGCGGACCGCACCTGCGACCTGTGGCGGAACCGCGACGCCGGCATGTGGGAGCTGCCCCAGGAGGAGCACTACGTCTCGTCGAAGATGGGCTGCTGGCAGGCGCTCGGCGACGCCGTGCACCTGGCGGAGCTCGGGCAGGTCGCCGGCAGCGCCGACCGCTGGCGCACCGAGCAGACCCGCATCCGGGAGTGGATCGACGAGCACGGGTGGAACGAGGAGCGCGGGGCGTACGTCATGTTCCCCGGGAGCGACGACCTCGACGCCTCCGTGCTGCTGCACGCGATGAGCGGGTTCGACCGCGGTGACCGGATGTCCTCGACGATCGACGCACTGGCGGCCGAACTCGGCGAGGGGGCGCTGCTGTACCGGTACTCGGGGGTGCAGCAGGAGGAGTACACCTTCGTCGCCTGTGCGTTCTGGCGGGCCTCCGCGCTCGCCTGCGTCGGTCGTCACGACGAGGCGATCGCGGCCATGGACGAGCTCGTCGGCATGACCAACGACGTCGGGATCCTCGCCGAGATGATCGACCCGGCCGACGGCGCGCACTGGGGCAACCTGCCGCAGGCGCTGAGCCACCTCGCGCTCATCAACGCGGCCCTCACGATCAAGGAGCTCACCGAGCAGGATTGAGCGCTCCCGGTCCCTGAGCTGCGCCGCACTGAGTCTGTCGAAGTGTCGAAGGGCCCACGCACGCGGGTACCGGCCGGATGCTGGGAAAGCAAGCCCCGCGGGGACACCCGTCCGGGTCCGTACCGTGGAGGCAATGGATGTTCACCCACAGGTCTTCCGAGACACCCCCGCGATCCTCGTCGAGAGCATCTGGTGGGACGCCCGCACCGACGAGGTCGTCTGGGTCGACATCACCGCGGGCACGCTCCACCGCGGACGGATGGACGGCGCCGTGGACGGCAGTGACGACCGCGTCACCGAGCTCCCACCGCCGCTGAGCGCCGTGCAGCCGCGTGCCGCCGGCGGCTACATCGCCGCACTCGGTGACCGCATCGTCACCCTCGACGACGACGGGCTCATCGCCGAGACCCTGGCGAAGCTCGACCACGTCCACGCCGGCCTGCGCAGCAACGAGGCGAAGGTCGACCCGTACGGCCGGTTCCTCGTCGGCTCCATGAACGTCACCACCGGCGAACCGAATGCCGCCCTGTACCTGCTCGACGACACCGGACTCCGCACGCTCCTCGGCGGCTTCGGCGTCACCAACGGCTTCGAGTGGTCCGACGACGGTCGTACCGTGTACGTGACCGACACCACCGTGAAGACGGTCTACCGGGCGAGCACGGGAGAAGACGGCCGACTCGGGCCGCTGGAGCCCTTCCTCGTCGGCTACGACTCCGACGGCCTCGCGCTCGACACCGACGGTCGATTCTGGAACGGCGTCAACGGCGGTGGTCGCGTGCTCCGGTGGAGCCCGGACGGCACCGTCGAGGACGAGCTGAGCGTGCCGGCCCCGGGCGTCACGTCGGTGGCCTTCGGCGGGCCCGAGCTCACGACGCTCTTCGTCGGGACGGCCCGCGAGAACCTCACCGAGGCGGACCTGGTGGATGCACCGCTCAGCGGCGGCATCTTCCGATTCGACGGACTCGCGACCGGCCGACCCGTCAATTCCTACGGACGCCGATCGACCTCGGGGCCCGACCCGGCGACCGACCCGGCGACCGACCGCATCTGACCTGAACCATTCCGACCTGTCCGACCACGACCGAACACTGAACGAGAGGACCATCACCATGGCCAACGACCAGTACACCTTCACCGACCCGGCGAAGCTCTACGCCCACATCACCGCCGAGAAGCAGCACCAGCCCGAGCCAGGCCTCGACGCGAAGCTCGACCCGAAGGCCGACCTCGGCGAGGAGAGCTACCGCGGCTCGGGTCGTCTCACCGGCCGCAAGGCGCTCATCACCGGCGGCGACTCCGGTATCGGTGCCGCCACCGCGATCGCCTTCGCCCGCGAGGGTGCCTCCGTGGCCCTCTCCTACCTCCCGGAGGAGGAAGAGGACGCGCAGCGCATCGCCGGCATCGTCCGCGAGGCCGGCGCCACCGTCCTCACCCTGCCGGGCGACCTGCGCGACCCGTCCTACTGCCGCGACCTCGTCGCGCAGACGGTCGAGGGCCTCGGAGGACTCGACATCCTCGTGAACAACGGCGGCAAGCAGATGTTCAACGAGGACCTCACCACCCTCACGGACGAGCAGTTCGACGACACTTTCAAGACCAACGTCTACGCGATGTTCTGGCTCTCGAAGGCCGCCCTCCCGCACCTTCCGGCAGGCTCGTCCATCATCAACACGACGTCGATCCAGGCGTACTCGCCGTCGGACATCCTCGTCGACTACGCGTCCACGAAGGCGACCATCAACGCCTTCACGAAGGCGCTGGCGCAGCAGCTCGCGCCCAAGGGCATCCGCGTCAACGCGGTCGCTCCCGGCCCGATCTGGACGCCGCTCCAGGTGTCGGACGGACAGCCGCAGGAGAAGATCGCCGAGTTCGGCGAGGACACCCCACTCGGACGCATGGGCCAGCCGGCGGAGCTCGCTCCCGCCTACGTGTTCCTCGCGTCGGCGGAGTCGTCCTACGTCCTCGGCGAAACCCTGAACGTCAACGGCGGTATGCCCACGCCGTAACCCCGTCCCGCCCCACAGCAGCCCGCGAACTGTCACTTCCGGCTAGTCAGACGCCGTCCGACTAGCTTCTTCTGACAGTTCGCGGGCTGTTTGGGTCAGTCCGTGCGGTCCGCTGCACGTCGGACGCGACGTCCCTCGAGGGCGTCCTTCGCGTCGCGGTCGGCGAGCGCCCTGATCGCGGCGTCCGAGCGCAGGGGCAGCTGCAGCTCCTGCTCCGCGGCGACACCCGAGGCGAGCTGGCGGCCACGCTGGATCTCGATGTCGAGCTGGGCGCCGAACAGCAGCGCGAGGTTCGCGATCCAGATCCACAGCAGGAAGATGATGATGCCGGCGAGCGAGCCGTAGGTGGCGTCGTAGTTGCTGAAGTTCGCGATGTAGAACCCGAACCCGACCGAGGCGATGAGCAGGATCAGGAGCGCGGCGAGCGCACCGATGCTGATCCAACGGAACTTCTCCGGCTTGATGTTCGGCGTCGCGGTGTACAGCACGGCGATGACGAAGACGAGCGCGGCGGCCATGACCGGCCACTTCGCGATCGACCAGACGGTGAGGCCCGTCTCACCGAGACCGACCGCCTGTCCGATGGCCTGCGCGACGGGGCCGGACACGATGAGTGCGAGCGCGATCACCGAGATGACGAGTAGGACGACGAGGGTCACGCCGAGCTGCGTCGGACGCAGGGACCAGATCTTGCGACCCTCCTCGACCCCGTACATGCGGTTGAGCGCGCGACCGAAACCGCCCACGTAGCCGGATGCCGACCACACGGCACCGGCGATACCGGCGATGAGGGCGAAGCCGATCGCCGGCGACTCGACGAACTGGTTCACCGCGTCGGTCAGGAAGCCGAGGCTGTCGCCCGGTGCGAGGTTGCCGACGATCTCGAGCAGGGCGTCGGTGCCGTTGCGGCTCTGTCCGAAGAGGCCGAGGATCGAGACGAGCGCAAGGACCGCCGGGAAGAGCGACAGGATCGCGAAGTAGGTGAGCCCTGCGGCGAGGTCGGTGCACTGGTTCGAGGTGAAGGAGTGCAGCGTCCGCTTCAGGACGTAGCCCCAGGGGACGGGGACGCGCTGGGGGTTCATCGTCTCTTCCGCGTGGTCCGCATCGCGGTTCCGCGGATCGTCTGGCATGCTGCGCTCGAGGCGGTCCTCCTTGGTGGGCTCAGACACGGTGCCCTCGGTTCGCACGCCACAGCAGAACGCCGGCGCCGACGACCGCGACCGACGCGACGACGATGGCGGTGGTACGCAGGTGGTAGGCCACGGCGGTGCGGACGTCGAACTTCTGGAAGAGGAGGTCGAGCGTCTGCGCGAGGTGTTCGCGCGTCTGTTCGACGTCGAGCTGCAGGGTGTTCAGACCGGCACCCTCGGGGGGAGTGGGGCGGGCGAGATCCTGGTCGCTCATGCTGCGGCCTCCTTGGTGTCGTGCTTCGAGTCGTGCTGCTGATCTGCGAGGTGGTCGCCGGTGAGGGCTTCGACACTGCGCTCGGGAACGGGCTTCGCGCCGGCCTTGAGCTTCTTGACGCCGACGAGCGCCAGGATCCCGGCGACGAGGATGAGGACGACGCCGACGATGAGGGCGGCGAGCCAGGCGGGGAGCACGGTGGCGAGTCCGAGGACGGCGGCCGCGATGAGCGTCCCGAAACCGAAGAGCACGAGCACCAGGGCGACGACCAGCATCCCCGCGCCGATCCCGAGGTCCTTGGCCTTCTTCGTCATCTCCGCCTTGAACAGGGCGATCTCGCCCGTGACGAGGCGGACGATGTCCTCGCGGAGGTCGGTGAGGAGGGTCTTCATGGGAGGAAGTCCGCGGCGACTCCGTCTGCGGTCGGCCGCGCTGCTGGCATCGGTCATGTGAGCACTCTTCTCGTTGTGGTCCTCCAGCCCACACCCCTCGCGCGCGCGAGACAAGGGCTTGACAGGCGTGTCGGCCGATCGCGGAATACGGCGACACTCAATTGGTTACATCTACAAGTAAACGGGGTAGCCTGTACCGACCCCATCACCCGATCGGAGACCGAATGTCCGCTGTGCTCGACGAGCGTCTGCTCGCCCCGGAGACGTCGATGGGCGCGGTCACGCTCCGCGTCGGCGACCTCGACCTCATGTCCGGCTACTACGCCAACGCCTTCGCGATGGAGCCGCTCGAGGAGCGCAGCCGCGACCGCGAGGTGCACCGGGTGCTCGGTCGTGGCGACACCCCGCTCGTGCGGCTCGTTCACACGCCAGACCTGCCGGCCGTCGACCGGCGGCAGGCCGGCCTGTTCCACACGGCGTTCCTGTTCGAGGACGAGTCGAGCCTCTCGGCGACGGTCTATCGGGCCGCGCAGGACCCCCGCGGACAGTTCGTCGGGTCGAGCGACCACTTCGTGAGCGAGGCGTTCTACTTCACCGACCCGGAGGGGAACGGCGTCGAGCTGTATACGGACCGCCCGCGCAGCAGCTGGGTGCGCTCGGGCGACCAGATCGCCATGACCACCACCTACCTCGACCCGAACGCCTACCTGCAGCGGCACCTCACGGAGGACGCCCTCGGCGCCGGGCCCTCGTTGGCCGGTGCCGTCGGGCACGTGCACCTGCAGGTCGGAGACCTCCAGACCGCCCGAGCCTTCTACGTCGACGCCCTCGGATTCGAGACGACGCAGACCGAGTACCCCGGCGCGATCTTCGCCTCCGCCGGCGGGTACCACCACCACATCGCGATGAACGTCTGGAACAGCCAGGGCGCCGGTCCTCGCGCGGCCGCCCTCGGCCTCGGCGACGTGTCGATCACCGTCCCCGACCTCGCGAACCTCGATACGCTGGCCGCGAGGCTGCGCGCCCGCGCGATCCCCTTCGACGCGGACGGTCGTTCCGTGACCGTCTCCGACCCGTGGGGGACCCGCGTGACCGTGGCCCTGCCCGACCTGTCGACCGAGGAGCTGCTGTCCCGATGACCACCGCACTGCGCGACGTCCGTTCCGCCGACTGGGCCGACGCCGCGTCGTCCGCTCCCGTCGTCGCGGTGCTCCTCCACGGCTACGGCTCCAACGAGCACGACCTCACCGGTCTCGTCGGGCCGCTCGCGCTCGGCATGCCCTGGGTGTCGCTGCGCGCGCCGCTCGAGATGGGCCACGGTGGCGCGGCCTGGTTCGAGATCACGACGCCGGGCAACCCGGACCCGGAGCCGATCGCCCGCGCGACGGACGCCGTCTGGGGCTGGATCGACGAGCACGTGTCGGCCGAGGCGCGCGTCGTGCCCATCGGCTTCTCGCAGGGCGGCTTCATGGCCTCGCAGCTGCTGCGCACGCGACCCGAGCGGGTCGTGGCGCCGGTCATCCTCGCCGGGTTCGTGCTGAGTGCGCCGCAGCCCGGCGACGAGATGCTGGCAGCGACGAAACCCGCGGTGTTCTGGGGACGGGGTCTCGAGGACCGCGTCATCGCCGCGCCGGCCGTCGCGCGCGCCGCAGCGTGGTTGCCGCTGCACACGACCCTCACCGAGCGCACCTACCCGGGCCTCGCCCACGGGATCGACCAGGCCGAGATCGACGACGTCCGTGGGTTCCTCGGCGAGCACGTCGGCTGATCTGTCGCCACAGTCGCTCAGTCCCTCGTCTCCGCGGGCATCACCACGTGCGGTCGCACATGCTCGTAGACGACGCTCGTCCGGACGTCCGCGACCTCCTCGCGCTCGGTGAGCTTGTCGATGACGAAGGCGTAGAGCGCGTCGTTGTCGGTGACGGCGACCTGGAGCAGGAAGTCCTCGTTCCCGGAGACGACGAAGACGCCGATGGTCTCGGGGAGGGTGATCGCCCAGCTGCGGAACGCGTCGATGTTGACGCGCGACGGCGGTCGGATCCGGATCGCGATGAGCGCCTGGACCGAGCGACCGAGCGACGGCAGATCGACGTCGAGTCGCGCGCCGCGGATGACGCCGCGGCGGTACAGGCCGCGGGTCCGGTCGAGCGCGGTGGTGGGCGAGACGCCGACCGCGGCAGCGATGTCCCGGTTGGTGCGCCGTGCGTCGCGCTGCAGTTCGCGCAGGATCGCCGTATCAAGTTCGTCCATGCGGTCGATTGTGCCAGTTCGTCCGGACGATGTACGGGGTTGAATTCGCTGTGGTACCGCCCGACATAGCCTGATGGTCGATTCACGTACGACATCAGGGAGAGACATGACGGAACAACAGCTCGTCGGCTTCGCGCCGGAGGAGATCGACACGGCGGCGCCCACGCGGTCCGCCCGGCTGAAATGGGTCGTCGTCGTGCAGCAGGACCTCCCGGTCGGTCGAGCCGTGAATGCGGCGGCCTGCGTCGCTGCGGCGATCGGAGCCAGCGTGCAGGGACTCCTCGGGCCGGACGCCCTCGATGCCGACGGCTCGGCTCATCCCGGACTGCCGTGGGCCGGGTGCAGCGTGTTGTCCGCTCCGGCTGAGCAACTGGCGGCGATCCGGGCCAAGGCGGCGGGCTCGGATGGCGTGCTCGTCGTCGACATGCCGGAAGCGGCCCAGCTCACCCGGGTCTACGACGAGTATCTCGAAGCAGTGGCGGCGACCGCGCCGGACGAACTCGCCCCGCTGGCCGTCGCGCTGGTCGGGCCGCGCAACCGGGTGGACCGGATCGTCGGGCGACTGCCGCTGCTGGCCTGAAAGCGCACGCGTCAGGGCTTGAGGGAGGTGGGGTGCGGCGGGCTGGCTAGGGTTGGCGGGTGAGCACCACCGTCCATCCCCCGCAGGTCGCGCCGTCCGCAGCCGTCGTCACCGCCAGCCGCGTGATGTACCTCCTGATCGCCGTGATCATCGCGACCTCGCTCGTCATCCAGATCGTCCTCGTCATCACCGGCGGCGCCGACGCCCGCTCGGGTGGCGTGGACATGTCCGTCGGACTGGCGACCCGCTTCGCTCGCATCTTCAGTGCGTTCACGATCCTCAGCAACCTCATCGTGCTCGCGGTGTCCGTCCTGCTGGCGATCGACCCCCTGCGTGACGGTCGGCTCTGGCGGGTCGCGCGGCTCGACGCCCTGCTCAGCATCGTCATCACCGGCATCGTGTACGCGGTGGTGCTGGCGCCGCAGGTGAACCTCACGGGGTGGGCGCTCGTCATCACGATCGGGTTCCACTACCTGTCCCCGTGGCTCACGCTCGGCGCCTGGCTCGTGTTCGGTCCGCGTCCGCGCTTCACCTGGAGCACCGTCGCCTGGGCGTTCCTCTGGCCGCTCGCCTGGGTGGTCTTCACCTTCATCCGTGGCGGTATTACCGGCTGGTACCCCTACCCCTTCCTCGATGCGACGCAGCTCGGCTTCGACGGTGCCGTCCGGAACGCGCTCATGGTGCTCGTCGTCGCGATCGTGTTCGCCGTGCTGCTCAAGCTCGTCGACCGGGTGCTGCCCGCCGCGCTCCGCCGCTGAGGTGAGGCGCAGGCTCACGGGTGCAGGACCACCTTCCCGTTGAGCGTCCGCGACTCGGCGAGCTCCATGGCGGCGACGATCTCGGTCAGGGGGAATCGGGCGGCGATGTTCGCGGTGATGTCGCCGTGCTCGAGGAGTCGGAAGACCTCGCCGAGGTCGGCCTCCAGGTGGCGGCGGAAGCGGGCGGGACGGAAGCGGTGGCCTGCCCACAGGTCGTAGAAGGTCGAGCTGCGGCCGTTCGGGAGGGCCGTCCAGAGCAGCGCCTGACCGATCGCCAGCAGGAACGGCGCCATCAGCGGTCCCGTGCCGCCGACCGTTGAGATGATCGAGTAGGTCACGAGCGTGCCGCCGCGCGCGAGGAGTCCGAAGGCCGTGCGGGTCGTCTGGCCGCCGACGTTGTCGAAGACGGCGTCGACCCCGTTCGGCGCCAGCTCGCGAACGCGTGTCGCGAGCTCGGGGTCCGCGTAGTCGACGGGGATGACGCCCGCCGCGCGGAGTGCCTCGTGATGCCGGGGTGACGCCGCACCGATGACCCGGACGCCGTGGAGCCGCGCCAGCTGGATGAGGATTCCGCCGACACCGCCGTTCGCACCGAACAACAGGATGGTCTGGCCCGGCTGGACCCGTGCCGCGCGGTGCAGCATCTGCCAGGCGGTGACGCCGTTCACGACGACCGTCTCGGCGTCCTCCGAGCTCACGCGGTCTGGCACGAGGATGCTGTCGCGCGCGGCCACGACGGCGTGGGTCGCCCAGGCGCCCGTCTTGGTCAGGGTCGCGACCCGCCTGCCGATGAGGGTCGCGTCGCCACCGGGGCCCACCTCGAGCACCCGTCCGACGAGGTCGTACCCCGGGACGAACGGGAACGCCGGCTGGCCGAAGTACCGGCCCTTGCGCATCGACTGCTCGGCGAAGGAGACCCCGGTCGCCTCCATCTCGACCAAGAGCTGGCCGGCGTCGGGAGTCGGCGTCGGCACGGTGGCCAGTTCGAGGCCGGACGGCTCGACGAGGCCCGGCAGGACGACCTGGGTGGTGGTCGCGGATGGTGTGGTGTGCATGGTGTGTTCCGATCTCGTGATGGTTGTGTGTGACTGAACAGTCACAAATGTGGGTATGAAAATTCGCGGGTGCGGTCGGTGGCTCGGAGTCGATCAGTCGTGCCGGATGCCGTGGTCGACGACGCGCGCCCAGTCGGCGTCGACGTCGCCGAGGCCCGCCTGCACGACGAGGTGGCAGAGCTGCCCGTAGGCGAGACTGCGCTGGACCGCGCCGGCGTCCGCCCCGGAGTCACGGGACATGACGCGCACCACGAGTGCGAGCCCGGAACGGACCGCCTCCTGGATCTCGGGGACGTCGCAGGCGCTCTGCGCGTGCACCTGGAGGGCGATGAGACTGCGGTCGCGGATGAGCTCGATGTACGCCTGGGTCATCGCGTCGAGCTTGTCGTCCGGGCTCCACTCCGGGTGGTCCTCGACGGCTGCGGACATCGCGTTCGCGACCTGCTCGTAGCAGTGCTCGACAGCGGCTACGAAGAGGCCGAGTTTGCCGTCGAACAGGCGGAAGACGTAGGCGGGGGAGATCTTGGCCGCCGCAGCGACGTCCGCGACGGGGGTGGCGCGGTAACCGGCGATCGAGAAGACCTCCACCGCACTCGCGACGGTGCGGACGCGTTGATCCTCGGCGGTCGATCGGCTCATGTGACTGATTGAACACGAACAAGCGATACCCGTCAAGCACCCGTGTCAGGATGGGGCATGCCCGTCGTCGAATCCCGCTGCACCGTGCCCGTCCCGCCCGACGTCGCGTTCGCGATCTCCCAGACCACCGGCGAGACCCGGATGCGCTGGGATCCGTTCATCCGGAGGCAGTACTTCCTCGACGGCGCGAAGGAGGCCGCCAAGGGCGTCCGCACCTTCACCGTCCAGCGGTTCGGGTTCCGGATGGTCAGCGAGTACGTGTCGTACCACCCGCCGACCAACGTCGGTATGAAGATGACGAAGGGCTCATGGTTCTTCGAGCGGCTCGCCGGCGGCTGGCGCTTCAGCCCGGTGGAGGGCGACGACCAGCGCACCCTCGCCGTCTGGCGCTACAACTTCACGTGCAAGCCGCGGTGGCTGGCGCCGATCGCCGAGCGCATCGGTGCGATCGTCCTGCAGCGCGACATCGACCGCCGCATCCGAGGCTTCGCGCGCGGCTGTGAGGATCCCGCCGTGCTCGCCGCGGTCGCTGCGGACTGATCCGCCACTCAGCGGGCGAGGAACGAGCCGATGCCGAATCGGGCGGTCACGCCGGGGCTGAAGAGCACCGAGTCGGGCTCGTGCTCGACGACACCCGGGAGGCCCGCCGCCGCGCAGAGTTCGTCGCGCAAGGAGGTGACGCACGCCGGGTGGAGCACCCAGGGTTCGTGCTCGTTCGGCAACCACTGCGTCCGACCGAAGCGGCTCTGGAAGAGCCCCCACCGCGCCGTCAGGAACTGCGACAGCTCGTCGTCGACGGTCGTCGCGCGGTCGACATCGACGCCGAGCTGGAAGCCCGGACCTCGTGTCGTCGGCGACGTCGTGATCCGCCGCGACGCGTACTCCCAGCCGTCGTCCGTCGGTCGCTGCGCGGTCCGCGCCCACTGGTAGGGCAGGCCGAACATCGCGCGAGCCGCGAGGACCGCCGGCAGGCTCGACGCCTCGAGCGACCGGAACACGACGCCGCGACGCCCCTCGCTGTCGACCCCGTACAACCGGACGTTCACCTCGGTGAAGGAGCCGCCGATGGGCGACGGTGGCAGCGGACCGATGCGGGCGTCGCCCAACTGGAAGGCGATCAGCCCGACCCAGGTGGAACCGTCGAAGACGTCGGGGACCACTCCGGGCGGGAGCAGTGGCGCGACGGCGCTCGCCGGGACGCGCCAGTGGACGAACGCCAGGTCCCGCCATTCCTGCGCGGCGACGACCGGGCCGGACAGTGCCGGTGCGGTCACGGAGATCGCAGCGGGCTTGCCGGTGGAGGTCGTCATGCCAGGTGCTCGTACTCGGGCAGGTCGATCTTGTCGGCCGGCGGGGAGAACAACTGCGCACCGACGAGCTTCGCCGGCTTCGAGCCGGCCACGCGGAGTGCGGTGCGGAACGCCGCGACGCCGGGTTTCGAGGTCGGGTTGGCGAGCTGCGGCGTACCCGGCGGCAGCGACTGGGCCTGCTCGACGTAGGGGCGCATGATCCGTTCGTACCCGCGGAAGGCGTCCCGGTGGTGCACGTGCGCCGCCAGCTCACCGGCCAGCACGTAGGCGCCGACGATCGACAGGCTCGTCCCCATGCCGCTGACGGGCGACGCGCACCAGGCCGCGTCACCGAGCAGTGCGACCCGTCCGGATGCCCAGCGGGGCGTCCTGACCTGGCCGATGGACTCGTAGTAGACGTCGTCGCTGTCGTCGAGATGCTCGAGGATCCGGTTCGCCTGCCAGGGGAGTCCGACGAACCGGTTCCTGAGATGCCGTCGCTGCGCGTCGAGGTCGCGGCGCGCGGGGACGACGCCGTCGCCGCGGTCGGAGGTGACCTCCGTGAGGACGGCCCGGGTGGTGCCGTGCCGGTCGGGTCGGAGCGTGACGCTGCGGCCGCCGACGCCCGAATACCACTGCCACCACGGCACGTCGGCGTCGTCGCGCGGAATGGTGAGGTACGTCATCTCGAGCCCGAGGGACCGGGTCACCGCCTCGCCGGGGAAGGCCAGCTCACGCGTCGACGATCGGATGCCGTCCGCCGCGATCACGAGGTCGAACGCCTCATCCTCGCCATGTGCGAAGGACACGAGGACCCGTTCACCGTCGTCGTCGAGCCCGGTGATGTGGTCGCCGTACCGGTAGCTGGTGGTGCCGTCCGTCGCGTCGATGAAGATGCGGGCCAGGTCGCCACGGAGGATCTCGACCTCGGCGGTCGCGCCGTCGGTCTCGGAGTCCGACACCGGGAACTCGGCGATCGTCTCACCGGCGTCACCGACGAACCGGGTTCCGCGCTCGCCGGTGGTCGCCTCGCGTGCCGCGTCCTCGAGGCCCGCGCGTCGCAGGACCTCGCGAGCAGCGCCCCGCACGTCGATGTTCTGGCCGCCGTCGCGGAACGCCGGCGCGCGCTCGACGACCGTCGTCTCCCAGCCGTAGCGGTTCAGCCAGAACGCCAGGCCGGGGCCGGCGATGCTGGCTCCGGAGATCAGGACGCGGGGAACGGTCATCGTGGTGCCACCTCTCAGGGAGCGTGGGATTGCCGCTCCGGTCGCCTCCATCATCGCGCTCGCCGATCCGAATCCCGCATGGTTGACAGCTCCGGCGGTGCAGGCGTCGCCCGCTTGTACGCTGGGGGCATGTCGAGGATCGAACGCAAGCGTCGCAAGCGGAGTGTGCGGGTCGATCGCGTCTACGACGGCGACGTCTACGTCCGGGTCAACTCCGTAGGGTCCAGCGGGGATCGCTCCTTCATCCTCATCCCCGGCATCGGTGTCTCGTCCACGTACTTCGAGCGCCTCGCGCCGCACCTCAACGAGTTCGGGCCGGTGCACGCGCTCGACCTCCCCGGCTTCGGCGGGGTGCCGCACCCCTCGTCGACGCTCACGATCCGCGAGTATGCGGACCTCGTCGGTCGGGTCATCGACGAGCTCGATCTCAAGGACCCGATCATCGTCGGCCACTCGATGGGCAGTCAGGTGGTCAGCGACCTCGTCTCCCGTCGCCCCGAGTTGTCGACCCTCATCCTCATCGGACCGGTCGTCGTGCCGGGTCAGCGGCGGGTGCTCACCCAGGCGGTCCGGTTCCTGCAGTCGAGTTGGCACGAACCGCTCACCGTGAAGGTGCTGGCTGTCAGCGCCTACGTCTTCTGCGGCTTCAAGTGGTTCTCGCGGGTCCTGCCGGAGATGCTGACCTACCCGATCGAGGAGGCCCTGCCGAAGGTGCAGGCGCACACGCTCGTGATCCGCGGCGAGTACGACGCCGTCGCGCCGCGCGAGTGGGTGGAACGGGTCGGCGAACTCCTGCCCTCCTCACGCCTCTGGGAGATCCCGGGTGCTGCGCACTCCGTCATGTACGCGCACGCCGAGGAGGTCGCGAAGCTCTGCGTCGACCACGCCAGGCGCACGGTGGCGGACGGCGACGACGACCGACTCCAGGTCTACCCCGAGGACTCGGACGGGAGCGACGACAAGGAACCGGAGGCGCCGCAGCCCGCGGCCATCATCCAGGCCGTCGGAGGTCGGATCGAGGAGACGATCGGGATCGTCACAGACGACGACGACCGCGTGGCCGAGGGGAAGTCGCAGGTGGCCGACGCGGTCGCCTCCATCGACCACGACTGAGCGCTCGCTGAGATGCGGCGGATCGTCGCTGAGCCTCGGGCCGGGCGACGAACCGCCTCACCTCACCGTGTCGGCTCGCCGAACCAGCGCCGGAGGGCCGGCTTGAGCGGCTCCCGCCCGTCGGCCAGCCAGACCACGTGACCATCCGGGCGCAGGAGCACCGCCGTGGCCGCGAGCTCCGGGGTCGTGGTGACGACTCGGTCGACGCGGTCCGCCCAGCCGGTGACGGTGTCGGTTCCGGACTGGTCGAGCAAGAGTCCGCGACCCTGATGGAGGAGGGCGAACAGGCGCCCGCCGTCGGTCAGGGCCATATCGCGCAGCCGTCGACCGAGCAGCGACCCGTCGTCCGAGCCGCTGTCCACCGCTGCGCCGGGACCTCCGACGTCGTATCGGATGCCGGTGGAAGCGATCCGCTCGCCCAGGAAGCGGGCCACGTCGTCGAACCGCATCAGCTCCGAGAACAGCCGACGCACCGCCTGCGGGCCGGGGTCGGGGGACAGGAGGACGCTCTGCGCTCGGGTGAGCGTGAGGACGTCGTCGGCGACCGGGCGGCGCTCCATCGCGTAGGTGTCGAGGAGGTCGGCCGGTGCCCAGCCGGCGAGCTCGGCGGCCAGCTTCCATCCGAGGTTGAACGCGTCCTGGACCCCGAGGTTGAGGCCCTGCCCGCCGAGGGGCGGGTGCACGTGGGCGGCGTCGCCAGCGATCAGCACGCGGCCGACCCGGTAGCGCTCGGCGAGTCTCGTCGCATCGGTGAAGCGCGACAGCCAGCGCGGGGAATGTGCGCCGAAGTCGGTCCCGGCGAAGCGCTCGAGCCGGGCCCGGAACTCCTGGATCGTCGGAGTCGCCAGGCGTTCGTCGGCGGGGGCGTCGGCGGGCGCCACCGCGCGGAAGAAGCCGCCCGACACCGGTCCGATGCCGAAGCCACGGTGCGTCTTCCGGACCTCGTCGGCGATGGCGGCGACCTCGTCGGCCGGGAGGGTGACCTGGATCTCCGCGAGGATCCACTCGGTCTGCGCGGGCTCGCCTGGGAAGCCGATGCCGAGGCTCTTCCGGACGGTGCTCCGCCCGCCGTCGCATCCGACGAGCCACCGTGCCCCCAGGCGCTCACCGTCGTCCAGCTCGACGGTGACGCCGTCATCGTCCTGTTCGAGGCCGACGAGTCCGTTCCCGCGCCGCAACTCGGCACCGAGCTCGAGCGCGCGTTCGGTCAACAGCCGATCGGTGACCGGCTGCGGGAGACCGAGGATGTAGTCGTGCGCGGTGTCGAGCGGTACGGGTCGCGGCGGGACGATCCCGGCGAAGTGACCGGCGGCGCCCGGGTACCGCGTGCCCTCGGCGAGGAACCGGTCGAGGATGCCGCGCTGGTCGAGGATCTCGATGCTCCGCGGGTGGAGGCCCAACGACCGCACCGCAGGGCTCGGCTCGGCGTCCCGCTCGAGGACGAGGACGTCGACCCCGTGGAGCCGGAGTTCGGCTGCCAGCATCATGCCGGTCGGGCCGCCACCGCTGATGATGACGTCGTGCATGAGGACCCCGTTCTCGCGGTCGGAGGCGACCGCGGCCACCCATTCTGGAGGCCGGAGGGGGTCTTGCGGCAAGCCCCGGTGCCCGGCATACTCTGGAAATGCAGCGGCAGTGAGATGCGGCGGACCGTCGCTCAGCCTCGGGCCGGGCGACGAACCACCTCACCTCACCGCGTCGGCTCGCCGGGCCAGGACCGCGCCGTGGGGCCGCTGGTCGAGGCTCGTCCTGGTGTGCGTCTCGACGACCTCGAAGCCCGCCCGGCGCACCCGCTCGGCCAGCTCCATGACCGGCCAACGATAGGCCGTCACCACGGCATGGTCGAACGCCTCGACCGCCGGACCCTCGAAGCAGCCGACCAGCAGTTCGCCGCCCGGTCGGAGCACGCGTCCGAACTCCGCGAGCGGTGTCTCGATCGTGTCGGGACGGTGGTGGATCAGCGAGTACCAGGCGAGGACGCCGCCCACCGATCCGGTCTCGGCGTCGAGGGCGTCGAGGCTGCCGAGGTCGAACCGGGTCTCCGGGTGCTCGGCGCGGGCATGCGCGATGAACTCGGGGACCAGATCGACGCCACGGATGTCGAGCCCGCGCGAGGCGAGGTACGCCGTCCAATGGCCCGGGCCGCAGCCGGCGTCCAGCGCGGGACCGGCGATCCGGTCGGCCCAGGAGGTCACGAGCTGCCGGTCCGACGGGTGCACTGACGCCATCGTGCCCAGCAGCGTCGCGTACTCGGCGGACCGACGGGCATAGGCGTCTCGGACGGTGCGCATGCTCTCACCGTATCGATAGGCCCCGATCACGTTCGCGGTGAGTCGTCCCCGGTGGACGACTCACCCGGCGTGAGCCTGGCGAGCGTCGCCGCGACGAGGACGACGACGGCTGCCGCCGCACAGATGCCGACGACCGCGGTGGGTGCCCCGGTCGCCTGGATGAGGACGCCGGCGATCGCACTGCCCGCTGCCGCCCCGATGTTGTGTCCCGTGTTCACCCAGGTCGTCGCGGCGTTCTGCTGGTACCGCCCACCGGCTGCGTGCGCGGCGACGTAGGAGACGATCATGATCGGCGAGAAGAACAGCCCGGTGACCGCGAGGACGACGCTGACGGCGAGGAAGCCGGTCACCGCGGCGATGAGCGATGCCGAGACGAGCAGTGCCCCCGCGAGTGCGACCAGCTGGCGGACGGCCGACCCCGGGACCGAGAGTGCCCCGTAGAGCAGCCCGCCGAGGGCGCTCCCGCCGGCGAAGAGTCCGAGGGCGATGCCCGCGGCGGCCGCACCACCGTGTTCCGCGAGCACGACCGGTACGGCGACACTGATCGTGCCCGAGACCGCCCCGGCGACCAGCACCGGCAGGAGTATGGCGATGAAGCGGGCGTCGAGTAGGAGTGACCGCCCACGGTCCTGCCGGGGGACGCTGCGATCCTGCGGCGCCATGCTGCCGACGGTCGAGGTGCTCACGAAGAGGAGTCCGCCGATGAGGACGAACCCGGCGGGCACGAGGAGCGCCGTCCCCGGGGCGATGACGGCGAGGGCCAACCCGGCCGCCGCGGGTCCCGCGAGGTAGAGGAGTTCCTCGACGACCGCATCCAGGCTGAGTGCCTTGCGCAGGAGTTCACCGTCTGGCGTGAGTCGACCCCAGGCGACTCGCATCGTCGGCCCGAGTGGGGGAGCGAACGCGCCCGCCAGTCCCGCGAGCGTGATCAACAGCGCCCCGGGAGCGGCGGTGAGCGACGCGACGGCCAGGCCCGCGATGGCGCCACCGAAGACGAGGACCAGGATGGCCAGGACGCGACGCGCGCCGTGGCGGTCGATGAACCAGGCCCGAAGCGGTGCGAGGAGGCTCGCCGTTGCGCCGTAGACGGCCACCGCGACACCCGCGAGGGCGATCGAACCCGTCGCCTCGGAGACCGCGTAGAGCAGGGGGAGCAGTACCAGCGCGTAGGCGGATCTGCCGACGAGAGCGGACCCGAAGGTCAGCGGGACATGGGGAAGTGCGAGCACGTCGAGATAACGCGCTGTCCGGGTGGACGACATGAGAAGGACTCCAGTGAAACGGGCGCGCTCGACGGCGCGCGGGGTGATCAGGATCGGGACGACGAGCGTCGGGGACGACGCGCGGGCCGATCAATCACGAACTGGAGACATGTGGGGCAGCCTATCGGCAACGACGAGCGCCGTGCTGCCGTCCGCTACAGCGTCGTCAGGAACGCCCGGATGTCGTCCGCGAGGAGCTCGGGCTCCTCGTGCGGGGCGAAGTGGCCGCCTCGGGGCATGGTCGTGAACCGTCGCACGGCGTAGCTCCGCTCGGCCCAGCTGCGCGGCGGGCTCGCCAGGTCGTGCGGGAAGAGCGCGACCGCGGTCGGCACCTCGACCCGGTCGACACGCGTCGTGATCCCGGTCGCGGACTCGTAGTACGGGCGGAGTGAGGTGCCGATCGCGTTCGTGAACCAGTAGACGGAGGCGAGTGTCGCGAGGTAGTCGTCGCTGAACCGGGATGAGACGTCGCCGCCGCAGTCGCTCCAGGCCCGATGCTTCTCGAGGATCCACGAGAGTAGGCCGACTGGGGAGTCGGACAGCGCTGGAGCGAGCGTGAGCGGACGCGTGTGGTGCTGATGCTCATACGCACCCTCCTCGGCGTCCCAGGCCTCGACCCGGGCGAGATGCGCCTGCTCCTCCTCGGTGAGCGTCTCGGCGTCGACCTCGAGCGGCGCGGCGACCGCGAGGAGGTGGATGCCGGCGACCGCCTCTGGATGCGCCTGCGCGAGCCGAGAGGTGATCCCGGCCCCGAGGTCGCCTCCATGGGCGGCGTACCGGGCGAAGCCGAGGTGATCGTGCATCAGCGTGTGCCACAGCTCGTGCGTCTGATCGCCGAAGGTCGGGCGTTGCGGCGAGAACGGCAGGCCGGGCAGCGCTGGGACGATGACGGTGACGGCGCTCGCCGGGTCTCCGCCGAAGTGGGACGGCGTCGCGAGGCGCCTGGCCAGCTCGACGAGTTCGAGCGCGGTGCTCGGCCAGCCGTTCGTGAGGACGATCGGGATCCCGCCTGGAGCCTCGGCGTCGAACCGGAGGTAGGCGATGGTGGCTCCATCGATCTCCGCCCGGTGCCACGGCAGGGCGTTGATGTCCCGCTGCTGTGCCGCCCAGTCGAAGTCGTCCGCCCAGTAGGTGACGAGTCGCCGCAGCTCGTCCTGGTCGGTGCCGGCTTCCCAACCGGCGGTCGGCCACCGGTCAGGCCAGCGGGTGTCGTGGAGTCTGCGGCGGAGGTCGGCGAGGTCGTCGTCGCTGACCTCCATGACGGTCCGGCCCGCTGGCGACCGGGTCACCTGGTAGCGGCGTTCGATGCCCGCGGTCGCGCGGCCCCACTCGCTGGACGCGACGCGGGCCTGGTGTGCTGCGAACGACTCGTCGTCCTCGAAGACCTCGGCGACGTCCCAGACGAGCGGGTCGTCCGTCGGCGTCACCTCGAATGACACGCACCCCGGTTCGGCGCGGGTGAGTGCGACATGCTCCGGCAGATGGGTCTCGACGATCGCCACGTCGGTCGGTGTTGCGCAGATCAACTGGCCGGTCAGGTGCACGGTGGTCATGGTCTCACCGTAGCGAGGGTCGGCCCTCCGGCTGCTTCGTCCCGAGCTCCGCACCGCGTTTCCAGAGCCACTCGACGGGGCCGAGCGCGAATCGCCGGAGCCAGAGGTGGGCGAAGCCGGTCACGAGCGCGGCGATGACGACGACCGCGGCGACGGTGACCGCGACACGCCAGGGAGCGGTGAGTTCGGCGAGGCCGAGACCCCAGCCGTAGAAGATCGCGCCACCGAGGAGGTTTTGGAGCAGGTAGGCGCTCAAGGCGACCTTCCCGAGTTCGCGGAGGCGTGAGGCGATCCAGCCGTCGGTGCCGAAGCGACGACAGAGCTCGACGGTGGCGCCGAGGATCCCGAGCGCCACGAGGGGTGCGGCCAGGTAGCGTTCGGCGAGGAGCCCCGCGGTGCCTCCGGCGATGCCCAGCAGCAGGTCGACCGGCAGTGCGCACGCCCCGATGATCATCAGGCGGCGTCGGAGTCGACCACCGGTCTCACCGAAGACCCCGGCATGGAAGAGGTGTGCGCCGGCGAGGAACATCGCGAGCGTGAGGAATCCGATCAGCGCGGGCTCCGCGCGGAAGACCCCCATGTTGTCGAGCCGGAAGACCGCCAGGCCGAGGAACGAATCCGTGGCGTAGGGGCTCGGTCCGGCGGGGAGCGGGAGGTCGCCCGACACCGCCGGCGTCGTGGCGATGAACGCGACGATCGCGCTGATGAGGAGGACGTGCAGTGCGCCGAAGACGGCGATCATGGCGCGCTGGGCGCGGGGCCTCGTGAGCAGGAGCCAGGCGACGATGGCGCCGGTGACCGCATAGCCCATGAGGACGTCGAACTCCGCGATGAGGACGTAGTTCACGGCACCGTCGATGAGGAGCAGGGTGGCGCGCCACAGGTACCGGCCCGGCCAGCGCTGCTCGCGTCGGCGTGCAGTGGCGTGCTGGATCGCGAGTCCCGCGCCGAACATCAGGGTCAGGAGGGCGAGGAACTTACCCTGCGTGAGCGCCATGAGGGCGAGCTGGATCGTGCCCGCCGCGGGGCCGGTCTCCGGCGTCACCGGGGCCGAGAGCATCCCGAGCAGACCCCAGGGGTGCGAGAACACCCAGATGTTCGTGCCGAGCGTGCCGAGGATCGCGAGTCCGCGGACCACGTCGAGTGCGGCGATGCGTCGGGAGGTCGGCAATGATGGCGGCAATACGCTCGTATTGGTCATGTGAAGACCGTACCCTGTCGAGTGGGCGATGGCGAAAGCGGAGGCGATGACCGAGCAGGACACGAACAGGGATCGGATCCTCGATGCACTGCTGCGGATCATGGCGTCGCGCGGTGCCGATGCGCTGACCATCCGCACGGTCGCGAGCGAGGCCGGTGTCTCCGTCGGCGCGGTCCAGCATCACTTCCCGACGAAGGACCGACTGGTCGTCGCGGCGATGACCGAGGTCAACGAGCGGTTCCGTCGGCGTGTGGCAGCACGGCTCGAGGCGGTGAACTCCGAAGAGGAACGACTTCGGATCTTCTGTCGTGAGATCGCCTGTGTCGAGGGTGACGACCTGACCGACGGGATCGTCTGGGTCGCCTTCGCCGCTCGGGCGAGCACCGAGACCGAGGTGCGCGCGATCCACGCCGCTGACTGGGCCCGCACCGAGGAGGTCCTCCTGCGGCTGCTCGTCGCAGCGTTCCCGGAAGACGGCCTGGCCGCGGACGATGCGGCACTCCTGCTCGCGGTGCTCGACGGCATCGCGGTCGCGCGAGCAGCGGAGCAGTCGGACCGGATGACCCCGGAGCGCGCCGAACGCCTGATCGACGCGACGCTGCTGGGCCTGCGCCGCGCGGACTGAGCCACGCCGGTCCGGCTCAGTCGGCGTCCAGGTCGAGCTCGACGAGATAGCCGACCAGCCGGGGCTCGACCTCGCCCGGTGGTGGCGGGTCCGTCGTCTGCGCCGCTCGAGCGGCAGCCTCTGATGCCTGCGCCGCTGCGCGTGCCGCGGCCGCCGCTGCCTCTGCCCCTGCCTGGGCGTCGGGGTGATCGATCCCGCGCGTGAGTGGGATCCGCGGTGTCTCCTCGACGACGGGCGGTCCGGGGACGGTCTCGTGTTGGGTGACGTACGCGGAGGGTCGCATCGCCGCGATCATCGGGCTGTCCGGCGAGCCGAAGAAGCGAGCCGGGGTGGAAGAGACTCCGGGCGGCAGCGGTGGTCGCTTGGTGTGGATGAGGCGCGAGGGGATCGACACCCTCGACAGCTTCGCCAGCCTGCCCGTCAGGCGCTCCGGCGCGGGACTCTCCTCGTGGTGCATCTCGACACCGTCGATCTGCGCCGTGAGGTCCGCACCGATCGCCTCAATCAGCCAGGTCCGCTGTCCGTCGTCGACGGGCCAGACGGAGAGGGTCACCCGTTGGCCGGTTTCCAGCGGCCCGCCGCAACAGCCCCACTCCCAGGGGCTGAGCCAGAGCGTCCGCCGGGTCCTCCGTGCCGAATCCGTGGTGGCGGATCGGAGGCGCGAGACCAGCTCGATTGTGGGTGCGGTCAGGACGCGGAGGGCGATCGCGTCGCCGGGCATCGGTACATGGCCGAGCTCGCTGAGTCCCCAGCTGCGGTACATCGCTGCCGCGTCGCTCGCGCGCTCGTAGACGCCGATGAAGGTCTGTGTCTCCGTCCGGTCCTGCAGCAGCGCGGCCAGGCAGCCGCGGGCGACCCCACGTCCGCGCTGATCCTCCGCGACGGCGAGTTCGTGGACCACGACGGCGTCCTCCGGCCGCGCGAGCGCAGCCGATGCCGTACTGCTGGAGTCGGCCAGTTGCGCCAGGATGCCGAGCCAGGCCGGGTCGGCATCGAGGCCGTGGGCGAGCGCGAAGCCCACGACCCGGCCGTCGACCGTGGCGATGACGAGGCGTCCGCCGCGGTGCCCGAGATGCTCCGGGCCCCACTGCCGGATGGTCGCGAGGTCGATCGCGTCCTCGTTGTACGGCTCGGCGGTGAACGCCGCGACGAACAGCTGCGTGACCTCACCCCACACGCCGTCGGGTGCGGATCCGGTGAACGAGGTGTAGCCGACCGGGCTCATCATCCAGCCAGCATAGGGAAGTGGCAGAGCATCGAGCCCGCGAAGTGAGGCAGATCGTCGCATGAGCGGCGAGCGTGCGACCGTTCGACTCAACTCAGTGCATCAGTTCGTTGAGTCGAGTTCCGAGCTCAGGGCGGCGCGCTCAGCTGCGTCCAGCGGGACGAGTGGATAACGGCTCGCGTCCTCACGGAACTCATAGCCGTCACCGGTGGCACGCGGAATGACGTGGAGGTGGGCATGGGGGACGCCCTGGTCCGCAGCCGCGCCGTTCGACATCAGCAGATTCGTCCCTTCGACAGCGTTTCCGAAGACGTTTCGGATCGCTCGATCCGCGCGCTGCGCGACGACAACCATCTCGCTGATCTCCGTGGGATGGAGTGCCGTGAGGTCTGGCGCGTGGCGTGTCGGCAGGACGAGCACATGGCCACGATTGATCGGGTGGCGGTCGAGGACAGCGATGACACCGGTTCCCCGAGCGACCACGTCGAACGTGCCCTCAGTGATGTTCGTGCAGAAGTCACAAGCGTCGTCCGCGTTCATGGAGCTGACCCTAACCGACCGTGCCTTCTCACGGACGTGTGTCCCCGGAGAGGGTTCGTTCGCCCATGTTTGGGCCAGCGAACACTGCGTCGCCCAGAGATGGGCGAACGAACCGAGGCCTAGAGCGTGTTGCCGAGCTTGAAGCCCTGCGCTTCGTCGCCCTTGCGGGTGTAGGAGAAGCCGTCGGCACCGATGGTGACCTCGAGTTCGGAATCGTCGGTTCGAGAGACGACCGGCTTCGGCTCGCCGTCGAGGTCGAGGACGAGCGATGCGTCGGTGTACCAACTCGGCACGACGGCGTTGCCCCACCAGTCGCGACGCTGGTTGTCGTGCACGTCCCACGTGACCACCGGGTTGTCGGGGTCGCCCGTGTAGTAGTCCTGGGTGTAGATCTCGATCCGGTGGCCGTCGGGGTCGCGGATGTACAGGTAGAACGCGTTCGAGACCCCGTGCCGGCCGGGGCCGCGCTCGATGACGTCCGACATCCGCAGCGCGCCGAGCTTGTCGCAGATCGCGATGATGTTGTGCTTCTCGTGCGTCGCGAACGCCACGTGGTGCATGCGCGGTCCGTCGCCACCCGTCATCGCGGTGTCGTGCACCGTCGGCTTCCGGCGCATCCAGGCCGCGTACGTCGTCCCGGCCTCGTCCTGGATGTCCTCCGTCACGCGGAACCCGAGGTCCTCCATGTACGCGACCGCCCGCGGCACGTCGGGCGTCACTTGGTTGAAGTGGTCGAGCCGCACGAGCGCGCCCGGCGTGTACAGGTCGTAGCGCCACGCCAACCGCTCGACGTGCTCCACGTCGTAGAAGAACTCGTAGGGGAACCCGAGCGGATCCTCGACGCGCACCGAGTCGCCGATGCCCTTCACATACCCCTCGGCCCGACGCTCCACCCGGCACCCGAGCTCCGTGTAGAAGGCGACCGCGCGGTCGAGGTCCTCAGGACTCCGCACCCGGTAGCTGAACGCCGCGACCGCCGCCACCGGCCCCTGCCGCAGCACGAGGTTGTGGTGGATGAACTCCTCGAAGCTCCGCAGGTAGACGGTCGTCTCGTCCTCCTCCGTGACCACGAGGTCGAGGACGTCGACGTAGAACTTCCGGCTCGCGGCGAGATCCGTGACGACGATCTCCATGTACGCGCAGCGGAGGATGTCCGGCGGGGTAGCGGCGGGCGTCGGGATGCGGTTCACCGGCACAGGGATCGGGTCGGTGGCGGTCACGACGGGCTCGGCCGACGACGGGGTGATGGGGTTCGACATGATCTGCGTCCTTGCTGATCTCGGTTGCTGGGTGGAGGTCGACCGGGAGCGGTCAGTGCGCGGCCTGCAGCGGCCCGCCGGTCCCGAAGCGTGGGGAGTGCGCCTGGTTCAGCGTGATGTGCACCGCCTGCTGGTCGGTGTAGAAGTCGATCGAGCGGTAGCCGCCCTCGTGCCCGAGCCCCGAGGCCTTCACCCCGCCGAACGGGGTGCGGAGGTCGCGCACGTTGTTCGAGTTCAGCCACACCATCCCGGCCTGCACGTTCTGGGAGAAGCTGTGTGCGCGCTTGAGGTCGTTCGTCCAGATGTAGGCGGCGAGCCCGTACTTCGTGTCGTTCGCGAGCGCGAGTGCCTCCTCATCGGAGTCGAAGGGGGTGATTGCGACGACCGGCCCGAAGATCTCCTCCTGGAAGATGCGGGCGGTCGGCGGGACGTCGGCGAAGACCGTCGGCGCGACGTAGTTGCCGGTCGGGAACCCCTCGGGGCGACCGCCGCCGGCGACGAGGCGGCCCTCGGTCTTGCCGATCTCGACGTAGCCCATGACCTTCTCGTAGTGCTCCGGGTGCACGAGCGCGCCGACCTCGGTGGCCGGGTCGTTCGGGTGCCCGACGACGATGTTGCGGGCACGCTCGGCGTAGCGCTCGACGAAGTCGTCGTAGACACTCCGCTCGACGAGGATGCGGCTGCCGGCGGTGCAGCGCTCACCGTTCAACGAGAACACCCCGAACACCGTCGCGTCGAGGGCGTCGTCGAGGTCGGCGTCGGCGAACACGACGGCCGGTGACTTGCCGCCGAGCTCCATCGAGAGCCCCTTCAGGAACGGCGCGGCGTTCGCGAAGATGAGCTGACCGGTGCTGCTCTCGCCGGTGAACGAGATGAGCGGCACGTCCGGGTGCTTCACGAGCGCGTCGCCGGCGTCCTCACCGAGCCCGTTCACGAGGTTGAACACGCCGTCGGGCACGCCCGCGTCGCGGAAGATGTCCGCCCACAGGCTCGCCGAGAGCGGGGTGAACTCCGCCGGCTTGAGGACGACCGTGTTGCCGGTCGCGAGGGCCGGAGCGAGCTTCCAGCTCTCGAGCATGAACGGCGTGTTCCACGGCGTGATGAGCCCCGCGACGCCGATGGGCTTGCGGTTGACGTAGTTCACCTGCCGGCCGGGCACCTTGTAGGTGTCGTCGTGCTGGGCGACGATCAGGTCGGCGAAGAACCGGAAATTCTCGGCGGCGCGCTTCGCCTGACCGAGCGCCTGCGTGATCGGCAGGCCGGTGTCGAAGCTCTCCAGCTCCGCGAGGCGGGCGTCCTGCGCTTCGACGGCGTCGGCGACCCGGTGCAGGATCCGGCTGCGCTCGCGGGGGAGGAGCCGCGGCCACGGACCCTCGTCGAAAGCGCGCTTGGCGGCGGCGACGGCGAGGTCGACGTCCGCCTGCTTGCCGGCGGCGGCCTGGACGTAGGTCTCGTTCGACACGGGGTCGAGGACGTCGAAGGTGTCGCCGTCGACCGAGTCGACGAACGCGCCGTCGATGAAGTGCCGGATACGGTCGGGCAACGCTGCCGGAACGTGCTGGGTCATGGATGGTTCCTCCGGTCGGTGGTGGACGGCGGTGACGACGGCGGGCGGGCCGTCGTGGGCGGCTGGTGCTCCGCCTGGTACGCGAGCATGGCGTCGAGCGTCGCGGTGCGGTGGTCACGGGCGGCAATCTCGATCTCAAGCGGCTGCGCGCCGGCGGCGATGAGTTCGAGGATGCCGTCATGCTCGGCGACCGACTCCCGCGCGCGGCCGGGCACAAAGCTGAACGTCGAATCGCGGAGTGCGGTCAGCCGCCGCCAGCCGCGATGGACGAGGTCGAGGACGTGCGGGTTCGGGCACTCCTCGAAGAGGACGGTGTGGAACTCCAGGTTCAGCGCCGTGAACGCGTGCGGGTCGAAGTCGTCGAGCGTGCGGCGCATCCGCTCGTTGATCTCTCGAGCGCGGGCCAGATGGTCGTCGGTGAGGTAAGCGGCACTCATCGAGGTCGCTGCGCCCTCGACGAGGGCGAGCGTCTGCATCGTGAAGAGGTACTCGGTCTCGTGCAGCATCGCGACCTGCGCGCCGACGTTGCGCTCGAACGTCACGAGCCCCTCGGCCTCCAGCCGGCGGATCGCCTCGCGCACCGGGACCACGCTGATGTCGAGCTCACCGGCGATCTGTCCGAGCACCAGCCGGTACCCGGGGACGAAGCGCCCCTCGTCGATGGCCTCGCGGATGAACCGGTAGGCGCGCTCGGACTTGCTGAGCGACGCTTCCTGCCCGGTCGTCGGGTGTGGTCCGCTCATCGTCCCTGCTCGCTCTCGTATCGCGCCCGCCACTCGGCGTTCAGCGGGAAGAGGCCGTCGACGGCGGCACCACCACGGACCTGCTCGGCGATCCAGGCGTCCTCCGCCTCCTGCACGACCGCCTCCGCGGCGACCTCGGCGGCGAGCGCCCGGGGGATCGCGATGACGCCGTCACCGTCCCCGACGATCACGTCGCCCGGCAGGACGGTCGCCCCGCCGCAGGTGATCGCGACGTCGGTCTCCCATGGCACATGACGGCGCCCGAGGACGGACGGGTGCGGACCCTGCGAGAAGGTCGGCAGGTCGAACGCCGCGACCTGCTCGGCGTCGCGGATCCCGCCGTCGGTGACGACCCCGGCCGCTCCCCGTTGCTGCGCCCGAAGTGCGAGGACGTCGCCGACGGTGCCCGTGCCGCGCTCGCCGCGCGCCTCGATCACGATGACCTCGCCGGCCTCGACGGTGTCGAAGATGCGCTTCTGCGCGTTGAAGCCGTTCCCACGCTCGGCGAAGAGGTCGGGCCGGTAGGCGACGAAGCGGAGGGTGCGGGCCACGCCGACCATGCGCGTGCCCGGTCGCGATGCGTGGACGCCCTCGATGAAGACCTCGGTGTACCCGCGGGCCCGGAGCTTGGCGCTGAGCGTCGCCGTCGTGACCGAGGCGAGCTGCTCGGCGACCACGGGGTCGAGCGGTTCGGCGACCCGATCACCGAGACCGTCCCGGTCCCTGAGCTTGTCGGAGGGCAGACCCGCCGCCGCAGCGTCCCCCCAGGCCTCGATGCGCTGATGGTCGTCGACGGCCGGCTTCGCGCCGAACCCGCCGAAGGGTTCGGTGCCCTCGACGACCGTCGTCACGAGTCGACCGCTCGTCGGGGTGCCGGGTGCGGTCGGTGCGTCGACCTCGACCTCGACGACGTCGCCGGGCACGACGACGGAGGAGCCGGCGGGTGTGCCGGTGAGGATGACGTCGCCGGGCTCGAGCGTCGCGAGCTGCGAGAGGTCGGCGATGAGCTGGGCGAAGGGGAAGAGCAGCGTGTCGCTCGTGTCGTCTTGGACGACGACGCCGTTGACCCAGGTGCGCACGCGGAGGGCGGCCGGATCGATCTGCTCGGCGGGGATGACGGACGGGCCGAGGGGCGTGTAGCCGTCGCCGCCCTTCGAGCGCAGGTTCGACCCCTTGTCGGCACTGCGGAAGTCGTAGAGCCCGAAGTCGTTCGCCGCGGTGACGCCCGAGACGTGCTGCCAGGCGTCCTCGACGCGGACGCGGCGGGCCGCGGTACCGATGATGATCGCGATCTCGCCCTCGAAGGCGAGCAGTTCCGCGCCGGCCGGACGCTCGATAGTGCCGCCCGTGCCTGAGACGGAGGACCACGGCTTGAGGAAGTACGAGGGGTGCTCCGGCGTGCGGCCGCGCTGGGCCGCTCGCGACGGGTAGTTGAGGTGGACGGCGATGATCTTGCCGCCCCCGCTGTTCGGGAGGCCTTCGATGCCCTGGTGGCTACTCATCACACGTCCTCGTTGTCGGTATCCAGAATCGTATACGATCCGGACGCGGTCGGAAAGGGTCAGTACCCGTCGCTGCGGGTCGCGTCGCTCCGGCCGTCGATGAAGCGCTCCGCCAACTGCTCGGATGCGCGGGCGAGGAGCGACACATCCGCACCGACGAGGACGAAGGACGCCCCGCGGTCGAGGTAGTGCTCGGCCATGACGGGGTCGAAGGCGTTCACGCCGGCCGGCTTCCCGGCGGCGGCGGCGGCATCGAGCACCCGCTCGACAGCGCTGACCACGGTGGGGTGCCCCTGCTGGCCGAGCAGTCCGAGCGACGCCGAGAGGTCGGCCGGACCGACGAACACCGCGTCCACGCCGTCGACCGCGAGGATCTCGTCCGCCTGCTCGACGGCCTCCGCCGACTCGATCTGCACCGTGAGCGACACCGAATCGTTCGCCTGCGCGAGGTAGTCGTCGACCCGGTTCCAGCGGGAGGACCTCGCGAGCGCGCTGCCGACCCCGCGGACGCCCTGCGGCGGGTACCGCACGGCCTGCACGAGCGCCACCGCCTGCTCGGCCGACGACACCATGGGCACGATGAGGTTCTGCGCCCCGAGGTCGAGCACCTGCTTGATGACGACCGCGTCGCCGAACGGCACCCGCACCAGCGGACACACCGGGAAGGCGGCCACCACCTGCAGTTGCAGCTGGATGCTCTCCAGGGTGTTCGCCGAGTGCTCGCCGTCGATGAGGAGCAGGTCGAGCCCGCTGCCCGCAGCGATCTCCGCCGCGATCGGGCTCCCCGACACCACCCACATGCCGATGAGGGGGCGATCCGCGGTGCGCAGGCGCTCGCCGAAGGTCGGCGGCAGGGTCATTCGAATCGGCATGTCACGGCTCCCAGTCCCTGGTATTCGGCGTGGACGGTGTCGCCCCGTTCGACCCACATCGGTCTCGTGAACGATCCCGACAGGATGATCTCCCCGGCGGCGAGACTCCCGCCGTGCTGGGCGAGCTTGCCGGCGAGCCACGCGACGCCGAGTGCCGGGTGCCCGAGGACGGCGCCGGCGACGCCCGACTCCTCGATGGTCTGGTTGCGGTACAGCAGGGCCGAGACCCATCGCGGATCGATCGCGTCGGGGCGGACGGGCGTTCCGCCGAGCACCATGGCACCGAGTGCCGCGTTGTCGGCGATGGTGTCGACGATCGTGCGACCGTCGAGTTCGATGTGGGAGTTGAGGACCTCGAGCGCCGGGACGATGTGGTCGGTCGCGTCGAGCACCTCGAAGATCGTGCAGTGCGGTCCCTGCAACGGGCGACCGAGGACGAAGGCCAGCTCGACCTCCACGCGGACGTTGGAGTAGGCGTCGAAGTCGAGCGTCGCGCCCGAGTCGAAGACCTGGTCGTCGAGGATGACGCCGTAGTCGGGTTCGGTGATCCCGGTGGCCTGCTGCATCGCCTTCGAGGTGAGGCCGATCTTGTGGCCGACGACGCGCCGACCGGCGGCGATGCGGCGTTCGGCCCACAGCGCCTGCACGGCGTAGGAGTCCTCGACGGTCATGTCCGGGTGCCGGGCGGTGAGGAGGGGGATGACGCTCCGGCCCTCGTGCGCCGCCGCCAGCTCGTCGGCGATCGCCTGTCGTTCGTGATCCTGCATCGCGTCCCGTCCTCATCTGCGTCGACTGCGGCCTGCGATCACGATACGGTGCGTCGTCATCGACTGCCTCTTGCGCGGTGCCCACGATTGTATACGATGTGGTGTACATTCTGGCGGTCCAATGACGGGCCGCGACGGACAAAGGGGTCTCGAGACAATGACAACCGCATCACTGGCGCGAGCGACGACGCCCGCGGAACTCCGGCGCGTGGCCTTCGCCACCGTCATCGGCACCACGGTCGAGTGGTACGACTTCTTCCTCTATGCGAGCGCCGCCGGTCTCGTCTTCTCTCAGCTCTTCTTCCAGCCGGCAGGGCCGCAGGCCGCGCTGTTGCTGTCGTTCGCGACGGTCGGCGTCAGCTTCCTGTTCCGGCCGCTCGGCGCGTTCGTCGCCGGGCACTTCGGCGACCGCATCGGCCGGAAGAAGATGCTCGTCATCACGCTCTTCCTCATGGGAGCTGCCACGACGCTCATCGGTCTGCTGCCGACGTACGACCAGATCGGGATCATCGCCCCCGCCCTGCTCGTGTTCCTCCGCATCCTGCAGGGGCTGTCGACCGGCGGGGAGTGGGGCGGCGCCGTCCTCATGGCCGTCGAGCACGCCCCCACCGGCCGCCGCGGCCGGTTCGGTGCGTTCCCGCAGATCGGCGTCCCGATCGGACTGCTCCTCGCCTCCGGCATGCTCGCGCTCATGACGGGCGTGATCTCGCCCGGCGCCGCGTTCCTCGAGTGGGGCTGGCGGATCCCGTTCCTGCTGAGCTTCGTCCTGATCATCGTCGGCTACGTCGTGCGCCGGAAGGTCGATGAGAGCCCCGTCTTCGTCGCGCTCGCCCGCAACAAGGAGCGTCGCCGGGTCCCGATCATCGAGCTCTTCCGTCACCACTGGCTGCTCGTGCTGCTCGCGGCGCTCACCTTCGCCGGCAACAACGCCGCCGGCTACATGACCACGGGCGGCTACATCCAGAACTACGCGACGACGCCGCTCGCCGACGGTGGCCTGGTCGGCATGGAGCGGACGCCGGTGCTGCTCGCGGTGACCGGGTCGGCCATCGTCTGGCTGATCGTCACCTGGTTCGCGGGTTCGCTGTCCGACCGGATCGGCCGACGCAACACCTACATCATCGGCTGGGTCGCGTTCCTGGCCACCGTCTTCGTGCTCTTCCCGCTCGTGAACACCGGCAACCCGTGGTTGTTGTTCCTCGGGCTCGCGCTGTTCACGATCGGCAACGGCTTCACCTACGGGCCGCAGGCGGCGTACTTCGCCGAGCTGTTCCCGGCGTCGATCCGGTACACGGGTGTGTCGGTCACCTACGCGATCGGCGCCATCCTCGGCGGAGCGTTCGCGCCGACGATCGCGACCTGGCTGGTGCAGGTCACGGGGTCGTCGACGAGCGTCGCGTTCTACATCGCCGGCATGATCGTCATCGCCTTCGCGGCGACCCTCCTCCTGCGCGACCGCACGGGTATCCCGCTCGGTGGCGAGGCGGAGGACGAGCAGAGCCGTGGTCAGGTCTACGGCGCGCGGAGGTAGCCGCGGTCAGACTGACGACACGATGGTCGCGGCGCCCTCGATGAGGCGGGCCGCGATCTCGGTCTCGGGGCGGCTGCTCGAGACGTAGACGACCGCGAGGGCGGCTGCTGGCGAGCCGTGCGCCGAGAGTGGGACCGCGACGGCGCGGAGACCGGTGATGACCTCGTCGTGGCTCGACGCCCAGCCCTGTTCGCGGACCACGGCCAGCTCGGCGCGGTGATCGTCGTCGAGGGCGTCCGGCCACTGCGCTTCCGACAGACGGGACGCGATCGCCTTGCCGGGAGCGCCGACGCCGACCGGGTGCCGGGTGCCTGGCCGCTGCGCGATCGACCCCATCGTGTGCCGTGGCTCGACGCTGACGAGGGTGACGATCTCGTCGCCGTCCAGCACGGTGAGGAAGCAGGTCATGCCGAGCTCGTTCGCGATCGCCGTCAGCTCGGGCAGGGCGGCGGCCTGCAGGTCGTGCGAGACGCTGGCGGCGAGGGCTGCCAGGCGCGATCCGAGCGCGATCCGTCCGGCACCGTCGCGGACGACCAGGCGGTGGTCTTCGAGCGTGCGCAGCAGCCGGTAAGTGACGCTGCGGTGCAGGCCGAGCGTCGCGCTCAGGGTGTCGATCGTAAGCGGAGTGCGCGCGTCGGCGAGGACCTCGAGGATCCGGATGCCGCGCGAGAGCGTCTGGGAGTGGGCGCTGCTGGCATCGGTCACGGTCCGACCCTATCGACGAGCCCCCTGAGTTGCCCGGATCGGTGCGATTCTTCGCCGAAACCGCGCAGAATCGGGCGATTCAGCTCGTGATCGGGTAGGCGACGAAGGCGAACCGTGAGCTGTCGGGGGCCCAGCTGTTCACGTTGAGCGTGCCCTGGCCGCCGAACAACGGGTAGCGGCGGAGCGGGGTCGCCCAGTCGTCGGTCGAGACGAGCCGGACCTCGACGTCGAGGTCGGCGGGGTGTCCGATCGTGCCGGCGGGGAAGGCGATGTACGAGGCCAGTCGAGCATCGGGGGAGAGGTGCGGGAACCAGTCGATGGTGTCGCTCACGACGAGCTGCTCGAGCTCGCCGCCGCCGTCCGGGATCCGCGCGAGCTGGGCATGGCCCGGGGCCGTGCCGAAGTGTTCCGTGTTGCAGAGCAGCCACCGGCCGTCGGGCGACCACTCCGGGCCGTCGAGGTGGCCGTCGCCCGTGTCGAGGACGGTGACGGGACCGCCACCTTCGACCGCCGGAGCGATCGCGAGCCGACCGGGGTGCTCGAAGCCTTCGAGTTCGACGTACGCGATCCGCGTGCCGTCGGGTGAGACGCCGTGGAGGAAGTGCCACCGGTCGTCGTCGGCGGTGAGCTTCGTGACCGGTCCGCCGGTGAGGGCACCGCGGTAGATGTGACCGTCCATCGCCGAGAGGAGTATGTGTTCGCCGTCGGGGTCGAGGACGTGGTCGTTGTTGAGCTCGGGGAGGCCGTGGAAGTCGATCGGCGTGAGCCCCGCGGTCGGGTCGTCGATCGTGAGCGCCCAGAGTCGCCCGTTGCCGTTGAGGTACAGCGTCCGGCCGTCGAGGGACCAGTTCGGCGCTTCGATGAGGAGTTCGTCGGTCTCGAAGAGGAGGACGGGCGCGTCATCGTGCGGCCCGCCGAGCAGGACGCTGGAACGCTGGCCGGGGACGAGGGCGCGGAAGGTCATGCGCCCATCGTCCTCCAGTCCGTCGTGATCCGGGAGGATCGTTCCTCCCGGATCACGATCCGACGACTACTTGACGAGCGCGAACCCCGCGGTCCAGGAGATCTTCTCCGACGCCGCCAGCGTGAGCTGCAGGAAGCCGATCGCCTCGAGTTCGTGGGCGCGCTTCAGGGACCCGGCGTCGACGGCCTCGAGGCCACCGGCGGTCACGAGCTGCTGGAGTGCGGCCTTGGCGTCGGCGTCGTCCCCGGCGATGAGGACCGTGGTGGCCACGTCGCCGACCTGCTTCGCGGCGAGGGTAGCGGCGAAGTTCGTGTTGAAGGCCTTGAGGACGTGGGAGGTCGGGAGCTTCGCCTGCAGTTCCGCTGCAGCCGAGCTGCCGGCGGGGACGGTGAGGCCGTCGAAGGTCGAGAAGTCGAGTGGGTTGGTGATGTCGACGACGACCTTGCCCGCGAGCTGGTCGGCGTACTGCTCGACGATCGTCGCGAGGGCCGGGTAGGGGACCGCGAGGACGACGACGTCGCCGGTGATCGTACCGGTCTCGGCCGATCCGAGGTGGTCGACGGAGGCGCCGCCTGCTGCGAGGACGCCGGCGATGGCGCTGCCCATGTTGCCGGTTCCGAAGATGGTGACGTTCGTCATGACGATGCTCCTTCTCGTGGCCGCCTGGTCACGGGTCAATTGGTTGTTGGTACAACTAACGTAACACCGGTTAGTTGTAGGCGCAACTATTGCTACGCTGGAGGTATGACCGAGACACGATGGCTGAGCGGCGACGAGCAACGCTCCTGGGTGCGCTTCGCCGCGGTGCTCGAGCTCCTGCCGGCCGCGCTCGACCTCCAGCTCACGCGGGACGAGCACCTGACGCACTTCGACTACTTCACGCTCGCGATGCTGTCTGAGACCCCGGGCCGCACGTTGCGCACCTCGGCGCTCGCGGCCCGGACGAACGCGACGCTGCCTCGTTTGTCGCGGGTGCTGACGCGCTTGGAGGAGGCGGGCTTCGTGGCACGGACACCGTGCCCGGAGGATCGACGGGCGACGAACGTGACGCTCACCGATGCGGGCTGGGACAAGGTCGTCCAGGCCGCGCCGGGCCACGTCGAGCACGTGCGGTCCCTGGTCCTCGACGCACTGACGCCGGCCCAGATCGAGCAGCTCGGCGAGATCTCCGCAGCCCTCCTGACGAAGCTCGACCCCGACGGCCGGATGTTCGCCAGCGAGGCCTGATCTCCGTCACCTGGGGGATTCGCGGCGCTCGAGGGCTGCGTAGCGTGGGGCTCGACGTCGTGGACACCACCGAGCGCGACGCGGATCGGAGCGAATGATGACCGGATCGACGCAGCCCGAACCTGCACCACACGGGGACGAGGTGCCCCAGGACGGTCCCGCCGCGGCGGAGCCCGAGTCGACGCCGCCACCCACATCGATGAACGGCGGGACGACCTCCGTCTGGTACTTCGTCGGCGCCACGTTCCTCTTCGCCGGACCCCTGATCTTCGGTGTCGACGACTTCGGATTCTTCCGGATCATCACCCTCGTCCTCGGTGCGGTCGTCATGGTCGCCGGGTTCGTCGTGCTGCGACGCGAGAGCGGCAAGCGATCCTGAGGGCGCTGTCGCCGGGCCGGCTCGCCAACCGTCCAAACGGCGAGCCGTTCAACCGGCGAGCCGTTCAGCCCGCGAGCCGGTCAGCCCGCGAGGAAAGCCCTGATGCCATCGAGCAGGCGGTCGACGTCCTCGTCCGAGGTGTACGGGGCGACGCCGACGCGGAGGCCGCCGACGTCCTCGAGGCCCAGCGCCGCGAACGGCTCGACCGCGTAGAACGAGCCAGCCGGTGCGAGGACGTCGCGAGCGGCGAGGAACGCGGCCGCGTCGGCGGAACGCCTGCCCGGGAACGTCATGAACAGCGTCGCCGTGCGCTCGGCGGCTTGCGAGTGCAGCTCGACGAGCGGGCCGAGGTCGGCGAGCTCGTCCTCGATACGGGTGCGCAGCGCGAGTTCCCGCTGGTGGACGGCTGCGGCTGAGGCGACGAGACGGTCACGTCGCGTCGTGGCCTCACCGGGGTCGATCGACGCGAGCACGCCAATGGCCGCCGTCACGCCAGCCATGAGCTCGTAGGGCAGCGTGCCGAACTCGAAGCGCTCGGGCACCACGTTCGTCGACGGCAGCAGCTTGTCGGGGTGGATCGACTCGAGCAGCGCCGGCGACGCGGCGAGGACACCGCAGTGCGGCCCGAAGAACTTGTACGGCGAGCAGACGAAGAAGTCGGCGCCGAGGGCCTCGACGTCGACGACGTGGTGGGCCGTGTAGTGGACGCCGTCGACCCAGACGAGCGCGCCGACCGCGTGCGCCCGGTCGGCGATCGTCCGCACCGGCGGGATGGTGCCGAGGAGGTTCGACGCTGCGGTCACGGCGACGAGCCGGGTGCGCTCGCCGAGGGTCGCGTCCAGCGACTCGAGGTCGAGCTCGCCGGTCGTGGCATCGAGCTCGATCCAGCGCACCGTCGCGCCGGCGCGTTCCGCGGCCTGGACCCACGGGCGGACGTTCGCGTCGTGGTCCAGTCGGGACACCACCACCTCGTCGCCCGCCGTCCAGCCGCGGGACAGGTGCTTCGCGAAGTCGTAGGTGAGCTGGGTCGCGCTGCGACCGTAGACGATGCCGCTCGGGTCGGCGGCGAGGAGGTCCGCCATCGCAGCGCGGAAGGCGACGACCGCGTCGTCAGCCCGTCGTTCGGAGGCGACCGAGGTCCCTCGGTTCGAGAGCGGCCCGGTGAGGGTGTCGAGGATGGCCTGGCCGACGGCGAGCGGCGTCTGGGTGCCGCCGGGGCCGTCGAAGTGGGCGATGCCCGAGGCGAGGGAGGGGAACGCGGTGCGGAGGAGGGCGACGTCGAGGGTCATGCGTCCATCCTGCCGCGCCGGGAGCCTGAACGGGCGGACCAGGGGAGCGAGCGCGCCATCGCTTGATACAGTGCCTGTGTGTCCATGCTCATCGCTCCGCCCCGTGTCGGGCGTCTGGAGGTCGTCGGCGTCCGCAACGCCGGCCCGAGAGAGCAGCGCACCCGGTCGACCACCTCACCCACCCGGTGAGGACGTCGGCCTCGTCCATCGCGCTCGTCCGAGCGACGACGACGGGGCCGCGCACCCTGACGCACCCACCGCAGCGCACCGACGCGCGGAGGGTCTCTCCGCCGTCTCCACGACGGCCCAGCCGAAACCGGTGAACCCATGATCCCCCTGAACGAATCCCAGATCCGAGCCTCCTTCGTCAACGCATCTCGCAAGGAGGTCAGTGACGTGAGCCTTCCTGCCGACCTCGACACGCTCGACTTCGAGGCGCGTGACTTCCTCGGGTGGCGCGACAGGAAGCTGCCGCGACGCGCGTACGTGGTCGCGATCGTCGACGGCGAGCCCGTCGGCATCCTGCTCCGGCAGGCCGACGCGACGCCCCGCACGAGACCGCAGTGCGCGTGGTGCCAGGACATCACGCTCAGCAACGACGTCGTGTTCTACAGCGCGAAGCGCGCCGGTCAGGCAGGCAAGAACGGCGACACCGTCGGCACACTCGTCTGCGCCGACTTCCAGTGCTCGGCCAACGTGCGGAAGCTGCCGCCGCTCGCCTACGTCGGTTTCGACGCGGAGGCGGCCCGCCAGGAGCGCATCGCGACGCTCAGCGTCCGCGCCGCGTCCTTCGCCTCCTCGGTCCTGAACGGCGTCGGCTGAGCTCCTGACCCGCTGAGTCGCCCGGATCTGCACGAAATCAGCCCGTTTTCGTGCAGATCCGGGCGATTCAAGCCTCGGGAGTGAGGCCCCGCCAGAAGAGGTCGACGGCGCTCGTCACGAGGTCGTCGGCCGGGACGCCGTCAAGCAGGCCGCCAGAGGCGAGTACGGCGATGCCGTGGAAGGTCGCGAAGGCGACGAGCGCGATGTGGTGCGGATCGCCGGCGGTGATCGCGCGGATCTCCTGCCCGGTGGTGACGACCCGGACGACGATCTCCATCGAGGCGTGACCGGCGGCGAGCAGCTCCTCCCGGGCATCGGGCGCGTGCTTGAGGCCGAACATGAGCGAGAGGAGCGTCGGCTGAGCGAGCGCGAAGCCGACATACGCTCGGGCCAGTGCGTCGACCTGTTCACGGGCCCCTGACGACGAGGTGACCTCGGCTCCGGTCGCCCGCTCGAGCGACGCGGAGAGGCGACGGAAACCGTCTTCGGCGAGCGCGTCGAGGAGGGCCTGCTTGTCGCGGAAATGGCGGCTCGGTGCCGCGTGGCTGACGCCGGCGTCACGGGCCAGTCGGCGCAGCGACAGCTCGTCGACGCCGTCCGTCTCGAGACTGGCTGCGGCGGCCTCGAGGAGGGTCCGGCGGAGGTCTCCGTGGTGATAGGGCTGAGCTGGCACGAGACGAGCCTACCGCCATGTTGACATTGACAACACGAGCGAACACGGCAATGATGTCACTGACAACATTCGTGCACCGCCAGCTGAAGGATTCCCCCATGACACTCGATCTCCGCGGTGGCACCGCACTCATCACGGGCGCGAGCTCCGGCCTCGGCGTCGAGTTCGCCAGACGGTTCGCGAACCGCGGGTCGAACCTGGTGCTCGTCGCCAGGCGCGCGGATCGCCTCGAGGCGCTGGCGGCCGAACTCCGGTCCGCCTCGGGTGTCGAGGTCACGGTCGTGCCGGCCGACCTCGGCGTCGCGGGTGCCGCCGAGTCACTCCACGAGGAGCTGGATCGCCGCGGCATCCGGATCACCTCGCTCGTCAACAACGCCGGGTTCGGCAGCCACGGTGCCTTCGACCAGGCGGACGCGGAGCGCATGACGGGAGAGATCCAACTCAACGTCGGGACGCTCGTCGGGCTCACGCGTGCATTCATGCCGCAGCTGCTCGAGGGCTCCGGCGCCCTGGTGACGGTCGCGAGCACCGCTGCCTACCAGCCGACGCCGGGCATGGCTGTGTACGGCGCGACGAAGGCGTTCGTGCTGAGCTTCACCGAGGCGCTCTGGGCAGAGGCCCGTGGCACCGGGCTGCGGGTGCTCGCCGTGAGCCCCGGGCCGACCAAGACCGAATTCTTCGACGTCGTCGGGAGCGAAGACGCTGCCGTCGGACGCAAGCAGACGAGCGCGCAGGTCATGGATACCGCGTTCCGCGCGCTCGACCGGGCTGACGGTGGCCCCAGTGTCGTGTCCGGCCGCAGCAACCACCTCACCGCGCTCGCGACCCGGCTGCTGTCGCGTCGCACGCTCGCGCGCACGAGCGCCCGCGTCCTCGGCGGCGTGCGGATGGCCCGCTGAGTCGCCCGGATCTGCACGAAATTCGCCCGCTTTCGCGCAGATTCGGGCGACTCAGCGGCCGGCGAGGGCGGCGCGCACCGAGGCGACGACGGCGCGGAGGTCGCGGAGATCGTCGGCCGTCAGCTCGATGACCGTCCAACCCGCGGCCCGCAGGCGGTTGGAGCGAGCGCGGTCCTTGCGCCACCGGTCGACCTCGACCCGGTGGTAGTCGCCCTGGTACTCGATGACGATCCGCGCTGCACGGTGACAGAGGTCGGCGCGTGCGAGGAACGAGCCGTTCGCCGCCCGGATCTCCTGGTTCGGTTCGAAGCCGGTGACGCCGCCGCGCACCAGCGCGACGCGGACGATGGACTCGGGCGGTGATTCCGCGCGGTGATCGAGCAGCGGGAGTGCGGCGGCGATGGCTCCACGGCCGCGCCGGCTCGGATAGCGGGCTGCAGCCTCCTCCAACTCGGCCAGGCCTGCGGTACTCGTCCGAAGCAGATGGTCGCCTGTTGCGACGAGATCGGCGAGCGGGAGCGTCGCGGCAAGGTCCAGCCACGTTCGAACCGGACTCGTCAGCCGGATGCCGCCCTGGACGATCACGTCGTCCTCGTCATCGATCGTGACCGACCGGCCGGCGATCCCGGCGGCGTGTGGAGCGCGGGCCGGCGCGGCCACGGCGAGGTCGAGGCGTTCCGGGGTGGAGAGCCGGCACGGGAGCGGCAGGCCGAGGAGGAGCGCAGCGGTCGGACCACAGACGAAGACCTGCTCGGACAGGCGGTGGAGGAACGCACGACAGTGATCCTCGACCGTCTCCACCGGGCGGGTGGACCGGATGCCGTGACCCGGCTTCTCGAGTCGACGACTGCGGAGTTCGCCGGGTGTCATCCCGCTGCGGAGCGCGTCGCCGACGAGGAACGGTCCGTCCGGAGGCTCAAGGGGCATCCCTTCACTGTGCCTGCACCGAGTGGTTCCCCGTCCACGTTCTCCACAGGTCCGCTGAGTCGCCCGGATCTGCGCGAAATACCGTCGATTTCGCGCAGATCCGGGCGACTCAGGCGGGCGGGGTGGTCAGGGAGGAGGCGCGGACCTGCAGCTCGGGGAGGACCTGGGTGCGCTGCGTCGGGCGTCGGCGGCCCTCGGACAGGCGGGCGACCATCGTCTCGACGGCCATCCGACCAATGTGCTGCTTCGGTGGGCGCAGCGCGGTGATGGGCGGCTCGCCGTTCTCCGCGACCTCGTCGTCGTAGGCGACGATCGCGAGGTCCTCGGGGATCCGCACGCCGCGGTCGAGGCAGTGGTGCTCGAGCAGGATCGCCTGCGGATCGGCGTGCACGAACAGCGCGGTGGTCCCCGTGGCGAGGCATTCGTCGACGAGCGCACCCAGCCGGGCGTCCCTGGCGCCGTTCTCGACGTCGTCGATCTCGGCGTTCACCGTCAGTCCCGTGTCCAGCCCGAGGTCCGCGGACGCCCTGGCCCAGCCGCGCCGCAGGTGGTCGGAGGTGGGGGAGTGCCGTGCCGCGGCGATGCCGATGCGGCGGTGCCCCTGCTCGTACAGGTGGCGGACGGCGAGCACCGCGCCGAACTCGTGGTCCGTCGTGACCCACTCGAGCGACCGCAGCGCGAGCGAGGACGGCGCGCGACGCTCGGCCAGCACGACCGGGATCGGCAGCGCATCGAGCCAGGCGAGGAGGGCGTACCCGTCCTGGCCCGCGGTGTCGGGTGCGGCGATGAGCCCGTGGATCCCACCCGTCTCCACGAGCGCGGCCATCTGCCGGCGCTGGTCGGCCGGGTCGTAGGACGAGCCGCGGAGCACGAGCTGCGAGCGGCTGAGGGCGGCCGTGGCGCGGGCACCGTTGACGATCTGTGGCCAGTAGTAGCTGAGCGACGGCACGACCATGCCGATGCGGTACCTGGCGGGGCCGGCGGCGTCGGCCGATCGCGCGACCGTCTGGTCGAGGGAGCTCCGGGCGGTCGCGCCACCGTGGACCCGCGTGACGAGCCCGAGGTCGGCGAGCGCGGTGATGTCGCGTCGGATCGTCAGTTCCGTGACGCCGAGGATGACGGCGAGTTCGCGGACGACGACGGAACCGTTGCGTCGGACCTCGTCCATGATCCGTTCGCGGCGCTCGATGCCGAAGACCTGTGAGGGTCCCGTGCCGCCCGTCGGTCCCCGGTCGCCGGAGACGTCGTCGTCGCTCATCGTGCGGCCTCCACGGTGACGAGCAGACGATCCGCATCGGGACGTGGCAGCAGCCGCACGCGGGTGATCGTCTCGCCCCAGGACGACCGCATCATCGCGTCGTCGAGTCGGACGATCTCCATCGTGACCTCATCCGCGTCGTGCTGGAGCATCACGTCCCGGACGCCGGCGACCGGCCGGTGGAGGCGGAGGGTCGCCTGATCGACCTCGGTCACGTCGCCCCACAGCATGAGGGTGATGGCCGTGCCCGCCGGGTCGTCGAGCGTCCAGACGTCCTCGATCACGACCCGTGACGCCGTGCGGTCGAGCGTCGCGGTCCGGCGCCAGTGTTCGTGCTCCGCCAGTCCGTAGGCCGCGGCGAGGTCCATCGACCAGCTCGCCTGTGCGCCATGGTCTCCGCCCCGGCGATCGCGCGCCGCGAACTCCGGTCCATGCTGCTGCAACAGACCGCGCGGTGCCGGGACGCTGTGCCAGTCGCTGCGCATACACCAGATGTCGTAGCGGTGCGGGCCGAAGGTCCGCGCGTCGTAGGTGGGCCGCCCGGGATCGATGACCGCGGGGACGCCGTCGAGTGCGACGATCACGCTCCCCAGGTCGTTGTGGTTGTGGTTCTCGTCGTTGTGGCCGCCCTTGAGGCTGACCGCGAGTCCGTCGGATCGCCCGTCGTGCTCACGGGCGAGACTCATGCCGATCGACGGCAGGTCGACCGAAGCCGGCAGCGGCAGCGTCGCGCTCCGGGCGTCCGCGACCGCCCACTCACGATCGAGGCAGACGCGGACGAGACGTCCGAGTCCGGCCCGGTCCGTGGCGACGGGTGCGTCGGGATCGCGATGCGCCGTGGCGTACGCGACGACGTCCGGCAGCTCGAGTCGCCGTCCCCAGCGATGCAGGAGATCGTACGGGAGCGTGCGGTCACCGCGTGCTCGGGCATCCGCGACGTTCACGTACCAGTCGGCGGACAGCTGCATCCGCAGTGGGAAGCGGAGTGACTCGGGCAGCAGGTCGAGGCCGTCGAGCGCGAGGCGACCTCCGGCGAGACGATCGAGGGTCTCGACCGCCTCGAGGGCGCGAGCCGCTCCGTTCCACCAGTACTCCCAGCCCTCGTCGATCGCGCCGTCCCGGGGGAGGCCCGCCAGGTAGCGGTCGATGCCGTCGACCGCTCGGTCGATGACGAGCTCGGCTCGGTCGGGGCTGCAGAGCACCGCTGCCGCGGCGATCGTGTTGCCGAGGATCCAGGGGTTCCAGTTGTGGAGGACGACCGGCTCGCCGTCAGGGTCGACGTCGAGGCCGAGCCAGTGCCAGTCGTCGCGGTCCAGGAACGGCTGGAACACCCGGTGCTCGGCCTCGGCTCGCAGCCGGTCGGTGAGGCCCGGGTAGCGCTCGTCGAGCTCGTCGCCGAGGACGGCGATCGCCCAGGCGACGGCCGCGACCGCCTCACCGGCGCCGAGGTCGAGGAACGGTTCGTCGAGCGACGGCGTGACCGTCCCGAATCGACGGAACGCGTCGTCGTGGGCCGCCCAGCACCAGGTCGTCTGCTCCGCGAGGAGCCACAGGCCGTCGGCGACCTCGGCGAGCGGGTCGTGCGGTGCGGCCACCGCGACACCGGCGGCGGACGCGGCGGCGAGGATCACGGCGCGGGAGAGGCGTGCGAGTCGGTCACCGACCGCCGTCTCGTAGGAGAGGCGCTCCCCGATCAGCGGATAGGCGCTGTATTTCGAGAAGAGCGGCTGGGGCCAGGGCGTCGCCGCGCGGTCGGCGGTCGCGGACTCGCGCGTCGCCTGGGCGATGAAGGAGTCGAGCAGCCGTCGGTCGATCGAGCTCCAGTCGCCGTCCGGCACGATGGACCGGAGTGCGGTCGCCGGGCGCTGTGACCACGCCGTCACCAACGGGCCGTGCGACCGACGTCGCTCATCGGTGGCGGGTGTGGCGGGTGCGGTCTGCGAGGGTGGATGCACGACGTCTCCATGATCATCTTCGATCGAGCTTGTTTGTTTGTGATCGACTGTTTTGACTCCGATCGGATTGGAGTATTCACTACCTGACAACCGCATGCAACCGCGGCCCACTCGAAGGAGAGCACCAGATGTCGAACGCCGCGCGCCCCGCAGCCCTGGTCGCCATGTGGCCCGACGTGTTCTCGACGCTCTTCGACGAGGCCCGTCTGGCCCGGCTCCACGCGCTGTGCGAGGTCCGCGACGACGAGACCACCGGCGACCTCGACGACCCGGCGCTCGCCGCACAGCTCGCGGAGGTCGAAGTGCTCATCACCTCGTGGGGCACCCCGCCGCTCACGGCGGAGCGGCTCGACCGCATGCCCCGGCTGCGCGCGGTCTTCCACTGCGCCGGCACGGTCCGCTCGCTCGTGACCGACGCGGTCTGGGAGCGCGGCATCGTCGTCACCACGGCCGCCGAGGCGAACGCCATCCCGGTCGCCGAGTTCACCTTCGCCTCGATCGTGCTCGCCGGCAAGCGGGCACAGGTCTTCGCCCGCGACCCGCGGGCACACCGTCGCGAGTGGCGCACCCTGCTCGAGACCACGAACCTGTCCAACCTCGGACGCCGGGTCGGCGTCGTCGGCTTCTCGCGCATCGGCCGTCGCGTCGTCGCCCTGCTCCAGCAGCTCGACGCGGTCGAGGTGCTCGTCGCCGACCCCTACGCCGACGCCACGGCCGTCGCCGCGGCGGGAGCCCGCCTCGTCCCGCTCGACGAGCTCCTGCCGAACGTCGACGTGCTCTCGCTGCACGCTCCGGAGCTCCCGGAGACGAAGCGCATGATCGGGGCTGCCCAGCTCGCGGCGCTCCCGGACGGCGCCACGGTGATCAACACGGCCCGCGGGAGCCTGCTCGACACCGACGCCCTCGCGGCGGAGTGCGCGAGCGGACGCCTCGACGCGATCCTCGACGTCACCGACCCGGAACCGCTGCCCGTGCACTCGCCGCTGCTCGACCTCCCGAACGTCTCGATCACCCCGCACATCGCGGGCTCCCTCGGCCGGGAGACGCTGCGCATGACGGACGCGGCGCTCGACGACCTCGAGCGGTTCCTCAACGGCGAGCACCCACGCGAAGCCGTCCGGGTCGCAGACCTGGGGGTGAGCGCCTGATGGTCGTGCTCCTGACCGCCCCGGCGTCGGACACACTCGCCCTGGACCGCACCCTGTCACCGTCGACCGGCTGGACGCGCAGGCACTGGGAGGACCTCGCGGACCGGCTGCTCGGCGGTGCCGAACCCTTCACCTCGCCCGGTCGTGCCCGCATCCTGTTCCCGGGTGCGCCAGGCGGCTACGGCTCCGACATCGACGGCCTGGAGGGGTTCGCGCGGACGTTCATGCTCGCCGCCTTCCGCATCGCCGGTGATCCCGCACGGACGGGCGACCTCGTCGAGCGCTACGCCGCCGGCCTCGCGACGGGCACCGACCCGGACTCCCCGGAGCGGTGGCCGCGGCCGGACGAGGTCGACCAGGCCAAGGTCGAGGCCGCAGCCATCGCGATCGGACTCCACCTCACCCGTGCCGAACTCTGGGACCGTCTCGACGACCGGACCAAGCGCACGACGATCGACTGGCTCGCATCCGTCATCGGCCAGCCGTACCCGCCCATCAACTGGGTGTGGTTCCGCATCGTCGTCGAGGAGTTCCTGCGCACGGTCGGTGGCCCGTTCTCGGAAGCGGACCTCGAGGAGGACCTCGCGATCGCGGACGGTTTCTTCCGCGAGGACGGTTGGTTCGCCGACGGCGGCACGCGCGCCTACGACCACTACACCGGGTGGGCGCTCCACCTCTATCCGGTGCTGTGGCGCACGATGCTCGCGCCGGGCCACCCGCATCAGGCACGCCTCGACCGCTACGACGCCCACCTCGACCGCTACCTGGAGGACGCCGTCGCACTCGTCGGCGCGAACGGTTCGCCGCTCGTCCAGGGGCGGAGTCTCATCTACCGCTTCGCCGCCGCCGCACCGTTCTGGGCCGGTGCCATGGCCGGGTCCACCGCGCTCTCGCCGGGACTCATCCGTCGAGCGGCCAGTGGAGTCGTGTCGCACTTCGACGCCGCTGGCGCCCCCGACGACCGCGGGATCCTGACGCTCGGCTGGCACCACGAGTGGCGGCAGCTCGCACAGTCCTACTCCGGCCCAGGTTCGCCCTACTGGGCGTCGAAGGGCATGCTCGGGCTCGCGCTCCCGGCCGACCACCCGGTGTGGACGGCCACCGAGGAACCACTGCCGATCGAGCGGGGCGACGTCCTCCGCACCATCGTCGCCCCGGGCTGGATCGTCAGCGGGACGACCGCCGACGGCATCGTCCGCGTCGTCAACCACGGGACGGACCACGCGAACGACGGCGTCGCCCAACGCGACGCCCCGCTGTACGCACGCCTCGGGTATTCGACGGCGACCGCGCCGGGGCTCTCCGCCGATGCCCGCGACCCGTTCGACGGGTCGGTCGTGCTCCTGGACGCCGAGGGTGTCCCGAGTCACCGTTCCGGGTTCACCCGAGGTGGGCTGACGACCCTGCCGACCTCCGACGGATCGTCCACCGGTTGGGCGACGTCCTCCGGTCCCGCCCGCTGGATCGACGCCGATGCCGATGGCCCGGACCACGGCCACGGCCACGCCGCGGACCGGACCCGGACGGGCGCGCGGATCGACCTCTGCTCGGCCGTTCGCGGGCCCTGGGAGGTGCGGTTCGTCCGCGTCGTCCCGGACACCGGCGACGAGGTCCCGCTCGGCGCGCTCCGTGTCGGCGGGTGGACTGTCAGTGGTCGTGACCTGACCGTCGCCACCGACCAGACCTCGGCGGTCGCCGTCGCCGACGGCGTGCGTTCGGTCGTCGTCGCGCTCCCGAGCGAGCACGACCCGCTTCCGACCGGCGCGCTCCGGTCGGGCGTCCGGGACCGCGACGACGCCACCCCGCTCGGACCCCGTTCGGGCACGCCGTGGTGCGAGACCGACGGTCCCGTCCGCCCGGACCACTGGCACGCGTTCGCGCTCCTCCTGGATGGCGCCACGCAGCCGGGCGTCGTCGCCCCGGCGATGGCGGGCGTCGCCGGGTCCACCGCCCGCACCATCACCTGGCCGGACGGCGCGACGACGTCGCTCGACCTGCCCGCGTCGCACTGACGCCCACCGACCGCTCCACCCCGCAGCATCCCCGTCCCACCAGCACCGCCATCACCACCGACAGCACCACTACTCACCGAGGAGCATCCGCAATGAAGCGACCCATCCTGACCATCTCCGCGATCGCCGCAGCAGCCGGCCTCGCCCTCACCGGCTGCTCAGGTGCCGGCTCCGCCCAGCAGGACGAGGACGGCCCCGTCACGCTCAGCGTCTCGGTCTGGAACTACGACCAGACGCCCGAGTTCAAGGCGCTCTTCGACGCCTTCGAGGCCGAGCACCCCGACATCACGATCGAGCCCGTCGACATCCTCGCCGACGACTACTCCGACAAGGTCACGACGATGCTCGCGGGCGGCGACAAGACCGACGTCCTCACCATGAAGAACGTGACCGATTACGCGCGCTACGCGAACCGTGGCCAGCTCGTCGACGTGGGCGACGTCGTCGACGACATCGGCGCGGACAAGCTCGCCGGGATCGAGCCGTTCGCCCTCGACGACACCTACTACGCGGCGCCGTACCGCCAGGACTTCTGGCTGCTGTACTACAACAAGGCCATCTTCGACGCGGCCGGCATCGAGCACCCCGACAACCTCACCTGGGACGAGTACGCGGACATCGCGGCGAAGCTCACCTCGGGCGACGGCGACTCCAAGGTCTACGGCACGTACAACCACTATTGGCGCTCCGTCGTCCAGTCGATCGCCGCAGCCCAGACCGGTGGCGACCTCATCAGCGGCGACTACGGCTTCATGCAGGACCAGTACGACCTCACCCTCGACCTGCAGGACAAGGGCTACGCGCTCGACTACGGCACGGCGAAGACCCAGCAGATCAGCTACCGCACGATGTTCGAGACCGGCAAGGCCGCGATGATGCCGATGGGCACCTGGTACATCGCGGGCATCGCGCAGTCGATCGAGACGGGCGCGACCGACGTCGACTGGGGTGTCGCGCAGATGCCGCAGCTCGAGTCCGGTGAGGAGACGGTGACGTTCGGCTCGCCGACCGCGTTCGCCGTCAACAAGAACTCCACGCACCAGGCCGCCGCGAAGACCTTCCTCGAGTTCGCCGCGAGCGAGGCCGGTGCGAAGGCCATCGCGGCGATCGGTGTCGTCCCCGCGTACCAGTCCGACGACGTCACCGCGGCGTTCACGGCCCTCCCGACCGACGACCTCTCGGTCAAGGCGTTCCAGGAGCCGAAGGACGTCGTCCTCGAGATGCCGGTGAGCGAGTACTCCTCCGACGTCAGCTCGATCCTCGACGAGGAGCACGACCTCATCATGGTCGGCGAGTCGGACGTCGACGACGCCATCACGAAGATGCAGGACCGCGTCAAGAACGACGTCCTCGTCGACTAGCCGCGATCGCGGGGCCGGCACGCCCGGTCCCGCGATCCTCGCGTCCGCCCGGCGCGTCCCCACCGACCCCGCACCACCGTCCTCGAAAGGCTCGTCATGGCGATCGCAGCCCCACCGCAACGCACCCGCTCCAGCAGTCGCGTCCGCAGGAATGCGCTCGTCGGCTGGAGCTTCATCCTGCCGAACTTCATCGGCTTCGCGCTCCTGACCCTCATCCCGATGTGCGCGGCGTTCGTCATCGCGTTCATGAAGTGGGACTCGTACTCACCGCCCGAGTGGGTCGGGTTCGCGAACTTCGCCCGCATGATGCGTGACGAGTCCTTCTGGATCGCACTCGGCAACACCGCCTACTACGCGGCCGGCCACATCCCGCTCACGATCCTCGCGTCCCTCGGTCTGGCACTGCTCCTCAACCGCAAGCTGCGCGGCCTGGGCTTCTTCCGCACCGCGATGTTCTTCCCGTACATCACCTCGCTCGTCGCCGTCGCCGTCGTGTGGAACATGCTCTTCAACCCCACCGCCGGCCCGATCAACCAGTTCCTCGAGCTCATCGGTGTCGCCGACCCGCCCGGCTGGACGACGAGCTCCGCGTGGGCGATGCCCGCGGTGATCATCACGAGCGTGTGGCGCGACATGGGCTACTACATGGTGCTCTACCTCGCGGGGCTCCAGGCGATCCCGCAGGAGTACTACGAGGCCGCCGAGGTCGACGGTGCGAACGCCTGGCAGCGGTTCTGGAACATCACGATCCCGTCGCTGCGTCCGACGACGTTCTTCGTCCTCATCATGGTGACGATAGCGAGTTTCAAGGTGTTCGACCTCATCGTCGTCATGACGGGAGGCGGCCCAGGCCGGTCCACGCTCGTCCTCTCGCAGCTCATCTACCGCGAGGGCATCACCGAGAACCGCTTCGGATACTCCTCGGCGATCTCGCTCGTGCTGTTCGTCATCGTGCTCGTCTTCACCGTCGTCCAGTTCAAGCTGCAGCAGAGGAAGGAACGCTGATGTCGACCAGTGCCACCACGCGTGCCTCGTCCACGGTCCCGTCGCAGGCGGAGGTCGCGATCGCCGAGGTCACCGACGCCATCACCCCGCCCGTGCTGCCCGGTGCTGGAGGCAAGCGCACCCGGGTGCGCCGCCACGGTCCGATCTCGCCGCTGCGCCGCGTGCTCATCTACGTCATGCTCGCTGCGCTGACGGCGATCATCTTCGTCCCGTTCTTCTGGATGGTCTCGTCGTCGCTCAAGCAGAACAACGAGGTGTTCTCGATCCCCGTCCAGTGGATCCCCACCGAGTTCGTCTGGCAGAACTACGTCGACATCTGGACCCGCATCCCGATGCTGACCTACCTCAAGAACTCGCTGTTCCTGTCGGTCACCATCACGATCCTGCAGGTGCTCACCGGGAGCTTCGCCGCCTACGGCTTCTCGAAGATGCACTTCAAGGGACGTGACGTGCTGTTCGTGGCCTACATCGCGACGATCGCGGTGCCGTGGCAGGCCTACATGATCCCGCAGTACATCATGATGCAGAACGCCGGCCTCGTGAACACGCACCTCTCGATCATCCTGCTGCAGGCGTTCGGCGCCTTCGGGGTCTTCCTCATGCGGCAGTACTACCTGACCATCCCCGACGAACTGAGCGAGGCCGCCCGCATCGACGGCCTCAACGAGTACGCGATCTGGTGGCGGATCATCCTGCCGCTGACGAAGCCGGCGCTCGCGAGCCTCGCGCTGCTGACCTTCGTCTCCACCTGGAACGACTACATGGGTCCGTTCATCTACCTGACGAGCAACGACCTCTGGACCGTGCAGCTCGGTCTGCGCTCCTTCGTCGGGCAGTACGACGCCGAATACGCGCTCATCATGGCCGGGTCCGTCGTCTCCGTCATCCCGATCGTGCTGATCTTCCTCCTCGGCCAGCGCTACTTCATCCAGGGCATCGCGACGAGCGGGATGAAGGGATGAGCGCGGTGACCGATCGGCGTGCGGACAACCGTGCCGGCGGCGTGCGCGGGCTGCTGCAGCCGCGCCGGGAGACCTTCGAGTCGGTGTTCGGCGTCGTGTACCGATCCCTCATGGTCGGCGTCGGCGTCGGGATCGGCGCGCTCCCGCTGGCGGCCGCGATCGTCCTCGTCGCCGAGCCGCTCGCGAGCTGGCCGTTCCTGCTGCTGTGCTCGCTCCCGCTCGGCCCCGCCTTCGCCGCCGGCTGCTGGGCGTTCCAGCGGTCGCGCGATGCCGCCGATGCCGGGCCGCTGCGGGAGGTCGGGATCGGCCTCCTGCGGACCTGGCGTCCGGCGCTCGCCGTGTGGTCGCTCGTGTGCGCGCTCACGTTCATCGTCGTGATCGACATCGTCGCTGTGTGGGGGACGCCGTTCGCGATGCTGCTCGGGCCGCTGCTCGTCGTCGTGCTGCTGGTCGCGGTCCTCGCAGCCTTCGGCGTGTTCGCCGGGCTGGCGGCCGCTCCGGGCCTGCGGTTCCGGGCCCAGCTGCTCGGCGGGCCCGTCCGGACCGTCCGTCGGCCAGGCACCTCGCTGCTCTCGCTTGTCCTCCTGGCCGCCTGGGCGGTCATCGTCCTCGCGCAACCGGTGCTCGGGCTCCTGGCCCTCGGCGGCTTCGTCCTCTACGCGGTCTGGAGCAACGCCGCGGCGGCGCTCGCCGACTGAAGTCCCCGATCGCGCGACGGTCGGGTCGGTTGAGTGGTTGGATCGACGCATGGGCGAGCACAGAGGTCACGGGCACAGCGGTCAGCGGACACTCACCACCAGCGGATGGCACGACTTCTGGGCGAAGGGCGGTGTCGGGCGGGCGTTCCTGCTGGCGATCGTCTACCTCGCCCTGTACCTCGGTGCCGGATGGGTCGTCGGGCAGCTCTTCGGCTCGCAGATCGGCGAGGACGTCTTCGCGACCCCGCAGAGCGTGTTCTTCGGGCTCATGCTGCCGCTCGTCGTCGGCTCCCTCCTCCTGGCCGGCTTCGTCCTCTCGGTCGGATGGTTCCGGGAGCTGTTCGGAAGGCAGCCCATCCGCGGCCGGTGGTGGATGTGGGTCGCACCGATCGTGATCCTCGCCGCGGTCGTCCTGCGCCTGCTCGGCATCGACTACGGGAGCTACGAGGGTTCCGTGGTCGCTGTCGCGATGCTGTCCGGGGTGTTCATCGGGTTCGCCGAGGAGATCCTGACCCGCGGCCTGGTCGTGAAGATGCTGCGCGACGCCGGCAGCTCGGAGTGGATCGTCATGGTGGTCTCCTCGCTGGTCTTCGCCCTGCTGCACGCCTCCAACCTCCTGTCGGGCCAACCGGTCACGACCGTGCTCGTGACCGTCGTCTACACCTTCGGATTCGGCGTGTGCATGTACCTGACGCTCCGGGTGACCGGCAACCTCATCTGGCCGATCCTGATCCACGGACTCTACGACCCGACGCTCTTCCTCTCGACCGGTGGGATCGACCACGCGGGAGCCGCCGCCGGTCAGAGCGTGTTCCTGGCGATCGCCGGTCCGGCCAACCTGCTCATCATGCTCGTGGCCGTGATCGGCTTGATCTTCGTCCGTGGGCACGTGCAGGCCCACCCGGCCGACGACGTGCTGCGGCCGTAGGCCGAACGGGCCTCATCGACCGGCCGAGTACGCTCGGACGGATGACCACCGCGCGGCAGTACCCGGCGACGATCGCCGCGCCGGTCGAGCACGAACTCGTGATCAAGAAGTCGCGCTTCCTCGGCCTCGCTCACCCGGTCGCGTCGCCGGAGGACGCCGAAGCGGTCATCGCGCGGGCGAAGAAGCAGGCGTGGGACGCGCGACACCACTGCGTCGCGATGGTCACCGGGCTGCTCGGCGACCAGGCCCGCTCGTCCGACGACGGTGAACCGTCCGGCACGGCGGGGATGCCGATCCTCGAGGTCATCCGGCGGCGCGAGCTGACCGACGTGGTGGTCGTCGTCACGCGGTACTTCGGCGGCGTCAAGCTCGGGGCGGGCGGGCTCGTCCGTGCGTACTCGTCGGCGGCCTCGGAGACGCTCGACCTCGCCGCGCTCGTGCGCCGTGAGACGCTGACCCGCGCGACCCTCGTCGTCCCGCACGCCGAGGCCGGGCGGTACGACAACCTGCTGCGCGATTGGGCCGGTAGCCACGGCGCGACGCTCGGCGATCAGACCTACGGGGCGCAGGCGGAGCTGGAACTGTGGGTGCCGCCGGCGGAGCTGGAGCGGCTCCAGGCCGACGTCGCGTCGGCCTCCAACGGTTCGCTCGCCGTAGCCGTCGGGGAGGAACGCGTCGTCGACGTCCCGGCGCCTCGCTGAGCTGCCCGGATCTGCACGGAGTCGGCCGGATGCCGAGCAGATCCGGGCGACTCAGGGGAACGTGCGGTCCCGATAGGGTCGGACCATGCAGACCGACGTGACCCGCATCGACGGGCTTCCCGACCTCGCCTGGACCTCGACCCCCGGAATCGCATCGTTCGACGCCGATGCCGGAGCGCTCACCCTCACCTCCGCCGCCGGCGTCGACTGGAGCAACAGCTCGCTCGGTGGGCCGCGTGAGCTGCGTGCCACGGCGCTCGCCTTCGACGCACCCGAACACTTCACGCTCTCGGCGCGGGTCGCTGTCGTGAGTGAGCGCAGCACCTTCGACGCCGGTGCCCTCGCACTCTGGATCGACGACGAGCACTGGGCCAAGCTCTGCTTCGAGCAGTCGCCGCAGGGGCAGGCGATGGTGGTGAGCGTCGTGACGAACACCTGGTCGGACGACGTGAACTCGACGCACGTCACGGCCGACCACGTGTGGATGCGTGTCAGTCGCCTCGGTGAGGCGTGGGCGTTCCACAGCTCGCCCGACGGTGTCACGTGGGACTTCGTCCGCGTCTTCCGTCTGCACAGCGATGCCCCGGTGCGCGTCGGGTTCCTCTCGCAGGCGCCGCTCGGTCCGCCCTGCGAGGCGCGGTTCGACGAGATCGCGTTCGGTGCAGCGCCCCCGACGGACCTCCGCGACGGGAGCTAGTCGTCCTCGACCGATGCGTCCGCGGATCCGGAGTTGACGTATCGGAACCTATCTTCCTATAGTGGCTCCATGGTACGCAGACGACCCGGCACGCTCTTCCCGCTCGAGCTCGACATCCTCGACGTCGGCACCGTGTTGCAGTCGACCGAGGGGAGCTTCTACGGGTTCGCCCTCGCGAAGCAGCTCGCCGAAGCCGGGGACGCCGCCCTCACCGCGCACGGCACGCTCTACAAGGCTCTGTCGCGGATGGCGGACGCCGGCCTGATCGAAGCGACCTGGGAGGAACCGGAGATCGCGGAGGCGGAGGGTCGCCCCCGCCGACGGTTGTACCGGATCACGGGCGAAGGAGCGACGGCCCGGGATCGGGAGCACGCGAGGATCGCCGGTGAGCAGGCCGCCGCGGCGAGGCCGGCGGGTGCGGCGTGGACGCAGGGGGCGATCGCATGACCGCCATCCGGACGCCGGAGTACCGCGCGGCCGCCCACCGGGTCCTGAACTGGTGCGGGTGGTACACGCGCGACCTCTCGCCCGACGTCGCCGGGGAGCGGCGCGACGAGATCGCATCCGACCTGCACGAGCACGCCGTCTGGGCCCAGGAGGCGGGCGTCACGCCGCAGCGGCTGCGGCGCGACATCATGCTGCGGGCCATCCGCGGGATCCCGCATGACCTCTCGTGGCGCTCCGGGCAGTTGCGTGCGGGCCACGGCGTCGATCCGATGCCGCTCGGCATGCGGCGGGCCGGCGACGTCCTCGCAGCCCTCGTGGTGACGGGCGGCGTCCTGGTCACCGGAGCGGCACTGTTCCTCCTCGTCCGCATCCTCCGTGCGCTCGTCATCGGCGACGTCGTCGAGGTGCCGGCGGGCGCGCTCGGTGTGGCGATCGCCGCGGTCCTGGGCATGGTCGGGCTCGTGCTGTCGTTGCGGCGACGCAGTCGATGGCTCGGCGCGGGGCTCCTGGCGCCCGCAGCGGTCCTCATCGGCGTGCTCGCGGGCGACATCATGTACCGCGTCAGCGCGACCGGCGTGCTCATCGTGTCCCGCCTGAGCTCGCACGGGGCCGGGCTCGAACCGTGGTGGGTGATGAGCGTGGCGATCGGCGTGGGTGCTGCACTCGGGTTCATCGGAGCCGCCGTGTGGTGGTGGCCGGGGGGCCGTCGAACGACGGAGCGGGACGCAGCGACGTCGGCGCAGAGGAAGACGGCATGAGCGCGAACGAGATCCACGACGGGCCGGACGCGGCGCAGGAGGCGGCACCCGTCCGCCGGAGTCCCGGAACGCTCCGTCGACGGATCGGGCTCGGCATCGCGATGAGCGGGGTGCTCGCGGTGGCGGCCGGCGGGGTGTTCATCGGGGTGTCGAACGCCCAGGCGGCCGCTGACGACGCGCGGTCCTTCGAAGCGGTCGCCGAGGCCGCAGCGTCGCTCGACGAACTCCCGCCCGTCGAACCCGTGGTGCCCGCGGATCCCACTGCCACGCCGGACGCTGGCGAACCCGTCTCGCCGGCGTCCGGCGTCGACTACTCGCAGACGCCGGAGGGCTGGTACGACGCGACCACCGACCCGGCGTCCATCGTGATCCCGCCGACCAACGAGTGGGGCGAGGCGAACAATGGGATCTGGGAGGCACAGCAGCAGATCATCGCGAAGTGCATGGCTGATCAGGGGTTCTGGTATGCGTGGACGAACGACCGATCGAAGATCCTGGATCCACTCTTCGGCATGGTCATGAGCGAGACGACCGACGCCGCCTTCCTGGCCCGGTGGGGGACGAACCCCGACGATCAACCGTACGACTGGAAGCTCGCCGGCTGCCACGGCTACGCCGTCCACGTCACCGGGATGGACGACGCCCACTGACGGTGCCCTGCGTCGGGCGCCGGTGCCGTCGTCCGACGCCGGTGCTAGCGTCGCCCGCATGAGAATCCTGTTGATCGGTGCGAGTGGACATGTCGGACGAGCGGCGCAGGACGCCCTCGCGGAGCGTCACGAGGTGATCGCGGTGTCGCGCTCGACGGCGCCGGCCGTCGACACCACCGACGAGGCGTCGATCGAGGCGCTGTTCGCCGGGGTTGGCGAGGTCGACGCGGTGATCGTCGCCGTCGGATCGGTCCCGTTCAAACCCGTCGAGGAGTTGACGCGCGACGACTACCGCGCGGCCTTCCTCGGCAAGGTGCTCAGCCAGCTCGACGTCGTGCGGATCGGGACGCCGTTCGTCCGGGACGGCGGCTCCTTCACGCTCACGACGGGCATCCTCGCTCGCGAGCCGATCGCGACGGGGGCGGCGGCCTCGATGGCCAACGGAGCGGTCGAGTCCTTCGTGATCGGTGCCGCCCCGGAACTCCCGCGCGGCATCCGCATCAACGCCGTCAGCCCCACGGTGCTCGCCGAGGCCACCGGCTACCACGACGCATTCCCGGGCTTCGCGCCCGTCGCCTCCGACGTGGTCGGCCTGGCGTTCGTCCGTGCCGTCGAGGGGGTCGGCACCGGGCGCGTGCTCGCTCTCGACTGAGCCGTCCCGGCACTCCTGAGGGGAGGCATGTCGTCGTCCGGCCGTTCGCCAGGCGACGATCCGCCTCCCCTCAGTCGCGCTCTCGACGCGGCCGACACCCAGCGCTAGGGTCGGCACATGACCCGCTTCCTGCTCAGCATCGCCGTCAGTCTGCTGTCCTCGGCGATCGGGCTGCTCGTCGCCGACTGGGTCGTGCCCGGCGTCCGTCTGTCGCTCGGCGGCTTCATCTTCGCCGTCGTCGTCTTCACGATCGCGCAGGGCGTCCTCGGGCCCTTCATCCTCCGCCTCGCGCGGCGCTACGCCTCGGCGATCCTCGGCGGCATCGGACTCGTGACGACGCTCGTGTCGCTCTTCCTCGCGTCGATCCTCCCCGGCGGCCTCCACATCCGCGGTGTCCTGGCCTGGGTGCTCGCACCGCTGGTGGTGTGGCTGGTCACGGCGTTGGGGAGCTGGATCCTCGGCTGGGCGCTCATCACACGACGGTTCGGCGACCGGGATCGCGACCCGGGCCGTACGAGCTCGAAGCGGTAGGCGGCGAGGGAGCTTGCACGGGCTCAGCGGCTGGCGGCCAACGCTGCCGCCAGCTCGACGCGGCTCGCGACGCCGAGCTTCCGCAGGACGTTCGCGATGTGGAACTTCACGGTGTTCTCGCTGATGCTGAGGGTCTCGGCGATCGCCCGGTTCCGTGCTCCGCCGGCGGCGAGCTCGGCGACGCTCCACTCGCGCTCGGTCAGCGCGGCGGCCGAGTCTGCGCGCGTCTGCGTCGCGGGCGGCGGATCGAGCGGCAGTGTCACGTGCAGCTCCGAGCCCCACCCGGGCGTCGCCTGGACATCGAGACTGCCGCGGAGGGCGCTGACCCGAGCGCTGAGCTGCTGCACGCTCGGGGTGTCGACGGTCAACTCGCCGGGGCCGTCGTCGCGGATCCCGATGAGCAGGTTGCTACCGTCGCAGTCCCACTGCACCCGGACCCGCCCGACTGACGACTGCTCGACGAGCGCGAGGACCGTGCCGCGGACGATCGCCCGTCCGGCGTGCGCCACCTCACCGGGGAGGGCTCGACCGTCGACGGGCGGCTCGATGAACTGGACCTCGGGACCGCCGAAGCGGGCCAGCGGGCGGAGGTCCTCGCGGAGTCTGGCGAAGGCGCGCGCGACCGGTTCCTCGGCCAGCTGGCGGTCACGGTCGGACACCGCCCGCAGCTCGACCATCGCGGCCGAAGCGATCTCGGTCACGGCCGTTCGGGCGTCCTCCGGCGACGTCTGCCGCGACCTGGTGACCGCGAGGATCGACTCCAGCGTCGTCGCATGGGCGTCGGTGAGTTCCGCGATGGCGCCGGCCCGCTCGCTCGACGCGGCCCGCGAGTCGCGGAGGTAGTCTGGGGCCGCCGTCGCGACCTGCTGTCGGATACCGGCCGCGACGACCTCCCAGAGGGCGCCGACGAGCCGGTCGTCGATCGGTCCCTCCGGGTCGGTCAGGACGAGGAGGGCGCCGGTGTCGGCCAACCACGCCGCGATCGGACGTTCCGCGCCTGCGATCACCGCCGACGTCGGCCGGTCGGCGTGTGGTCCGGCATCGGCGGTCACCGGGGTGACCGGCCCGCGCGGGGTGCGCTGTCGGACCGCGTCGAGCTCGGCGATCGTGACGCCCTCGACGATCGCCGGGTCGCCGGCCTTCTTCCGGGGGCGACCGGTGCAGTCCTCGGTGAAGATCACGAGCGCGGAATGGGCGACGACCGGCTCGAGGACTTCCCGGAACGCACCGGCGATGCGCAGCAGCGAGCTCGATGCGACGGAGGCCAGGCCGTCGAGCAGCTCGACCGGGTAGGTGACAGTGCGTTCGCTCATGTCCGCACCCTATCCCATCGATCCAGGCCCACCCGTTCGGGTAGGTGGAACCGTTCGGGCGAGCAGCGGTGCACCTACCCGATCACGCCCAGGATGGAGGGATGACGAACCCCACCGTCCCTCCATCCACGTCGGTGACGCCTGCGACCTCGACGGTCCAGGGGGCGCTCGCCGCGATCGACGCCGAGCTGCATCGCACCGTGTCGAGCCTGCTGGAGGCCGATCCGGCTCCCTTCGCCGGCGCACTCGACCGCCTGCGAACGGCGGACAGCGTGTTCGTGTCCGGTGCCGGTCGTTCCGGTCTCGCGCTCCGGATGACCGCGATGCGACTCATGCACCTCGGGCTCACCGTGCACGTCGTCGGCGAGACGACGCCGCCCGCCATCACCTCGGGTGACGTCCTGATCGTCGCCAGCGGCTCCGGTACGACGACGGGTGTGGTCCGCGCTGCGGACACGGCCGTCTCCGTCGGGGCACAGGTGATCGCCATCACGACCGACCCCGCATCCCCGCTCGCCGAGTTGGCCGCCGAGACGATCGTCGTCCCCGCCGCGCAGAAGACCGACCACGGCGGCACGCGTTCCGTGCAGTACTCGGGGAGCCTCTTCGAGCAGGCGGTCATGCTGCTCGGCGACGCGTTCTTCCATGCGCTCTGGCAGTCCGACGGCGTCAGCGCCGAGGAGCTGTGGCCGCGCCACGCGAACCTCGAGTAGTCACCCCGATCCCTTCCAACGCGCCCGGCAGACGTCGGACGCATCTCATCACGACAGAAAGCAGCACCACATGAAGCTCCAGGTAGCCATGGACGTCCTCACCACCGAGGCAGCCCTCGAACTCGCCGGGAAGGTCGCGCCCTACGTCGACATCCTCGAGCTCGGCACGCCCCTCATCAAGAGCGAGGGCCTGCGTGCCGTCACCGCGGTCAAGGACGCCCACCCCGACAAGATCGTGTTCGCCGACCTCAAGACCATGGACGCCGGTGAGCTCGAAGCCGACATCGCCTTCTCCGCCGGTGCGGACATCGTCACCGTCCTCGGGACCGCCGGTGACAGCACGATCGTCGGCGCCGTGAAGGCCGCGAAGGCGCACGGCAAGTCCGTCGTCGTCGACCTCATCGGGGTCGCCGACAAGGTGCAGCGCGCGAAGGAGGTCACCGCTCTCGGCGCCGCGTTCGTCGAGATGCACGCCGGTCTCGACGAGCAGGCGGAGGAGGGCTTCACCTTCCAGACGCTCCTGTCCGACGGTGAAGCGGCCGCCGTGCCGTTCTCGGTCGCCGGTGGCGTGAACGTGTCGACGATCGCGTCGGTGCAGCAGGCGGGCGCGCAGGTCGCCGTCGCCGGTGGTGCGATCTATTCGGCCGACGACCCTGCGGCCTCCGCAGCAGCGCTCCGCGCGGCAATCGTCGCGTAACCCCGCTCGCCAACCCCGCACCTGTCGGGTTGGCCAGCGCGGTGCGCTGACGTGAGCGCGGTGCATCGGACGTGAGCGCGGGTCTCCAGAGACCCGCGCTCACAGCTCCGGGGCGCGCTCGGGTCAGCGCACCGCGCTGACGCATCGGGTGGATCGGCTGGGTGAAGTCCGAACATCGGACGGGATTCGGGCGTGACGCGGCATACTGGGCGGATCACCACGCGACGCTCGTCGGATGAGCGCGCGGCCGAGTACCCGGAGGAGCCGCCGATGACGACCGATTCCAGCCCCGAGCAGCCCACCGCACAGACGACCTCGGGAGCGGTCCGCGGGACGCGCCGCGCCGACGGATCGGTCGCCTTCCTCGGCATCCCGTTCGCAGAGCCGCCGACCGGAGCGAGACGGTTCCAGGCCCCCGAGCCCAAAGCGCCCTGGGACGGCGTCCTCGACGCGACCGCCTACGGCGCGACACCGCAGCGGAAGGCCCTGGCCGAGATCACGACCATCCCGGAACCGTCGATCCCCGGCGACTCGACGCTCAACGTCAACGTCTTCACGCCCGACCCGACACCCGCCGCAGACCGTGCCGGTCTACCCGTCCTCGTGTGGATCCACGGCGGCGGCTTCATCGCCGGGTCGCCCGCGAGCCCCTGGTACGACGGTCGGGCCTTCAACCGCGACGGCGTCGTCACGGTCTCGGTGTCCTACCGCCTCGGCTTCGACGGCTTCGGCTGGCTGCCCGACGCCCCGGCCAACCGCGGGGTCCTCGACTGGATCCTCGCGCTCGAGTGGGTGCGTGACAACATCGCGGCGTTCGGCGGCGACCCGCGGCGGGTCACGATCGCGGGCCAGTCCGCCGGCGGCGGGTCCGTCATGACCCTGCTCACGGTGCCGTCCGCGCAACCGCTGTTCCAGCGGGCGATCTCCGTGTCCGGAGTCCCCGGCGACGTCCCGCTCCACGAGGCGCAGGCCCTGACCGGGCGACTCGCCGAGCACCTCGGCGTGCCCGCGACCCTGGCCGGCTTCGCAAGCGTCCCGGAGGACACGCTGATCGAGGCCCAAGGCTTCGAGGTCGTCTCCGGCGGTGCGACCGACCCGGAGTCCGTACTCCGCGGGATGACGACGATGAACGGCCGCCTCGGTCTCGGCCCGGTCGTCGACGGCGAGCTGGTCGTCGACACCGTCGAAGCCGGCATGATCGCGGGACGAGGCGCGGACAAGCCGTTGCTCGTCAGCGCGACCCGAGAGGAGTTCGCCGGGTTCTTCACCGGTCGGCTCGACCAGTTCGACGCCGTGGCGCCGACGCGTGCCCTGGAACTCATGGGCGTGCCGGAACCGCTCGCCGAGGCGTACGTCGCGACCCAGCCCGGCGAACGCACGGGACTCGTCGCGGGGCGCTTCGTGAGCGACGTCATGTTCCGTGAGCGCGTCATCCGCTGGCTGGCGCTGCGGGACGACGCCGAGACGTGGGTCTCCGACTTCGTGTGGCGCTCGGCGGTGAGCGGGATCGCGGAGCACTGCCTCGACGTCCCGTTCATCTTCGACGTGCTCGACGACCCGGACGTCACCCGGGTGGCGGGCCCGCACGCGCCGCAGGAGCTCGCTGACCGGATCCACGGCGCGGTCGTGGCGTTCGTCCGAGACGGGTCGCCGGGCTGGTCGCGGTCCGACCGCGATGCCTCCGGGATCGAGGTGTTCGACGCGGCCGGGGCGCCGACGGTCGAGCCGTTCGCGAGTGCGCGCGTGCTCGCAGCGGCGAAGCGACTCGCGGAAGCGGCGTCGACGACGGCATCGACACCGGTCTGACGGGCCCGGGCACTCGGCTCCTAGGATGAACCGGGCCGTTCTGCCAGGGGGTGTGGCTGTGAGGCGTCCCGCGTTACCGTCGGGACACGAGGAAAGGAATCAGCATGAGCGACCCACGAGACGAGATGGACGACCCGATCGGCGACGCACAGGAGGTGATCTCCCGAGCGCTGCCCGACAACGCTCCCGAGAGCGATGATCCGATGGCGGCGCCGACGGTGGACGACCCGGGCTCCGAGCCCGGCGACGGCGACCCCGCCGACCAGCCGGGGCTCCTCTAGCGGAGCTCGCCGGGGCGACCCGCAGCTCGGGAATCCCTGGTCAGCGCGGTGCTGCCGACCGAGGTGTGCTGAACCGGCGCCAGCGCGGTGCGCTGGTCCGAACCCCCGGGATCAGGCTTCAGCGCGGCCCGTGCGCGTGGGCGCGACCCTCCGGAGACCCGCGCTCACGCGTGTGGCCCGCGCTCGCGTCAGCGCACCGCGCTGGCGCAAACCGGAACGCAGGAGGGTGGAGGTGTGCAACGCAGGGGCGCTCCGCGCGCGTAGCGGAACGACTTCGGACGATGTCAACCCCCGGGACGGAATGGTCAGGCCCCCATACGGTGGACGGAGTTCTGCGAAAGGAGCTTCATCATGAACATCCTGCTCATCATCGTCATCGTCGTTGCCATCGTTCTCGCCATCACCGGTGGGTTCGTCCAGTCCCTCAACTTCCTGCTGTGGGTCGGCCTCGTGCTGCTCGCGATCGCGATCATCGCGTTCCTGATCAGGACGATCACGGGTCGCAAGGCCCTCTGACTCGAATCCGAGTTCGCGAAGCGGTCGGTCCCTCCGGGGGCCGGCCGCTTCGCTGTGTCCGGGGTGCTGTGTCCGGGCGCTGTCCGAGTCCTACCGCAGTGACGGGTCCACGCTCGTCCGACGGAGCACCGCGTCGGCGAAGGCCCCGAACAACCGCTCGCCGGCCTCCCGCATCGGACCCGCCACCGCGGCGACCTCGGACCGCAGGCGGTCGGCCGCCTCCTCCGCGGTCCCGGCGATGAACGGCAGGTCGCGGAGCATGAGCGGTTCCGCGAGCCACCGGTCGAGCATCGGCGGGTCGACCTCGAGGTGGAACTGCGTCGCGAAGACCCGGTCCTCGATCCGGAACGCCTGGTTCGGCGTCGACGGCGACGACGCGAGGACCGTCGCTCCATACGGAGCCTCGACGACATCGCCATGCCAGTGCAGCACCGGCAGCCGCTCGCCCCGCATGCCGAGTTCGCTCTCGGTCAGGAGCTCGACGTCGCCGACACCCACTTCGTGCGCGGCCGCCGAGTGGAGCGTGGCTCCGAGGGCCGTCGCGATGAGCTGATGCCCGAGACAGACCCCGAACACCGGGATGCCGAGCACCGCCGCATCGCGCACGAGCTGCGCTTCGAGCCCGAGACCCGGGTGCTCCTCCACGTCGAGCGCGCCCATCGGGCCGCCGAGGAGGACGAGCCCGTCGAACCCGGTGATCTCGCGCGCCGGCGGCAGCTCACGACGCTCGACGATCGTGTCGAGCGTCCAGTCGATCCCCGACGCCGTCAGCACCTCGCCGAGCACCGCCGGTCGTTCCCAGGGGACGTGCTGCAGGACGAGGACGTGCGGTCTGGTCATCGGAGACCTCCAGGTCGCTGGGGCGGCACGACAGGTCTCCGCCGGGTCGCGGAGGTCGTCGCCGTGCGAGCATCGTAGCGAATCCGGGCGTCGTCACCGGCCCGAGGCATCGGGCTCCCGGCCGATACACTGTCACCGTGCTGCTCTCGGACCGTGACATCAAAGCCGAACTCGACGCCTCCCGCATCGCGCTCGACCCCTACTCGCCGGAGATGATCCAGCCGTCGTCCATCGACGTCCGCCTCGATCGTTTCTTCCGCCTCTTCGACAACCACAAGTACCCCTTCATCGATCCCGCGGAGGATCAGCCGGAGCTGACGCGCCTCATCGAGACGCTGCCGAACGAGCCGTTCATCCTGCACCCCGGCGAGTTCGTCCTGGGGTCCACGTACGAGCGGGTGTCCCTCCCGGACGACGTCGCCGCACGCCTCGAGGGCAAGAGCTCGCTCGGTCGTCTCGGGCTCCTCACGCACTCCACCGCCGGCTTCATCGACCCGGGCTTCACGGGCCACGTCACCCTCGAGCTCAGCAACGTCGCGACGCTGCCGATCAAGCTCTGGCCGGGGATGAAGATCGGGCAGATGTGCTTCTTCCGGCTCACGTCACCGGCCGAGCGCCCGTACGGTTCGAGCGAGTACAGTTCCAGGTATCAGGGACAGCGTGGACCCACCGCCTCCCGTTCCTTCCAGAACTTCCACCGGACCGACGTCGGCGAGACGCAGCGCTGACGCAGGACTGAGGCGGGCGTCCCGACGACGGGCGGGCAGGTGGACCAGCAGAAAGGCCCCGCCATGAGCACGTCAGAGCGACCCGACTTCGCCCGCGCGATCACCGCCGACGGGCCGACGCCGCTCTACCCGCGTCGCATGGTCCGGTTCGGGCAGTTCGTCGGGTCCTGGGACGTCCACTCGAAGCGCCTCGACGACGAGAGTGGCGAGTGGGTCGAGTCCGACTTCCGTTGGATCGTGTCGTACATCCTCGAGGGGCGGGCCGTGCAGGACGTCCAGCTCGTCGCGAACGACGCGGAACCGTCGGGCTGGGAGACGGTCAGTACGGCTCTCCGCGTCTACGACCGGTTGATGGGCGCCTGGCGGGTGAACTACGTCGAGCCACGGCGCGGCGAGTTCTGCCAGCTCGTCGCGACGCCGCACCGCTCCGACGGCATCCGTCAGGACGGCACGCGGAACGACGACAAGCTCATCCGATGGAACTTCAGCGGCATCACCGAGGACTCGTACACCTGGGAGAGCTGGGTGTCCGACGACGAGGGCGTGACCTGGTGGCTGCAGGAGCACAACGAGGGTCGCCGCATCGCCTGAGCGGATCCGTCTCCACCGCGACACTCAGGGGTCGGTGCGCGCCAGGCGCTCCAGGAACGACGCCAGCTGCTCGCGCTCGGCCGTGGAGAAGCCGTCGAGGACACGCTCCTCGGCGGCGAGATGATCGGGCAGAGCCGCTTCGACGAGGCGCTTGCCGGCCGGGGTGAGGGCGACGACCGTGCCGCGCCCGTCCTGCTCGCTCGGACGGCGCGTGACGAGACCGCGCTCGACGAGCTTGTTCACGCGCTGGGCGATCGCGCTCGACGTCACCATCGACCAGTGGGCGAGGTCCTTCGGCGCGAGCTCGTGCGGTGAGCCGGCGCGGAGCAGGGTGGCGAGCACGTCGAACGAGGCGCTGTCGAGACCGTGCTCGGCGAAGGTCGAGGACAGACGGGCGTCGACCGCCGTCGCCGCTCGCGACAGTCGTCCGATGACGGCCATGGGCGAGACGTCGAGATCGGGTCGCTCGGTCCGCCACTGGCTCAGGATGTCGTCGACGCGCGTGCTCATGCAGCCAGCGTAGCAATTCACTTAGCACTGAGCTATTCTTGCTCAGTGCTTAGCAATCAAATCCGTATCGCCGCCGTCACCGCCATCGCCCCGATCAGCTGGGGGACCACCTACCTCGTCACGAGCGAACTGCTCCCGCCGGGACGACCGCTGTTGGCAGCCGTGCTCCGGGCGCTGCCCGCGGGCCTCCTGCTCCTCGCGATCACGCGAACCCTGCCGGTCGGTGGCTGGTGGTGGCGGTCGCTCGTGCTCGGCACGCTCAACATCGGCGCCTTCTTCGCGTTCCTCTTCCTCGCCGCCTACCGACTGCCCGGCGGGGTCGCCGCGACCATGGGGGCGATCGGGCCCGTGCTCGTCGCCGTGCTCGCGAGCCTGCTGGTGGGGGAGGCGTTGACCGTACGTCGCGTCGTCGCCGGGTTCGCCGGGGTGCTGGGCGTCGCCCTCATCGTGCTGCAGGCCGACGCGCGTCTCGACGCGGTCGGCGTCGTCGCCGCACTCGCGGGGGCGGTCTCGATGTCGCTCGGATCGGTGCTGAGCAAGCGGTGGGGGAGACCGGAGGTCGGCCGCCGGATCGGCGCGCGTCGGCGCACGAACCCGGACCTCGACCCGAACGCCGGCAGCGGCGCACCGGTCTCCGGCCTCGCGCTGACCGCCTGGCAGCTCGTCGCCGGCGGTCTCGTCCTCGTGCCGGTGCTGCTCGTCGTCGAGGGACTTCCGTCGGCCGCCCCGGACGCAGCGGCGATCGGCGGGTACGCCTACCTCTCCCTCGTCGGCACGGCCCTCGCGTACGCCCTGTGGTTCCGTGGCATCGCCGCGCTGCCCGTCGGGTCAGTGTCCTTCCTCGGCCTGCTCAGTCCCGTCGTCGCCGTACTGGCAGGCCTCGTGGTCCTCGGCGAAGCGCTGAGCCTCGGACAAGTGCTCGGGATCGCGGTCGTCGCCGGCTCCCTCGTCCTGGTCTTCACCGCGAGGCGGCCCCGGGCCATACTGAGCGCATGAGATTCCGCACCGTCATCGAACTCCAGGGCAACAACACCGGCATCCTCATCCCCGACGCCGTCGTCGAGGGCCTGGATCGTGGCAAGCGCGTGCCCGTCGTCGTCACCGTCGGTGCGACCACCTACCGCAGCACCATCACGCCGATGGGCGGCCGGTACCTGATCGCATTGAGCGCCGCCAACCGCGCCGCCGCCGGGGTCGCAGGAGGCGACGAGGTCGACGTGGACCTCGAGGTCGACGACGCACCGCGCGTGTTCCCGCTGCCGCCCGAGCTCGAGACCGCGCTCGCGGGAGACGAGCAGGCGCTCGCCGCCTACGGAGCCCTGTCGTTCAGTCGACAGCGCGCGCTGGCCGAGCCGGTCGCACTGGCGAAGACGGATGCGACGCGCGACAAGCGGATCGCCGCGGCCGTCGAAGCGCTCCGCGGCGCCTGACCTCGCTCAGTCGCCTGAATCTGTTCGGAAACCGGCTCGATCCGCGCAGATCCGGGCGACTCAGCGGGCCGTGGACTCCGCGAGCAGCGGCACGACGAGCGGCAGCTGGAGCGTCAGCCACGGGCTGAACGCGAAGGGCGCCTGCTCGACGGACGCGAGGAGTGATTCGGGCTCGGCCCAGGCCCACTCCACGACCTCGTCGGGGTTCGGCTCGGGTGTCGCGTCCGTGTAGGCGACGTAGACCGGGCAGATCTCGTACTCGACCACACCCGAGGCGTCGACGGCGCGATACCGGAAGTCGGGCAGCACCAGTTCCGGCGCGGAGATCGGCAGGCCCAGCTCGGCGCTCGCCCGACGCAGTACGGCGTCCACGCTGTCCTCGTCCGGGCCGGGGTGTCCGCAGAACGAGTTCGTCCAGACGCCCGGCCACGTGAGCTTCGAGAGCGCGCGGCGGGTCACGAGGATCCGACCGTCGGGCCCGATGACGTGGCAGGAGAACGCGAGGTGGAGTGGCGTCTCCAGCGTGTGGACGGTCGCCTTCGGCGTGGTGCCGATGCGGGTGCCGTCCTCGGCGAGCAGGACGACGAGTTCTTCGGGTACCGACATGCGTCCATTCTCCCCGACGATCGGGGTGAACGCGAATGGACAGCTAGCGTACTAATCTCGCCGCTCCGTGAAGTAGCCTCGTGATATGGAGACCCACCACGTCGTCGACGCGCCCTATCGACAACAGCATCAGGTCGAGGATGCGCTCGAGCGTTTCCTCGAACTGGCGAAGACGCAGGCGGTGTCGTTCGGCGGCGCCGGCTATCTGCGGCTCTGGGAGACCATCGAGCGCAGCATGGCCGGCGGCAAGCGGTTCCGCCCACGGATGGTCATGACGGCCTACGAGGCGCTGGGTGGAACGGACATCGTCGCCGCGGCTCACGTCGCCGCCGCCTACGAACTCCTGCACACCGCGCTGATCGTCCACGACGACGTGATCGACCGCGACTTCGTCCGGCGCGGCAGCCCCAACGTCTCCGGCAGCTACCGCGACATCGCGCAGACCGCGGGCATCCCGCTGCCGCTCGCCGAGCACCGCGGCATGTCCGTCGCCGTCATCGCCGGCGACCTCGCCCTGTCCGCGTCCTACCGCCTGATCGACCGCGCCGGGAGCGCCGACGCGGTCCGCACCCGCCTGCGCGAGATCCTCGACGACGCGATCTCCGCCTCGGCGGCCGGCGAGCTCGCCGACGTCGACTTCACGGTCGGCGGCGTCGTCCCGACGGTCGACGACATCATCCGCATGGAGCGCCTGAAGACCGCCTACTACTCGTTCGAGGCGCCCCTGCAGTCGGGCGGCGTCCTGGCCGGCGCTCCGGAGGCGACGATCGACGCGCTCGGAGCGTTCGGGCAGCAGATCGGTATCGCCTACCAGATCATCGACGACGTCCTCGGCGTCTTCGGCGACTCGAAGACGACCGGTAAGACGACGATCGGCGACCTCCGCGAGGGCAAGTTGACGGTCATGGTGGCGTTCGCGGCGGAGCAGCCCGAGTGGCACGCCGTCGAGCACCTCTTCGGCGACCCGGACCTCGACGAGGAGGGTGCCGCCGTCCTGCGCGACGTCCTCACGACGACCGGCGCCCGCCAGCACGCGACCCTGCTCGCCGGTGACTACGCCAACCGCGCCTGGGAGCAGCTGGCTTCGCCGAGCATCCCGGCGCAGCTCCGCGACGAGCTCCGCCCCATCGTCGCCACTGTGCTCGAGCGGTCGCGATGACCGCAGCAGGGGACGGGACCGGGCGACCGGCCGACGACGCCTCGGCGGTCGGCGACGCACGACAGCTGTACGACCGGGTCGCGCAGGAGACCGCCAGCATCGTCATCCGTCGGTACTCCACGTCCTTCGGACTGGCGGCCAGACTGCTGGGTGGCGACATCCGCCAGGACGTCGAGAACGTGTACGCACTCGTCCGCATCGCCGACGAGATCGTCGACGGCGTGGCCGCGGCAGCCGGGCTCGACCCCGAGCGGGTCCTCCGCATGCTCGACGCGCTTGAACAGGACACCGAGGACGCGATGGAGACGGGGTACAGCAGCAACCTCGTCGTCCACGCCTTCGCCATCTCGGCGCGGTCGGCGGGGATCGAGGCCGACCTCACCCGTCCGTTCTTCGCGTCCATGCGTGCGGACCTCTCGCGCACCGTCCACACGCCGGAGACGTTCCGCGACTACGTGTACGGCTCCGCCGAGGTCGTCGGGCTCATGTGCCTGCGGATCTTCCTGCGCGGCCACGACGTCGACGACGCCCAGCGCGCCGCGTTCGTCGTCGGCGCCAGGAGTCTCGGTGCCGCCTTCCAGAAGGTGAACTTCCTCCGCGACCTCTCGGCCGACCACGACGAGCTCGGCCGCAGCTACTTCCCGGGTGTCGCCGTCGACGAGCTCACCGAGGCGCAGAAGCACAGCCTGCTCGACGACGTCGAAGCCGATCTCGACCGCTCGGCAGCGGTCCTCGGGCGGCTGCCGAAGTCGAGCCGTCGCGCGGTCGCCCTCGCCCAGGAGCTCTTCTCGGAACTCGCCCGACGCATCCGGACGACGCCGGCCTCGGCGCTCGTCCGCACGCGTGTCCGGGTGCCCGACCCGGTCAAGCTCCGCATCGCCGCCGGCGCGCTCGCCGGTCGCACACCGGCCACGACCGGCACCACCGCCTCCATCCCGACGATCGACGAGAGTTCGCAGTCATGACCACCTCCCACAACCGGACCGTCGTCATCGGCGGCGGCATCAGCGGTCTCGCCACCGCAGCCCTCCTCGCCCGCGACGGCCAGCGGGTCACGCTGCTCGAACGACGCGAGGTGCTCGGCGGCCGCGCCGGCACCTGGGAGCAGGACGGCTTCACCTTCGACACCGGCCCGAGCTGGTACCTCATGCCGGAGGTCTTCGACCACTTCTACCGGCTCCTCGGCACCTCTGCCGCCGAGCAGCTCGACCTCGGGCGACTCGACCCGGCCTACCGCGTCTACTCGGAGGGCCGCGACGGGCACCTCGACCTCGCCGCCGACCGGGCCGGCAACCTCGCCCTGTTCGAGTCGGTGGAGCCCGGTGCCGGCGCGAAGATGGACGAGTACCTCCGCAGCGCGAAGGAGACGTACGAGATCGCCATCCGGAGCTTCCTGTACACGACGTTCGAGTCGTACCGGACGCTCGCGAGCCGTGAGGTCCTCGCCCGGATGCCGAAGCTCGCGAAGCTCCTCACGGAGGACCTCGACACCCTGGCCGCGCGCACCGTCTCCGACGTCCGGTTGCAGCAGATCCTCGGCTACCCGGCCGTGTTCCTCGGCTCCTCGCCCTTCGAGGCGCCGAGCATGTACCACCTCATGAGCTACCTCGACCTCGAGGACGGCGTGCTCTACCCGCAGGGCGGCTTCTCGCGGATCATCGAGACGATCGCCGAGCTGGCCCGCGCCGAGGGTGTGGAGATCATCACGGGCGCCGAGGTCACCGGCATCACCACGATGCCCGCCGGCCGCCGCGCCAGGGTCGACGGCGTCAACTACCTCGACGCCGACGGTCGTCGGCAGCTGCTCCGCGCCGACCGCGTCGTGTCCGCCGCCGACCTGCACCACACCGAGACGACGCTGCTTCCCCGCGAACTCCAGACCTACCCGGCCGAGTACTGGGAGAAGCGCACCGCCGGCCCCGGAGCCGTGCTCGTCATGCTCGGCGTCCGCGGTGAGCTGCCGGAACTGCTGCACCACAGCCTGTTCTTCACGGCCGACTGGCGCGACAACTTCGGCCGCATCTTCGGCGAGGAGACGAGCGTGCCCGACCCCGCGTCGCTGTACGTCTGCCGCCCGAGCGCGACCGATGCGGGCGTCGCACCCGACGGCCACGAGAACCTGTTCATCCTGGTCCCGGTCCCGGCCGATCCGTCCATCGGTGGCGGTGGAGACGCCCGGGTCGCGGAGATCGGCGACGCCGCCATCGCGCAGATCGCCGAGTGGGCCGGCGTCCCCGACCTCGCCGAGCGTATCGTGGTGCGTCGCGACGTCGGCCCGGCCGACTTCGCGACCGACCTCAACGTCTGGAAGGGCACCGCCCTCGGGCCGGCGCACATCCTCTCGCAGAGCGCGATGTTCCGGAGCGGCAACGTCAGCAAGAAGGTCGACGGCCTGTTCTACACCGGTGGCTCCACCATCCCGGGCATCGGTCTGCCGATGTGCCTCATCAGCGCGGAGCTCGTCGTGAAGCGCATGCGCGGCGACATCACCACCGGCCCGATGGCGGAGCCGTTGCGCGCGCGCGCCGAGGCGACCGGCTGATGGGTCTGCTGTACCTGCTGGCGCTGCTCGTCTCGATCACCGGGATGGTCATGCTCGACCGGCGGTTCCGGCTGTTCTTCTGGGCCGACCGACGGCGGGCCGCGATCATCCTGCCGATCGGCGTCGTGTTCTTCCTCGTGTGGGACCTGCTCGGTATCGGCACCGGCATCTTCTTCCGCGGTGAGACCTCGTTCATGACCGGGCTGCAGGTCGCGCCCGAGCTGCCGATCGAGGAGGTCTTCTTCCTGACGCTGCTCTGCTACCTCACGATGAACCTGTTCGGTGCGGCGCGACACACGCTCGGCCGGGTGTCCCGCCGGGCGACCGGTACCGCCGAGGTGAGCGGACGATGACCTACTGGGCCCTCAACGCATGGTTCCTCGCCGTCGTGGCGGTCGTCGCCCTGCTCGCGGTCGTGCGGCTCGATCGACGCCGTGCGAACGGACCGCGATCCACCGGTCTGTCGGCGGGCACCTGGCTGCTCGCGGTGGGCGGTGGGCTCGTCGTCCTCCTGCTCATGACCGCGCTGTTCGACAACATCATGATCGGCATCGGGCTCGTCGGCTACGACCCCGCACTCATCTCCGGCGCCTTCATCGGCATCGCGCCCCTCGAGGACTTCGCCTACGCCATCGCCGCGGCCGTCCTGCTCCCGTCGCTCTGGGTGCTCCTCGAGCGCCGAACCCCTGCTCCCGTCTCCCCATCCCCGTCCCAGGAGGACCCGGCATGAACCGACTCGGCCAGCTCGTGCTGTCCTCCCGACCGCTGTCGTGGATCAACACCGCGTACCCGTTCGCAGCGGCGTACCTGCTGACCACGCGTGAACTCGACCTCACGTTCTGGCTCGGGACGCTGTACTTCCTCATCCCGTACAACCTCGCGATGTACGGCATCAACGACGTCTTCGATTACGAGTCCGACCTGCGGAACCCGCGCAAGGGCGGCGTCGAGGGCGCGGTCCTGGACCGCCGGATGCACCGGTTGACGATCTTCGCGGCGGTCGTGACGAACGTCCCGTTCCTCGTCTACCTCGTCGTCATCGGGTCGCCGCTGTCGTGGCTCGTCCTCGCGATCAGCGTGTTCGCGCTCATCGCGTACAGCGCACCCGGCCTGCGGTTCAAGGAGCGGCCGTTCATCGATTCGCTCACCTCGAGCACGCACTTCGTGAGCCCGGCGGTCTACGGCCTCGTCCTCGCCGGTGCGGTCTTCACGCCCGCGCTCTGGGCGCTGCTCGTCGGCTACTTCCTCTGGGGGATCGCCAGCCACGCCTTCGGTGCGGTGCAGGACATCATCGCCGACCGGGAGGGCGGGATCGGCTCGATCGCGACGGTCATCGGCGCGGCGGCGACCGTCCGGTTCGCCTTCGTCGCCTACCTGGCCGGCGGTGCGCTGATGCTCGTGACCCCGTGGCCCATCCCGCTGGCCGGCCTGCTCGCGCTGCCCTACGCCGCGAGTGTGCTGCCGTTCTGGAACCTCCGCGAGGAGGACGCCGAACGGGCCAACGCGGGGTGGAAGCGGTTCCTCCGTCTCAACTTCCTGACGGGCTTCCTCATCACGATGCTCATCATCTGGTACTGGTTCCTGACGTCCTGACCGGAACCCGCGACCCTGTCTCAGGAGTCCCCGGGCGCGCCGCCGAGGTCACTTGGCGCCACGCCCGGATCCTCCTGAGAACGGGTCGTCAGTCGAGGCTCAGAGCTCGAAGGAGAAGCCGAGGTCCTCGGGGTACTCGCCGAGCTCGGTGAGGCCGGTCGCCGCACGCTGGAGGGCGGCGAGCGTCAGGCCGAGCGTGCCCGGGCCGAAGCTGACGCGTGAGACGCCGAGTTCGGCGAGGCGCTTGAGCGGGACCGCGCCGGGGTAGCCGATGACGGAGATGCGTCCGTGCACCTGCTCGATCGCCTTGGCGACGAGCTCCTCCGTGCCGAGTCCGAGGAAGAAGACGACGTCCGCACCGGCCTCGAGGTAGGCGTTGGCGCGCGCGACGGCCTCGTCCCACGCCTCGGGGTCGCCTGCGAGGGTGTCGACCCGGGCGTTGATGACGAGCGGGATGCCCGCGTCTTCTGCTCCGGCGCGAGCGGCGGCGACGCGGGCCGCGGCCTCCTCGATCGGGAACTGCGGGGCCTTCGCGGCACCGACGGAGTCCTCGAGGTTGATGCCGACGGCACCCGACTCGACGATGAGGCGGCGGACGTTCTCGCGAACTCCGGCCGCGTCGGAAGCGTAGCCCTTCTCGAAGTCGATCGTCACCGGCAGGTCGACGGCGCCCACGATGATCTTCGCGGCGGCGATCGCCTCATCGACGTCGAGGCCGCCGCCGTCTTCGAGCCCGCGGACGTTCGACACCGAGTGGCTCGCCGAGGCGAGGGCGACGACGCCGGGGGCTTCGGAGACGACCTTCGCGGTGATGGCGTCCCAGACGTTGGTGACGATGAGCGGGGAACCCGGCTCGTGGAGGGAGTTGAGGAGGACGGCTTTGGCATGCTGATCGGTCATGTCCGCAGTCTGTCAGCGGACGTCGGCCGCCCGGCCGACAAGCGTCGAGAATTCAGGCAACGTTCGGGTTGGCTGCGGTTCCCGGCTCGTGTGGGCCGCTCCCGTGACGCAAGACGAGGGCGGTCCGCGCGTCATCCCACGCCGCCGGTGGACCGGGCGGGCAGGATGCCGTGCGTATCATTGGTGGCCGAAGGAAGGCGTTCCCATGACGAAACCGCCGACGGTCTACGACGTCGCGCACCACGCCGGCGTCTCCATCGCGACGGTCTCGCGGGTGCTCAGCCGCCCCGACGACGTGAAACCGGCCACGCGAGACCGCGTGCTCGCCTCGGTCGGTGAACTCGGGTACGTCCCGAGTGGGGCCGCACGAGGACTCGCCGCGCGCCGCACCGGCGTCATCGGCCTGTTCTTCCAGGGGCTCGACGCGATGGACGACCTCGGGGACATCGCCCTCGAGGGTGACGAGGCGGCGGCCGGGGGAGCGCGCATCGTCCGCGACATCCCGGAGCGGACCGACACACGGACGCTCAACCTCTACTTCGACGAGGTGCTGCGCGGCTGCGAGCTGGAGTCCTGGCGGAGCGGGTTCGCACTGCTCGTCGGCGTCGGACGCGGATCCACGGCGACGCAGACCGTGCGCGACATGGCAGGTCGGGTGGACGGCCTCATGGTGTTGGCCGGGAGCGCGAGCGAGGAGGAGCTCGCGCGCTTGTCGCGGCACGTCCCGATCGTCGTGATGGCGGGGCCCAGGCGCGGTGACGACCTCGATCACGTCTCGGTGAGCAACGCCGAGGGGATGCGCACGCTCACGGCGCACCTCATCGACGACCTCGGTGCCCGAGAGCTCGAGTACGTGGCGGGAAGCCTCGGCTCGCCAGATGACGCGGAGCGCTGGAGCGGGTTCCGCGCGGCCCTCGCCGACCGGTCGCTCGAGGCCCCGGAGGAGCCGACCCTCCGCGGCGACTTCACCCGCGAGGGCGGGCGACGGGTCGGTCGGGAGCTGTTCCGACGCGACGGGCTGCCGCGGGCCGTCGTGTGCGCCAACGACCAGATGGCGCTCGGTGTGATCGACGCCGCCAGGATCGCCGGGGTCGCGGTCCCGGAGGAGCTCATCGTCACCGGATTCGACGGCATCGACGCCGGCCGCCTGTCCGCTCCGCGGCTCACGACGGTCCGGCAGCCGATGGAGACGCTCGGCCGGGTCTCCGTGCAGGCACTCGCCCGTCGCCTCGCCGAACCGAAGCTGCCCGCGATGTCCGTCCGACTCCCCGTCGAGGTCGTCCTCCGCGAGAGTTCCGAGTCGATCACGTCCTGATCATCGCCTCCCCTCGCGTTCACCATTCAGGAAGCCCGCGGCGTGCCGCGGCGCGTCCGTCCGCCACGAGGTCTCCGCGCCGAGGTCTCCGCGCCGAGGCTCTCCTGAATTGCGAACAGGATCGGATGTCCGACACGGGTTGCGCCGGGCAATGTATGCGCTTACACTCGACCGGTACAGACTTCAGCAAGGACGGTGGCGATGACGCACACGACGCACGAGCGGACCAAGGTCCGCAGGCGCAGACGACTCGGAGCAGCGGCGATGATCGCCGCGGCGGCCCTGCTCGTCTCCGGCTGCAGCATCCAGATCAAGAGCGAGCCGGATCCCTCGATCCCCGCCGACACGATGCTGCTGGCCTCCGACAAGGGCACCCCGATGCTCGAGCGGAACTTCAATCCCTACCTCGTGAACAAGCGCTCGGCCTCGAGCTACATCTACGAGCCGCTCGTGATCATCAACGTGCTCGACGGCAAGGAGACGCCGTGGCTCGCCGAGAAGGTGGACCTCCCGGACGCCCGCACGATCGACTACACGATCCGCGACGGCGCCACCTGGTCCGACGGTGAAGCCTTCACCCCTGAGGACGTCAAGTTCACCTTCGACCTCATCAAGCAGTACCCGACGCTCGACCAGAAGGGCGCCTGGCAGCACATCGACACGATCGAGGTGAAGGGCCAGCACGTCATCATGCACCTGCTCGACGACGACGCCCCCGCGGCCGACATCGTCTCGCAGACGCTCATCGTCCCGGAGCACATCTGGAAGGACGTCAAGAGCCCCGACACCTGGCGGAACCCGAACCCGGTCGGCACCGGCCCCTACGTCCTCGGCAACTACACCTCGCAGCAGTACACGATGGACAAGAACGAGACGTACTGGCAAGCCGACAAGATCGAGGTCAACCACCTCGTGATCCCCGCGGCCACCGGCGAACTCGACATCGTGACCAAGGGCTTCGACTGGGCGTACTCGTTCCTGTCGAACGTCGAAGGCACCTGGGGTGCGGCAAACGACCACAACAAGTTCTGGTTCCCGCCGGGAGGCGTGATCGGGCTCGTGCCCAACATGGACGTCGCCCCGTTCGACAACGTCGACGTCCGTCGCGGCATCGCCCTGGCGCTCGACCGCGACAAGATCGCCGACGCGGCGACCGAGGGCTACCTCGGTGCAGCCGGCCAGTCGAGCCTCATGCTCCCTAACCAGGAAGACGAGCTCGACCCGACCCTGCCGAACCAGGGCATGATCACGCAGGACACCGCCGGCGCCCTCGAGGCCTTCGCGGCCGCCGGGTACACCCAGCAGGGTGGCAAGCTCGTCGACGCGGCGGGCAAGCAGTTCAGCTTCTCGATCACGACCGCCAACGGCTACGCGGACTGGCTCCGCGCGGTCCAGGAGGTCCGCAAGGAGCTCGGCGCCCTCGGCATCGACGTGCAGATCAAGCAGCCGCAGCCGCCGGGGTACCAGCAGGCGATCCAGAGCGGCGCCTTCGAGGTCGCCATGGGTGGCATGGGCAACGGCATCATGTTCCAGGGCTTCAACAACAGCTTCAACAGCGAGTTCGCGAAGCCGATCGGCGAGACGACGTCCAGCAACTTCGGTCGCTACCGCAACCCGCAGATGGACCAGCTGCTCGCCCAGTACAAGGAGACCACCGACGAGGCCACTCGCCTGGGGCTGAGTCACCAGATGCAGCAGATCGTCTACAGCGACTTCCCGGTCATCGGCATGTACTACGGCGGACTCTGGGGCCTCTACAACGACAAGAAGTTCACCGGCTGGCCCGATGCGGACAACCCCTACGCACCGCTGCAGACCTACGACCAGACCCCGCTCCTCGTGTTCACGCACCTCAAGCTCCGGAAGGACGGTGAGTGACCGTGTACATGGTGCGCAAACTCGGCCTCTTCGTCCTCACCCTGTGGGCGGCGGTCACGCTGAACTTCCTCCTGCCGCGGCTCATGCCCGGTTCCCCGACCGACGCCGCGATCGCGAAGCTCGCGCAGAACGGCCCGGTCTCCGCGGCCACGCGTGCGGCGATCGAGGCCCAACTCGGTGTCCCCGGCGGCAACCTCTGGGAGCAGTACGTCACGTACCTCCACCAGGTCGTCACGCTCGACTTCGGGGTCTCGTACACCTTCTTCCCGCAGTCGGTCGGTGAGCTCATCTGGCAGGCGTTCCCATACACGATCATCCTGCTCGGGATCGTGACGATCGTCGCCTTCATCCTCGGCACCCTCATCGGCGTGCTCGCGGCCTGGCGGCGGAACACCTGGCTCGACGCCCTGCCGACGCTGAGCGGCACCTTCGCCAGCACGTTCCCGTACTTCTGGACCGCACTGCTCCTGCTGTTCTTCGCCGGCTACGTGCTCCACTGGTTCCCGACCTCGGGTGCCTTCGGCCCGACGGCTTCGCCTGCCTTCACCTGGGACTTCATCGTCGACGTCGCGTACCACGCGGTGCTGCCGGCGCTGACGATCCTCGTGACGAGCCTCGGTGGCTGGATCATCGGCATGCGCAACGCGATGATCAACACCCTCGGTGACGACTACGTGACCTTCGCCGAGGCGAACGGTCTCCGTGGTCGCACGGTCGCCATCAAGTACGCGGCCCGCAACGCGATCCTCCCGAACCTCACCGGCTTCGGGCTCGCGCTCGGCGGTGTGGTCGGCGGTTCGATCCTCGTGGAGCAGGTCTTCGGATACCCGGGCATCGGCTTCCTCCTGTTCAACGCGGTGATCGGACAGGACTACCCGCTCATGCAGGCGCTCTTCCTGCTCATCACCGTGAGCGTGCTCATCGCCAACTTCCTCGTCGACATCCTGTACGGCGTACTCGACCCAAGGACCCGCCGATGACCACCACACAGCACGTCAAGACACTGCAGTCCGACGCACCCGTCCGTCCGCCGCGGAGGTTCGCCTTCATCGGTCGATCGGCGGCGACGCTCTGGGCCAACTGGAAGTCCCGCCTCGGGCTCATCATCCTCGCGTTCTTCATCCTCGTCGCGATCTTCGCCCCGGTGCTCGCACCGTACGGCGCGAGCCAGGACGGGTTCCCCCGGAACGCCGACTCGAGCCCCGAGCACTGGTTCGGGACGACGGCGGCGGGCGAGGACGTCCTCAGCCAGCTCATCTACGGCTCGCAGATCAGCGTCACGGTCGGTTTCATCGCCGGCATCCTGTCGACGATCGTCGCGGTCCTGATCGGCCTCAGCTGGGGCTACATCAAGGGCTTCGGCGCCGAGGTCGTGAACTTCATCGTCAACCTGTTCCTCGTGGTGCCCGGCCTGCCGCTCATGATCGTCATCGCCGCGTACCTCCAGAACGGTGGGCTCGTGATGATCGTCGCGGTCATCGTGATCACCGGGTGGGCGTGGGGTGCCCGCGTGCTCCGCAGCCAGACGCAGTCGCTGCGTTCGCGTGACTTCGTGACCGCGGCCCGCTTCTCGGGCGACCGACCGTTCCGCATCGTGTTCAACGAGATCCTGCCGAACATGACGTCCCTCATCGCGGGTGGCTTCTTCGGCGCCGCGACGAGTGCGATCCTCGCGGAGGCCGGCCTCGAGTTCCTCGGCCTCGGCGACTCGTCGATCGTCAGCTGGGGAACGATCCTCTACTGGGCGCAGAACTCCAACGCCCTGCTCACCGGTCAGTGGATCCTCCTCTTCGCCCCCGGTCTCTGCATCGCGCTCCTCGCGATGAGCCTCACCCTCATCAACTTCGGTGTCGACGCGATCAGCAACCCGCGCCTCCGTGAAGGGAAGTCACGATGAACGCCGTCAACCTCCAGGCCGAGAGCGCATCCGCGCCGGCAGCCGGGACCGGAGCGCTCCTCGAGGTCCGCGACCTGTCCGTCGTCTACGAGTCCGTCGGCGCCGCGCCGGTCCAGGCGGTCGACCACGTGTCGTTCTCCGTCGGTGCCGGTGAGTTCATCGGGCTCGTCGGCGAGTCCGGCTCCGGGAAGTCGACGCTCGGCTTCGCGGCCACCCGCTTGCAGAAGCCGCCGGCCCGCATCAACGGCGGGCAGATCCTCTTCGGCGGCAAGGACATCCGCGAGCTCGGCGACGAGGCGCTCCGCGAGCAGCGTCAGGGCGGGTTCGCCATGGTGCTGCAGTCGGGCATGAACGCACTCAACCCGGTCCGCACGATCCGCAACCACTTCGTCGACATCTTCAAGGCGCACGGGCACGTCTCCCGCGACCGCTGGGACGCCCGGATGGCCGAGCTGGTCGGCAAGGTCGGGCTGACGCCGCAGGTGCTCGCCCGTTTCCCCGGTGAGCTGTCCGGCGGCATGCGTCAGCGCGTGTCCATCGCGCTGGCCCTGTCGCTCGAGCCTCGCCTCATGGTGTTCGACGAACCGACCACCGCGCTCGACGTCCTCGTGCAGCACGCGATCATGGACACGATCACGGAGCTGCAGCAGGCCGAGGGGTTCACCGCGATCCTCATCAGCCACGACCTCGGTGTCGTGCTCGAGGCGACGCAGCGTGTGCTCGTCATGCACGAGGGCCGCATCGTCGAGGACGCCCCGAGCCGCGACATCCTCGAGCGTCCGCAGGACCCGTACACGCGGATGCTGCTCAGCCACTACGCCGACCCGCGGGCCGCAGTCGTCGAGCTGCCCGGCTTCCCGTCGCGGGCGAACCGGGGGACTGCTCCGGTGTCCGGCACCACGACGAGCGTCCCGACCGCGACGAGCGCGAGCTCCGAGTCCGGCAAGGCCTCGTCGCGCGCCGGTCGCTCGGCCGAGTCGGCGGTCATCGTCGACGCCGTCTCGAAGGTCTACCCGCCGCCGCGCCGCGGTGAGTCCGCGGTGACGGCCGTCGACGACGTGTCGTTCACGCTCGAACCCGGTCAGTCGCTCGCGCTCGTCGGGGCCTCGGGCTCCGGCAAGTCGACCATCGCGAAGCTCATCACGGGCATCGAGAAGCCGACCTCCGGCGCGGTCCGCTTCGGTGACCTGGACGTCGCCCAGCTGAACCGCAAGGGCATCCGGAACCTGCACAAGAACGTGCAGATGATCTTCCAGGACCCGTATGCGGCGCTCAACCCGCTGCACACGGTCGAGTACACGCTCACCCGGCCGGTGGTGAACTTCACCGGGCTGAAGGGTGACGCGGTGCGCAAGCGCGTGCTCGAACTCCTCGAGACGGTGGGCCTCTCGCCCGTCGAGCAGTTCGCGGCGAAGCTGCCCCACCAGCTCTCCGGTGGACAGCGGCAGCGCGTCGTGATCGCCCGGGCGCTCGCGAGCGACCCGCAGGTGCTCATCGCCGACGAGCCCGTCTCGATGCTCGACGTGTCGCTGCGTGCCGGTGTGCTCGCACTGCTCGAGGACCTGCGCGAGCAGTGGGGCGTCTCGATGCTCTACATCACGCACGACCTGCTGTCGGCGCGACTCGTGACCGACAACATCATGGTCCTCAACCAGGGTCGCGTCGTCGAACGAGGCGAGACCGCGCACGTCCTGCAGCACCCGCAGGATCCGTACACGATCCAGCTGCTCGACGCCGTCCCCAACCCGGCCCGCGCCAAGCGCTGACGCCCGTCCGGTCCCTGCGTTCTCCCCGGTCCCTGCGCCCACCCCTCCCGGTCCCTGCGCCCACCCCTCCCGGTCCCTGAGCTTGTCGAAGGGCCACACCCCAACATGAAACAGGAGCAACACCCGTGCTGACCTTCCCCGACGGCTTCCTCTGGGGCGCCGCCACCGCTGCCCACCAGATCGAGGGCAACAACATCAACAGCAACTGGTGGGTGCACGAGCACGAAGCCGGGACGAACATCGTCGAGCCCTCGGGCGACGCGATGGACAGCTACCACCGCTACCGCGAGGACATGCAGCTGCTCGCCGACGCAGGGCTCAACACCTACCGGTTCAGCATCGAGTGGGCGCGGATCGAGCCCGAGCGCGGCATCGTCTCGCGTGCCGAGGTCGACCACTACCGTCGCATGGTCGACACCGCGCACGAGCTGGGACTCAACCCGGTCGTCACGCTCATGCACTTCACGGTGCCGCGCTGGTTCGAGCGCGACGGGTTCTGGCGGGCGAAGGACGCCGCCGACCTCTTCGCGCGGTACACCGAGCTGACCCTGCCGATCGTCGGCGAGGGTGTCGATCACGTCTGCACCATCAACGAGCCGAACATCGCCGCGATGCTCGCCGGTGGTGAGGACGCGGCGAACCTCGTCGCGTACGGCCTGCCGAACCCTGATCTGTTCGTGGCGGACGCGCTTCTCGAGTCGCACAAGCGTTCGCGCGAGGTGCTCTCGCAGGTGTCCGGCCTGAAGTCAGGCTGGACCATCGCGACGCAGGCGTTCCGGTCGAACGGTGAGCCGGGCTCCGACGAGATGCTGCGCGAGTACGGCTACCCGCGTGACGACTGGTACCTCGAGCAGTCCGCCGGTGACGACTTCCTCGGCGTCCAGGCGTACACGCGCACGTTCATCGGGCCGAAGGGTCCGCTGCCCGTCGAGGACGGCGTCGAGACGACGCTCACCGGTTGGGAGTTCTACCCTCCGGCCGCAGCCGAGGGCGTGCGGAGCGCCTGGGAGCTGTCGGGCGGGGTGCCGATCATGATCACCGAGAACGGCATCGCGACCTCAGACGACACGCGTCGGATCGACTACACGGACGGCGCCCTGCGCGAGCTGCACGCCTGCATCCAGGACGGGATCCAGCTCGAGGGGTACCTCCACTGGAGCGCGCTCGACAACTACGAGTGGGCGAGCGGCTTCCGACCGACCTTCGGCCTCATCGCCGTCGATCGCGAGACCTTCGTGCGCACGCCGAAGCCGAGCCTCGCGTGGCTCGGGAACGTCGCGAAGGCGAACGGCCTCACGGAGTAGCTGAAGCCCCCGGTGCCGTCCCCAACTCAGGAAACATCCGGTGTGTCGGGCTCGTGTGGGTGGCGACACGCGACGGAGTCCTGAGATAGGGGCGCCCGGGTCGGGTGTGGTCCGGTCGTCCCCAACTCAGGAGTTGTCCGGTGTGTCGGGCTCGTGTGGGTGGCGACACGCGACGGAGTCCTGAGATAGGGGCGCCCGGGTCGCGTGTGGTCCGGTCGTGCCCAACTCAGGAGATGTCCGGTGTGTCGGGCTGGTGTGAGTGGCGACACCCGACGGAGTCCTGAGAACGGGACGGTGGGTCGAACGGAGAGAGCCCCGGGCAGCGGTTGCTGCCCGGGGCTCTGTGCATGGTGTTCGGCTGGGGTCCGCATGGGCGGAAGACGCCGGCGGCCGGTCAGCGCTCGCTGCGAGGGCCGCGACCGAAGCGACCACGCGGGCCGCGCTCGTGCGCCGAAGGCTCGGCCCAGCCGAAGGCTCGGGCGATGCTCTCGAGGCTGGCGCGCGTCGTCGCGAGGTCCTCGGGCGAGACGGCGTCGGCGACGGTCTGGCGGACCGCGTCGACCTTGGTGCGGAGCGCGTCGTGCGCCTCGCGACCGGCGTCCGTCAGGGTGATGCCGTCGGCGTCGACGATGACCCAGCCGCGGGCGGCGAAGTCCATGACGATGTCCGCGGTCGAGCGACGAGGACCTCGGTGACCGCGGTGGTGGCCGTGGCCGGGGCCGAACGGTGCGCCGCCGGGACGGTGATCACGACCGAAGCCGGCACCGGACTCGAGGCCGCGCCCGAAGGCCCGATCGTGAGCGGGGTGGCCGTGCTCGTGGTCGCGCGGACGCTCCGCGGATGCGGTGTCCGCCGTCGTGTCGGCGGTGCGCTCGGGGCGACCGAAGCCGCGACCGGGGCCGAACCCGCCGCGGCGGCCGAACCGTTCGGGCCCGCGCGGTCCGCGGCGGTGTGGCGGGAGCGAGGCGTCGATCTCCTCGACGCTCGAGGCGCCGGAGGCGATGAGCTCGAGCGTGCGCCAGCTGCGGCGGCCGAGGCCGTCCTCGGCGAGCACCTCGTGCATCGAGTGCTTGACCGCGTGATCGACGGTGCGGAGCCAGAAGCCGAGCGGGCGCTCGGCGGACTGGGTGGTGGACTGCTCTGGGTGAGTCGTTGGGGTGTTCATGGGTGGTCTCCTTATTTGCATGCTCTGTTACATGTAAATGTATAATGACATGTATGACCGATGATCGTCAAGCGCAGCCCAGCGAACCCACAGCAACCGACCCGGTGGAGATGATCGAGCAGGCCCTCGTCCAGATCCGACGGGACCAGTCAGGCCGTCGGTTCGGCGGACGCGGTGGGCGCGGTGGGCCCGGTCATCACCACCACGATGAGCACGGCGGTCATCGGCACGACGCCGACGGCGGCGCTGAGGATGAACGCGGGCGCGGGCGCGGTCCGGGCTTCGGACCCGGCTTCGGTGGGCCCTGGGCTCCCGGCGGTGGCGCCCGTCACCCGCGCGAGCAGGCGATCGCACAGGCTGCTCGGTTCCGGATGCTGGACGCGCTCGCCCGTGATGAGGCGGCCGGTGGCATGGGGATCAGTGCGCTCGCGGAGTCGATCGGTGTCGACCAGCCCCGCGCGAGCCGGCTCGTGGCCGAAGCGACGAAGCGCGGCGAGGTCGCTCGCGCAGTCGACCCGAACGACGGTCGACGCAGCGTGGTGCAGCTGAGCGCCGCCGGCCGCGCGGTCCTGCAGGAGGCGCACCGGGGTCGACGCGACGCGGTCACGACCGCGCTCTCGGGATTCGCGCCCGAGGAGGTGGCGCAGTTCGCCGCGTACCTCGAGCGCTTCGCCGCCGCGTGGCCGCGCCCCGACACCGACCGGTAGCTCGCCCGCCTGATCCTCGGCCCCGGGTTCGCAATTCAGGAGCGTCCCGGTGAGTCGAGCCGGATCATCCCCTCGGTGGCCGGACGCGCCGGCGTGCGCCTGAGTGCTGCACGATCGGACCCGTCCGGTCCATTCCGTTCGCAATTCAGGAGGAGTCAGGCGTGTCGGCCTGGGGATGGCCGTCTCGCGGGAGAACCGCCGGGGCGCTCCTGCCTTGTGAACGGTGAGGCGGCGTCGGGACCCCGCTCTCGCTACTCGGGGCGGAGGCGGAGCTCCTGCATCCCGCCGTCGACGGCGATCGAGGTGCCGGTCGTCGAGCCTGATCGCGGGCTCGCCAGGTAGGCGACTGCACCGGCGACCTCGGTCGCGGCGACGAGTCGGCCATGCGGCTGGCGTGCCTCGAGCGCGGCGCGCTCGGCGGCCGGGTCTGGCGCGCTGTCGAGCAGTCGGCCCACCCACGGGGTGTCGGCCGTGCCCGGGTTCACACAGTTGACCCGGATGCCCTCGCGCAGGTGGTCGGCGGCCATCGCTCGCGTCAAGGACAGCACGGCTCCCTTCGTCGCCGTGTAGAGCGCGCGCTGGGGGAGTCCCGCCGTCGCGGCGATCGACGCGGTGTTCACGATCGCGGCCGACGGCGACTCGCGCAGGTGTGGGAGGGCCGCGCGCGTCACGCGAGCCATGCCGACCACGTTGATGTCGAAGACGCGGTGCCACTCGTCGTCGTCGTTGGACTCGATGGTGCCCTGCGCGCCGATACCGGCGTTGTTCACGATGATGTCGAGGCGGCCGAACCGTGCGACGACGGCGTCGATCGCCGCGCGGACCGACGCGTCGTCGGCGACGTTCGCCCGCACCGACAGGCGGGTGGCGGAGTCCTCGTCGGGCGACGGGTTCAGGTCGAGGATCGCGACGCTCGCGCCAGCTGCGGCGAGGCGTTCGACGATCGCGGCGCCGATCCCCGAAGCGCCGCCGGTGACGATCGCGACGAGCCCGTCGAACTCGCCGGTGTCTTCGGCGCTCATGCGCGGGCTCCGAGTGCCTCGGCTGGCTTCGCCGCCGGCGCGATTCCAGGGACCGGGTCGACGAACCGGTGTCGCTGGCGGCCGAGGCCCTCGATCTCGACCTCGCAGACGTCGCCCGGTGCGAGGTAGGGGAACCGGCCGGAGAGCGCGACGCCCTCGGGTGTGCCGGTCAGGACGAGGTCGCCGGGTTCGAGCTGCAGGTATTGGCTCAGGTGCCAGATGACCGTGGCGACGTCGAAGATGAGGTCGGCCGTGCTCGAGTCCTGACGCGGTTCGCCGTTGACCCAGCTGCGGAGTCGCAGGGCGCCGGCGTCGACCTCGTCCGGCGTCACGAGCCACGGGCCGGTCGGGTTGAAGCCCGGAGCGCACTTGCCCTTCGACCACTGCCCGCCACTCGCCGCCATCTGGAAGTCGCGCTCCGACACGTCGTTCGCGGTGACGAAGCCGGCGATGCGGCCGAGGGCGTCCTCAGGGCTGTCGAGGTAGGAGGTGCGCTCGCCGATGACGACGCCCAGCTCGACCTCCCAATCGGTCTTCGTGCTGCCGCGCGGGATGCGGACGTCGTCGTTCGGGCCGACGACCGTGTTCGGCGTCTTCAGGAACATGATCGGGATCTCGGGCGGAGCGGATCCGGACTCCGCCGCGTGCGCTGCGTAGTTCATCCCGATGCAGACGACCGCACTCGGCCGGGCGATCGGAGCGCCGATCCGGAGCTCGTCGGCGCCGTCGAGGACGGGGAGCCCACCCGACTCGAGGGCGGCGCGAACCTGATCGACGCCGCCGCCGGCGAGGAACGCTCCGTCGATGTCGGGGGTGATCGATCGGAGGTCGTAGGCGGTGTCGCCCGCGAACACGACGGGGGTCTCCCCGTCCACGGGGCCGAGTCTGGCGAAGCGCATGCTGGTCCTTCCGGTTCCGCCGGTGCCCGCGTGCGGACCCGGCTCCGTAGCCGATAACGTCTGAACTCTACCGCCCGATCCGGCCGTTGCAACAGGTGATTTGGTCCACGCTGAGCGCATTGACAGCCCAGACATCGGATGTCTAAGCTCGGTGGCACCAGCCCGAAGGAGCATGCCGACGTGAGTACCATCATCGGATTCGAGACGCACGACGTCCGGTTCCCGACCTCGACCACCCTCGACGGCTCGGACGCCATGAACCCCGACCCCGACTACTCCGCCGCCTACCTGCGGCTCGTGACGGACGCGGACGACGGCCACGAGGGCCACGGCTTCGTCTTCACGATCGGACGCGGCAACGACGTCGAGGTCGCAGCCATCCACGCCCTCCGGGACCACCTCCTCGGTCGGGAGGTCGAGCCCGTGCTCGACGCCCTCGGGTCCTTCTGGCGCGAACTCGTCTACGACTCCCAGCTCCGGTGGCTCGGCCCCGAGAAGGGCGTCATGCACATGGCGATCGGCGCCGTCGTCAACGCGCTCTGGGACCTCAAGGCCAAACGCGCCGGCCTGCCGCTCTGGCGGCTGCTCGCCACGATGACGCCGGAGGAACTCGTCGAGCTCGTCGACTTCCGCTACCTGAGCGACGTCCTCACCCCGGACGACGCCCTCGCGATCCTCCGACGCGCCGAACCGGGACGGGAGGCCAGGACCGAGGCCCTGCTCGCCGCCGGGTACCCCGCCTACACGACCACGCCCGGGTGGCTCGGCTACTCCGACGAGAAGCTCGACCGCCTGTGTCGCGAAGCGGTCGCGGACGGATTCGCGCAGGTCAAACTCAAGGTCGGCGGGAATGTGGAGGACGACGTCCGTCGCCTCGCCATCGCCCGGAACGCCGTGGGGCCCAACATCCGGATCGCCGTCGACGCCAACCAGCGATGGGACGTCGCGGAGGCGATCGACTGGATGTCCCGACTCGCGCCCTACGACATCGCCTGGATCGAGGAGCCGACGAGCCCCGACGACATCCTCGGCCACGCGGCGATCGCGCGCGGGGTCGCCCCGATCCCGGTCGCGACCGGTGAGCACATGGCCAACCGCATCATGTTCAAGCAGTTCCTGCAGGCCGACGCCCTCCAGGTGCTCCAGATCGACTCCACGCGGGTCGCCGGCGTGAACGAGAACATCACGATCCTCCTCCTGGCCGCGAAGTTCGGTGTCCCGGTCTGCCCGCACGCCGGTGGCGTCGGGCTGTGCGAAGCGGTGCAGCACCTCTCGATGTTCGACTTCATCGCCGTGTCCGGGAGCGAGGATGGACGCATGATCGAATTCGTCGACCACCTGCACGAGCACTTCGTCGAGCCCGTCGAGATCGTCGCCGGCCGGTACCGCGCGCCGGTCGCCCCCGGCGGCGGTTCGGAGATGCTCGCGACGTCGATCGCCGAGTTCACCTTCCGGGGCGCCGGTGCCTGACCTCCTCGTCCCGCGGCTCGCGTACGGCGCCGCCAACCTCGGCAACCTCTACCGCGAGCTCGGCGATGAGGAGGCCTGGGCGATCCTCGATGCGGCCTGGGAACACGGCGTCCGCTTCTACGACACGGCTCCGCACTACGGCCTCGGTCTCTCCGAGCGCCGGCTCGGCGCCTTCCTCCGGACGAAGCCTCGCGACGAGTACGTCCTGTCCACCAAGGTCGGCCGCCTCCTCGTGCCGAACCCCGGGGGGGAAGGTGCGCTCGACACGGACAACGACTTCGTCGTCCCGGCGACCGTGCGGCGCGAGTGGGACGCGAGCGAGGCCGGCGTGCGTCGCTCGCTCGACGAGTCCCTCGAACGACTCGGACTCGACCACGTCGACGTGCTCTACCTCCACGACCCGGAACGCAACGATCCGGAGTCCGGGATCTCCGAGGGGATACCGGCGCTCGCCGCCCTCCGCGACGAAGGACTCGTCGGGGCGGTCGGGATCGGGTCGATGGACGTCGCCGCACTCCTCGCCGCGGTGCGCACGGGCCTGACCGATCTCATCATGATCGCCGGTCGGTACACGCTCGCCGAGCAGCCAGCGGGCGAGGAGGTGCTGCCCGCCTGTCTGGAACACGGCGTCGGCGTGGTCGCCGCCTCGGTGTTCAACTCCGGTCTGCTGGCCCGCGCCGTCCCCGACCGTGACGGACGATACGAGTACGGTGCCGTCCCACCTGAGGTCTTCGACCGCGCCGTCGACATCGCCGAGATCTGTCGTCGCTTCGAGGTCGAACTGCCCGCGGCCGCCCTCCAGTTCCCGCTCCGCCACCCCGCCGTGCGGACGGTCGCTGTCGGCGCCTCGCGGCCGGAGCAGATGATCCAGAACGTGGAGCGCTTCGAGGCGCCGATCCCCGAGACCTTCTGGACGGAGCTGCGCACCAGAGGGCTGCTCGGCTGATGCGGACGATCGACGCGCACCTCCATCTGTGGAATCGCGCCGACGGGTATCACTGGCTCGCTTCGGCTGACGAGGCACTTCGCGAGGACTTCACGCCGGAGCGTGCAGCCGCGGAACTGCAGGCTGCCGGCGTCGAAGCGGCGATCCTCGTCCAGGCCGACGACACCGAGCTCGACACGATCTCCATGCTCCACGCATCGGACACCTGCAGCTGGGTGGTCGGCGTCGTCGGCTGGGTACCGATCGACGATGCGAAGCGGGCCGAGGAACTGCTCGACCGTTGGGGCGTGCATCCACGATTCCGCGGCGTTCGTCAGCTGTTGCACGACGATCCCCGGGACGGCCTGCTCCTGGCAGCACCCGCGCGCCGGTTGGCGGCGGTCCTCGCGGACCGGGGGCTTCCGCTCGACCTCCCGAACGCCTTCCCTCGGCTGCTCGGTGACGCCACCGGACTCGCACGGCTGGAGGAGGGGCTGACGATCGTCGTCGACCACCTCGCGAAGCCGCCGCGCGACGATGAGGCCTTCGAACGATGGGCGACCGAGCTGGCCGCGGCGGCGGCGTCACCGAACGTGGTCGCCAAGGTGTCGGGCCTCAATCGAGCCGGTCGGCCGTTCGTGGCGGCCGACGTGCGTCGGGCCTGGGACACCGCACTCGCCTGCTTCGGGCCCGAGCGGTTGATGCTCGGCGGCGACTGGCCGATGACCGTCACGAGCGGCGGGTACGGTGCGGTCTGGCACGAGCTGTCCGGTCTCGTCGACGAGTTGTCGCCGGCGGAACGCGATGCACTGCGTGGCGGGACGGCGACGCGCGTCTACCGGCTCGACCCCCGTGGGCCGGTCGGCGTCGACGGACTGACATGATCGGGCAGACGGATGGACACGGAACCATGACGAGGAGGTCACCATGCTGACAGGGATCGACCCGGTGCTGAGCGGCGAACTGCTGCTGCACCTGGACGCGATGGGACATTCGGACGCGGTGGTGATCGCCGACGCGCACTTCCCGGCCACCCGGCTCGGCGAACGCGTCGTCGTGCTGCCGACGCTGTCGACGCCGGAGGTCCTCCGAGCGGTGCGCACGGTGATCCCGCTCGACGACGAGCCCGTGCTCGACCTCATGACGAGTGCCGACGGCACGGTGCTCGACGTCCAGCGGGAACTCATCGCCGCCGCCGGCACAACCGCGGACGCCGTGCGCTTCGTCGACCGGTTCGCCTACTACGACGAGGCCGCCACGGCGTTCCTCATCATCCGCACGGGCGAGACCAGGAAGTACGGGAACGTCACCCTGCGGAAGGGCCTCGTGCTCCCGGGCGCCTGACCCGACCGCGGGCTGCGGTCGCTCACCAGCAGAGCGCGACGATCGCGGCACCGACGACGGCGTAGATCCCCGACAGGACCTGCCGACCGCGGGTGCGGGGTTCGACCGCGGTCTCGACCGTCGCTCCGTGCTCGTCGAGTGAGCGCTTCGGCTTGGGTGCGTGCCAGGGGAGTGAGCGCCAGCGCAGGGCGGCTCCGGCGAGTCCGAAGCCGACGATCGCGACTGCGATGACCCACGCCCAGGACCAGACGCCGACCGGCGCGGCGAGGGCGCGGACGAGGGCGAGGATCACGATGCTGTCGACCGCGTCGACGACCAGTCGGTAGCGCTCGGTCGCCGCCCAGCGTCCCGTACTCCACGCGTGGACGATCTGGAGTGCGAGGATCCACGTGACGCCGAGGGCGACGACGGCGGGGATCAGGATCTCGATCATCGTGCTGCTCCGATCTGCTCGAGGAGGGCGACGCCGGCCGCATCGACCGATTCCTGGGTCGCTGAGACGAGGACCACCGTGGTGCCGGTCGCCGGAACGACGCCGACGAAGGACGCGAAGCCGCCCGTGGCGCCGTTGTGCCAGACGAGGTCCTCACCGTCGATCGCCTTCCGGTCGGTGATCCAGGCCCAGCCGATCTCGCGATCGCCGAACGCCGCTTGTGGGTCGAGCGCCTCGATGCCCGGCGCGCTGCCGTCGGACAGTCGCTCCGCGAAGCGCGCGAGATCCTCCGTGTCCGAGCGGATGCCACCGGCGGGCCCGATCGCCGTACCGGTCCATGCGGCGGCCGTGCGTCCGCCGGCGGTCTCACCGAGGAGGTCGCGGTCGCCGAGGTCGGCCGCATCGCTCACGGGACTGGTCGAGTCGAGCCCCATCGGACCGGTGATCCGTTCCTCGAGGAGGTCGGCGTAGCTGGTGCCGGCGGCCGAGCCGAGGGCTGCACCGAGGAGTTCGAAGCCGAGGTTGGAGTAGGTACCCTTCGGGGTGTCGAGGGATGCGGACCGCGCCTGCTCGAGCAGCTGGTCGAGGTCCTCGCCGTAGGGGTTCGCCGTCGTGAGCGCGAACCACATCGAGGAGAGGATCGTCGAGAGGTCGATCGGCAGGCGGGGCAGCCCGGAGGTGTGGGTGGCGAGCTGCTCGAGGGTCACGTCCGCTGCGGGCGCGTCGCCCAGCTCGAGGAGGTCACCGAGCCTGGTCTCCGGGGTGACCTCGCCGCGCTCGATCGCGTCGGCGAGCAACAGTCCCGTGAAGGCCTTGCTCACCGACCCGATCTCGAACCGGGTGTCCGGCTGGGCGCCGATCGTCGCGGTGCGGGTGCCGTCCGGGGTGACGACGACGGCCAGCAGGGCCTTGCGGTCGGGGCCCGCGAGCTCGCGGACGGTGGCCGCGAGTTCGGCGTCGCCGGTGGCTTCGGGGGGAAGCGTCGAGGGCCCTGGCCGGAAGGCGAGCCCGACCGCGAGTGCGACAGCGGTGCTGACGGCGGCGATGACCCAGACCCGTCTGGGTCGGGACGTGCTGCGTGGTGTGGTGGTCATGCGGGGTCCTTCCTGGGGTCGGTGGTCATTCCATGGCGGCGACGGCGACGAGCAGCGGGACGAGTCGCATGGGCGGGACCGCGACCCGTCCGCGGCCGGCTGGTTGCAGCCAGCCGGCGGCCGTCAGGACGCGGACGTGGTGGTAGACCTGGCCGGTCGTCCCGATGCCGTCGAGTTCGCCGAGGTCCGCGAGTGCGGAGGTGCCGTTGGCGACGGCCAGGAGCAGCTGCAGCCGGACGGGGGAGCCGATGGCTGCGAGTCGCGATGCCGCCGTCGCGAGTGGACCGGAGCCTGCTGATTCCACGGCGTCGGGGTCGTCGCCGAGCGCGAGGAGGTCGTCGGTCGCCCGGGCGTACTGCCACTGCACGGGTCCACCGCCGGTGACGACCGATCCGGTGAAGAGGACCGCCCCGTGCTCGAGCTCGGCCGTGCGCTGTTCGAGCCCGCGGAGCGCCCAGAAGGTGTCGTCGGCATCGCCCGTCGCGGCTGCGGACGCGACGTCGTCCGGTCGCTCGGTGGTCGTGTCGTCGTCGGCCGGTCGGGCGAACACGGCGGCTTCGAGACGCGCGAGACGTGCCTCGTGATCCCCGGGGTCGATGGTCGTCATGACCCAAGTGTACAAATATCGTAATTACGAAATCAAGCTGATGGACCCACGGTCTGAGTGGTGGAGCCGTGCATCAGGCCCGCGAGCTGAGCCGCCCCTGCTTGGCGTGCACCGGGATCAGTAGTCCGAGGCCGATGAGCAGCACGAGCACGATCCCGAGGATCCCCCAGAACTGCGCCCCGCCAAGCGTGACGAACAGTGCGAAAGCGGTCGGTGCGAGGAAGGACACGGCGCGGCCGGTCGTGGCGTAGAGGCCGAAGACCTCACCCTCGCGGCCCTCGGGGATGATGCGCGCCAGGAACGAGCGGCTCGCCGACTGTGCAGGGCCGACGAACAGGCACAGCATGAGCCCGAAGATCCAGAAGATCGTCGCGCCGCCCTCGTGGAGGAAGAACACGGCGCTTCCCGCGACGACGAGGCCGATGAGCGACGCGACGATGACGGGTTTCGGCCCCACCTTGTCGTCGAGCAGGCCGATCGTGATCGTCGCGATCCCGGCGACGACGTTGGCGGCGATCGCGAAGATGATCACCTCGCCGGGTGAGAAGCCGAAGGTCCCCGCGGCCAGGACGCCACCGAAGGTGAAGACGCCGGCGAGCCCGTCGCGGAACACGGCGCTCGCGAGCAGGAAATAGAGCGTCTGTCGGCTGTCGCGCCAGAGTTCCGCGATGCTCTTGGCGAGGACGCCGTAGGAGGCGAAGAACCCGACGTGCGGCCTGGCGACGGCCTGTGGCGCGTGGTACTCGGGCACCGCGAAGAGCACAGGCAGGGCGAAGATCCCGAACCACGCCGCGGAGACGAGCATCGCGACGCGGACGTCCATGCCGTCGTCGCCGGTGACGCCGAAGAGTCCGACCTCGGGGGAGATGAAGCCGAAGTACACGATGAGCAGCAGCACGATGCCGCCGATGTACCCCATACCCCAGCCGAGACCGGAGACCTTGCCGATGGAGGTGGGCGTCGACACCTGGGCGAGCATCGCGTTGTAGTTGACGCCGGCGAACTCGAACACGATGTTGCCGACCGCGAGGAGGACGAGGCCCAGCCAGAGGAAGTTCGGATCGGGGGCGACGAAGAAGAGGAGCGCGGTGATCGCGACGACGACGTAGGTGTTGAAGCCGAGCCAGAACTTCCGTCGACCGGCGGAGTCCGACCGCTGGCCGACGACCGGCGCGAGGATCGCGATCAGCAGCCCGGCGGCGGCGAGCGCCCACCCGAGCGACGCCGACACCGCGGCCTCCTCGCCGAAGGAGTCGCTCGTCAGATAGACGGTGAACACGAAGGTGGTGACGACGGCGTTGAACGACGCCGAGCCCCAGTCCCACAGGCTCCACGCGAAGATGCGACCCTTCCGGCCCGCCTGCGCCTTCACGGCGGCGACCTGCGAGGTGTCGAGGTCGACGGTGGCCGCTGCGGCGTCGGGGGTGACGAGCGGTGGTGGCGGGAAGTTGCGGGGCCGGGATCCGAGACGCGGGGCCTCGTCGCCGTGCCCGCCTGTCCGGCCGGTGTCGTCGGTGCCACCTGGGGGAGTCGTGCTCATGCACTGAGGCTAGTGCCGCGTGGTGAACGGGCGGTAGCGCGGAGGGAGCCCCTTGCGGTCGACCATCTTAAACTCTACATTTGAAATATCAAACAAGGGAGGACTCTTCGTGGACCAGCGGTATTTCCAGTTCAGTCATCCGGAGCTGCCCTTCTACTCGTCTGCGAAGGCACAGCGGCGCGGCGACGGATTCCAGCCGCAAGGTATCCCCAACGACTGGCGGCGCTTCCGTCAAAGCGGCTGGGAGATGTGCGCTCCACCAGATCTGGACCTACCCGTTCAGGGTTGGAAGATTCACGTCTCCGCAACTCCTGACACGGCCGCTGAGACACTGCAGGCCACAGTTGACGTATGTGTGGCGATGAGCGCGTCGTTCAAGTTCGTTCCGACCCGCGACGGTCTCGTGGCACGAAACTCGAAGAGCGCGGACAGGGCTGCGAGCGGAAAGTTCGTGACTGTCTATCCGTGCGATGCTCATCAACTGGATCGCCTGATTGACACCCTCTCCGCGTGTCTCAGTGGTCGGCCAGGACCATTCATCCTGAGCGATGTGAGAATCGGTGACGGTCCACTATATCTCCGCTACGGCGGATTCATGCCCCTGATGGTCCCAGATGCAACCGATGAGCCCGTGCTTTCTCTCGTCGGCGATGAGTTCCGACTGATCGCCGACCTTCGCGTGCCGTACTTCGACATGCCTGCCGAGGTCCAAATGACAGACAAAGTGCGACACGCCATCAAGATCTTCCGTGAGGTGCCTGCCGAGCAGTCACCTCTCGATGACTATGACTTGCTCACCCCGCTGAAGTTCTCGAACAGCGGGGGAGTCTACGAGGCGTCGTCAGGTGGAGGGGCCGTCCGCTCGATCGTGAAAGAAGCAAGGCCTCTTGCTGGCCTAGACGCGCGCGGACGCGATGCAGTCGAACGACTCAACGTCGAGAGCGAAACGCTGTCGCACGTGGCACATCTTGAGATTGCTCCGCGGCCTATCCGGATGTTCACCGCGTGGGAACACCGGTTTCTCGAGATGGAGCACGTCCCCGGGGAGCCGCTGAGTGCATGGGGGGCGAAAAACTATCCATTCAGTCGGGAACGCCTGGCCAGTGATGAGCAGTCGCGCTTCGTCGATTGTGTGGATCGCATCATGAGTTCGATCGAACGGTGCGTTGCGATGCTTCATCAGCAGGGAGCGGTTGCTGGTGATCTGCACCCCGGCAACGTCCTTGTGCTTGCCGACCTGTCGGTTCGCCTCATCGACCTCGAGGACGGACGGCAACCGAACAGTCGAACGCGGTCGAGCTTCAACGCGCTGGGTTATGCTCCGCCGGACGGGTACACCGCTGCAGAAGCTGACTGGTTCGCAGTGTCACGTATCGCCGCGTCCCTCTTTCAGGTCAACAGGTCGATCGAGATACTCGCCCCAGGTCACTGGTACAGGACTATAGACATGGTCTCGGCGACGTTTGGCTCGAGGGCAGCGGAAATCATCCGTCGCGCTTGTGTCAAACTGCCGCGTGACTTGACGACTCAGGTCGAACTGACACCGGCCGAGTCGCCATCCGTGTGGGACGTCGAACGGCTGGGAGACCCAGTGACGCGTGATCGACTTGCTCAGGGTGTTCTGGCGTCCCTCCGTGCAACGTCCGGCGCACTCTTTCCTGGCGATGTGGCCCAAGCCGACCCGTTCGGAACGGTGAATGTTGCGAACGGGGCTGCCGGAGTGTTGCTCTCCCTGGCGCGCGCGGATGTCGACATCACGTCAGACCTCACTGAATGGCTCGTCGCCGCGGCCGATACCTCACCTCCCGATACGAAACCCGGTTTGTTCAACGGCCTTGCGGGCGTCGCTGCGGCACTCAGCGAACTTGGTGCACACGATGCGGCGAAGCGCCATATCGATCGCTCATTGCAGGCACGAGGCAGGACGCGTAGCCTCAACCTGTTCGGCGGACTCGCAGGGATTGGCCTGTCAGCCGTCGGCGCAGCGCTCGAGTATGAAGACTCGGAGTACTTCGAGATTGCGCTGGAGTGCGCCGCCCGCATTTCGGCACAGCTGTTCTCCGACGGTGAATCCAGCGCATCTGAGGCACTCGACCGTCGGGCAGGGCTGTTGTTCGGATGGTCGGGTATCTCCTTGTTCTTGTCCACGCTCGCGCGACACCACGAAGACTTTGGCGCTATGCGACTCGCTATCCGAGCAGTCGAGCGCGACCTTTCTCGGACGCGTTCGTACGCTGATGACCTCGTGGGAATTGAGGACACGGAGAACGGGAGAACACTTCCGTATCTTGCTCGAGGCAGCGCGGGGGTTCTTGTGGCAATCGCGCAATTGCAGGACCGGGTCGACCTCGGTGACGACGTCTCGCTTGTGACAGCGGGACTGCGACGCGCCTGCGCGAGCCACACGTACGCGTTCTCTGGTCTCTTCAACGGCCGTGCGGGGATACTCGCAGCGCTCGCGGCTGATCGCGCTCCGATCGCAACTGACGGCGCTGAATTCCAACGAAGCGCTCTCGCTTACGACGCCTTGTGTTGGAGACGATCGGTGCAGTTTCCCGGAGAGAACTACCTCCGATTGTCCAGCGACTTGGCGACTGGAAGTGCAGGTATCCTCGCCGCGCTCACAGCACAACGTCAAAGAGACCTGTCCTGGCTGCCGCTGATGCAGCAGCCCGGGCTGTTCGAGCGAGCGCAGGGTTCGCTCGGTCTTGATCGGAGAGGAGGTGATGAACATGAACAAGGTTCTCGACCTTCAGCGCCGTGATGCGCATCGCGGCATCGGAACGCTAGGCAGCAACTGGAGCTGGTGGGCCTGCGGCGAAAACCAGCCGGAGAGTTCGGCCAGCCTGTTCGCGTGCGCGGGCGGCTGATGAGGGGGGCTGCTGCGCACACGAGGACATCGAGCGCAGCAGCCCCGATGCTCACGACCGACCTGAGGTGGTGGAGACACCGTGCCTGAACGACGAAAGACACTGCAACGATGAGCCTGGAAGCACGCGATCTCTCCTTCGGCTATTCACTGCATCGCCGCGAACCGGTCCACGTGTTGCGGGGGGTGAGTCTTTCTGTAGCCGCCGGTGAGTCGTTGGCGGTCGTCGGGCCCTCGGGATCCGGGAAGTCGACACTCTTGCACTGCCTATCTGGTCTCCGAGCGCCGACACGTGGAAGCGTCGTGGCGTTGGGGACGGAGCTGTCATCCCTGACCGAGTGGGGTCGTTCCCGATTCCGGCGGCGGTCCGTCGGCTTCGTGTTCCAGGACTACAACCTGATCCCCTCCATTAACGTGCGGGACAATCTCGCGTTGCCAGCGCTCTTCGCCGGTCGCGCAGCCGGGCGTCAGGCGGTCGCAGATATCGCCGCAGACATCGGACTGTCGTCGCGCCTCCGGCATCGCCCGGACGAGCTGTCAGGCGGTGAACGGCAGCGCGTCGCGATCGGCCGGGTGTTGCTGTCGCAGGCTGAATTGGTCTTCGCCGACGAACCCACCGGTGCACTTGACACGTCGTCAGGACGGGTCGTGCTCGACCTCCTGTTCGGATCGCTCGGTCCCGAACGCACGATGGTGATGGTTACCCATGACCTCGATGCTGCTGCGCGGGCGGATCGTGTGCTGGTCCTCTGTGACGGTTCTGTCCACGCCGAGCTGACGTCCGCCACCCCGGCAGCGCTCTGGTCCGCCATCGAAACGGCCCGCGCGGACAGTGTCCATACGTCCGTGGGAGCATGACGATGGCCGGTCTCGTTCTCCGCACACTCCTGCAGCAGTGGCGGGTGTGGATCTCCCTGCTCCTGTTCCTGGCACTCGCGAACGCGCCCCTTGTCAGCGTGGGAGCGCTCGTGGAGGTCGCCGATCGGCTGCCCGTCCGGGAACAGCGCATCGTCCGGAATCTGAGCACGCCGATGTCCGGGATGGCCTCGGTCGCCGTCTTCGTCATCACCTCGAGCGCGGTCTCCTTGGCGGTGCAACTCCAGCGTCGACCGTTCGCGACCTGGAAGCTCGCGGGGATGTCGTCAGTGCGGATCGCCGGCGTCCTTGTGTCGCAGCTGATCGTGCTCGGGACCGTGGGTGGAGCGCTCGGGCTGCCGCTGGCCCTATTGGTCGCACCGCGGTTCACCAGCTGGGTCCTGCAGGCCAACGCGGTCACCGCGATCGTCGATGCCCCGGCGAGCACGCTGGTGCTCCTGTCGACCTGGGCGCTGCTCATCGGCATCCTGTTGCTCGCCGGTCTGCAAGGTGTCGGCTCGATCCTCCGGGTACCGGCGGTCGATGCGGTCCTGAGCGCGGAAGTCGTCCGCCGTCGCCCGACCGCGTTCAGGCTCACGCTCAGCCTGGTCATGTCGGCGGCGGTCCTCGCAGTGGCGGCCGCAATGGTCGGTTCGGCTAGCGGCGACGTGTCCAGTCGGCTCGGTCTCCTAGTAGGCCTCGCGATGCTCCTGTCGTTGCTCATCATCCCGCTGATCGCGCTGCACGTCTCGCGGATCGCTGCACTGTTCCTCGCGGCGTGGACATGGATCGTCCCACGTCGGTGGTCGACGGCTTGGTACCTCGCGCGTCGTGGCTGCGCCTTCCGCTTGGATCGTGTAGGCGTCTCCCTCGTTCCGCTCTACGTCGCGGTCGCCCTCGCGAATTCGATCTACACCGTGTTCGAGACCGCCGATTCCGCCAGGAGGGCGGCCGGGCTTGTGCCCGCCGGCGAGCACGGCATCAACCACTCCGGCGTCTGGACCGTTCTCGGTCCGACGGTCGTCCTGGCGATCGCCGGCACCGCGACGGTCGTGGTGATGGCTGCTCGTGAGCGGGCGCGCGAGCGCGCGCTGCTGGCTGTGGGCGGCGTCAGTCACCGCTCGATCGTCGGAGCCGTCGTCGTCGAAGCCTTCATGTATGCCGTGACCGCGACGTTCCTCGGGCTCCTGACGGCAGCGGCTGTCTCAGCGGTGGAGGCTGAGGCGTTCGGTCGCCTCGAAGCGGGGGCGCGCCCGGTGCTCGCCGTCGCGCCAGGCCTCGCGGTCGGCGCTGGAGGCTTCTGTGTGCTGGCTGCCGCCCTCGCTTTGCCCGCGGCGCTGGAGCATCGTCGGGCGGCGGTGGACAGGCTCGCTCGCTGAAGGTTCGCTGGGACGAGGATCGTTGCCGGGAATAGCTTTGGGCATCCCGCGTTGGACTTGAGCGTACGACACTCAAGTTTGAATCCAGGAGGTTCACGTGCCCGAAGACTTCACCCAGGGCGGCGCAGCAGCAGACGGCGGATCGTCGTCGTTCGACGACTTCCTCGCCCGATACCTCGAGGGCGAGCAGGCGCGTTCGGCGCGGACCATCGACCTCAGCCGCTTCCTCACCGCACGGACGCAGGAGATCCTGCAGCGCGCCGGCCGGTTCGCGCTCGAGCGCGGCCAGAACGAGCTCGACGCGCTGCACATCCTGCGCGTCATCGTGAGCGAAGAGCCCGCCAAGGACGCCGTCGCGCGCCTCGGCGTCGACCCGAAGGCCATCGCCAAGGCCGCCGAGCAGCGCCTGCCGCAGGCGTCCTCGCCGAGCGTCAAGGACCCGGCCATCACACCGTCGGCCCAGCGCGCGCTGTTCCACGCCTACCAGGTGGCCCGCGCCGCCGGATCGACGTACGTCGACCCCGAGCACCTCTTCTTCGCCCTCGTCATCAACCAGGACTCGCCTGCCGGTGAGGTCCTCGCCCGCGCCGGCGTCACGGCGGAGGCGCTGACCCAGGGCATGCGCCAGACCGTCGGCGACCCCGGTGTCGCCACCGACGACCAGGACGACCGCGATGCCGACGACCTCGACTCGGACACCCCGATGCTCGACCGTTTCGGCACCGACCTCACGGCGCTCGCCGCAGGCGGATCGCTCGACCCCGTCATCGGACGTTCCGAGGAGATCGAGCAGACCATCGAGATCCTCTCCCGCCGCACGAAGAACAACCCCGTGCTCGTCGGGGAGGCCGGCGTCGGCAAGACCGCGGTCGTCGAGGGGCTCGCCCAGGCGATCGTCGACGGCGGCGTCCCGGAGCAGTTGCGCGGGAAGCGCGTCATCTCACTCGACCTGCCGGCCATGGTCGCCGGAACCCGGTACCGCGGTGACTTCGAAGAGCGCCTCACCGGCCTGCTCGACGAGATCGCAGCCAACCGCTCCGAGCTGATCGTCTTCATCGACGAGGTCCACACGGTCGTCGGCGCCGGAGGTTCCGGCGAGGGCGGCATGGACGCCGGCAACATGCTCAAGCCGCGTCTCGCGCGCGGTGAGCTGCACCTCATCGGTGCGACCACGCTCCGTGAGTACCGCGGGATCGAGAAGGACCCGGCACTCGAACGCCGCTTCCAGCCCGTGCGCATCGGCGAGCCGTCGATCGAGGACGCCGTCCTCATCCTCGACGGTCTCCGTCCGGCCTACGAGGAGCACCACGACGTCCGCTTCACCGACGACGCCCTCCGCGCCGCCGTCGAGCTGTCGGCCCGGTACCTGCCCGACCGTGTCCTGCCCGACAAGGCCATCGACCTCGTCGACCAGGCCGGAGCCCGGCTGCGGTTGCGGCTCGGGAAGGCGGTCGACGTGAGCGCCCTCGTCGAGGAGCTCGCGACACTCGAGGCGTCGAAGAACGCGGCCGTGTCGGCCGAGCACTACGAGGAGGCCTCGCGCATCCGCGACGAGATCACCGCCGTGCAGGCGAAGCTCGACGCCGCCTCCAACGGACCCGGTGCCCGCACCGACCGCGACGCGGTCGTCGACGAGGCCCAGATCGCCGGCGTCGTGTCCCGCGCCACCGGCATCCCGGTCAGTCGGCTCACGGAGGGCGAGCGGGAACGTCTCGCCGGTCTCGAGGACGAACTGCACGCCCGCGTCGTCGGCCAGCACGACGCCGTGACCGCGGTGTCGAAGGCCGTCCGTCGCAACCGCACGGGCATGGGGGATGCGAACCGACCCGTCGGCAGCTTCCTGTTCCTCGGCCCCACCGGCGTCGGTAAGACGGAGCTCGCGAAGGCGCTCGCCGGATCCCTCTTCGCTGACGAGCACTCCGTGATCCGCTTCGACATGAGTGAGTTCGGCGAACGCCACACGGTGTCGCGACTCGTCGGCGCCCCTCCCGGGTACGTCGGGTTCGACGAGGCGGGCCAGCTCACCGAGCGCGTGCGGCGCAACCCGTACTCGATCGTGCTGTTCGACGAGATCGAGAAGGCACACCCCGACGTCTTCAACCTGCTCCTGCAGGTGCTCGACGACGGTCGCCTGACCGACGGTCAGGGGCGGACGATCGACTTCCGCAACACGGTCGTCGTCATGACCTCGAACCTCGGTTCCGAGTTCCTCGCATCCCGTTCCGGTGCGATGGGCTTCGTCGCCGGCGGCGCGGACGACCCGACGGGCTTCGGTTCCGAGGAGGCGCTGCGGGCCCGGGTCATGGGCAAGCTGCGCGAGGCGATGCGTCCGGAGTTCCTCAACCGCATCGATGAAATCGTCCTCTTCCGCAAGCTCGACCAGCAGCAGCTGCAGGAGATCGTCGGACTGATGCTCGGCCGCACGACCGAACGGTTGGCCGCGCGCGGTGCATCACTCGAGACGACGCCTGAGGCGCTCGCGCTCCTCGCGGAGCTCGGCTACGAGCCGGAGTACGGCGCGCGCCCCCTGCGTCGCCTGATCCAGCGTGAGGTCGACGACCGCATCGCCGAGCTCGTCGTGGGCGGCGGGGTCGGCGACGGCTCGACCGTGCACGTCGACGCGGTCGGCGGGAAGATCGTCGTCACCGAGCATGCTGCAGTGCTGGTGGACGCCGCGTAGGCATTACCCCTTCGACAGGCTCAGGGGCCGGGATTCGTTCCGGACTCTGGGCCTGTCGTCACTCGCGGACCGTTCCCCGTCCTGGTCCCCGAGCTTGTCGAAGGGCACCTGGGTCGCGGTCACCCTGGCCATCCGCTGGGAGTTGAGCCAGGCGGACTCAACTTTCTTGACGTCGAAACCGGGCCTCGGTAGCATTGAGTCATCGGGGCTCAAGTCTCGACGTCACACCAGCATCACCCCATCAACCAGCTCGGTGCCGAGCTCGTCGAGTCGGCCGGACGCCATCCGCATGCCGCCCGAGTCGACGAGTTCCGAACCGGCAGTCAACACAAGGAGAACCAACACATGGCACGTGCAGTAGGCATCGACCTCGGTACCACCAACTCGGTGGTCGCCGTCCTCGAAGGTGGAGAACCCACCGTCATCGCCAACGCCGAGGGCTTCCGCACCACCCCCTCCGTCGTCGCATTCACCAAGGACGGCGAGGTGCTCGTCGGCGAGACCGCGAAGCGCCAGGCCGTCACCAACGTCGACCGCACCATCGCGAGCGTCAAGCGCCACATGGGCACCGACTGGAAGTTCGACGTCGACGGCAAGAAGTACACGCCGCAGGAGCTGTCCGCCCGCATCCTCGCGAAGCTGAAGCGCGACGCCGAGCAGTACCTGGGCGACACCGTGACCGACGCGGTCATCACCGTCCCCGCCTACTTCAACGACGCCGAGCGTCAGGCCACGAAGGAGGCCGGTGAGGTCGCGGGCCTCAACGTGCTCCGCATCATCAACGAGCCGACCGCCGCAGCCCTCGCCTACGGCCTCGACCGCGGCAAGGAGGACGAGCTCATCCTCGTCTTCGACCTCGGTGGCGGTACCTTCGACGTCTCGCTGCTCGAAGTGGGCAAGGACGACGACTTCTCCACCATCCAGGTCCGCTCCACCTCGGGTGACAACCGCCTCGGTGGAGACGACTGGGACCAGCGCGTCGTCGACTACCTGATCAAGCGCTTCAAGGACTCGACCGGTGTCGACGTCTCGGGCGACAAGATCGCGAAGCAGCGCCTCAAGGAGGCCGCCGAGCAGGCGAAGAAGGAGCTCAGCTCCTCGATGTCGACCTCGATCCAGCTCCCGTACCTCTCCCTCACGGAGAACGGCCCGGCCAACCTCGACGAGACGCTCTCCCGCGCCAAGTTCGAGGAGCTCACGCAGGACCTGCTCGAGCGCACCCGCAAGCCGTTCAACGACGTCATCGCCGAGGCCGGCGTGAAGGTCTCCGACATCGCGCACGTCGTGCTCGTCGGTGGATCGACCCGTATGCCCGCCGTCGCGGAGCTCGTCAAGAAGCTCACCGGTGGTCAGGAGCCCAACAAGGGCGTCAACCCTGACGAGGTCGTCGCCGTCGGCGCAGCCCTCCAGGCCGGCGTGCTGAAGGGTGAGCGCAAGGACGTGCTGCTCATCGACGTCACCCCCCTGTCGCTCGGTATCGAGACCAAGGGTGGCATCATGACGAAGCTCATCGAGCGCAACACCGCGATCCCCACGAAGCGGAGCGAGACCTTCACCACGGCCGACGACAACCAGCCGTCCGTCGCGATCCAGGTCTTCCAGGGTGAGCGCGAGTTCACCCGCGACAACAAGAACCTCGGCACCTTCGAGCTGACCGGCATCGCGCCGGCTCCGCGCGGTGTGCCGCAGGTCGAGGTCACCTTCGACATCGACGCCAACGGCATCGTGCACGTGTCCGCCAAGGACAAGGGCACCGGCAAGGAGCAGTCGATGACCATCACCGGTGGCTCGTCCCTCGGCAAGGAGGACATCGAGCGCATGGTCCGCGAGGCCGAGGAGCACGCTGCGGACGACAAGGCCCGCCGTGAGCAGGCCGAGGTCCGCAACAGCGCCGAGCAGCTCGCCTACTCGATCGACAAGCTCATCAAGGAGAACGACGACAAGCTGCCCGAGGACGTCAAGACCGACGTCCAGGCCGACGTCGACGCTCTGAAGAGCGCGCTCGCTGGTGAGGACGAGGACGCGGTGAAGACCGCGTTCGACAAGCTCAACGAGAGCCAGGTCAAGCTCGGCGAGGCGATCTACGCCCAGGCGCAGGCCTCCGAGTCCGCCGCAGGAACCGAGGCCCCGGCCGAGGAGGCGACCTCCGATGAGGACGTCGTCGACGCCGAGGTCGTCGAGGACGAAGACGACAAGGACAAGAAGTAACCATGACTGACGAGAACCAGAACCAGAACCAGGACGATCCCATCATCCCTTCGACAGGCTCAGGACAGGCCGCGAAGCATGGGGACGACCCGGAGACCGGCGAGGTTCGTCAGCCTGGCACCGAGGGGGCTGACGCCGACGCGTCGGCCCCCTCGGGCGCACCTGCCGAATCCGCCGACGCCGACGCACCGGCCGCCGACCACGAGCTGACCGTCGAGGACATCCTCAACGCGGCTCCCGAGGAGCCCGTGCAGGGCGGCGACCTCTCCCCGGCCGAGCAGCTCGCTGCAGAACGCCTCGGCGACCTGCAGCGCGTCACGGCCGAGTACGCGAACTACCGGAAGCGCACCGAAGCCGGCCGCGAGGTGGAGCGCGAGCGCACCACCGGCGAGGTCGCCAAGGTCCTGCTGCCGGTGCTCGACGACCTCGACCGCGCAGACAAGCACGGCGACCTCGAGGGCGACGCCCCCTTCACGCAGATCGCGGCCAAGCTCCGCGGCGCTGCCGAGAAGCTCGGGCTGAAGCCGTTCGGAGCGGTCGGCGAGACCTTCGACCCCAACGTGCACGAGGCCATCTTCCAGCAGCCCACGCCGGGCGCCGAGGGCGAGACCGTCCTCGACGTTGTGGAGACCGGGTACCACCTGGGCTCCACCCTGCTGCGCGCCGCGAAGGTGGTCGTCGCGGTCCCGGCGAGCTAGCCATGGCGAGTCAGGACTGGTTCGACAAGGACTTCTACAAGGTCCTCGGCGTCAAGAAGGACGTGACGCCGGCGGAACTGAAGAAGGTCTACCGGAAGCTCGCCCGGCAGTACCACCCGGACTCCAACCCGGGTGATGCGAAGGCCGAGGCGAAGTTCAAGGAGATCAGCGAGGCCCACTCGGTGCTCGGCGACCCCGAGCAGCGCAAGGAGTACGACGCCGTTCGCGCCATGGGCGGTGGAGCACGCTTCACCGCCCCAGGTGCCGGCGGCGGCCAGGGCGGCTTCGAGGACGTCTTCGGGACGATGTTCGGTGGGGGCGGTGGTGGTGGCGGTCGCCAGAGCTACAGCTACCAGCAGGCTCCTCCCGGATACGAGGACATCCTCGGCGGCATGTTCGGCCAGGGTGGCTTCGGCCAGACCTCAGGTGGCTTCCGCGGCTACGGCGGACCCACGCCGGGCCGCGACATCACCGCGCACACGACGATCGACTTCATCACGGCCACGCAGGGCGACACCATCTCCCTGCAGACCTCCGAGGGACGCACCATCAAGGTGAAGATCCCGGCGGGTGTGTCGGATGGACAGAAGATCCGCCTGCGCGGCAAGGGGCAGCCGAGTCCGGACGGCGGCGAACCCGGCGATATCGTGGTCACCGTGAGTGTCCGCAAGCATCCCGTGTTCGAACGCGACGGCCTGAACCTCCGCGTCACCGTGCCGGTCACCTTCGTGGAGGCCGCGCTCGGCGCCACGATCGAGGTTCCGACGCTCGGCGGCGACCCCGTCAAGCTGCGCGTCGCCCCCGGCACGCCGAGCGGCCGCGTCCTGCGCGTCAAGGGCCGTGGTGTCGCGACGACGAAGGGCACCGGCGACCTCCTGGCCGTCGTGCAGATCGTCGTCCCGGCCCATCTCGGCGGCGAGGCCAAGGAAGCACTCGAACGGTTCCACGAGCTGGAGCCGAAGGACAACCCCCGCGACGAGCTCATCGCCAGGGCTCGGGGCTAGTAGCCAACAGCACACGGAAGGGCAGGGAGCATGGACGAGCATTCGCCGGTCTTCGCGATCGCGATGGCTGCCGAGCTCGCCGGCATGCACCCGCAGACCCTTCGGCAGTACGACCGGCTCGGGCTCGTGTCGCCGACGCGGACCGCAGGGAAGTCGCGCAGGTACTCGATGCGCGACATCGCCCAGCTCCGCGAGGTGTCCAGGCTCAGTGCCGAGGGCGTCAGCCTCGAGGGCATCTCCCGCATCCTGACCCTGGAGAACGAGGTCAGCTCGCTCCAGGGTCGGGTGCGGGAGCTCGAGCACGCGCTCGCCAACGCCCTGCTGCGAACCCCGGGCAACCGGGTGTTCGCCGCCGGCATGGAGGGGAGCGTCGTCCCGATGCGGAGCGGCACCCGCACCCGCCGCCGGACCGAGGTCGTCGTCTGGCGGCCGTCGCTCTCCGAGTAGCCGACCACAGCGCACTCGTGGTCGTCATCCCCCCGTGGATGACGACCACGGGTGCGCTGTCGTATGTCTGCGCGCCGCGTAGGGTTGGGGCATGAGCGCGCAGCCCGTGGTGACGAAGCCGGACCCGGCGCAGACCGCACCCGCGACGGCCCGGAGGCGGCGCGGCGCCCGGCTGACCGGATTGACCGCCTACCCGCTCATGTACTTCGGCGTCATCGCGGGCGTGCTTCCACTACTGACGCTCGTCGTGATCGGCGCCCCCATCCTCGTCGGCGTCCTGCTCGGTGCGGGCGAGGCCGAGTGGGTCGACGGCTTCTCGCGCGTGTTCGGTTTCATCCTGCTCTTCCTGACACCGCCGTTCGGCGCCTGGGTGTGGGGGTACGTCGCGCTCGGGGTCGTCGCCTTCCTCGGCGGCATCGCCCTCAGCCTGCGGATCCTGCGGCGTCACGGCGTGCGTCGCGCAGGAGCCGTCACGCACTGGGGCATGTGGGCCACCGTCCCGCTGCAGCTCATCTTCGCGGTCATCAGCCTCGTGATCGTGTTCGGTGCGATCGCGTCCGTCCGCGCCGAAGACGCCAGCGGCCTCGAGACCGTCCGCGCCTTCGGCCAGGGCGTCGCCATCGCCACGGTCGTCAACCTCCTCGTCTCCGCCGGGCTCGGCGTCCTCGTCTTCCCGGCAGTCCTCCGAGCCGTGAAGGCGGAGAAGCCGGCTCGGCGCGCGCGCCGTCGGTGACGCCGTTCCTCGTATCGCGTGGCCGGTTACGCTGAGGGGATGCCCGAGTTCTCCTTCGACGCGCTGCGCCGGTTCCCCGATCACGAGGCACCCAACCTCTTCGCCGTCGACGCGACCGACCGGCTCCTGCTCGACGAAGCGGCCGTGGCCCTGGCCGGGCGGGTGCCGACGCCCGGCGAGATCGTCGTCGTCGGCGACGCCTACGGGGCGCTCACCCTCGGGGCCATCGCGCTCCTGGGGGCGACCGACGTCCGGGTCCACCAGGACGCCGCCGTCGGTGAACGCGCCCTCGCGGCCAACGCCGAACGGCTCGGCGTCGACGGCGGCTTCCGCAACCTGCCGCTCGGCGAGGAGCTGTTCACGGGCGCATCACTTGTCCTCCTCCAACTCCCGAAGCACCTCGAAGCCCTGCATGAGATCGCCGCCGCCGTGGCCCGCTGGGGCGCCGTCGACGTCCGTCTCCTGGCCGGTGGCCGGGTGAAGCACCTCACGCCCGCGATGAACGAGGTCCTCGGTCGGAGCTTCGCGACCGTCACCGCGAGCCTCGCCCGGCAGAAGTCCCGAGTGCTCCGTGCGAGCGATCCGGTGACCGCCGCCGTCGAGGGAGCGCGTGACGAGGCCGACACCACGGCCTCGACCGCGCTGCGCACCGAGCACCATGCCGACATCGGCCTGACCATCGCCGCCGCCGGCGCAGCGTTCGCCGGCACGAAGCTCGACATCGGCACCCGCTTCCTGCTGGAGGCGCTGCCGGAGATCGGGCCCGACGCCCGGACGGCCATCGACCTCGGCTGCGGCACCGGCGTCCTCGCGGTGTCGCTCGCCATCGCCCGGCCCGAGCTCGCGGTCATCGCGACCGACCAGTCCGCTGCAGCCGTCGCCTCGACCACCGCGACCATCGCCGCCAACGACGACGCCGACCGCCGGCTGGCCGAGCGCATCACGGTGCTCCGCGACGACGGCCTGTCGATGCAGCCGGACGCGTCAGCCGACCTCATCGTCCTGAACCCGCCCTTCCACAGCGGGACCACCGTCCACACGGGCGTCGCCCACGACCTGTTCGCCGAGGCCGCGCGCGTCCTGCAGCCGGGCGGCACCCTCGCCGTCGTGTGGAACTCGCACCTCGGCTATCGGGCTGCCCTCGAGCGGCTCGTCGGTCCGACGACGCAGTTCGCGCGCAACCAGAAGTTCACGGTGACGGTCTCGCGCCCCCGGGCAGTCGGCGAGCCGCGTCCGTAAGTCCTGCTGCTTGGACCGTCCTGTGGGCACCGGCCGCTCGGACACCGGCGTCCTCGACAGTCCGGGCGGGCGTTGCAGGAGTTGTGACCGTCAGGCGGCGTTCCAGAGGCGCTCGATGCGCTCGCGGAGCGCGGTCTCCTCCGGGGACGCGTCGGCGTACTCGGAAGCGTCGATGGTGATGGTGTCCGTGGCGTCGAACCACCAGGTCCCCCGCTCACCCTCGACCTCGATGCTGGTCCACGTTCCCGGAGCGACGCTCGCCTTGACCAGGCCGATCGCCGCCCCGAGCGTCGTGTCGTCGCCCGCGTGGAATTCGACCTGCAGGCGACCGACACTGCTCTCGGCGGACGCCAGCGAGCCCATGGCGGTCAACCGCTCGACCAGGCCGAACAGCACGGTCGCGTCCCCGCGAGCGCCACGCACGGAGAACGTTCCAGGGGAACCGCTCACGACGGGGCCGTCGATGCCGAGCGACTCGACGACCGACGCCTCGGGCAGGGTGTCGAGGACGTCGAGGGCGGTGCGCCCGGCGCCCGGGCCTGCGACGGTGAGCCTGACGCTGTCACTCGACGCCGCGATCGCGGTCACGCCGGGCACCGCGCCGAGCGCCTGGACGACCGGCAGCATGTCCGCCGACTGGACGCCGTCATCCCAGGTGACGATGCCGCCCTGGATCTCCACTGCGACGTTCGCCGGAACCGCACCCGTCGCCACCGCGGTCGCGGCGGCCACGTCGTCGACGCTCGCGATGCGGAGGTCGATCGTGTCCGGGGTCAGCGTGGCGCCGATGACCTCGAACTGCTCGGCGACGGCCAGGTAGGCGGCGCGAGTCGTGCCAGGGTCGCCGCTGACCGTCGCTTCGTCGTCGACGCCTGAGGAGATGGAGAACCGCGCGTCCCTGTCCCAGTTGGGGAAGCCGGGGGCCGCATCGTCGGCGTCGTCCTCGTCGGGTCCGGCCGGGTCGACACCGTCGTCGCTGCGGCCGCTGACGACCGCGGCGGCGTAGGCGGGTGTCGCGTCGGCGGTCGCCCTGGCCAGGTCGTAGGCGTCGAGGAAGTCCTCTCCGGGACGCGCCACGAGGGAGAGCGAGGACGCACGCGCACCGTCGGTTCCAGCGGAGGCGAGCTGCAGCTCACCGCCCGGCACGCCCTCGTCCTCGAGTGACGCGAGCAGCTCCAGCTGGGTCGCGTTGTCGGCTCGTCGGTCGAGGACGGACAGGGTGAACCCACGGACGGTGAGGTCGACTCCCTCCCACGTCGCTCCGCCGCTCCGTTTCGCCTGCTCGTTCAGGAACCCGCCGATGCGGTCCACGATCGCGCTCAGCCGATCGTCGGTGACGTCGTCGTCCATGAGCACCGACGCCGATGCCGTACCGCTCCACGGCAGGGTGTTGCTCCCGGTCGTGTCGACATCGGCCACCTCCGGGACGCCGTCCAGGAGGTGCTCGAAGTCCCGCCCGGCGGCGGAAGCCGCGTTCACGTCGCCACAGCCCGAGAGGCCGAGGACGGCTGCCATGGCGAGCAACGCCGTGGCGGCGGTCCGGATCGTGCGGTTCTGCGGCATGGATCCACCCTAGGAGCTGCCCGTCGAAGCCCGCGTCGGGGCGGTCCCGACGTCTCAGGTCCGGCGCGGCGTGTGCCCGTATGCTGGCCCGATGTCCGAGCCGCCCACCCCCGCAGACGGAGCGGGTCGCGACGGACGTCGGGTGGACCAGCACGAACTGACCGCGGTCGAGCGCTGGATCGACGACCGGGCCAACCGGCTCCTGCGCGACGCCCCCGACGGCGGTGCACGGGCGAAGGCCGTCGAGTTCCTCGTCTTCGGGGCGAAACAGGCGTGGGCGTGCATCTTCGGCGCAGCGATGCTCGCGGTCATCGTCGCCGCCCGCCTCTGGTACCCGGACGACGTCTGGCTCGCCCGGAACGACGCGCTGGTCATCGCTGCGATCGTCATCCAGGGGGTCATGATCGTCACCAGGCTCGAGACGGGCCGCGAGCTCTGGGTGATCGTCCTGTTCCACGTCGTCGGGACGGGCATGGAGCTGTTCAAGACCGGGGTGGGGTCGTGGGAGTACGACGGCGGCGGGGTCCTGCACCTCGGCTCCGTGCCCTTGTACACCGGCTTCATGTACGCGGCCGTCGGGTCGTACATGGTGCGCGTGTACCGGCTCTTCGACCTCCGGTTCGACCGCTATCCACGGGTGTGGCTCACGACGATCATCGCAGCCGGCATCTACGTGAACTTCTTCAGCCAGCACTTCATCGTGGATCTGCGATGGGTGCTGCTCGCGGCCGTCCTCGTCGTGTTCGCCCGGACGATGATGCACTTCCGCGTGTTCCGTCGGACGCACCGCATGCCCGTGCTGGTGGCGTTCCTGCTCGTGGCCTGCTTCATCTGGATCGCCGAGAACATCGGGACGATCACGGGCGCTTGGCTGTACCCGAATCAGGAGGACGGCTGGCAGCTGGTCCCGCTCACCAAGCTGGTGTCGTGGTTCCTCCTCATGATGATCTCGGTGGTGATGGTCACCTGGGTGTACCCGCCGAAGCGGCCCGATCGTCTCCCGACCTGAGCCGCCTACTGTCAACGGTTGCTGAAGGCGGTGCGCTCACCGGGTAGGGTTCGGGAGTGAGCGGCCCGAGCCCGGTGATCGCTCGTCCCCTTCCGGAGAGCAGCCATGGCCCAGCGTCAGCCCCAGGACCCACGCTTCCGTGATCGTGGCGGCGCTCGGCCGGTCCCCATGCAGTCGGGTCCCGTTCCGGCGGGCCAGGCCCGCCCTGCCCCGGCTCGACCTGCCGCCGCTCCACGGCCCGCATCACCGGCCGTCGGCATCTCCGTCCCGGCCGCGGCAGCCGCACCCCTGCCGCGGGCCAACCACCTCTTCGCCGGTGCGCAGTTCGCGTTCATCGCCTCGATCCTGATGCTCGGGCTGTACATCGGCCTGACCTCGACCTGGACCCTGCTGGAGCCCGACTTCCTCATCGGGCTCTCCCTGACCGCTGCGGCCACGTCCCTGCTCTTCGCCGTGCCGCCGTCAGGCAAGCTCCGTGGCCTGCTCGTGCTCGTTCCGACCATCGACATCCTCGCCGTCGGGTTCTTCCGCGACACCCTGCCGAACCTGCCGACGTCGGGTCTCCTCATCGTGATCCCGGTGCTCTGGCTCGCGGGTGGGTTCGGGGTCTCGGCACTGCCCGTACCGGTGTTCGGAGCGATCTTCGTCTCCCTGGTGCCGGTCGCGCGCGCCGGAGCGTGGCCGACGACGCCTGGCGGGTGGGGTGCGATCTGCATCCTGCCGGCCCTGGTCCTCATCATGACCGTCACCGTGCACCTGGCCGCGCGCCAGCTCCGCGCCCACGAGGGACGGGCGCGCATCGCGCTCGCCGCGGCGACGGAAGCTGCGGCCGTCGCGACGACGGTCTCGGAATCCGTCGACGCCGCCGTCGCCTTCTTCCGGCCCGACGGCACGGTGGCGCTCCGGAATGAGGCCACGTACGAGCAGGCCCGACTGGCGGGGTTCGACCCCAAGACCCGCGCCGGCGTCCACGTCTACGGACCGGACCGGAAGACCCGGCTGCGGCCCGACGAGCAGGTCATCAACCGGGCGCTGCGCGGAGAGAGCTTCCGCGGCGATCTGTACTGGGTGGGGGAGCCGGGCGACCAGCGCGCCATCATCGGGAACGCGCGACAGGTGCACACCGACGACGGCACGTTCGTCGGCACCATCACCGTCGGTCACGACGTGACCGACCTCGCGAACGCGGTGGCGCTGCGGGAAGCGTTCCTCATCGACGTGTCCCACGAACTCCGCACCCCGTTGACGTCGATCATCGGCTACCTCGACCTCCTCACCGAGGGACATGACCTGCGGCAGCTCGGGCTCGAGCGCGAGGTCTCGACGATCCAGCGCAACGCGGAGCAGTTGTACGCGATCATCGGCGACCTGCTCGCGGCGGGCGACGCCGAGATGCGGGTGCGGATCGCCCTCACCGACGTCGCCGACATCGCCCGGCAGAGCGTGGGAGCGATCCTGCCGCAGGCGTCGGAGGCCGGTGTCGTCGTCCGAGCCGAGGTCCCGCCGCACGTGGAACTGGAGGGCGACGGTGGCCGGCTCCGCCAGGTCCTCGACAACCTGCTGTCGAACGCGGTGAAGTACACCCCGCGAGGTGGGCGGGTCGTCGTGACCGTCGCAGTGGACGGTGAGACCTGCACCGTGAACGTCGCGGACACCGGCATCGGCATCTCACCGGACGCCCAGCGGCAGCTCTTCGACCGTTTCTTCCGGGCCAGGGAGGTCCGCGACGACGCGCGGCCCGGCGTCGGCCTCGGGCTGTCGATCGTGAAGTCCATCACCGAGGCGCATCATGGCTGGATCACCGTGTCCAGCCGCCCGGGCCGCGGCTCCACCTTCACCGTGACCTTGCCGCTCCGCCAGCCGCGCGCCGGCGCACCGTCCGCTTCCTGAGTCGGACCCCGGCAGGGAGGCGCTGCGGCACGCATCGTGGGAGGCTTGGAGGATGGCGCAGATCCTCGACCAGCCGATCGTCGACGAGGCGACCCTCACCATGCAGCCGTGGGTCACCATCGTGTGGAACGACCCGGTGAACCTCATGTCCTACGTCTCGCTCGTGTTCCGCAGCTACTTCGGCTACACCCACGAGGAGGCGGAGCGACTCATGCTCGCCGTGCACCACGAGGGCCGTGCGGTCGTCGCGACCGGCAACCGCGAGGAGATGGAGCGCCACGTCGAGGCCATGCACGGGTACGGGCTCTGGGCCTCGCTCGCGAAGGCCGACGCATGAGCGCCTTCGTCCGTCCGCCCGTCGGACCCGTCGTGCTCCGTCTCGACGAGCAGGAGACCTCGATCCTCGAACAGTTGGCGAGCCAGCTCGTCGACATGCTCGAGGACGCGACGCGCGCCGGGCTGGCGACCGCCGTGGAGCTCGACCCCGCCATGGCGAGACTGGTGCCGGAGGGGTACCGCGACGACCCCGAGGCCGCCGCGGAGTTCCGACGCTTCACCGCCGACGACCTCGTCGGCGGCAAGGTGACCGCGGCGCGGACCGTCCTGGCGGCGCTCACCGCCGACGCGTCCGACGCGGCTCAGCCGACGGACGTCTCGGTCGGGCACGAGGACGGTGCAGCCGTGACCCTCGAGGGCGAGACGGCCTGGACCTGGCTGCGGTTCCTCAACGACACACGGCTCACCATCGCGGCTCGACTCGGCATCGAGGAGGACGACGCGGAGCCGTTCGACCCGTCTCCGACGAGCTCGGACGACGAGCAGGATCCGCAGCTCATGATGGCGATCTACGCCTGGCTCGGGTACCTGCAGGAGTCGATTGTCGCCGTCCTCGACGAAGCCTGAGTCGCGGCGCCGGACACCTGCGACCCCGGTGCCACGGGTAGCCTTGGTGACCATGCACATCCTCGTCTTCAGCGACCAGCACCCCGAGTCGTCCGGCGGGGCCCAGGTCTCGATCCGGCTGCAGCGGCGCTTCCTGGAGGCCGCGGGGCACACCGTCACGGTGTGCTCGCCGCGGATGCACCAGGAGCACGACGACGACCCGCACTATCTCGACACTCCCTCGATCCCCATCACACTCGACCGCGAGTACTCGATGACCGTGCCGGGCCGCCTCACCGACCGCTGGCTCGACGCACGCCTGGCCGAGCTACCCCCGGTCGACGTCGTCCACGTGCAGGCCGACTTCTGGCAGGCGCTCACGGCCTACCGCTACGCCGAACGGCACGGGATCCCGGCCCTCCACACCATGCACAACCGCATGGACGTCGGCATCGAACAGACCATGCCGGCGCCGGGCCTCGTCGTCGGAGCCCTGTCGTGGTGGCAGCGCCGGGTCCTCCGGCCGCGGCTCTCGACCCTGCCGACCGGCGTCTGGTCCTACCTGCAGGAGTTCGCCAAGCGTGCGGCCGTCGTCATCGCGCCGTCGCACCACTTCGCGCGCGTCCTCCGCGAGCAGGGGGTGACCGCCCACGCCGAGGTCCTGTCGACGGGCGTCGACGACGCGGTGCTCGACGAGATCCTCGACGAACGCGCGACCACGCTCCACGTGCCGCACCGGCTGCCGTCATTCGTGTGGATCGGCCGCTTCAGCCAGGAGAAGCGGCTCATGGAGTTCCTCGAGGCGGTCCGGCTCGCGGACGTCGACGCGGTGTTCCGCCTGTACGGGGCCGGACTCCTGCTCGCGAAGGCCCAGGCGTTCGTCGCACAACACGACCTCGCCGACCACGTCGTCTTCGCCGGTCGTGTCTCGTACCCCGACTCACTGCGCGCCATCGCCGACGCCGACGCCCTCGTGCAGACGTCGATCGGGTTCGAGACGCAGGGCATGACCGTGTTCGAGGCGGCCGCACTCGGCACACCGTCGATCATCAGCGACCCGAACATCGCGGCGGAGCTCCCGGCCGACTCGATGTGGCAGCCGACGGACGGTGGGGTCGAGGCGCTCGCCGAAGCGATCCGCCGCGCCGTCGCCGACATCGAGGCGGGAACCGCACCGGTCGTCGCACCGGGCCTCGCCCGCACCCTGCGCCAGTCGACGCAGACCACCCGCCTCATCAGCCTGTACGAGGCAGCCCTGCCGCCGGAGACCGCGCGCTAGCATCGGCTCATGCGCAGGACATCGAAGCAGCACCCCGGACCGGATGGCGGCGAACGCGTCCTGATCCTGTCGGCCGGGGTCGGGTCCGGACACAACAGCGCCGCCGCCGCCGTGGAACAGGCGTGTGCCGGGCGTCCCGACGTCACCGAGGTCGAGGTGCTGGACGTCCTGCAGGCGAGCACCTCCCTGTACCGCGATGTCCTCGGCAAGGGGTACTTCGTGCTCGTCGAGGAGACGCCCTGGCTCGTGGAGTGGGGCTACGACCTCAGCGACGCACCGTTCCGTCGTCGCGGCCCGCTCGACCCCTGGACGCGGGCGAACGCGATGCCGGTGGTCAGCGCGATCAAACGCTTCAGACCCACGGCGATCATCTGCACCCACTTCCTCCCGGCCCAGTTGCTGGCCTCCCTCATCCTCCGCGGCGCCGTCGACGCCAGGACCGCGATCGTCACCACGGACTACGACTTCCAGGGGCTGTGGTTGACGAGCGCCTTCCACGCGCTCTTCCTCGCCCGGGAGGAGGGGCGGGTCCAGCTGACGGCCCTCGGTCTCCCGCCCGACCGCGTCGTGGCTTCGGGGATCCCCATCGCCGCCCAGCCGAGCACCCCGGCCGAGCGCGACCCGGCAGCACCGCCCATGTTGCTCATCTCGGCCGGTGCGTCCGGCGGTGACTACGCGCTCGCGGTCGTCCGACAGACGCTGCACCTGCGGTCGCCGTTCACCGCGACGATCGTGTGCGGGCGGAACGAGGCACTGCGGCGGAGTGTCGAGGACCTCATCGCGCCCGGCGACGACCGCTACACCGTGCTCGGCTTCACCGACGAGATGCCGCGGCTCCTGCGCCGAGCCGACCTGTTCATCGGCAAGCCCGGAGGACTGTCGGCGTCGGAGTGCATGGCCGCCGGTCTGCCGATGGTCCTCGTGAACCCCATCCCCGGGCAGGAGGTCCGCAACGGCGACTACCTCATGGAGCAGGGTGCCGCCGTCCGGTGCAACACCGCGACGACGATCGGGTGGAAGATCGACGGGATCCTCGGCGAGCCGGGTCGTCTGGCGCGGATGCAGGCCGCGGCCCGACGGGTCGGTCGCCCCGACGCGGCCCGCGACGTCGTCGACCGGCTGCTCGACGGTCCGGCACGACCGTTCGTCGTGACCCGGGCGGCGCAGAAGACGATCTTCGACGCGAGCGCCCGGCGGGTGGTCGCGAGCGAGCTCGAGGGCGAGTCGGCCCTCGTGCGTCTCGTCGACCCGGCGGCGTCCAGCACGGTCGCGCTGCTCCGGGCCGGTGAGCTGGACGACCTGCAGCAGCGCTACACCGGGCCGTACGGCACCCTCGTGCTGCGACGCGACGACGCGGTGCTCTCCGTCCGGCGTGACTCGCAGCGCCTCCTCCGCGCCGTCCTCGGACGGGATGAGGAGCTCGCCGTGCGGGTCGAGGGTCTCGCCGACCTCGAGTCGGCCGGCCCGAGCTGATCGGGTCAGCCGGCTGTGTCCGGCAGTCGGGCGGGGTCGTCGTCGAGGTCGCTGTCACCGTTCCGCAGCGGGGTCGCGTCCGCCCAGGTCGACGGGCTGTGCTGGGCGGCCTGCAGCGCCCAGTCGCCGGTGCGGGGTGACCAGCGGCGGGTGACCGGGTCGCGTTCGAGCGTCGGTGTCGGATCGAGGACGACCCGGACGACGCGTTCCTCGCCCGCCTGCAGGGTCACCTTCCGGAACCCGAGGAGCTGGGCGACCGGTCGCTCGAGTGCGGTGTCGGCGGCGTAGAGCTGGACGACGGTCGACCCCTCGCGGTGACCGGTGTTCGTCACAAAGACCTCGGCGGTCCCACCGGTGTCGTCGAACCGGTGCCCGAGCAGGCGGTGGTCGATCGTCGTGTACCCGAGGCCGAAGCCGAACGGGAAAGCCGGCGTGTGGCCCTCCTCGTCCAACCGCCGCTGTCCCCAGCGGTCGTCGTACACGACGGCCTTCGCCTCGCGGTCGAAGGGCGGCAGGTGTGCGGGATCGGTCGGGATCACGAACGGCAGTCGCCCGCCGGGCTCGACCACTCCGGTCAGGACGTCGGCGAGCGCTCGACCGCCCTCCATCCCGCCGTACCAGGCGAGGACGAGCGCCGGGACCCGGTCGCGCCAGGCCTCGGTCAGGATCGCGCTCCCGCCGATGAGCACGACGACCGTGCGCGGGTTGGCTGCGGCGACGGCCAGGATGAGGCGTTCGTCCGACGGCCGGAGACGGAGCGAAGTGCGATCGCCGCCGCGCACGAACCGCGACGCCAGGTGCGCGACGCCCGTGATGGCGCTACGCAGTCGACCCGAGTCCAGGGCCGCCCCGAGGACGCCGACGTCGACGCCGCCGGTGACGACCGACTCGCCCTCGTCGTGCTGGTCGAAGCCGACGACGACGATGGCCGTGTCGGCTGCCGCCGCCGCAGTGACCGCGGCCCGCACGTTCCCGGCCGGGGTGGTCGTGATCTGCGTGTCGGGGAGTGCCTCACGGAGCCCCTGCAGCGGCGAGACGGTGGTCGGCGGACGGACGCGCGACGAGCCGTGGTCGCCGAGGTTCGCCCGGTCCGCGAGACGGCCGACCACCGCGATCCGACGGGTCGTCGCCGACAGGGGGAGGAGTGGTACGCCGTCGTCGACCGGGCGGTTGGCGAGGAGCACGATCGACTCCTCGGCGACGTGTCGGGCGAGCGCGCGGTGGGCCGAGCCGGCGACGACGTCCGCCGAGGGTTGCGGTTCGGTGCGGGTCGCGGCGTGCAGGAGGGTCGTCCGCAGGATGCGCCGGGCCGAGCGCAGGACGGTGGCGTGGTGGAGGGTGCCTGCCCGCAGGGCGGCGGGCAACTCGTGTGCCCGTCGCAGGCGGAGCGGCATCTCCACGTCCATCCCGGCTTCCAGGCTGCCGACCGCGTCATGGGTCCCGAAGACCCAGTCGCTCGTCACGAAGCCCGTGAAGCCCCACTCCTCCCGCAGCACCTCGGTGAGCAGCGGACGGTTGACGTCCATGTACTCGCCCCGCACCCGGTTGTAGGCGCTCATGACCGAGTCCGCGCCGGCGTCGATCACGGCCTTGAAGTGCGGCAGGTAGACCTCGTGCAGTGCGTGGTCGTCCACCGAGACGTCGACCTCGAACCGCTCGTCCTCCATGGAGTTGAGCGCGAAGTGCTTCACGCACGCCATCGTGTGGACGCGGACGCCTCGGGTCATGGCCGATCCCATCCGGCCCGTCAGCACCGGATCCTCGCCGTAGCACTCCTGTGCGCGGCCCCACGCGGGATGGCGGAGCAGGTTGACGCAGACGGACGCCGAGTAGTTCGCCCCGCGGATCCGCGTCTCCGCACCGATCGCCTCACCCACCTGCTCCTCGAGCACCGGGTCCCAGGTGGCCGCCCGCGCCATCGTCACGGGGAACGCGGTGGACTCGCCGATGACGACCCCGCGGGCGCCGTCACTGAACCGGACCCCCGGGATCCCGAGCCGGGGGACGGCTCCGGCCACGAACGGACGCCGGTGGAGCAGCACGGGGATCAGCGGGAGGAGTCGGCGCGGGGAGTCGCCGTCGAGCAGACCGAGGAGCTCCGCGTCGGTCAGCCGCTCGATCAGTCGTTCGGCGCCTGCGTCGGCGTCGAGGCGTCCGGCGCGGATCTCCCGCACGACCTCGTCATAGGCGTCGCCCTCGGGTGGTCCGCCACCGCGGCGCTGCTTCGGCGGACGCGCGTTCCGGCGCCCGGTGACGATTCCCATGCTCTGCATTCTGCACCCTCGACCGGCGTGCTGAGCCCCACGCCCGACCGCGCGATCCGCCGTGCGGTGGAGGACACCTCGGCGGACGCCTGCGAGGATGGGACGATGTCGGGACACGAGGGGGAGTCGGTTGCCGCGATGCAGCCGCTGATCGAGGCGGACGGCGTCGGAGCGGTGATCGACGGGGAGACCCTGCTGGCGCCCACGGACATCCGGGTCGAGCGGGGGATGGCGCTCGCCGTCCGGGGGCGGAACGGATCGGGCAAGACGACCCTGCTGCGGATCCTCAGCGGACGGCTGCGCCCGTCGAGCGGGACGGCGACGATCGGAGGCCGGACCATCGACGACCGCGACCGCACGGTGCGTCGCTCCGTCTCAGCCCTCATCGGCACCCCGGCCTACGCGCCGGACCTGACGCTGCGCGAACACCTGCGCTACATCTCGACGACCTGGGGTGTGACCGGCCAGGCGGCGGACGACGCCGCCGACGAGCTGCTCGTGGCCCTGCGCATCGACACGCTCGCGCGCCGCTTCGCCACCGAGCTGTCCTCGGGTCAGTCGCAGTTGTTCGCCCTGGCGACGGCGCTCGTCCGGCCTTTCGACGTCCTCGTGCTCGACGAACCGGAGCAGCGCCTCGACGCCGAGCGGCGTGGCCTCGTCGCCGACCGCATCCTGCTCGCGAAGGAGCGCGGGGCGGCGATCGTCTTCGCGAGCCACGACGCCGGGCTCGTCGAACGGGTCGCGGACGAGGCGATCACGGTCGAAGCCCCGTGAGCACCGGCACCGGGCGCATCTCGCGCGACGACCGTCGGATCCTCCGCGCCGGCCGGGCGGTGCTCGCCGCGCGCGACGGGCGTCCGCGGGTCGCCGACGTCGCGTTCGTCGTCTATGCCGCGCTGCTCGTCGCACTCATCGTGGGCGCTCCGCTCGTGCGGTTCGCTGTCCTCGGACTGATCGAGCCGGATGCCGCGGGCGTCGTGGCGGCCGTCCGGCCCGGGGCGGTCGCGCTGCTCTCGGCGATCGCGACGATCGTCGTCGTGCTCGGTGGTCGGACGAGGGGACCGGTCGTGCCGAGACCTGCGGCGGTGCAGTTCCTCGCCGATTCGCCACTGCCGCGTCGACTCACGCTGCGTCGTCCCTTCGTCACCTCGGCGCTCGCACTCGCGGGGCTCTCGGTCCTCGTGGCCGGGGTGGTCGGCTTGTCGCGACTCCTGGTGCCGGGGGAGCGGGCGACCGTCTCGGTGGGAGTGGCCGCCGACACGGCCTCGGTGATCGGCATGACCGGACCGACTGTGCCCGCCGCCGTGGTGGCCTTCGTGATCGGTGCCGTGGGCTTCTCCCTGCTCCTCGCGGTGGCGTGGCTGCTCGGTCAGCACGGTTCGCGACGGACGGTCGCCGCCGTCGTCATCGTCGCCGGTGCAGGCGGAGTGCTCGGTCTCCTCGTCCCCGGCATGCTGCTCCTTTCGCCGTGGGGATGGCTGGGGCTCCTCTGGTCGCCGGTGGCCGGTGGCATCGAGGCCATGGTGCTCGGCGGTGCACTCGCGACGGGGGACTGGGCGCGGCTCTTCACCTGGGGTGGTGGAGGTGGCTGGTTCGCGTCGGTGGGGGTGCCGGTGTCGTGGTGGCCGGCTGTCGCGCTCGTCGTGCTCGGTGCTGTCTCCCTCCTGCTCGTCCCGAGGGCGCTGGACGGACTGCGGAGCGGACCCCTCCTCGACCAGGCGCTGCGCTGGCAGCGGGTCGGGATGATGCTGCAGAGCGGTGACGCCTCGGGTGCCGTCGGCGGGCTGCGAGCCTCCCCGACGAGCGGTCGCCGTGTCCCGCTGCGGATGACCGGGCCGTTCTGGCTCGTCGTCCTCAGGCGGTCGATCGTCGGAGCTCGGCGGACACCCGGGCGGGTCGCCCTCGGTTCCCTCGTCCTGGCGGCGTCCGGCGCGTCGGTCGGTCTCTCCTTCGGGCTCCCGGACGGTGTGCGGTGGATGCTCGCCGTCCCCGCGGCGTTGCTCGCCTACCTCGCGGTGGGTGTCTGGTGCGACGCGGTGCGACACGGGGTCGAGAGCGCGGGGACGCCCACGCTCTACGGTCGGAGCCCCCGCTCGCTCGTGCTCGCCGGAGCCGTCGCCCCGCTGCTGGCCGCGGTCGTGATCGGTGGGATCGGTGACCTGCTCGGGGTGCTCGCCTCCGCGGCACCGGGCGGTATGGCGCTCCTCCAGCCGCTCGGGTGGTGGCCGCTGCTCGCGGTGTGGATCGTCGTGCTCCGGACGTTCGACGCGGCGAAGGGACCACTGCCGATCCTGCTGCTCATGCCCGTCCCGACGCCGTTCGGCGATGCGTCCTCGCTGAACGTCCTGCTCTGGCAGTCGGACGCCGTCCTGCTGGCGATCCTCGTCGGTGGTGGGTTGACCGCGCTGGCGCCGGTGGCGCCGGGTGCGGCCGTCGTCCTGCTGGTGGGGGTGCTCGTGATTGTCGCGGCGTTGGGGTTCGCGCGGTTGCGGAAGCTGTCCCGGCCGGCCTGAGCGTCGGGGCGCTCAGCGTGAGAGCCGGAGAACAGCGCGAGAGCCGGACGGAAGACGCGATTCCGTCCGGCTCTCGCGCGGATCTCCTGCTGTGGTGCTGGTGGGCCGGACCCTACTTCGCGACCTTGGCGGCGGCCTCGGCGAGCTTCGGGACGAGCTGCTCGAGGACGACGGGGATGCTCAGCACGGACGCCGCGCTGTAGGCCTGCGTGAGCTCGTCGGCGGGGTCGAGGACGATCGCGCGACCGTCCTGCACCACGGGGAGGCTCGCGAGCAGCGGGTCGGCGGTGGTGTCCGCTGCGCTGAACCCGATCGGGAGGAGGACGGCGACATCGGCGTCGAACGCGGACACCTGCTCGGCGGAGACCGCCGCGTAGAAACCGGAGGCCTCGAGGTCGAGGACCGCCGGGTTCTGCTGGAAGCCGAGGTCGGCGAGGATGTCGAAGCGACCGTCGCCCTCGAGGTAAGCGCCGTAGGCGTCGCCGAACTTCGTCGCGGCGACGGTGGTGAGCCCGGCGAACTCCTGGTGGAGGTCGGCGGCCTCGTTGATCGACTGCTTCGTGGCGGAGACGAGCGCGTCGCCCTCCTGGGTCTTGCCGAGCGCGGCGGCGACCTGCTCGAGCTGGACGTCCCACGGGGTCGCGAACGCGGCGGTCCCCTTGGGCGCGAAGACGGTCGGGGCGATCTCCGAGAGCCGCTCGTACTGCTTCTCGTCGCCGGCAGAGCGGGTGTTGAGGATGAGGTCGGGTTCGAGCGCCTGGATCTGCTCGTAGTTGACGGTGTCGCCGCTGTCCTCGATGATCTCGGGGGTCACGTCGCCGAAGAGGTCGGTGGCCCACGGGCCGACGGCCTTGTTGTCGGCGCCGAAGGACTGCCAGTCGTAGACACCGACGGGCACGACGCCGAGGGAGAGCGCCATCTCCGCGTCGGACCAGCCGAGGGCGACGACGGTGAGGTCGCCGGCGGGCTCCGGGACGGTCACCTCGCCGAACATCGTGTCGACGGTGCCGAGCGTGCCGGTGGAGGCGTCGTCGGTGGAGGACCCGGCGGTGCAGCCGGCGAGGGCGAGGCCTGCGACCGCGAGGGCGGCGACGGCGGTGAGGGTGCGGGGCATGCGGCGCATGTTCTGCTTTCCGTTGAAGACGTGGGGTATGAGGTAAGCCTAAGCTTCCCAAGTCACGTCCCGGTAACGCTTGTGCTTCGGCCAGCGCGGTGCGCTGACGTGAGCGCGGGTCACTGACGCGAGCGCACCCCTCCGGAGACCCGCGCTCACGTCCCCTGAGGTGCGCTCGCGTCAGCGCATCGCGCTGGCACACGGACTACTTGCGCGGCATATGTCGGTGTAGGCATATCTGCTCTGTGGATAACCCTGGGCGGGAGTCTGGGTGCGCTTAGCGTCGAGGGATGCCACGGACCTCGCGCTCTCGCTCTGTCTCTACGATCGTTCTCACGGCGGGACTGCTCGCCCTCACCGCGTGCACGGGACCTGAACCCGCGCCGCCTCCGAAGAGTTCGCCGCCGGTCTTCGAGAACGAGGAACAGGCGCTGGCGGCCGGCACTGAGGCCTATGAGAGCTACTTGGGCGTGTGGAACCGGGTCGTCGCAGACGGCGGAGTCGATCCTGCTCGCATCGATGAGGTGACAACCGGAGAGCTCCGAACGTTCGAGAACGAGAGCCTGTCCAAGCTTCAGGAGCTCGGATGGACCTTTTCCGGCGCGGCTTCGCTGGAGGTGTTCACGATCAGGGACTGGTACTCGAAAGCTGACGCAGCGGACGTCCTGATCGTCGGATCCGCCTGCGTGGACATGACTGGCTTGCAAGCAACGGATGGGGCAGGAGCATCGGTCATCAAGCCTGAACGCCCAGCCAAGCGCACCTGGGCAGTTCACATTGCTCCGGGTGCTGCTGATCAACGTCCCTACGTGCTGGCGAAGCACGAAGTCATCAAGGAGGGGCCCTCATGCGGAGAGTAGGTACTGCGCTGGCCATCGGGTTCATGCTCGTGGGCGGCGTCGGGCTGGCGTCCGCCGCCGTCGCCGCCAGCTGCGACGCTGGCGGGGCAATTTCGGGCGCTTGCATCGGTAACGGTTCGGTCGACATCGGTGGCAGCGTCGAACGCCCGGGCACTGGCGTTGGTTCCGGCGGCGGAACGGGCGGAGGCGACGACGAAGGAGGCGGCTCGGCGGAGCTGCCGCCCGGTGTGACCGACGGGCCCAACGGTGAGCGGACGGTCTGCAGCCTCATGCGGCCGGACGAGTGTTACACCTTCACCCCCGGCGACCTCGGCACCGACCTCGGAGCAGCACCGGCGGCCCCCGTCACGATCCGCGACGTCGCCAGCTTCGCCCCAACCGCCCCCACCGTCACCACCGAACCCGCCGCCTGGGGTGTCCGAGGGCTCCACACCAACGTCATCGCAGCTGCTTCCGGCCACACCCGCACCGGCACCCTCCTCGGCCAGGTCGCAGAGGTGAACTTCATCCCCGTCGGATTCACCTTCGACTACGGCGACGGCGAGAGTGCGACCGTCCGGACCGGTGGATCCAGCTGGACTGCCCTCGGACTGGCCGAGTTCTCCAAGACCCCGACCAGCCACCGCTACACGACGGTCGGGACCAAGACCATCACCGTCGAAGTCGAGTACGCCGCCGAATACCGCATCGGCGACAGCGGGTGGCTTCCCGTCGTCGGAACCCTCTCGATCCCGACCGAAGAACCGCACACGGTGCAGATCGTGCGCAACTCGACCGTCGGCGTCGACAAACCCTGCCGACCCGGCAAACCAGCCATCGGCTGCTGACACCGGGACGCGTCCACCTCGTGAGCGCGCCCCACCGGCGTGAGCGCACCCCTCCGGAGACCCGCGCTCACGTCAGCGGGGCGCGCCCACGCCGACAAACCCGCGCTCGCGTCAGCGCACCGCGCTGACACCGGCCAGAACCACGGGTCAGTGCGCGCCCATCAGCGGGATGACGAGCGGCGTGTGCGACTCGGGATCGTCGATGATCCGGCAGCGGAGCCCGAAGACCTCCTCGACGAGTTCGGCCGTCACGATGTCCGCCGGCGCACCCTGCGCGACCACGTGACCGTCGCGCATCGCGATCAGGTGCGTCGCGTATCGCGCAGCCTGGTTGAGGTCGTGCAGGACCGCGACGAGGGTGCGGCCACCCTCCTGGTTCAGCCGGGTGAAGAGGTCGAGCAGCTCCACCTGATGCGTGATGTCGAGGAAGGTCGTCGGCTCGTCGAGCAGCAGCAGCGGCGTCTCCTGAGCGAGGGCCATCGCCACCCACACGCGCTGGCGCTGGCCGCCGGACAGTTCGTCGACGAGGCGACCGGACAGCTCGGTGACGTTCGTCGCCTCCATCGCCGCGAGCACCGCCGCCTCATCGGCCGCCGACCAGCGTCGGAGGATCGACTGGTGCGGGTATCGGCCACGCGACACGAGGTCGATCACGGAGATGCCGTCCGGAGCGATCGAGGTCTGCGGCAGCAGCCCGATGCGCTTCGCGACCTCCTTCGACGGGTACCGCGTGATCTCCTGACCGTCGAGCACGACCTGTCCCTGCGTCGGTTTCAGCAGCCGGGCGAGGGCACGCAGGAGCGTCGACTTGCCGCAGGCGTTCGGGCCGACGATGACCGTGAACGAGTCGTCGGGGATCGCGATGTCCAGCTCGTGGATGATGGTCCGCTGGTCGTAGCCGACGCGGAGAGCTGTTCCGGCGAGTCTGGTGGTGGGGCTGTCGGTCTTCATGTCAGCGCTTTCCCGCCTGCGTGATGAGCAGGGCGATGAGGTAGATGCCGCCGAGGGTCACGGTCACCGCACCGACCGGCAGGGCGGCCGGGGCGATGATCCGCTGAGCCACGACGTCGCTCACGAGGAGCAACGCCGCACCCATGGCGGCCGAGGGGACGAGGGTGATGCCGGCGGACCTCGTCAGCCGCCGGGCGAGTTGGGGTGCGGCGAGGGCGACGAAGACGATCGGGCCGGCGACCGCGGTGACGGTCGCGGTGAGGGCGACGCCGATCACGAGCAGCAGCAGCCGTGTGCGTTCGACCGGGATGCCGAGGGCGCTCGCGATGTCGTCGCCGAACTCCAGCATGCCGAGTCGGCGGGACATGAGCGCGAGGATGGGGACGAGGACCGCGACCGCGATCGTCACGGGCACGACGTCCTGCCACCCGAGGTCGGCGAGCGAACCCATGCCCCAGCTGGCAGCGGCGATGGCGGCGTTGAGGTCCGCCCGCAGCTGCAGGTAGTCGTTGAACGCGTTGAGGACGGCGCTGATCGCGATGCCGATCACGATGAGCCGGAACCCCTGGACGCCCCGGGACCACGCGAGGAGGTAGACGACGAGGGCCGTCGCGAGCCCGCCGATCAACGCCCCGGAGACCATCGCCGCATAGTTCCCGCCGACGACGAGGGTGACGATGAGCGCGCCGGTGAATGCACCGGAGTTGAACCCGATGATGTCGGGACTGCCGAGTGGGTTCCGGGTGATGGACTGGAAGATCGCGCCGGAGAGCCCGAGCGCGATCCCGCCGACCACGGCGATCACCACTCGCGGTAGACGCCACTCCAATACGATGCGCAGGACGCTCTCCGAGCCGGAACCGGTGACCGCGGCGAGCAGCTTGTCGAGCGGGATGCGGTACTCGCCCTGGGTGAGCGCGAAGGCGCCGACCCCCGCGATGACGGCGACCAGAGCGCCGACGACGATCAGCTCACGCCGGTGGACCACCCAGCTGACCCGACCGACCCTCACGGTGCGCCGACCCGGCTCGGCGACCGCGGTCACAGCCCCTGCGCCTTCGAACGGCGGATGAGCACGATGAGGAGCGGGGCACCCACGAACGCCGTGACGATCCCGACCGGCATCTCGCCGGGGACGGCGACCCGCCCGACGAGGTCGGACAGCAGGAAGATGATCGGCGCGAACACCATCGTGAACGGCAGTACCCAGCGCTGGTCCGGTCCGACGACGGCCCGGGCGAGGTAGGGCGACATGAGTCCGAGGAAGGCGATCGGTCCGGCTGCCGCGGTGGCCGAGCCGCACAACAGGGTGATCGCGACGACCGACAGCACCCGCGTCCGGAGCACCTTCGTGCCGAGCGAGGTCGCGAGATCGTCTCCGAGGGCGACGGCGTTGAGCGACCGGGAGACGACGAGGGCGAGGACGACCCCGACGATGAGGAACGGCAGCACCCCGAGGAACACGTCCATCTGGCGGTTCTGCAGCGAGCCGGCCTGCCAGAAGCGGATCTTGTCGAAGATGTCGGGATTGCGGATCGTGATGGCGAAGGTCACCCCCTGGAGCGCGGCGGAGAGCGCGACGCCGGCGAGCACGAGGCGGACCGGGGTCGCCCCGGCACGGCCCCGGGAGCCGATCACGTACACGATGACGGAGGCCAGGCCCGCGCCGGCGAAGGACCACCACACGTAGGAGCTCAGGTCGGCGGTGCCGGCGATGGCGACGGCGAGCACGACCGCGATGTACGCCCCGGCGTTGACGCCGAGGATGCCGGGGTCGGCGAGCGGGTTCCGCGTGACGGCCTGCATCATGGCTCCGGCGAGGCCGAGCGCCGCACCGACGCCGATGGCCAGGAGCATGCGCGGCACCCGGAACCCGGTGACGAGGATCGCGTTGGTGTCGTCGCCGCCCTGTGACAGCGCCCGCCAGACCTCGGCGGCACTGATCGTCCCCGAGCCGATGAAGAGGCTGCCCGCGGCTATGGCGGCGAGCACGACGAGCGCGGCGACGAGTAGGAGCCAGCGCGACGCGGTCGATCGGGCGATGCCGGTCGACGTCTCTCGTGCGCGGGCGGCCGCGGTCGGGAGCCGCAGGCTGTCGAGGTCGGCGCTCACCGGCTCATCGGTTGTCTTCGGCCTTGCCGTGTCGCCAGTAGCCCATGAACGCGACCGACTTGCGGTCGACGCCGCACCCGGAGACGAGGTGTCGGCGGAGCGTCTTGATCGCCGACGCCTCTCCGGCGAGCCACGCGTAGAGCGGTGCGCTCTCGAGGACGGGGCCTCCGGTCGCGTTGACCGGCGCTTCCCAGAGCAGCTCGGTGTCGACGTCGACGTCCTCGAGTGCCGGCTGCGTGGCGATCGTGGCGGTGTCGACGCTCGGCGCGAGGCGGCTCGCGATGCGCTCGACCTCGGGGATGAGCAGGGTGCCCACGGGCTGGTCGCCGCGGGGGAGGACGACGACCTCGACCCCGTCGGGCTTCGTGGACAGGGCGGCGATGTCGTCCTCGTGCGGCAGCTCGACGACGGCGATCCCGCGCGCGGTGCTCGGCAGGCGCTCGAGGATCCCGGCGATCCCGGGCAGGGCCGTCTCGTCGCCGGCGAGGAGCACCTGGTCGACGGTGGCCGGCGCGTGCCAGTCGATGCCGCCGGCCGGTACCGCTGAGCGGGCGTTGGGGACGTTGACGACGAGCTCGTCGCCGACCTTCGCGTCCATCGCCCAGGTGGACGCGGGGCCGACGCGGCCGTGCAGCGCGATGTCGACGTCGAACTCGGCGAGCTCGGGCCGGACCTCGCGGATCGTGTACGTGCGCATCGGGTGACGTTTGTCGTTGGGCAGCAGTCGCCACGCCTGGTACCAGTCGTCGTGCATCGGCAGCTCGTCGAAGCCGGTGTCGGGCAGCGGGAAGAGCAGCTTGATGCGCTGGTCGTGACGGTTGTCCGCGATGTGCTGGACCTCGGGACCGGTGAACGTGAATCGCCGATAGCTCGGGCTCACCTGCTCGATGCGCCGGACGACGGCTGCGAGGAGGATGAAGATCGAGTCGGGGGTCTGTTCACTGAGGCGAGGCATCGATAGGTAAGCCTACCCTTCGATGCGCTGGAGATCACCTGCCGATCGCATCTTGTCGGCAGAGAGTGGCGGTGGTAAACTTGAGTCACATCAACTCAAGTTTTGAACAGGAGACCGTACCCATGCCAGCAGGCCAGACGCCTCAGCAAGAGGATCAGCGCAGCGCGCTCGAGCAGTACGGCGTCAACCTGACCGAGATCGCCGCCTCCGGCAAGCTCGATCCGGTCATCGGCCGCGACGCCGAGATCCGCCGCGTGAGCCAGGTGCTCACGCGACGCACCAAGAACAACCCCGTCCTCATCGGCGAGCCCGGCGTCGGCAAGACCGCCGTCGTCGAAGGCCTCGCCCAGCGCATCGTCGCGGGCGACGTCGCCGAGAGCCTCAAGGGCAAGCAGCTCATCTCCCTCGACCTCTCCGCGCTCGTGGCGGGTGCCATGTACCGCGGGCAGTTCGAGGAGCGCCTCAAGGCGGTGCTCAAGGAGATCGACGAGTCCGACGGACAGATCATCACCTTCATCGACGAGCTCCACGTCCTCATGGGCGCCGGTGGCGGCGAGGGGTCCGTCGCCGCGGCCAACATGCTGAAGCCCATGCTCGCCCGCGGTGAGCTCCGGCTCATCGGCGCGACCACGCTCGACGAGTACCGCGAGTTCATCGAGAAGGACGCCGCCATGGAGCGTCGCTTCCAGCAGGTGTTCGTGGGTGAGCCGAGCGTCGAGGACACGGTCGCCATCCTCCGTGGCCTCAAGGAGCGGTACGAGGCGCACCACAAGGTGGCCATCGCCGACAACGCGCTCGTCGCCGCAGCAGCCCTGTCCAACCGCTACATCACGTCGCGGCAGCTGCCCGACAAGGCGATCGACCTCATCGACGAGGCTGCCAGCCGACTGCGCATGGAGATCGACTCGGCACCCGTCGAGATCGACGAACTGCGACGCAGCGTCGACCGCCTGAAGCTCGAGGAGCTCGCCCTGAAGAAGGAGAAGGACGACGCCTCCAAGGAGCGCCTCGCCCGCCTCCGGGAGGACCTCGCGACCCGCCAGGCCGCGCTCGGCGAGCTGCAGGCGCGCTGGGAGCGCGAGCGTGCGAGCCTCAACCGGGTCGGCGACCTCAAGAAGCAGCTCGACGCCGCCCGGAGCAAGGCCGAACGCGCCCAGCGCGAGGGCAAGCTCGAACAGGCGTCCAAGCTCCTCTACGCCGACATCCCGCAGCTCGAACGCGAACTCGCGCTCGCGGAGTCGGCCGAGCAGGACACCGACGGCGAGCCCCGGATGGTCAACGACCAGGTGACCGCCGAGGACATCGCCGCTGTCATCGCCGCGTGGACCGGCATCCCCGTCGGTCGCCTGTTGCAGGGCGAGACGGAGAAACTGCTGCACCTCGAGCAGGAGCTGTCCCGCCGACTCATCGGGCAGCACCGTGCGGTCGCCGCCGTGTCCGACGCCGTCCGGCGCACCCGGGCCGGCATCTCCGACCCCGACCGCCCGACCGGTTCGTTCATGTTCCTCGGCCCCACCGGCGTCGGCAAGACCGAGCTGGCCAAGGCGCTCGCCGAGTTCCTCTTCGACGACGAGAAGGCCATGGTCCGCATCGACATGTCCGAGTACGGCGAGAAGCACTCGGTCTCCCGGCTCGTCGGCGCGCCTCCTGGGTACGTCGGCTACGAGCAGGGCGGGCAGCTCACCGAGGCCGTTCGTCGACGCCCGTACTCCGTCGTGCTGCTCGACGAGGTCGAGAAGGCGCACCCCGAGGTGTTCGACATCCTCCTGCAGGTGCTCGACGACGGCCGGCTGACCGATGGACAGGGGCGCACCGTCGACTTCCGGAACGTCATCCTCGTGCTGACCTCCAACCTCGGCTCGCAGTACCTGATGGATGCCTCGCTCTCCCTCGAGCAGAAGGAGGAGGCAGTGCAGCAGCTCGTGCGCCAGGCGTTCAAGCCGGAGTTCATCAACCGTCTCGACGACATCGTCGTGTTCCAGCCGCTCAGCGAGGCGGAGCTCGGCCAGATCGTCGAGCTGTACATCGACCGCCTGCAGCGTCGACTGGGTGAGCGTCGGCTCCACCTCGCCGTCACGCCCGACGCCCGTGCGTGGCTCGCGGAGCGCGGATACGACCCGATGTACGGCGCGCGTCCGCTGCGTCGACTCATGCAGCGGGAGATCGACGACCGCCTCGCGCGGGCGATCCTCGACGGCTCGATCCGCGACGGCGACACCGTCCACGTCGGGCTTGCGAGCGACGGCGACGGCCTCACGGTCGAGCGAGCGGTGGTCCCGGCCTAGCCGGCTGCTTGCGGCCAGCGCGGTGCGCTGACCCGAGCGCGACCCACCGATGTCAGCGCGCCCCTCCGGAGGGGCGCGCTCACGCGTATGCCCCGCGCTCGCGCGACAGCACCGCGCTGGCCGCGACCCCCGAGTGGGGGAGGAACCCCCTGGTGTGCGACGGATGCCGCGCACTAGCGTGATCCTCGCGGTGGGCCCGGTCGGCGCGCCCTGAGAGGACCCGATGTCACACGCAGCCCCGAGCACGACGCCTGAGACCAGCGACACCGCCGTGCCCCTCTGGCGTCACGCGCACGCCCCCGCCTGGTTCTTCTTCGGCGGCCTGGCCCTCTGGCTGTTCCTGCTGCTGGTGCCGCACGTCCTCCTCGGCAACCCGGCGGTGATCCCCGCGTGGATCCTGCTCGGCTCGGGGCTGGCCGCGTCGACATTGCTGCTCATGATGGCCAGACGTCTTCAGCCGGGCGACGGCGTCACGACGGCGACGCTCCTCTGGGCGGTCCTGGTCGGAGGCTTCATCGCCATCACGCTCGGCAGCACCTTCGACTCCCTCATCGGCGTCGCCGCGACCGATGCCGGTGAGAACCCTCACGACATCGGGCTGTTCTTCGCCGGGGTCGCCGAGGAGCTGGCGAAGATCATCGCCGTCGTGATCGTGGCGTGGCGGCTGCCGGTGAAGACCGCCCGCGGCGGGCTCTTCGTCGGCGGCGCCGTCGGGATCGGCTTCGCCGTCCTCGAGAACCTCTGGTACATCGGGCAAGGGTGGGCGGACGGGGTCGAGGCCTCCCAGAAGCTCGCCGCCGGTTCGCCACCACTCGAGACGATCCTCTCGCACCCGGCGTTCCAAGCGGCCGGGGCCGCGTTCGCCCGGACCGTCTTCGACCCGGTCGGACACCCACTGTGGACGGCGCTGTTCGCCGCGGCGCTGTTCGCGGCCACACGCAACGGCCGGTTCCGGATCACCGTGGGCGTACTCCTGACCTACCTGCTCGTCGCGGTCATGCACGGCCTCTGGGACGGCAACACCGTGCTCTGGGGGCTGCTGTTCCCGAGCCTGCCGGTGCTCAAGGCGCTCGTGGTGCCGGCCATGGTCGTGCTCGTCGTCGCGTTCGCGCTCATCTGGCGGGCGCGGGTCCGTCGCATCAACCGCGACGCCGGCGTCGTGTCGCTCCACGTCCCGCGTCGCGAGCGGCAGCAGGCCTGACCACCGGACGCGCGAGGCCTGCTGTGATCCGGGCATGCCGGGGAGTAGCGTGAAGCGCACCTGATCCGCGACGCCGAGGAGACACCCATGCTGGGACGCAAGACCTTCGAACAGCGAGAGGTCGACGAGGCGAAGTCGATGATCGCCGCGCTCGTCGCCGGACGCGAAACGCTGGCCGAGGCCGGAGCGGACCCCGCAGCGCTGGCCGTGGTCGACCCCGAGTTCTTCACCGGCCTCACCCTCGTGCTCGACCGGCCGTTCGTCCACCGGGTGCGCTCGGTGCTCGGGAAGGGTCCCGGGGCGCTCAACGAGCTCGAACTCATCGTCGCGTCGATCCTCGACCACGACCGGGTGTTCACGGTGGGGACCGTGTTGCAGTACGCCGAGGGGACGTCGTTCACCGGCCTCGTCCCGGGCGAGACGATCCTGCTGAGCGCCGAGCAGTTCGAGCGCCTCGCCGTCGGCGTCTTCGCCGAGTTGGAGGAGTTGTTCGTCGAAGCGGTGTGAGGTGCGGCGTCGGCCGCGAGCCTGCGTCATGCGCTCCACGGACGGTGCCACGATCAGCTCGTGAGCTCATCGACGTCCGGAACGATCATGGTGCGGCACGGCGCGAAGCTCCGGTTGACCGTCTCCGCCCTCGTCGGTGTCGCCGTGGGCGTGATCGTCGGCCTGAACTGGTTCTGGGCGGGGGCGATCCTCGCCGGTTGGGGGACCACGTGTGTGGTCTTCGTCGGTTCCCTCTGGATCCGCATCTGGCGGATGGGCCCGGAGCGGACGCGCGAACACGCGACCTCGGAGGAGCCCGGGCGAACGACGAGTGAGGTGCTCATCGTGCTTGCGAGTGTCGGGAGCCTCGTGGCCCTGAGTGTCGTCATCCTGCAGGCGAGGGCGTCCTCAGGGGTCGAGCAGGGCGTGCTCGCCGGGTTCGCGGTCGTGAGCGTGGCGCTCTCCTGGGCGCTCATCCACACGATCTACACCTTGCGGTACGCGCGCATGTACTTCGCGGCGCCGGAGGGCGGTATCGACTTCAACCAGGAGGAGGCGCCGCAGTACAGCGACTTCGCCTACCTCTCGTTCGACCTCGGCATGACCTACCAGGTCTCCGACACGACGCTGCGGTCCAGCGAGCTGCGCCGCACCGTTCTCAAGCACACCCTGCTGTCGTACCTCTTCGGCTCCGTGATCCTGGCGACCGTCATCAACCTCGTCGCGGGGCTGTAGCGGCGCGACGGACACGCCCTTCGACAGGCGGTTCCTGAGCCTGTCGAAGGGCAGGGACCGGGGACGGCGCTCAGGGACCGGCTACGACGACAATGAGCCCCGCGAACGACGACTGCGCAGCCCGGCGGACCGGACTGCGCAGCGTGGTGGTGCAGGAACCGAGCGGACTACTCCTGGACGATCACGAGGTCGGCGAGGGGACGGCGCTCACGCGGAGCGGTCTCGCGGTCGCGGAGCATGCCCTCGGGCAGGAGCTCGGGTTCGCCGAGCTCGCCGAGCGCGGTGACGGTGAACGGCACGAGGCCATCCGGCAGCGAGAACGCCTCGCGGATGCCGTCGGCGGAGAAGCCGGCCATCTGGTGCGCGAAGAGACCGTCGCTGTGGGCCTGGATGCTCAGGTGCGCCATCGCCTGGCCGAGGTCGTAGATGGCCCAGGGGCGCTCGTTGCCCTCGTCGTCGAGCGTCTCGGCGACGGCGACGATGAGCGCGCCGGCCTGAGCGGCCCAACCGCGGTTGAAGGCCACCAGCTGCTCAGCGATCGTGTCGAACGTGGCGGTGCCCTTGGTGCCGACGATGAACCGCCAGGGCTGCACGTTGTTGGCGCTCGGCGACCAACGCGCGGCTTCCAGGGCCGAAGCCATCTTCGCTGCGGCGACGGGCTCGCTCACGAAGGCGCGGGGGCTCCAGCGGTCGGCGAGGACGTCGAGGATGGGGGCGTCGGTCTGGGCGGTACGGGTGACGATGGACATGCGGTCTCCAAGCGAAACAAGGGAAGTGGACAGAGGTTGCGTCGCCGTTGACGATGGATGCAACTGCATCGATCGGGGCGCTATTCCCGGGCTTGAAGGGTCCGTGCAGCAGTGACGATCTCGGCGATCCGGTGCGGGGCCGCTTCGTCCTGCAGCGACGTCGTGTCGCCGAGGGGCCGCTGGTCGACGATGTCGCCGAGCAGACGCCGCATGATCTTCCCCGAGCGGGTCTTCGGGAGGTCCGGGACCACGAAGACGTCGCGGGGCTTCGCGATCGGGCCGATCTCGTTCGCCACGTGGGAGCGCAGTGCCTCGCGGAGTGCCGCGGAGCGCTCCAACCAGTACGCCTCGCCGTCGGCCTCCGGACCGTGGGATCGCGAGGACGGGATGACGAACGCGGCGATCGCGCTCCCCGTGATCGGGTCGTGCACGCCGACCACGCCGGCTTCGCCCACGTGGGGATGCGACACGAGGGCCGACTCGATCTCGATGGTCGACAGGCGGTGGCCCGAGACGTTGATGACGTCGTCGACGCGCCCGAGGACCCAGATGTCGCCGTCCTCGTCCCACTTGGCGCCGTCGCCGGAGAAGAAGTAGCCCTGCTTCCAGTACTTCGCCCAGTACGAGTCGCGGTAGCGCTCCGGGTTGCCCCAGACCGTGCGCGCGAGCGACGGCCCGAAGCGGCTGACGACCAGATACCCGCCGGATCCGTACGGCACCGTCTCGCCGTCCTCGTCGACGACCAGCGCCTCCAGGCCGGGGAGTGCGCGACTGCCGGAACCCGGCTTGATCGTGGTCGCACCGGGGAGCGGCGCGATGACGGCCGACCCCGTCTCCGACTGCCACCAGGTATCGACGACCGGGGTCTCGCCGCGCCCGATGCGCTCGCGGAACCACATCCAGGCCTCGGGGTTGATCGCCTCGCCGACGGTACCGAGGAGCCGGAGGGTCGAGAGGTCGTACTCGGCGGGCGGCCCCTCGGGGAACCACGTCATGAGGGTCCGGATGAGCGTCGGCGCCGTGTAGTACGTCGTCACGCCGTAACGCTCGATGATCTCGAAGTGCCGTGCCTGGTGCGGGGTGTTCGGCGTGCCCTCGTAGATCACCTGGGTGAGCCCGTTCGAGAGCGGACCGTAGATCTCATAGGTGTGCGCGGTGACCCAGGCGAGGTCGGCGGTGCACCAGTGGACGTCGTCGTCCTTGGCGTCGAAGATCGCCCAGTGGGTCCAGGACGCCTGCGTGAGGTAGCCACCTGACGTGTGGACGAGTCCCTTGGGCTTCCCGGTGGTGCCGCTCGTGTAGATGATGAAGAGCGGGTTCTCCGCGTCGAACGCCTCGGCCTCGTGGGTGTCGGCGGCGACACCCACGGTGTCGTGCCACCAGACGTCGCGGCCGGGGGTCCAGGGCACGTTCGGCGTCTCGTCGCCCGTGCGTGCGACGACGAGCACGTGCTCGACGGACGGCACACCGTCGACGGCGGCGTCGGCGTTCTGCTTGACCGGCACGGCCGCACCCCGGCGGTACTGGCCGTCGGTGGTGATGAGCAGCTTCGCCTCGGTGTCCTCCACCCGGAAGCGCAGCGCCTCGGCCGAGAACCCACCGAACACGAGGGAGTGGATGGCGCCGATGCGGGCGACGGCGAGGGTGGCGATGACCGTCTCGGGGATGACCGGCAGGTAGATGACGACGCGGTCGCCCTGGCCGATGCCGAGTGCCGTCAGGGCGTTGGCCGCCTTCGCGACCTCGCGCTGCAACTCGGCGTAGGTGATGGAGCGGCGGTCGCCCGGCTCTCCCTCGAAGTGGAGGGCCACTTTGTCGCCTCGTCCGGCGTCGACGTGCCGGTCGACGCAGTTGACCGCCACGTTGAGCGTTCCCCCGGCGAACCAGGTGGCCGCGGGGACGGTGAGTTCGGGCTCGGGGTCCGACGGGTCGGACCCTGCGACCGGCCGAGCCGGGTCCCAGGTGTGCGCCGTCTCCCACGGGGTGACCCAGTCGAGGCGTCGGGCCTGCTCCTCCCAGAACGCCACCGGGTCGGCGGCCGCGCGAGCCCACTCCTCCGGGCCGACGTTCGCCGTCTGGGCGAGGTCGGCCGGCGGGGCGTAGCTGCGCGTCTCGGCGAGGAGGTTCGCGATGGTGGCGGCGGGCGCTGCGGACGTCGATCCATCAGTGGGAGGCATGCTGCAACGCTACGCGGGAGGCCGGGGCCGGTGCCATCCGCGGGTCATGCGGCGTCATGGTCCGGAGGTTCCGAGGGGCTGTGGAGGAGCGTCGGGAGGAGCGTCGGGAGTAGCCTCGAAGGGCCGTCGCGATGCGCGGCGGACGTCGATCAGGAGCGCGCACGGCGCGTCTCGAGAAGGGAACGACATGGCGACCGTCATCCAGTACCAGGAGCTCGGCCCGGCCGACGTCCTCGAGCTCGTCGAGGTGCCGACGCCTCAGGCGGGCCACGGCGAACTCGTCGTCGAGGTGCGCGCCGCGGGCGTGAACCCGATCGACTGGAAGCTCCGCAGCGGTGTCCGCGGCGGCGAGCTGCACGGCACCCGACGCGTCGGGAGCGACGGCGCCGGCGTCGTCGTCGAGGTCGGCGACGGGGTCGAGGGCTGGTCGATCGGCGACGAGGTCGTCGTCGTCAACGCCTCCGGGACGTACGCGACCCATGTCGTCGTCACGCCCGACCAGATCATCCGCAAACCGGCGGCCATCTCCTTCGAGGAGGCGGCGGCGATCGGCATCCCCGTGAGCACGGCCTACCAGGCGCTCCGGTCGCTCGGCGTGACCGAGGGGACGACCCTCCTGATCCACGGCGGATCGGGCTCGGTGGGGCACGCGGCAGTGCAGTTCGCCGTCGCGTGGGGAGCGACCGTCGTCGCCACCGCGAGCGAGGGGAACCATGCGCGCCTGCGGGAGCTCGGGGCGATCCCCGTCACCTACGGTCCCGGGCTCGTCGAGCGCGTGCGCGAGGCCGCCCCGCAGGGCGTCGACCGGGTGCTCGACGCCGTCGGCACCGACGAGGCGCTCGAGACCTCGTTCGAGCTGGTCGAGGACCGGCAGCACATCGGCACGATCGTCGTCGGTGCGAAGGCGGCCGACCTCGGGATCCAGGCGTGGTCCGGCGGGAACCCGCTCCCGCTCACGGCGCAGGAGCAGGCCTGGCGGGCGGAGGCGATCCCGGCGGTCGCGTCCCTCGTCGAGCAGGGTCGCTTCAGCTTCGAGCTCGGCACCGTCCGGCCTCTCGCCGAGGCCGCCGATGCGCACCGCGAGAGCGAGTCGGGTCACCCGAGCGGGAAGCTCATCCTCGTCCCCTGAGCGCCCTTCGACAGGCTCGGGGACCGGAGCGGCGCGCGCCCGGGTGTGATTCCTCGCTGCTCAGTGACCGGAGCGGCGTCCGCCCTGGTGCGACTCCGTTCTACTCCGGGCCTTCGCCGAAGCTGTCGCCGACCGGGGCGCGGTCCGCGAGGTCGTCGGCGTCGTCCAGGTCCTCGACGGAGTCCTCGGTGTCGTCGGCTCCGTCGAGGCCGGCGTCGCCGACCACGTCGTCGCCACCGACGCCGTCACCGGCGTTGCTCAGGCCGCCGTCGCCGGGGGCCGCGTCGTCTCCCGAACGGTCGAACGCGTCGCCGTCAGGGACGACCCCGCCGACGGAGCTGTCGGTCGAGTCCTCGCCGGGCACGTGCGCCTGGGCGCCGGGTCCACCGTGCGCGAGGGCGTCGCGCTGGGCATCTGCTGCTGCTGCATCCATGGGATCGGTCATGCAGGCAGCGTAGGCCGGTGCGCGCGCCGCCCGCGGGGGCTTGGCCACCGCCCGTCCGAGGCCTATCCTCTGCGCTGTTCGCCCAGCTCCGGCGCCGTGCCGTCGTCCTGCAGCTCGGAGCCGTCGTCGGCGTCGTCGATGTCGTCCGCCAGTTCCTCGTCGCCCGGGCCGACCCGCGTGTCGTCGAACGGATCGAACGCGTGATCGTCCGTCGGCCGGTCGATGGGGACCTCGTCGCCCGTGTCGTCGAGGTCCGATCCGTCGTGGCCGTCCGGTCGGGCGTCCTGGGCGTCGGTGACGAGCGGTCCGTCGGTGCCGTCCGGGACGGTGGCGCCGTCGTCGATCGGCTCACCGAGCAGTGGAGCGCCCGCACCCTGGCTGATCGGCTCCTGCCGGGCGCTGGTCTGGTCGTCTGGTCCTGAAGTGGTGTCGGTCATGCCCGTCAGCGTAGGTCGGTGTATGAGCCGGTGTTCAGGGCTGGTGTCGCCTGCGCGACGGATCTATCCTGTCGGCGCGGGAGCCTCGGGCCCTCCCGCCGGAGCCGAGCGGTGAGGGGGACGCGGATGACCTGGACCTGGTTCGACGCCACCGACGCCCTGCTCGCCCGGGAGGTCCTGCAACGCGGTGTCGCAGCCGTCTTCCTCGTCGCGTTCGTGTCGACGGTGAACCAGTTCCCGGCGCTGCTCGGTGAACGCGGGCTGCTCCCCGTCCCGGCGTTCCTCCGTCGAGTCCGTTTCCGGCAGTCGCCGAGCCTCTTCCACTGGCGCTACTCCGATCGGCTGCTGCTGATCGTCGCCTGGGGAGGCACCCTGGTCGCAGCCACCCTCGTCGTCGGCCTGCCGCAGCTCGGGCCGCCCTGGGTGCCGATGGTCGCCTTCCTCCTGCTGTGGGCGGGGTACCTCTCGATCGTCAACGTCGGCCAGACGTTCACCGCCTTCGGCTGGGAGACGCTGCTGCTGGAGGCGGGGTTCATCGTCGCCTTCCTCGGGTCCCGCGAGGTGCCGCCGCCCGCCCCGGTGCTGCTGTTCCTCTGCTGGCTCGTCTTCCGTCTCGAGTTCGGTGCCGGGATGATCAAGATCCGCGGCGGGCGCGAGTGGCGCGACCTGACCGCGATGGAGTTCCACCACGAGACGCAGCCCATGCCCGGCCCGTTCAGCTGGCACGCGCACCGGCTGCCCCGGTGGGCGCACCGCGTGGAGGTCGTCGGCAACCACGTGGTGCAGCTCGGGGTGCCGTGGTTCCTGTTCGCGCCACAACCGGTCGCCTCGATCGCTGCCGGTCTCATCATCCTGAGTCAGCTCTGGCTCATCGTGACGGGCAACTTCGCGTGGCTCAACTGGATCACGGTGGTCCTCGCATTCGCGGCGGTCTCCGACACCAGCCTCCGAGCCGCGCTGCCGTGGCTGCCGTCGTCGGGCGGTGCTGCGACGGACGGCTCAGGCTCGTCGCCGCCCTGGTGGACGCTGCTCGTCCTCGCCGTGACCGCGGGCCTCGTCCTCCTGAGCATCCGCCCGCTGATCAACCTGTTCTCCCGTCGCCAGCTGATGAACGCCAGCTTCAACCGCTATCACCTGGTCAACGCCTACGGCGCGTTCGGCACGGTGACGAAGGTGCGCCGCGAGCTGATCGTCGAGGGGACCGACGCCGCCGACCTGGGCGACGAGACCGGCTGGCGCGAGTACGGGTTCCGTGGGAAACCCGGTGACCCGTTGCGTCGGCCGCCGCAGTTCGCACCGTACCATCTGCGACTCGACTGGCTGCTCTGGTTCCTGGCCCTCGGTGTCCGCGACACGGCGTGGTTCGAGCGGTACCTCGAACGACTCCTGCAGGGTGACCGGGCGGCCCTCGCGCTGCTGCGCGAGAACCCGTTCCCCGACGGCCCACCGCGGTGGATCCGCGTGACCGTCTGGCGCTACCGGTTCACAACGGGCCGCGAACGCCGCGAGACGGGCGCGTGGTGGGTGCGGACGCGACTCGGCGTGCTGGTCGAACCGATGAGCCTCGGGGAGTGACGGCGCCCCTCGACAGGCTCGGGGAACGGAGTGGCTCGGGAGACGGGCGGCTCGAGCAGGCGGGCCTCTCAGCGGCCGGTGTGCTCCACGATGATCGCCTTGATGCGGTCGACGTCGGCCGGCACGATCTCGAAGCGCTGTTCGAGCCCCTCGATGCCCTCGAACGCCTCCGGTCGCTCCGGTTCCTCGCCGAGCGCCTCGCGGACGATCTCGGCGAACTTCGCCGGCAGCGCGGTCTCGAGGACGAGCATCGGGACGCCCTCGCGCAGGTGGCGGCGGGCGACCGTGACGCCGTCGGCGGTGTGCGGGTCGATCGTGACGCCGTAGCGCTCGTGCACGTCGCGGATGGTGGCGACGCGGTCGGCGTGCGTGCTGCGACCGGAGACGAAGCCGAACTCGCTGATCCGCTCGAACTCGGGCGTCCCGGAGAGGTCGAACCCGCCCTCCTCGTCGAGGGACCGGAACAGCTCACCGAGGCGGGTCGCGTCCTGACCGACGAGGTCGTAGAGGAAGCGCTCGAAGTTCGACGCCTTCGAGATGTCCATGCTCGGGCTGGAGGTGTGGTGCGTCTCGGCCGCCGAGCGCGGGCGGTACACGCCCGTGCGGAAGAACTCGTCGAGGACGTCGTTCTCGTTCGTCGCGACGACGAGCTGGTCGATCGGGAGCCCCATGGAGCGGGCGATGTGCCCGGCGCAGACGTTGCCGAAGTTGCCGGACGGCACCGAGAACGACACCTTCTGGCCCGGACCGTCGGTCGCGAGCAGCCAACCGTGCACGTAGTACACGACCTGCGCGACGACGCGGGCCCAGTTGATCGAGTTGACCGTACCGACGGCGTGGAGTGCCTTGAACGGAGCGTCCTTCGAGACGGCCTTCACGATGTCCTGGCAGTCGTCGAAGTTCCCCTCGACGGCGAGGTTCACGATGTTGTCGTCCTGGAGGCTGAACATCTGCGCGCGCTGGAAGCTACTCATGCGGCCGTGCGGGCTCAGCATGATGACCCGGATGCCGGTCTTGCCGCGCATGGCGTGCTCGGCCGCGCTCCCGGTGTCGCCGGACGTCGCGCCGAGGATGTTGAGCTCGTCGCCACTCTTCGCGAGCGTGTACTCGAAGAGGTTGCCGAGCAACTGCATCGCCATGTCCTTGAAGGCGAGCGTCGGGCCGTTCGAGAGGCCGAGGAGCTGCAGCTCGGTGCCGCCCTCCTCGCCGAGGGTGCGCAGCGGGGTGATGAGCGAGGCGTCGTCGCCGGCGCGGCCGTTCGAGTACACCTCGGCGGTGTAGGTGCGACGGGTGATGTCCTGGAGGTCGGCGGCGGGGATGTCGTCGGCGAACTTCGACAGCACGGCGAACGCGAGGTCGGCATAGGACAGCCCGCGCCACGACTCGAGCTCCTCAGCGGTCAGCTGCGGGTACTCGGCCGGGAGGTACAGGCCGCCGTCCGGGGCGAGCCCGCCGAGGAGGATGTCCGAGAAGTGCTGGGGCAGATCGTGGCCCCGCGTCGACTGATAGTGCATGACCGTCTCTCTCATCCGGTTGGAAGCCCGATCTCCAACCTTGCCATATCGGGGGTCGACGCGCAGAGGCCCGACGTCATCGTGACCGGCCGCTACGCGCGGGCGAGTTCCTCGCGGATCGCGGCGACGAACGCGTCGATGTCGTCCTCCGTGGTGTCGAACGAGCACATCCAGCGCACCTCGCCCTTCGCGGCGTCCCAGTCGTAGAAGCGGAAGCGTTCGCGCAAGCGGTCGGGGACGCCCGCTGGCAGGGTCGCGAACACCGCGTTGGCCTGGGTCGGCTGGCTGAAGCCGAGTCCCGGTGCCTCGCCGACGGCGATGAGGGCCTCGAGGGAGGTGCGGAGGCGCGCGGCCATCGCGTTCGCGTGGGTCGCGGAGCGGAGCCAGAGCCCGTCGCCACCGTCGGCCGCCGGCTCGAGCAGGGCGATGAGCTGCGCCGCACCGAAGCGCATCTTGGACGCCAGCTGCATGTTGAGCTTCCGCAGGTAGACGAGGCCCTCCGATGCCGACGGTTCGAGCACGACGATGGCCTCGCCGAACATGAGTCCGTTCTTCGTCCCACCGAAGGACAGCACGTCGACGCCGGCATCGGCGGTGAACGCGCGCAGTGGGACGCCGAGGGCTGCTGCGGCGTTGGCGATGCGGGCGCCGTCGAGGTGCAGCTTCATGCCGTGACCGTGCGCGTGGTCGGCGATCGCGCGGATCTCCTCGGGCGTGTACAGGGTGCCGAGCTCGGTGGTCTGCGTGATCGAGACGACGAGCGGCTGTGCACGGTGCTCGTCGCCCCAGCCCCACGCTTCGCGGTCGATGAGGTCGGGCGTGAGCTTGCCGTCGGGGGCGTCGACCGTCAGGAGCTTGATGCCACCGACCCGCTCCGGCGCACCGCCCTCGTCGGAGTTGATGTGCGCGGTCGACGCCGAGATGACGGCACCCCAGCGCGGGAGCATGGACTGCAGACCGACGACGTTCGCGCCGGTGCCGTTGAAGACGGGGAACACGGCGACGTCGCGGCCGAAGTGATCGGCGAAGACCTCGTGCAGCCGACGGGTGTAGTCGTCCTCGCCGTAGGCGATCTGGTGGCCGCCGTTGGCCGCCGCGAGGGCGTCGAGGATCTCGGGGTGGACGCCGGAGTAGTTGTCGGAGGCGAAGCCACGGATGCTGGTGTCATGCAGAGAGTCGGTCACTGATCCATCCTCGCGCATGCCACACGCAGCTTCCGTGCATCGCGGGCCGACTTCCTGCGTGCTCGGGTCGCCGTCGGGCATGTTCACAATTCAGGAGCGCCCGGGCGTGGCGCCCCCGCACCGTGCATGTCGGCGGGGACGCGCCGAGGCGCTCCTGAATTGTGAACCGGGAAACAGGGTCAGTCGGCGGCGTGACGTGGGCCGTCGGAGGAGGGGACGACCTCCTCGGGCACGGCGTCGATCGCGGCGTCGACGTCGGCGTGCGCACCGGGCTCCGGCTCCGCGTCCGGGGTCTCCTGCGCGAGCGCGTGCTCGTAGGCGAGCGCGTGCACGGCGATCGAGGAGGCGACGGCGGCCTGCTGCTCGTCCTCGGCGGAGGGCTGAGCCGGCTGCTCGGCCGCCAGCGCGGCGGCCTGCTCGGGCGTCAGTCGGGCGTCCTGGTCCTCTTCGTCCTCGTCCACGAGGTCGAGCACGATGGGCTCGTCGCCGTAGATGTCGCCCGCCGGATCGCCCGCGAGCGGGGCCGGCGCGGGGAGGCGCTGCTCGGCGTCGAGGAACTGCTTGGCCTCGAAGGCGCCCGGGTTGAAGACCTCGTCGATCCCGCCGAGCCCGCTCATGCCTTGAGCGCTTCCGAGAGTTTGACCCGGCCACCCATTTTCAGCAGCGAGTTCTCGTAGATCCGCGAGCCGACGAGGATGACGAGCGCCGCGGTGATCGCGAGGATCAGCAGGGACAGGATCGGCTCCCACCACTGCGCCGAGCCGACGAAGAGACGGACGGGCATGCCCACGGCTGCCGAGAACGGCACGTAGGACATGATCGTCATCACCACCGGGTTGTCGTTGAAGAAGATGACGGCGAAGTACGGGATCATGATCAGCATCGTAATCGGGGTCGTCGTCGAACCGATGTCCTCTTGACGCGAGACCAGCGATCCGGCAGCGGCGAACAGCGCGGCCAGCAGGATGAAGCCGAGCACGAAGAAGACCACGAACCAGACGACCGGGGTCCCGAGTCCGGCGAGCAGCTCCGTCTGGCCCGTCACGGTCAGTCCGATCACCGACAGCGCCGCGATCGCCAGGATCTGCCCGAACGCCAGGATGCTGTTGCCGAGCACCTTGCCTGCGAGGAGCGCCTTCACGGGGATGGCGGACATGAGGATCTCGACGACGCGGGTCTGCTTCTCCTCGACGACGCTCTGCGCGATCGACGCCCCGAAGGTGGTGGCGGAGACGAAGAACACGAGACCGAACCCGAGCGACACGATGTAGAGCAGGAAGCCCGCGGAGCCGTCCGCGTCGGGATCGAGGATGGTGACCTGCGGCTGCGCGCTCAGCTGCATGATGAGCGTGCTGGAGGCCTCGGAGTCGAAGATGACCTGGACACCCGTGGGGTTGTCGTCGGTGGCCGGTGCGATCGCCGCCTCCACACCACCCGACTTCACCAGGGCTTCAGCTGCGGCGACGTCGGCCGCCTCGGTCACGTCGAAGGTCTTGCCGTCGACGAGTCCCGCACCCGCGTTCCCGACGACCGCGATCTTCGTGGTCTCCGAGGCGGTGTTCTTCGCGAGGAACCCGCCGACGACGATGCCGGCGAGGATCACGAGGAGCAGGATGCCTGTCGAGATGAGGAACGTCTTGCTGCGCAGACGCATCTTGACCTCGCGCTCGGCGACGAGACCGATGCTCTGCACGAGGCTGGGGGAGGCCGGGCCGGAGCGACGACGACCGGCGGGCTGGATCGGGGACTCGGTTGCCGTGGTCACTGGATGACCTCCTTGAAGATCTGGGCGAGGGTGGGGCGGAGGGGGGCGAAGCTCGTGACGTCACCGTGGGTCAGTGCCTCACGGAGCACGGCCTGCGCCGCCTGGGCGTCGTCGGCGTCGAAGAGGGCGTAGCCACCGTCGAAGTCGACGACGGAGATCCCCGCACGCTCGCGCAGCCAGCCGGTGTCGGCCGCGGTGAGCAGCTCGTAGCGGTTGCCGGCGTGGGCTTCACGGAGCGACTCGCGCGAGCCGGAGGCGCGGATCCTGCCACCGGCGATGATCACGAGGTCGTCGCAGAGGCGTTCCACGATGTCGAGCTGGTGACTGGAGAACAGGACGGGGGAGCCGTCTGCGGCGAACTCGCTGAGCACGCCGACGACCACGTCGACGGCCATCGGGTCGAGGCCCGAGAACGGCTCGTCGAGGACGAGGACGTCGGGGTCGTGCACGAGCGCCGCGGCGATCTGCGCCCGCTGCTGGTTGCCGAGCGACAGGCTCTCGAGGGCGTCGTTCCGGCGCTCGCCGAGGCCGAGACGCTCGAGCAGCTCGCCGGCGTTGCGCTTGGCGGCGTGGGTCGTGAACCCGTGGAGGCGGGCCAGGTAGACGAGCTGTTCCTCGACCCGCATCTTCGGGTAGAGGCCGCGCTCCTCCGGCATGTAGCCGAACCGGCGGCGGTCCTCCGGGGTGAGCGGGGTGCCGTCGAGGGTGACGGTTCCGGCGTTCGCGGCGAGGACACCGAGCAGGATGCGCATCGTCGTCGTCTTGCCGGCGCCGTTCCCGCCGACGAACCCGGTCATGCGGCCGGGCGCGACCTGGAAGCTCACGTCGTCGAGCACCTTCCGCTCGCCGTACGACTTGTCGATGTGGCTGAGTTCGAGCATCGGCCGCCTCCTGTGATCTGCGTGCTGGACCGAGTGTCCTGCGTCGGGTTCTCCCGGTATGGCGATCACGCTACGCGGCGCGGTGTGCCACCGGCATCCGCCGTAGGACGGGTTGACGCGACGACGCCCGGTCCCCTTCTCCGTCGAGTGGGGGATACCGGGCGTCGTGGACCAGCCGAGCGCTGGATCAGGCGGGGCGGGACTCCGGGGAGACCGTCTTCGAGGGGTCGGTCTCGGCGACGGAGCCGATGGCCTCGTCGATGCGGACGATGACCGCGTCGTCGAGCTTCACACCGGCCGCGGCGGCGTTCGCGGTGACCTGCTCGGGACGCGAGGCCCCGACGATCGCACCGGCGATGTTGTCGTTGTGCAGCACCCAGGCGAGCGCCAGCTGCGCCATGGTGAGGTCGAGCTCGTCGGCGATGGGCTTCAGCTGCTGGACGGCCGTCAGCACCTCGTCGTCGAGGAAGCGCTTGATGGTGTCGGCGCCGCCCTTCTCGTCGGTGGCCCGGCTGCCCTGCGGGAGCTCTGCGCCCGGCAGGTACTTGCCGCTGAGGACGCCCTGCGCCACCGGCGACCAGACGATCTGGGAGATGCCGAGTTCGCGCGAGGTCGGGACGACCTCCTCCTCGATGACCCGCCACAGCATCGAGTACTGCGGCTGGTTCGAGATGAGCTGGAAGCCCAGCTCCTTGGACAGGGCATGGCCGGCGCGCAGCTGCTCGGCGTTCCACTCGCTCACGCCGATGTAGAGCGCCTTGCCCGCCCGGACGACGTCGGCGAAGGCCTGCATCGTCTCCTCGAGGGGCGTCTCGCTGTCGTAGCGGTGGGCCTGGTACAGGTCGACGTAGTCGGTGCCGAGACGCGTGAGCGAACCGTCGATCGACTCCATGATGTGCTTGCGCGACAGCCCGACGTCGTTGTGCCCCTTCGGGCCGGTGGGCCAGTAGACCTTGGTGAAGATCTCCAGGCTCGCGCGTCGTTCGTCCTTGAGGGCGTCGCCGAGCACCTGCTCAGCCGCCGTGTTCGCGTAGGCGTCGGCCGTGTCGAAGGTGGTGATGCCGGCGTCGAGGGCGGCGCGAACGCTCGCCGTGGCGACGTCGTTCTCCACCTGCGAGGCGTGGGTCAGCCAGTTGCCGAAGATGATCTCTGAGATCTTGAGTCCGCTGTTGCCGAGGTATCGAAATTCCATGGTCGTCACGCTACTCCTCGCATCCGACCGACCGACGGGGTTGCGCGGAGACGGAGCGAACCCTCAGCTGCGCGGCGACGCCAGCCCGTGCTCGTAGGTGTAGATGACCGCCTGGATGCGATCACGGAGGGCGAGCTTCTGCAGGACCTTCGAGACGTGCGACTTCACGGTCGCCTCGCCGACGAAGAGCGTGGTCGCGATCTCCTGGTTGGACAGGCCCTGGGCGACCAGCTGCAGGACCTCGCGCTCGCGCTCCGTCAGCTGCTCATAGTCGGCGCCGGTCGTCGGCCCGGCCGGGACGGCGGGGTCCTGCGCGGCGTCCTCGACGACGGGGCTCTGACGGGTGAACCCCTCGATGACCCGGCGCGTGACCGCCGGGGAGAGGAGCGCTTCCCCGCCCGCGACCACCGAGACCGCCGCGACGAGTTCCTCCGGCGAGGAGTTCTTCAGGAGGAACCCGCTCGCGCCGGCACGGAGCGCCTCGGCCAGGTAGTCGTCGCGGTCGAAGGTGGTGAGGATGAGGACGGCGGCGTTGGTGTCCGGATCCGCGACGATCCGACGGGTGGCCTCGAGGCCGTCCATGCCCGGCATCTGGACGTCCATGCAGATCACGTCCGGCGCGAGCGTCGTCGCGAGCGCGACGGCCTCGGCACCGTCCGACGCCTCACCGACGATCTCGATCCCGGGCTGTGAGCCCAGGATGATGCGGAAGCCCGCACGCAGCAGCTCCTGGTCGTCGACGAGGAGGATGCGGGTGGGCTGCTCGGTCATGCCTGGTCCTTCGTGGTGGTGGTCTGGGGTCGTCCTGCGGCGGCGGAGGCGAGGCGGGCGTCGGCGATGGACGCGGCGACGGGCTCCATCGCCTGGTCGCCCGGCCGGCCGAGCGGGATGGCGGCCCGCACGAGGAAGCCGCCGCGGGCGCGTGCCCCGACCTCGAGGACGCCACCGGACGACGCCACGCGCTCCCGCATCCCGATGAGCCCGAGCCCGCCGCGTCGGGCCACCGTCGGGACGGTCCCCGTGTTCGTGACCTCGAGTTCGACCGCGTCGTCCAGATAGCGGAGCCTGAGTTCGGCCGTCGCCGTGGTACCGCCGTACTTGCGGGCGTTCGTGAGCGCCTCCTGCGCGATCCGGTACAGGTTGAACGAGACGACGGCCGGGATCGCGACCGGTGTCCCCACGAGTTCGAACCTCGTCGGCAGCCCGTTCGCCGTCGACTCGTCGGCGAGCCGACCCAGCTGGCCGACGCCGACGGTCGACGGGCTGCTCTCCTCGTCGGTCGGTTCGCCGTGCGCGCGGAGGGTGCCGAGCATCTTGCGCAGCTCGTCGATCGCGCTCCGAGCGCCGAGCTCGACGTTCGTGAGTGCATCCCGCGCGGCGGCCGGGTCCGCATCGAGCACGGTGCGCGCGGCGCCGGCCTGGACCCCCATGACCGAGACGTGGTGGGCGACGACGTCGTGCAGCTCGCGCGCGATCCTCACCCGCTCGAGGGCGACCGCCTGCCGGGCGGACCGGGCGCGCTCCGCCTCGAGCTCGGCCGTGCGCTGCTCGAGCGCCGCCCGCTCACGGGAGGACTGGTACACGCGCTCGCCGAAGAAGTACGCGGCTCCGAAGTAGAGGATGTTCGTCAGGATCTGGATGAGGAGGAACGCGACGAGGGGCGAGAACACCCCCACCCGGGAGAGGCTGGGCAAGGCGTCGGGGTCGGTCGCCTGGATGAACATGGAGACGAGCAGCCAGACGAACATCGCGACGATGATGAGCACGCGGACGAGCGCAGCTCGGCGTCGGTTCGGGACCCACGCCCCGACCGTGTAGATCGCGAGGAACAGGGCGATGTTCGTGAAGAGGACCTCGGGTACGAGCACCGTGCCGCCCACGATGAACATGACGGCGACGATGACGGCCACCGAGCACGGGAAGCGGCGACGGAACGCGAGCGGCGCGGTGATGCCGATCGCCCAGAGGACGGACGCCCACATCGGTGCGGGCTCGGGGTAGAACCCGGCGATCGTGTACAGCGTCAGGCTGAGGAGGGTGCCGACGCCGAGCGCGATGGCGAGGATGATGTCGGATCGCTGTTCCGACGGCGTCGCGGCCGGACGCCGCCACTCGGCGTCGTAGGGGTCGACCGGGCGTTCCTCCTGCTGGTCGACGGCGGGCTCGCTCATGCCGTCCACGCTAGCGCGACGCCCCGCCTGGGACATCCGTCGAGCGACGGAGCGCGGCGGTCCGGCGTTCGAACAAGAGCCCGGAGCGGCACTCAGGAGAGTGCTGCTCCGGGCTCCTCCGCGGCACGGTCGGGTCAGGCCGCGGATCGCCCCGTGATCCCGGCGGTCGACGTGATGACGTCCGCCATCTTCTTGCCGAGCGCCTCATAGAACATCGACAGGGGGAACTCGTCGTCGAGGACCGCGTCGGTGAGCCCGCGCGGCGGTCCGCTCAGGATCTCGTCGGACAGCCCACGCGCCCACTGCGACGCGGGGTGCGGCGTCAGCGTCGTCCGGACGAGCTCGTACGCGGCGAGCCAGTGCGCGGTCTTCGGACGGTCGATCGATCGCCAGTACAGCTCGTCGATGCTCTCACCGAGCCGCACGACCACGTCGGGCACCTCGTCCCAGTCGATCGTGAGCCTGGTGTCGGTCCAGTGCAGCACGCCGTGCTGGTGCATCCACGCGAACAGCAGCTGGCCGCCGACGCCGTCGTAGTTCCGGACGCGTGAGCCGGTGATGGCGAACCGGAAGATGCGGTCGAAGATGATCGCGTACTGGACGAGCTTCGCGTGCTCGAGGATCGCCACGTCCGCCGCGTCGAGCGTCTCGGTCTCCGCGCGGGTCGTCAGCGCGCGCTCCAGCCGGACCGATTCGCGGAACGCCGTGAGGTCGCAGCGCAGCTCCTCGAGCGAGTACAGGAAGAACGGCATCCGCTGCTTGATCATGAACGGGTCGAACGGGAGGTCACCACGCATGTGCGTGCGGTCGTGGATGAGGTCCCACATGACGAAGGTCTCCTCGGCCAGCTGCTGGTCGTCCAGGAGGGACGCGGCGTCGGCCGGGAGCTCGAGCTTGGTGATCTCGGAAGCGGCTCGGACGACCCGACGGTACCGGGCCGCCTCGCGGTCCTGGAAGATCGCGCCCCAGGTGAACGCCGGGATCGCGCGCATCGCGACCGTCTCGGGGAAGAGGACCGCTGAGTTCGTGTCGTAACCCGGCGTGAAGTCGAGGAAGCGGATCGGCACGAAGAGCGCGTTCGTGTAGTCGCCGGCCTCGAGCGCGGCGATGAACTCGGGCCAGATGACCTCGACGAGCACGGCCTCGATGTGGCGGTCGGTCGAACCGTTCTGCGTGACCATCGGGAACACGACGAGGTGTCCCAGGCCGTCCACGCGATGCCGCTCGGGGTGGAAGGCGACGAGCGAGTCGAGGAAGTCCGGGACGCCGAAGCCGTCGCGCTCCCAGCGGTCGAAGTCGGCGACGAGGGCGTCGAGGTACTCGGCGTCGTGCGGGAAGTTCGGAGCGAGGGTGCGGACGCTCGCGACGATCGTGGCGACGTGCCCTGCCGCCGACTCGTGGTCGCTCGCCTCGGGGATCGAGCCGTCCTTCACCTGGACGGCCTGCAGCGCAGTCGCGGCGGCCTTGAGGTCCGTCCAGGCCGGGTGCCCGACGAGTGCGGCGGCGTCTTCGACGACCTCCGGCTCTCCGACGATGCTCTTCGTGTGGGTGGTGGCGACGTTCGACATGGTGAACCTCCTTCCGCGTGCGCAGGCGTCGCCCGGGGTGGGTGACGATTCCTTCGAGCGTAGGGGCGGAGGGGGTGCGGATTTCTTGCGTCAGGAGCGACTTCGCTGCAACATTCGGCCGTTCGCGCTGGGGAACTGCACGGTCGGCCTCGGCGGGCCGCTACCCCCAGCGGCGCTTGATCCAGCGGTCGAGGACACCGACGAGCGCATCGGTGATCGCGCCGAGCAGCGCGAGCACGATGATGACGAAGAAGATGCGGTCGACCCGGCCGTTGTTCTGCGAGTCCACCAGGCGGAATCCGAGTCCCATGGACGAGGCGATGAGCTCCGCCGCCACGAGGAACAGCCACGACTGCGCCAGCGCGAGCCGGAGGCCGGAGACGACCGAGGGCGTCACGGCGGGCAGCTGCACCGTCCGGAACAACGCGACACCGTTCAGCCCGAAGGCGCGGCCGGCCTCGACCAGGTGCTTGTCGACGTGGCGGAGCGCGGCGGAGACCGTCGTGTACACCGGGAAGAACGCGCCGATCGCGATGAGCGTGATCTTCGACTCCTCACCGATCTTCAGCCAGAGGATGAGCAGCGGTACCCACGCGAGCGACGGGACGGCGCGGATCGCCGCGAAGGTCGTCGACAGCAGGATGTCGCCGAGGCGCGAGAGCCCCACGACCGCGCCGAGGACGAGACCGAGCACGGCACCGATGAGGAACCCGATGAGCACGCGCTGCACCGAGATGGCGACGTCCTGCTGCAGCCAGCCGCGCTGCGCGAGATCGACGCCGGCCGCCCAGACCTCGGCGGGTGCCGGGAGTTGCGAGGCCGGGACGAGGCCGAACGCGGTGACGAGCTGCCAGGCCCCGAGGATGACGACGGGGACGAGGAAGCCGCCGAGGACGACGACGATCCTGCGGGACCCGAGGACGGCGCGCGCTTCGCGGCCGGACTGGGTCGCCTGGGCACCCGCGAGGCCTGCGGTCGGGGTGCCGAGTCCGGGTTGGTCGCTCACGGGTTCCTCTCGGGACGGGGTCATGGGCCCTTCGACAGGCTCAGGGACCGAGGTTGGGAAGGTGCCGGACTACTTCGTGCCGATGGCGGACGGGTCCGCGTCGTCCACGAAGCTCGGGTTGAAGAGGTCGGCCAGGGCGTCGTCGACCTTGTCCTGCGACGACACGTCGCCGGACTCCACGAAGATCGGGCCGATGATCGACAGGACCTGCTCCTGCGCCTTGCCCGGGGCCGGGTCGACGTCGAGGTTCGAGCGCTCCGTGATCACCTTCGTCGCCACGGCGAGGTCGAGGCCAGCGGCGTCCGCGAGGATCTGCGCCGTCTCGTCGGGGTTCGACGCAGCCCATTCACGAGCGTGCTCATAGGCGTTCACGACGGTCTGCGCGACGTCCGGACGCTCGTCGATGAAGGACTCGGTCGCGGCCAGGATGCCGTAGCTGTTGAAGTCGACGTTGCGGTAGATGAGCTTCGCGCCCGCCTCCTCGGCGCCGGCCATGATCGGGTCGAGACCGGCCCAAGCGTCGACGGAGCCGTTCTGCAGGGCCGCCCAGCCGTCGGCATGCTGGAGGTTCTCGATCGTGACGTCGGAGGCGGACAGGCCGGCCTCCTCCAGTGCCTGCAGGAGGAAGAAGTAGGGGTCGGTGCCCTTCGTCGCGGCGACCTTCTTGCCCTTGAGTTCGGCGACGTCCGTGATCGTCGAGCCCTGGCCGACGACGATCGCCGACCACTCGGGCTGCGAGAAGACGTCGATCGCCTGGATGGCCGATCCGTTCGCCCGGTTCAGGAGCGCGGCGGACCCGGCGGTGGACCCGACGTCGATCGCGTCGGCCCGCAGCGCCTCGTTCGCCTTGTTGGAGCCGGCCGACTGGACCCAGTTGACGGTGATGTCCTGGTCGTCGAGTGCGTCCTCGAGCCAGCCCTGGTCCTTGATGATGAGGGAGAGCGGGTTGTAGGTCGCGAAGTCGATGTTGAGCGTGCCGCCCTCGGTGGTGCCGGCGGTGCTGTCGCCGCCGGCCGCAGGAGCGTTCTCGCCCGCGACGCAGCCGCTGAGGAGGAGTGCTGCGGCGGCGGTCGCGGCGACGAGGGCCACGCGCCCGGCGCGGGAGGTGGTGAAGCGGCGTCGTGAGGTCATGCGTTGGTCCTTGCTGTGGATCGGTGCGGGATGACGGCGGAGGTGGTGGGTGGCTCAGTACGGGAAGTGCGGGATGGACGGCAGCCGTTGGTCGCCGCGGGCGAGACCGTGGCGGTCGATGCCGAGTCCGTCGAGGAGGCGGCCGCGCAGTTCGGCGAGCTCTGCTGACCCGCGGTCGCGCGGGCGGTTGCCGGGGACGGTCACGGTCTGCGCGATGGTCGAACCGGGCTGTCCCTCCTCGCGACCCAGGAGGATGACCCGGTCGGCGAGCTGGAGGGCCTCGTCGACGTCGTGCGTCACGAGCAGGATGGTGGTGGGCGCGGCGAGGTGGATGGCGAGCAGCAGGTCCTGCATCTTCAGCCGGGTGAGGGCGTCGAGGGCGCCGAACGGCTCGTCGAGGAGCAGGACGCCCGGCCGGCGGGCGAGGGCCCTGGCGAGTGAGGCGCGTTGCGCCATGCCGCCGGAGACCTCCCGTGGGCGGTGCTCGGCGAAGTCCGCGAGCCCGACGAGTTCGAGCAGCTCGGCGACGCGGGCACGTCCATCGGCTGCGGGTGTCCGCTTGGGCAGACCGAGTGCGACGTTCGCCGCGATGGTGCGCCAGGGGAGGAGTCGAGGCTCCTGGAAGCCGAAGGCCGTGCGCGGGTCGATGCCGGCGACGGGTGTACCGTCGATGAGCACGGAGCCGGCGGTCGGGTGGTCGAGACCGGCCGCGATCCGCAGCAGGGTGGACTTGCCGCAGCCGCTCGTGCCGAGGATCGCCACGACCTCGCCGGCCTCGGCGGTGATCGTGACGTCGCGCAGCACGGGCCGCGGGGCGTCGGCGCGTTTGCCGGCACCGCTCGCGAAGGTGCGGCCGACCCCGGCGAACGCGACCGTGGAGGCACGATCCGCCGAGCCGACGGGGACGGCGTCGCGGGTGACCGGCGAGCTCGCGGCGAGCGGGCTTGGGGCAGCGTTCGTCATGGGTCTCGGGCTCCAGGGGTGGGGTGCCCGCCATGCTACGCGAGGGTGATGCACCGCTCTCGGCCGCCGAAACAGAGCGTCACATTGGCGTCCGCCGGAGACATCCGGAGGGTTCCGGTGTTATGCGTCCACTACCAGCTGCCGACCTGCGTGAGGGCGACGTCGAGGATGGCGACGGCCTCCTCCCGGTTGACCCGGGCGAGCAGCAGCGCGCTGACCGACAACGAGGTGAGCTGCCGCGCGGCCGCGGCGAGTTCGTCCGCGTCCGCCTCGGGACGGGCGAGGGCGAGGGCGTCCGAGACCGCGGTGGTGAGCTCGGCCCGGTAGCCGTCGACGACCTCGCGCAGTGCATCGTCGTGGGCCGCGAGGCCGGCCGCGCTGTTGAGGAGGAGGCAACCGCGGCGGGGTGAGTCGTCGGGCAGGGTCGCGATGACCGTCTGCACGCCGGAGAAGTAGGTGGTGAGCCCGGCTCTGCCGTCCGTCGCCCGCGCGAGGACCGAGAGGCGCGGTCGGATGACGGTGTCGAGGTAGTCCTGCACGGCGGCGTCGAACAGTCCGCGCTTGCTGTCGAAGGCGTGGTAGAGGCTCGACCGCCGCAGGCCGGTGGCCGCTTCGAGGTCGGCGAGCGAGGTCGCCTCGTACCCGCGGTCCCAGAAGACGTCGCGCGCCGCCTGGACGACGGCGACGGTGTCGAACTCCTGCGTGCGTCCCATGGGTGCCTCCTCCTCGCTCGGCATCCGTGTGACGGGGTTGTGGACCGAGCGTTCTACTATTATAGTAGACCCATCGGTACAGAATGTCGCTCCGTCCGGACGACTCGACGCCGATCTCCCGGAAGGCCCGTCCCATGCTCGTCGTCAGTCTCGTCCTCGTCGGCATCGCCGCCCTCCTGCACGTCTACATCTTCGTGCTCGAGTCGCTGCGCTGGACCGAGCCGGCCACCCGCAAGACCTTCGGCACCTCGGAGCTCGAGGCCGAGACCACCCGCGGGATGGCGTACAACCAGGGGTTCTACAACCTGTTCCTCGCGATCGGCACGATCGTCGGCATCGTCTTCCTCATCACCGGCTCGACCGGCATCGGCGCGGCCCTCGTCTTCGCCTCGGCCGGCTCCATGCTCCTCGCCTCGCTCGTCCTCATCACCTCGGACCGCACGAAGGCCCGCGCCGCGATCGTCCAGGGGACCACCCCGTTGCTCGGACTCATCGCGCTCGTCATCGCACTGGCCGTCTGACACCTCCGCGACGCCCCAGGCGTCACCCCGTCCGCAACCCGACGACGTGCTGCGCCCGCCCACCGAATCACCGCACCAAGGAAAGGCACCACATGAACACCCCCGCGCTCAGCACCCAGATCCAGCTCGTCTCGCGACCGGTCGGCTGGCCGACCGAGTCCGACTTCCGGACCGTCTCCGTCGAACTCCCGGAGCTCGCGCCCGGCCAGCTCCGGGTCCAGAACCTCTTCCTCTCCGTCGACCCCTACATGCGCGGTCGCATGAACGACGCCCGCTCCTACGTCGCGCCGTACCAGCTCGGTGAGACGATGACCGGCGGCGCCATCGGCCGGGTCGTCGAGTCGGCCGCCGAGGGCTTCTCCGTCGGCGACGTCGTCCTGCACCAGTTCGGCTGGCGCGACCTCGTCCAGGAGGACGCCAGCGGGTTCCGCGTCGTGCCTGAGCTCCCCGGCGTCCCGCTGTCCGCCTACCTCGGCGTCCTCGGCATGACGGCCCTCACCGCGTACGTCGGTCTGCTCGAGGTCGCCAAGTTCCGGGAGGGCGACACGGTGTTCGTCTCCGGTGCTGCAGGTGCCGTCGGCACGATGGTCGGCCAGATCGCCCGTCTCAAGGGCGCGAAGCGCGTCATCGGTTCGGCCGGATCGGCTGAGAAGGTCGCCCTGCTGACGGAGAAGTACGGCTACGACGCCGCGTTCAACTACAAGGACGGCCCCGTCACCGAGCAGCTCGCTGCCGCGGCACCCGACGGCATCGACGTGTACTTCGACAACGTCGGCGGCGAGCACCTCGAAGCGGCGATCGACGCCTTCAACGACGGCGGACGCGCAGCGCTCTGCGGCGTCATCTCGCAGATCAACGACACCGAGCGTGCCGAGGGCCCGCGCAACCTGTCGAACATCGTGACCCGCGGGCTGACCCTCACGGGCTTCACCGTCGGCAACTACACGCAGCACTTCCCGGCGTTCTCCGGTGAGATGGGCGCCTGGTTGCAGAACGGCGACGTCGTCTTCGACGAGACCGTCTACGAGGGCCTCGACCACACGCTCGACGCGTTCCTCGCGCTCATGCGCGGCGCCAACACCGGGAAGATGGTCGTCAAGCTCTGACGCGATCCCTCGACCTCGCCTGACACCGGCGATCGACGGCCCGTCCACCCGCTCCGGGTGGACGGGCCGTTCGTCGTCGTCAGACCGCTGCGAGGATCCCGCCGGCCGCATCGATGCGGGCCATCGCGAGGCGTTCGGCGGCGACGAGCGTCGTGACGCCCTCCGCTGCGGCGTCCCGGTAGATCGACTGCACGGTCCGCCCGATCGCCGACACCCGCTGCTCGATGGCCGCGGCATCGGCGCCCGGTTCGGACGCCATGGCGAGGTAGATCACGCCGCCCGCGTTCGCGACGAAGTCCGGCGCCCACAGGATGCCGCGCTCCTCGAGGGCCACCGCGTCGGCGCGGGAGGCGAGCTGGTTGTTCGCCGCCCCGACCACGGCGCGACACCGCAGCTGCCCGATCACCCGGGCGTTCAGGGCGCCGCCGACGCCGCACGGCACGAAGAGGTCCGTCTCGACGAGGTGCTCGTCGCCCGGTTCGATCCAGCTGGCGCCGATCTCCTCGGCGAGGGCGCGCTTCCGTGGGTCGACGTCGGTGACGATGAGGCGAGCACCCTCGGCCGCGAGCCGTCGGGCCAGACGGCCGCCGACCTGGCCGAGCCCGGAGATCGTCGCCCGGTGGCCCGCGACGAGCGGGGTGCCGAAGACCGTCTCGAGCGTCGCGGTGATGGCCGCGTGCACGCCGGCAGCCGTCGCCTCGCTCGGTTCGCCGACGCCACCGCGGTCAGCCGGCAGCCCGCTGACGTGGTCGGTCCGCTCGGCGACGACGGCCATGTCCTCGGCGGTCGTGCCCACGTCCTCCGCGGTGCGATAGGCGCCGCCGAGCGCTTCGACCGCGTCGCCGAGGTCGAGCATCGCGTCGCGGCGCTCCGCGGGGTCGAGGGTCGTGCCGACGGGCAGGTGGATGACGGACTTGCCGCCGCCGTGCGCGAGACCGGCGGCCGCGTTCTTCATCGTCATCCCCGCGGCCAGGCGGAGGGAGTCGTCGACGGCCTCGAGCCAGGACCCGTACCGCCAGAGCCGCGCGCCGCCGAGGGCCGGCCCCATGGCGGTGGAGTGCAGGGCGACGCTGATGGTCAGCCCGGAGCGCGGTCCGCGGCTGATGGAGAGGCGTTCGTGGGGGAGGGTGGTGCTGTGCATCGCGTCGCTGGACGCGACCGGGTCGAATGACGTCATCGTCGGATCTCCTCGTGGGTGATTGGTGCGGGCTCCTGGTGGGAGCGGATCGCGGGGCGATGGTGGTGCCCGGCTCTCCTCCCCAGATTCTCCACGCCGACCGCCCGCTCCACAACCGTCGGCTCGACCGGGCCGCCGGACGGGCTGCACCTAGGCTGGACGGCATGGGCGGAGTGCTGACGGGGTTCGCGATCATCGGCACCGTGATCCTCGTCGGCTACCTCGCCGGGCGTCTCGAGGTCGGGGGCCCGACGACCGGGCACGTGCTCAACCGGGTGGCGTTCTTCGTCACCAACCCGGCGCTGCTGTTCACCGTGCTCGCCACGGCCGACCTGCACGAGGTGTTCAGCAGTTTCATCTGGGTCGCCCTCGCGAGTGCCCTGTCGGCCGCCGCGCTCTTCGTGCTGCTGAACGCCGTGTGGCTCCGCAAGGACCTCTCGGTCGCGACGATCGGCGCGCTCGGCTCGGGCTACGTCAACGCCAACAACATCGGCATCCCGGTGGCGGTCTACGTCCTCGGCGAGGCCGGCTACGTCGCCCCGGTCATCCTGCTGCAGCTCCTCGTCTTCGCCCCGATCGCGCTCACCATCCTCGACGTCAGACAGCGCGGCTCCGTCTCCTTCCTCGGCATCGTGACGCAACCCTTCCGCAACCCGATGATCGTCGCGTCGATCATCGGCGTCGTGGTCAACCTCTTCGGCGTCCGGCTCCCCGAGCCCGTCATGGCTCCGTTCGAGCTCCTCGGCGGCGCGGCCGTGCCGCTCATCCTCATGGCGTTCGGGATGTCGCTGCACGGCATGCGGCCGTTGCAGGCCGGCAGCGGACGTCGGGAGATCTTCGTGGCGACGGCGATCAAATCGGTCGTGATGCCCGGGTTCGCCTACCTCATCGCGCACTTCGGCTTCGGGCTGAGCGGCACGCCGTTGTTCGCCTCGGTCGTCCTCGCAGCCCTCCCGGCGGCCCAGAACGTCTACAACTTCGCCAGCCGGTACGAGCAGGGCGTCACGCTCGCCCGCGACACGGTCCTGCTGACGACGATCCTCTCCGTACCGGTCCTCGTCGTCGTCGCCGCCCTGCTCGCCTGACCCCCGGGAACCGGTCCGTCCGAAGCGCCGCTGTCCTCCGAAGCATGGACAGCGATGGCCGGAAAAGCCGAACGATCGCGACTACTCTTGGGCGGGCACGACTGAGATATACCACCGTCCAGTCCGGCGGAGCGCCGTCGGACCCGACCCGATGGGACGACATGACCGAAGGCACGACCCCACGACACGAACGTTCCGGAGACTGGGCCGCATCCCGCGAGACCGTCGGCGACGAGATGCTCGCCGTGCAGGACTTCTCCAGCGAGGAGGAGGGGTACCACAAGACCCTCAAGCCGCGGCAGATCCAGATGATCGCGATCGGCGGTGCGATCGGCACGGGGCTCTTCCTCGGTGCGGGTGGCCGCCTGAACAGCTCCGGCCCGGCGCTCATCCTCGTGTACGCGCTCTGCGGGTTCTTCGCCTTCCTCATCCTGCGCGCCCTCGGTGAACTCGTCCTCCACCGTCCGTCCTCGGGCTCGTTCATCTCCTACGCCCGGGAGTTCTACGGCGAGAAGATGGCGTTCGGCGCGGGGTGGTTGTACTTCCTCAACTGGGCGATGACCTCGATCGTCGACGTCACCGCGGCCGCGCTCTACATCAAGACCTTCGGCAAGCTGTTCGGCTGGAAGGAGCTCGAGGACTTCCCGCAGTGGGTCTTCGCGCTCGCCGCTCTGGTGGTGGTGCTGGCGCTCAACCTCGTCTCCGTCAAGCTGTTCGGCGAGATGGAGTTCTGGTTCGCGCTCATCAAGGTGTCGGCGCTCGTGATCTTCCTCATCGTCGGCGTCTGCTTCATCATCTTCGGTGGCCGGACCGACATCGGTGCGGTCGGGTTCTCGGTCATCGGCGACAACGGCGGGCTGTTCCCCGTCGGGGCGTTCGCCCCGATGATCGCGATCTCCGGTGTGGTGTTCGCCTACGCGGCGATCGAACTCGTCGGGACCGCCGCAGGTGAGACGGCCGAGCCGAAGAAGATCATGCCGAAGGCCGTCAACACGGTCATCTTCCGCATCGCGATCTTCTACGTCGGCTCGGTGCTGCTCCTCTCGCTCCTGCTCCCGTACACGGCCTACGAGGCCGGCGAGAGCCCGTTCGTCACCTTCTTCTCGCACATCGGGTCGGAGCAGGCCGGGGCGATCTCGGCGTCGGTCATGAACTTCGTGGTCCTGACCGCGGCGTTGTCGAGCCTCAACGCGGGGCTTTACTCGACCGGCCGCATCCTCCGGTCGATGGCCGTCAACGGTTCGGCCCCCGCGTTCACCGGCAAGATGAGCAAGAACGGCGTCCCGTTCGGTGGCATCCTGCTCACGGCGGCACTCACCCTGCTGGGTGTCGGCCTCAACGCGCTCGTGCCGTCGAAGGCGTTCGAAATCGTGCTCGAGATCTCGGCGATCGGCATCATCGGCGGGTGGGCGACGATCATCCTCTGCCAGATCCAGCTGCAGCGCTGGGCGAAGCAGGGCAAGGTCGAGCGGCCGTCGTTCCGCCTCTTCGGGGCGCCGTTCACGTCGTACCTCACGTTGGCGTTCCTCGCGTTCGTCCTCGTGACGATGGGGTTCTCGGAGACCGGCCGCTGGGTGCTCGCCTCCCTCGTCGTGCTCATCCCGCTGCTCATCGTCGGATGGTTCGCCGCCAAGCCGCGGATCCTCGCCGCTGCGGCCGCACGCGAGGGGCACACGGGCACCTGGCCGGTGGTCGCGGAGCGTCCCGCCATCGATGCGAACAAGCGGAAGCGCGGGGGCGCACCGCGGTCCTAGCGGGAGCGCGGGTACCGGCGGGTCGGCGGTTCACGGGGAATCGCTAAGCGATAGTGATCACTTCGGGTCGGTTTCGAGCATTCTCTTGCACCTCGGGTGTCGGTTCAGCAGGATGTGGGCAACCTCTTCCGTGCACCACCGGACCCCGCTGGAGTTCCCGTGAACCGTCGTCTCCGTCTCGTCGCCGTGCTCGCCGCGTGCGGCATCGTCGTCGCCACACCGCTGAGCGCTGCGGCGCAAGCACCTGCCCCGACCCCGGCCGACACGGTCGCCTACGAGCCGAGCGATGCGATCATCGCAAATCCCGAGCGCGGCTTCGACCACACGAACAACACGCACTACTACCCCGAGGGGACCGAGGGCGGGCCGGGGTACACGCCGCTCGACGTCGCCACCCTGGCGGCCTACCGCGAGGAGGGCATCACCGAACTCGTCCGCGTCTTCTACATGGAACGATTCGTGGCCGAGCCGACCCTCGACCCGGCCTGGCTCGCGCTCGTCCAGGCGGACTTCGACGCGGCTCGCACCGCCGGCATCTCGATCATCCCCCGCTTCGCGTACCTGGCGGGCGGTGACTGGCCCTATACACCGCCCTACGGCGACGCACCGCTCGACATCGTGCTCAACCACATCGAGCAGCTCACGCCGATCTTCCAGGACAACGCCGACGTCATCTCGGTCGTGCAGGCCGGCTTCGTCGGCCTCTGGGGTGAGGGCTACTACACGGACCACTTCGCCGCGGACCCGGCGAACCCCGGTGTCCTCACGGACGAGGACTGGGCGAAGCGTCGCGCAGTCGTCGAGGCGCTCCTCGAGGCGGTTCCAGCTGACCGCTCCATCCAGGTGCGGACCATGAACATGAAGCAGAACATCCTCGGGGTGCCGTCCGGAACCGCTGGGGCCATCACCGAGGCGCAGGCGTTCGACGGCAGCGCCATCTCGCGCATCGGGCACCACAACGACTGCTTCCTCGCGGCACCCGACGACTGGGGCACCTACCTGTCCGACCCGATCTCCCTCGATCAGGACTACCTCGCGCAGGAGAGCGACTGGGTGCCGGTCGGCGGCGAGACCTGCAACGTGAACCCGCCGCGGTCGGAGTGGGCGACCGCCTCGGCCGAGATGGAGCGATACAACTTCAGCTACCTGAACTGGGACTACCTCCAGGACGTCCTGCAGTCCTGGGGCCGGGAGAACCTCGACACCACCGCGAAGCGACTCGGCTACCGCTTCGTGATGACGGAGAGCTCGGTCGTGGACGACACGCTCTCGCTCACGGTCCGGAACGACGGTTGGGCGGCTCCGTACAACAGCCGGCTCGCGTACCTCGTGCTGTCGAACGCCGAGCGCACGGTGCGCGTCCCGTTCGGTTCGGACGCCCGCACCTGGGGTGCGGGGGAGACCGTCACACTTCAGGCGTCACTCGCCGACGTCCCGGCCGGTCGCTACGACACGGCGCTGTCGCTGCCGGCCACGCACGAGTCGGTCGCGGCGAACCCGCTCTACGCCGTCCAGACGGCGAACGTCGGCACCTGGGACGCGGCGACCGGCGTGAACAGCCTGCAGCGTCAGGTGACCGTCGGCGCCGACGGCGTCGTCGTGGCCGAACCGGTGGCCGGTGCTGCGGCCAGGCTGCCCGACACGGGCGTCTCGTCGCTCGCTCCCGCGGTCCTCGGCGGTGGCGTGGTGGCACTCGGAACCCTCGCGCTCCTGCTCGCCCGCCGGCGTCGGAACGCCTGACCGGACTCGAGTGAGGGGGCGCCGGCTCAGCCGAAGATCATCGGCGAGTCGTCGTCCTCTTCCTCGGAGAGGGTGAAGTCGAGGTCGACGACGACGGGAACGTGGTCGCTCGGACTGTCGCCCTTGCGCTCGTTGCGGTGGATCGACGCCTCGACGACGTGGTCCGCGAACGCCTGTGAGCCGTAGATGAAGTCGATCCGGAGGCCCTCGTTGCGGGGGAACCGGAGCTGCTTGTAGTCCCAGAAGGTGTAGCCCTCGGGGACGAACGGTCGGACGGTGTCCTGGAGTCCCGCGTCGACGAAGGCTGCGAGGGCGGCGCGCTCCGGTGCCGAGATGTGGGTCGAGCCCGGGCCGAAGCTCGGGTCGCCGACGTCGGAGTCGAGCGGCGCGACGTTCCAGTCGCCCATGAGTGCGAGCGGCAGCTCGGGGTTCTCGGCGAGCCAGGAGCGGGTGTCGGCTTCGAGCGCGGCGAGCCAGCGGAGCTTGTAGTCGTAGTGCGGGTCGCCGACCGCGCGGCCGTTCGGGACGTACAGGCTCCAGAGGCGGACGCCGTCGACCGTCGCGCCGATGGCTCGCGCTTCGAGCGGCAGGCCGTCGGCGTCGAAGCCGGGACCGTCCAGCGCGAGGCTCGCCGGTGGCTTGCCGAAGCCCGGCATGTCGGGGAAGCCGATCTGCACGTCCTCCATCGGAAGGCGGCTGGCGATGCCGACGCCGTTCCACTGGCTGAGCCCGTGGAGCTCCACCTGGTAGCCGGCCTTCGTGAAGGCCTCCATCGGGAACTGCTCGGGCTTGCACTTGAGCTCCTGCATGGCGAGGACGTCGACGTCCTCTCGGACGAGCCAGTCGACCACGCGGCCGACGCGGGTACGGATCGAGTTGACGTTCCAGGTGGCGATGCGCATGCCCCAACGCTATCGGTTTCCTTTCTCAGGAGACCTCCGGCGTGTCGCCCCGGGGGAGGGTCGCCACGCCGGAGAGGTCCTGAGAAACGGCCGGTTCGGTGGAACCGACGGGTGGGGGATTGAGCGGAGGTTCCCAGGGATGGCGAGCGGGTGTCGCGTAGCGTCGAGGGTATGACGACGTCCACCGCCGCCACGTTCAGCCTGTCCGCAGCCTCGACCGGAGGGGACAGTGCCCTCGGAGGGGTCGCCGACTGGGCGGTCGACATCATGGAGACGTTGGGCGGTCCGGGAGCCGGGCTCGCCATCGCCCTCGAGAACCTCTTCCCGCCGTTGCCGAGCGAGATCATCCTGCCGCTCGCCGGATTCGCCGCCAGTCAGGGCAAGCTCGGTCTCGTCGAGGTCCTCATCTGGACGACGGCCGGTTCCGTGATCGGCGCGCTGGCCCTCTACGCGATCGGCGCCGTCCTCGGACGTGACCGCATGCGCCGCCTCGCTGAGCGGGTCCCGCTCGTCCACGTCGAGGACGTCGACCGCGTCGAGGCCTGGTTCCAGAAGCACGGCTCGAAGGCGGTGTTCTTCGGGCGGATGCTCCCGATCTTCCGGAGCCTCATCTCGGTCCCCGCCGGCGTCGAACGCATGCCGGTCCTGCGGTTCACCCTGCTCACCTTCGCGGGCAGCGCCATCTGGAACACCATCTTCGTGCTCGCCGGGTTCTTCCTGGGCGAGCAGTGGCACATCGTCGAGGAGTACGCGGGCATCCTGCAGAAGGTGGTCATCGCAGGCGTCGTGATCGCCGTCGGCATCGCGGTCTGGCGCGGCGTGCAGCGGTACCGCCGGGAGCGCAGCGGCGCCGGTCGGGCCGAGGGCTGACCGTCCCCGCGGGACCGTTCTCAGGACTCTTGCGGTGTGTCCGTCGTCGCCGCCACCGGCGCACCGACGGACTCCTGAGAACGGTCCCGCTCACACCCAGCGGGGCGTGGTGAGTTCCTCGGGCTCCGGCGCGGTGTGCGAAGCGGCGACCGACTGCGCCTCCACGCGGATCGCGTCGAGGACGGTCCGCACCGCCAGCCGTTCGGCGCGGTCGGGACGCGACAGCGCGACGATCCGACGCGTTGCGTCGAGCCCCGCGAGCGGACGGAGGACGATGCCGCGCTCCGGACCGCTGGCCGTGTAGCGCGGGAGGAGGCCGATACCGAGGCCCGCCGCGACCATCGCCTCGGCGATGCGGTTGTCGCTCACCCGCTGCACCACTCGGAGCTCGCCGCCCGATTCGGCCTCGATGCTGCGGAGCAGGCGGTCGAGCGGATAGCCCACCGGCACGCCGATCCAGGACTCGTCCGCGAGGTCCGCCGGGGTCAGGACGGTCTGGCCACTGAGGCGATGCCCGACCGGCAGCACGACGTCGAGCGGCTCGGAGAGCAGCTGCGTGATGCGGAGACCGCGACGGACCCAGTTGCGCTCGCCGCTGATCGCCTGCGCGATGACGATGTCGAAGTCGGCCGCCAGGTCGGGGAAGTCCTCGAGGTCGGGGTCTCGGTCGCTCACGACGACCCGCAGGCCGGGTACCGCTTCGAGCGTGCGGAGCACGGCGGGTACGACCATCTGCCCGAAGGTGGGGAAGGTCGCGACCGTGACGGTGCCGATCGGACGGTTGCGGTACTCGTCCCACACGCTCGTCGCCCGCTCGATCGCGACGGCGACGTCCGTGGCGCTGGCCGCGAGTGCTCGGCCGGCGTCGGTGAGGACGAGGCCGCGACCACGCCGTTCGGTGAGCGGCAGGCCGGCCTCGCGCTCGAGGACCTTGAGCTGTTGGGAGACCGCGGACGGGGTGCGATGCGTAGCTTCGGCGACGGCGTGCACGGTGCCGCGTTCGGCGAGTTCGCGGAGCAGGTCGAGTCGGCGGACATCCATGTAGGGATGCTACCGAGTGACGTCAGTATTGTTCGCTTGTCCTTCACGACAAACGGGCGTTTCATAGAACCATGACCATCTATCTCGGCATCATCGCCCTCCTCGCTGCGAGTGCGGCCGTCGGATCGGTCGTCGTCGTCAAGCGCGACGGCTACCGTGCCATCCCGGCCCGCACCTACCCGAAGTCCTTCTAGGACCTCGCACCCGCCGGCTTGACCGGCGCATCCGACCTCCTCGCGACTCGTCGCCGGGAGGTCGTTCCATGTCCGCCTCGACAGGCTCGGGGACCGGGGTGGCGCTCAGGCGAGGAAGCCGCGGAGGAGCGCCTCGGAGCCGGCGACGTGCTCGGCCATCGCCTGCGCCGCCTCCTCGGGGTGACCACGCAGGATCGCCTTGACGATGCGCTCGTGCTGCTCGTCGGAGTGCGCGATGTTCACGGCCAGCAGGGGGATGCCGTTGAGGAGTTCGTTGACCCGCATGCGCGACTCGGCGACGAGCGGCAGCAGGCTGGGGGCACCCACGAGCTCCGCGATGAGCAGGTGGAGACGGGAGTCGTGGCGGCGGTAGTCGGCGGGCGCCGCGTCCCGGCAGTCTCCGAGCGCCTGCCACAGGCGTTCACGGTCTGCTCCGGAGAGCTTGCACTGCGCCGCCTCGCGCGCCGCACCGACCTCGAGGATGCTGCGGAGCGTGAGCGTGTCCTCGATCTCCGCCGCCGAGATCGTGACCCGGCCGACCTCGGGGGAGTCGGCCGCGTTGATCGCTTCGTCGTCGGGCAGCTCGTCCATGACGAACGTCCCGCCGTAGCGCCCACGCCGCGAGGTCAGGTAACCGGCCTCGGTGAGCGCGGCGATCGCATCCCGCACGGTGTCTCGGCTGACCCCCTGCATCGTCGCGAGTTCGCGCTCGGCCGGCAGACGACCGCCCGGCTCGATGAGCCCGAGACGGATGGACTGCAGGAGCCGCTGGACGGTCTCCTCGAAGGCGTTCCCGGCGCGGCCCGGACGCAGGAGGAGCTCGGCGCTGAGCACCTCGGTCGCCTCGTCGCCCTTCCGCGTCTCGCTCATCGGATCAGTCTATTTCCCCGGGGTCGCGTCCCCCGTCCGGGCATGTCGTCAGCTCATTCCGGTGTCACGTAGGCGGAGGAGATGCCGCCGTCGACGAGGAACGTCGACCCGGTGATGAAGGACGAGTCGTCGCTCGCGAGGAAGGCGACGGAGGCGGCCAACTCCTCGGGCTCCGCGAACCGACCGAGGGGGATGTGCACGAGTCGCCGCTGCGCGCGCACCGGATCCTTCGCGAAGAGCTCCTGCAGCAGCGCGGTGTTGACGGGACCCGGGCAGAGGGCGTTGACGCGGATGCCCTGCCGCGCGAACTGCACGCCGAGCTCGCGGCTCATCGCGAGCACTCCGCCCTTGGACGCCGTGTACGAGATCTGCGAGGTGGCCGAACCGAGGACGGCGACGAACGACGCCGTGTTGATGATCGAGCCCTTCCCCTGCCGCACCATGTGGCGGATGGCGGCGCGCGAGCACAGGTAGACCGACTTGAGGTTCACGTCCTGCACCCGCTCCCAGGCGGGGAGCTCGGTCGTCTCGATCGAGTCGTCGTCGGGTGGGGAGATGCCGGCGTTGTTGAAGGCGATGTCGACCGAGCCGTAGGTCTCGGCCGCGGTGTCGAACAAGTGGTCGACCTGCGCCTGGTCGGTCACGTCGACCTGGACGAAGAGCCCACCGACGAGCTCGGCCGCCGCCTGGCCGGTCGTCGGGTCGAGGTCGCCGATGACGACGGTCGCGCCTTCAGCAGCGAAGCGCTTCGCGGTGGCGAGGCCGATGCCGCTCGCGCCGCCGGTGATCACGGCGACCTTCCCGGCGAGCCGCTGGGTGAGGTCGATGGGGGTGATGGTCATGTGGTGCTCTTTCTCTCTGCCCCGCCCTTCGACAAGCTCAGGGACCGGGGTGGTGCGGGTCGTTCAGTCGACGGCGAGGAAGACGTTCTTCGTCTCGGTGAAGGCGAGCGGCGCGTCGGGACCGAGCTCGCGCCCGAGACCCGACTGCTTGAACCCGCCGAAGGGGGTGGAGTAGCGGACGGAGGAATGGGAGTTGACCGACAGGTTGCCCGACTCCACCGCTCGAGCGGCCCGCATCGCACGGCCGATGTCGCGGGTCCAGATCGAGCCGGAGAGGCCGTACTCCGTGTCGTTCGCGAGGGTGAGGGCGTCGGCCTCGTCCTCGAAGGGCAGCACGGCGACGACGGGACCGAAGATCTCCTCCCGGACGGTGCGGTCGTCGCGGCCGGGCGTCAGCACGGTCGGCGCGAACCAGTACCCCGGGCCGTCCGGGGCGCTGCCGGTGAAGGCGACCGGCGCACCCTCGGGCACGTACGAGCGCACGGCGGCCAGGTGCGGAGCGGAGACGAGCGGCCCCATCTCGGTGGCCTCGTCGTTCGGATCGCCGACGACCACACCCTGCACGGCCGGCTCCAACAGCTCCATGAACCGCTCGTAGACGCTCCGTTGGACGAGGATCCGGCTCCGGGCGCAGCAGTCCTGGCCCGCGTTCTCGAAGACGCCGTAGGGGGCGGCGGCGGCCGCGCGTTCGAGGTCGGCGTCTGCGAACACGATGTTGGCGCTCTTGCCGCCGAGTTCGAGGGTGACCCGCTTCACCTGCTCGGCCGCGCCGGCCATGATGCGCTTGCCGACGGCGGTCGACCCGGTGAAGACGACCTTCCGGACGGTCTCGTTCGTGACGAAGCGCTCGCCGACGACCGACCCGCGGCCAGGCAACACCTGGAACAGGCCCTCGGGCAGGCCGGATTCGAGGGCGAGTTCCCCGAGGCGGATGCTCGTCAGCGGCGTCCACTCCGCGGGCTTCAGGACCACCGCGTTCCCCGCCGCGAGCGCCGGCGCGAACCCCCAGGCGGCGATCGTCATCGGGAAGTTCCACGGGGTGATGATGCCGACGACGCCGAGCGGTTCGTGGAAGGTCAGGTCGATGCCGCCGGCGACGGGGATCTGCTGACCGAAGAGCCGTTCGGGTGACGCCGAGTAGTACTCGAGCACATCGCGGACGTGTCCGGCCTCCCACCGCGCCTGGGTGATGGGGTGGCCCGAGTTGACGACCTCGAGGCTCGCGAGGTGCTCGCGGTCGGCGTCGACCGATGCGGCGAAGCGGCGGAGCGCCTGGGCGCGGTCGGCGGGGCTGACGGCCGCCCAGGACCGCTGGGCGACGGCGGCGCGGGCGATGGCGGCGTCCGTCTCGGCGAGGTCGAGGTGCTCGACGGTCGTGACGACGTGTTCGTTCGCCGGATTGAGGATCGTGTAGCTCACGGTGCGGTGCTCCTGCTCTCGGTGCCGGGTGTGGTGCTGAGTCCTGCGGTGGTCCCGGCGTCGCGGTGTCGACGCGCGGCGTCCACGAGCCCGGCGAAGAGACGCCGGTCGGCCGTCTCCTCCTCGGGGTGCCACTGCACGGCGAGACCGAAGGGGACCGTCGGCAGCTCGACCGCCTCGATGACGCCCTCCTCGGTGCGGGCGGTGACGACGAGTCCGTCGGCGACGCGGTCGATCGACTGGTGGTGGTAGACGTGCACGTCGAGCTCGTCGTCGTCCTGCCGGAGCAGCGCGGCCAGTCGCGAGTCGGCGTCGATCGCGACGGTCTTCGGCCCGAAGACGCCCTCGCCGGGCTGGAAGGAGTCGTCGCCGACGAGGTCGGGGAGGTGCTGGACGAGCGTCCCGCCGAGCGCGACGTTCAGCAGTTGCGCGCCACGGCAGATGCCGAGGAACGGCAGCTCGGCGTCGATCGCCGCCGTGAGCAGCGCCTCCTCCCAGGCGTCCCGGTCGGTCCGTGGCCGACCCGTGCGCGGGTGGGCGACCTGCCCGTACAGGCCGGGGTCGACGTCGGCGCCACCCGAGACGATGAGGCCGTCGAGCCGCGCCAGCACGGATGCGGCCACGGCACGGGTGACCGGCTGGGGTGGGAGGAGGACCGCGATCCCACCCGCATCCGTCACGGCGTCGAGGTACACCTTCGGGAGGAAGGACGCCGGGACGTCCCACACCCCGGTCTGGGCCTGTTCGAGGTAGGTCGTGATGCCGATGAGCGGGGCGCTCGAGACGGGCGGGTCGGTCGCTGGGACGTTCGGGTCAGAGGCGTTCAAAGCCGCGCACCCGCTCCCAGTCCGTCACCGCGGCGTCGAAGGCGGCGAGTTCCACCTTCGCGAAGTTCAGGTAGTGGTCGACGACCTCGTCGCCGAAGGCCTCGCGGGCGATCGTCGACTGCGAGAAGAGCTCGGCCGCCTCCCGGAGCGACGTCGGGACGCGGGGCGCACCGCCCGTGTAGGCGTTGCCGCTGGTCGGGTCCTCGAGCTCCAGTTCGTTCTCGATGCCGTGCAGTCCGGCGGCGATGAGCGCGGCGACGGCGAGGTACTGGTTGACGTCGCCGCCCGGCACCCGGTTCTCGACGCGCATGCCGAGGCCCCGGCCGACGACCCGGAGTGAGCACGTGCGGTTGTCGTGTCCCCAGGCGACGGCCGTCGGGGCGAAGCTGCCGTCGACGTAGCGCTTGTAGGAGTTGATGTTCGGGGCGAAGAACATCGTCAGCTCGCGCATCGCGGCGAGCTGCCCGGCCAGGAAGTGCCGGAAGAGCTTCGACATGCCGTCGGGCGCGTCGGGGTCCGCGAACACGGCCGAACCGTCCTCGCCGCGGAGGCTGATGTGGATGTGGCAGCTGTTGCCCTCGCGCTCGTCGAACTTCGCCATGAACGTGAGGCTCTTGCCGTGGGCGTCGGCGATCTCCTTCGCCCCGTTCTTGTAGATCGAGTGGTTGTCGCAGGTGACGAGGGCGTGGTCGTAGCGGAACGCGATCTCCTGCTGCCCGAGGTTGCACTCGCCCTTGACGCCCTCGCAGTACATGCCGGCGCCGTCCATGGCGTTGCGGATGTCGCGCAGCAACGGCTCCATGCGGGTCGAGGCGAGGATCGCGTAGTCGATGTTGTAGTCGGTGGCGGGGGTCAGCTTCGTGTAGTCCTTCGCCCAGGCCTCCCGGAAGGTGTCGTCGAAGACGAGGAACTCGAGCTCCGTGCCGACGAACGGGACGAGGCCGCGTTCGGCGAGCCGCTCGAGCTGGGCGATGAGGATCTGACGGGGCGAAGCGACCACCGGGGCGTCGTCGAGCCACTGGAGGTCGGCGGTGACGAGGGCCGTGCCCGGCAGCCAGGGCACGCGGCGGAGGGTCGAGAAGTCGGGGATCATCGCCATGTCGCCGTAGCCGCGCTCCCAACTCGACATCGCGTAGCCGTCGACGGTGTTCATCTCGACGTCGACCGCGAGCAGGTAGTTGCAGCACTCCGCTCCGTGCTCGGCGACGTCCTCGACGAAGAGGCGGGCCGAGACGCGCTTGCCGACGAGTCGGCCCTGCATGTCGGTGAACGCGAGGATCACGGTGTCGATCTCGCGCGCGGCGACGGCCGTCGTGAGCTCCTCGAGCGTCAGGTTTCCTGAGCGTGGGTGCATGGCAGCTCCTCGTTGATCCGGGGGACCCGTCGTCGGCGTTCTGCCTCGATGGAGAACTGAAAGGTCGCGAACTCGACCATTACATCACAGCAGCTCCGGCGGATCGAAGCTTTTGTGAGACGGATTTCCTCACAAAGGTATGTACACGCGACCATTGCAGGTCCTAGAGTCGGGCCAACCGAATCTGAGGACGTTGTGCGAGCCCGACGAGCGCGCAACCCGAGCGACAGGACGCATCGATGGCTGACGACACGCGCAAGATCTCCGGGGTGACCTACACCGCGGCCGGCGAGGGGTACTTCGAGAAACGCAGCTTGAAGCGGTCCGCCGGGGTGTGGGGCCTCTGGGGCCTCGCCGTCGCGGCGGTCATCTCCGGCGACTTCTCCGGCTGGAACTTCGGCATCGACTTCGCCGGGTTCGGCGGCATGCTCATCGCCTTCGTCATCCTCGTCGCGATGTACTACGGCATGATCTTCTCGATCGGGGAGATGGCCGCGGCGATGCCGCACACCGGCGGGGCCTACTCGTTCGCGAGAGCGGCGATGGGTCCGCTCGGCGGGTTCGTGACCGGCCTCGCGGAGACCATCGAGTACGTCGCGACCACGGCCGTGATCGTGTACTTCTCGGCCTCCTACGCCGACGCCATCACGAGCGAGCTGCTCGGGTTCTCCATGCCGTCGCCCGTGTGGTGGGCGATCCTGTACGTCGCGTTCATCGCGCTGAACTCCGCCGGCGCCAGCATCTCCTTCCGCTTCGCGATCGTCGTCTCGATCATCTCCATCGGCATCCTGCTCGTGTTCTCCGCGATGGCGATCTTCTCCGGCCAGTTCGCCTGGGCCAACCTGTTCGACATCGCCCCCGACGCGGGCCAGACCGAGTTCCTGCCGCACGGCGTCCTCCCCATCCTGTTCGCCCTGCCCTTCGCGATGTGGTTCTTCCTCGGCATCGAGGAGCTGCCGCTCGCGGCGGAGGAGTCCCACAACCCGGTGCGCGACATCCCGAAGGCCGGGTTCTGGGCTCGTGGAACCCTGATCGTCACCGGTCTGCTCGTGCTGTTCCTCAACACCGGTGTGATCGGTGCGGAGGCGACGGGTACGGCGGGCGAGCCCCTGCTCGACGGCTTCCGGGCCATCGTCGGCGACGGTGCGGCGGCGGTCCTCGCCCTCTTCGCCCTCATCGGGCTCCTCGCCTCGCTGCAGGGCATCATGTTCGCCTACGGTCGCAACATGTACTCGCTGTCCCGCGCCGGGTACTACCCGCGGTTCCTCTCCCTCACCGGCAAGCGGCAGACGCCGTGGGTGGCCCTCGTGGCCGGGGCGATCATCGGGTTCATCGCGTTGCTCATCGTCGACGCGGCCGGCGGATCGGGCGGCGTCGCCGGGGCGATCGTGCTGAACATCGCGGTCTGGGGTGCGGTGCTCGCGTACCTCATGCAGATGATCGCGTTCCTGCTGCTCCGGAAGAAGTTCCCGAACGCCAAGCGGCCCTACCGCAGCCCCTGGGGTGTGCCGGGGGCGGTCATCGCGGCCGTCATCGCCGCGCTCATCTTCGTCGGCTTCCTGCTCAACCCGACGTTCCTCCCGGCGATCATCGCGATCGTCGTCGTGTACGTCGTCATGCTGGTCGCCTTCGCCGTCTGGGGTCGCCACCGGCTCGTCATGTCGCCGGAGGAGGAGTACGCGGTCTCGGGCGGCCTGCACGGAGACCCGGAGACGGACGGCTACGGCGGCGCGACCGAGGCGGAGCTGCTCGCAGCCGATCGTCCCGAGGACCCGGGCTCCGGCACCGCGCGTTGACCCCCGGACGCAGCCGCCCCGACGCAGGACGTGGCGGTGTGGCGTCCCCGAGCCCCGGCGAGTCGTGCCCGACACGCCGGGGCTCTCCTGCGTCGGGGATGCGGACCGCCCCCATCCGGGCGACTGCGGCGATGGGGGTCACAGCTTGTAGACTCGTCGACGTGACGGACGCACGAGCTCAGCTCATTGACCACATCTCGGCGGAAGCCGTGTTCCACGGTGACTTCACCCTGACGAGCGGCAAGAAAGCGACGTACTACGTCGACCTCCGCAAGGTGAGCCTCGACCACCGCGTCGCGCCCCTCATCGGGCAGGTCATGATCGACCTCATCGCAGACGTCCCCGACGTCTTCGCGGTCGGTGGCCTCACCATGGGTGCCGACCCGGTGGCCGCCGCGATCCTGCACCAGGGTGCCGCGCGCGGACTCACCTACGACGCGTTCGTCGTCCGCAAGGAGCCGAAGGACCACGGCCGCGGCAAGCAGGTCGAGGGCCCCGACCTCCAGGGCAAGCGCGTGATCGTGCTGGAGGACACCTCGACCACCGGTGGGTCACCGCTCAAGGCGGCCGAAGCGCTCGAGAAGGTCGGAGCCGAGGTGGTCGCCGTCGCCGTCGTCGTCGACCGCGCGACCGGCGCCCGCGAGATCATCGAGGCCGCGGGCTACCAGTACCTGGCCGCGATCGGCCTGGAAGACCTGGGACTCGTCTGATGTCCGGCGACGGAACCGGACGCGGCGGGGCCGGGCTGCCGGACGAACCCGCGGACGGAACCGACTGGCTGCTCTCGCAGCTCGACGCCGACGACACGGAGGCGATCGAGACGCAGCCCGACACCGACGCGGTCGACGAGCAGCCGTCGGCAGCCGTCGCTCCGGTGCCCGTCGACGACGACGACGACCGGACGCGTGTCCTCCCGGTCGTCGGCGACGCCGCTGCCCAGCCCGCTGCTTCGCCGGTGACCGCGCCGGTCCGGGCCGAGCCCCAGTGGTCCGCGCCCTCCGCGCCCTCCGTGCCGGATGCGCCCGCGACCCCGACGGCCGCTGAGCCGACGCCGGCTCCGGTCGAGCCGCTGCCCGCTCCCGTCGAGCAGACGCCCGTTGCCGCCGAGCAGGCCCCCGCCGCCCCGGCCGCCGCTCCCGGTGAGTTCGCGAGCGAGGCCGAACTCCTGGCCTGGTGGCAGAGCCAGGTACCGAACCCGGCCGACGACCCGACACCGGTCCCCGCACCGCAGACGCCGGATGCACCCAGCGCGGAGCCCGCCGCAACCGCCACGCCTGCAGCCCCGGCCGACCCGCTGCCCGAGGAAGCTCCTGCCCGGTCGGAGGGTCTGCGGCACCCGAACGCCCTCGAGCTCCCGGTCGTTCCACCGACCCCCGCCCCGGCATCGCCGGTGCCGCCCGCCCGCAACGAGCTGACGGTCGACACCGACTCCGTCCTCCAGCACGCGCCCGCCGGTACCTTCCGGCCCGCGCCAACGAACCCGGTCGTCCTGCCACCGGTCGACGACGAGCCCTGGAGCCTCGGTGGCAGCGACGACACCGACATCGCTCCAGTGGCCCCGGAGGACGTCTCGACGGCCGTCCTGCCCACGGCCCGGGCACTCGCAGCCGACGACCCGGCGGCCTGGGCCGCGGTCGAAGCGGAGGAGACCGCCGCGACGACCTCCACCGCGACGACCGCCGGCGGCACGCCCGCCGCACCGCTGCTGCCCACCGCCCCGCCGGTGACGCCGACGCCGCCCGCCGCGGACCACGATGTGCCGTCAGGCTCCGCGACGACGCCCGACACCGAGCTGGACGACGACGATCTCCCGGAGGGCTCCTGGAGTCTCTCCGAGACGTTCGGCGACGACGTCCTCGGTGGCGAGACCGTCGAGGTCCGTGACACGACGATCGATGCTTCGGCGCCCGCCGACTCAGGACTCGACGAAGCCCCGGACGACGAAGCAGCTACCGACGACGTCTGGACCGCCGAGCCGGCGACTGCCGAAGCCTCCGCGCCGCGCACGGATCCGCTGGCCTGGTTGACGGAACCGTTCGGTGCGACGTTCGGCGCCGCGCCGGCGGCACCGGAGGAGCAGGCGTCCGAGGAACCGCACGCTGAGCCGGTCGACGAGGCGCCCCAGCAGCTCGATACCGCGGACGAGTCCGTCGCCGTCGCCGCCACCGATGAGGCGACGTCCCCGTCCGCGAGCGAGCCGGTCGAGCCGACCACCGACTCGGACCCCGAGCCCGCATCCGACGGCATCGTCGCCTCCGAACCGATCACCCCCGCGGCGCCGTTCCGCTGGGACACGGTCGCAGCGGCGTCGCCCGCGAGCGCAGCGGAGCCGACCTCACCAGCCGACGTCCCGTGGCCCGAGACGGTCCCCGACGTCGATGCCGAGCCGCTCGATGAGACGCGGCCGTTCGACAGCCTCGGCGGTCCGGGCTTCTCGGCCCTGGCGGGTGCCGCAGCCGCAGCAGCAGCGGTTCCTCCGGCGCCGACACCCGACGCCGACACGGACGCCGAGCCCGGCCGTGACGATGCGTCGGTCGACGACGACGCGACGGACGCCGCCGACGTCCCACCAGCCTTCGGCCCGCCGACTCCGAAGGCCGAGCGCTCCATCACGGAGCTCATCTCCCTCGACGGCGTGCAACCCGAGCCCACGGTCAGCCCCTTCGGCACCGCGCCATTCGTGTGGGACCTCGCGCCGAACGACGCCCTCGACCCGCTCGTGCACGCGGCTCCCACGACCCAGCCCATCCCGGTCCCGCCGGTGGAGTGGGAGGGCGCCGAGTCGTCAGCCGTGAGTGCGGAGTCCCCCTCGGAGCTCGCGCTCGAGGGCGAGGTGCCCGATGCCGCGTTCATCGCCGGCGACGTCCAGCCCTTCGCTCCGGGCCTCGCCGCCGTCACGCTCGGTCGCCCGCTCGTCGACGGACCCGGTGACGAGTTCGCCAGCTGGACCGACGACGCGACCGAGACCGACAGCTCCGCGCCGGACGCCGCACCGATCGTCCCCGCCGCGAACGACACGGTCGACCTCTTCCCGACGCTGTCGCTCGGCGGGTTCGACGCAGCCGTCGCGGCCGGTGGCCTCGCCGCCGCAGGGGCCGCAACCGCTGCGGGCGTCGCTTCCGGGCTCGGCTCGGGCGACGACACCGACGACACGGAGACCTCGGCCGACCTCGACGCCGACTCCGCTCTCGAGACGGCACCGACCCCCGTCACCGATACTCCTGCTCCCGAGACCCCGGTGTTCGCCGTCGACCCGGAGGAGCTCGACGACGAGTTCGACGAGGAGATCGTCGAGTTCGACGCCGTCCCACTCGCTGCAGCGGGCGTCACACCGCTTCCGTCGTTCGTGCCGGACGGCGCAGTCGCCGACGGTGCGACCGATCCCACCACGGATGCCGCCGCGTCGGATGCCCTGCTCGCTGACGAGGTCTCGATCGACCCTGAGCCGGTCGGCGAGCCCGAGCCGGTCAGCGAGGAGCTGCGGCTCGAGTCGCTGTTCGACCTCGGACCCGACACGGATGCGGTCCAGATCGCCTCGGCCGATGGCGCCGCGACTGACGGCGGGCCGGCTGCCACACCGCCCGCCGACACCGAGCAGGTCGACGACACGGCCACGGTCGCCCCGTCCGAGCCGTCCGAGCCGTCCGAGCCGTCCGATCAGCCAGACGCCACCGCCACGGCCGAGGCGGCCTCGGCACGGTCGCTTGCCGACGCCTTCGCCGCCGAGGGTGGGTGGTCGCTCCAGGCCGACGCGATCGCCGACCCTGATCTCCCGCTCGCCCCCATCCCGGGCCTCGTCGCCGCCGACGGTACCGATGTCGACGGCACGGACGCCGACGACGACACCGGCGGGTCACGACGAACCGGGGCCCACGCTGCCGGAGACGACGACGACGCTGCGGACACCTCCCCGGTGGCCGAGCCCGATGTCGCCTCGAACACCGCGCCCACACCCGTGATCCCCGCCTCGGTCTCCGTCTTCGGCGCACACGCCGCGGCCGTCCCCTCGCAGGGACCGGTCGCGAACGTGCCGCAGACGGCCCCGGCCGCGCTCCCCGGCGAGACGGTCGCGTTCCCGGAACTCGACGGCGCGAGCGCGCTCACGACCCCGGCCGCGGCTGCGGGTATCGTCGGCGCCACCTTGCCGCCTCAGGCCACGCAGTCCGCTCCCGATCGCGATCTCCCCGAATACCGCGGAGAGCACGCGGATCAGGGCATCCCGAAGGCGCTGCTCTGGGCGGTCGTCGGCCTGGGTGCAGCGGTCCTGCTCCTGCTCGCGTTCTACTTCGGAACGCTCGTCGGTGCCGCGAACGCGGCCGGTGCGGCTGCCGACGCCACGATGCCGAGCGTGTCCGCAGGGTGGTCGATGGCCGGAGCCCCGGACACCGTCTGACGACGCACCTGACGCCGACGCGGGTCAGGCGACGTCGATGACGGTCACGCCCGTCGAGCGGTCGCCGGACGCCAGGGCGGCGAGTGCTGCCGGTGCCTCGTCGAGGCCGATGCGGTGTTCGATGAGGTGCTGCGGGCGCAGCGCGCCGCTCGCGACGAGGTCGAGCAGCTCCGAGTAGTCGGACGCCGGCATGCCGTGGCTGCCGTGGAGCGACAGCTCCTGCGAGATGATGCGCGGCAGTGGGAGGGTCGGTTCGCTCGAGAACAGCCCGATCTGCACCTGACGGCCCATCGGTGCCAGCGCGAGGAGGCTGAGGCGCATCGTGGACTCGCGCCCGAGGGCTTCGACCGACACCTGCACGCCCGCCGGCGCGGCTTCGGCGATGCGAGCGAGGACGGCGGCCTCGTCGAGCCCGCTCGAGTCGATCGTGTGCGTGACGCCGATCGACGCCGCACGCGCCAGGGCAGAGGCGTCGATGTCGACGGCGATGACCTCGGCACCGAGCGCGACGCCGATCATGGCCGCGCTCAGCCCCACGCCGCCGCAGCCGACGACGAGCAGGCGCTCCCCGCTGCGGAGCTCGGCGCGATGGACGAGCCCGCGGAAGGCCGTCGCGAAGCGGCACCCGAGGAGGGCGGCGGCGCCGGCGTCGAGGGACTCGGGCACCGGGATGAGGTTGACGTCGGCGTCGTGCAGGGCGACGAGCTCCGCGTAGGACCCCCAGTGGGTGAAGCCCGGCTGCGTCTGGTTCGGGCAGACCTGCCCGTTCCCCGCGAGGCACTGGGCGCAGCGTCCGCACGCGCACACGAAGGGCACCGTGACGCGGTCGCCCACGCGGAACCGCTCGACGGCGGGGCCGACGGCGTGGATGCGCCCGACGAGTTCATGGCCGGGCACGTGGGGGAGGGCGATGCCGTCGTCGTGCCCGAGCCAGCCGTGCGCATCACTCCGGCAGAGCCCCGTGGTCTCCACCCGCACCACGACGCCGGCGTCGGACGGCACCGGATCCGGGACGTCGCGGACCTCGGGCTCGGCGGTGAACTGGTCGTAGACGACGGCGCGCATGGAAGTCCTCGGTGCGTGGCGGGGCGGAGTGGATCGGTGTGGCTGGTGGTGGCGGGGGGCCTAGATCTCGACCTCGACGGGCTCGGTCTTCACGAGGTCGATGACGCCACTCAGGATCTCGTTCGGACGGAACGGGTAGCGGTTGATCTCGGCCTCGTCGCTGATGCCCGTGAGCACGAGGATCGTGTGGAGACCGGCCTCGATGCCCGCGACGATGTCGGTGTCCATGCGGTCGCCGATCATGCCGGTGTTCTCCGAGTGGGCGCCGATCTTGTTGAGCGCCGATCGGAACATCATCGGGTTCGGCTTGCCGACGACGTACGGCTCCATGCCGGTGGCCTTCGTGATGAGGGCCGCGATGGCGCCGGTCGCCGGAAGCGGGCCGTCCTTGCTCGGTCCGGTCGCGTCCGGGTTGGTCACGATGAAGCGCGCGCCGCCGGCGATGAGACGGATCGCCTTCGTGATGGCCTCGAACGAGTAGTTGCGGGTCTCGCCGACGACCACGTAGTCGGGGTTCGTCTCCGTCATGGTGAAGCCGGCCTCGTGGATGGCCGTGGTGATCCCGGCCTCCCCGATGACGAACGCCGAGCCGCCCGGCTCCTGCTCGGCCAGGAAGGCGGCCGTCGCGAGTGCGGAAGTCCAGATGAACTCCTCGGGCACGTCGAGCCCGGAGGCACGCAGTCGGGCGCTCAGGTCGCGCGGGGTGAAGATCGAGTTGTTGGTGAGTACCAGGAAGGGCGTCCGCTGGTCCTGCCACTGCTGCAGGAGCGCAGCGGCACCAGGGAGGGCGTGGTTCTCATGGACGAGCACGCCGTCCATGTCGGTGAGCCAGCATTCGACCTCGTCGCGTCGTGACATGCGTTCCTCCAGGTGCTCCGTGCGGGCTGCGCGAGCGCTGCGCCGCGGGGGTGGCGCGGCGTCGGGCCCGGACCTCCAGTGTGGCACGGCGCGGGTAGGGTTGGCTGGTGCCAGAGACCCCGCTCCACCCGGACGACCCGGTCGCCGGTCCCGATCAGGCCGAGAGCCCGATGGCTGGCGTCGGTCCGTGGCAGGGGGAGTGGCCGGACGACCCGTGGTACGACCCCGCGCTGCTGCGCGACGGCGACACCCGGAACGTCGTCGACCGCTACCGGTACTGGTCGATGGAGGCCATCGTCGCCGACATCGACGACCACCGCCACCCGTTCCACGTCGCCATCGAGAACTGGCAGCACGACATGAACATCGGGTCGATCGTGCGCACCGCCAACGCGTTCGCCGCCGACACCGTCCACATCGTCGGACGCCGTCGCTGGAACAAACGTGGAGCCATGGTGACCGACCGCTACCAGCACGTCGAGCACCACGTCGACGTCGCGGCGCTCGTCGCCTGGGCGTCGGCGGCCGAGCTGCCGATCATCGCGATCGACAACGTGCCGGGATCGGTTCCGATCGAGACGTTCAGGCTTCCCGAGCGGTGCCTCCTCCTCTTCGGACAGGAGGGGCCGGGGCTCTCACCGGAGGCGCTCGCCGCGGCCGATGCGGTGCTCGAGATCACCCAGTTCGGGTCGACGAGATCGATCAACGCGTCCGCGGCAGCGGCCGTCGCGATGCACGCCTGGGTCATGCAGCACGTCTCCTTCGACGCATCCTGATCGGGTTGGCCCCCGTCCGCGGGTGGTTTCCAACGGCAGGTCTGCGCCTACCTCAGGAACACCTCAAGATTCCCTCAATTGACCCCGTGGTCCCCCAAAGTGCCGACACCGCCCGGCATACTGTCTAGCGGAGCAACACTCCACCGCTGAACCCGAATCCCTCCGGCACCCGAAGCCACCGAGGGCCACCGTACGGACCCGAATCCGTGCGGTGCGAATCGGCGGTCACCCGAAGGATGAATCGAAGATGACGCACCGTTCTGCCCTGGGAGCCTCGCCCGAACGAGGAACCCGCCCGTCCAAGGTCCGTGGCATCGCCGCGCTCGCCGTCCCCGCAGCCCTCGCGGTCGCCCTCATCGTCGGCGTCGCCGCGCCGGCTCAGGCCGACGCCCGGGTCGACGAGGCGTCGAGCTCGATCAGTGCGACACAGACCGGCTCGGGCGAGCTCATCGCTCCGGCCGGTGCGTTGTTCGCGTCGCTCCTCATCTGGGGGGCCGGAGCCGCGTTCGCGACCCGTCGTCGGATGCTCGCCGAACAGCGCGAGGAGGCGTCGCTGCTCTCCAGCTGATCAGCGCGCTGCACCCGCAGCTGGTCGCCGTGGCCCGAACCACGCCGCTCAGCTGTTCCAGACGGAACGCGCCCGTTCCGTCGCACCGGTGGCCGCCGGGAGTCCCCCCACTCCCGGCGGCCTCCGGTGTTTCCGGGGTACGACGGCGGGGTCTCCGCCACGGACGACGGCCGGTCCGTCCGGTGGCTCGACGACGTTCCAGAGAATCTGCCGCGTTCCGCGTCATGATCGCGCCTCCGGTCGATCACTCAAGGGAGTGCAACGCTGTCGGGCGGACCCGAACCCGGATCGACGCGGCATTCAGACGCCGACGTCGAACGATGCCCGACCCGAATGGGCGTCGCACGCAGCAGGCGGACCACACGCGCCGGAGCGTCGTCCCACCCGAGGACGACGCTCCTGCGCGAGCTCCTGCGCGCTCGACCGGTGCCTAGCCGATGAGGCTCGGTCGGAGGTCGCGGAGCGTCCTGGCGTGCGTCATCCGCGTCACGCCGATCGCCGAGAGGCTCAGCGCGATCGCCAGCCAGGCGAGCAGGACCCCGGCGTCCTGCAGCGCGGCGTCCATCCGTCCGCCGTACATCAACTGGCGCATGCCGTCGACCGCGTAGGACATCGGGAGCACGTGATGCAGGGCCGCGAGCGGCGCCGGGAGTGTCTGCCACGGGAACGTCCCGCCGGCGGTGACGAGCTGGGCGACCATGAGCACGAGGCCGAGGAACTGCCCGACGCTGCCGAACCACACGTTGAGGGTCAGGATGATCGCCGCGAAGGTGAGGGACGCGAGCGCCATCATCCCGTAGGTCGCGAGCGGGTTGTGGACCTCGAAGTGCAGGGCGCCGGCGAGGATCCCGAACAGCGCGACCATCTGGATCGTGCCGAGGAGGCCCGGCGTGAGCCAACCGGCGACGGTCACCTTGATGGGGCTGTGGAGCGCGGTGATGGCGCGCCGCGAGACCGGCTTGACGATGAGGAAGAGCGCGTAGATGCCGATCCAGGCGGCGAGGCTGACGAAGAACGGAGCGAGTCCTGCCCCGTAGGTGCCCGCGCTCGTCACCGAGGAGTTGGTCAGTTTGACCGGATCGGCGATCGTCTTGGCCTGGAGTTCGCGGGAGTCCGCGGTGGTCGCGGGGATGGCGTCCGCGCCGGACTGCAGACCGTCGCGGAGGGTGACGATGCCGTCACGGAGGGTGCCGAGGCCCGTCTGCAGGGTCGTGAGGCCGGTCTGCAACGATGCGGCACCGTCGGCGGCCTGCTGCGTCCCCGAGGCGAGCGCGGGCATGGCGTCGCTCAGCGTCCGGGCGCCCCCGGCGACCTGCTGGGCACCGCTGTTGAGCTGGTCGACCTGCGAGACGACGGTCTGGACGCGCTCGTTCGCCGTCGTGGCGTCGGCGGCCACCGGGTCGAGCAGTGCCAGCACCTGGGCGATCTGCTCGGGGGTGAAGCCGTTCTCCGCGAGGGTCTGGGAGATCTGCGCACGGGCCGTGGGGATCGAGTCCACGAGTCGCTGGGCGGCCGCGCCGACCTCGTCGCCCTTGCCGGCGAGGGTCGACGTCCCGGACGCCACCTGCTCGGCGCCCGAGGCCAGCTGGTCGGTCTGGGCGGGCAGGCTGGCCGTCCCCGAGGCGATCTGCGCGGTGCCGGAGGCGAGGGTCGCCGCACCGGCCTGGGCGGTCCCGGCGCCGTCGAAGGCCTGCTGTGCGCCGTCGGCCAGCTGCGTCGCGCCCGAGGTTGCGTCGACGAGCTTCGTCTTGATCGTGTCGAGCGCGATGAGGAACCGGCCGGCGGCCTGGCGGTTCACCGTCTGCACGATGGTCGCCTTGATCTGCTTGACCGCCTGCTCACCGATCGTCGTCGCCAGGTAGCTGTTGGCGTCGTTCGTCGTGAGCTGGACCGTCGCCTGCTGCGGGGCGTCGCCCGACGCGGAGGTGAGGGAGGTCGAGAAGTCGGCGGGGATCGTGACGCTGAAGTCGAAGGTGCCGTCGTTCACGCCCCGGGCGGCGTCGGCCGCGCTGACCTCGTGCCAGGCGAACGATCCGTCCTCGATGAGCTGGTCGGCGATGTCGTCGCCGTAGTTCTCCGTCTCGCCTGTCGCATCGCCGGTCGTGTCGTCGGTCGCCGGCGCACCGGTGTCCTCGACGACGAGCGCCACGGGAACCTGGTCGAGCTTGGCGTACGGGTCCTGGTTCGCCCAGAGGTACAGGCCGCCGTAGAGCAACGGGACGCACATGAGGGCGACGAGGGCGAGCCGCGACATGGGCGTGGCCCACAGGCGGGACAGTTCGGCGCGGATCATCGTGAAGATCTTCACAGGAGGTCCTTCTGGGGACGGGTGGTGCTGACGGAGGGGAGTGCCGGGCGGTCGTGACGCATGAGGCGCGTCACGACCAGTCCTGCTGGAAGAGGGGGACGAGTTCGTCCGTGGCGTTCTCGGACACCGGGGCGTCGGCGGTGGCGTTGATGGCGGTCGCCGAGGCGTCGCCGGCGATCACGAGGACGCCGTAGCCGCGGGCGGCGAGCTTGCGGGCGAGGTTCCACCACTCGAGCGGGTCGCCGCCGTGGCGGTCGGGGGACACGAGGACGAGCGCGGTGACGTCCTCCCGGAGGATCGCGAGCTCGGTGAGGAGCCGCACGCGGTCGGTCGGCGCGACGGTCGAGATCGGCTGCTTCGCGAGGTGCGCGAGGTCGAATGACTCGAGGAGCCGCGCGACGGCGAAGGGGTGGCTCGCCCGGCCGGCGAACATGAGCTCCTCGGCGACGACGCCGGAGACCGCGACGCCGCTGGCCGGTTCGGAGACGTCGGGGGCGTCGATGAGGGCGATCACGCGGCGCATCGTCTTGCGGTCGGTCGCTCCGTCGACGAGGACGGTCCCGGTGTCGGGCTTCATCCGGCCGGAGGCGATGAGGCCCAGGACGGTCGGCCGCTGCTCGGTCTCGGCGCGGGCGAAGGTCGCCTCGCCCGTCCGGAAGGAGAGCGAGGTCGGCTCGAGGACGATGCCGCCCTTGCCCTTGGAGACGCCGTCGAGTTCAACGCGCATGGGAGGACTCCTCGTTCATACCGGTGGTGTGTCGTTCGGTGTCGGCGCGGTCGGCGACCGCCGTGGCGTCCTGCCACGACAGACCGACCGCCCCGAGGGTGGCGAGCATGACGAGTCGGCGGCCGGCGCTCGTCGAGAGGCCGGATCGGGTCGCCTCCTCGAGTACCCCGACGGCCGTGCTCTCGACGAGTCGGGCGAGCACGCCTGCGTCGATGTCGGGGCGGATGGAGCCGTCCGCGACGCCCGCCTCGACGGTGCGGAGGAGGAGGGTCCTGACGGGTTCGAGGGCGGCCGCCGTGACGGCGCGGAGCGGCCCGCGGACGGCGAGCGGCGCCATGATCCGGACGTGGTCCACCTGGGCCCACAGGACGTCGCCGATGAGCGCGATGGTGGTGAGCGGGTCGTCGCCCTGGACGGCCGTGATCGACGAGGCGACGCGCTCGGCCCCCGCCACGACGACGGCGTTCACGAGCTCGTCGCGCGTGGCGAAGTGTCCGTACACCGAGCGGCGGGTGAGGCCGGCGGCCGCCGCGATGGTCTCGAGGCTGGCGTCGGGGTCGCTGCGGAGCGCCAGGCGGGCGGCTTCGAGCAGCGCGACGCGGTTCTCGGCGGCGTCGCGACGAGGGGCGCGCGACCCGCTCGCGGGCGCTTGGGTGGTGGTCATGACAGCGATCGTACTATCTTGCACAGCGGTGTGCAATATCGACGTTCGTGGATGCGGCGAGCTCTCAGCGAGGGCTGCCAGGTTCCTCCCACGCCGGGCCCGGGGAACGGAGCTATGGTTGAACGATGACCGGTGAGAATCTGATGGCAACCCCTCCGACACTGCTGCCGGACGACAGCGCCACCGATGCCGAGTTCCACGCGGCCGTCGGTTCGATCGAGGCGCTGGCGGACCTCCTCGCGGCCCACCCCCGCTCCTCGCTCGGCTGGGCACTCCTCGCCGACGCGGTCCACGACCCGCAGTCGCCGATCCCCGGCTACGCGGCCGCACGGGTCGGGTATCACCGCGGCTTGGACTCGCTCCGTGCTGCCGGTTGGCGCGGTCAGGGCCCGATCCCGTGGTCGCACGCGCCGAACCGCGGGGTGCTGCGCTCGCTCTACGCGCTCCGCCGCTCCGCGAAGGCGATCGGCGAGACCGAGGAGGTCGAGCGTCTCGACACCTTCCTGCGCGAGGCCGACCCCACTGCGTCCGAAGAGATCGAGTACCTCGTCGCGGCGGCGGCCCCGCCGACCTCCGCGATCGTCATCCTCGGCTCCGACTAGCCCTTCCCCGGTCCCTGAGCCTGTCGGTCCCGGTTCCTGAGCTCCCTCCCCGGTCCCTGAGCCTGTCGAAGGGCAGGCCGCGTCCCCGGTTCCTGAGCCTGTCGAAGGGCCGGACCGACGCCCTACAGGCCGAGCGATTCCAGGTACGCCGCCGTGTCCTGCCAGCCGTGCACGGCCACCGACGGCACCCCGAGCGCGAGGACCGGGTAGTCGTTGCCGCCCTCGTCGAGGCGGTCGCCGACGAAGACCATCTCCTCCAGCGGGATGCCCGTGTGCTCGGCGAGCCGCGTCATGCCGAACGCCTTGTCGACGCCCGCCATGGTGATGTCGACGGAGGTCGAGCCGCCGGATCGGACCTCGAGGTCGGGGAGCAGCGCCTGCACGGCGGCGCGCAGCGACTCCTTCTTCGCGCCGTCGGGGTCCCAGGCGGTCTTCTCGGCGACCGGCGCGGCCTGCCCGAGGGCGGAGAAGGTGATCTGCGAGCCGCGGTCCTCGAGGATCGGTCCCCAGGTCTCGTCGGCCCAGAGGCCGAGTCGCTTGGCCTCGGTCTCGAGAGCGCCCATGGCGCGGGCCTTCTGGTCGTCGGTGAGGTCGTGCTTGTAGACGGTGACCCACGCGGTGCCGTCGAAGCGGTCGTACCGGGTGCCGCAGGTGGGCATGAGGTGCAGTCGGCCGAGGGCCTCGGGCGACGCGGCTCCGAGCCGGTCGAGCACCTGGTTCTGGAACTGCACGATCTGGCCGCCCGAGATGATGCACACCGAGGTGCGTTCGAGGAGCGCAACGAACAGTTCGGCCATGCGAGGGTCGAGCGCGGACTTCGACGGGGCGAGGGTGTCGTCGAGGTCGAAGGCGACGAGGCGCGGCAGGGAGGTCATGGGTTCCGTTCGGTCGGTCGAGAGGACGGTCGTCGAGGGCGATCGGCAGGCAGGACGGCCGCCCGAGGCCTGAACATCCCCTCATGGTATCGAGCGCAGCCTGGGACTCGGTGCCCGTGACCCTCCTCCGGTACGATGGAGGGGTGCGTGCACGAGACGCCCGCCCGCAGAGGGTGGGCGTCCGGCCTGTCAGGGCGTGGTTCCCCAGCGGATCCGCCGGGCACACGAGAATCCGGAAGGGGCGGCATCCAGATGCCAGCAATCGTGATCGTCGGCGCCCAGTGGGGCGACGAAGGCAAGGGGAAGGCCACCGACCTGCTCGGTGACCGCATCGACTACGTCGTGAAGTTCAACGGCGGCAACAACGCGGGGCACACGGTCGTCATCGGTGACGAGAAGTACGCGCTCCACCTCCTGCCGTCCGGCATCCTGACGAGCGGCGTCGTCCCCGTCATCTCCAACGGTGTCGTCATCGACATCGAGGTGCTGTTCCACGAGCTCGAGGCACTCCAGGCCCGCGGCATCGACGTCTCGCGCCTCCTCGTGAGCGCCAACGCGCACGTCATCACCCAGTACCACCGCACCATCGACAAGGTGACGGAGCGCTTCCTCGGCAAGCGTCAGATCGGCACCACCGGCCGTGGCATCGGCCCGGCCTACGCCGACAAGATCAACCGCGTCGGCATCCGCATCCAGGACCTCTTCGACGAGAACATCCTGCGCCAGAAGGTCGAGGGCGCCCTCGACCAGAAGAACCACCTGCTGGTCAAGGTCTTCAACCGCCGCGCCATCTCGGTCGACGAGATCGTGGCCGACCTCCTCGCCTACGCCGAGCGACTCCGCCCGATGGTGGCGGACACCGCGCTCGTGCTGAACGAGGCGCTCGACGACGGCAAGATCGTCCTCTTCGAGGGTGGCCAGGCCACGATGCTCGACGTCGACCACGGCACCTATCCCTTCGTCACCTCCTCCAACGCGACCTCGGGTGGTGCCGCGACCGGCTCCGGTGTCGCACCGAACCGCCTCGACCGCGTCATCGGCATCGTCAAGGCCTACACGACCCGCGTCGGCGCCGGCCCGTTCCCGACCGAGCTGTTCGACGAGTCCGGCGACTACCTCCGCTCGAAGGGCTTCGAGTTCGGCACGACGACCGGTCGTCCGCGTCGCGTCGGCTGGTACGACGCCCCGATCGCCCGGTACGCGGCGCGCATCAACGGCGTCACCGACTTCGTCCTGACGAAGCTCGACATCCTCGACGACCTCGCCACCATCCCGGTGTGCGTCGCCTACGAGGTCGACGGCGTCCGGGTCGACGAGGTGCCGGTCTCGCAGACCGACTTCCACCACGCCGTCCCGATCTACGAGGAGTTCCCCGGCTGGCAGGAAGACATCACCGGTGTCCGCCGCTTCGAGGACCTCCCGAAGAACGCCCAGGACTACGTGCTGGCGCTCGAGGCGATGAGCGGTTCGCGCATCTCCGCGATCGGCGTGGGTCCCGGGCGCGACGCGATCGTCGTGCGTCACGACCTCGTCGACTGATCCGAGTAGCGAACGACGAGCGTCGAACGCGCCATGGTGGACGAATCCAGTCAGCCGTCCCTGCCCGGGCTGCCACCGGTCGAGGAGCTCACGAGCGGTGAGGTCAGGCCTCGGCCGGCGGTGCGTGCCCAGCGCGACGCCGGTGCGCTCGACCCGCGGGTCCGGCGCGCTCTGGCGACCCTCGACGACGATCCCGACCTCTCGTTGGTCACCCTCGCGAACGCGCTCGGGATCACCCGCGCGACGCTCATCCGGATCGTGCGTGAGGCGATCGGCATGACCCCGAAGGAGTACGCGGCCGGCGTCCGCGCCCGCCGCATCTCCTGAGCGGGCGCCGGTGTCCGACGGCGCAGATGGGAGACTGTGGGGGTGAGCGACGACAACCCCTATCTCCTGCTCGGTTCCTACACCTCGGAGGCCGACGGCACCGGTGCCGGCATCAGCCTGCTGCGCCAGGACGAGGCGGGCACCCTCCGCCTCGTGCAGTCGTCGGAGGCGCAGTCGCCCTCGTTCCTGACCCTGCACCCGACGCTGCCGATCGTCTACGCGGCGAGCGAGTCGACCGGGGCGGTCGAGGCGTTCAAACGCTCCGGAGAGTTCGGGCTCGCGCCGTTCGGCAAGCCCATCGAAGCCGGTGACTCGGTGTGCCACGTCGCGACGGTCCCCGGTGCCGACATCCTCATCGCGAGTTGCTACGGCGACGGTCGGGTCGTGACGGTGCCGCTCGCGGAGAACGCGGCGTTCGCCGGCGACCCGCGTCTCGGCGAGGCGTCGGTCGACCCCTGGGCGTCACCCACCGCGCTCGCGGCGGAGTCAGCCGACGCCGGTGAGGACGCGCTCACGCTCCTCGCGCTGGAGGCCGCTGTCGACGAGGCGCTGCCGTCCCGACCGTCGCGGGCGCACGCCTCGGCACTCCTCCCGGACGGCCGCATCGCGACCACCGACCTCGGCCACGACACGGTCCGCATCTGGCAGCTCCGTGGATCGCGGTTGGTGCTCGACCACACCGTGGTGTTCCCGCGCGGCACGGGTCCGCGACACCTCGTCGTCCACCCGAGCGGGCACCTCCACGTCATCACCGAGTACTCGGTCGAGGTCTTCACCCTCGGCGTCGACGGAACGGACGGGCACTGGCACATGCTCGCAGCGACCGTCGCGACGTCGGAGGGCGTGTCCGAGGGCGACACGGGTGCCGAGATCAGCCTCGCCGCCTCGCGGGAGCAGCTGCACGTCGGCGTCCGCGGGAGCGACCGCATCGCGACCTTGCGCGTCACCGGCGACGGTTCGCGGGTCGAGGCCGTGGCCGACGTCGAGTGCGGCGGGACGATGCCGCGCCACCACCGGGAGTCGGGTCGCTTCCTGCACGTCGCGAACCAGCTGTCGAACTCCATCGCGAGCTTCCGGCTCGATGAGCGCACAGGGGTCCCGACGACGCTCCTCGGGACGCTCGACGCCGGTTCGCCCACCTGCCTCATCCTCGCCTGACCGCGAGACCGGTCCTCGCGCGACGCCCGCCACCGGATACGGTGGAACGGTGACCGCACGACGCCCTGAGCCCCGTCCCATCGACGGCCGGACCATCCGCCTCGAACCGCTGGAAAGCGCGCACTATCCGGAGCTGTTCACGGCGATCGCGCACCCGGAGGTCTTCGCCGGCGGCTACGGCGGCGGACCTGCGGGGTTGCCGACGACGCAGGCCGAGTTCGACGCCTTCGCGGACGGCTACTTCACGACCGGCGTGCGCAACACCTACGTCATCCGGCTCGTCGGCGGCGAACACGACGGGCTCCTCGTCGGCACGTCCACGCTCGGCGACTTCGACGAGCCGGGGGAGGCCGCCCACCTCGGTTGGACCGCGTACGACCCGCGCGTCTGGGGCACCGCCGTCAACGCCGAGACGAAGCTGCTGCTCCTCGGACTCGCCTTCGACGCAGGCTTCGGCCGGGTGAAGATCCAGGCCGACGAGCGCAATGAGCGCTCACGCACCGCGATCCTGCGCCTCGGGGCCACGTTCGAGGGGCTCATCCGCCGCGACAAGCAGCGGGCCGACGGCACGTGGCGGACCACCGCACTGTTCTCCGTGCTCGCCGAGGAGTGGCCGGAGGTCCGGGCCGGTCTCGAGGAGCGCCTCGCCAGGAGCCCCGGCCCCGTGGCCCTCCGCGGCTGACGCGGCGCCCGGTCCCTGGGCTTGTCGAAGGGCGGTCCCTCAGCCCCCCCCCCCCGGCCCGGTCCCTGAGCTTGTCGAAGGGCACTGTTCACCTGCGCGACACCGGCAGGCCCCGATCGCGCTACGTCGCGACCCTAGCTTGTCCTCCAGACGACGGACGCGGTATCCGACGGCCCGACAGCACGGGCGGCCGCCGACGTCACTGGAGGAACCGTGAACACCAGGCGTATGACCGCCCTCGCCATCGTCGCGCTCGCAGCGACCGCGCTCACCGCATGCTCCGCCGGAGCGGACACCGGAGCCGGCTCCGACGTCGACGCCAAGAAGGCGACCTCCGCCGAGGACTTCGGCGGGATGGACGCGCTCGTCGAGGCGGCGAAGGCCGAAGGCCAGCTCAACGTCATCGCCCTCCCCGACACCTGGGCGAACTACGGGAAGATCATCTCCGCGTTCGAGGACAAGTACGACATCACCGTCAACTCGGCCGACCCCGACGTCTCGAGCGCCGAGGAGATCACGGCCGCGAAGAACCAGCAGGGCCAGGACACCGCTCCCGACGTCTTCGACCTCGGCTCCGCCGTCGCCCTCGACAACCTCGACCAGTTCGCGCCCTACCAGGTCGCCAACTGGGACGACATCCCGGAGGGCTCGAAGGAGAAGACCGGCCTGTGGGTCTACGACTACACCGGCCTCGTCTCCATCGGCTACGACGCGGACGCCGTCCCGGCACCGAAGTCGCTCGACGACCTCCTCGGCTCCGAGTTCGCGGGCAAGGTCGCGCTGAACGGCGACCCGACCCAGGCCGGTGCCGCCGCAGCCGGCGTCTACCTCGCCGCCCTGCAGTCCGGTGGTTCGGCCGACGACATCCAGCCTGGTGTCGACTTCTTCCAGAAGCTCAACCAGGCGGGCAACTTCCTGCCCCTCGACCCGACCCCCGCGACCATCGCCTCGGGTGAGACCCCCGTCGTGATCGACTGGAGCTACAACAACCTCGCTGCGGCGACCGAGAACGAGGGCCAGCGCAACTGGAAGACCACCGTCCTCCCGGGCTCGGCCGTCGGCAGCTACTACAACCAGGCCATCAACGTGGACGCCCCGCACCCCGCGGCCGCGCGACTCTGGCAGGAGTTCATCTTCAGCCCCGAGGCGCAGAACCTGTACCTCGCCGCCGGCGCGTACCCGTCGACCCTCGCCGCGATGGTCGAGGCCGACACCGTCGACCAGAAGGCCCTCGACGCCGTGGGCGAGATGCCCGCCGACCTCGTGCAGTTCACGCCCGAGCAGACCGAGCAGGCCACCTCGCTGCTCGCCGAGAAGTGGGCGGCAGCGATCTCCTGATGAGTGCCTCCGCCACCCGGCGGAGTGAGGCGGGGTCGGCACACGCCGGCCCCGCCGTCTCGCTCCCGCCGACCGACGCATCCTCGGCCGAACCCGCCGCGGCGCGGCCCCGCCGCCGTCCGCGCTGGGCGCTCCTCGGCCTGACGCCGTTCGCGCTGTACACCCTGCTCTTCCTCGCGGTCCCGACGTTCCTCGCCCTCGCCACCGGCTTCTTCGACGGCGACGGCGCGTTCACGCTCGACAACCTCACGGCGCTCGCCGAGCCGGCGGTCCTCGGGGCCTTCGCCAGCTCCTTCTGGGTCTCCGCCGTCACCGCGGTCGCCGGAGCCGTCATCGGAGCCCTCGTCTGTTACGCGCTCCTCGCGGTCCGGCCCGACGGAATCATCCGCACCTTCGTCGACGCGGCCTCGAGTGTCCTCGCCCAGTTCGGCGGCGTCATGCTCGCCTTCGCCTTCATCGCGACCATCGGCATCCAGGGCCTCGTGACGGTGTTCCTCAAAGACCGCCTCGGGGTCGACCTCTTCGCCGACGGCGTCTGGCTCTACCAGGTCCCCGGGCTCCTCCTGCCGTACCTGTACTTCCAGGTGCCGCTCATGGTCATCACCTTCATGCCGGCGATGGAGGGCTTGAAGCGCACCTGGTCCGAGGCGAACGCGACCCTCGGCGGCACGCGCTTCACCTACTGGACCCGCATCGCGATGCCGATCCTCGCCCCCTCCTTCCTCGGGTCGCTCCTGCTGCTGTTCGCGAACGCGTTCTCGAGCTATGCGACCGCCGCCGCGCTCATCAGCCAGGGGGCGCAGATCGTGCCGCTCCAGATCCGCGGTGCGCTCATCAGCGAGACCGTCCTCGGCCGCGAGAACCTCGCCGGTTCGCTCGCGATCGGCATGATCGTCGTGATGGTCGTCATGATGACGGCCTACGCCGCCCTGCAGGCGCGGACGGAACGGTGGCAGCGATGAGCGCCGTCCGCGACTCGGCCACGCCGTCGAAGCTCACGAGCCGCATCATCCTCGTCGTCGTCGCGGTGGTGTTCGCCGTCCCGATCCTGTCGATGGTCGAGTTCACCCTGCGCGCCGGGATCGACGGCGGCCACGACCTCGGCCACTGGGCCGCGATCCTCGACCCGGAGAACTCGCGGAAGTACCGGGTGCTCTTCCAAGGCATCGGCAACTCCGTCGTGCTCGCCGCGGTGACGGTCCTGATCGTCGTGGTGCTCCTGCTGCCGACGATGATCCTCGTCAAGCTCCGCTTCCCGAAGCTGCAGCGCGTCCTCGAGTTCGTCTGCATCATCCCGATCACCGTCCCGGCCATCGTGCTCGTCGTCGGACTCGCACCGGTCTACTCCGTCGTGGCCAGGCTCCTCGGCAGTGCGCCGTGGACGCTCGCGTTCGCCTACGGGATCACGGTGCTGCCGTACGCCTATCGGGCGATCGCCGCGAACCTGCAGTCGGTCGACGTCGGCACCCTCGCCGAGGCCGCACGCACGCTCGGCGCCGGCTGGGGGACCGTCCTCGTCCGCGTCCTGCTGCCCAACCTGCGTCGTGGCGTGCTGACAGCGTCGGTCATCTCGGTCGCCGTCGTCCTCGGTGAGTACACGATCGCGTCGCTCCTCGGACGCAACACGCTGCAGACCTCGCTCGTGCAGGTGTCGAAGAGCGACCCCTTCGTCGCGGTGGCCTTCGCCCTGCTGGCGCTCGCCTTCGCATTCGTCCTGCTGTTCATCATCGGCCGCGTCGGATCGATCCGACGCATCAGGGAGACACCATGACCACCATCGACCAGTCGGCACCCGCAGCGACGCCCGGAGACGGACGCCCGGCCGGCGCAGCGGTGCGGTTCGATCGCGTCGTGAAGGACTACGGCTCGGGTGCCCGCGCCCTCGACGGCGTGAGCCTCGACCTCGCGCCCGGCGAGTTCGTCGCGCTGCTGGGGCCGTCGGGGTGCGGGAAGACGACCGCGCTCCGCAGCCTGGCGGGACTCGAGGACATCACCTCGGGAAGCGTGCTCATCGACGGCGTCGACGTCGTGTCCGTGCCCACCAACCGGCGCGACCTCGGCATGGTGTTCCAGTCGTACTCGCTCTTCCCACACCTCACGGTGCTCGAGAACGTCGAGTTCGGCCTGCGCATGCGGAAGGTGCCCGCGGCCGAGCGACGGACGCGTGCCGCCGAGAGCCTCGACCTCGTCGGCCTCGGCCACCTCGCCGCCCGCTACGCCCACCAGCTCTCGGGCGGGCAGCAGCAGCGCGTCGCCCTCGCCCGGGCGTTGGTCACGCGGCCTCGGGTCCTCCTCCTCGACGAGCCGCTCAGCGCCCTCGACGCCAAGGTGCGCGTCCAGCTGCGCGACGAGATCCGTCGGATCCAGTCGGAGCTGCAGATCACGACCCTCTTCGTCACGCACGACCAGGAGGAGGCGCTCGCCGTCGCCGACCGGGTCGCCGTCATGCGCGCCGGTGTCATCGAGCAGATCGGGACGCCGGAGGAGCTCTACTCGCGGCCGTCGTCGCCGTTCGTCGCGGAGTTCATCGGCCTGAGCAACCGGCTCCCCGGCACACTCGTGCCCGGTGGGGTCGAGGTGCTCGGCCAGCTGCTGCCGGTGATCGGCGAGCAGCGGGGGGGCGGGGCCGTCGTCGCGCTCGTCCGGCCTGAGGACGTCGTGTTCACCGACGCGACGGCGCCCGCGGTCGGGTCCGCTGCGGTCGTGCTCACGTCCAGCTTCCTCGGCCCGGTGCGTCGCACGACCGTCGAGCTGCCGGACGGCACGCTGGTCGCGGTGCAGCACGGCGCGACGGAACGACTGGAGGCGGGGGAGTCCGTCCGCATCCGCTTCGCCGGTCGTCCCGTCCCGGTGCAGGCGGCCTGAGGGGCGCTACGCCTTCGCGTTCTGCCGTGGCACGACGACCTGCTTGATGATCAGCAGGATCGACGCCGTCACCGGGATGGAGACGAGGGCGCCGAGCAGCCCGATGAGCGAACCACCCACCATCGCGCCGATGACGACGAGGGCGCCGGGCACCGCGACCGCCTTGTTCATGACCCGCGGCGTCAGCACGTACGACTCGATCTGCATGTAGACCAGGTAGTAGACGATGACGATGAGTGCCGTCGTCGGTGAGTCGAACAGCCCGACGGTCGCGACGACGACGGTCGCGATGATCGAGCCGACGAGCGGGATGAGCGTCACGAAGAAGATGACGACGGCGAGGATCCCGGCGTACGGCACCCCGACGATGAGCATCATGATGAGCCCGAGGACGGCGTTGATCCCGGCCAGCACCACCATGCCGCTCACGTATCCGCCGATCGAGGCGGTGATCTGGTCGGTGATCGACACGACGCGCGGCCGGGAGCGACGGGGCACCAAGGAGTAGAACGCGTTCTTCATCGCCTGCATGGACGCGAGGAAGTAGAGCGCGAGGACGAGGGCGATGAAGCCGCCGAAGAAGCCGTTCGCGATGCCGACGCCGAGGTTGAGGGCGCCGCCGGCCAGGACGACCCACGTCTTCGGGTCGGCGGCCACCCCGTAGAGCCAGTCGAGCGCGCCCTGGAGGTCGACGCCCGGACCGAGGTAGTCGCTCAGGGACCGGAACCACTCCTGGTCCTGGATGCCGGTCAGGAAGGTCGGGGCGTTGCTCACGAGTTCGACGGCCTGCCGGGTGACGACGGGGATGACGAGGGCCAGGAGGAGCGCGAGCAGGACGGCGAAGACGGCGAAGACGATCGCGATCGCGAACGGGCGCTTGATGCCGCGTGCCTCGAGCCGGACGACGACCGGATCGAGGCCGAGCGCGATGAAGAGGCCGACGGCGATGGACACGAGGATGGTCGACAGTGAGCCGAGGGTGAGGACGAGCAGGATGGCCGCGAGGGCACCGAGTGCTCCGACGAAGCCGATCGCGAATGGGCGCTGGAGGGTCGTCCTGACGGTGGTCGTCACCTCGGCCGGGCGATGGGCGCGGAACCGGACCCGCTGCTGACGTGCCGCCGGACGCAGCGGCTGGTGGCGATGGGGTGCACTCGTCATGCCGCAAGCGTATTGCCCACCGCCCGTTTGCCCGACAGCTGTCGTGGTACCGGAGGATGAGACCGGGCCCTGCAGGATCACCCGACTGCGGGATGTGCCGGGTGCTCGGGTTCAGGACGATGGGAACATGTCATCGATCACCCGTTCGCACGCCGTCCACACCCGGGTCACCGCACCGCTGCGGGCGGTCCCGCTGACGGAGCCGATGCCGAGCCGGCGCGACGAGGCCGCGGAGCAGGGAGTGGTCGCCGAGCGCGTCAGCGCTACGGCACACGTCGCCGCCGGCGCTGCCGGGGTCGACCTCACCGCCTCGGTCGAGCCGACGCAAGCGCCCGCGGCCGGAACCGACGGGACCGACGCCGGAACAGGCCTCCGGTTCCTCGGTGCGGGCTGGGCAGCCGACGCGGCGGTCTTCGCCCAGTACCGCCGCCGCGGCAACTGACCGCGAGGTCCACGCCGGGTCCACCTCGCGGATGACCCGGGCGGCGGAGCTTGCATCGCCCGGCCGACGCGCCGAGGGACACCTGCCGCCGACGATGGGAGCATGAACACTTCGATCCTCTCCGCACGCGGACTCACGAAACAGTACGGGCCGACCGTCGCCCTCGCCGGCGTCGACCTCGACATCCTCCCCGGTGAGTCGGTCGCCATCATGGGTGCCTCCGGCTCCGGCAAGACCACGCTCATGCATGCGCTCGCCGGGATCGTCACCCCCGACACCGGCTCGATCGCCTTCAGCACCCCGACGGGCGTCGTCCGCGTCGACCAGCTCGACGAACGGCACCGGTCGCAGCTGCGGCGCGAGTCCTTCGGCTTCGTCTTCCAGCAGGGCCTGCTCATCCCCGAGCTGACCGCCGTCGAGAACGTCGCCATCGCGCTGATGCTCGGCGGGACACCGCGCATCGCCGCTGAAACGAGCGCGGCGGCGTGGCTCGCCGCCCTCGGACTGGCCGGCATGGAGACCCGACGGATCGGCGAACTGAGCGGTGGTCAGGCGCAGCGCGTCGCGATCGCCCGCGCCCAGGTGACCGGTGCCCCCATCGTCTTCGCCGACGAGCCGACCGGCGCGCTCGACTCCCGGACCTCAGCCGACGTCATGGGAGCCCTGCTCCACGCGACGACCGGGCAGGGACGCACGCTCGTCCTCGTGACGCACGACGAGACGGTCGCCGCGCGGTGCTCGCGGACCATCCGCCTGGCCGACGGTCGGATCGTCGGGCAGCCGGGCGGGGTCGGCGCGCCGACCCCGCCGCAGCAGTTCGCGACCGGGCAGGCACCCGTGCCGCAGCAGGTGCAGCAGCCGTACCCGCCGCAGCAGCTCCCGTACCAGCAGCAGCCCCCGTACCAGCAGCAGCCCGCCGGGCAGCCGTTCCCGCCGCAGCCGTACGCCCAGCCCGCTGCGCAGCCGTACCCGCCGCAGGCCCACCCGGGTCAGGCGACCGGCGTCGTCCCGAACGGAGCCCGACCGTGACCGCCGCAGTCGGGGTCGCACCGACCCGGATCCCGGTCCCCGCCGGCAGCGGTCGCAGTCACGTCGTCCGTCTCACCTGGATGCTCGCCCGCCCGGGCGCGCAGAGCCCTGCGACGATCGTGCTCCCGGCGGTCGCGTTCGCCGTGACCACCGCTCTCGTACTCACGGTGCTCGGCGGCGCGATGATGTTCTGGCGGTGGACCGGTGAGACGGCCTTCATCTACCAGGTGCTCAGTGTGCTGGCGCTGGCCCTGCTGCTCGTCCCGCTCGGCTCGCTCGGCGGGGCGGCCGCGCGGCTCTCCGCCCGGCGCCGCGACGACCGACTCGCCACCCTCCGACTCCTCGGCGCGACACCCGGCACGGTCACGGCGATGACCGTCCTCGAGTCGGCCGGGGTCGCCCTCCTCGGTGCGTTCGCCGGGATCCTGCTGTACCTCGGCATGCTGCCGCTCGTCGGGCTCATCCCGTTCGGTGGTTCCCCGATCGGGGTCGAGGGCGTCTGGGTCGGTGTCCCGATCATCGCCGCGGTGATCCTCGGTGTCGTGCTGCTCGCAGCAGCGAGTGCCGCCATCGGTCTCCGCGCGGTGAACGTGAGCCCGCTCGGCGTCCGCACGAAGCAGCAGGCGCCGACCGTGCACTGGCTGCGCATCGTCGTCGGGGTCGTCGTCGTGATCGTCGCCTACGGCATGCTCTCCGTCGTGACGGGGTTGCAGGAGGTCGCCGTCATGATCGCCGTCCTGGGGGTGGGGTTCGCTGCCGGCGTCGGGGTGCTCGGGTTGATCGGCCCCTGGGTCGTCGGGGTGATCGGCCGTGGGTCGGCCAAGCGTGCCAAGACACCGGAGCGGCTCCTCGCTGCCCGCACGATCCTGGAGTCGCCGAAGGCGGCGTGGCGTCAGGTCAGTGGCGTGGCGATGACGAGCTTCGTCGCCGTCGTCGCCGGGACCGGGGTGGCGCTCATGGACGCCGCCGGAGGTTCCGACCTCGACCGCGAGAGCGCCATCCTCATCGACGACATCCGCACCGGCGTGATCATCACGCTCGTCGCGTCGTTCCTCATGGTCGCGTGCTCCGTCGGGGTGAACCAGGCGTCGGCGGTCCTCGACCGGCGAGACCTGTACGTCAGCCTCGACCGCCTGGGGGTGCCGCGGGACGTCATGGAACGGGCTCGCGGTCGCGCGGTCATGCTGCCCCTGCGGGTGGTCGCGCTGGGCTCGGCCGGACTGGGCGTCCTCCTCGTCCTGCCGATGGCCAGCATCAGTGTCATCCTCGCCCCGCTGTCGGTCCTCGTCATCGTCGGGTGCTTCGCCGGTGGCATCGGGCTCGTGTGGGCGGCCCTTCGCGCGACCCGTCCGGTCGTCTCCGGGGTGCTCCGAGCGCCCGAGCGCGTCTGACCGCCCGGCCCGCACGACGGGAGCGCCCGTTCCGTCCCCTGCATGACGCGGGGAGGACGGAACGGGCGCTCTCGGTGAGGTCGGGTCAGCCCGTGACGACCGCGATCTCGTTCGGGACGCCGGGCAGTTCACCCGTCGTGATGTCGCCCGACGCGAGATCCACGGCGTGGATCGACTTCGTCGCCGGGTCGGTCACGTAGGCGACACCGTCCTGGACGACGAGCGCCGGGTGGGCGTCCTGCCACTCGGCCGGCGGCTCCCAGGCGTCGATGACCTCGATGGTGTCGGTGACGGCACCCGTCTGCTCGTCGAGGATGTGCAGCGAACCGTCGTTGCCGAGCACGATGACCTCGTCGCTCGGCCCTCGGGCGACGTCGCGCCAGGTGTAGCCGACGCCCTCCGGCAGGTCGACGATCTTCGTCGTCTTCGCGACCGTGTCGGTGAACGCGAGCTGGCGGAGGTCGTAGCCCTCGGCGTCGGGGTCGCTGTTGTAGTCGCCGACCGCGATGGAGGACGTCTCGCTGACGTACTGGTTGCCCGTGCGCCCGTAGGCGTCCGGCGCCTGGATCTTCGTGAAGACGCCACTGTCGTAGACGAGTACGCCGTCGCTGCAGCCGAACACGACGACCTCGTCCTTGACGGTGCCTTCACCGTGCACCGACGGGCACTGCTCGTTGCGGGCGATCTCGGTGCGCGAGTCGTCGAGCACCCGGACACCGGTCCGGGCGTCCGGGGTGCCGATCGTGGACAGCACGGTGCCGTCCTCGAGCTCGATGGCGACTCCGTGGTGCGCGGCCTCCGACGGGATCGTCTCGGTCTCGGGCAGCTCGTCGGTGGCTTCGAGGAGGTCAGCGCTGTCGAAGATCGTCGTGTCGCCGGAGCCGTCGGCGAACAGGATGGTCTTGTCGGCGTGACGGACGACGTGGCCTGCGGTGTCGGCGGGGAAGACGAGGTCGGTCAGGACCGGGTCGGCCTGCTTCGAGGTGCCGTCCTCGTCCGTCCACGTCCCGGTGTCGAGGACCTGGAAGCCCTTCGTCGTGGTGACGAGCACGTGCCGCCCGTCGCCGGCGGCGTTCACCCGGTTGAACCCGTCGAGGGGGAGGTCGCCGACCACCTCGAGGGATGCAGCGTCGAGGACGAGGAGGCCGCCGTCGTAGGTCAGGGTGATCCGGCTCTGCGGGTCGGCGGAGGTCGACGCGCTCGGGTCGGGCGCGGAGCCGCTCGCGGTCGAGCATCCGGTGAGGAGGATGGCCGCGGCGGTGCCGACGGCGAGGAACGGGACCCGGCCGTGCTTCAGGCGCGATGCCAGGGGACTGCGGTGGTGCTGCTGCATGGTTTCCTATCGGTTCGTGGACGCCCGCTCAGGGCGAGAGTCCGGTGGCGATGCGCTCGGTGTTCGCGCGCATCATGGTGAGGTAGGTGGGGGCGTCGCCCGACTCGGCGGTCAACGACTCGGTGAACAACGGGACGACGGCGACGTCGACGTCCGCCTCGTCGGCGAGCACCTGCACGAGCCGGTCGGGTTGCGAGGAGTCGGCGAAGATCGTCCGGACGCCGGCCTCCTCGATCGCGGTCGACAGTTCGTCGAGGTCCGAAGCGCTGGGGGCCGCGAGCGTGGTGCCGCTCGGGATGACGGCGCCGATGACCTCGAAGTCGTAGCGGGCGGCGAGGTACCCGAACACATGATGGTTGGTGACGAGCTTCCGCTGCTCGGCCGGGATGGCGGCGAACGCCTCGGCCATCTCGGCGTCGAGCGCCTCGAGCTCGGCCGCGTACGTGGCGGCGTTCGCCTGCAGCTCGGCCGCGTCGAGCGTGGGTATCTCCTCGAGCAACGCCTCGGTGACCCCGTCCACGACCGACGTCATCTGCGTCGGGTCGGTCCAGAAGTGCGGATCGGTCGCGCCCGACGCGGTCTCGAGGACGTCGACGAGCGAGCCGGCCTCGACGATCGGCACCCCCTCGTCGGCCGCGGTCTCCAGGTGCTGGGTGAGTCCCTCCTCGAGTCCCAGGCCGTTCGACACGAGCAGCTGCGCACCGGTGATGCGCGCCGCCTGCCGCGCGGAGATCTCGAAGGAGTGCGGATCGGCGTCGGGCGGCATGAGGGTCATGACCTCTGCTTGGTCACCGACGAGTTCACCGACGACGTCGCCGAGGATGTTCGTGGTCACGACGACGAGCGGGCGGTCGTCGGCGCTCGCCGCACAGCTCGTCAGGCCGGTTCCGAGCACGAGGCCGGCCGCGAGGACGGCGGTCGTGCGCAGGAGGGCGGTCGTCCGGGGGATGGTCGCTCGCATGGTCAGCGTCCCGTCTCGGCGAGGAACGCCGGTGCCGTGTCGAAGGTGAAGGTGCGGGCGATCCGCGCGGCGTCGCCGTAGTCGATCTCGGAGACGGTGCGCGTGCCCGGGGTGTTCAGGTAGGCGCGGTTCTGGTCGACCTCCAGCTGGACGCCCGTGGCGAGGTCGGCTGCACCGACGAGTGCGGCCGCGGTCCCCGTCACGGTGCCGGTGGCACCGTCGAGGACGAGGAGGTCGCCGGTCGTCGTGAGGCCGACGACGTGCTGGTCGCGGTCGTCGACGGCAGTGACCAGCTGCAGGGGTGCCGGGGTCGGCAGCAGCGCCCAGCTGCGCTCGCGGGTGTCGAGCAGCCAGGCGCCGGAGGTGCCGGCGACGGCGGCGACCGTCGGACGGCCGGGACGCGCGTGGAAGGACGTCGCGCGGTCGGCGGCGGCGACAGCCTGCGGATAGGGGATCGCCTCGAACGTGGGGACCGGGTCGGCCCCGCTCGAGCTGCGGTCGACGACGGCGAGGAGCGCGCCCTCCGCGCAGCCGATGACGACGCCGACGTTGGTCGTGATGCTGCCGGCCGGATCGGTGCACCCGGCGAGCACGGCGTCGGCAGCGGTCACGGACGCCGACGAGGGGTCGAGGAGGTCGCCGTCGATGCCATGGAGATGCAGCTTGCCGGTCCCGTCGGTCGCGACGACCGTCTCGCCGATCGGCACGGTGATTCCGGGAGCACCAGGCGAGGTTCGGATCCGACCGGACTGCGTGATGTCGCCCGTGCCGAGTGCGGCGGTGTCGAGGAGGAGTGTCTCGCCCGAATCGGCGAACCGCACGGCGGTGGTCGTCGAACCGGCGGTGATCGTCGCTGGTCCGTCGCCCTCGATCTCGCCGACGACCCGCGCCTCGGCGCGGTAGTAGTGCTGGTGGTCCTCGTGGTCGACCGTCCACACACCGGTGTCGATGATCGTCACGGTGCCGGCGGGGTCGGACTGCGCGGCGACGAACCGCCCGTCGCCCGTGAGCGCCGAGATCGGGCCGAGCTCGGCGAGCGTCGTGCGCTCCTCGCTGAGCAGGTCGGTCAGCTCGACGGTGCCGTCGACGTCCGCGGTCGCGAGGTGCAGTTGCGGCTCGGGGAGCTCGCTCGCGCCCTCGACGTAGCCGTGTCCGCGCGGTTCGTCCGAGGCCGTCGCGGTGGGTGATGCCGACCCCTGCGGCGCGCAGGCGCTGAGCGTCAGTGCGAGGGCGCCGAGAGCGAGCGCGGTGCGTGTGGCGCGGGGGAGCCGGTCGTCGGTCGGGCGGATGCCGCCTGGTCGGATGGTCGGTCGGAGGAGTCGGTGCACGGTGCGCTTTCCAGGTGGGTCGGTTCGGTGAGGTGGTCGTCGGGGTGGTCGAGGTGTCGGTCGATGGGCCGCCGGAGCCGCCCGACGAGCGCCCGCGCGCCCCACGACACCGTGGCGAGCAGGATCGAGCAGGCGGCGATGGACGCTCCGGCCGCGGTGTCGCCGTACCAGGAGAGGAGGAGGCCGAGCAGCACGGCGAGGCCGCCGAAACCCGTGGCGAGCAGCATGATGAGCGGGATGCGACGCGCCCAGTGGGCCGCGGCGACGGGCGGCCCGAGGAGGAGCGCCACGACGAGCAGGGTGCCGACGGCGCTGTACGAGGCGACGACTGCGAGCGTCACGAGGCCGACGAGCATCGCATGGGCGAGTCGCGGCCGGAGATCCATGGTCTGGGCGACCCGGCGGTCGAAGGCGAGGGCGACGAACGGGCGGTGGAATGCGACCGCGACGCCCACGGTGACGAGGAGTGCGATGGCGAGGCCCACCAGGTCCGCGGGCCGGATGGCGAGGATGTCGCCGAAGAGGATCGCCGTGAGGTCCGTGGCGAACGATCTGCTCGACGACACGATGATGACCCCGAGGGCCAGCATGCCGACGAAGAGGAGACCGATCGAGGTGTCGTGGGACAGCCTGCCGCGCCGCGAGACGAGACTGACGCCGGCGGTCATGACGACCGCGCTGACGGCCGCGCCGGCGACCGGCGGCAGGCCGAGGAGTGCCGCGGTGGCGACGCCGGGCAGCATGCCGTGGGCCATCGCCTCCCCGAGGAACGCGAGGCCGCGGAGGACGACCCAGGTGCCGACGACACCGCAGACGGCCGCCACCAGCAGACCGCCGACGAGGGCGCGCAGGAGGAAGGCCGCGGTGAACGGCTCGGTGATCCAGGTCATGGTCGAGCACTCTACATGAAAATGATTCTCAGTATTGATAGGGTGAAGACATGCGATCCGCGACGAGCACCCCTCGCCCTCCGATGTCGGGACGGCCCGTCGGGTCCGGCATCCGACTCCACGACGTGTCGGCCGAGTACGACGGCGCGCGCGTCCTGCACGGGATCTCAGTCGAGGTCGGGGCGGCCGCCATCACCGTCGTCACCGGGGCGAACGGAGCGGGGAAGTCCACGCTGCTCGCGGTGATCGCGGGCCTCCACCGACCGACCTCGGGCGGCGTCGACGGCCTCGACGGTCGGTCGGCCGCGTACGTCCCGCAACGCAGCGCCGTGCCTGAGCGCTTCCCGGTCACGGTGCGCGACGTCGCGTCGATGGGACGCTGGCCGACGCTGCGTCGCTGGTGGGGTCGACTCGGGGCTCGGGACCGACGCATCGTCGACGAGAGCCTCACCCGCCTCGACGTCCTGCACCTCGCCGGGCGCTCCTTCGGCGAGCTGTCGGGCGGGCAGCGCCAGCGGGTCCTCGTCGCGCAGGCGCTCGCGCGTGAGGCCGACCTCCTGCTGCTCGACGAGCCGACCGTCGGCCTCGACCATGCTGCCGGGCTGGCGATCCGCGAGGTGCTCCGGGCGGAGGCCGACCGTGGCGCGACGGTGGTGGAGGTGACGCATGATCCGGTCGCGGTCGCGGAGGCCGACGCGCGGGTGCACCTCGAGGCGGGATGTCTCGTCGAGGATCCGCGGTGAACCGGCTGGGGGATCGCCCGGCGACCCGTCTCCGGCCCACGGCGCGTTGCTAGAGTTTTCGCATGAGCCAGGCCGAGCAGCAACCCGAACCCACGACCGGCGCCGCTGCGGCGGACGCCCAGGCGGCCACCGAGCGATTGGGCCGCCTGCGGAGCAGTATCGACAACATCGACGCGGCACTCGTCCACCTGCTGGCGGAGCGGTTCAAGTGCACCCAGGAGGTCGGTCGCCTGAAGGCCGAGCACGACATGCCTGCGAGCGACCCGGCTCGCGAACAGCGGCAGATCACCCGTCTCCGGGCGCTCGCCGAGGAGTCGCACCTCGATCCGGCCTTCGCCGAGAAGTGGTTCAACTTCGTCGTCGCCGAGGTCATCCACCACCACGAGCGTCTCGCCAACCAGCACTGATCCTTCGTGTTCCGTTCCGCCAGCGCGGTGCGCTGACGCGAGCGCGGGTCTGTGGCGTGAGCGCGGGTCTCCGGAGGGTCGCGCCCACGCGTGTGGCCCGCGGTCACGCACGTTCGTGTGCGGTCAGGCCCGTTCGTCCGCGCTCGGCCCGATTCGCGCGCGGTCACGTCGGCGCACCGCGCTGGCACCTCGGGTGAGCCAGGGCAAGGGGTGGCGCTTCTTCGGGCGGTGTCCAGCGTCCTGCGCCATCATGAGTCCATGACCTGGAACGCCGACTCCCTGCCCGATCAGACCGGACGCGTCGTCCTCGTCACCGGAGCGAACGCCGGCCTCGGCTTCTGGACGAGTCTCGGACTCGCGCGAGCGGGCGCGGAGGTCGTTCTCGCGTCGCGGAGTGCGACCAAGACGCAGGCGGCGATGCGGGCGATCCGGGTGAAGGTGCCCGATGCCCGACTCAGTCACCTCCCCTTCGACACCTCCTCGCTCGACTCGGTGCGTGCGGCGGGCGAGCGACTCGCGGACCTCGACCGCCTCGACGCCCTCGTCGCGAACGCCGGCATGGTGCACATGCCGAAGGAGCGGCAGGAGACGTCCGACGGCATCGAGCTGGTCTTCGCGACGAACGTCGTCGGCCACGCCGCCCTGCTCGCCGAGGCCCTGCCGGTGTTGCAGCGCACGGCGGATGCGCACGATTCCGCGCCGCGCGTCGTGCTCCTCGGAAGCCTCTCCACCCTGCTCGTCCGGTTCCACGGCGACGACCTGCAGCTCCGCGACGAGTACAGCGGCTGGCAGGCGTACGCCCAGTCGAAGATCGCCCTCTCATCGCTCGGCTTCGAGCTCGACCGTCGGCTCGCGGCGTCGCACAGCACCGTCCGGGCACTCGTCGCGCACCCCGGCTACTCGGTCAACGGACTCGACCGTCGCGTCCCCGGCGTCAACGAGCCGACCCGCGGGCGCCGCTTCTCCGACGCCCTGCAGTCCGTCTACGCGCAGAGCAAGCAGCGGGGTGCCGAGCCGACGCTCCGGGCGATCACCGACGAAGCGGCCGACGGCGGTTGGTTCTACGGTCCCCAGTGGCTCACGAAGGGCGACGCCGTGCGGCAGACCCCGGCAGCGATCACGACCGACCGGGACGTCGCGGCGGCGCTCTGGACCGACCTCGAGCGGCTCATCGGCACGCCCATCCTCCCGACCCCGTGACCACAGGCGTCAGCGCACCGCGCTGGCAAGAGCGCGGGGGAATCGGCCCCAGCGCGGTGCGCTCGCGTGACTGCGCCTCAACCGGGGTGACCGCAGGGCATGGCGCTGAGCGCACCCCTCCGGAGACCCGCGCTCGCGCCACAGACCCGCGCTGACGTCAGTGCACCGCGCTGGCGCAACCGGACCCGCGCTGGCGCAACCAGACCTCAGTCGGCGGGGGTCGCCGGCGGCTGCAGGACCCGCAACCACTCCTCGGTCTGCGCGACGTGCGCTGACGCCGCCCCGGCCGCGCCGACGGGGTCGCGCGAGAGGATCGCCTCGGTCATCGCCCGGTGTCCGCGGTTGCTGACGCGACGCAGCTCGTCGCCGGCGGGGAGGCTGAAGACGTCGTAGGCTCGCGAGCGCGACCGGAAGACCTGCAGCAGGGCCGTCAGCGTGGCGTTCCCGGCCGTCCGCGCGATGAGTTCGTGGAACCGGTGGTCCAGCTCGCTCGACTCGGCGGGGTCGGTCGTCCGTTCCATCGCCTCCACGAGTTCGGCGAGTTCGGCGCGCACCTCATCGCTCGCGCGAGCGGCCGCCTGCGAGGTGGCATGGGTCTCGAGCACCCGCCGCAGCTCGTACATCTGCAGGAGACCGTCGAGGGGGAGGAGGTCGACCGTGAGCGACAGGCTGCCGATGATCTCCTCGGGCCGGAGCATCGACACGTAGGTGCCCGAGCCGTGCCGCGACTCGATGATCCCGAGGGCGGCCAGCATGCGGACGGCCTCACGCAGGGACCCGCGGGACACGCCGAGTTCGTCGCAGAGCTCGTTCTCGGCCGGGAACCGCTGCCCCGCCACGAGCCGTCCCGACGCGATCATGTGTCGCAGGCCGTGGAACGCGGTGTCGACTGCGGACATGCGGCTCCTCCTCAGGGGTAGTCCCGCCATCGTAGCGGGCACTCGCCGGTGATACGCGAGCCGCCCAGGGCTGCCAGACGTCTGATGAATCCATGCTCGAACGTCAAGTCATCCGATGAGTTGATCCCGAAACGACCTGGGTGATCACTTGTAACACGACAGAAACCCAAGTCATCAAACGTTGCCCCTATGGTTATCGGACAATCCACTGCATAATCGACTCGGAGGAACGTCACTGTGGACACTCGCACCATCGCACGGCCAGCGCCGCTCACGCTCGGCGACGGCCGACCGGCAACGGCCGGGTGGACGCTGGATCCGACCAAGCGTCACATCAACCACGGGTCCTTCGGGGCGGTCCCGATCGTCGCGCAGGAGCACCAGCAGGCCCTCCGCCGCGAGATGGAGGCGGCACCCCTCACCTGGTTCCCGGCCCTCCCGGCCAAGGTCGGCGCGGCCCGTGTCGGGATCGCCGACTTCCTCGGGGCCTCGGTCGACCAGCTCGCCATGGTTCCGAACGCGAGCGCCGGAGCGAGCGTCGTCTTCTCCAGCCTCCCCGTGCAGCGCGGCCTCGAGATCATCGTCACCGACCACGGCTACGGCGCCGTCACGATGGGTGCCGAGCGACTCGCGCGTCGCTGGGGCGGCACCGTCCGGACCGCCCGCATCCCGCTCGACGCCGATGCACAGACCGCCCACGACGCCGTCGTCGCCGAGTTCAGCGACCGCACGGCGCTCGTCGTGATGGACCAGATCACCTCGCCGACCGCGAGACTCCTGCCGGTCCAGCAGATCGCCGCCACCGCGCGCGCCGCCGGCATCCCCACGCTCGTCGACGCCGCGCACGTCCCCGGCCTGTACGCCGATCCCATGCGCGACCTCGACTGCGACTTCTGGGTCGGCAACCTGCACAAGTTCGGGTGCGCCCCGCGCGGTGCCGCCGTCCTCGTCGCCCGCAGCCCGCTCGCGCAGGAGCTCTACCCGCTCATCGACTCCTGGGGTTCGCCGTACCCGTTCCCGCAGCGCTTCGACACCCAGGGCACGGTCGACGTCACGAGCTACCTCGCCGCGGCGACGTCGCTCGGGTTCATCGAGGACATGTGGGGCTGGTCGGCCGCCAGGGACTACCTGACCGAGCTCGCCGACTACGCCGTCGAGGTGGTCGCCGACGCCGTGACCGCCATCACCGGCGAGGACAGCCACGTCGACGTGGGCATGCCCGTCAACGCCCTCCGGCTCGTCAAGCTCCCGACCGGACTCGCGACGACCCACGCGACCGCCGACGGCCTCCGCGACCGCGTCTCCGCCGAGCTCGGTGTCGAGGGCGCGTTCACGAGCCTCGACGGGATCGGCTACGTCCGACTCTCCACCCACGTCTACAACACCCCCGAGGACTTCGAACACTTCGCCGAGCACGCCGTCCCGGTGCTCGCGCGATGGGCCGACGAGGAGCGCGCGGCCACGAGCTGAGCGCGGAACCGCCCGACCCGACACCACCACACCAGCACCACCGCACCGCACCGGCACCACAGCACCCACCCCCGCAGCACCCCCACCAGCACCACTCAAAGGAGAAGCGAGCATGAGGAAGTCACGCGCAACGGCAGCCATCGGCCTGTCCGTCGTCACCGGCCTCGCCCTGTCGGCCTGTGCCGGCGGCGCGAGCGACGGCACCGTCACCCTGCAGATGGTCGAGAGCCTGACCAACCCCGCCCGGACCGAGGTCCTGAAGTCGCTCATCGCGGACTTCGAGGCCGACAACCCGAAGATCAAGGTCGAGCTCATCTCGCCGCCGACCGACCAGGCCGACCAGAAGATCACCCAGATGCTGCAGTCCGGCTCCGGCGTCGATGTGCTCGAGGTCCGCGACATCACCGTCGGCCCCTTCTCCACCAACGGCTGGCTCGACGACATGAGCGGCGAGCTCGAGGACTGGAAGGGCTGGGACGACCTCACCGACAACGCGACGAAGTACGCGAAGGGCGAGGACGGCAAGGTCTACTACGTGCCCTACGGCTTCTACGGGCTGAGCCTGTTCTACCGCACCGACCTCATCAAGGAAGCCGGTTTCGACGGGCCCCCGACGAGCTGGGACGACCTCCTCGAGCAGGCCTCGGCGATCCAGGACCCCTCGAAGAACCAGTTCGGCTACGCCTTCCGTGGCGGCACCAACGCGAACAGCAACGTCGTCGCGGCCATCGAGGCCTACGTCGCCGACGACCTCGACACCGAGAACGCGTTCAAGCTGACGAACGGCGACACGATCTTCTCCGCACCGGAGGCGCTCGATGCCGTCAACACCTACTTCGACCTCTTCAAGGAGGCTTCGCCGCCGTCGTCCGTCGCGTGGGGCTACCCCGAGATGGTCGAAGGCTTCTCGAACGGTTCGACCGCGTTCCTCCTGCAGGACCCGGAGGTCATCGCGACCGTCGAGCAGTCCGAGGCGATCACGGCCGAGCAGTGGAGCACCGCTCCGCTGTTGACCGGTCCGACCGGCAAGGCTGCGCAGCCCATGGCGACCGCCGGCTGGGGCACGGCGGCGTCGAGCGAGCACAAAGCGGAGGCCGCGAAGCTCATCGAGTTCCTCTCCGAGGACAAGCAGGCCACCACCTTCGCCCAGGAGAACAGCCTCGTCCCGATCGTCAAGAGCGCGGCGGACAGCGACTTCTACAAGACCGGCCCGTGGGCCAGCTACGTCACGATGAACGAGAACCCGGACACCTACCTGAGCGTCACGCAGCCGCGCGGCTCCTCCTGGTGGACCGAATGGATCCAGAAGTCCGACTCGGAGATCCAGCAGGTCCTCATCGGCCAGCTGACGCCGGAGAAGCTCCTCGCGGGCTGGGACGAGTACTGGACCGAGAAGTGGAAGAGCGAGTAACCGTCCATGACGACCACCACTGACGAAGCGGGTCGCACGCAGCAGCGTGCGACCCCGACACCCCCGGCCGGTCCCTCGCGGACCGCCGGCGGGCGTCGGCGGCGCACCTTCACGGTGCGCCGCGGCTTCGGCCTCCTCGCCTTCCTCGCCCCCGCGTTCATCTTCGTGGCGATCTTCATCTACTACCCGATGATCGCCGGCTCGCAGATGGCGTTCCGCAACTGGAACCTCGCCAACCTCACCGACACGTCGTGGGTGGGATTCGCCAACTTCCTGGCCGTCTTCGCCGACCCGGCCTTCGGCAAGGTCGTCGCGAACACCGTGCTCTGGGTGGTGGCCTCGATCGTCCCGCAGTTCGTCATCGGCTTCGGCATCGCCCTGTGGCTGCGCCGGAAGTTCCGTTTCCGCGGTCTCTACCAGGCGATGATCTTCTTCCCGTGGGCCATCTCGGGCTTCCTCATCGGCATCCTGTTCCGCTGGATGTTCAACAGCGAGTTCGGCGTGATCAACGACCTGCTCCAGAAGGTCGGGCTGATCGACACCCCGATCCCGTGGCTGGCCGACCCGAACACCGCGATGTTCGCCGTCATCGTCGCGAACGTCTGGTACGGCGTCACCTTCTTCGCGATCATGATCCTCGCCGCCCTGCAGTCGGTGCCGGAGGACCTCTTCGAGGCCGCGGCGCTCGACGGCGCGGGCAAGGCGCGCATGCTCTTCCAGATCACGATCCCGTACATCCGCACGACGCTCGCCCTCACGGTGCTGCTCCGCGTCATCTGGATCTTCAACTTCCCCGACATCATCTACGGCATGACGGGCGGCGGTCCGGCGAACCAGACCCACATCCTGACGACCTGGATGATCGCGACCACCCAGCGCGGCGACTACGGCCGGGCCTCCGCGATCGGCCTCATCGTCGTCGCGATCCTGCTGGTGTTCACCGCGTTCTACCTGCTGTCCATGCGTGAGAAGAAGGTGAAGGCATGATCGACCAGGAGACACGGACCGCGAAGGTCGTCAAGTTCCTCTTCCTCGGGCTGTGGCTCGTCATCACGGTGTTCCCGCTGTACTGGATCGTCGTCACCTCGTTCAAGAAGCCGGGCGCGATCTTCTCCTACCCGCTGACGTACTGGCCGGAGGTGTTCTCGATCGAGAACTACCTCGGCCTGTTCAGCAAGGCGCAGTTCGGCACCTACGTCGTCAACAGCCTCATCGTGGCGACGATCGCAGCCGTCGTGGCGACCTTCATCTCGATGCTGTCGGCATACGTGTTGGCGCGGTTCGAGTTCCGGAGCAAGGGGGCGATCCTGCTGGCGTTCCTCGCCACGCAGATGATCCCGTCGTTCATCGCGCTCGGCCCGCTGTACCTGCTGATGACGCAGCTCAAGCTCGTCGACAACCGGTTCGGGCTCATTCTCATCTACATCGCGGTGTGCATCCCGTTCTGCACCGTCATGCTCCGAGGGTTCTTCGAGAACATCCCCGACGCCCTCGAGGAGGCGGCCATGATCGACGGCTGCTCGCGGTTCGGCGCGCTCTTCCGGGTGCTCGTCCCGGTGCTGAAGCCCGGGATCGTGGCGGCGTTCATCTTCAACTTCGTGAACTGTTGGAACGAGCTGTTCCTCTCGGTGACGCTCATCAACAGCGACGCGAACAAGACGATCCCGACGGCGCTCAACGGCTTCATCACGAGCTACAACATCGACTGGGGCTCCATGTCGGCGGCCGCCGTGCTGACGATCATCCCGACGATGGTGCTGTTCGCGTTCGCGAGCCGGTACATCGTGCAGGGCCTGACCGCTGGAGCGGTGAAGGGCTGACCCGTCTCAGTCGCCCAAAAATGGGCCAGCCGACGCCCGTTCGCCCATTCCTGGGCGAGCGGGCGTCGTGATGCGAGGCCGTCCGGTGAACCTGTAAGCCAGCTGATAGTTCGATCGGCTAGCGACCGGCAGGTGGAAGATGAACCATGTTCGGTTCGAAGCAGACGACGAGGTCACTCCGCTATGCCCGCTACGGCGGGCCCGACGTACTCGAGTTCATCGAGTCCGAGATGCCGCATCCCAGATGGGGCGAGGTCGTGGTCGACGTCCTCGCGAGCGGCATCAACCACATCGAGGCGTTCGTCCGCGAGGGGCACCTCGCCGAGACGGTGCCGATCGAGCTGCCGACGGGGCAGGGGAGCGACTTCGCCGGACTGATCCGCGAGGTCGGGACCGGCGTCGAAGGCTGGAAGCGGGGCGACGAGGTGATCGGACACTCCGTCCGCGGCGCCCACGCCACGCAGGTCGTCGTCCCGGCGTCGTCCCTCGTCCGCAAGCCGAAACGGGTGAGTTGGGAGGAGGCCGGCGGGCTCTACCTCGCTGGGCTGACGGCGCTCGAGACGCTCGACGGGCTGCACCTCAAGCAGGGTGACACCCTCGTCATCTCGGCGGCGGCCGGTGGGGTCGGGAACATCGAGGCGCAGCTGGCGAAGTTCGCGGGCGTGCGGGTCATCGGCACGTGCGGTGAGCGCAATCACGACTTCCTGCGGGAGCAGGGCGTCAAGCCGGTCGTCTATGGCGAGGGCATGGCGGATCGGATCCGCAAGCTCGCGCCCGAAGGTGTGACGGCGTTCATCGACAACTTCGGTCAGGACGGCCAGGAGCTCGCGTTCGAGCTCGGTGTTCCACCGGAGAAGTACCGGTCGAGCGAGGATCGGAAGGCCATCGAGCTCGCCGCACTCGAGCCGGACGAGGAGTTCGCCGCGCACGCCACGAAGCAGCTGCAACGCCTCGCGGAGTATGCCGCCGACCACGCGTTGAAGGTCGTCGTCTCGGCGTTCTACCCGTTCGACCTGATCATCGACGCGTTCGAGGATCTCGAGCGGCTGCACGCGCGGGGCAAGATCATCGTCGGTATGCGCCCTGCGAACCCGGAGCGCATCGTCAAGCAGCGAGACCTGCACGACGCCCGACCCTGACGACGGTCAGCGCGGTGCGCTGGCCCGAGACGTCGGGTTCCGGCGCCAGCGCGGTGCGCTGACCCGAGATGCTCGGTTCCGGCGCGGGCGCGGGTCCAGGGCGTGAGCGCGACCCTCCGGAGACCCGCGCTCGCGCATGTGGGGCGCGCTCGCGTCAGCGCACCGCGCTGGCGACCGGGCAGGGAGGGCGGTCGGCTAGTTGAAGATGAAGCCGAGGACGGTCGCGCCGCCTCCACCGAGGACGAGCGCGACGACGAGGACCCAGGCGATGAGCCGCTGACGACGCTTGCGCTGCTCGCCCCATTCGGCCAGTTCCCGGTCTTCGCTGCTGCTCATCACCCCAGCTTACCGGCGGGGTTCTCGCCGGGCATCAGGCGACGGCCGGGACGAGCGCCTTCACCGAGGTGGTCCTCGCCCGGGCGATCGCGAACGTCGTCGCTGCGAGCGATCCGAAGAGCCAGAGGACGAGGCCGACGACGCCGGCCGCTGCTCCCGTGTCGCCGATCGCGATCGCCTGCAGGCCACCGAGCGCCGGTGCGATCGGCAGGAAGGTGAGGATCTGGTCGAGCACCTGGGGAACCGTCGCGATGATCCCGGTCGCCAGGCCGATGATGGCGACGATCATCGAGATGAACCGTCCCGCACCGCCGAAGAGGGCGTTGAGGGCTTGGTTCGCCGCGGCGAACACGAGGCCCGCGAGCACGGCGATCCCGGCGAAGGCGAGCCAGCCGCCCGCGTCGAGGTCGAGCAGCGGTGCGGTGATCACGGCGACGAGCAGGCCCTGCAGCATCCCGATCGCCCCCGCCGGCACGAAGGCACCGAGCGCGAGCCGCAGCGATGAGCGGGTGGATCCGAACGCCCGCGTGGGCACCGGTCGCAGCACGAGGAAGCTCGCGAGCGCGCCGAGCCACAGCGCGAGGACCGCGTAGAAGGGAGCGCTGTTCGTGCCGAAGGACACCGTCGCCGAATCGCCGGCCGAGACCGGGTCGGCGACGACGTCCGCGAGCGTCTGCCGGTCGGAGCTCGTGTAGGTCGGCAGGCTGTCGACCGCGCTCTGCAGCCCGGACGCGAGCGAGGTGATCCCGCCGGACAACGTTCCGGCGCCCGAAGCAAGCTGGTTCGACGCGTCGGCGAGCTGGGTCGTGCCGGTCGCCGACTGCGCGGCGCCGTCGGCGAGGGCGGATGCACCCGACGCGACCTGTGCCGCAGCGGCGTTGATGGTGGCGATGCCGTCCACCAGCGTGGGAAGGCTTGCGGAGAAGGTCGCCGCACCGGTCGAGAGTTCCTGCGCTCCGGAGGCGATCGCCGCGGTTCCAGCCGCGAGTGCCGTGGTCCCCGGGTACTCGACCGATGGGTTCGAGGGATCGAGGGAACCGCCGTTCGCGATCACGTCGCTGGTCGTGGCGAGTTGCGCGATTCCCTCGCAGTACGTCTCGGACGCGCCGGAGGCGGCGCATCCGGCGCTGAGCAGTGCGAGCTGCTGTGCCACTTGCGTGGTCGCGGCTGCCGTGCCGTCTGCGGCGGTCGAGAGCTGCGAGACGCGGTCCGCCAGCTCCTTCGCACCGCCGGCAAGCTTTGCTGCACCGAGGACGAGCCCGGGGCTGCCGGTCGATGCGTCGGGCTGTGTGCCGGCGTACAGCGCGGAGAGACCGTTCGACAACTGCCCGGCCCCGTCACTCAGCTGCGTCGCACCCGACGACAACTGCGTCGCGCCCGTGGCGAGCTGCGTGGTGCCGTTCGCGAGTTGCTGCGCACCCTGCGCGAGCGAGAGTCCGCCCGTCGAGAGCTGCTTCGCACCGTCGGCGGCCTCACCGAGCTGGTCGTGGAGGGTGTTGAACCCGACGTAGACGTTCTCGAGGTAGGTGGTGGTGAGCTGCCGACCGAGGAGCGAGGCCGCGGTCTGCGTGATCGTCTGGGAGATGGCGTCGTCGACGAGCTTGCTGCGGTCGCTCGTCGTGACGTCGAGGCGGGCGCGCTCGGCGTCGGCGGCGTCGCCCGAGAACGAGGTCGCCGCCTTCGAGAAGTTCTCCGGGATCGTCACGACGGCCGTGTACGAACCGTCGGCGAGGCCCGCCTTCGCGTCGGACGCGTCGGTGATGACCCAGGTGTAGTTGGTCTTCTGGTCGCCGTCGACGAGGCCCGCGGAGAGCTGGCGTCCGAGCGGCACGGTCTGGCCGTTGACGGTCACCGGCTTGTCGTCGTTCACGATGGCGGCGGTCACCTGACCGAGTCGTTCCGCCGGGTTCCACAGCGCCCAGACGAGTCCGCCGGCGATGACGAGCGGCACGAGGATGAGGCCGATGATCGAGACGACCGTGATGCCCTTGCCGGAGCGGGCCCGTTCGAGGCGGTTCAGGATGGTGCTCATGCGTCGACCTTCGATTCAGCGATGGCGGTGGGAGTTGAGGAGTTGGCGGCGCGGTCGAGGTCGAGTACCTCCGGCGCCGCGGTCGGCAGGACGTCGGCGAGCGAGGTCGCGTCCGCGGTGCCGACGACGATCGTGAGCGGCCGACGCGAGCGTTCCGCGGCTCTGGTCGCCGTCAGGAGGTGCTCGTACAGTCCGCGTCTCGTGTCGTCGTCCGGCACGGTGTCGACCCCATCGAGGACGATGACGGCCGGGCGTTCGGCCAGCGCCGAAGCGAGCGTCCCGACGGGTTCGCCGTGGTCGAGACGGACGTACGCGACGCGGGACCGGACGGCCCCGGCGCGGACCGGCAGGACCAGGCCGGCGACCTTGAGTCGACCGTGGTCGGGTTCGAGGCGACCGGCCAGCGTCAGCAGGAGGGCGGTGACCGAAACCGGGCGCGCGCCCTGCACCGCGAGCACGCCACCGACGGCGACCGTCGTGTCGACGTCCTCGTACAGCGGGCCGTCCGCGCCGGCCAGGGTGACCCCGGCGGCGGCGATGGCGACCTCGTCACCGTTGCGCCACTCGCGCAGCTCGAGTTCGCGCTGCAGGCCCTCGCCCTCGACGTCGAACGACGGCAGGATGCGGTCGAGCCACTTCGGCAGGTACCAGGCGTGGTCGCCGAGGAGCGCGAGCACCGCCGGCACGAGGGTCATGCGCACGATGAACGCGTCGACGAAGACGCCGACCGCGAGCCCGAGGGCGATCGGCTTGATGTTCGTGTCGCCCTCCGGCACGAAGGCGGCGAAGACCGCGAACATGATGACGGCGGCGGCGGTGACGACCTTCGCCGAGCCGAGGAAGCCGGTCTCGACGGACCGCCTCGCGAGTCCCGAATGGACGAAGTCCTCGCGCATCCGGGAGACGAGGAAGACCTCGTAGTCCATCGCGAGTCCGAACAGGACACCCATGAGGATGATCGGCATGAAGCTGATCACCGGACCGGTCCTCGCGACGTGGAGGGCCTCGGCGAACACGCCGTGCTCGAAGACGAGGGCCACGACGCCGAACGACGCGGCTACCGACAGCAGGTAGCCGAGGGTCGCCTTGATCGGTACCCAGATGGAGCGGAAGACCATCGTCAGGAGCACGAGCGACAGGCCGACGACGATCAGACCGAAGGGGAGGAGGGCGCCGCCGAGGCGGTCGGAGATGTCGATCCCGATGGCCGTGAACCCGGTGACCTGGAGGTCGACGTCGTACTCGTCCTGGAAGTACTGGTGCAGTCCTCGGATCTCGGCGACGAGGTCCTTCGTCGCCTGGGAGTCGGGACTGCCGCTCGGGATGACCTGGATGATCCCGGTGTCGGCCGTCGCGTTGGGGGTGGCGAGCGGGACGGCGGCGACGCCGTCGAGTCCCTCGATCTCCTGCTTGAGGTCGGCCATGAGTCCGAGCGGGTCGGTACTGCCGACGATGCCGCCGGTGACGATGAGTGGCCCGTTGAAGCCCTCACCGAAGTGCTCGGAGACGAGGTCGTACGTCGTGCGGGCTCCGTCGCCCTCCGGCAGGGAACCGGCGTCGGGGAGCGCGAGTCGGAGTGACAGGGCGGGGATGGCGAGGGCGCCCAGGACGGCGACGACGGCGACGATCGTGACGATGGGGAGTCGCGTGACGCCGCGCACCCAGCCGAGGAAGAAGCGGTTGGGGTGCCCTTCGACAGGCTCAGGGACCGCGGTGTTGTGCTCAGGGGCAGCGGTGCGGTGCTCAGGGACCGCGTGGTGGTGCTCAGGGACCGCGGTGTGGTGCGCGGGGACCGAGTCCTGTGGGCCGTCGACCGGCTCGGCAGCGCCCCGGGCCGCCGCGCGCTTCCTGGCCCGCTTCGCCTTGGGCCGGAGGCGTTCGCCGGCGAAGCCGAGCATGGCCGGGATGAGGGTGAGCGAGATGACGACCGCGATCGCGACACCGACAGCCGCGGCGACACCCATCGTCGTGAGGAACGGGATGTTCGCGACCGCGAGCCCGAGGAGGGCGATGATGACCGTGAGGCCCGCGAAGATGACGGCGGAACCGGCCGTCGCGGTCGCGCGGGCGGCTGATTCGGCCGGGTCGAGCCCGCTGCGCAGGCCGTCCTGGTGTCTCGAGATGATGAACAGCGCGTAGTCGATCCCGACGGCGAGTCCGAGCATGAGCGCCAGCATCGGCGTCGTGGAGGAGATCGGCCCGAAGACCGTCGCCACGAAGATGAGCGCCATCGAGATGCCGACCCCGAGCAGTGCGGTGATGAGTGGCATACCCGCGGCGAGGAAGGAGCCGAAGGTGAGGATGAGGACGACGAGCGCGACGACCACGCCGACGAGCTCGATGACACTCAGTGTCGGGAGGCTGTTGCTGAAGAGCTGCCCGCCGAGAGAGGACTCCGCGCCGGCCGGGAGTGCTTTCGCCAGGCTCGCCTCGGCGTCCTCCACGTCGCTGATCGTGGCGGCGGTGATGTCGGTCTGCGCGCCGTCGAACTGGATCGAGATGAGCGCCGCCCGCTGATCCTCCGAGACCGCCCCCGTCACGTTCTCGTCGAAGGGGGAGACCGCCTGCTCGACCTGCCCGATGTCGCCCAGGGCGGTGACGGCGTCGTCGATCGCCGACCGGACCCCGGCGTCCGCGACGGTGTCGCCCTTCGGTGCGACGACGATGATCTGTGCCGAGGCACCGGCCACCTGCGGGAAGGTGTGGTCGAGCGAGTCGAGCGCCTCCTGCGACTCCGTGCCGGGGATGGAGAAGGCGTTGTCGGTTCCCTGGTTGAAGAGCAGCGCGCCGCCACCCGCGAGGGCGAGCACGGCGATCCAGAGGATCAGCACGAGCTTGCGGGCGCCGAACGCCCAGCGGCCGAGGGTGTAGAGCAGTGAGGACACGCGTCGCTCCTAGGGAGGTCGGCGCTGCTTGCAGGCGAGCCGACGGAAATATTCGAACAGGATCGATACAGCGGTGTATCCGATACACGACTGTATTGGATACAGTGGTGTATCGGCAAGAAGTCGGTCGAGCTGTCAGTAAGGTGTCAGGATGCGCGTGCACGAAGCGGTCGAGTCCCCGAGCGACGAGGCTCCGGTCGAGTCCGCGCGTCGGCAGCGGACACGCGAGCGGCTCGTCGACGCCGCCTACGAGGTCTTCGCCGAGTTCGGCGTCCACGCGGCGTCCGTCGAGCAGATCAGTGAGCGCGCGGGCTTCACCCGTGGCGCCTTCTACTCCAACTTCGATTCGAAGGAGGAGTTGTTCTTCGCCCTCGAATCACGCGAGAACCAGCTCCGACTCGATCGTCTGGAGGCCGGACTGCAGGCGGTCAGCCCGTCGCTCCTCGATGCAGCGGGCCGGTACACCGAGGGCTCGCTCGAGGCCCTGATCCGTGCCTTCCTCGAACTCCAGCCGGACGACCGCCGCTGGTGCCTCGTGCAGTCGGAGTTCCGGATGCTGGCGATGCGCGACGCCGACGTCGCAGCCCGCTACCTCCAGCACCAGGAGAGTGCCGGCCGCCAGCTCGCCGCGTGGCTCGACCAGGCGGCCGGACTCGCACACGTCCGGTTCACGATCCCGACGCCCGACATCGCGAACATCGTCGTCGCCCTCTACGAGTCGGCCATCCAGACGGCCGTGCTCATGGACCCGGACGGCGATGAGGGCTCACCGCGCGAGCTCGCGATGCGCACGCTCCCGGCCATCGTCCGCGCCCTGACCGAGTCGGTCACCGACTGACGTCAGGCGGACTCGCCGGATCGATCCGGCTGCAGCGCCTGGGCCAGCATGACGATGATGCCGCTCGGCCCGCGCACGTAGCTGAGCTTGTAGACGCCCTGATAGTCCGCCACGCCACGGAGCGGGAAGCAGCCGTGTCTGGCGGCGATCGCCAGCGCCTCGTCGATGTCGTCGACGGCGAATGCGACGCGGTGCATGCCGATCTCGTTCGGCAGTGTCGGCTCAGTCTCGATCGCGTCCGGGTGGAGGTACTCGAAGAGTTCGAGGCGTCCGTGACCGTCCGGCGTCTGCAACATCGCGATCCTGGCGTGATTGCCGTCGAGGCCCACGGCCGTGTCGGCCCACTCGCCGCTCACCGTGTCGCGGCCGAGTACGGTGAGGCCGAGGTCGGTGAAGAAGGCGATCGTCGCCTCGAGATCGCGGACCGCGATCCCGACGTTCTCGAGTCTGATGTCCATGGGCTGCACGCTACCCGGCCGCGCGGGCCCGATCCAGGGTCTCCTGGAGCGGGCCCGCGTCGGAGCAGCCAGGCGGCGGCCCCGACTCAGCCGCTGAGGGCCGAGGTCGGTGGCGTCCTGGCTGCTCGGATCGCCGGGTAGAGGCCGGCGATCGCCCCGATCACCAGGGTCGCGCCGACGCCCGCGAGCAGCACCTCCGGGGGTACCGCCGTCGGCCAGTCGTTCACCGCGGCGACGACGCTCGTGACGCCGGTACCGATCGCGGCGCCCGCGACCCCGCCGAGCGCGGAGAGGAGGAGTGCCTCGGTGAGGAACTGGGACCGGATGTGGCCCCGCGTGGCCCCGAGGGCGCGACGAAGGCCGATCTCGCGTCGGCGTTCCAGGACCGAGATGACCATCGTGTTCGCCACCCCGATGCCGCCGACGAGCAGGGCGACGGAACCGAGTCCGAGGAGGAGACCGGTGAAGGCTTGGTCGGCGGCCTGCTTGGCGGCGAGGGCGTCCGACGGCCTGGAGACCTCGACCTCCTCGGGTGCAGCAGGGTTCACGGTGCGGGGGAGGAGCTCGCGGACGGCCTCGACGCGTTCGTCGGAGGACCGTTCGTAGACCGTGGTCGGTTTGCCGTCGTACCCGAAGCGTTCGGCGGCGACGGTCTCACCGATCATCACCGTGGTGTCGAGTTCCGGGGCGAGGTCGAGCGAATCCAGGATGCCCACCACCGTGAAGTACTGGTCGCCGAGCTGGATCATCGAGCCGACCGTAGCGATACCCAGCCGTTCCGCGGCTTTCGACCCCAGGACGACCGCGGGGTAGCTCGCCGTCGCCCGGTTCAGCCACTCACCGGTGGCGAGGGTACCGCCCACGACGTCCAACAGGCTCTCCGTCACCGCCGCTGCGCCGAGGCCCCCACTCGACGCCCGGTCGATGAGGCTGCTGCGGTAGACGAGGACGCCGTTCAGCACTGCGGCGGAGCCGGCCTGTTCCACACCGTCGACCAGTCCCACCTTGCCGACGGTGTTCGTGGGCAGGGTCGCTGCCTCACCGAAGAGGTTCTGGCCCGGTTGGACGGTCAGCAGATTCGTCCCGAGAGCGGAGAGCTGCGCCTGCAGTTTGGCCTGACTGGACGAGGAGATGCCGACGACCGCGATCATCGCCGCGATGCCGATCGCGATCCCGAGGGCGGACAGGACCGCGCGCGTCGGCCGTGCCCGCAGACCCGTCGTCCCGAGCCGGAGGACGTCGCGACCGAGGAGCCGCGACCGTCGATCGTGGTCGGCGTTCATGTGGTCCTCGTTCATGCGGCCAGCCCCGAATCGCTCACGATCCGGCCGTCGCGGATCGCCACCTGGCGGGGGAGTCGCGCAGCGAGTTCGGCGTCGTGCGTGATCACGACGATGGTCGTGCCGGCCTCGTGGAGTTCGTGCAGCAGTTCGACGATGCTCGCGCCGGACACGGAGTCCAGGTTGCCGGTGGGTTCGTCGGCGAGGAGCAACGGCGGGTCACCGACCACGGCGCGTGCGATCGCGACCCGCTGGCGCTCACCGCCGGAGAGCTGGGTCGGGCGGTGACCGAGACGGTGGCCGAGGCCGACGCGTTCGAGGGCGACGACCGCGCGACGACGGCGCTCGGCCCGGGGGACCCCGGCGTAGATGAGGCCGTCGGCGACGTTGTCGACCGTGGTCGAGCCGTCGGCGAGGTGGAACTGCTGGAAGACGAAGCCGATGCGGTACGCGCGGAGGGCCGAGAGCTTCGCGTCGGAGAGGCGTCCGACGTCCGAACCCGCGATGCGGGCGGTCCCACCGGTCGGTCGGTCGAGGGTCCCGATGAGGTTGAGCATCGTCGACTTCCCGGAGCCGCTCGGTCCGACGATGGCGACGAACTCACCCTCCTCGACCGTCAGGTCGACACCCGCGAGCGCGAGCGTGGGCGGCTCACCGTACTCGCGGGTGACGCCCTCGAGGTGGATGATCGGTGGACAGGCCGGCCGATCGGCTGCGGCGGACGATGCCGTCATGGTCTCGGTCATGACACCGGCACCACGACGTCGAGACCTTCGCGGATGCCGTCGCCTGAGACCTCGACCCGACCATCGGCGAACAGACCGGTCGTGACCGGGACCTGACGGCGCTTCCCGTTCCCCTCGACGACCTCGACGCCGAACGTCGTGTCATCGATCGCGATGAGCGCTTCCACCGGGACGGAGAGGACGTTCTCACGTCGTTCCGTCGGGAAGCCGACCGTCACGGTCGCGCGCTGCAGATCGGCTGCGGCCGCCGGATCGTCGAGCGTGATGCCGACCGGGATCGTGACCTTCTTCTGTCCGTCCGCATCAGACTCGGTGGGGACGCCGACATCGGTGACCGTGCCGGTCGTCCGCTGTCCGCCGGGGAGGTTGACGTCGACCTTCGTCCCGACGACGCCGAGCCGCTGATCGGCGAGCTTCAGCGGGACGTCGATGCGCTTCACGAGGGACGAGACGGTGACGATCTTGTCCGAGGCGGTGGTGCCGACCGCGGCGTCGACCGATGCGATCCGCACGTCGCCCGTCATGAAGACGACCGATCCGAGCTCCAGGCGTCCGGTCTCCTCGACGCCGAGGGCTTTCTGCCACCGCTCGATGGCACGCACGGTCGACGCGGCGAACTCGTCGTCCGGTTCACGGTCGAAGTAGCCGAGGGCCGCGAGGCTCATCTCGAGTTGCCGGACGTCCGGTCCGTCGGTCATACCGGACTCGAACGCCCGCCAGGTCGGGAGCGGTCCGTGGAGGAGCACGACCGGGACGTTGTCGAGGGCGTAGAGGGTGCCGCCGAGCGAGACCGTGCTGCCGGGAGCGGGCACCGCCGTGACGATCCCGGCTCCACCGCCGATGGTGCGCTGGTCCGCGTAGTCGAGGGTGCCGCTCGCCTGCGTCGTGCCCGCGAGGTCGCCGGCGGTGATCGGTGCGGTGCCGGTGCGGATGCTGCTGACCGGCTCTTCCTGGTTCGTCCCCTGCGTCGGTGCCAGCGTGACCGCCGCGGCGGCGCCGCCTGCAAGCAGGACGGCGCCGACGCAGACGGCCACGACGACCCCTCGTCGTCGGTTGCTCATCGGTCGGTGGAGCCGAGCGGCGCGCTCGAGTCGGACGAGAGACCGCAGGCTTCCATCACCTCTTCCGTGACGTCGGAGGGGATCTGCATGGCCTGCCCTTCCACCGGGTCGGCCATCTCGTATCCCTGTTCGCGGAAGCACTCGGCCATCTCGAGCTGCTGCTCGAAGGCGTCGGCGACCGCGGGGTTTCCTCCGGTGGGTACTGGAGGCGTCCCGAGACGGTCGATGCAGGTCGCGGAGGCGTCCTGGAAGGCATCCTGGTCTCCGTCGCCGAGGGTCACGGACGCACCGCCAGAGCCGTTCTGCTCGGGGTCGGGCATGTCGACCCCCTCATCGCGCATGCAGGAGGCGAAGGCGACCTGCCAGTCGTCGAACGATTGCACCGCCTTCGGGGTCTGGCTGCTCGAGTCGGGCGAGCCCGAGCTGCAGGCCGCCAACGATCCGATGAGGAACGGGATCGCGATGAATGCGGCGAGTCTGCCGGCCGGACGGCGGACGGAACGGGTGATGGTGATGTCGGACATCTGCTCTCCTCAGTGGGTGGGGCTGACTGGTGACGACCAGTCCACTCGGCGGCGCGTTGTCGGGGCGTCAAGGAAAACGTTGACGTTCTCTGAACGTCTCGAACGGCACGATAGATAGCCGACACTCGGGGGTTGCTCGATCAGCGTCCGTACGATCCCGGAGTCCCCACACCCCATCGAGAGGAACATCATGCGCGTCCTGGTTGCCGAGGACGAGGTCTACCTCGCCGAGGCGGTCCGAGCCGGTCTCCGGCAGGCGGCGATCGCCGCGGACGTCGTGCACGACGGCGACGCAGCGCTCGAGGCGCTCACGATCAACGACTACGACGTCCTGCTCCTCGACCGGGACCTGCCGGGCACCCACGGCGACGAGGTGTGCCGAACGGTGGTCGCCGAGCATCCCGGTGTCCGCGTCATGATGCTGACGGCGGCACGTCGACTCGACGACACCGTGTCCGGCCTTGGCCTCGGCGCCGACGACTACCTGGTGAAGCCGTTCGAGTTCCCGGAGCTCGTGGCCAGGCTCCGCGCGCTCGCCCGGCGCACGGCGGAGTCGCGCCCTCCGGTCCTCGAGCGTGCCGGAGTGCGAGTCGACCCGTTCCGGCGGGAGGTCTTCCGCGACGGCGTGTACGTGAAGCTGTCACGGAAGGAGTTCGCGGTCCTCGAGCAGCTGCTGCTCGCCGACGGCGGGGTCGTGAGCGCCGAGACCCTCCTCGAGAAGGCCTGGGACGAGAACGTCGACCCGTTCACGAACACCATCCGCGTGACCATCTCGAACCTCCGCCGACGCCTCGGCTCGCCGTGGGTGATCACGACCGTCCCGGGGGCGGGCTACCGGATCGAGGGCGACTGATGCCGCGTTCCGACGCAGCGGGGTTGCTCAGCCGCCCGAACCGCTTGACGGTGCGTCTGCGCTTGACGCTGACGTACGCGCTGCTGTTCACCGTCGCCGGCTCGATCATGCTCGCGCTCATCTACGCCTTCATGCGGTACGTCCCGACGTACGCGATCACCGCGGTGCGGGCCGACGAGGCCATGGACGGCGCGACCCGTTGGCGGGCGACCGCGCCGACTGAGGTCGCCGGGGCGGCCACCTACCAGCCGGCCGAGGGGCTGACCTCGGCGAACGGTACTGCGGCCCTCGTCGTCTCGGACCAGAGCGACATCCTGAACACGCTCCTCGTCTGGTCGCTCATCGTGCTCGTCGTCCTCGCGGCGGCGAGCGCGTGGGGTGGCTGGATCCTGTCGGGCCGGCTGCTGCGCCCGCTGCACGCGATCAACGTGGCCGCGCAGCGGGCGGCGACGGGATCCTTCGACCATCGGGTCGCCCTCGCCGGCCCGCGGGACGAGATCACCGACCTCTCCGACACCTTCGACCACATGCTCGAGCGGCTCGACCGATCGTTCCGCGCCCACCAACGGTTCGCGGCGAACGCCTCGCACGAGCTGCGGACCCCGCTCGCGACGACCCAGGCGATGCTCGACGTCGCCGCGACCAGCGACGACCTCGACGACGACACCGTCAGGGGACTCATCGCCCGGCTCCGTGAGACGAACACGCGCAGCATCCAGACCGTCGAGGCCGTGCTCGACCTCGCCGACCTCGAGCACTCGGAGCTGCGGGGTGAGAACGTGGCACTCGGAGAGCTGGCTTCCGAGGCAAGCGTCGCCGCAGCCTCCGCGGCTCGAGCGCGCGGGATCGACTGCACGGCCGAGGTGCAGGACCTCGCGGTCTGGGGCGACGAGGCCATGCTGCACCAGCTGTGCGGGAACCTCCTGCAGAACGCCGTCCGGCACAACGTCGACGGTGGTTTCGTGCGGGTCTCGGTGCGCCGGTCGGGCGGTCCGGCGGGCGGCGCGGTGGTCCTCCGGGTCGAGAACTCCGGGGAGTCGATCCCGGTGGACGTGGTCGCGAGGCTCACCGAACCGTTCTACCGCGCCGGCGGCCGGGTCGCGCGGGGTCCGGAGCGGTCACGCGGGCTCGGGCTCGCCATCGTGGAGAGCATCGCCGAGGTGCACGGGGCTGCGCTCGAGCTCACCGCGCGGTCGGAGGGTGGGCTGGTGGTGACCGTCACGTTCCCGCCGAGCGGCCCGGACGCCGGCACCGAGGCGTCAGCTCAGCGCGACGTGGCGACGCGCTCGCCGCGGGCCCACACGAAGAAACCGGCGAGGGTGAACGCCCCGTAGAACAGGTACATCGACGCCGAGACCCAGTACCCGGCGCCGAACAGGAGCGGTACGCCGACGAGGTCGACCGCGACCCAGATGAGCCAGAACTCCACCCAGCGTTTCGCCATCCCCCAGGTCGCGAGCAGGGAGCCCATGAAGATCCACGCGTCGGCCCAGACCGGCTCGTAGGAACCGAGTGCCCGGAACACGGGGATCAGGAGCAGCGTGCCGCCGAGCAGGAGGCCGACGAGGACGAGCCGCACCCGCCAGCCGGCCCAGCGGGGCCGGATCACGGCGACCGGACCGGTCGTCGCCTCGACCCGCTCGACCCGTCGCCACTGCACCCAGCCGTAGATCGACACGACGATGAACATGAGCTGGCGGCCCGCCTGCCCCAGGAGGTTGGTCGGGTTCGGCGTGTGGAAGACCGCGCCGAGGAAGACGGTCAGGAGGAGCGCGTTGCCGATGATGCCGACGGGCCAGGCCCAGGCGCGGCGACGCATGCCGCCGAGGGCGCTCGCCAGGCCGAACAGGTTGCCGACGACCTCCCGCCAGAGGACCACCTGGTCGCCGACCCTGAACGTCGCGTCGAAGAGCCAGAGGAGGATCCCCACTGCAGTGCTCCGATCGGGTCCGTGGCCAGATGATGCGCGGTCACGCGACCGACGGTCCACCGTACAACGTGCAGAGCCGCCTCCCGATCGGGAGGCGGCTCTGTGACGATCTGCGGCTCGATGGTCCTGTTCGCAGGCTAGCTCGCGGCGGGCAGTCCTCCACCGGCGGCGATGACCTGCTCGAGGAAGGCGTCGGTGGCCTCGGCCTGCTTGCGCATGACGCGCTCGGCCTCCTCGGCGCTACGTGCCTCGGCGGCCGCGACCAGCCCGGTGACGTACGCGGCGAAGATGTCCCACTGGAAGAAGTCGATCGTCGGCAGCGAGGTGTAGGTCACCCGGGTGTTCATCTGACGGGCGACCTGCTGCAGCAGCGAGTTGCCCGAACGCTCGACCATGAAGTCGGCGAAGGCGGAGGACGACCGGAGGACGTGCTTGTCACGCGCTTCGATGTCCGCGAGCACGGCGTCGCCGAGTTCGCGGAACGCCGCGACGTCCTCGTCGGTGAACTGCGGGATGCTCCACCGTGCGCTGAGCTCGTGGAAGCCGTTCAGGAGGCGCAGTGCTTCGGCGTACTGCTCGGCGGTGGGCTTCGCGACGCGGGTGTACCGCTGCGGTGCGGTTTCGACCAGTCCGATGTCGGCGAGCTTGCTGATCGCTTCGCGGATCGGGGTCCTCGAGACGCCGAGCCACTTCTCGAGCTCTTCGTCGTTGAGGCGCTCGCCGGGCTCGAGGGTGCCGTCTTCGATCGCGGTCAGGAGCTGCTCGAAGACGATGTCGCGCAGGAGCTTCCGAGGGCTCGTCTCGACGGTTTTGGGAACAGGCATGGGACTCCGATCGTCGAGCTGGGATATGACCAGTTCAGAATACCGATATCCAAGGTGTGTTGGATAGTTTTGTGCCTCATGTGTTGGTGAACATGCCGGATGCACAGGTGCAGCCGGGTGCGCCGAGCCTTGCTATCCTGGCGCGCACGGCGTACCTCGGAGCGGCAGGAAGGTGGGACGCATGTCGGCAGATTCGACGGCCAGCAGACCCCGCCATCGGCGGATCCATCTCTTCCAGACGCTCGGGGCGCTGCTGGGTGGCGTGACGCGGGTGACCGTGCCCGTCCTCGAGGATGCCGACCGAGCGGCGCTCGTCGCCGAGCTGGACGAGGTGTCGCGAGTGATCGGCTTGCAGGACCCGGTCGCCTACGCCGAGCTCTCGTGGCCGCTCATGGACCATCTCGTCGCCCTCTGCCCGAATCGCATCCTGGTCACGACCGCTCGCGACGCACTCGCGCTGCTGTCGCCGCAACTCGAGGTCACCGCCGACACCGACTGGCTCGATTGGCCGTCACTCGCGGTGGACTTCCCGATCCTCCGGGATGCGGTCGCGGAGGGGGACGCGATCGCTGCGGAACTGGCCGTGGAACGACTGTGGGGGATGGCCGCGACGCTTCCGTGAAGCATTCCAAATGCTGATATGCTGAAGTCGTCGCTTGCGACACCACTGCCGGAGACGCCGGTCAGGACATTCGGGTTCCTGGCTTGGGCGCCCGGTGGTGAGTCGGGTGGGTGGGTTTCGGGTATCCGCCCACCCGGCGATCTGATCCTCTGGCGACGGAGCGGCCACCTCGATGCAGCTCACGCGTCGGCGCCGCGCTGGCCTCTCCTGACACAGCACAGCCCCCACACCGTCGGGCGCAGGGGCTGTGTGCAGGCGGGTCGCTCAGCCGATGACCGGGCCGAACCGCTCCGGGAGGACGCTTTTGGAGACGCGGCGCAGTTCGGAGACCGGGATGGTCAGGACGTCCTGGATCTCGAGGGCGGGCTCCGTCGCGTCGCCCACGGCGGAGGCGTCGGTCACGCCGATGCGCAGCACCGGGTAGCCGCGACCCTCGCACAGGCCCTGGAACTTGACGTCGTCCTCGCGCGGCACGGACACGATGACGCGACCGGTCGACTCGGAGAAGAGCGCGGTCGTGAGGTCGACACCGTCGCGGCTGAGCAGCTCACCGAGGAAGACCCGGGCACCGACACCGAAGCGCATGACGCTCTCCGCGAGCGCCTGAGCGAGACCACCGTCGGAGAGGTCGTGGGCGGAGGACACGAGGCCCTCCTTGGCAGCGGCGTGCAGCAGCTCGGCCAGCGTCTTCTCGCCGGCGAGGTCGACCTTCGGCGGCAGGCCACCGAGGTGGTCGTGGATCGTCCCGGCCCAGGCGGAGCCGTCGAGCTCGAGTGACGTGGTGCCGAGGAGGTAGAGGTTGTCGCCCTCGTCCTGCCATCCGCTCGGGATGCGGCGCGCGACGTCGTCGATCACGCCGAGGACGCCGACGACGGGCGTCGGGAAGATCGGGACGTCGCCCGTCTGGTTGTAGAACGACACGTTGCCGCCGGTGACCGGCACGCCGAGCTCGAGGCAGGCGTCCGACAGGCCGGCGACGGCCTCGGAGAACTGCCACATGACCTCGGGGTTCTCCGGCGAGCCGAAGTTCAGGCAGTCGGTGACGGCGGCCGGGACGGCACCGGTGACGGCGACGTTGCGGTAGGCCTCCGCGAGCGCGAGCTGCGCGCCCTGGCGCGGGTCGAGCTGGCAGTAGCGGCCGTTCGCGTCGGTCGCGATGGCGAAGCCGAGGCCGGACTCCTCGTCGACGCGGATCATGCCGCCGTCGTCGGGGAAGGACAGCGCCGTGTTGCCCATCACGTAGTAGTCGTACTGGTTGGTGATCCAACTCTTGTCGGCGAGGTTCGCCGAGCCGAGGAGTGAGCGGAACTGCTGCTCCAGCTCGGCAGGGGCGTCGGTGCGGGGGAGGGCCGACGCGGAGTCGGCCTGCAGGGCGTCGATCCAGGTGGGGTAGGCGACCGGGCGCTCGTAGACCGGGCCGTCGACCGCGACGGTCGAGGGGTCGACGTTGACGATCTCCTCGCCGTGCCAGTTGATGACGAGGCGACCGGTGTCGGTGACCTCGCCGAGCACGGAGGTCTCGACGTCCCACTTGTCGGTGACCGCGAGGAAGGCGTCGAGCTTGCCCGGCTCGACGACGGCCATCATGCGCTCCTGCGACTCCGACATGAGGATCTCCTCGGGCGTGAGCGAGGGATCGCGCAGCAGCACGTGCGAGAGCTCGACGAACATGCCGCCGTCGCCGTTCGCTGCGAGCTCGCTCGTGGCGCAGGAGATGCCGGCGGCACCGAGGTCCTGGATGCCCTCGACGAGACTGTCGCGGTAGAGCTCGAGGCAGCACTCGATGAGCACCTTCTCGGCGAACGGGTCGCCGACCTGGACGGCCGGACGCTTCGTCGGGCCGTTCGCGTCGAAGGAGTCGGACGCGAGGATGGAGGCGCCGCCGATGCCGTCGCCACCGGTGCGGGCACCGAAGAGGACGATCTTGTTGCCGACGCCCGAGGCGTTGGCGAGGCGGAGGTCCTCGTGACGCAGGACACCGACCGACAGGGCGTTGACGAGCGGGTTGCCCTGGTACACCTTGTCGAAGTAGGTCTCGCCGCCGATGTTCGGCAGGCCCAGGCAGTTGCCGTAGGAGGAGATGCCGGCGGTGACACCGTGCACGACGCGCGCGGTGTCGGGGTGGTCGATGTCGCCGAAGCGGAGCTGGTCCATGATGGCGACCGGTCGGGCACCCATCGAGATGATGTCGCGGACGATGCCGCCGACGCCCGTGGCCGCACCCTGGAAGGGCTCGATGTAGGAGGGGTGGTTGTGGCTCTCGACCTTGAAGGTCACGGCCCACCCCTCGCCGACGTCGATGACGCCGGCGTTCTCGCCCATGCCGACCATGAGGTTCTTCTTCATGTCGTCGGTGACCTTCTGGCCGAACTGGCGCAGGTAGATCTTGCTGGACTTGTAGGAGCAGTGCTCGCTCCACATGACCGAGTACATGGCGAGCTCGCCGCTCGTGGGACGACGGCCGAGGATCTCGCGGATCTTCGCGTACTCGTCGGCCTTCAGGCCGAGGGCGCCGTAGGGCTGCTCGCGGTCCGGTGTCGCGACGGCGTTCTCGACGGTGTCGGCGACGGCGGAGCTGGTGGGGGTGGTGGTCGTCACGAGGGCAGGACTCCAAAGGAAGTGGTGGGATGCCGGACCCACCAATCTTAGCGGCGCGCGGCGACGAACAGATCCTCGGATGGGCGACGGAGGTCGACGCCGATTCGTCACGGTGCGGTGCCTGATTCGCGGTCTCCTCACGAGCTTCGAGATCGACCGTGACGATCGGTGCGATGGTTGCGTCCTATCACCAACGAAGCGATCAACCGCTCGCTCGAGACGAACCAGGAAGGGCAACACCATGTCGAACACCACCAACTCCCCGAAGCCCACCGTCACGAAGGGTGTCGTCGGCGAGAACAACGCCGCCACGCAGACGAACACCCACGGCAAGACGGTCATCGACAACGGCGTGGTCGCGAAGATCGCCGGCATCGCAGCCCGCGAGGTCCGCGGCGTGCACGCCCTCGGTGGTGGCGCAGCCCGTGCCTTCGGTGCCATCCGCGACGCCATCGGCTCCTCCGACCTGTCGCAGGGCATCCGCGTCGAGGTCGGCGAGACCCAGGTCGCCGTCGACGTCGTGATCGTCGCCGACTACCCGGTCGACCTGCAGGCCGTCGCGAGCGAGGTCCGTGCCTCCATCATCCGCGCGATCGAGCAGTTCGTCGGCATGGAGGTCACCGAGGTCAACGTGACCGTCAGCGACGTCTTCATCCCGTCCGACGACGAGGACCAGAACGCCGAGGCGCGAGTCCAGTGACCGCAACCAACACCGGCATCCTGATCGGCGCCGTCCTCGCACTCAGCTGGGTGGCCTTCGGGTTCTGGGCGTTCGTGTTCGTCGCGGTCGCGATGGGGATCGGCGCCCTCGTGGCCCGCATCGTCACCGGCCAGACCGATCTGAACGCGATCGTCGACGCCGTCCGCGGGAAGCGCGTCTCGTCATGACCACCGCCGTCCTCGACCGGGGTGTCCCCTCGGTCGCCGAAGCTCCCGTCGTGCACCCGCACGGCGGGCCGGGCCGGACGCGGATCACCGCGAAGGCCCTCGAGCACGTCGCCGTGAACATCGCGGCCGAATCGCTCGGGGTCCCGGCGGGACGCGTGAAGGTCGAGCTCGCCGACGACCGGGGTGCACTCGCGCTCATCGTCACCTCGCCGATGCGCGCGATCCCACTGGCGCGCGTCTCGGCCACCCCCGACGCGCTCCAGCGTTCAGGGGGCTCCATCGTCGAACGGGTCTCGGCCGCCACCGGTGCCATCGCCGCTCGCGTCGAGCAGTTGTCCGGTTCGAGCGTCTCGCGCGTCTCCATCCGCGTGAGCGGACTCGAGATCGACCAGGAAGGACGCGTCTCATGACCGCAACAGCAGCCACGACCCCGGTCACCGGCCCGACGCGGGTGCTCCGGCGTCTGGCTCGCCGCGAACTGCACTCGCCGCGCTCGACCGCCGCGATCCTCCTCGCGGTCCTGCTCGTGCTCGTCGCGCTCTGGATCGCCGTGGAGACGGTGCTCGCCCTCATCGGCGTCCGCCCGCTCCTCGTCGCCCCGAGTGAGATCCCGGGAGCCGCGGCCAGCCTGCCGACGACGCAGCCCGTCATCCTCGCCGTCGCAGGCGCACTCGTGCTCCTGCTCGGGGTGGTCCTCATCGGGATCGCGCTCGGACCGGGGCGTCGTCACCGCCATCTGTTGTCGACCGGGCGCGTACTCGCGGTCGTCGATGACGAGGTCATCGCGTCGGCCCTCGCACAGCGCGCTTCGACGACGGCTGCCACGCATCCTGACGGCACCTCCGTGGCCGTCGGCCGGCGGAGCGCCGCGATCCGGATCACCCCCGCCAGCGGCATGCCCGTCGACCGGTCCGAGGTCGACCGCGCCGTCGCCGCCGACCTCGACGCGTTCGGCCTGCAGCCGTCGCTCCGGGCGACCACCTCCATCTCGTCCAACGGGAAGGTCGGACAGTGAACTCCACCAACCGCGGACTGAACCGTCTGCTCATCCTCCTCATCGGACTCGTGTTCGTCGTGATCGGGGCGGCGGCGCTCGCCGTCGTCACCGTGCCCGTCGTCGCCGACTGGTGGCGCGACAACCGTGACGCGGTGCTCGACACGATCGACGGCTGGTTCGCCTGGAACCCGTTCGCCGCTGCGCCCGGCGCGGACGCCGGACAGACGGCCCCGGTCCTCGTCCCGATCGTCGGGATCGTGCTGCTCGTGATCGTCGCCGCCCTGCTCATCCCGTTCGTCCTGCGTCAGGGTCGTGGCCGTTCCGGCGTCGTGCATCGCGCGACCGTCGAGCACGGCGACATCGTGCTCGAGACGGACGTCGCGGCCAACGCGCTCGGCGATGCGCTCGACGACACCGAAGCGTTCTCATCCGTCCGCGTCTCCGCCTGGGAGGTGAACCGGGCGCAGGCGCTCAAGGTCGCCGTCACCTGCCGGCGCGGCGTCTCGCCCCGCACAGCGGTGGAGACCGTCAGCACGGCGGTGGAGTCGCTCGACCGCCTGCTCGGCGTCGAGCTCCCCGTCCTCGTCGAGGTCGGTGGCGGCTTCCGCGCCGCCAAGCCGAAGCGCGTCCTCCAGTGACCGTCACTGATCCGGACGTGCCGGCGCAATTGCAAGCCCCCGTCCGAATCGGCTGATCCGCAGCCGCGCGTCGCAGAATGCCTGTGTCGCGGGATGAACCATCGGGACACATCAACGCCCCACGGCGATCCGTGGGAGAGGGAGCAACACCATGGGTAAGAAGATCCTCCTCATCATCGTCGGCCTCATCGCCTTCGGTGCCTACACGCTCGGCGCGAAGGCCGGACGCACCCGGTACCGCGAGATCAAGCACGCCGCAGGAGAGTTCTGGAACGACCCTCGCGTCGAGAAGGCGCGCAAGAAGGCCGTGAAGAACGCGAAGAAGGCCACGGCGAAGGCCCAGAAGGAAGTCCAGAAGAAGCTCCACTGAGCCCCTTCGCCCGCCCGTCCTCGGGTGGAACGCCGCCCGCTCGCCCCAGTCTGGGGGAGCGGGCGGCGTTCGTGCTCACAACACCTTCGACAGGAACGCCCGCGTCCTGGCGTGCTGCGGGTTGGCGAGCACCTCGCGGGGTGCTCCCGTCTCCACGACGACGCCGCCGTCCATGAACACGAGTGAGTCGGCCACCTCCCGGGCGAACCCCATCTCGTGCGTGACGACGATCATCGTCATGCCGTCCTTCGCGAGTCCCTTCATGACGTCGAGGACCTCGCCGACCAGCTCCGGGTCGAGTGCCGAGGTCGGCTCGTCGAACAGCATGAGCTTCGGGTCCATCGCGAGGGCCCGCGCGATCGCGACCCGCTGCTGCTGACCGCCTGACAGGTGGCCGGGGTACGCCGCCGCCTTGTCGCTCAGACCGACCCGGTCCAGGAGTTCCCGGCCGCGCTGCTCGGCGACCGCGCGCCGTTGGCCTTTCACCTGCATGGGTGCCTCGATGATGTTCTCGAGCGCCGTCATGTGGGGGAACAGGTTGAACCGCTGGAACACCATGCCGATGTCGCGCCGCTGCTTCGCCGCCTCCTTGGGCTTCAACTCGTAGAGCTTGTCGCCCCGCTCGCGGTAGCCGATGAGGTCACCCTCGACGAGCAACCGTCCGCCGTCGACCCGCTCCAGGTGGTTGATGCAGCGCAGGAAGGTCGACTTGCCGGAGCCCGACGGCCCGACCAGGCACATCACCTCGCCGCGTCGTACCGTGAGCGAGATGTCCTTGAGGACCGTGTTCGAGCCGAAGGACTTCACCACGCCCTCCGCGCGGACCATGTCGGTCGTGTCCGTGATCGTCATCGTCGTTCTCCGCTCTCGCCGTCGGCAGGACTCTGCTTGGCGCGCGCCTCGGCCTCCTGGACCTGGATGGCCTCGGTCGTGACCGGTGCCCCCGCGTCGATCCTGGTGAGCCCGCGCGCGAACCGCTTCTCCAGGAAGTACTGACCCACCATCAGGATCGAGGTGAACAGCAGGTACCAGAGCGACGCGACGATGAGCAGCGGGATCGGGTTGAACGTCTCGGACGAGATGTCCCGCGACCTCGTGTAGAGCTCCTGCGTGAACGGGACGGCCGTCACGAGCGAGGTGGTCTTGAGCATCGAGATCACCTCGTTGCCGGTCGGCGGGATGATGATCCGCATCGACTGCGGCAGGATGACCCGCCGCATCGTCTGCGCCCAACTCATCCCGAGCGCCGTCGACGCCTCCTCCTGTCCGCGGTCCACCGACAGCAGACCGGCGCGCACGATCTCCGACATGTAGGCGGCCTCGTTGAGCGCCAGCCCGATGACGGCGATCCAGAACGTGTTCAGCGCGGCGTCCGTCGGCAGCTGCGCGATCGGCGGGAGGAACGGCAGTCCGATGTTGAGCGTCGGGTAGATCGTCGCGAGCAGGCCCCAGAAGACCAGCTGCACGTAGACCGGCGTCCCGCGGAACAGCCAGACGAAGCCCCATGCGATGGCTTTGAGCACCGGGTTCGGCGACAGTCTCATGATCGCGAGCACGACGCCGAGGACGATGGCGCCGATCATCGAGTACACCGTCAGCTGCAGCGTGATGAGCGCTGCCATGGTGATCCGCCGGTCGAAGACGTACTTGCCGACGGCCGGCCAGTCGTACGCCGGTCGCGTCGCCGCGTCGACCACGAAGGCGACGAGCAACAGCACGATGATGACGGCGAACACGTTCCGCCACGGATGGCGGAGCTTGACGACCTTCAACGGCACCGGGGGCGCGGACGCCGTTCCGGTGGTTCTGGAGTCGCTCACGGTCAGCTCGTCGCGCCGTTGATGTCGATCTTGTCGATGGCACCGGACTCGACGCCCCACTTGCTCAGGATCGAGCCGTAGGTGCCGTCCTCCATGAGGGACTGCAGGGCGGCCTGGAGGGCCTTGCCGAGGTCGCCACGGTCCTTGGCGATCGGCATGCCGTAGAGGAACGTGGAGTAGACGTCACCGGAGAGTTCGAGCTTCCCGTCGCTCTGCTGGACGGCGTACTGCACGACCGGGGAGTCGGCGGTCATCGCGTCGGCGCGGCCGAGCGTGACCGCTGCCGTCGCCTCGTCCTGCGTGTCGTAGCCGAGGGCCTCGATCGCGGGCTTGCCGGCGTCCGTGCAGGCCTGTGACTTGGCGGGGACGTCGTCGAGGGCCTCCGTCGTGCCGTTCTGGACGGCGACCTTCAGCCCACAGGCGTTGTCGGGGTCGACGGACTTGCCCGCGAGGGTCGCCCACTGGATCCCGGCCGTGAAGTAGTCGACCATGTCGACCTGCTGCTGACGCTCCTTGGTGTCGAAGAAGGACGACAGCCCGACGTCGTACTTGCCACCGGTGATGCTCGGGATGATGTTGTCGAACTTCGCCACCTGGTAGTCGGTGGTGAGGCCGAGCTTGCCGGCCATCGCGTCGGCGAGCTCGATCTCCCAACCGATCGGGTCGCCGTTCGCGTCCTTGAACTCGTTGGGCGCGTAGGTCGCGTCGGTGCCGAGGATGAGCTTGCCGGCTTGACGGATGTCGTCGGGGAGCAGTGCCTCGGCGGCCTTGTCGACGGTCACCGCGGCAGCTGAGCCGGTGGCGTCGGGTGTGGCGACCTCGTTGTTGACGCAGCCGGTGAGCAGCAGCGCGGCGGCGGCCGTGAGTGCGGCCGGGAGCAGGTATCGGTTCTTCATGTCAGGTTCCTTGCTCGGTTGATGTGGTGGTGGAGGTGAAGACGCGGCGTCCGGCGATCCAGGTCCCGACGGTCCTGGTGTGCGCGATCTCGGTGGTGGGGCCGGCGAACGGGTCGCGATCGACGAGGACGAGGTCTGCGACGGCGCCGACCTCGATCACTCCGGTGTCGTCGCGGTGGTCGATCCGGTTGGACCCGTGCGTGTACGCGGCGATCGCGGCTCCGAGCGTCAGCGACTGTCCCGGGTTGAGCGGTTCGGGGTGGTGGTCTGGATCGTCGACGGGCAGCGTCCGGTTGACGGCCACATGCAGGGCCTGCCACGGGTCGGGGGTCGTGACGGGCCAGTCCGATCCGGCGCAGAGCAGGGTGCCGAGTCGTGCCGCATCGCCGAACGGATACTGCCAGGAGGCGCGATCCTCGCCGAGCAGGGGCAGGTTCAGCTCGACCATCTGGGGCTCCCACGTGGCCCAGAGCGCCTGCATGTTCATCGTGACGCCGAGTCGGGCGAACCGCGGCAGGTCGTCGGGGTGGACGATCTGCACGTGCGCGATGTGGTGCCGGTTGTCGCTCTCGCCGTTGCGCTCCCGCGCTGCCTCCAGGGCGTCGAGGCACTCGCGGACCGCCCGGTCGCCGATCGCGTGGAAGTGGACCTGGAATCCGGCGGCGTCGAGCCTCGTGACCGCCTCGACGAGGGTCGCGGGCTCCAGGAAGGAGATGCCGCGCTCGGGCGCGGTGTCTCCGCAGTGGCAGGTGCGGAGGTAGGGGTCGATCATCGCGGCGGTCCGGTTCTCGGGGATGCCGTCCTGCATGATCTTGACGGTGCCCGCCGTGAAGCGCCCGGTCGTCGTCCCGAGGGCTGCGGCGCGGCGTGCGATCGCGTCGCGGCGTGCGATGAGTTCGTCGATCTGCTCGAGTCCACGATCCCGGTCCCACCAGAGCGCCCCCACGACGTCGCTGGTGAGTGACCCGTCCGCCATCGCCTGCAGGTAGGCGTCGCTCGTGTCGGTGTGACTGCCGTAGTCGCCGACGATCGCATCCTGCCAGCCGGTGACGCCGAAGCCGTGGAGGGTCTGCTGAGCTGCGATGAGGGCGGCCGCGACGTCCTCATCGGTGTCGACGGGGACGAACCGGGACACGAGCGAGCGGGCACCCTCGTGGAGCATGCCGTTCGGGGTGCCGTCCGCGTCCCGCTCGATCCGGCCGTCGGCGGGGTCCGGTGTGGTGTGGTCGATGCCGGCGAGGCGGAGTGCCGCGGTGTTCACCCAGGCACCGTGGTGGTCGCGGTTCTGGAGGAAGACGGGGCGGTCCGGCACCACCCGGTCGAGGTCAGCGGCGAGCGGGGTGCCGCCGGGGAAGGCGGCTTGTTGCCAGCCGCCGCCGACGATCCACGGGCGCTCGGGGTGGGCCTCGGCGTAGGCGGCGATCGTGGCGAGGTACTCCTCGGGGGTGCGCTCGGCCGACAGGTCGCACGCGAGCTGTTCGAGTCCGGCCTCAATCGGATGGACGTGCGCGTCGACGAAGCCGGGGAGCAGCAGACCGCCTCGGAGGTCCACGATCTCGGTGTCGGGACCGATCGCCGCGTGTGCGTCGGCGTCGAGAGCGACGATCCGGCCGTCGGAGACGGCGACGGCACCGGTCTGCGGCGTGAGCAGGGCGTTCCGGAAGACGGTGCCTCCGGTGAAGACCGTGTCCGCGTTGCTCGTCATATCACCTGCTCGAAGCGTCGGTGGTGCCGTCTGGCCGGCGCGTCATCCTCGGCGCGCTAGCGGTATCGAGAGCATAACCCGGATCGAGGTGACGGATTCGTGCGTCGGATCGCGTTTCTGCAACGGATTCCTCCAGCCGTGGCGTCAGCGCACGCGAACGGGCCCGGAGCATGTGCTCCGGGCCCGGCTGATTGCAGGAGGTGTGGACGCGGCTTAGGCGACGAGCGTGCGCAGTCCTTCGATCAGGGGCGTGGTCGGACGCCCGATCAGCCGACCGAGGTCGCCGCTCGTGTCGGCGAGGAGCCCGTCACGGGTGTTGCCGTCGAGGGCGACGACGAATCCCGCGGTGCCCTCATCGAGACCGGCGGCCAGCAGGGCCTTCAGGTGGTCCTCGGGGGAGAGGTCCTGGTACGCGACCTCGCGGCCGATGACCTCGCCGATCGCCTGCGCCAGCTCGTTGTGCGACCACGCGACGTCGCCGGCGAGCTCGTAGGCCTTGCCCTCGTGTCCGTCGGTGGTGAGGACGACGGCGGCCGCCTCCGCGTAGTCGGTGCGCGACGCGCTCGACACGAGACCGTCGCCGACGCTCCCGACGAACGATCCGGTCGCCTTGGCCTGGTCGACGGACTGGCCGTAGTTCTCGGTGTACCAGCCGTTGCGGAGGATGGTGAAGGGGAGGCCGGACGCGTGGATGAGCTCCTCGGTCGCCTTGTGCTCGGGGGCGAGGATCAGCGGGGAGGTGTCGGCACGGAGCGCGCTCGTGTAGACGAGGCGGGCGACGCCGGCGCGCTTGGCGGCGTCGATGACCGCGGCGTGCTGGGCGACGCGCTGGCCGACCTCGCTGCTGGAGACGAGCAGGACCGTGTCGCCGGCCTCGAGGGCGGCGTCGAGGGTGGCCGGGTCGGCGAAGTCGACCTTCGAGGTACGGACGCCCTGCGCGGCGAGATCGGCGAGCGCCTCGGTCCGGCGGCCGGTGGCGACGATGGTGGCGGGGTCGGTGCCGCGGGCGAGCAGGTGCTCGACGACGAGGTGGCCGAGCTGGCCGGTGGCTCCGGTGACGACGAGAGACATGTGAGGGTCCTTTCGATGGGGTTCGCTGAGGAGGAACCCGCTTCCGATCACATTACTTCCCGATCTGCAGTACCCACTTTGAGGTAAGCTACTGTCCGATAAGTAAGGAATGAGCCATGACAAGCGTAGACACGCAGCTGGGAAGACGCCCCGGATTCACCGACGGCATCCTGCCTGCCGCCTGCCCCTCGCGCACGGTGCTCGACCACGTGACCAGCAAGTGGGGCGTCCTCGTCCTCCTGGCGCTGTCCGACGGCACCCATCGCTGGGGTGAGCTGCGACGGGTGGTCCAGGGCATCAGCGAGAAGATGCTGGCCCAGACACTCCGCACGCTCGAGGAGGACGGCCTCGTCGTCCGCGTCGCACACCCCGAGATCCCGCCCCGTGTCGAGTACAGCCTGAGCGACCGCGGTCGCGACCTCAACGAGCACCTGATGCCCTTGATGGCGTGGATCGACCACAACGCGTCGGAGATCCTCGGACGCTAGGCGGTCCGGCCGAGTGCCGCAAGGACGTCCACGAGCGTCGATGGGTCGCCGACGTTCCCCGGGACGACCACGTAGAGCTTCTCCTCGTCCTCGGGTGTCACCACGCTCCACACCGAGACCCCGGGCAGCACCTGTCCGAGGACGCGCGCGCGTCTGGCGCCGAGTCCGACCCGGGCGACCTCGGCGGAGGTGATGCCGCCCTTCGACACGACGACCTCCACCGATCGTCGGAGCGCAGCGGTCGCCGACGTCAGCGCGATCATCACCCGCTCGCCGTGGTCGAGCGTGTTGTGCGAGGCGTCCCGTTCCCGCTCGGACGAGATCGCGGCGAACCCCGTCGCGGTGAGTCGCGCTCGAGCGGCGTCCGCCACGGCCCGTCCGGTGGCGGCGGCATCCTGGAGGGCGTCGCTCGTGGGGACGATCTCGGCGGGGCCGAACGCCGCCTCGACGGGCGCAAGCTGTCGCGTCGCACCGATGGTGTGGGAGCCGCAGACGAGGAGCGCGGCGACCGGCTCCGCGACGAGCGGCGAGGGGAGGAGCCCGTCGCTCTCGACGCCCGCGATGGCCGCAGCGAGGGGGGACGCCGACCGGACGACCACGTCGGATCCGTCGGCCCAGGCCGCCGTGATGGCCTGCGCGACGATCCGGACGTCGTCTCCCGTCTCCGCATCCGGAAGGAGCACCGTTCCGGGAGCGGCGTCACGGAGCGCTGCACGGAACTCGGCGGCGCCGTCGCGAAGACCCGCCAGACCGAAGTGGGCGGCCTCCCGCCCGGACTGTTCGCGCACGTAGTCCGGCAGGTGTCCCGAGCGGAACGGGAACACGGGGTCCTGGGCGTACTCCGTCTCGTGGGCCGGCAGTGTCTCGTCACCGATCCGGACGTAGTGGGTGCCGTCGATGGTCGTCCGCCCGCCCTCCGGGAAGGCCGGGACGAACACGATGACGCTGCGGTCCCCGGTGAAGACGGCGGTCTCGGCGAACACGTGCCCGCGCAGGGTCGAGTCACCTCGGAGGACGATGTGGATGCGTTCTCCGAGACGACGGCCGGCCTCCGCCGCCTGCTCGCGGGTGCGTTCCAGGAGCGCGACGGCCTCGTCCTCCCGCACGGCGCGGGTGTTGGTGAGCAGGTAGACCGCGTCGGCTCCGCCGAGGGCCTGCTCGATGAGGTCGGCGTCCCACTCCAGCAGGACGTCGACGCCGGAGGCCGACTGCGTGCCGGTGGGGTCGTCGTCGAGGATGAGGGTCTTCATGCGTGGGGCTCCTGGGTGGTGGAACGTGCGGCTCCGAGGGGCTGGGGCGTCGTGCGTGGGGCTCCTGGGCGGTGCGACGTGCCGTCGTCGAGGATCAGGGTCTTCATGCGCGCGTCTCCTGGCGGGGGTGGCCGGCATCCTGGTAGGTCTCGATCACGCGGGAGTCGTCGCGTGCGCCGAGGCCGGACGCCGCAGCGGCGAGGAAGCGTTCGCGCGCCGCGTCGAGGACGGGGGTCGCGGCTCCGGCGGCGCTCGCCGCATCGGCGACGAGGCCGGTGTCCTTGACGAAGATGTCGACGCGGCTCATCACCGGGGCATCGGTGTCCTGCAGCATGCGGGGTCCGCGGTCCGACAGCATCCAGGACGCGGCTGCACCGGACTCGACGAGGGGGAGGACGGCCGCCGGGTCGAGTCCGAGCGAGGACGCGAGGGCGAGGGCTTCGGCGGCAGCGGCGATGTGCACCGCGCAGAGGTGCTGGTTGACGACCTTGATCGCCTGGCCGTCGCCGATGGCTTCGCCGACGAGCCTGGCTGTGCCGAGGGCGGCGAGCGGCTCCGCTGCGGCCGCGGTGGCGGCGGGGGATCCGGATACGAACATGGTGAGCTCGCCGGTGCTGGCGCGTGCCACGCCGCCGGTGACCGGTGCGTCGACGACCGCTGCGCCCGCGGCTTCGAGACGGGCGGCCTGCTCGACGACGGAGGCGGGGCCGACGGTGCTCATGATGATCCAGGTCTGGCCGGAGGGATCGGTGGCGGCGAGGGCGAGGGTGACGAGTTCGGCGAGCTGGTCGGGCGTCGCGACCATGACCACGACGGTGTCGGCCTGTGGCGCCTCGGTGATCGACTCGACCGCGCTGATGCCGGCGGCGTCCGCGCGTTCCCGTGCGGCGGGGAAGGGGTCGACGCCCGTGACCCGGTGGCCGGCCGCGGCGAGCTGGGTGGCCATCGGCAGGCCGATCGCGCCGATACCGACGAAGGTGATGGTGCGTGCGGGCAGTGGCGTCGATGCCATGGCGTCCTCCGGTGGATTGGTTGGACCAATCGTAGCCGCCGGTGTCGACACGGGCAAGCGCCCGGTGGTGGGCGCCCGGCTGCCCGTCGACACGGGGTACGCGGCTCCTTCCGGCCATTGAGCTTGTCGAAATGCCCCCGAGGACCCGTCGACAGGCGCACTGCGGCGCAGCTCAGCGATCGAGGGTGATTCGGGGAACCCTAGCCCGATGACCGAGGTGGCGCGGCTCAGCTGCCCTTCGACGGGCTCAGGGACCGGGCCATCCGGGTGAACCTTTCCCGCTCATCGAGGCGGCGCGACCCGAGTGCCCTTCGACAGGCTCAGGGACCGAAAGCGTGCGAGCACAGGCCAGCCCGGTCACTGAGCTTGTCGAAGTGCCCACGAGGACTCCTCAGCGTTCCGGGTGAACCTCTCCCGCTCATCGAGGCGGCGCGACCCGAGTGCCCTTCGACAGGCTCAGGGACCGAAAGCGTGCGAGCACAGGCCAGCCCGGTCACTGAGCCTGTCGAAGTGCCCACGAGGAACCCTTCGACAGGCTCAGGGACTGCGGCGGGGTTCAGAACGGTGCGGGATCCGGTTCCGTTCGATGGTGCTTCCCGTCGGGTGTCGTCCACTCGAGGAAGCCACCGGGTCCGTGGTCGAGGTTCCAGCCGGGCAGATGCTTCATCCGGTGATGATGTCGACACAGGCAGGCGAGATTGCCGACATCCGTTGCCCCGCCGTCCTCCCAGGCAACCGAGTGGTCGAGGTCGCAGGCCCGGGCGCGTCTGCCGCAGCCTGGTGCGCGACAGGTGCCGTCCCGGAGGCGCACTGCGCGCTGCAGGTCGGCGGGAACGCGGTACTGGTTGCGTCCGACGGAGAGGATCGCGCCGGTTTCGGGTTGGACGAGGATCCGGGTGAAGCTTGGCGCGTTCACCGCGATGCGGGCGGCGGTCTCGGGGTCGATCGGACCGTAGCCGTCGAGCATGCCGGGTGCGTCGGAGACGCCGGCCACGGTGAGCGCGGGGACGGTGATCTGCACGGTGGGCTTGATGTGCTCCTGGACCTCGATCGGATGCGGAAGCACCAGGCTCGACATCACGTCGTCCGGGGTCACACCGGTGAGCGCGAGCGCCGCGAGAGCATCCGCCTGCAGCTGAGCGCAGGTGCGAGTGTCGCCCGCCTTACGTGACTCCGCCGCGGCCGCTTCGACGCGCTCGACGATGCCCTGCGCGATGGGCGCCGTCGTGAACAAGTGCACCCACGCCATGCCGTCGGCCGCGGGCTCGAACTCGACCCGGCGGTCAGCTTCGGAGCGAACCGCTCGGGCGGTGATCGATTCGGGGTGGAGACGCTCCCGCAGGACACGAGCGCGCCTGCGAAGGTTCGCGTTGGTCGTCTCCTCCGCAACCGGGAGTACCTCAGCGAGGAACGCCGCCCGTCCTGCGGTCGGCACGTCACTGAGTTGGTCGATGATCGTCTGCGCGTGCCGTGCCGAGATGCGCCCGGCCTCGAGCGAGGCGAGCACGGCCGGAGCATCATTCACGAGGCGCTCGGCGTCGTTCGTCGCCCGCTGCACCGTCTGCTCAGGCGTTCGGGTTGCCATCGCGAGGGCTGCGCAGGTGGAGCGGCGCGACAGGGCCAGTCGTTCGGCCGGCGGGAAGATCGCCGGGACCGTGACGTCTGCGAAGGCGTCCGCGTATGCGGCGGAGCGGGCCAGGAGCCGGGCCTCTCGTGCATCGAGCGCTGCTCGCAGCCGTTGGATCTCCGCGTATTCGTCCGAGAACTCCACCAGCCGCGCGGCGCACTCGTCGCTCGCGCGGATCGCGGCGGAGGTGGTCTCGGTCATGGAACAAGTCCACCACGAACCGCTGACATTCCAGATGCTGAGTCGAAGCGGTTGTGGAAGTTGCTCGTGGGCCCTTCGACAGGCTCAGGGACCGGAGGGGGCATACCGGATTCGCAGGGTTCCTCCGTGTGCCCTTCGACAAGCTCAGGGACCGGAGGGGGTGCTTCAGGGACCGGAGGGGGTTGCTCGGGTACCGGAGGGGGTGCTCTGGGACCGGAGGGTTTTCGCATGCACCTCTTCCGGTCACTGAGCTTGTCGAAGTGCTGACGTGGGCACTTCGACAGACTCGGAGGCCGGAGGGGTGTGGCCGGACTCGCGGGGTTCCATCGTTGGCCCTTCGACAAGCTCAGGGAGCGGGGAAGGGTTGCTCGTCGACGGGGTTGGTGAGTGGGAGGGTGCGCCGGTTTGGATGTGTTCCGCGGGCCCTTCGACAGGCTCAGGGATCGGCTGAGGTTGCCGGACGGCGTCGGGGTCGCGACGCGTCAGCTCGCGCCGTCGTCGGTTTCGAGCTGCAACCAGTCCTCGAAGTGCCGGCGCATCGCGCGTCGGGAGGCCTCGGCGTCTCGAGCGGCCAGGGCGTCGACGACGGCGTAGTGCACGCTGTCGGTCCGCCGGACGCCACGCTCGTCCGGCTGCTCCACCTCGATCGCGCGGAGTCGACGCTGCCGGATCGTCTCGCGCAGCACGTGACTGAAGCCCTCGTGCATGAGTCGGAAGATCGGGTCGTCGACGATGGCGTTCAGTCGGCTGTGGAAGTCGACGTCGGCCTCGAGCGCCGCATCGTGATCCCCGGCGAGCGTCGCGGCGATCATGCGGTCGACGTCGTCGCGCAGCACCGCGACCGCTTCGTCGGTGACGAGCCCGGCCGCCGCCTCGGCGACGGTCTCCTCCAGCATCATGCGCGAGCGGGCGAACTGATCGTCGGACAGGTAGCCCAGCTGACGGGAGATGGTGAACCAACTGCGGACGAAGTCGTCGCCCGGAGCGTCGATGGAGGTGCCCCGACCCTGGGTGCGGTGGAGGAAGCCGAGCCGTTCGAGGACCGCGAGCTGTTCGCGAAGGGCGCCGCGGCTCATCTGCAGTGCCTCGCCGAGCTCGCGTTCCGGAGGCAGGCGCCGCGCGGTGGTGCCGGGCTCCGGCGTGGCCAGCTCAACGAGCCTCGCCACGAGCGCTTCGAGCGGCTCCGCCATGCTGCCCCCTCGATTGGTCCGACCAGTGTCGATGGTAGCCGGTGGTGCGGGCCGCCCTTCGACAAGCTCAGGGACCGGATTGGGGCTCAGGGACCGGATTGGGGCTTAGGGACCGGATTGGGGCTCGGGGACCGGATTGGCGCTCTGGGACCGGGTTGAGGCTCAGAGACCGGATTGGGGCTCAGTGACCGGATTGGGGCTCAGTGACCGGGGTGGGGCTCAGGGATCGGATTGAGGCTCAGGGACCGGGCGGCGCTCAGGGACCTGGGCGGCGCTGCGGGATCCCTCCACCGACGCAACACGCCCGTCCCGACGGATCGGGACGGGCGTGGAGACGACGTGTGTTTGCTAGACCGCCTGGAGGGCCTGCACAGCGCTCGTGAAGAAGGCGAGACCGTCGACACCGGAGCGCATGGCGAGCGGGGTGTCGGGACCGAAGCCCGGCTCGATCGCGTGCTCGGGGTGCGGCATGAGCCCGACGACGTTGCCGGCCGGGTTCGTGAGGCCGGCGATGTCGTCGAGGGAACCGTTCGGGTTCACGCCCGCGTAGCGGAAGGCGACCAGGCCCTCGCCCTCAACGCGTGCCAGGGTCTCGGCGTCGGCGATGTAGCCGCCGTCGGCGTTCTTGAGCGGGATGGTGATCTCCTGCCCCTTCGAGAACTGGTGGGTCCAGGCGGTGTCGGCGTTCTCGACCGTGAGCAGCTGGTCGCGACGGATGAACTGCTGGTGGGCGTTCCGGATGAGGCCACCGGGCAGCAGGTGCGCCTCGACGAGCATCTGGAAGCCGTTGCAGATCCCGAGGATCGGCATGCCTTTGCCGGCGGCGTCCTTCAGCTCGGTCATGATCGGCGAGACTGCGGCGATCGCGCCGGCGCGGAGGTAGTCGCCGTAGCTGAAGCCACCCGGCAGGATGACGGCGTCGACACCCTGGAGGTCGTGGTCGCCGTGCCAGAGCGCGACGGGCTCGGCACCCGCCATGCGGACCGCGCGCTGGGCGTCGCGGTCGTCGAGCGAACCGGGGAAGGTGATGACACCGATACGGGTCGTCATGCCTCGGAGCCCTCGGGGTAGTGGATGGCCACGACGTCCTCGATCACGGCGTTCGAGAGGATGTCGTCGGCGATCTGCTGCACCGTGGCGCGCGTGGCGTCGGTGATGGGGCCGTCGACCGTGAGCTCGAAGCGCTTGCCGATGCGGACATCGGTGAACTCGCTCTTGCCGAGACGCGCGAGGGCGCCGGCGACGGCCTTGCCCTGGGGGTCCAGCAGTTCGGCTTTCGGCATGACTTCTACGACGATGGTCGGCACGGAGGTCTCTTTCGTTGCGACGCGGCGGGGATGCGAACAGTCTAGCGCCGAGCGCACGACGCCCGTCCGACGAGGTGCGTCGGACGGGCGTCGTGGTCAGCGGGTCATTCCGGGAGGGCGGCGTCCGCTTCGTTCGCGTCGCCGGCGATGCCGCGGGCGAGCGTCTTGTTGCGGAAGAAGTCCGGTCGGAGCTTCGCCTGGATGAGCATGATGACGATGCCCGCCACGATGATGATCATGCCGAGGATGAACACGAGCCCGACACCGCCGATGTTCGATCCGCTGCCGTAGTCGGGGTCGGCGCTCTCGATGATCGTGGTGAAGAAGAGCACGCCCAGGATGAGACCGCCGACGAGCGGGGAGAAGAACTGGAAGAAGAAGTTCCGTGCGCTCGAGAACCACTGCTTCCGGAAGTACCAGACGCACGCGAACGCCGTCAGGCCGTAGTAGAAGCAGATCATCATGCCGAGGGTCGTGATCGTGTCCCAGAGCACGTCCTCGGAGATGAAGCGCATGACCGCGTAGAACACCGACGCGACGACACTCGAGACGATCGTCGCGTAGCCGGGCGTGAAGAACTTGGGGTGCACCTTCGAGAACTTCGGCGACAGCGCGCCGTAGTGCCCCATTGCGAGCAGGGTCCGCGCGGGGGAGACGAACGTCGACTGCAGCGAGGCGGCCGAGGACGACAGCACCGCGATCGACACGAGGATCGCGAGCGGACCGAGGATGGGCCCCGCGAGCGAGAAGAACACGTTGCCCTGGATGTCCTCGTTGCCGAGCCCGAACTCGCCGTCGCCGACGCCCGCGTAGTTGATGAGCGCGACCGACAGGAACAGGTAGAGGACGACGATGATGACGACCGTGGCCGTGGCGGCCTTGCCTGGCGTCGAGCTCGACCCCTTCGTCTCCTCGCTCATCGTCAGCGTGACGTCCCAACCCCAGAAGATGAAGATGGAGAGCGAGAGTCCGGCGGCGAAGGCGCTGAACGACCCGACGGCGAACGGGTTGAACCAGTCGAGCGAGATCGGGAGGGCGTCGAACGCGTCGCCGCCCGCGACGTGCGCGAAGGCGACGATGCCGAACAGCACCATCACGAGCAACTGGAAGCCCACGAGCACGTACTGCAGCTTCTGCGTCGTCTGCATGTCGCGGTAGGAGATGAGCGTCGCCCCGAGCATGAACGCCAGACAGGTGATGACGTTGATGAACGGGTTCGACGTGAGGCCGGCGATGTCGGGGTTCTGGAAGATCTGCGACAGCATCAGGTAGAAGAAGTCGACCGCGATGCCCGCGAGGTTCGAGAGCACGACGATGGTCGCGGCGATGAGGCCCCAACCGGCCATCCAACCGACCCACGGGCCGAACGCGCGCGTCGCCCAGGTGAACGAGGTGCCGGAGTCCGGCATGCGGCTGTTGAGCTCCCGGTAGCCGAAGGCGACGAGCAGCATCGGGATGAAGCCGACGAGGAAGATGGCCGGCACGTGGGTGCCGACCTCCGCGACGGTCGGACCGAGGGCACCGGTCAGGGTGTACGCCGGGGCGATGCACGAGATGCCGATGACGATCGCGCCGACGAGGCCGACGGTGCCGGCGCCGAGGCCCTTCTTGGAGAGGGCGCCCGTCGCGGTGGTCTCGGGGTGGGCGACGTCGCGCGGGGGAGTGGTTTCGGGAGGAGTCATGTCGGGTCTCCGAGGGTCAGCACGGAGTCGCGGGGCACGACCACCATGGGTACGGGGAGCTCCCGCAGCATCTTCGCTGCCGTGGAGCCGAGGAAGAGGTGCTTCGGGGTGGCGAGTCGGCTGGAACCGACGAGCACGATCTCCGCGGGCTTCCACTCGAGGTGCGAGACGGCGTCCTCGATGCGGGTGCCCGAGGCGATCTCGGTGGTCACGTCGATGTCCTTCGGCAGGTGCTCGGTCGCGTAGGCGAGGACTTCCGCCGCGTGCGACTCGGCCCGGGCGGTCGCCTCGGGGTGCTCGGCGCCCTCGGGCTGGTCGAGCGCGACGAGCGAGACCAGGCGGAGCGGGATGACCGCGTTCTTGGCGACGACGATGGCCGCGTCGAGCAGCTGGTGCGCGCCGGCACGGGTGCCGATCGCGCAGGTGATCCGGCTGACCGTGCCGCCGGTGGGCTGCGCGTCGAGGAGGTCGCGACTGCCGACCGGAGCGAGGGCGACCGGGACGACCGCCGAGTGCAGGAGCGTGTTCGCGACGCTGCCGAGCGTGAACCGGCCGAGGAGTCCGCCGCGCGCCGCACCGATGATGATGAGCCCGCCCTCGAGGATGCGGGAGGCCTCCAAGAGGCCCTCCGCGAACGACTCGTCGTACACGAGGTGCGTCTTGGCCGTGATGTCGGCGGGGACCGCGTCGAGCGCCTCGGCGAGCCAGCGTTCGGCCGTCTCACGGAGGAACCGTTCGTAGCCGGGATCGGCCGGGGTGATCGTCGGGCGTTCCTCGTTCGCGAGCACGAGGACGATGTCGAGCCGGGCGCCGGTGGTCCGAGCGATCCGGATGCCGAGCGCGAGCGCGTCGCGTCCCGCCGGCGTATCGGTGTAGCCAACGATGTATCTCATCTGGTGTTCGCTTTCGATCGGGTGCGCCCTTCGACAAGCTCAGGGACCGGGACCAGGATGCACGGCGGTGTGCGGGTGTTTCGTTGGTGCAGGGTATCGACGGGGGTGCCCGCTCGACAAGGGCGGGAAGCGGACTCTGGTCGGGGAGCGGAGCGCCGTTCGACACGCGGTTCCTGAGCTTGTCGAAGGGCAGGGACCGAGGCCCTTCGACAGGCTCAGGAACCGGGAGACGCTTACGCCTGGTGGCGGGCGATGATCGCCTCGGCGGTGTCGGCGCCCTTGCGGATCGCGCCGTCGACGTGCTGGTAGCCCTCGGCGGCGAGGTCGCTCGTCGACCAGTAGATCGGGCCCACCGGCGTCGACTGCATGGCGCCGTAGCGCGAGAGACCGCCGAGGTCGAAGCTCGCCGCGTACGCACCGCGCGTCCACTCCTCGCTGCCCCAGTCGCTCTCGTAGTAGACGACGGGGGAGAGGGCCTGCTCGCCGTAGTAGTGGGACAGCGAGGTGAGGATCCGCTCGCGGCGCTCCTCGGCGCTCAGCTTGAAGACCTCGTCGGCGCGCTCGTCCGAGACGAACCCGACGAGCGTGCCGCGCGGGTCCTCGTGGTTCGTGTTGTCGTAGGCCTCGTGGACGAGCTCGTACGGGCTGAACGCGGTCGCCGAGAGGCCGTCCTCGCGCCAGAACGGCGTCTCGTACACGGCGTGGACCTTGATGACGAGCCCGAGCGACATGTGCTGGTGCATCTGGTGGCTGAGGCGCGGCAGCGGCGGCTGGAAGTCGATGCGGGAGTAGAGGTTCGGCGGGACGGCGACGATCGCGTACCGCGCGTTGACCGTCACGCTGTCCGCCTCGGCCGAGACGCCGGCGTCGGACCACTCGAGGCGACGCACGGGCGAGGACAGGTGGACGTCGTCGCCGAGGGCCTCGGCGAGCTTGATCGGAACCTGCTGCAGGCCGCCGACGACGCGCTTGTCGAGGATGAAGTCGGCCTCGACGAGGTGGGTGAAGCTGCCGGCGGACGCCGCCATGAGCAGCGCCTGCAGGAGCGAGAAGGAGTGGGAGGGCTTCGTGAGCATCGCGGCGGCGATGAAGAGGGCGATGTTGTCGCGTGCCTCGACGTCGTCCGTCTGCTCGGCGAGCCAGGCGCTCCACGAGATGCGGTCGTACTCCTTCGCCCGGGCGTGCGCCCACGGCTCGGTGACGCCGACCTCCTCCACGAGCTCGTCGAGGAGGGTGATGAGTCGCTCCATCTCGGCCGCGGTCGACTCGGCGACGGGGAAGATGTCGCCCGTGAAGCGGGTGCGCACGCCCTCGGCATCGACGTAGACGCTGTCGCCCTCGCGGTAGCGGGAGTAGGTGTCGAGTCCGAGCTCCTCGAGTGTGGCGAGCAGCGCGGTCTGGTCGGGGGAGACCCACTGGCCGCCCAGCTCGAGCATGGCTCCGTCGATGTGGTTCGTCCAGAGGCGACCACCGACGCGGTCACGCGCCTCGAGGACGGCGACGGACAGGCCCGCCGCGCGGAGCTTCGTGGCGGCCGTGAGCCCGGAGGCCCCGGCGCCGATGATGACGACGTCGCGTTCGATAGCGCTCATGAGGTGTCTTCCTGTTCGAGGCCCTTCGACAAGCTCAGGGACCGGGGTGGTGCTCGGGTGACCGGGGTGGTGCTCGGGGCCGGGTGGTGCTCTCGATACCGGGTGGTGCTCGGGACTGGGGTGATGCGCTGGTGTCGGGTGGTGCTCGGGACCGGCGCCGATAGTCGAGTATGGCGGATCCGGCGGTCGGATGGAACCGGGGATGGCGAGGTCGCCGGTCGGATCGACGATCGGCGACGGTTTCCGTTGTGCCGACCGAGGCGGTCAGCCGATGGGCGTCATGGTGTACTTCGTGTACAGGTACTCGTGGATGCCCTCGAGCCCGCCTTCGCGTCCGATACCCGACTGCTTGATGCCACCGAACGGTGCTGCGGCGTTCGAGATGACGCCGACGTTGAGGCCCATCATGCCGGTCTGCAGGCGGCCGATCATGCGCTGTCCGCGGGCGAGGTCGGTGGTGAACACGTAGGAGACGAGCCCGTACTCGGTGTCGTTCGCGAGCCGCACGGCCTCGTCCTCGTCGTCGAACGGCACGATCGCGAGGACCGGGCCGAAGATCTCCTCGCGAAGGATGTCGGACCCCGGCACGACGCCGGTGACGACCGTCGGCTGGAAGAAGGTGCCCGGTCCGTCGACGGCCTCGCCGCCGGTGAGGACCTCGGCGCCGCGCTCGACGGCGTCGCCCACGAGGGTCTTCGCCTTCGTGACCGCGCGGTCGTCGATGAGCGGGCCGATCGTCACGCCGTCCTCGGTGCCACGACCGATGCGGAACGCGTTGACCTTGTCCGTGACGCGCTTCGCGAACTCGTCCGCGACGTCGCGGTGGACGATGAAGCGGTTCGCTGCGGTGCACGCCTGTCCGATGTTGCGGAACTTGGCGGCCATCGCGCCCTCCACGGCCTTGTCGAGGTCGGCGTCCTCGAACACGACGAACGGGGCGTTGCCGCCGAGCTCCATCGAGGTGCGGAGGACGTTCTTCGCGGACTGCTCGATGAGCTTCTGACCGACGGCCGTCGAGCCCGTGAAGCTCAGCTTGCGGAGCCGTGGGTCGGCGATGATCGGGCCGGACACTGCGGAGGAGCTGGAGGTGGTGATGACGTTCACGACGCCGGCGGGGAGCCCGGCGTCCTCGAGCAGCTTCACGAAGTACAGGGTCGTGAGCGGCGTGAGCTCGGCGGGCTTGACGACGACCGTGCAGCCGGCGGCGAGCGCCGGGGCGATCTTGCGGGTCGCCATCGCGAGTGGGAAGTTCCACGGCGTGATGAGGAAGCACGGACCGACGGGGTGCTGCGAGACGGTCATCATGCCGGTGCCCTCGGGGTTCGACCCGTAGCGTCCGGAGATGCGAACGGCCTCCTCGGAGAACCAGCGGAGGAACTCACCACCGTAGGTGACCTCGCCGTTCGCCTCGGCGAGGGGCTTGCCCATCTCGAGCGTCATGAGGAGGGCGAACTCCTCGCGGCGCTCCTGGAGGAGGTCGAAGGCCTTCCGGAGGATGTTCGAGCGGGTGCGGGGAGCGGTCGCCGCCCACTCGTCCTGGGCGGCGACCGCGGCGTCGAGGGCCGCGGTGCCGTCGGCGACCGAGGCGTCGGCGATCGTCTTGATGACGTCGCCGGTGGACGGGTCGCTCACGTCGAGCGTCGCGCCCTCCGTCGCGTCGCGCCAGACGCCTCCGATGAACAGGCCGTTCGGGACCTTGGCGAGCAGATCGGTTTCACGTGCGTCGGTCATGGGTGGAGCTCCTTGGTGGTGTCGGTGCTGTCGGTCACAGTGTTTCAGCGTGCATGCCCCTCGACAAGCTCGGGGACGACCACATCGGTCCCTGAGTCTGTCGAAGGGCGGCCCTTCGACAGGCTCAGGAACCGGCGGGCGGGGCGTCAGTTCGCGGCGAGCGCCTCGAGGACGACGTCGAGTCCTTCGTCGAGCAGCTCGAGGGGGATGGTCAGCGGCGGGAGGAAGCGGACCACGTTGCCGTAGGTGCCGCAGGTGAGGACGACGACCCCGGCCTGGTGGGCGGCCTTCGCGACGCGTGCTGTGAGGGCGGCGTCGGGCTCGCCGGTGGCCGGGTCGACGAACTCGACCGCCATCATGGCGCCGCGCCCGCGGATGTCACCGATGCGGGGGTCGGAGGCCTGTGCCGCGGTGAAGCGGTCGACGATACGGGTTTCGATCGCCCGGGCCGAGGCTGCGAGGTCCTCCTCCTCGTACGCTTCGATCGCCGCAAGGGCAGCGACACAGGCGAGTGGGTTGCCGCCGTAGGTGCCGCCGAGGCCGCCGGCGTGCGGGGCGTCCATGATCTCCGCGCGTCCGGTGACGGCGGAGAGTGGCAGGCCGCCCGCGATGCCCTTGGCGGTGATGATGAGGTCGGGCACGATGTCGAAGTGCTCGGACGCGAACATCGCACCTGTGCGGGCGAAGCCGGTCTGGACCTCGTCGGCGATGAAGACGACGTCGTTCGCGCGGGCCCAGTCGAGCAGGGCCGGCAGGAAGCCGTCCGCCGGGACGATGAAGCCGCCCTCGCCCTGGATGGGCTCGATGATGATCGCCGCGAGGTTGTCTGCGCCGATCTGCTTCTCGATCTGGGTGATCGCGCGCTGCGCCGCCTCGGCGCCGGTGAGCCCGCCGTCACGGAAGGGGTAGGACAATGGCGCGCGGTACACCTCGGAGGCGAAGGGGCCGAAGCCGCTCTTGTAGGGCATGGACTTCGCGGTGAGGGCCATCGTCAGGTTCGTGCGGCCGTGGTACGCGTGGTCGAAGGCGACGACCGCCTGCTTCTTCGTGTGGCTGCGGGCGATCTTCACCGCGTTCTCGACCGCTTCGGCGCCCGAGTTGAACAGTGCCGTCCGCTTGGCGTGGTCGCCGGGGGTGAGGCGGTTGAGCGCCTCGGCGACCTCGACGTAGGAGTCGTAGGGGGTGATGGTGAAGCAGGTGTGGGTGAACTCCTGCAGCTGTCGGGTGACGGCCTCGACGACGCGCGGGTTGCTGTTGCCCACACCGGTCACGGCGATGCCGGACCCGAGGTCGATCAGGGAGTTGCCGTCGACGTCGACGAGGACGCCACCGCCCGCGCCGGCCGCGAACACCGGCATCGTGGTGCCGACGCCGGACGCGACCGCGGCGTGCTTCCGCGCCATGAGTTCCTCGGAGATCGGTCCGGGGATGGCGGTGACGAGGCGACGTTCCTGGGGGAGCGAGGGTCCGCCGAGGATGGAGGGCGCGGGGGCTGCGGTGCTGCTCGTCATCGGTACTCCTTCGGCTGCCGCGTCCGGCGGGAGCGCCGAGGTCGTCCGCGAGCAGTGCACCCAGGCTAGGTAGCGGTCCGCCTCGGGGCAGTCGACAGTCTGTCCATGCCAGCGGCATCGGTTGGACGATTCGGCATCCATGCGTAGACTCACGCCATGGCGCCGACGCTGCAGGACCTCCTCGACCACCGCGCGCTCGGCCTCAAGCTCGTGGTGGCCGGGACCGAGGGTGCGCTCGACCGGCAGGTCGCCTGGGTGTCCGGGTCCGACCTGCCGGACCCCACGCCCTTCCTCCTCGCCGACCAGGTGCTGCTCACGACGGGCACGCAGTTCGGGACCGCGGTGTCGACGACGCAGGTCGAGGCGTACGTCGCCCGTCTCGCCGACGCCGGTGTCGCCGGACTGGGGTTCGGCACTGAGGTGATCACGGCCGGGACACCGCCGGAACTCGCCGAGGCCTGCGCGGCGCACGGGATGCCGCTCATCGAGGTCCCGTACCGCACGCCGTTCATCGCCGTCATCCGGTACGCGTCCGACCTCCTCACTGAGGCGGCGCGGGCGAGGGACGCCTGGGCCCTGGGCGCCCAGCGCGCCATCGCGTTCGCCGCGCTCCGCCCCGACGCGACGGCCGCCGTCGTCACCGAACTCGCGCGGTCGCTCGGTGCCTGGGTCGTGCTCTTCGACGCGCATGCGACCCCGGTGGCGATCGCGGGCGACGGGCCCACCGCCGGTCCCGAGACCGAGCGCCTCCTGGAGCGGGTGGCCGGCGAGGCCACCATGCTCCTCAGCCGCGGGCAGCGGTCGGGTGCGACGCTCGCGAGCCGCACCCGCACGGTCTCGCTCCAGACCCTCGGTCGGCGTGGGGACCTCCGGGGTGTCCTCGCCATCGCCGGGACCGACGGCCCCCTGGACGCCGCAGCCCAGAGCGTCGTCACCTCCGTCGTCGCCATCGCCGGGCTCACCCTCGAGCAGGGCGGCGCGCTCGGACGGGCTGGGCGCTCGCTGCGCACCGGCGTCTGGCAGCTGCTCCGCGCCGGACAGACCACCGCGGCGCGTGAGGTCGCCGAACAGCTCGGTACGCCGTTGCCGACCGGAGCGGTTCGCGTCGGCGTCTGCTCCGGGCCGACCGAAGCACGCGAGGCACTCCTCACCGAGCTGGAACGGGCCGAGACGCTCAGTCCAGGTTCGCTCTTCGTCGCCGAGCAGGACGGACGGCCCGTCCTCCTCCTCGCAGCGGCCGAAGGGGACAGCGGGACGGACGTCGATCGGGCGGTCGAAGCGGTGATCGCGGCGGCACCCGCTCGGCGGCTCGGCCTCTCCCGAGCCGTCGCGCTCGCCGAACTGACGACGGGGATCGAGCAGGCGGTCTCCGCACACGAGCACGCCGTCTCCGCCGGCGAGGCCGTCGTGCGGTTCGGGGCGCTCGCCGCAGCGGGGATGGCAGGGTTGCTCGACCCCGTCCGCGCCGCCGCCGTGGCCGAGGAACTGCTCGAGCCCGTGCTCCGCGTCGACCGCGATGAGGGCTCCGACCTCGTGCCGAGCCTCCGCGGCTGGCTCGAGGCGAACGGTCAGTGGGAGCCCGCCGCGCGGCGACTCGGGATCCATCGACACACGCTCCGCAACCGCATCACCCGGGTCGAACAGGTGCTCGGGCGACCCCTCGACACCTTCGCCGCTCGGGCCGAACTCTGGCTCGCGCTGGTCAGCCTGCCGGACGGCGATGCGTTGCGGTCCCACGCGGCCGTTCTGTAGCCTCGACCGCACGGCGCGCGTGTGCTCCGTGGAACCACGAAGGGGGCAACGCGCATGAGGATACGAACGGTGGTCGGCCGGGTGCCGGTCACGATCGCCCTGGTGCTGGTCGTCCTCGTCGTCGGGGTCGTCGGGCGTGGCCTCTGGGAGTCGACGACGGCGCAACCGTGGTGGGACGCGGTCGCCTACGGCTTGCCCGCCTTCGAGGCCGGGCGCTGGTGGACCCCCGTCACCGGGACGTTCCTCGTCGTGGAGCCCTGGGCCTACGTGTTCGCGGTGATCGGGTTCGCCTGGGTCGGACTGCTGGAGTGGTGGCGGGGATCGAAGGTGGCGCTCATCACCTTCGCCGCCGGTCAGCTCGTCGCCGTCCTCGCCACCGCCGGGTTCCTCTGGGCCGCAAGTCAGCTGCCCTGGCCGTGGGCGACGAGCCTCGCCGGGATGCTCGACGTCGGTCCGTCCGGCGGGACGATGGCGTGCTTCGCCGCGTGTGTGTCGCTCTTCGCCTCACCGTGGCGGCAGCGGGGCTGGATCATCGTCGCGTCCTACGCCGCGATCGGGGTCCTCTTCATCGGCTCGCTCGCGGACCTCGAGCACGCCTTCGCGGTGCTCTTCGTCCTCGCGGTGAACCGCTCCTTCCGCATCCAGCGGGCCAGCGTCCGCGAGCGCCGACTCCTCGCATTCACGACGAGCGTGGCCCTCGGCGTCGTCCAGATCGTCGCCCTGCTCGTGCCGACCAACGGCCCGTTCGGTCCGACCGCTCCGGCGGAGGGCCCGTGGCTCGACGTCGCGATCGACACGGTCGTGATCATCCTGGTCGCCAACGGCCTGCGGCTCGGTCGCCGCTGGGCATGGGTGCTGAGTGTCGTCTGGGCGGTGCTCAACGTCCTGGTCGCGGTCCTGTACCTGGCGCTGTCTCCGTTGGACCCCGCCGAGCTCCCGATCGACTGGGGCGACACCGACGTGTTCCTGGCGACGTCCGTGCTCTGGCTCGCCTTCCTCGTCTACCTCCTTGCGACCCGCAGCGCGTTCTCGTCCCACCGACGCCGGCAGCTCGGCGTCGGGCGGAAGCAGCAGCAGGACCTGCCGTCGGCGGACGACGCCCGCGCGCTCATCCGGACCGACGGCGGCGGCTCGCTCTCCTGGATGGCCACGTGGGACGGCATGGAGTACTTCCGCACCTCGGTGGGCCTCGTGCCCTACCAGAAGCACGCCGGCGTCGCGATCGTGCTGGCCGACCCGCTCGGCCCGCCGGAGCACCTCCGAGCGAGCGTCGAGGAGTTCGTCCAGGCGGCCGAGCGCGACTCCCTCATCCCGTGCTTCTTCAGTTCCAGCCAGGCGACGAAGGACGCGATGCCCGAGGGATGGCGCGACCTCATCATCGCCGACGACACGATCGTCGACCTCCCCGGTCTCGCGTTCACCGGCAAGGCCTGGTCGAACATCCGCACGGCGCTCAATAAGGCGGAGCGCGAGGGCATGGTCTTCCGCATGAGTACCTACGCCGCCGAGACGTGGGGCGTCCGGCAGCAGATCCGCGCCATCTCCGAGGGCTGGGTCGGCGACAAGGGTCTGCCGGAGATGCGGTTCACCCTCGGGACCCTGCAGGAGGCCGACGACCCCGAGGTCCGTCTGGCACTCGCGATCTCACCGGACGGCGACGTCGACGGCTTCCTCAGCTGGCTTCCGGTCTTCGGCCCCGACGGCGAGCACCGCGGGTGGACGCTCGACCTCATGCGGCGACGCGAAGAGGGCTTCGGTTCGGTCATGGAGTTCCTCATCGCCTCCTCGGCCAAGGTCTTCGCCGAGGAGGGCGCGCAGATCCTCTCGCTCTCGGGCGCGCCGCTCGCGCACCGGGTGGAGGACGACGAGGGGCGCATCGCGCACCTGCTGGGTCAGCTCAGCGGCATCCTGGAGCCGGTGTACGGCTTCTCGTCCCTCCACCGGTTCAAGCAGAAGTTCAACCCCCGATCGGAGCCGATCTACCTCCTGTACCGCGACGAGGGCGACCTCACGCGGATCGCCGCGGCGCTCACCCGCGCGTTCCTGCCGGACGCGACGCTCCGCCAGTTCGCCGGTGCCGGCATCGACATGCTCAAGCGCGACTGAGCGGAGGCCGACCCTCAGGCGGTGTCGCCGCCCGGGAGGCCGGCGGCGCCGAGGTGCGTCGCCCCGCGGGACCGCGCACGCTGCTCCGCGAGCGCGGCGGCGAACTCCGCCTCCCAGTCGGAAGCGACCTCGATGCCGAGGCGCCCGGCCTCCTCGATGGTCAGCTCCTTCGGGAAGCCGTTCGTGTCCGACAGTCGGAACACGTCGTGTCCCGTCATGACCCGCCCGGCGTACCCCTGGACCATCTGGAGGCCTGCGCCCAGCGTGCGTCGGAACGACTGCTCCTCCTTGACGAGGACGGCCACGACCTCGTCGCGGGCGGCGGCCACCTCCGGGTAGTCGTCGGCGTACAAGCCGGCGATGACGGGCACGATCTCGCCGAAGAAGTTCTCGTGGAGGTCGAGCGAGAGCGCGAGCCGGATCGCCCGTCGGAGCAGCCGCCGCATGACGTAGCCCTGCTCCTTGTTCGACGGACGCACGCCGTCCACCGCCAGGAAGGTCGCACCCCGCAGGTGGTCGGCGATGATGCGCATGGCGGCGGTCTCGTCCTCGTAGCGTTTCCCGGTCAGCTCCTGGAGTCGCTCGACGATGGGCCACAGGAGCGAGATGCGGAAGACGTCGTCGGAGTCGATCGACGCGGCGGCGATGCGCTCGAGGCCGCCGCCGAAGTCCACGTTGCGCCTGGCGAGCTCCTCGAACGAGCCGTCCTCGCGTCGGCGGTACTGCATGAACACCTGGTTGCCGATCTCCATGAACCGTCCGCCGTCGCTCGCGGGATGCGCGAGGCCGTAGGACGGATCCTGGAACTCGGGGCCGAAGTCGTAGAACACCTCGCTGTCGGGGCCGCACGGGTCGCCGATCGGTGTGCCCTCGAGTGACCCGCCGCGGGACCACCAGTTCTCGCCGCCGTCGTAGAAGAAGATCCGCTCTCCGGGCCGCACCCCGCGCGCGTCGCCGTCGGCCTGGGAGCCGATCTCCGCGATCCCGTTGGAGACCCCGCGTTCGGCGAACACGGACGCCCAGATCGACGCGGCCTCGTCGTCGCGTGGGATGCCGTTCGCGGGATCGCCGATGAAGCAGGTGACGGAGATCCGCTCCGGATCCAGCCCGACGATGTCGACCAGGAAGGTGAAGAACTGCCGGATCTGCGTCTCCTTGAAGTAGTCGCCGAGCGACCAGTTGCCGAGCATCTCGAAGAAGGTGGTGTGCCGGTTGTCGCCGACGTCCTCGATGTCCTGGGCCCGGACGCACGGCTGGCTGTCGGTCAGCCGCCGCCCGTCGGGGTGATCCTCACCGAGGAGGTATGGCAGGAGTGCCTGCATGCCACTGCCGTTGAACAGGGTGCTCGTGTCGCCCCGCGGGACGAGCGGTGCCCGTTTGATCAGCGCGTGGCCGTTCCGTTCGAGGAAGTCGAGGTAGGCGTTGCGGATCTCGTGGGCGTCCATGCCGACACGATTCCAGCTTTCGGGCCCGAGGGGAAGCCGGTCGGCGCGGCGACCTGGGCCACTGCGATCTCGGGTCACCGGCCGTCGCGCCGCGAGGGGGTCTCGACGCCCCGATCGTCCTGGAATGCGGCCCCCGGCGAGCCGCTCGGACCATACTGTACGAAATGCGGCCCCTCCAAGCGGCCCGCGGGCCGACACGGAGCCCGGAGACGACGAAGGATGTTTGGTGAGGCGATGACGAAATTCTGGCGGTCCCGATCGGCTGGCGTGCTCTCGGCGGTGGTGATGGCGCTGCTCGCCACATCGGTCGGCATCGCGCCCGCGGCGTCAGCCGACAGCGACACCCCGTCGGGCGAACCGGTCGCCGTCGAGGACGGCATGGGAGCCGAGCTTCGAGCGGAGGAACAGCAGCGCAGAGTGGCGCCCGCGCCCCTCGGTGAGGCGAGCGTCCCGGCCCGCGCCGACGGCCAGCTCTTCGGTATCGACATCGCCACGTCGCAGACCAACATCGACCTCCAGGCGTTCAAGGCGGCGGGTGGGCAGTTCACGATCATCAAGATGGGCGGCGGGAACGCCTCGGACAGCCCCTACGTCGCGCCCGCCTACCGTGCGCAACTCGCCCGTGCGCGAGCCGCAGGACTCCTCGTGGGTCACTACTGGATGAACGGCGACAAGAACGGTCTCACGCCGACAGCCGCGGCGGACTACTTCGTCGCACAGAGCGACATCCGCATCGGCGAGGTCGTCGCGCTCGACATCGAGGCCATCGACGGCGTCGCGGCGTACACGCCCGCGCAGGCCATGGAGTGGATCCAGCGTGTGCAGCAGAGCTACCCCGGCCTCAAGGTGCTCATCTACCTCAACCAGAACGCGGTCAACAACGGCGATTGGAGTGCGGTCGCGAACGCCGGCCACCCGTTGTGGGTTGCGGTGTGGGGCTCGAACAACGGGGCGCCGAACGGTTCGCCGCAGCTGACCCGGAACTGGTCCGACTGGTCGATGTGGCAGTACTCGAGCCGCGGCGTGGTGGCCGGGTTCTCCGGTGCCGTGGACGTGAACCTCGCGAAGGCCGACACGTTCACCCGGAGCGGATGGGCCCCGGTCGACCGGCTGGCCGGCTCCGATCGCTTCGGCACCGCCGTCGCCGTGTCGCAACGAGCGTTCCCCAGCGGGAACGCCGGCGTCGCCTACGTGGCCAACGCGCTCTCCGCGCCGGACGCCCTGTCGGCAGCGCCTGCAGCGGCCAAGGAGAACGGCCCGGTGCTGCTCACCCTCGCCGACGCCGTACCCGAGGCGGTGATGACCGAGCTGCGTCGTCTCAAGCCGAAGACCATCAAGGTCGTCGGCGGTGAACAAGCCGTCTCGGTAGCGGCGCTCGCGCAGCTCAGTACCGTCGCACCCGTCGTGCGGTACGCGGGCGACGACCGCTTCGCGACCTCGTTGGCGGTCGCGAGCGAGGTCTTCCCGGCAGCCGATAAGGCGTTCATCGCCACCGGACTCAGCTTCGCCGATGCGCTCACCGGGGCGGCGGCGATCTCCGACGCAGGACCCATGCTGCTCGTCGACGGCACCGCACCGACCGCCGACGCCGCCACGCTCGGTCGTCTGGCCGCCATGGACGTGAAGAGCGTCTACATCGCGGGAGGCACGGTGTCGGTGTCGCAGGGCATCGCGGACGGCATCGGGAGCCAGGAGGGAGCCGGGAACGTCATCCGACTGGCGGGGTCCGACCGGTTCGAGACCGCGGTGGTCATCAACTCGGAGTTCTTCAAGGACTCCTCGCCCGCGACGTTCTACCTGGCCACCGGGAGCGACTTCGCCGATGCACTCACGGGTGGCGCCCTCGCCGCCCTGAAACACGCGCCGCTCTACCTCTCCAGGCAGTACTGCATCCCTCCGACGACGAACGCGGTCCTCCGGGCCAACGCGTCGAACGTCACGTTGCTCGGCGGCGTGAGCGTCCTCAACGAGAACGTCGGTCGTCTGCTCTCCTGCTGACGCAGCGCGGGGTGCCGCCCGGTGCAGCGGCAGCGGTCACGCGGGCCGCCGCCGGCATGTCGCGTCGATTCAGTCGTGGAGCGAGCGCAGGGCGGTCACGACGTCGTCGTGCCAGCGGCGGGCCGCAGGGAGCACGCCGCCGAAGATGGGGGTGTCGTGCGTCGCGCCCAGGTACATCGTCCCGCTCGCGTCGACGCCGTCGGCCCGGAGCGCGGCGAGGTAGGCCGCGCCGTCGCCGCGGAGCGGGTCGTACTCGGCCGTGAGGATCACGGCGCGGGGGAGGTCTGCGTGCGACCGCGCGAGGAGGGGCGACGCGTGCGGCTCCTTCGCCTGACGTCGATCCAGGAGGTAGGTCTTCGCGACGGAACGGAGCTCCTTGATCGCGAAGATCCTCGGGATGCCCATCTCCCGCACGGGGCGGAGGTCGATGTGGCCGCCGGTCAGGTCCGTGACCGGCACCTCGAGCAGCTGGAGTCGGATGGGCAGCCGGCCGCGTTCACGATTCACGAGCGTGAGCGCCGCCGCGATGCTGCCGCCGGCGGACACCCCGGCGACGGCGATCCGCCCCGAGTCGATCCCGAGCGTCGCGGCCTCGGCGAACAGCCACTCGAGCGCCGCGTGGGCCTGCTCCAGCTGCGTCGGGTACCGGTGCTCGGGAGCGAGCGCGTAATCGACGGCGGCGATGACCACGCCGGCGTCGGCCGCCCGACGACGGAACCCCGCGTCGGTCGTCGGGTAGTCGATCCCGCCGATGCGGAACGCCCCACCGAAGAAGGACAGGACCGCGGGCACCGCCTGGTCGCCGTCGGCCGTCGGCGGGTGGTAGAGCCGGATCCGGACGTCGGGGAAGCCGGCGACCGGGATCGTGTGCTCCTCGATGCGCAGCTCCGGGCCCGGGACGCCGACGGTCGCGAGCTCCTTCTTGTCCCAGTTCCGCGCGGCCTTGCGGTGCTGTGCGCGCGTCTTCTTGCGGCGGGGTGCGGCGGTGGTGGCCTTCGCCGTCGGGCTCGAGGGCTTCGCCTTCGGCCCGGCGGCCTTCGGGGAGGTCGCCGTCGGGTCCGCCGCGGGAGCGGGCTTCGGGCGCGCGACGGTGGTCGTCTTCGGTCGCAGGAAGAAGGCCTTCGCCTGCTCGAGTGCGGTCGAGATGAGGTAGGCGCGGTGCGTCCGCGCTCGTTCGACGAAGATCGGGTCGAGGGGCAAACGACTCACCTGCTCTGCTGCTCGGATGGGCGGATTCCAGCAGTCTAGGCGGCTCGGCGGACGACGGCCGTGGCTTGCCTGATCGATCCTTCCGCGGGGCTTCACCTCCTGTTCACCGGGAAGCCCGGCCCTGTTCGGGCGCCGCTCGTAGCGTGATCACACGTACGGCACACAGCAGTGCCCGCGTCGGTCACTCGCGGTTCCGATCCACCGGAGCAACGCGCGGAGCGGGCGGGTGCATCGGTCCTTCTGAAAGGTACGTCCCAGCACATGAAGCTCTCCCTCACCCGCGTCGCTGCGCTCGGCGCCGCCGCCCTCCTCTCGATCGGCCTGGCCGCCTGCTCGAGCGCCACCGCCAGCGACACCGGTTCCGCCGCGGCCGGGACCTTCGCGGTCGACGACCAGACCCTCGTCTTCGGCGTCGTCCCCGACTCGGTCGACACGCAGACCAACTACCAGCCGCTCATGGACTACATCGCCCAGGAGACCGGCAAGAAGGTCGAGTACCACGAGTCGACCGACTACGCGGCCCTCATCGAGGCGGCCGTGGCCGGGAAGATCGACGTCGCCTCCTTCTCCGGCTTCACCTACGTGACCGCGCTCAACAACGGGGCCAAGATCACGCCGATCTCGTCGATCATCACCGTCAAGGGGCAGGAGCCGGGGTACTACTCCGAGGCGATCGTCCCGAAGGACTCGTCGATCACGAAGATCGAGGAGTTCAAGGGCAAGAAGGTCTGCTTCGTCGACCCGTCCTCGACGTCCGGGTACCTCTTCCCGAGCTACAACCTGCTCGAGGCCGGCATCGACCCCGAGAAGGACATCACCCCGGTCTTCGCCGGCAAGCACGACGTCTCGGTGACGAAGACCGCCGAGGGCGTCGAGTGCGAGGCGGGCTTCGCCGAGGACTCCGAGGTCGAGAAGAACGACGGCGTGAAGGTCATCGACCGCACGATGGTCCCCGGTGCGCCGATCGTCGAGTCCGACTCGCTGCCCGCCGACGTGAAGGAGAAGCTCGAGAAGGCCCTGTCCGAGGTCACGATCGACCAGATCATCGACTCCGGCGTGAAGAGCGCCGACAGCGACGCCTTCCGCGCGACCTTCTACGGCACCTCGCCGGTCGACGACGCGTACTACGACACCATCCGCGACATCTGCAAGAAGACCAACGCCAAGCAGTGCCAGGCCTGAGCTGAGCGCCAGTCCCGCCCTTCGACAAGCGGTTCCTGAGCTTGTCGAAGGGCAGTGACCGGGGCTCCGGTACCTGGTCACCGAGCCTGTCGAGGCGCGACATCCGCATCACCACCAACCTCACGAGAGGCAGCAGTCATGAGCGTCACCGAGCAGCAGGCGCGTCGCAACGCACCCGACGGAGCGGAACCGCTCGTGCGTCTCCGCGGGGTCACGAAGCGCTTCGACCGGACGGTCGCCCTGCAGCGCGTCGACCTCGACATCCGTCGTGGTGAGATCGTCGTCCTGCTCGGTCTGTCGGGCTCCGGCAAGTCGACGCTCCTCCGTCACCTGGACGGTCTCGAGCGGCCCACCGCCGGGTCCGTCTCGGTCCTCGGCGATGAGGTGCCGGCCCTCGGGCAGCGCGCCCTGCGCCGACTCCGCGCCCGCGTCGGGTTCGTCTTCCAACAGTTCGAGTTGGTCCCGTCCCTCACCGTCCTCGAGAACGTCCTGACCGGTTCGCTGGCGGGCGTCCGCGGACCGCGTCTCGGCATCCTCGGCTACGGCCGCACCCTGAAGTTGAAGGCGCTCGGCCACCTCGACCGCGTCGGGCTCCTCGAGCGCGCCTACCAGCGCGCCGACACCCTCTCCGGCGGTCAGCAGCAGCGCGTCGCCATCGCCAGAGCGCTCATGCAGGACCCCGAGATCCTCCTCGCCGACGAGCCCGTCGCCTCCCTCGACCCGGAATCGAGCGAGCAGGTGATGGCCCTCATCCGCGAGATCGCGATCGACCGCGGACTCACCGTCGTGTGCAGCCTGCACCAGGTCGACCTCGCGCTCTCCTGGGGCGACCGCATCGTCGGTCTCCGCCACGGCGAGGTGGTCCTCGACACCACGACCGACGGCCTGTCGAAGACCGAGGTGATGGAGATCTACGGCCGGGTCGCGACGAGCACCCGTGAGCTGCAGGCGATCGCTGTGGAGTTGGAGACCGACGAGCTGCTCGGCGACCCCGACGACGACCTCCGCGGCCTGCTCGGTGTCGAGGAGCGCGTGGGCGAGGACGAACTGCCCGACGACCCGGAGTGGGAGTTCGACGCCGATGTCGACGGCCGCGAGCCCGACGAGCTCCGTCGACCGGGCAGGACCCGCTGATGGTCGTCACCGCACCCGCGAAGACGGCACCGTCCGCCGGCCGCCCGCCAGGACTCTCCGGACCCGTTCCGGTCGGTCGGCTCCGACCGCAGACGATCGCCGCCGTGCTCACGCTGATCGCGCTGCTCGCGTTCTCGGTCTACTCGCTCCTCGAGGTCGGGATCTCGATCCCGAACATGGTGGCGAGCTGGGGCAACGCGGTCAACTTCTTCAACCGGGTGGGCACGATCACGTTCCCGCCGCCCGGGGAACTGCTGTCACTCACCGCCCTGACCCTGGGGATCGTCATCTCAGGCACCGTCCTCGCTGCGGTGCTCTCGATCCCGGTCGCGTACCTCGCGGCCGCCAACACGACCCCGGGACCGGCCTGGCGCGCGGTCGGTCGGTTCGTCGGCGTGCTCAGCCGTGCCGTGCCGGACGTCGTCATCGCGATGATCCTCGTGCTCATGTTCTCGCTCGGCTCGCTGCCCGGCATCATCGCGATCGGGCTGCACTCCGTCGGCATGATCTCGAAGCTCTTCGCGGACGCGATCGAGCAGGTCGACGAGGGGCCACGACTCGCGATCCGGGCGGCCGGCGGCTCGAAGCTGCAGGAGTTCACCTCGGGTGTCCTGCCGCAGGTCCTCCCGTCCTGGGTGGCCACGGTCCTCCACCGCGGCGACATCAACCTGCGCGGTTCGGTCCTCCTCGGCTACGTCGGCGTCCTCGGCCTCGGCCGTGAACTGTCGCTCGCGTTCAAATCCCTCGACTACTCGCTCGGCATCGGACTCGCGATCGTCATCTTCGCGCTGTGCGTCGTCATGGAGATCGTGTCGAGCACCGTGCGGACCGTGATGCTCGGGGTGCAGCCGACCGGACGTGGACTCGGTGACCGCGTCGTGCGTCGGGTGGCCGCGGGCCGGGAGGCACGTCGTGCGGCGGGTGGGAGCAGCCGCACGGTCGCCTCTCCGAGCGCCGAGTCCCGGATCGCCGCTGCAGCGAAGCGTCCGTGGACGCCGGCCCGCGTCCGCGACACCGTCGGTGCCTGGCTCGCCGTGGCGGTCGTGGTCTGGGGCGTCGTCGTGTCCGACATCCAGTGGGGCGACCTCGTGACGTTCTGGGCCAAGGCCCCCGACGTCCTCGTCCGACTCTGGCCTCCGTCGTTCGGCATGCGCACGACGGAGCAGATGGTCGAGGCGATGTTCGAGACCGTCGCGATCGCCTTCGCGGCGACCCTCATCGCCCTCGTCTGCTCGATCGTCATCGGGTCCCTCGCCGCACGGAACGTCGCCCCGAACCGCGGTGTCCGCACCGGCGCCCGGTTCGCGCTCGTCGGCATCCGCGGCATCCCGGAGCTCATCCTCGCGATCCTCCTCATCGTGGTCACCGGGCTCGGGGCCCAGGCGGGGACGCTCGCGCTCGGCATCTGCGGGATCGGCCTCCTCGGCAAGCTCATCGCGGACTCCTTCGAGGAGGTCGCGCCCGGACCGGAACGCGCGCTGACCGCCGTCGGCGCGACGCGCCCACAGGTCTACGCCGCGGCGACGCTCCCGCAGGGCGCCCGTGCACTGGTCGGGCACACCTTCTACACGCTCGACACGAACATCCGCGCCGCGACCATGCTCGGCATCGTCGGCGGAGGCGGCATCGGCTACTACCTGATCCAGGCGGACCAGGGCGGGAACTACGACCAGGTCACGGCCATCGTGCTGATGATCCTCGCGGTGGTCCTCGTCGTCGAGGGCATCGCCATGTGGATGCGGAGGGTGTTCTCGTGAACGGACGACGGATGAGCGGCGGGGTGTCGGCGCCGCGGGTCGGCCTCGGCGTCGGCTCGCTCGGTGCCTCGGCCGATCGCGCGGACGTCGTGATCGTCGGAGCCGGCATCGTCGGGCTGTCCGCGGCGCTCGCCGCTGTGGACGCCGGTGCCGAGGTCGTGGTCGTCGAACGTTCGGCCGAAGCCCAGGGTGCGTCGGTCCGCAACTTCGGTCATCTGGCCGCGACGCCGCAGGCCGGGCTCGCCGCCCGCCTCGCCGCGCGTTCGGCGCAGATCTGGCAGCGACTCGAGCAGGACGCTGGGCTGTGGGTCCGGCGCTCGGGCACGCACGTGGTCGCCCGGCACCTCGACGAGCTGCGCGTCCTCGAGGACTTCGCTGCGTCCCGTGCCCAGGCGGGAGCTGCGGCCGACGTCCGCCTGTACGACGCGGCCGAGTTCCTGCAGCAGGTGCCGATCAGTGCCGACGACGTGGTGGGCGGCGCCTGGCTGCCACGCGACCTCCAGGTGAACCCGCGTCAGGCACTGGGCGCCGTCACGGCGTACCTGGAACGCCGCGGTGTCGAGTTCCGACGCCGGACGACCGTGACCGGACTGCGCTCCGGCTTCGTCGACACCAGCCGCGGGGTCATCGCCGCAGGCCTCACCGTGGTCGCGGTGAACCACGACATCGACACGCTCCTCCCCGAGCTGGCCGAGCGGGCGGTCGTCCGTCGATGCGCGCTCGACATGGTGCGGGTGCGCGCCGAACTCCCGATGCCGATGCCGGCGCCGCTCCTGACCGGGTGGTCGCTCCTGCGCTACGCGGGATTCGCCGACTCGCCCGCCATCCCGGCACTCCGGGAGCGGTTGCAGCAGGACCACCCCGGGCTCGCCTCGCTCGACGTCAACCTCATGGCGACCCAGTTGCCGGACGGCTCGATCATCCTCGGCGACACCCACAGTCGCGGCGAAGCGGTCTCCCCGTTCCAGTCCGAGCACGCCTTCGACGAACTCCTGCGGGCTGGAAGCACGCTGTTCGGGACCAGGCTCGACGTCCTCGAACGCTGGCAGGGCGTCTACGCCACCGCCCCGGAGGAGTTGCTCATCGACGAACCGACCCCGGGCGTCCGCGTGGTCGCCGCGACCACGGGCATCGGGATGACCACCGGACCCGCGCTCGGCGAGCTGGCCGTGGCCGAGCACCTCGGCCCGACCTTCTCGCCGGCGCAGCCGACCAGCATCCGTGCCGCATCAGCCCACCTTCAGAAAGGCCTCTCGTGACCAGCATCGATCGACCCCAGCAGGACAGCACCGCGGCGCCCCACCTCGACGACGACGTGGAGACCGACCTCGCCGACCTCGACGAGCTGGAGGGCGGGTTCGACGACGCGCACGAGGACGACCTCCTGCTCGAACTGGTGGTCCTCGACCTCGCCGGGACGACGGTCTCGGACGACGGCGTCGTCGAGGACGCCTTCCGCGTCGCCGCCGAGACGATCGGCATCGACACCGAGGACGCGCTCGACGCGGCCATCGAGCTCGTCCGCGACACGATGGGCCAGTCGAAGCTCGACGTGTTCCTCATGCTGACCGACGGCGACGAGGCTCGAGCCGCTTCCGGCAACGCCGCCTTCGAAGAGGCCTACGAGCGACTCGTCGGCGAGGGGCGCGTCGAGGCGATCGCCGGAGCCGAGGACACGGTGCGGCGGCTCCGCGAGCTCGGCGTGGGCGTCGTGTTCACCACCGGGTTCGCCCCCGCCACGCGCGACGCGCTCCTCGCGAGCCTCAGGTGGTCCGAACTCGCCGACGACGCCCTGTCGCCCGCCGACGCCGGTCGAGGGCGTCCAGCGCCGGACCTGCCGCTGACGGCGCTCCTCCGGTTCGGTGCGAGCGCCGTCGACACCATGGTCGTCGTCGGCGACACGGCCAGCGACATGCTGTCCGGGGTGAACGCCGGCGCCGGGCTCGTCGTCGGGGTGCTCACCGGAGCACACGACGAGGAGACGCTGCTCGAGGCGGGCGCCGACGAGATCATCACGAGCATCGCCGAGTTGCCCGCGCTGCTCGGTCTCGACTGAACGATCGACCGGGGGAACCATGCACACGACGCTCACCGCGCACGAGGGCAACGACGTCTTCATCAGACCGTCGCCGATCGCGATGGTCTGGCAGGGGCCGGGGCACCCGCACCAGGCGATGGCGGTGCCCGGGGTGACGCTCGGGCCGGGCGACGTCCTCGTCGAGGTGGAACTGGCGACCGTGTGCGGCTCCGACGTGCACACCGTCCTCGGGCACCGTGACGCCGCCACGCCGCTCGTCCTCGGGCACGAACAGGTGGGACGCGTCGTGGCGGTCGGGGGACCCGTCACCGCCGTGGACGGCACGGTCCTCGTCGCGGGGATGCGGGTCGTGTGGTCGGTCGTCGTGAGCTGCGGCGTCTGCGACCGCTGCTCCGCCGGCCTGGAGCAGAAGTGCCGCCGGCTCGCGAAGTACGGGCACGACCGGGTCCACCGCGGCTGGGAGCTGAGCGGCGGATTCGCCACCCACGTCGAACTCCTCGAGGGCACGGCCATCGTGATCGTGGGGGAGACGCCGCCCGCCGCCGTCTTCGCGCCGGCGTCCTGCGCGACGGCCACCGCGATCGCCGCACTGGATGCGGCCGGGCACGACCTGCCCGGCACGGCGGTCCTCGTGACCGGCGCCGGGATGCTCGGGCTGACGGTCGCAGCCATCGCGACCGATGCCGGGGCGCGCGTCGTCGTGAGCGATCCGGACCCCGCCCGCCGGCTGCTCGCCGGTCGCTTCGGCGCCATCGCGACCGTCGACCCCACGATCGGCGCCGCCGAGCACCTCGACGCCGCGCACCTGGCGGCGGGCGTTGAGGGCTTCCCGGTGGCCATCGAGATGTCCGGCGACGCCCGTGCCGTCGACGCCGCCATCGCGTCGCTGTCGATCGGCGGGACGGCGGTCCTCGTCGGCAGCGTGTCGCCCGGTGCGCCGCTCGGCATCGACGCCGAACGGATCGTCCGACGCCTCCTCACGGTGCGCGGCGCACACAACTACCGACCGCGGGATCTGGCACGCGCGGTCGACTTCCTGACCGGTGCGTGGCGTCGGTATCCGTTCGCCGAACTCGTCGGCCCGGAGTTCCCCTTGCAGGACGTCGACGAGGCGCTCGTCGCAGCTGCATCGGGCGCCTTCCCGCGCGTCGGTGTCCGACCCTGAACGACCCGCGGGAGGTCACGCGAGCCGGCTCGAACCCTCCGGCGAGCCTCGCGGGATCCGGTCGAGGTCTCGGCGACGGCATCCGAGGGCGACGTGACCTCTTCGAGCGCCCCCATTCCGGGGGTCACGACGGCCGATCCACCGCGGATTTCCGCCGATCTCGGCTCGTGAATCCCGCCCCATGACCCACCTTGTGGGGTATCCTCGGGCCATGACGGTCACGACTCGCCACCCTGGTGTGGTCCGTGTCGGTGGTCGCCTCATGGTCGTGGATCCCTTCGCGGAACGAGGTGAGCTCACCGAGGATCAACAGCGCGGTCACCAGCTGCGGCGGAGGATCACGCTCCTGCTCGGTGGCTTCCTCCTGCTCACCGGCTTCGTCGTCGGCGCGACGGTGGGCGTGCTCGTCGAGTGGTCGATCGTCCACGACGAACGCTCGTCCGTGTCGCTCCCCGGCTTCGACCCGGAGTGGGTGCCCGGACTCGACGTCGTCGGTGCCTTGCTCGGTGCCATCCTCGTCGCCGTCTTCCTGCTCGTGTCGGCCGAACGACGCAACCGTCGTCGTCGCCTGGACGGCGGGCACCAGCCGTCGCGGTGGATCGACCCACTCAACGATCACCTCATCGGGCTGAGCGACGACCTCCCGTGGACCTCGCTCTGGACGCTGACGCGCATGTACGCCACCGCGGAGCGCCTGCAGCGCGAGCTCGTGGAGCGCAGCGGCACCCGCAGCGAGGTGGGCAGTGACGATTCCTGCGATCTCGTCGAGGCGCGGCTCGCGGCCGACGACGCACGCGACGCCCTCGAGAAGACGGCCGCGCTCATGGGCGTCATCGTGCCGGAGGGGCCGCTGCCCGATGCGCAGGCCATCCTGGCCGACAACGCTCGGCTCCGCGCCCGTCGGAAGACGAGCTGACCGGCACCTCCGCGATGCGGATGGCTTCGGTGGTCAGCGCCCGCTGCCGGTGAGGCGCTCCAGGAGTTCGCGGTAGCGGTCGGCCGTCTGCGTGACGATCTCGGCAGGCAGCGTCGGTGGTGTGGGTGTCGAGGCGTCGTCCTGGTCCCAGTTGTGGGCCAGCCAGTTGCGGACGATCTGCTTGTCGAAGCTCGCCATCCGTGCGGTGGGGTCGTCGCTCGTCAGGTAGACGTCGCGGTCCCAGTACCGGCTGGAGTCGGAGGTGAGCACTTCGTCGCCGAGCGTGATGACGCCGGTCCCCGGGTTGCGGCCGAACTCGAACTTCGTGTCGGCGAGGATGACGCCGTGGCGCTCCGCCGTGAGTGATGCCGTCTCGTAGATGCCGAGCGACAGGTCCTTCAGCGCGACCGCGTCGTCCTCGCCGATGAGCTCGACCATGCGGGAGAACGAGATGTTCTCGTCGTGCTCGCCGAGCGGCGCCTTGTACGCGGGGGTGAACAACGGCTCGGGCAGGCGATCGCCGTCGCGGAGGCCGTCGGGCAGCGGGATGCCGCAGACGGTGCGGTTCGCGACGTACTCCTTCCAGCCGGAGCCGGTGAGGTAGCCGCGGACGACGCATTCGACGGGGAACATGTCGAGCTTGCGGACGAGCATCGCCCGGCCGGCGAACTCCGCCGGGATGCTGGACACCGCGACACCCGCGGCGTCGAGCTCGTGATCGGGGACGAGATGGTTCGGCACCTCGCGGAGCTGGTCGAACCACCAGAGGCTCAGACTGGTGAGCAGATCGCCCTTACCGGGGATGCCCGGCTCGAGCACATGGTCGAAGGCGCTGACCCGGTCGCTCGCGACGACGAGCAGCAGGTCGTCGGGCCCGGCGGCCGGCTCGTACAGGTCGCGGACCTTGCCCGAGTAGACGTGGTTCCAGGCGTTGGTCTCCGAGGGTGCGCTCACTCGTTCATTATCGTGCATCGGCGGTGGCCGGGTCGGTCGCCGAGGCTTGCGACCTCGGGGCGGTACGCGTATATTCCATGTGGAATAGTTCGCATGGAGTGATGGGAGGGTCATGGGCAAGGTCAAGCCGCTCGGCCTGCTCGCCGTCGCCGCACTCGGCTACCTGGCCGAGCGCCCCATGCACCCCTACGAGATGTACCAACTCGCGCTCCACCGCCAGGAGGACCGCGTCGTCAAGGTGAGCCCCGGCTCGTTCTACCGGGCCGTCTACGGACTCGAGGCCGACGGCCTCGTGCTCGCCTCCGGGACCGACCGCGAGGGAGCCCGGCCCGAGCGCACCACCTTCGAGATCACCGACCTCGGCCGGCACCTGCTGGGGGAGCGGCTGCGCGAGCTGCTCAGCACCCCCACGAACGAGTACCCGGAGCTCGGGCTCGCGCTGTCCGAGGCGCACGAACTGGGCGCCGAGGAGGTGCGGAAGCTGCTCGAGACCCGCATCCTCCGGCAGCAGGCCGAGCTCGCCGACCTCGATCGCCGCATGACGTGGGCGCTCGAGCGCGGGATCCCGCGCGTGTACTGGATCAACGTCCCCTACTCGGCCGCCATGCTGCGCGCCGAGATCGCCCACCTCGAATCGCTCCTCGCCGAGATCGCCGACGGTGCACTCGCCTGGCACGTGCCGGGGACCCGTGCGCCACTCCACGAGCAGGCGGCGACCCCGCCCGTGTCCGCTCAGCCGACACCCTCCACCTGAACCTCCGGGACGACCGACCAGTCCGGCCGGCGGTCCCGCTCATCCTCGCGTCCCGAACGCGAACCCGTCCTCCGTGCAGAAAGGGACATCATGTCCACCACCCCCACCACGCCTCCCCAGGGCGTCTCCGGTCCGACGCCAGGGGCCGTGCGCCCCTGGCCGGCGCTCTGGTCGCTCGTCATCGGCTTCTTCATGATCCTCATCGACACGACCATCGTGTCCGTGGCGAACCCCGCGATCATGCGCGGCCTCGACACCGGCATCAACAACGTCATCTGGGTGACGAGCGCCTACCTGCTCGCCTATGCGGTGCCGTTGCTCATCACGGGCCGTCTCGGCGACCGCTTCGGCCCGAAGAACCTCTACCTCATCGGCCTCGTCGTCTTCACGCTCGCCTCACTCTGGTGCGGCCTGTCGGGCTCGATCGAGATGCTCATCGTCGCCCGCGTCGTGCAGGGTCTCGGCGCCGCGCTCATGACCCCGCAGACGATGGCCGTCATCACCCGCATCTTCCCGCCGGACCGCCGCGGTGCGGCCATGGGCCTCTGGGGAGCGACCGCTGGCGTCGCGACGCTCGTCGGCCCGATCCTGGGCGGCGTGCTCGTCGACGGCTTCGGCTGGGAGTGGATCTTCTTCATCAACGTGCCCGTCGGTGTCATCGGCTTCATCATGGTCTGGCGCAACGTCCCCGCGCTCGCCACGCACCCGCACAAGTTCGACGTGCTCGGGGTCGTCCTGAGCGGGCTCGGGATGTTCCTCCTCGTGTTCGGCATCCAGGAGGGCCAGAGCTACGACTGGGGCACGATCACCGGTCCGATCACCGTGTGGAGCCTCATCATCGCCGGCGTGGTCGTCCTCGGCCTGTTCGTCGTGTGGCAGGCCGTCATGAAGGGCGAGCCGCTGCTCCCGCTGGCGTTGTTCCGCGACCGCAACTTCTCGGTCGGCAACCTCGCGATCTCGACGATCGGGTTCACGATCACGAGCATGTCGCTGCCGCTCGTCTTCTTCTACCAGACCGTCCGCGGCCTGACCCCGACGCAGTCCGCGCTCATGCTCGTCCCGATGGCCGTGCTCTCCGCCGGGCTCGCGCCCGTGGTCGGGCGGGCGATCGACCGGGTGAACCCGAAGTGGTTCGCCCTCGCCGGGCTCCTTCTGCTGGCCCTCGCGCTCGGCTGGTACTCGATCCTCCTCACGCCCGAGCAGCCGATCCTCATGCTGCTCCTCCCGAGTGCCGTCCTCGGCCTCGCCAACGGCTTCATGTGGGGCCCGGTCTCCAACCTCACCACCCGGGGGCTCCCACAGCACCAGGCCGGTGCCGGCTCAGGCGTGTTCAACACGACGCGTCAGATCGGAGCCGTCCTCGGCAGTGCGGCCATCGCCGCGCTCATCCAGGGGCGCCTCGCGGCCGAGCTGCCCGCTGCACCCGGTGGGGCGGCCGGCGGCGTGAGCGAGGTGACGGGTGGCGAGCTGCCCGAGTTCCTGCACGCCGGGTTCACCACCGCCATGGCCCAGTCGTTGCTCCTCCCGGCAGCACTCGCGCTCGTGGGCGCGGTCGTGGTCCTGTTCTTCCAGAAGCCGAAGGCGGCCGCCTGGTCGACTCCGGAGACGCAGCACGGACAGGCCGCCGCGGTCGCCGCGGCTGCCGCCAACGCCCGGTCCGAAGCCGAGTAGCGGCTCGACCGACACGGCGAAACCGGACGGTCACGGGCTGAGGAGGTCCGTGACCGTCCTGGTGTCGCCGTTCCAGAACCGGAGCCCGGTGACGAGCCCGGACGGGAGGTCGCCGAGCGACCGGAGCCCGTCGAGTGCCGCCGCGGTCTGCTCGCCGGTGACGCGCCGGGAGAGCGTCACATGGGGTGTCCAGGCACCAGGCCGGGTGTGCTCGAACGTACCGGTGACGTCGCCGGCCACACGTCCGTGCAGCTCCAGCAGCTCGTGCGAGGGGATCACCGTGAGCGCGAGGACGGCGCCCGAGCGACGCGGGAACAGCAGCGGAGCCCCGAGCCGGACGGCGAACGGCGCGAAGGCCGGTCGCCCGGTGAGCTCGAGGTCCTCGCCGGCCGACAGCGTGACGTGCGGACGGTTGCTCGCACCGCGATGCGTGGCGAGACTGCTGATGCCGAGGTCGAGGAGCGCTTGCCAGCGGTCGCGGACGGCGGCCTCGAGGGCCTCGTCGAACGTCAGATCGACGCTGCGCACCGGTCAGCCGATCGGGAAGAAGCCGTGTACGGCGGCGGCGAAGGATCGCGGCTGCTCCACCCAGGGGTAGTGTCCGCACCCGTCGAGCACGATGGCCTGGCCGAGCGGGAACCGCTTCGCGAGGTCGACGACGGGCGCGAGTCCCGTCAGGCCGTCTTCGGAGCCCGCGACCACGAGCACGGGCGCGGTGACGGTGCGGAGGGCGTCGCGGATGTCCTCGACCTCGTCGATCGTGGGGGTGTGCACGAACGCGTCCTGCGCGGCCGGGTGCCAGGCGCCCAGACGCTCGTGTTCGCGGGCGGTGTCGTCCCATTCGCCCCAGGCGATGGGCGCCACCGCCGGGAACAAGCGGTTCCCCGACGCGGAGTCCGGCGCCGCGAGCAGCGCGGGCAGCGCCTCGAGGAAGCCGGGGTACCAGTCCTCCGCCGCGTGCCGCGCGATGATCTCCGCGCTGTCGTCGTCCGTGTCGACGAGCCAGGTGGCGGGCGGCGTGATGAGGCACAGGCGGTCGAGCCGGTGCGGGTAGCGCGCGGCGTAGCTCACGGCGACGCGGGTGCCGGCGGAGTGCCCGAGGAGCTCGAGGCGGTCGACGTCCAGCCAGCGACGCACGGCCTCGACGTCCTCGGCGAGTTCCGGCCAGCTCGCCGCAGCGGTCGACGATCCGCTCTCGGACCGTCCGACCCCGCGCTGGTGCAGCACGATGAGGCGACGCCTGGTGCTCAGGCCGCCGAGATCACCGAGGTAGACCGGGTGGCGCGCCGGACCACCGGCGAGGACGACGAGGGGTGGCAGGGTGTCGTCGCCGATCACGTCCACGTGCAGTCGGGTGCCGTCGTGGCTCTCGACGACGGCCGACGACCCGGTTCCCGCTGCGGCGCTCATCCTGGCCGCGATCAGGAGACGCGTGCGGCGATGTCGGTGCGGTACTGACCGCCCTCGAGTTCGATGCGCGACAGCGCCTCGTACGCACGGCCGCGTGCCTCCGGGAACGTGGATCCGAGGGCCACGACGTTGAGGACGCGGCCGCCGGTGGCGACCAGGCCACCGTCGACGTCGGCCGTGGCCGCGTGGACGAGGTGGACCCCCTCGACGGCGACGGCGGCGTCGAGGCCGGTGATGCTCCGGCCGGTGACGGGCGTCTCGGGGTAGTTCTGGCTCGCGAGCACCACCGTCACCGCGCTCGCCTCAGCGAACGCGGGTCGGGGCTGCTCGCCGAGCGTACCGTTGGCCGAGCCGAGCAGGAGCGTCGACAGCGGCGTGACGAGCCGGGGGAGGACGACCTGCGTCTCCGGGTCGCCGAAGCGCGCGTTGAACTCGATCACCCGGATCCCGCGTTCGGTGAGGATGAGGCCGGCGTAGAGGAGACCCTGGAACGGGTTGCCCTCCGACGCCAGCTGCCGCACGACGGGGACGGCGACGGTCTCGAGGACCTCGTCGACGAAGGCCGTCTCGCTCCCGAAGCGGTTGTCGAGCCAGGGCAACGGGGAGTAGGCGCCCATGCCGCCGGTGTTCGGGCCGGCGTCGCCGTCGAGCAGCCGCTTGTAGTCCTGCGCGGGGGAGAGTGGGAGCACCGTCTCACCGTCGGTGATGAAGAAGAGGGAGACCTCCTGGCCGTCGAGGAACTCCTCGACGAGGACGCCGCCGTAGCCGAGCCAGTTGGTGGCGTGCTGGATGGCCGCGTCGCGGTCGTGGGTGACGAGAACGCCCTTGCCCGCCGCGAGGCCGTCGGCCTTGACGACGTAGGGTGCACCGAAGTCGTCGAGCGCGGCGATCGCTGCGTCGAGGTCCTCTGCGCGGACCGCGCGACCTGTGGGCACCCCGGCTTCGTCCATGATCCGCTTCGCGAAGGACTTCGAGCCCTCGAGTGCGGCCGCCGAGCGGTTGGGGCCGAAGACCGGGATGCCGGCGGCGCGCAGCTTGTCGGCGACGCCGGCGACGAGCGGGGCCTCGGGCCCGATGACGACGAGGTCGACCGCTTCGTCGCGGGCGAAGTCGCGCACGATCGAAGGGTTCTCCTGGTCGATGCCGACCACGGTCACATCCCCCGCGATGCCCGCGTTGCCGGGCGCGGCGATGATGTGGTGCCCGGCCTCTTCGGAGAGGAGAGCCTTGATGATGGCGTGCTCGCGAGCACCGGAACCGAGGACGAGGATCTTCACCCGTCTAGCTTAAGGCGCAATGGCCTAGCCTCGAATGCATGGCCAGACCCAGGATCACGGACGCCGTCGGTCGCGCAGCCCTGGAGCAGGCGCTCGGGGACGCACCGGCGTCGCGCACGGACACGGCGACCGCGGTCCGCTACCTGTTGGAGCTCCTCGTCGAGCGGGCGCCCGGCAACACCGTCGAGGTGCGGGTGCCGCCGTTCGGTGCGGTGCAGTGCATCGGGGGCCCCCGCCACACCCGAGGCACGCCGCCGAACGTCATCGAGATGGACGCACCGACCTGGCTCGCGCTCGCCTCCGGCCGCATCGACTGGACCACGGCGATGGCCGGCGGCACGGTGCACGCCTCCGGCCAGCGGGCGGATCTCACTGGCCTCGTGCCACTGCTGCTGCCGCGCTGACGGTCCGGGTACATTGGTGCGGTGACCTCTGACATCGACGCCCCAGCCGAGACGACGCTCGACGCGACGATCGTCATCCCCACGTACAACGGCGAGCGGTACCTCGAGCAGATCCTCTCGGCGATCGAGGGCCAGGACTACGACGGCACCTACGAGACCCTCGTCATCGATTCCGGCTCCACCGACCGCACGCTCGACATCGTCGCCGCCCACCCGGACGTCCGGCTGCACGTCATCCCGAACAGTGAGTTCGGCCACGGCCGGACCCGCCAGCTCGCCGCCCGGCTTGCCCGGGGTAGGTACGTCGCCTACCTCACGCACGATGCGATCCCGGGCGACTCCCGCTGGTTGCACGAGCTGACCACGCCCTTGGACCCGGACGGCATGGACGTCGTCGCCGTCATGGGCAAGCAGATCGCACGCCCGAACTGCTTCCCGCTGCTCAAGTACGAGATCCACGACGTGTTCCACAACTTCGGGCCGGACTTCGGCACGACCGTCTTCGCGAACGACGGCTTCGCCGACGGGAACGGCGGACTGCTCGACGCCCTCGCGTTCTACTCCGACGTCAACTCGGCCACGCGCCGCGACCTGCTGCTCGGCGACATCCCGTACCGCGACCTCCCGTACTCCGAGGACATGGCCTTCGGCGCCGACATCATCGCGGCCGGACTGCGGAAGGCGTACGCACCGCGGGGCTGGGTCGTCCACTCCAACGACCTCACCCTCGACGAGTACCGGAAGCGGATCTTCGACGAGACGACGGCGTTGCGTCGGATCGGGAAGCCGATCACGCGGCTGAGTCGGTTCCGGCAGGTGGGGTACACCGTCTTCGGCGCCCTTCGGGACGCGAAGCGGATCGTCCGCGACCCCCAGTACAGCTGGAAGCGACGTGCCTACTGGTTCGTCATGAACCCGGCCTATCACGCGGCGAAGTGGAGCAGCTACTACGTGGCCTCCCGCGTCGACCTGGACGACGAGGCCGCCATGCGCGCCGGCTCGCTGGAGCACAGCCGCAAGTAGTCCGCGGACGGCGCTCCGCTCGCGCGCACTGCTCGCTGCTCCCAGCGAACCGGGGTGGTGCATCACCGCCTCGTGCGCTGTGATGGAGTCATGAGCACGAATCGGCTGTTGGTCCTGGGCGGGACGGAGTTCGTCGGGCGAGCGGTCGTCGACGAGGCCGTCGCCGCCGGCTGGGAGGTCACCGTCTTCCACCGCGGTACGAACCGTTCCTCGCCGTCGGACGCGGTCACCGTGCTGCACGGCGACCGGACGATGCCCGGCGGACTCGACGCGCTCCGGGTCGGGTCGTGGGACCTCGCCGTCGACACCTGGTCATGGGCTCCGGTCGCCGTCCGCGACGCGGCCGCGCTGCTGGCGGACCGGGTCGGGAGCTACGTCTACGTCTCGAGCCGTTCGGTCTACGCCGACCCGCTGCCCGCCGGCGCCGCCGAGGACGCGCCGGTCGTCGACGGGTCGGCGCACGACGACGGCTTCGCGGACTACGCCCGTGCCAAGCGCGGCGGTGAGCTGGCCGCCGTCCAGGCGTTCGGCGACCGAGCGGTCCTGGCGCGAGCCGGCCTCATCCTCGGCCCGCACGAGAACATCGGACGACTGCCCTGGTGGCTGGCGCGGATCGCCGAGGGCGGTGAGGTGCTCGCCCCTGGTGCCGCTTCCGACCCCATCCAGTACATCGATGCGCGGGATCTCGCGGCCTTCCTCCTCGCCGCCGGTTCGACGGGCGCGAGTGGTGCGTTCAACGTCGTCAGCGAGCCGCGGGCGACGACGTTGGGGGAGCTGCTCGACGCCTGCGTCGCCGCGACCGGGTCGGGTGCGACCCTCCGCTGGGTGGATCAGGAGCGGGTGCTCGCGGCCAGGATCCAGCCCTGGACCCAACTGCCCGTCTGGCTCCCCACCGGACCGGACGCCGACGCGATGCATCACGGTGATGTCTCGCGTGCGGTTGCGGCGGGTCTCCGTCGTCGTCCGGTCACCGAGACCGTCGCCGACACCTGGGTGTGGCTGCAGGCACTCGGCGGCGTGGCGCCGCAGCGCCCGGACCGGCCCGTCGTCGGACTGGACCGTGCCATCGAGCGGGCCGTGCTCGCCGGGAACTGACTGCTGTCAGCGGATCTCGCGGAGGAGGGCGAGCCGACTGCGCGTCCTGACCGCGTCGCGGGCGAACCCCTCCGGTCCGAGGGCGGGATCGGTCATGAAGGTCTCCTGGTCGGTGGCGGCCACGACGTGGAGTTCGACGCCGAGATCGCACAGAGCGTCGACGAGGTGGACGAATCGGGCGCGCGCCTCCCGGGTGAGGGCGTGGGACTCGGGCAGGGCGTCGAGGACCCACCGGCCGTCGTCCGCCGCCCAGGCGAGGTAGTCGCCGACCGAGGTCGGACGCTCGATGAGTTCGGCGCTGGCGAACCAGAGGACGCCGTCGCGCGCGGCGGCTGCCTGGAACGTGTGGCCACTGATCGTCAGCGTCGTCGCCTCGCCTGGCCCCGGACGGTGGAGGCCGAGTGCCGCGAGGTGGGCGTCCGCGGACTCGCCTGCGATGGACCAGCTGCCGCGGGCGAAGCCGTCGCCGTGCCTGACCGGGGAGCTGCGACGGTGGTCGGTCGAGCCGGCGAGTTCGAGCACCTGCATGTTCGCTTCGATCAGGGCGATGCCGGGTTCGAAGATGTGGTGGTGAGCCGGGTCCGGCAGCAGATCCTGCGGCGCGGAGTTCGAGCTCGTCAACAGGGTCACCTGTCGGGCGAAGAGCGCGTCGAGCAGCCGGATCATGAGCGCGCCGTCGCCGGGATCGTGCACCTGGAACTCGTCGAAGAGCACGACGTCCACCTCGTCCAGCAGTTCGTCGACCGCTTGCTCGACCGCGTTCGTCACCGCTCCGGCCGCCGCGCGGGACCCGGCGCCCGGCTCACCCGTCGCCCGAGCGGCGTCGGCGGCCTCCGTGCGGACCCGGTGGATCGCGGCGTGCAGCCCGCGGAAGAAGGAGTGGAAGTGGACGCGACGCCTCCGATGCGTCGGGAGCGCCTCGAAGAACGCGTCGAGGAGCCAGGTCTTGCCCCGCCCGGCCGCACCCCACAGGTACAGGTGCCCGGGTCGGTCCTCGCCGATCCGGAGTGACGCCAGACGCCTCGCCACTTCCAGCTGCTCCGGCTCGAGCGTGAACCCGGCGTCGGCGGCGGCGGACTCGACCGCCGAGAGCAGGGTGTCGTCGGGAGGGATCGGAGCGGGATCGGTCGTCTCGGTCCCCGTCGTGTCCACCGCTCGATCGTACCCGTCGGCACGTCGACCGCGGCTGTTCACCATCGGTTCACGATGCCCAGGATCGTGGGGGAGAATGGAGGCATGACAGACGCCACCGGGCAGCCAGCACCGGAAGCTCAGCACCCATCCGAACCGAGCGGTCCGACGCCCTCGACCGAGCCCGACACCGAGGTCGCGACCGTGTACTCCTCCGGTTCGGTCTCGGTGCGCCGGTCGCCGCGCTACTGGCGGTTCCTCGTCATCGGCGTCTTCGTCGGCATCATCGCCGCGCTCATCCTCACCTTCGCGTTCCCGGGGAGCGCCGACTACTCGCTCACCCAGGTGTTCGGCTTCCTCCTGCTCGTGTGCGTCGTCGTCTTCGGTGCGATCGCCCTCGTCGTCGGTCTCCTCATCGACCGTTCCATGGCGCGACGGACGCGGATCGTCGCAGCGGATAGAGTTGACGTGCATCCAGCCGGGACCCCCGCGGCCGACGCGGAACCGAACGGTTCCGTCAGTGCCGAGCCAGGTGAGTCCGGCCCCCCGAATCCACCCATCGCAGAAGGTTCAGGACGGTCATGACCTCATCCACCAGCTACCGGGAGGCCGGTGTCGACACGGCAGCCGGTGACCGCGCCGTCGAGCTCATGAAGGCCGCCGTCGCGAAGACGCACGGTCCGGAGGTCTTCGGCGGCTTCGGCGGGTTCGCCGGCCTGTTCGACGCCTCGGCGCTCACCGCCTTCCATCGGCCCCTGCTCGCGACGTCGACCGACGGCGTCGGCACGAAGGTCGCGATCGCCCAGGCCATCGACAAGCACGACACCATCGGCCAGGACCTCGTCGGCATGGTCGTCGACGACATCGTCGTGGTCGGGGCGAAGCCGCTCTTCATGACCGACTACATCGCCTGCGGCAAGGTCCACCCGGAGCGCATCGCCTCGATCGTCTCGGGCATCGCCCAGGCCTGCTCCGACACCGGGACGGCGCTCATCGGCGGCGAGACCGCGGAGCACCCCGGACTCCTCGGGGTCGACGACTACGACGTCGCCGGCGCCTGCACCGGTGCGGTCGAGGCGGACGCCATCCTCGGTGAGCACCGCGTCGAGGACGGCGACGTCGTCCTCGCACTCGCGTCCTCGGGCCTGCACTCGAACGGCTTCTCCCTCGTGCGGCACATCCTCGCCCAGGCGGGCGTCGGCTACGCCGACCACAGCGACGACCTCGGCACGACGTTCGGCGAGGCCCTCCTCGAGCCGACGCGGCTCTACACCCTGCCCCTCCTGCGGCTGCTCGACGCCCCGGCCTTCGCGGGTGGCGTCCACTCGCTCAGCCACGTCACCGGAGGCGGGATCGCCGCCAACCTCGCGCGCGTCCTGCCCAAGGGGTCCTGGGCCGAGGTCGACCGCTCCACCTGGAGCCCGTCGCCGGTGTTCCGGACGCTGAGCGAGCTGGCCGGATCCTCGCTCGAGTCGAGCGAGGGCACCTGGAACCTGGGCGTCGGATTCTTCGCCGTCGTCTCGCCGGCGGTCGCCGCCGGTGTCACGGCCGCGCTCGAGGCCGACGGGATCGCGACCTGGCAGGTCGGCACCGTGCACCTCGGCGACGCCACCGCAGACCTCAGCGCGTTCGAACAGGGTGCCAAGGGGGTCGACGGCGGTGCCGTCCGCCTCGTGGGCGCCTACCGCGACTAGTCGCACCGCTCCGGCACACCTTCCTCCGTTCCGTCACTCGCCCAGCACGAACCCCAAGGAGTCCCCACGCATGTGCGGCATCGTCGGCATCGTCTCAACCGAGCCTGCCAACCAGCAGGTCTACGACAGCCTCCTGCTCCTTCAGCACCGCGGTCAGGACTCCACCGGCATCGCCACCGCCGACGGCAGCACCTTCCACATGGTCAAAGCCAAGGGCCAGGTGCGTGAAGCCTTCCGCACCCGCGACATGCGCTCGCTCCTCGGCAACATGGGCCTCGGCCACGTGCGCTACGCGACGAAGGGCGACGCCGCCAACGAGAGCGAGGCGCAGCCGTTCTACGTGAACGCGCCCTACGGCATCACGCTCATCCACAACGGCAACCTCACGAACACCCGCGAGCTCAGCAAGGACCTGTTCCACGTCGACCGCCGCCACGTGAACTCCACGAGCGACACCGAGCTGCTGCTCAACGTCCTCGCGACGGAGCTGCAGGGGCAGATCAGCGGTCTCGACCTCGATCCCGACCAGGTGTTCAACGCCGTCGAGAACGTGCACGAGCGGGTCGAGGGGTCCTACGCGACGATCGCCCTCATCGCCGGTCACGGCCTGCTCGCCTTCCGCGACCCGTTCGGCATCCGCCCGCTCATCCTCGGCAAGCGCCAGACGGGCCTGGTCGGCAACGACTGGGTGGTCGCCTCGGAGTCGCTCGTCCTCGAAGCCGGCGGCTACGAGATCGTCCGCGAGATCGCCCCGGGCGAGGCCGTCTTCATCACCGCTTCGGGTGAGCTGTACTCGCGGCAGTGCGCGAAGAACCCGCGGCTCGTTCCGTGCTCCTTCGAGTACGTGTACCTCGCTCGCCCCGACTCCGTCATGAACGGCATCTCGGTCTACGAGGCCCGACTGCGTCTCGGCAACCGGCTCGCCGACACCATCGCCGAGTACACGCCGATGGGTGACATCGACGTCGTCATGCCGATCCCGGACTCCTCCCGCCCAGCGGCCATGCAGGTCGCCCAGAAGCTCGGCATCGAGTACCGCGAGGGCTTCTACAAGAACCGGTACGTGGGGCGCACCTTCATCATGCCGGGCCAGGCGCAGCGCAAGAAGAGCGTCCGTCAGAAACTCAACGCGATGGGCTCGGAGTTCAAGGGCAAGAACATCCTCATCGTCGACGACTCGATCGTCCGCGGCACGACGTCGAAGGAGATCGTCGACATGGCGCGTCTCGCCGGTGCCAACAAGGTGACCTTCACCTCCGCCGCACCGCCGGTCCGCTACCCCCACGTGTACGGCATCAACATGCCGTCCCGCCAGGAGCTCGTCGCACACGGCAAGAAGATCCCCGACATCGCCCGCGAGCTGGGCGCCGACAACCTCATCTACCAGGAGGTCGCCGACATGAAGGCCGCCATCCTCGAGGGCTCCGGCATCAGCGACCTCGAGATGAGCTGCTTCACCGGCGAGTACATCACCGGGACCGTCTCCGAGGAGTACCTCGAGTGGGTGGAGCGCTCGCAGCTCTCCTGAGTCCCACCTGAACGACGAAGCGCGCGAGCCCCGAGGGGATCGCGCGCTTCGTCGTTCAGGAACCGGCTGCTACTCCGGCGTACCGGGCTGCTCGAGTGGCGCCGGCGTGGCCGCGGGGGCCGCCTTCGGCTTCGTGGTGCGCGGCTTCGCCGGTGCCTTCGCGGTGGCCGGCTTCGCTGCGGCGCCCGTCGTCTTCGTCGTCGGTGCCTTCGTGGCTGCGGCCTTCGGCGTCGTGGTCTTGGCTGCTGCGGCCTTGGGCGTCGTCGAACCGGTGGTGGCGCGCGTCGAACTCGTCTTGCGGACGGTGCTGCCCGCGGCCGTCGCCGACGTGGTCGTCTTGGCGGCGGGCTTCCGGGCCGTCGTCGAACGCGTCGTCGTCGACCGGCTGGTCGAGGTGCGGGGCGCGCTCACGGCCGCGGCCGGTGCGGCGGCCGACACGGTCTCGTCGCGTCCGGTCGTGGCGTCGGCTCCGGTCTCGTCGCTCGCGAGGCGCGCTTCGGTCTCGTCTGCGGCGGCTGCGACGGTCTCGGCGTCGCCGGTGGACGTCGACTCGAGGACGATCGACTCGGCCGGTTCGGCGGACGTGTTCGGCGCGGCTGCGGCCTCGGGCGCGCGGTCGGTGCCGGAGAAGACCGCGGCGAACTGCTCGGTCGGGGTGGGCTCGGCGGCGCGCACCCAGTCCGAGGTGGGCTCCGCTGCAGGAGCCTCAGGGTTCGGAGACTCGGTCGCTGGTGCCTGGTAGGCGCCGTACTGCTGCGTCGCCTGGGAGCCCTGCTGGGTCTGCTGCGTGCCGTAGCCGCTCGTCTGGCCACCCGCGTACTGCGAGGTGTCGTAGGCGGTCGTCTGTCCGTACTGTGCGGGGTCGTACACCGGCGCCTGGCCGGTCTGGCCCGCCTGGTACGGGTGCTGCTCGTAACCGCTCTGGCCGGCGTACGGTGCCTGCGTGGCGTTCGGCTGCGAGGCGGCCTCACGAGCGGCAGCGCGCTGCTGCTGCTGGTTCACGAGGCGCGCGACCTCGGCGTCGATGGCGTCCTCGGTGATGTGCTTGGACGGACCGTAGGCGTCGAGTCCGACGAAGACCAGGGCGATGCCCATCACGAAGATCGGCCAGATCGGCCAGAAGTATCCCCAGGCGCCGGTGAGGAGCCAGATGACGATCAGGAGGACGGAGACCGCACCCCAGACGGCGAGAAACTGCTTGAAATCGTGCTGCGCCTTCAGGCGCTTCTTGGCGGCAACGCGGAGTTCGTCGGTGTTCATCCGTCCAGGCTAGTCTCCGCCCAGCGAGAACTCCATTTGCCAACAGTCGTCTGAGAGATCACCCAGCCGCGAGGTGCTGGAGCGAGGGCGAACCGCCGATGCGGGGGCGCGCCGGAACGGTGCGAAGGGCGCGCCTACGCGCCCTTCGCCTCACCGTCGGCGTACTTCTCGGCGTATTCAGCCCACTTGGCGATCTCGTCGTCGTAGCTCTCGTCGACGCCCGTGCCCGGGTGGTCGACGGAGTGCCCCGTGAGCTCGCGCTCGAGCGCGTTGTAGTTCACGTCCGGGCTGAACGACTTGAGCTCACGAGCGATCTTCGTGTGCTTTGCCTTTTGACGGCCACGACCCATGCGAGACCCCCTCATGATTTTCTGACCGGCCGCGCTTGCGGGGCGTCCGGGGCTTTCGCCTACCAGGGAACGATAAAGACTAGCGTTGAGCTTACCATGCCGCCCGTGGACGGGGCGCTCGTACGGAGACGGTCTGCCGGGCACCGATGCCGACACCGCGACGGAACGGGGCTGGGCCAGGACGTCGAGTGGTGGGACGATGGACCCATGACCGGAACCCTGCACATCACCGGAGATGCGGACGCCGACCGCCTGTTGTCGACCGACCCGCTCGCCCTGCTCGTCGGCATGCTGCTCGATCAGCAGGTGCCGATGGAGACCGCGTTCGCCGGCCCGCTGAAGATCAGTGACCGACTCGGTTCCTTCGACGCGGCCACCATCGCGCGGGAAGAACCCGAGGCGTTCGCCTCCCTCTTCAAGACGAGTCCCGCCGTGCACCGGTTCCCGGGTTCCATGGCCGGCCGGGTGCAGGGGCTCTGCGCCGCGATCGTCGACGACTGGGACGGCGACGCTGAGGCGATCTGGACGCGCGACGCGCCCGATGGCCCGGAGATCCTGAAGCGCCTGCTCGCCCTCCCGGGGTTCGGTGAGCAGAAGGCGAAGATCTTCCTCGCGCTCCTCGGCAAGCAGTACGGGCTCGACGCGGCCGACTGGCGGGAAGCGTCGGCGCCCTACGGCGAGGACGGCAGCCTCCGGTCCGTCGCCGACATCGTCGACCCGGAGTCGCTCGCGCAGGTGCGGGCGGCGAAGCAGGCGGCCAAGGCCGCCGCGAAGCGTACGAAGGGGGAGTGACGACATGAGCGAAGCGCAGCGGGGTACCGCGATCGTGGTCGGTGTCACGCCGGGGCAGCCCGACACCGTGCTCGTCGAGGCGGCGTCGTTCGCGCAAGCTTTCGCCTGCCGGCTCGTCCTCGCCCACGTCGACGCGAGCCGGTTCGTCGTGGTCGAGAACGTCGACGGCACCGTCACGTCGTTGCCGTTCGACGCCGATCTGCACGACTTCGAACCGGAGCCCGCCGATCCCGGCCTGGAGGCGACGGCGCATCGTCTCCTCGACGACAGCGGCGTCGTGTGGGAGCTGACCCAGCTCGCCGGGGACCCGGCGCGTGCCCTCGGCCGACTCGCCGATTCGGTGTCCGCGCGGGCGATCATCGTCGGAACCCGGGAGCGTGGCCTCCGGAAGGGCATCCTCGAGTTCTTCAACGGTTCCGTCGCCGCGACGCTGGCCCATCGGCAGGCGCGTCCGGTGATCGTGGTCCCACTCGCGCCCAGCGCCACCGACGAACCACTCTGGGACGCCCCCGCCGGCGACCTGCGGTGACGGCCGCTCCGACGGGCACACGGGCTCCGCACCTCCAACCCGCCACGATCGCGATGGTCGCGTTCGGTGGCGCGATCGGGACGGGTGCCCGCGAGGCGATCTCCCTCGCCATCCCGCCCATCGGTGGTCTCCCCGTGGCCATCCTCGGCATCAACGTCGTCGGCGCCTTCCTGCTCGGTCTCCTCCTCGAGTCGCTCCTCCGACGCGGGCCCGACGCCGGCCGTCGACGCGATCTCCGCCTCTTCCTCGGCACCGGCGTCCTCGGCGGTTTCACGACGTACAGCGCGCTCGCGGCCGACAGCAGTGTCCTCCTCATCGAGGGGAGCGCCCTCGTGGGGGTGCTGTACGCGGTGGGGAGCGTCGTGCTGGGCGCCCTGGCGAGCTGGGGCGGCATCGTCCTCGCCCGACGGATCGGCGGTGGCCGCTCGTGACGCCCTGGCTCTTCCTCGCGATCGCGGCGGCCGGCGGTGTCGGTGCCGCGGCCCGCTTCGTCGTCGACGGCATCGTCCGTTCCCGTGTGGGCGGCGCCTACCCGTGGGGCACGACCGTGATCAACGTCAGCGGGTCGCTGCTGCTCGGCCTCGTCACCGCGCTGGCCCTCGGCGGGGTCGTCGACGAGGCGTGGCGGCTCGTCCTCGGAGGCGGGCTGCTCGGTGGGTACACCACGTTCAGCACGGCGAGTGTCGAGACCGTCCGGCTGCTCCACGACGGACGTTCCCGGGCCGGACTGACGAACGCGTTGGGCATGCTCGTCGCGTCGGTCGTCGCGGCCCTGGTCGGCTACGGGCTCGGTTCGCTCCTCGCCTAGCCGCTCGTTCGCCCAACTATGGGCGAATGAGCGTTCGTTCGCCCGAAGATGGGCGAACGGACGCGGCGGCTATGCCTCGAAGCGGCGGTTGTGCCGGAGGTTCAGCACGATCGGGATCCCGAGGGCGACGATGAGCAGCAGGATGCTCCAGAATCCGATCTCCGACCACAGCAGGAAGACCCCGAAGACCCCGAGTCCGCCCGACAGGCCGCGCAGGATGATCGTGAACTGCGGGAGTCGCTGCGGGCGGCCCTGCCACATCGGCAGCGGCGAGTCGGGGTTCGCTGCGATGAGGCGGGCCATCGAGAGCGTCCCGAAGACGGCCGCGAGGAACAGCAGCGAGAGACCCCAGGTGAACATGTCCCCAGTCTGTCAGTCTGCGACAACTCCCTCACGCCGTCGCCGGAGCGCGTGGCCGATCAGGAGCGGGGCTGCCCCGTGTTGCGGTCGATGTGCGGCTTCCGCTCGATCGGCTTCTTGACGCGGACGATCTCGCCACGTCGTTCCTGGCCGGGCAGCGGCCGTGACCGACGTCCGTAGATGAGCTCCGAGGAGTCGAGCAGCCAGGGCACGAGAGCGACGGTCACGCCGTGGACGAGCATGATCTGGTTGCGGATCCGCGACGCCCGTCGGTTGTGGAGGAGGCTCTCCCACCAGTGCCCGACGATGTACTGCGGCATGTAGACGGTGACGACCTCGGCGCCGTGCTCGGCACGGTGCGCCTTGATGTACTTCGCGAGCGGCATCGCGAACTCGCGGTACGGCGACTCGAGGATGACGAGCGGCACGTGGATGTTCTGTTCGATCCACTGCTGCTCGAGCAGCTTCGTGGCCTCCGGATCGATCGACATGTGGACCGCTTCGAGGCTGTCGTGCTTGGCGGCGATCGCGTAGTCCAGCGCCTTGAGGATCGGCTTCTGCATCTTGCCGACGAGGACGATCGCGTGGTCGCCGGTCGCGCCGAAGGTCGTGGTCGGGTCGACCTCGACCTCCTTCTCGACGTCGCGGTAGTAGCGGTTCACGCCGAGCATGAGGACGAAGAGGATCGGCATGAGCACGAAGACGAGCCAGGCGCCATGGGTGAACTTCGTGATCGTCACGACGATGAGGACGCTCGCCGTGAGCAGGGCGCCGAACGCGTTGATCGCGAGGCCCCGGTAGACGGAGCCGCGGTTGTCGCAGCCCTCCCGCAGCATCCGCAGCCAGTGCTTCACCATGCCCGTCTGGCCGAGGGTGAACGACACGAACACCCCGATGATGTACAGCTGGATGAGCTGGGTGAGGTTCGCCTGGTACACCACGAGGATCGCGCATGCGGCGAGACCCAGGATGATCATGCCGTTCGAGAACACGAGGCGGTCGCCACGGGTGTTGAGCGACTTCGGCGCGTAGGAGTCGCGCGCGAGGACGGCGCCGAGCAGCGGGAAGCCGTTGAACGCCGTGTTGGCCGCGAGGAGCAGGACGCACGCGGTCGCCGCCTGGATGAGGAAGAACGGGATGCTGTTCGCACCGAACACCGCGGTCGCGACCTGTGCCATGAGGCTCGGCTGCGGGGTCGTCGCGCAGTCCGCGAACCCTTCCAGGTGACAGGCGTTCTCGGCGTAGTGCACGCGGGAGATGAGGGCGAGCGCGGTGAGGCCGACGAACAGCACGATCGCGGTGCCGCCCATGAGGACCAGCGTCTTCTGGGCGTTCTTGATCTGCGGGCGACGGAACGCCGGGACGCCGTTCGAGACGGCTTCGACACCGGTGAGCGCTGAACAACCGGAGGAGAAGGCGCGCAGGAGGAGCAGGATGAACGCCGCCTGGGTGAGGCTCTCGCCCTGCACGGTGAACGCGGCGCTCGAGGCGACCGGGGCGTCGCCCATGAACGTGCGGGCGAGTCCCGCGACGATCATGACGAGCACGCTCGCGATGAAGAAGTAGGTGGGGATCGCGAAGGCCTTGCTCGACTCCCGGACGCCGCGGAGGTTCACGGCCATGAGGACGAGCACGAACCCGACGGCCAGCTCGACGCGCCAGGGGTTCAGCCCGGGGATCGCGGAGATGATGTTGTCGACGCCCGAGGCCACCGACACGGCGACCGTGAGGACGTAGTCGACGAGCAGCGCGGAGGCGACCACGAGGCCGGCCTTCTCGCCGAGGTTCCGGTGGGCGACCTCGTAGTCGCCACCACCCGACGGGTACGCCTTGATGAGCTGTCGGTAGCTCGCGACGACCACCACGAGCAGGATCACGACGCACGCCGCGACCCACGGCGCGAAGCTCAGGAAGGCGAGCCCGCCGAGCGTCAGGATCATGAGGAGTTCCTGCGGCGCGTACGCCACACTCGACAACGCGTCGCTCGCGAAGATCGGCAGTGCGAGGCGTTTGGGGAGGAGCTGGCCCTCCAGGTTTTCGGTCGGCAGCGGGTCCCCGATCAACCAGCGTTTTGCCGATCGTGGTTCTGTCCCGGGCTCTCGACCCTCAGTTGTCACGAGCGGCGATATTACTCCTTCGGGAACCGGAGTCAAGCGGGGATGAGCTGGATGGACAGGCATCGTCACCCGACCGTGACGCAGTGTTCATCGAGCGGGGGAGTGGCGGACCCGGATGGTCGACCAATATCCTGATCGACGGCTGTTGCCTGGCTGTGAGCCTGAACAGTCGCTCGTGATCGACACCCACCTCAAGGACCCTCATCGTGACCGCTCGCCGTCGTCTCCTCCCGCTCGCCCTCGCCGCTCTCGCCGCGGCCCTGACGCTCTCCGGTTGCAGTGTCGTGGAGGGCATCCTCCCGAAGCCCGCCGAGACCCGGGACGCGCAGTCCGGCGAGATCGTCGGTGGAGGCACCACGGACGTCTTCACCCTCTCGGTCGGCGACTGCCTGAACGACGAGTCGTCGTCCGACGAGGTCACGGAGGTGCCGACCGTGCCCTGTTCCGAGCCGCACCAGTACGAGGTGTACGGCGAGGTCACGCTGACCGGCGACGAGTGGCCCGGCGAGGAGGCCGTCACGCAGCAGGCCGACGACGGTTGCTACGCGCAGTTCCAGGCGTTCGTCGGGATCGTCTACGAGGACTCCAGCCTCGAGTTCAACTACTACACGCCGACCGAGGCCAGCTGGAACGGGGTGGACGACCGGCTCGTCACCTGCGTGATCTACGACTCGGCGGCGACCACGGGCTCGCTGGCCGGCGCCGCACGGTAGGCCGACCGCACGCGCCGTATCGACGGAACCGCCCGACTCCCGTGAGGGGCCGGGCGGTTCCGTGTCTCGGCCTGCGTGTCGGGGTGCTCAGCCCTGGAGGCGCTCCCGCAGGCGGTCGCGGACGGCGACGAGGTCGGCACGCAGGGCCGAGACGGTGTCGTCGTCGAGCACGCCCCCACGGGCGACGTGCTCGCGGAGTTCGGCTCGGACCGCCTGCCGGAACTCGTTGATCGACACGTCGGTCTCGTGGAGCGCCAGGCGACCCTGCACCTTCTGGTCGGCGCTCTCCTCTGCGGTCGACGTCCAGCTCGGACCGGGCTTCGCGGACTGCTTCGCCTCGCGCGCGGCGGAGGCGAGATCGGCCCGGAGGCTCTTCATGGCCGCCGTGACCCCGCTACGGACCTCGTCGGCGATGCGACGGACGGAATCGGTGAGCTGATCCTCGATGCCGTCGAGCTCACCCGCCCGTGCCGCGAGCTCGGCCCGGCCCGCCTCGGTGATCTCGTAGACGGTCTTCCGGCCGTCACTCGTCTTCGTGACGAGTCCCTCCTCCTCGAGCTTCGCGAGGCGCGGGTAGATGGTGCCGGCGCTCGGGCTGTAGGTGCCGCCGCTGCGGTCGGTCAGCGCCTGGATGAGTTCGTAGCCGTGCTTCGGCGACTCGTCGAGCAGGCTCAGGAGGTACAGCCGCAGGCTGCCGTGGGCGAAGACGGGGCTCATGCGCCTGCCTCGCTCCCTGCGGTGGTGGCCGCGCCCGCCGGCTCGGCAGCCGGGCGGCGGAGGACGGTCACCGCGCCGCCGACGGTGTTCATGCGCACCTCGGCGAACTGTCCGGACAGGGCGCCGGTGTGCGAGTTGTACCCGCCACCGCGCAGTCCCTTGAGGACGACGCCGTCGATCGCCAGGCGGCCGCCGACCGAGTTCGCGGTGTAGCGGGCGGCGAGTTCCTCGTCGAGGCGGACCGTGATCGCGCCGCTCACGGTGTTCAGGTCGAGCTGCTCGCACGCACCGTGGATGTCGAGGAGCAGGTCGGAGGAGACGCCGTCGATCGAGGCGCGCGTGATGTCGCCGGAGACGGTGACGTCGCCCGAGACCGTGTGCGCCTGGATGCGACCCGTGTGGCTCTGGACCGTGAGCTCGCCGCTCACCGAGTTGAGGTCCAGTCGCCCCGTCATGCGGTCGGCCACGAGGTCGCCGGACACCGTGTTGAGCTTGGCGTCTGCGGTGAGGCCAGCGACCAGTCCGCTGGCGCTGACGACGCCGAACGTCAGGGCGATGTCGCGGGGGACGAGGACGCTGACCTGGGCCGTGGCGCGATTGGCGCCGAAGTTCGAGAACACTTCGAGGAAGTTGTCCCAGCGCAGTTGCGGGTGGTCGATCTCGGCGACGTCGCCGTCGATGGTGATCTTGAGGTCCTTGCCGGTGACGGCCCCCACCTCGATGCGGGCGCCGGGCTCGTCGTGTCCGATGATGTCGACCTGGCCGCCGATGAGGCCGACCTTGAGTCGTCTCACGAGTTCGAGGTCGATGATGCGGCTCTCGCCGGGAGCGATGATCCACTTCTCCTGTGCCATGGTGCGGTTCCTTCCGAGTGATCGCGATATATCGCGTTGAACTGGAATTCACGATATATCGCGTCTCGGTGCATGGCAACCCCGGGAACCTCCGGGATCACCCTGAGTCGACCCTGGGATCGGCGGCCGCTCAGTACCAGGGAGCGATGGCCAGGTCGTCCGGTACGGACCCCTCGTCGCTCGGCGGTCCGTCGCCGTCGAGGCAACTCGACCCGGCCGGGACCTCCGAGCGCGCCGACCACGGGTCGTCGGCCTCCGCATGGAAGGGCACGTACCCGACGAGCTTCGAGGACGGAGGCCTCACCTCGGCCTCGAGCGCAGCGGTGAAGCCGTCGAACTCCTTCGTGGCGTACACCGTCGCGCCCTCCAGCCCGGACGACCGATCCAGCTCGCAGGAGACCGCCACCGGGCGCCAACCTGCTTCGCGCAGCCGGGCCAACATGGCGGTGGCGGCAGGCCAGGCGGGCCCGCTCACTCCTGGTTCCGCGGTCACGTCCGTCGGCCAGAGGTCGTCGACCGTGATCGCCCCGCGTTGCACGCTGACGTTGGCCGAGGTGTCCGGAACCCGTGGCCCGGTGACGCTGCCGTCCGCGAAGAGCGGATCATCGGCCAACGCGGTGAGCCGGGCATCGTCGGTCTCGTCCGCCACGACGGGGGTCGACGACAGGCCGCATCCCGTGCAACAGAGCGCCGCGACGAGGATGGTCAACGACACGGTCGCGAGGCGACGATGGATCTGCTGCATGACGGCCCCTTCCGCGGCGCCCGGGTGGACGCGTCACCCTCACCGTAACCGACGCTCCGTCGTGCGCCAGGTCCGACGCCCACCGGGCTATGGGGAGTGCTGCCCATCGTCTTGGGGAGCCGGCTGGGACAGGGTGGAGCCATCGGATCAGGCGCACCACCGGGATCGGCCTGGCAGCGCGAACAGCACCGGAGAGCGGGGAACCATGAGCGGCACGATGCAGGTGGACGATGCGGGCCTGGCGGCGGTCGTCCAAGCGGTCGCCGGGGCGGCGTCGAGCGCGACGGGGATCTTCTCCACGTGCCTCGACACGTCGTTCCTCGACGAGCAGGTGGCCACGAGCGCCGCCGCCTTCGAACTGACGTGGCGGACCGAGATGACGGAGGCGGGCAAGACGCTCGACGACTTCGCGCGGTGGATGCAGAACGTCGCGGACACGATGGCCGGTACGGATGCGGCGCTCGCCGAGGACGCCTCATGACCGCGCCGTCGCCGCCGGCCCGGACATGCACGGCTGCTCAGCCCGACCGCCGTGATGCGGCCGAGCGGGCCGAGACCGGCGCGCGGGTCGCGTCGCTGGCCGCGGAACTCCGAGGTGCCGGCGTCCCCGCCGGCGTCACCGAGCAGGTCGCGAGTGTGGTCCGCACGGCCGGTCTCGACGCCGTCATCGGCCTCGGCGCCGGCATGCTGACGGACGAGCAGGCGGGGGCGGTGTTGCTCGACGCCCTCCTCGACGCGCGTCGCCGAGGAGCCGACAGTGCGGAGACGGCCGCCGAACTGCGCGCGGTCGCCAAGCTGCAGACCGTCGTCCTGCGGCTCCTCTCCGGCCTCGCCGCGACCAGAAGCACCACCGGAAACAAGGACCGACCATGAACCTCTCCGAACTCCGCGCCAAGAGCTCAGCCGAGATCGACGTGCTCGCCACCTTCATCGGCTCGTTGAGCGGCGACCCGTTGAGCTTCATCACGTCGATCGGTTCGTTCGTCGATCGCGCGGTCGGGCTCATCCCCAGATCCTCCACGTTCGCGGACACCCCGCCGCCGGGTGACCCGGCCACCATCGACGGGCTCGCGGAGCAGTACGAGAACGCGGCGCTCGCCGCGGAGGCGATCCAGACCACGCTCTCCACCGTCACCGGGTCGAGCCTGCCGGACGCCCTCGTCGGGGTGACGGGCGCGAGCGCGACGCAGGTCCTGGCGTCCGTCGACACCCTCGTCGGCACCGAGATCGAGGGGCTCCGATCCGGGGCCAGCGGCCTCCGAGACTACGCGGACGCCATCACCTCGGCGCGCACCGCCCACCAGCCGGGTGCCGACAGCATCCGCGACGGCCACCGGACCATCGGGAACATCTCCGTGAACCCGTGGGCGATGACGAACCCGATCACCGGAGCAGGAGAGGTCGCCGGGGTGATCTCGGACCTCATCCGCGGAGCCGGTCAGATCCTCGACGGCGTATCCGTCTGCCACGAAGCCTACGAGGACGCATGGGCGGCCGGTGAGGCGCTGCAGCGGGCCCTGTCGGACTCCGAGGGCTACGCCGTGCTCGCCGGCGTCGAGGTGCCCGTGGGCCAGACGCGGCTGGACGTCCTCGTCTCGCGGACGCAGTTCCCGAACGGCGACCCCGACGGTTCGGTCCTCTCCGAGACGGAGTGGGCCAACTACGTCCAGAACTGGAACGCGATGAGCGACGACGAACGGGAGCGCATCCTCGCGGCGATGGAGGAGTCCGGCGACCCCGCCGTCAGCGCCCTCCTCATGAGTGCGATAGCCACCGGCGCCGGCAGTTCCTCCGTGCTCGCCCTCGCCGACGCGATCAAGAACGCTCCCCCCGGCGAACGCCAGCGCATGATCGACGAGCTCACGAACCTCGGCGTCGGCGACAACGGGGACGCCACGGTGAACGGCGAGACCTTCGACCAGTACAACAACAAGACCTGCGGGTCGACGACGCTCATCACCCTCGCCGCCCAGTCGGACCCGTTCCTCGCCTACTGGCTGCAGACCGGCGAGTTCCTCGACGGCCATGTGCCCGACTACCTCCGGGGTCTCGACCTCGCCGATGCGGCCGGTCTGGACACGGAGGATCGGATGACGTTCCTGCAGCAGGCCGTCCAGGACCGCGCGAACGACCTGTTCCCCGGCCCCATCGACTACCCGAACGTCGCGGGCACGGCACCCGGCGGCGCGGTCGCCGAATCCGACCGCACCGGTACCGACTACCACATCGACTGGACCAACGCCCTGGGTGGTGACTCGGGCCGAGGGGCGGCGCTCACCGAGGCCGCGGCGGCAGCGAACGACGGGACGCCCGTCCCGCTCCTCGTCGGCCCGAGCGACAACACCATCCCGCAGCATTACGTGCTCATCATCGGCTTCCACGACGGCGACTACGAGATCTACGATCCGTCGACCGGCGAGACGAACTCCGTGGACGAGGACATCATGCTGAACGGCTCGGATGAGCCAGTCACCGGCTTCGCGAACTGGAACCAGATCTACGCGGTCGTGAACCCGAGCTGACCCTTCGACAAGCTCAGGGACCGCGTGGGGTGGCTCAGGGACCGGGCGCGGCCGTCCGCGGCTCAGCCGACCCGCTTGCGTCGTCGGGTGATGAGGATGGCGGCACCGACGGCGAGCAGCATCGAGGACGGCAGGGCGATCGCGAGCGGGAGGCCGAAGGGGACGTCGAGCAGGGCCGCGACGGCGAGGGCGACGGCGAACCCGAGGCCGACTCCGGCGCCGGTCATCGCACTCATGATGACGGGGTCGATCAGCGCGGGGCGGGCGGTGGATGTCGTCGAGGAGGTCATGCTCCGAGCCTAGGAACCACCCGCTCAGCCGACATCCGTCGGCTGACTGATCCGTCATCGAGACGGTCTCCGCCGAGCGGGGGAGGTCGGCGCGGCATCAGCGCCAGCGGTACTCGAGTTCCGGGCGGCCGGGGGAGCCGTACCGGGGCGACCGCTCCACCGCGCCTGTCTCGGCGAGGTACTCGAGGTAGCGTCTCGCCGTCACCCGTGACAGGGACCCGGCCGCCGCCGCCTCGCTCGCCGACAGCGGAGCCGCCGCGTTGCGCAGGAGGTCCGAGACCAGCCGCAGGGTGTCCTCCGAGAGCCCCTTCGCCAGCTGCGGACGGGAGGACGGCGCTCGCAGGGTGGCGAGCGAGAGGTCCACCTCGTGCTGGCTGGCGAGGGCTCCCTCCGCCGTCATGGTCTGCCGGAAGGTGCGGTAGGTCTCGAGCTTGTCGGCGAACGCCGGGAATGCGAACGGCTTGATGAGGTACTGCACGATGCCGGCCGAGACCGCCGCTCGGACGATCCGGAGATCACGGGCCGCGGTGATGGCGATGACGTCGACGTCGATACCCGCCGTCCGGATGCGTCGGCAGAGCTCGAGACCGTGCGCGTCCGGCAGGTTGAGGTCGAGCAGGACGAGGTCGATCCGGTCGTCGGGGGAGCGGTGGGCCGCAGCTGCCCGCAGCGCCTGCATCGCGGTGGCCGCATCGCCCGCCACGGCGGCGAGTTCGAAGCCCTCGACGCGGCGCAGGTAGGACGCGTGGGCCTGCTGGGTGATCGGTTCGTCCTCGACGACCAGGACCCGGATGCGCTCGCTCATGTGCCTGCCTCGTCCCGGACGCCGACCGCGGCCGGCAGCGTCACGACGAACGCCGAGGACGGCTCGCGGACGACCTCGATCGTGCCGCCGAGTCGTGTCACCGCCTGCTGGACCAGCGCGAGACCGAACCCCCGACCGTAGCGGCCGGGCTCCTTCGTCGACCAGCCGCGCACGAACGCGAGGTCGAGGGCCTCCGGGGGCAGGCCCGGTCCGCTGTCGGTCACCTGGATCACGAGCTCCGTCGTCTCGGCGTCGTCGGACCGCCCGGCGCCGAGGTCGTCCGGCAGCCCCTGCCCGAGGTAGACCTCCACCCAGGGGCGATCGCCGGACGCCGCGTCGATCGCGTTGTCGATGAGGTTGCCGAGGATGGTGACGATCACGGCCGGGTCGACGCGCACGCGTCCGAGCGCGGGGTCGCTCTCGAGGTGCAGCTCGACCCCCTGCTCGGCCGCCTGCGCCGTCTTGCCGAGCAGCAGCGCCGAGATCACCGGCTCCTGTTCCGCCGCGAGCACGCGGTCGGTCAACCGCTGACTCGCTCCGAGTCCCTGCGCCGCGAGGTCGAGCGCCTCCTCCCGCCGGTCGAGCTCGATGAGCGAGACGATCGTGTGCAGTCGGTTCGCGAACTCGTGGGTCTGCGAGCGCAGGGCGTCGCTCATCGTCCGCATCGACGCCAGCTCACCGCTCAGGTGTTCGATCTCGGTGTGGTCGCGCAGCGTCATCACCCACCCACGCGGGTGCGGGCCTGCCGTCTCGCCCGGACCGACCGCCGATTCCTGGTTCACGACGAGCACGTGGTCGCGTGTGAGGTGGATCTCGTCCACGGCCTGGCGTCCGCTCGCGAGGAGCTCGCGCAGGCCGGCGTCGATCGGCAGCTCGTCGACCGGCGCCGCTCCCGGGGAACGCTCGCCGAGGGGCAGCCCGAGCAGTTCGGACGCCTGGTCGTTGACGAGCACGAGACGGCGGTGGCGGTCCACGAGGACGAGCCCCTCCCGCACCGAGTGGAGCACCGACTCGTAGTAGTCGAACATCCTGGCGAGGTCCTCCGGTCCGCGCGACCCGGTGACCCGTGCGAGGTAGCGGCGGAGCGTCCAGGAGCCGATCGCGCCGATGACGAGCACGAGCAGAGCCGTTCCGAGCAACCACGGCACCCGGGTCTCGAAGGTCTCGGACACGTTGCTGACCGTGACGCCTGCGGCGACGAGGGCGACGACCTCGCCGGCGCCGTCACGGATGGGTGCGACGGCGCGGACGGAGGGGCCGAGCGTGCCCGTGTACGTCTCGGTGAAGGTCCGTCCCTCGAGCGCCGGTCCGATCGTGCCGATGAACGGCTTGCCGATCTGGTCGCGCTCGCGGTGCGTGTACCGGGTGCGATCCGGAGCCATGATCGTCACGAAGTCGACACCGGTGTCGCGCATGAGCGCCTCGGCGTAGGGCTGGAGTGCGTCCGACGGGCGATCCGAGCCGAGCTGCGCGACGACGTAGGGGTTGTCCGCGACGCCGTTCGCGACGTCGAGGCACTTCGCGACCGCGCGGTCCTCGGTCTCGGTGCGGGCCTGGGACCACAGCAGGACTCCGGCGACGAGCGTCATCGCGACGACCGCGACGAGCTGCACGAGGAAGAGCCGCGAGGCGATGCTCCTGGACCGACCGGCCATCGCGTCACCTCCGTCTGCTCCGTCGCGTCGACCCCTCAAGTATCGGGGGTGACGACGGCCACAGGCGTCGCCGACCGCGACCAGTACGACCACAAGCGGTCACTACGACCACAACCCGGTCGATCCGCCGGCGTGGTCGCAGCATGGGTCGATCGACCACCCGCTGCCGCACTGACGCGGCCGACGAAACGGATCCGGAATGGCAATGACGCTCTCCTCCCTGAAACGGCTGGACAAGACCCACTACCTCTACCTCGCGGTGATCGTCGCGGTGCTCGCCGGCATCGTCGTCGGACTCGCCGCCCCGGAGTTCGCGAAGGGACTCAAACCCATCGGCGACGCCTTCGTGGCGCTGATCAAGATGATGATCGCCCCGGTCATCTTCTGCACCATCGTGATCGGCGTCGGGTCGATCGCGAAGGCCGCGACCGTCGGCAAGGTCGGCGGGCTCGCGCTGCTGTACTTCATCGTGATGTCGACCTTCGCCCTCGCGATCGGCCTCGTCGTCGGCAACCTCATCCAGCCGGGCGCCGGCTTGAACCTCGCCGAGACGAGCTACCAGGTGGAGGGGGAGGCCAAGAGCACGACCGAGTTCATCCTCGGCATCATCCCCACGACGCTCGTGTCCTCGCTGACCGGCGGCAACATCCTGCAGGTCCTCTTCGTCGCCCTGCTCGTCGGATTCGGCCTGCAGAGGATGGGGACGACGGGAGAACCGATCCTGCGCGGCATCAAGCTCATCCAGGCGCTCGTGTTCCGGGTGCTCGCGATGATCATGTGGATCGCGCCCATCGGTGCCTTCGGTGCGATCGCCGCCGTGACCGGGTCCGCCGGTGCGAGCGCGCTCGTCGGGCTCGCCACGCTCATGATCGCGTTCTACATCACCTGCGCATTGTTCATCGTCGTCGTGCTCGGTGGCGTCCTGCGCCTCGCGACGGGCTTCAACATCTTCAATCTCATGAAGTACCTCGGCCGTGAGTACCTCCTCATCGTCGGCACCTCCTCCTCCGAGGCTGCGCTGCCGCGACTCATCGCGAAGATGGAGCACCTCGGTGTCTCCAAGCCGGTCGTCGGCATCACCGTCCCGACGGGCTACTCCTTCAACCTCGACGGCACCGCGATCTACCTCACCATGGCGTCGATCTTCATCGCCGACGTCATGGGTGTCCCGATGAACCTCGGGGAGCAGATCTCGCTCCTCGTGTTCATGATCATCGCGTCGAAGGGCGCCGCGGGCGTCACCGGCGCCGGTCTCGCGACCCTCGCCGGCGGCCTGCAGGCCAACCGACCCGACCTCGTCGACGGGGTCGGCCTCATCGTCGGCATCGACCGCTTCATGTCGGAGGCGCGTGCGCTCACGAACTTCACCGGAAACGCGGTCGCCACGATCATCATCGGCACGTGGGTGAAGGAGGTCGACCGGGTGCAGGTCGGCGAGGTCCTCTCCGGTCGCTCGCGGTTCGACGAGGCGACGATGAGCGTCGACGACCACACGGGCGCGGTGGCGGTGGCGAAGCCCTGAGGGATCGGCCCTTCGACAGGCTCAGGGACCGGACATCCGGTCCCTGAGCCTGTTCCTCCCGGTCCCTGAGCCTGTCGAAGGGTGCTCAGTTGGCCGGGGAGTCGACGATCGGCTTCGACGGCGGGGTGTCGCCCTCGAGCACCGCCTCGTCCACGGCGGTGGTCGAGTGCTCCGTCCGCGGAGCGATCCGGAACAACGGGATCGTGTAGCCGCAGATCGGGCCGATGAGCACGGCGAAGACCACCGTTCCGATGCCGACGTTCCCGCCGAGCAGCCACCCGATGCCGAGGACCACGAGCTCCACGCCCGTGCGCCCGACCCAGATCGGCCACCCGGTGACGCGGTGGATGCCGGTCATGAGGCCGTCTCGCGGGCCGGGGCCGAAGTTGCCGCCGATGTAGAGGCCCGAGGCGACGCCGAGGAGGAGCAGTCCGCCGGCGAACAGCAGGATGCGCGCCCACAGGTCGAGGTCCGCGGGGATGAACGCCAGCCCGATGTCGGCCGAGGGCCCCACGAGGAGGACGTTCAGGACGGTGCCGACACCCGGCCGCTGCTTGAGCGGGATCCAGGCGAGGAGCACGAGCCCGCCGACGATGATCGTGATGAGTCCGAAGCTCAGGCCGGTCCGCAGGTTGAGTCCCTGGGTGAGGACGTCCCATGGGGCGACGCCGACCGCACCGCGCACGATCATCGCGATGGCGATGCCGTACAGGAAGAGGCCGATGAGGAGTTGGAGCACACGACGGGTCATGGTGGACAATCCAATTGCACGATTGGCTTTGGCGCTAGAGGCCAATCTGGGTATCGTGGTTCAATGGCTTCCATCACCCTGAGTGCCCGATCGCTCGCCGCCCTGCTCGGGCAGTGGAAGACCGCTGCGCCCGCATACCGCGGTCTCGCCGACCGCATCCGACTCCTCGTCCTCGACGGACGCATCCCGGTCGGCACCCGTCTGCCGGCCGAGCGGGAACTGGCCGATCGGCTCGCACTGAGCCGCACCACGGTCACCGCGGCGTACCGCGAACTGCGCGAGGCCGGCTACCTCCGCAGCATCCGCGGTTCGGGCAGTGTCACCCTCCTGCCGTCGGCGCCCACTGCGCTGGCTCCCGTGCCACAGGGCGGGTTCCTCGACTTCAGCAAGGCGGCCGTCCCGCCGTGCCCCGAGATCATCGACGCCGTGGCCACCGCCGCCGCAGAACTGCCGCGGTACATGCACGACTTCGACTACGACCTCGTCGGCATGCCCGAGCTGCGGCAGGCCATCGCCGACCGCTACACCGCGCGCGGGCTGCCCACCGACCCCGACGAGATCATGGTGACCGTGGGGGCCCAACACGCGATCGCCCTCATCGCGCGCACCCTGCTCAGCCGAGGTGACCGCGTCCTCGTCGAGATGCCGAGCTATCCCCACGCCTATGAGGCGCTCCGGGCTGCCGGGGCCAGGCTCGGCGCCGCGACCGTCTCCTCGGAGACCGGCTGGGACGTCCGCGAACTCGAGCAGTGGTTCGAGCGCACGAGCCCCGCGATGGCGTACCTCATGCCGGACTTCCACAACCCGACCGGGGCGTCGATGCCGCTCGAGACCCGGCGACGGGTCGCCGCAGCCGCCGAGCGGCACGGGACGGTGCTCGTGATCGACGAGACCACGGCCGAGCTCGACATCGACCGGCCGACGGACCAGGGCCTCGACGGCACCCCGTTCGCCGCACTCCAGGGCGCGCCGGCGTCGATCATCACGATCGGCTCGGTGGGCAAGACGATCTGGGGAGGCCTCCGCATCGGGTGGATCCGGGCCGAGCGCGGCACGATCAGGAAGCTCGTCTCGGCACGCTCGCTGGGCGACCTCGGCACGCCGATCCTCGACCAGCTGACCGTCCAGCAGTTGATGCCGGCGATGGACGGCATCGTCGCCCGGCGCGGTGTCGCGCTCGGCGAGACCCGCGACCGGCTCGTCGACCTCCTGGCCGACCGCCTTCCCGAGTGGACCGTGCCGCGGGTCGACGGTGGGATCGCCACCTGGGTGAACCTCGGCGAGGCCGCGTCATCGCAGCTCTCGCTCGCGGCTCGCAGCCACGGGCTCGTGATCGTCGCCGGGCCACGGTTCGGGATCGACGGGGCGTTCGAGCGCTACCTTCGCATCCCGATCAGCTATCCGTGGGCCCAGACCGAGCAGGCGGTCGAGCTGCTGACGCAGACCTGGCACTCCGCGATGTTCGGGCACGTGCCGGCTCTGGACTACCTCGAAGACGTCGTCTGACCTCGTCGCCGACGAGCGTGACACCGCTCCACACGCAGTGCTTGTGCGTGCCGTGTCCAGCCTCCGCGCGAGACCGCCGTCGGACGGGTGTGCGGTGACATAATTACAGCGTCCGCACCTCTCGCAACAACCGAAAGCGGCTCCGTGCACCTGCTCTCCGTCCTCAGCATGAAGAACCGCGCCTTGATCGCGCTCGTCACCATCGTGGCCGCCGTGTTCGGCGTCCTGGCGGTGGGCGGCCTCAAGCAGGAGCTCATCCCGTCGGTCCAGTTCCCACAGCTCGCGATCATCACGAGCTACCCGGGTGCGGCACCCGAGGTCGTCAACGACGACGTCTCGACCCCGATCGAGACCGCGATCCAGGGCGTGCCCGGTATCGAGTCCACCTCTGCGACGTCGAGCACGAACTCGAGCCTCATCAGCGCGACCTTCACCTACGGCACGGACCTCGCCACCGCCGAGCAGAAGATCACCCAGGCGATCAACCGCATCAAGTCGACCCTGCCCGACACCGTCGACCCGCAGGTGGTCAGCGGCAGCATCGACGACCTCCCGGTCATCCAGATCGCCGTGTCCGGCGCGGCCGATCAGGACTCCCTGGCCGAGGTACTCTCGAGCTCCGTGGTCCCCGACATCAAGGACGTCGACGGCGTCCGCGACGCGGCGATCGTCGGTGAGGTGGGCAAGCGGGTCACGATCACCCCCGACGACGCCAAACTGGCCCTCGCGGGGCAGACCAGCCGGGTCATCGGTACGACGCTGCAGCAGAACGGCTCCCTGCAGCCCGCGGGCGACATCACCGAAGGCGACAAGACGTTCTCCGTGCAGACGGGCACCAAGCTCACCTCGGTCGACGACATCGCCGCCCTGCCGATCACGGGCGCCTTCGCCGCCGACGGCTCCGTCCTGACCATCGGCGACGTCGCGACGGTCGCCCTGAGCGACGACCCGATCACGTCGATCTCGCGCGTCGACGGCGAGCCGGCGCTCACCATCGCCGTCACGAAACTGCCCGCGGCGAACACCGTCGAGGTCTCGCAGGGCGTGCGCGACATCCTTCCCGAGCTCGAGCGGACCATCGGCTCCGACGCCAAGCTCACCGTCGTCTTCGATCAGGCGCCCTACATCGAGCAGTCCATCGAGGCCCTGACGACGGAAGGACTGCTCGGCCTCGTCTTCGCGGTGCTGATCATCCTCGTGTTCCTCCTCGACGTCCGGGCCACGCTGGTGACGGCGATCTCCATCCCGACGTCCGTGCTCATCACCTTCATCGGTCTCCAGGTCGCCGAGTACTCGCTCAACATCCTCACGCTGGGCGCGCTGACGATCGCCATCGGGCGCGTGGTCGACGACTCGATCGTGGTCATCGAGAACATCAAGCGACACCTCTCGTTCGGCGACAATCGGACGGGTGCACAGCGCGCCGGGTCGATCCTGAGCGCCGTCCAGGAGGTCGCGGGCGCGATCACCGCCTCGACCATCACCACAGTGGCCGTGTTCCTGCCCATCGCGTTCGTCGGCGACGTCACCGGAGAACTCTTCCGACCCTTCGCCCTCACCGTCACGATCGCGCTGCTCGCGTCGCTCCTCGTCGCGCTCACCATCGTGCCCGTGCTCGCCTACTGGTTCCTCCGCGCCCCGAAGGCCCAGCGCCTCGCAGCCGCAGCCGCAGCGGAGGAAGCGCCGTCCGACGCGACGAACGGACCGGTCCGGAGCCGACGCGAGCGCCGGGTCAGCGTGCAGGACGAAGACGACCTCGAGAAGCCGTCACGGCTCCAGAAGGCCTACCTCCCGATCATCCACTGGACCCTCAAGCACTCGGTCACCACCCTGCTGCTCTCGGTGCTCGTGCTCGTCGGCACCTTCGCGCTGACGCCGTTCATGAAGACCAACTTCCTCGGTGACTCCGGCCAGAACACCCTCACGGTCACGCAGACCCTGCCGGTCGGCACGAGCCTCGAGGCCCAGGACGCGGCGGCGAAGCAGGTCGAGACGAAGCTGCGCGACATCGACGGCATCGACACCGTCCAGCTCTCGATCGGGTCGAGCGGAAGCTCCCTGCGCGACGCGTTCTCGGGCGGCGGTGGCGGAGCCATCACCTACTCGATCACGACGAACGAAGACGCCGACCAGACGGCACTCCAGAAGACGGTCCGCAAGGACCTGTCCGGGCTCGACGACGTCGGCGAGATCGAGGTCGCCGCGTCCGCGGGCTTCGGCGGGTCGAGCGACATCGAGATCGACATCACCTCCGCACGGCAGAGCGATCTCGCGGAGGCCGCCGACGCGATCCAGCAGGCCGTCACCGGTCTCGACGGCATCGACCAGGTCACGAGCAACCTCAGCGAATCGCGGCCCTACGTCCAGGTGGCCGTCAACCGCGACGCCGCCGCCGCAGCAGGGTTCAGCGAGGTCGCGCTCGGTGCGTACGTCTCGCAGCTCATGCAGCCGACGACGGTGGGCTCCATCGTCATCGACGACACCACGCTCACCATCTACGTCGACGCCCAGGACCCGCCGACCACCGTCGACGCCCTCGCGGCGACGGAGGTCCCGACGGCCACCGGCCCGAGACGCCTCGACACCCTCGCGACGGTCTCGCAGGTCGACGGACCCGCGACGATCTCGACCGTCAAGGGGCTGCGCTCAGCCACGATCAGCGCGACTCCGGGCAGCGACAACCTCGGTACCGCCAGCGCCGAGGTGCAGACGGCGATCGACGACGTCAAGCTGCCCGCCGGCACCACGGCGACCCTCGGGGGTGTCACGGCATCGCAGAGCGACGCGTTCGGACAGCTGGGCCTCGCGCTCCTCGCCGCGATCCTCATCGTCTACGTCATCATGGTCGCGACCTTCCGTTCGCTGCGGCAGCCGCTCCTGCTGCTGGTGTCGGTACCGTTCGCCGCGACCGGCGCGATCGGGCTCCAGATCATCACCGGCGTGCCGCTCGGCGTCCCGTCGCTCATCGGCGTGCTGATGCTCATCGGTATCGTCGTGACGAACGCGATCGTGCTGGTCGACCTCGTGAACCAGTACCGGCGCCGCGGCATGACGGTGATCGAGGCCGTCGAGCACGGTGCCGCACGCCGGCTCCGTCCGATCCTCATGACGGCGCTCGCGACGATCTTCGCCCTCACCCCGATGGCACTCGGCATCACCGGACACGGTGGTTTCATCTCGCAGCCGCTCGCGATCGTCGTCATCGGCGGGCTCGTCTCCTCGACCATCCTGACGCTCGTCGTGCTCCCCACCCTCTACAACCTCGTCGAGGGGTTCCGCGAACGTCGCGAGCAGCGGCGGGCTGCAGCCGAGCCGAAGCCGACGGCGCGCACGGTCGCCGCGATCGAGGGGCCGCGGGCCGCGACTGTCCCCGCGGAGGAGCCGGTCCTCGTCGGCGCCGGTGGCGGAAGCGCTGCAACCGCGCCGAGCGTGCCTAACGCATCCGTTCCGTCGGCCTCGGCGGATGTGGCTCCGGTGGACGCGGCTCCAGATGGCGCCACTCCCGCTGACGCGGAACCGGCGGAGGAGGCCCCGATCGATTCGGTTGCTGCCGACGCCGATCCTGCCGATGCGGCTCCCACGGACTCGGATGCGGCACTCGAGCCACAGGTCGCTGCGCCGAGTGAGCCGGCGGTGGATCGACCGATGACGCGGCCCGCCGCGCACGAGGTGCACGAAGCCCACGAGGTGCACGGGGCGCATGTGGCGACGGGTGACGAGCTGCCGCGCACCGAAGCGATCACCCTTCCCGACGCGGTCTCCGAAGGCCCTGCGGACGAGGTCGCTCATTCCGGCGAGCACGTAGCCCCTGCGGTGCGGCCTGAGCCGGAAGCGACGGCTGAGCCGGTCGCCGAGCCCGAGCCGATCCTGGAGACGGAGCCGGCCGGAGAGGCTGAGGCGGCGGAGAAGTCCGAGCTCCCTGCTGACTCCAGCCCGACGAGCGACACCCAGCCGACGCCTGACGCTGAGCCGAAGCCCGATGCCGACCCGGCACCCGGGACTGAGCCGTCTTCGGGCACCGAACGGCCGAAGCGCCGCCGCGCGCAGTGGCCGTGATCGACCGCCTCCCGCTCGGTCGATGAGCTGAGGTTCGAGCCCCTCGACACGAAGCCCTCGGGAACGCCGTCACCGGCGCCCGAGGGCTTCGTCGTGTGACGCCCGACTCAGCGGAGTTCGCCGACCGCGCCGGTGACCGCCCGCACGACCTCGCCCGACTGCACCAGCGCGGTGACCGCCTCGATCTCGGGGGAGAGGAACCGGTCGGGTCCGGGACCCGTGACCTGCTCACGCACCCGGCGGAGCACCGCCCCGGTGCCGACGGCCGGCTCGAGCGGGCTGCGCAGGTCGAGGCCACGGGCCGCCGTCATGACCTCGATCGCCAGCACGCGGCCGAGACCGTCGATCGCCCGACGGAGCTTCCGCGCCGCCGCCCAGCCCATCGAGACGTGGTCCTCCTGCATCGCGGAGGACGGGATCGAGTCGACGGACGCCGGGTGCGCCAGCCGTTTCAGTTCACTCACGATGCCGGCCGCCGTGTACTGGGCGATCATGAGGCCCGAGTCGACACCCACCTCGTGCGCGAGGAACGGTGGGAGGCCGTTGCTCCGGCTCCGATCCAGGAAGCGGTCGGTGCGGCGCTCCGACATGGACGCGACATCGGCGACGGCGATCGCGAGGAAGTCGAGCACGTAGGCGACCGGGGCGCCGTGGAAGTTCCCGTTCGACTCGACCCGCCCGTCCGGCGTGAGCACCGGGTTGTCGACGGCACTCGCGAGCTCCTGCTCGGCGACCATCGCGGCGTGGTCGACGGTGTCCCTGGCGGCACCGTGCACCTGCGGGGCGCAGCGCAGTGAGTAGGCGTCCTGCACCCGGGTGCACTCGGGACCCCGGTGGCTCGCGACGATCGGGGAGCCGTCGAGCAGCAACCGCAGGTTCGCGGCGCTCTCGGCCTGACCCGCCTGCGGGCGCAGGGCCTGCAGGTCTGCGGCGAACACCGCGTCCGTGCCGAGCAGGCCCTCGACGCTCATCGCCGCGGCGACGTCGGCTGTGCGCAAGAGCATCCGCAGGTCGTCCACGGCGAGCGCGAGCATCCCCAGCATGCCGTCGGTGCCGTTGATGAGCGCGAGCCCCTCCTTCTCGGCGAGCTGTACCGGCTTGAGGCCGGCGTCCGCGAGCGCCTCCGCAGCGGAGCGCGTGCGCCCGGACGCATCGGTCACCTCGCCCTCGCCCATCACCGCCAGCGCGCAGTGTGCGAGGGGCGCGAGGTCGCCGGAGCAGCCGAGCGACCCGTACTCGCGCACGACCGGGGCGATGTCGGCGTTCAGCATCGCCGCGTAGGCGCGGACCGTCTCCATCCGCACCCCGGTGCGGCCAGTCATGAGCGTCGAGAGGCGCAGCGTCATGAGAGAACGCACGACCTCCCGCTCGACGACCTCGCCGCTGCCGGCGGCGTGCGAGCGGACGAGACTCGCCTGCAGCTGCGCGCGGCGCGTCGGCTCGATGAACGTGGTCGCGAGCGCACCGAACCCGGTCGAGATCCCGTAGTGGGGCTCGGGGTCGGAGGCGAGCGCCTCGATGATCCGGCGCGATGCCGCGACGCCGTCGAGGGCCTCGTCGTCGAGGTCGATCCGTGCGCCGTGTCGGGCGATGGCCACGACCTCGTCGATCGACAGCGGTCCGGTGCCCAGGACGACCGAGGTCGGGCCGACGGGCTCGGGATGCGAGCGACCGGAGGTCGTCGGGTCGCTGGTGGTCGGGGTCGCGCCGGGCTGGATGTCCATGTTCCGATGGAACACCCGGACGCCGACCGCGGCGGTGCGCGTAGAGTCGTCCGTGTCTGGGATGACAGACATGGACGACCAGGCGGCCGCGTCCGAGCCGCGGAGACGAGGTCAACGGTGAGTCAGGTCCCGGCAGCCGACGCCACCCTGCGCGTGCTGAGCCATCTCGCCGGCGCCCGCGGCCCGCTTCCGGCCGCGGCGATCGCCTCGGCCCTCGACCTGCCGAGATCGACGGTCTACCACCTCCTCAGCGTGCTGCAGGAGCACGGCTTCGTGGTCCACCTGCCGGAAGCCCGTCGCTACGGGCTCGGGGTCGCCGCCTTCGAACTCTCCGGTGGGTACGCGCGCCAGGAGCCGCTCAGCATGCTCGGGCGCCCGTTGCTCGCCGAGCTGGTCGACCGGGTGGGTGAGAGCGCGCATCTCGCCGTGCTGCACGGCCGGGACGTGCTCTACATCGTCGACGAGCGGGCACCGCGTCGGCCGCACCTCGTCACCGACGTCGGTGTGCGCCTCCCGGCTCACCTGACCGCCAGCGGCTGCGCGATCCTCGCCGCGCTGCCGGCTGGCCAGCTGCGCGCCCTGTTCCCCGACCAGGCGGCGTTCGTCGATCGCACCGGCCACGGGCCGAAGCGGTACCGCGAGCTGCGACAGCTGCTCGCCCAGACGACGCAGGACGGGTATGCGCGCGAGGCGGGCGGGGTGACGCTCGGCCTCGCGAGTGTCGGGGTGGTCGTCCGTGACCACACGGGCTGGCCGGCGGCGGCGATCGCGGTCACCTACGACGCCGATACCGGGCTCGACCCGGCGTGGTTGGCCCGCGAGATCCACCCGGCGGCGGCCGAGCTGTCGCGCCGGATCCGGGGTCGCTGAGCGCGCGGCGGAGCGGGCGGGCGGTGCGGCGGCTCCGGAACCGTGGTCAGGCGACCGAGCGCAGGATGAGCTCGAGCAGTGCGGTCGCATACGCGTCGGGCGCCGTCGCGGCGCTGAACCGTCGCAGTTCGCCGCCAAGCTCGACCACGACGGTGTACGCCTCGGCGTCGCCCAACGACAGGAGGACGTCGAGTTCGTCGTCGAGGGTCGGCTCACCGTCGGTCGGTGCAGCGGGGGACACCGCGCGTTCGAGCGACCGGAACGAGCCGCGCAGCAGAGCGCGCAGCTGGTGCTCCGACGGCAGCCAGAGCGTCTCCTCCTGGTCGACGGAGTCCAACGCCCACTCGGTCGTGCCGTTGAAGCCGAAGCTGCGGCCACCCGGGTGCTCGTGCACCTCGACGGTCATCTCGCTCACCGTGAACACGTCGCCGGCGAGCTCGCCGCCGTCGATGGTGAAGCGGTCGCCGGGTTCGGGGGTCCAGCGCAGGCCGGCGGTGCGGAGCGCTCGGGCGAGGTCAGCGGAGATCATCAGTCCAGTATCGCCGACCACCGTGCGATGCGGCTGGCAACCCCTCGATTCGGACGGAACCCTGTGCGAGGGTGGATGAACTCTTCGAAGGGTCCGATGATGCCCGCACCTGATGATGGCCTATCCGGTCGGTTCCCTGCGCGCGGCCGCGTGACCACACGACGGTTCGAGGGTGCGACTGGGATGCAGGAGGCGTCGGGCGCGCTGCGATTCGTGGACGTGGACCCCGACCGGTTCTCGATGACCGTCGACTCGGTCGTGCTCGGCGAGTACGTCCTCCATCGCAACACGGTCGGGCCCGGGACGTTCGACGTCCTCGCCGACGCCTATGGGCTCGATGAGCCGGTCGCGACGATCGTGATGCTCATCGAGGGTGCGGCCAGTCTGGTCCACGGCCGACAGCAACTCGACCTGCTCCCCGGGACCGGGACGCTCACGGAGGGCGCCGAGACCTACCGGACGACGATCCACGACCACGCGACCTATCTGTACGTGTTCGTGCCGATGCGTGCGCTCCGCCGCCTCGGCATCGCCCCGACGAGCGCCCTCGGACCGTTGGCACCGTCGCCGCTGCTGCGGGCCAGCGCCGCATTCCTCGTGGAGGTCATCTCCGCGTTCGAACCGATCGGCGGCGCCGCGCAGCTCAGACTCTGCCGGGTGATCGACACGATGCTCGCGACCCTCTACGCGGAGAACGACCTCTTCCGGGCCGAGGGTGAGGCCGGACGGGTTCCGCTCCGACTCCGGATCATCGAGCACATCGCCGCGTCCTTCGCCGAGCGGGAGCTGCGACCGGAGACGCTGGCGCGTCGCTTCAACATGTCGACCAGGTCCCTGCAACGGGTGTTCGAAGGCTCGGGCACGAGCGCCGCCGGCGAGATCGCCGAGCGGCGGGTGCAGCTCGCGCCCGCCCCCCTGTCGGACCCCGACCACCGGGGCCTGTCGATCGCCGAGGTCGCGGCCCGCTGCGGCTACCACTCGCAGGCGCACCTCCGTCGAGCGGTCGTCGCGCATACCGGTCTCAGCCCGAGCCAGTTCCGAGAGCAGACCAAGGCGGAGGACGCCTGAGGTCGCAGCGCCGTCCGAGTGCGCCGGATCAGCCTGCGGTGCGCCCGCTTCGTCGCGGAGCCGTCAACCAGGGCCGCAGCAGCCTCGTGACGAGTGGCAGGAGCCAGTAGGTCATGATCGGCGTCAGGATGAGCGTCGAGATGAGCACGTGGAGGAACACGCCGAGCGGTTCCCAACCGGGCACGAGGGCCGTGACGAGGAGGGTGAAGACGAGGTTGAGCGGGAAGAAGCCCAACCAGATGCTCACCGCCTGCTTCCAGCGCGGCGGTGCCGGCGGGATCGGGTCCGGGTCGCCGGAGAGCTCGGCCTCCTCGACGCGGAGGATCCCGTCGGGCGCGTCGAACCACCCCTCGATCCCGCTGCGCCGCTCGACGCGGGACTGCTCCATGAACTCGCGGCCGCTCGAGAGCCACCAGGCGCGTTCCTTCGACTCCTCCCAGTCGGTGAGCGTCTGTTCGTCCGCGAAGCGGTAGAGCATGTACCAGACGTCGCTCTCGGCGCCGGCGCGCACCCAGCCGGAGCCGAGGAAGCCGGGGTATCGGTTCGCCAGGTTGATGCCCGCCTGGACCCAGATGGTGGCCTCGGAGATCGACGCCGGGTTGACGCGTCGCTCGATCGAGACGGTGATGGGATCGTGTTCCATGCGCCCAGTAGACCGCACTCGTGTTTCGATCTCGTGTCCCGCTGCGGCCCCCGTAGAGTCGAGGCATGGCGACTCCTGACTTCGTACTGGCCCTCCGCGAGCGGATCGGGCACGCACCCCTCTGGTTGACGGGGGTGACCGCCGTCGTCCTGCGCGGTCTCGGGACGCCTGAGGCGGAGGTCCTGCTCGTCCGGCGACAGGACAACGGGGCGTGGACGCCGGTCACCGGCATCATCGACCCGGGCGAGGAGCCCGCGGTCGCGGCGGAGCGCGAGGTCCTCGAGGAGGCGGCCGTGGTCGCCGTCGCCGAGCGTCTCGCCCAGGTGCAGGTGCTCCCGCAGAACGTCTACGACAACGGCGACGTCACGCAGTACATCGACCTCGTGTTCCGATGCCGCTACGAGTCGGGCGAGCCGTATCCGGCTGACGGCGAGAACTCCGAGGCGCGGTGGTTCCCGCTCGATGCCCTGCCCGAGCAGGTCTCGCAGAACTTCCGCACCCGGATAGCGCTCGCCGCCTCCGACGAGCGCGAGGCCCGCTTCACCCGCTGACGTCCCTCCACCTGCCCGCGAACTGTCACTTGAGGCTAGTTCCGGGGCCCGTGACTAGCGTTTGGTGACAGTTCGCGGGCTGGAGGGGGTGGCTGCGGCGATGGCGTCGGCGGCTCGGACGAGGGTGAGGTGCGAGAGCGCCTGCGGGGTGTTGCCGACCTGCCGCGCCTGCTGCACGTCGTACTCCTCGGACAGCAGGCCCAGGTCGTTGCGGAAGGACAGCAGCCGGTCCATCAGCTCGCGGGCGTCGTCGAGTCGGCCCGAGGCCGCGTACTGCTGCACGAGCCAGAACGAGCACGCGAGGAACGGGTGCTCGTCGCCCGGCAGGCCGTCGACCCCGCTCGTCGTGCGGTAGCGCAGGAGCAGACCGTCCTGGAGGAGGTCCTCCTCGATCGCGGCCACCGTCGCGAGCATGCGCGGGTCGTCGGGCGCCACGTAGCCGATCTGCGCGAGGACGAGCAGCGACGCGTCGACCTCGGTCGTCCCGGCATGCTGGACGTAGCACCCGCGTGCGTGGTCGACGTTCTCGCGCTCGATCGTCTCGCGGAGGGTCTCGCGCAGGGCCTCCCAACGTTCGACGGGCCCGTCCATGCCGTGCTCGCGAACCGCTCGGACGCCGCGGTCGAGCGCCGCCCAGATCATGGCGCGCGAGTGGGTGAAGTGCTGCTCGTCGCCCCGCACCTCCCAGATGCCGCGGTCGGGGCGGTTCCAGTGCTCCTCGAGGACGCCGAGCAGCGCGCGCTGGAGGCTCCACGAGAAGTCGTCGTCCGCGAGACCGACCGAGCGCGCCTCGTCGAGGGCGATCATCACAGACCCGAAGACGTCGCCCTGGTACTGCGTGTAGGCGCCGTTGCCGACGCGCACGGGGGCGGCACCGAGGTAGCCGGGGAGGCTGTCGAGCTCCTCCTCCACGAGGTGGCGTTCGCCGGCGAGGCCGTACATGATCTGCAGGTCGTTCGGGTCACCGGCTATCGCCCGGAGGAGCCACCTGCGCCAGTCGTGCGCCTCCTCGGTGAAGCCGTGCTGCATGAGGGCTTCGAGGGTCAGCGAGGCGTCGCGCAACCAGACGTAGCGGTAGTCCCAGTTCCGGACGCCCCCGAACGACTCCGGCAGGCTCGTGGTCGCGGCGGCGACGATGCCCCCGGTGTCCTCGTGGGTCAGGGCGCGAAGGACGAGCAGCGACCGCACGACCGCCTCCTCGTACTCGTCGGCGGGATCGCAGCGGGACGCCCAGTCGCGCCACCAGGCGATCGTGTGGTCGATGCGCGGGCCGACGTCGACCGGGTCCGGCACCTCGCGGTGCGAGGGGTACCAGGTGAGGGTGAGGTCGACGGTGTCGCCCGCGGAGACCTCGACGGTCGCCGAGTGGGCGTGATCGGACGCCGTCAGGTGCACGCCGCGGACCACGACGGCGTCGGGGCCGGCGACGGCGACGATCCCGGAGCCGTCCGGGAGCTGCCGCACCCACGGGATCGCGTCGGCGTACCCGAAGCGGAGGCGAACCTCGACGTCGACCGCGACGGTGCCGCTGAGCCCCTCGATCCGGCGGACCACATCCGCCCGGCGGTCGCCGTGGGGCATGAGGTCGGTCACGCGCACCTGGCCGTCGGGGGTCGTCCAGACGGTCTCGAGGACGAAGGTGTCGTCGAGGTAGGCGCGGCTCGCCGTCGCCCGCGCGTCGGCGGGCCGGACCGTCCAGCAGCCGTGGTCCTCGGTGCCGAGCAGCGCACCGAACATCGACGGCGAGTCAAACCGGGGGAGGCACAGCCAGTCGATGCTGCCCTCCGACGAGACGAGCGCGGCGGTGTGGCAATCACCGATGAGGGCGTAATCCTCGATGGGGCTGGGCATGCACCCATGCTGCCACGCCGCCGCGCGCCTGCCTGGGAGTGATGCTCCGTGACTTCTCAGGGTGGATCGGGTAACGTAGGTGAGTCGGCTCTAGACACCGCGTTTGTACCGCGGAGGGTTATGTCAGTCTGGTGGGCCGGTTTCGTCGGAGAGAACTCCGCGAACACACACATGATGTGGACGGCCCCGGCCAGTGATCGCCCGGGTATGAGCATGCCGCAGCGCAGCCGAGGTTTCGGATGGCGCTGTGTGAGTCATGCAGGTTGTTCATGCGAACGAGTTATAACCCGGAAAGCATTTCTCCATGCCCAAGAACAACACCCCCGCCGGCAAACGCCCGGCCAAGAACTTCGACCCCAAGTCCAAGTACGGCGAGAACAAGCGGCCCTTCGGTTCGCGTCCCGGCGCGAAGTCCGGCAGCAAGAGCGAAGGCCACCGCGGCTACCGTCCCGACGCCGGTGGAGCGCCGCAGAAGTCTCGCTGGAACGCAGACGAGCGTGCCGAGCGCGCCGCCCGCTTCGAGTCGGAGGAGCGCGGCGACCGCGCACCCCGCGGCGACCGCAACGAGCGTCCTGCCTACAACCGTGGTGGCGACCGCAATGAGCGTCCCGCGTACAACCGTGGTGGCGACCGAAATGAGCGTCCCGCGTACAACCGTGGTGGCGACCGCAACGAGCGCCCCGCCTACAACCGTGGTGAGCGGACTGAGCGTCCTTCGTACGGCGACCGCAATGGGCGCCCGTCGTACAACCGCGGCGAGCGGACCGAGCGTCCCTCCTACGGTGACCGGAACGAGCGTCCTGCGTACAACCGTGGTGAGCGGTCCGAGCGTCCGTCGTACGGTGACCGCAATGAGCGTCCTGCGTACAACCGCGGTGGCGACCGGAACGAGCGTCCTGCGTACAACCGTGGTGAGCGGTCCGAGCGTCCGTCGTACGGTGACCGCAATGAGCGCCCGTCGTACAACCGCGGCGAGCGGACCGAGCGTCCCTCCTACGGTGACCGGAACGAGCGTCCTGCCTACAACCGTGGTGAGCGGTCCGAGCGTCCCTCGTACGGCGACCGGAACGACCGTCCCGCGTACAACCGTGGTGGCGACCGCAACGAGCGTCCGGCCTACAACCGGGGTGAGCGCACGGAGCGTCCCTCGTACGGTGACCGCACCGAGCGTGCCGCGTACAACCGCGGCGAGCGGACCGAGCGTCCCTCGTACGGTGACCGCACCGAGCGTCCCGCGTACAACCGTGGCGAGCGGACCGAGCGTCCCTCCTACGGTGACCGCCCGGCCCGTCAGGGTGACCCGCGTCAGGCGAACCGCACCGACCGCCCCGCGCGTTCCTACGACGACCGTCCGAAGCGTTCCTTCGAGGAGCGTCCGGCGCGTTCGTACGACGACCGCCCCAAGCGGTCCTTCGACGACCGCCCGAAGCGTTCCTTCGACGACCGCGGCGCGTCCGACGCCGGCCGCGGCAGCGACTACTACCCGAAGCGCGACGCCGGCTCCTACACGCCCCAGGACGACGTGGTGCTCGAGCGCCTCGAGGCCGACGCGATCCAGGCCGGCGACGTCGAGGGTGTGACGTTCGAGAGCCTCGGCCTCGGCGGCAACATCGTCCGTGCGCTCGCCGAGCTCGGCGCCGACAGCCCGTTCCCGATCCAGGCGGCGACCATCCCGGACGTCATCGCGGGCCGCGACGTACTCGGCCGTGGCCGCACCGGCTCCGGGAAGACCATCGCCTTCGGTGCCCCGCTCGTCGAGAAGCTCATGGAGAACGGTGGCGGCAAGAACCGCAAGCCGGGTCGCAAGCCCCGCGCCCTCATCCTCGCCCCGACGCGTGAGCTCGCCCTGCAGATCGACCGCACCGTGCAGCCCATCGCGCGCGCCGTCGGCCTCTTCACCACGCAGATCTACGGCGGTGTCCCGCAGGGTCGCCAGGTCGGCGCACTGCAGCGCGGCGTCGACATCATCGTCGGTACGCCCGGTCGCATCGAGGACCTCATCGAGCAGGGTCGCCTCGACCTCTCGCAGGTCACGGTGACCGTCCTCGACGAGGCCGACCACATGTGCGACCTCGGCTTCCTCGAGCCCGTGCAGCGCATCCTGCGTCGCACCGCGCCCGACGGCCAGAAGCTCCTCTTCTCCGCCACCCTCGACAAGGGTGTCGCAGCCCTCGTCAACGAGTTCCTCCCGAACCCGTCGGTGCACGAGGTCGCCGGTGAGGACCAGGCGTCCTCCACGATCGACCACCGCGTGCTGGTGGTGGAGCACAAGGGCAAGGACCGCCTCATCGAGGAGCTCGTCAACCGCACCGAGAAGACCCTCGTGTTCGCCCGCACCCGGGCGTACGCCGAGCGTCTCGCGGAGCAGCTCGGCATGGCGGGTATCCCCGCCGTCTCGCTCCACGGCGACCTCAACCAGGCGCGCCGCACGCGCAACCTGGAGAAGCTCACCTCGGGTCGGGTCAACGTGCTCGTCGCCACCGACGTCGCCGCCCGCGGCATCCACGTCGACGACATCACGCTCGTCGTGCAGGCCGACGCCCCGGACGAGTACAAGACGTACCTGCACCGTGCCGGCCGCACCGGCCGTGCCGGCAAGATCGGTCGCGTCGTCACGATCATCCCCAAGGCCCGTCGCCGCCGGATGACCGAACTGCTCGACCGCGCTGAGATCGAGGCCGCGTTCGACGACGCCGCCCCCGGCGACCAGCTCGTCGAGGACATCGCCACCGCGTAGTCCGCACCGCATCAGGAACGCCCGCCGAGCTCACGCTCGGCGGGCGTTCTCGCGTGTCAGGGGGTGAGGGCCGCGCGTTCGTCGTCGCGCGGCGCGAGGACGACGGCGTCGTCGACCCCGTCGAAGGTCCGGACCGGACGGGTGGCGTCCCAACGCTGCCAGCCCGGGTCGCCCGCCTTCGCGAACGCGACCCAGGCGTCGTGCATCGCGGTCGCGAGCGACTGCGGCGCCGAGGGGCCCGCCATCCGGACGGCCTCCGGCGAGTCGAGGTGGTCGAACACGAAGCCGATCTCCATCGCGTGGGCGGCTCCGAGGGCACCGGGCCCGTCCTCGCCGACGGGGCTCCGCCAAGCGAACTCGTACACCCACGTGTCCGCACCCGCGGCTGCACGCGCGTCGGCGACCCGGTTGAGTGGCACGCGCAACAGGACGTCCGTCGCCATCGCACCGAGGATCTCCCCGGTCGAGGCCTTCGGACGGTTCCGTCGGAAGGTGCGGACCGTCGCCGCGGGGATCCCGAGCTTGAGGCGTGCCGCGAGCAGATGGACGCGTTTGATCGTCGGGAGGAGTCCCGTCGGAACGAACCACAGTCGGTACTCCTCCGTCGTGCTGCCGATGAGGACGGGGATGCCGGCCGCCCGTCCGGCGAGCAACGCATCGAACGGACTGTCCGGTACGAGTGGTGCGGCTGTCGCGACCGCGAAGCCGGCGCCGCCGTTCAGCGGGTTGCCGCCCGCCATGGCCCGCTCCTGCGCGGCCACGAGCCCCTCCGGTGGAACACGTCGGAAGCCTGCTCGGGTGGTGGCGACCCCCAGATCCTTCGCCATGAGCTTCGAGATGCGGCCCGCCCGCTCGCGCGTCTGCGCCTCCAGCGGCCCGCTCTGGATGATCGCCCGGCGCATCACGGCTGGAGCGTCCGGGTGGGTGAGGAGCGTCGCCACCGAGGCGCCGCCCGCGGACTCGCCGAACACGGTGACGTTGTCGGGGTCGCCGCCGAACCGGGCGATCTCGTCCTGGACCCAGGTCAGGGCCGCCAGTTGGTCGGCGATGCCGAGGTTCAGCGGGACGTCGTCGAGCACCGAGAACCCCTCGGACCCGAGACGGTAGTTGACGGAGACGAGGACGACGCCGTCGCGAGCGAATGCGGTGCCGTCGTAGGCGTCGAGCGCGTTGGAGCCGTGGACGAACGAGCCTCCGTGGATCCAGACCATCACCGGGCGCAGGGCGGTCGACGGCTCAGTCGGTGTCCACACGTTGACGTTGAGGATCTCGTTCCCCGGCACGGTCACCGTGGAGAGGAGGTCGCCGACCGCGCCGGCATACGGGGCCTGCGGTGCGGTGGCGCCGGGCCGGGTCGCGTCGCGCGGCTCGTCCCAGGGCTCGACCGGCTGGGGGAGGCGGAACCGGTCGTCGCCGAACGGCGCCGCCGCATACGGGATGCCGAGGAAGCTGGAGACACCGCCCGCACTGCGTCCGGTGACCGGGCCGCTGCCGGTGTCGACGGTGATCGGCGTGGGCTGGTCGTCCGACCGGGTGTCGTCGTCGGCCGGTTCCAGCCCAGGGTCGATGCTCATACGCGTCCGTTCGTCAATGCTCGGGTGACCAACTGTATCGACGGCGGTCGTACGCGCGCCTGTGCATCGGACGGGAGACGGGTGCGGAAGACTGGAACGATGCAGATCCGTCCGTTCACCCCAGCCGACACCGACGCCGTCATCGCCCTCTGGCACACCGTGGGGCTCACACGACCGTGGAACGACCCGGCGAAGGACATCGAGCGCAAGTCGACGACGCAGCCCGAGCTGTTCCTCGTCGCGGTGGATGCCGATGGCGCCCTCATCGGCACGGCGATGGTGGGGTACGACGGCCACCGCGGATGGGTGCACTACCTGGCCGTGTCACCGGCGCAGCAGGGTGGTGGACTCGGTCGGGGGCTCATGGCCGAGGCCGAGCGCCTGCTCATCGGACTCGGGTGCCCGAAGATCAACCTCATGGTCCGGACGGGCAACGACCGCGTGATCGGGTTCTACGAGGCGCTCGGGTACGGCACCGACGAGGTCGCGCTGCTCAGCAAGCGGCTCATCCCCGACGCCTGAGGCTCCGGGTCAGAAGAGGGTCGGCTGGACCTGCAGGCCGGTCGTGACGAACTCCGGCGCCCGCTTGCGCAGCTCGGCCCGCTCGCCGTACCCGTCGCGCAACATGCCGAGCGCCGACGAGCGGACACCCCCGGTGGCCGGGTCCTCGGTGCCGCGCTCGAGCCCGTGGTCGCGGATCATCGGGCGGATGCGCGCTGCCAGCCACTTCCGGTACTCCTTCGGGGCGTAGGCGCCGTCGGCGTACATCGAGGTGTACCGGTCGACGAGCTCGGGGTGCTCCCGCGACAGCCACTGCATGAACCAGGGCTTGACGCCGGCCTTCAGGTACAGGGTCGAGAAGAGGACGGTGCTCGTGCCGGCCTCGCGGATGCGCGACAGGGCGAGGTCGAGGTGGTCGACGGTGTCGGTCAGGTAGGGGAGGATCGGCATCATGAAGACCCCGACGTCGAAGCCGAGGTCGGCAGCGGCGCGGACGGTCGCGAGTCTGGCCGCCGCCGTCGGGGTGCCGGGCTCGATCGACTGCTGCAGCTCGTCGTCGTAGATGGCGATCGACATGGCGAGGTCGACCGGCACGCGCTCAGCGACCTCGGCCAGGAGGGGCAGGTCGCGCCGGAGCAGCGTGCCCTTCGTCAGGATCGAGAACGGGGTTCCCGAGTCGGCGAGGGCCTTGATGATCCCCGGCATGAGGCGGTACTTGCCCTCGGCGCGCTGGTACGGGTCGGTGTTCGTGCCGAGTGCCACCGGGTGCCTGCCCCAGCTCGCCTTCGCGAGCTCCTTCTCGAGGACCTCGGCGACGTTCACCTTGACGATGAGCTGCGAGTCGAAGTCCTTCCCGGCATCGAGGTCCAGGTACGAATGCGTCGGTCGGGCGAAGCAGTACACGCAGGCATGGGAGCAGCCCCGATAGGGGTTGATGGTCCACCCGAACGGCATCACGGACTGGCCGGGCACGCGGTTGAGTGCGGACTTCGCGAGCACCTCGTGGAAGGTGATCCCGGCGAACTCGGGCGTCTGGACGCTGCGCACGAGGTTGTTCAGCTTCGCGAGGCCCGGCAGCGCCGACGTCGTCTCAACCCCGAGTTCCTGTCCGCTCCACCGCATGCCTCCATTAGAACATACGTTCGAGTCCTCCGGGTGACTCCGGACGATCAGTTCCGGATGACGGGGCCCGGACCGGCGGCGAGACTCCACCACACGAGGGCGGCGCTCACGAGCCAGAAGGCGACCATGAAGCACCAGTCGCGGGTGCGGAAGGGGATGCGGGTCCGCTCCGTCCGCTGCGGATGGGCGCCGAACGCGCGGGAGTCCATGGCGAGCGCGACCCGCTCCGCGTGACGGATGGCACCGGCCAGCAGCGGCACGACGGTGCCGGCGGCGCGGCGGACGGCGGCGATCGGTCCGCGACCCTCGGCCATGCCGCGGACCCGGTGGGCGGAACGGATGACCTCCAGCTCGTGCCCGAACCGCGGCACGAACCGGTAGGCGGCGAGCGCCGTGTACCCGATCCGATACGGGACGCGCAGCTGCTGGATCATCGCGCGGACGAACTCCGGGCCGGTCGAGGTGAGGCCGCCGATGCAGGCGAGGACGAGGAGGGCCGCGAGCCGCAGTGCCGTCGCGAGGCCGACGAGCAGCGCCCCGAGGAAGAACCGGTAGTCGCCGACCTGGAACAGCAGGACGGACTGGTCGACGCGGCTCGGGTCGGTCCACAGGCCGAAGCTGAACGACATGATCGCGACGATGAGCGGCAGTGCCACGAAGAGCAGGAGGGCGACCGTCCGCGTGAGACTGGCCCCGACGAGGATGACCACGACCGCGAGGGCGATGAACAGCGTCGGCGTGACCGGGTCCCTCGTGAACGCGAGCAGGATCATCGCCGGGAGCGGAGCACCGAGCTTCGCGAGCGGGTTCAACCGGTACAGGAATCGACCGGCCGGTGCCGTGCTCGACGCGTACGGGTCGATCGTCGTGGCGCTCATCGGGCGGCCGCCCCGGGCAGGTCGTCGAGTCTCGACAGGTGCCGCCAGTCGGGGTGGTTCGTCAGCGAGCGCATCGCCTGGGCGAGCGGCGGTGGCCGGAGCCCCGCGCGGCGCAGGAGCTCGTCGTCGCTGAGGACCGCGGCGGTCGTGTCGTGGGCGAGCAGGCGACCGTCGGCCATGACCGCGACGTGACTCGCGTGATCGGCGACGAGCTGGAGGTCGTGGGTCACGACGAGGACTGTGGTGCCCTGCGCGTTGAGTCCGGCGAGGAGGTCCAGGAGCTCGTTCGCCCGCGCCCGGTCCTGACCGAAGGTCGGTTCGTCGAGCGCGAGCACCGGAGCTCCGGCGATGAGGGCGCTCCCGACGGACAGTCGGCGCTTCTGGCCGCCGGAGAGGAGGAACGGATGCACGTCGCGGGCGGATGCCAGGCCGAACCGCCGCAGCAGGTCGTCGACGCGCCGCTCGATCCCGGTGTCGTCGACGCCCCGGATCCGCAGGCCGTGCGCGAGTTCGTCGTGGACGGTGTGGGCGATGAACTGGTGCTCGGGGTTCTGGAAGACGAAGCCGATGTGCGCCGCGATCGTCCGGACGTCGCTGCGCGCCGGGTCGATCCCGCCGACGTCGATGCGGCCGCGGGGTGGCCGAACCACCCCGGCGATCGCCTGGAGCAGGGTCGTCTTGCCTGCACCGTTCGTCCCGATCACCGCGAGGAAGTCGCCCGTCCCGACCTCGAGGCTCACCTCGTGGAGGATCGGGGTGCGCCAGCGGCCCCGACCGCGTTCGACGCTGAGCCGGTCGACGCGGACCGCGACCGGTCCCTCGGCGGTGACCGGCGCGACGGCTACCGTCGGCGGCGGCGTCGGCAGCGCGATCGCGTCGAGTGCGGCGGTCAACTCGGCGGGTGTCAGGGGGAGGTCCGGCAACGCGACACCGGCCGACCGCAGACGCAGCGCGGCGAGCGTCGCGACGGGAAGCCAGACACCCATGGCGAGGAGCTCGTCGAGGTGTCCGAGCAGGACGTCGCGGGTCGGGCCGTCGAAGGCGAGCCGCCCGTCGCGATCGAGGACGACGACCCGGTCGACGAGGTCGATGGCGGCGTCGAGGTTGTGCTCGACGAGCAGGATCGCGTGCCGCTTCCCGGCGCCGTCCGGTCCGGAGACGAGTGAACGGAGGGCGGCGTAGACCTCCTCGATCCCGGCCGGATCGAGGTTCGCCGTCGGCTCGTCGAGGACGAGGAGGTCGCTCCCCATGGCCAGGGCGCAGGCGATCGCGAGTCGCTGTCGGCCTCCGCCTGAGAGTCGGTCGGGGTTCTCAGCCCGGCGCTCCCAGAGCCCGACCTGCCGGAGCGCGCGCTCGGCGCGGGACAGCACCTCCTCGACGGGGAGCAGGAGGTTCTCCGGGCCGAAGCACACCTCGTCGAGGACCGTTCCGGTGACGATCTGCGCGTCGGGGTCCTGGAACACCATCGCCACGTGCTCGCTCAACTGCGCGACCGTCGAGGTGGCCGTGTCGAGCCCGCCGGTGACCACAGCACCCTCGAACTCGGCCGGGACGGCGTGGGGGACGAGGCCGTTGAGGGCCAGCGCGAGCGTCGACTTCCCCGAGCCGCTCGGCCCGAGCAGGAGGACCACCTCACCGGATGCGACCTGGAACGACACGTCGTCCGGGGTCCACTCCTCACGCTCGTCGTGGCGGATGCGCACCCGCCGGACGACGGTGGCGGGGTGCGTCGGCGGTACGGGGTCCACTCAGGCCCGCGTGCCGGCCGAGCCGCGGTCGCGCTGCAGGGGTTTCGCGATGGACCGCCCCACACCGGCTCTCGCGAGGGCCGCTGCGACCGCCCGCCCGAGCGCGGTGAAGGCGATCGGGCTGAGGACGAAGAGCGCGATGTAGACCGTCTGGGCGAGGGGTGCGAAATGCTCGATCCCGAGGACGACGAGCACGGAGCCGCCGAAGACGAGTCCGGCGATGCCCGCTGCCAGGTAGAAGACCCAGGCCCTCCAGACGCGGTAACGCGACACGGCGAAGGGGATCTCCTGCAGGAGCCCGATCGCGAGGCCGGTGCCGAAGTACCGGAAGAACCACTGCGGGCTGAACGCCGCTGAGACGAGGCCGGCGGTGAGCCCGGTCATGAGGGCCACGCCACCACGTCGGAGGAGCGCCTGCGAGACGACGCCCGGCAGGAAGTACACGCCGATGATGAGGCCGTAGAGCACGGGGGCGGTCGCGGAGATCGTGCCGCCGACGTACCCGGAGACGACGAAGACGAGGCCGCCGCCGACGCCGATGGCGGCGCAGGTCAGCAGCAGTCGCGTACTCAGACGTTGCATGAGCCCACCTTCACGAGCAGCCGATCTCCTGAGGACAGCCTATCCTTTATCAGCCTGTCGAGACGCCGGTGGACATCGCTCGGAACGGGGTCCCGAGCGCCCCGTCCGGGCGATCAGATCGAGCGTCGGCGCGGGGTCAGACGGACGTTCGGCAAGGGCGGCGCCGGAATGCGGTCCGTGCCGTGGCCGGCGACCGACCCGAAGCGCGGCGACCCCGCCTCCCAGTCCTCCCGGGCGGACGCGATGTCCTCGTGGCTGCGACCGACGAAATTCCACCACATGACCAGCTCCTCCGGGAACGGCGTCCCTCCGAGGAGCACGAAGCGGGCACCGGTCGCGCTCCGGAGCTCGAGGCGATCGCACCCGGGCGCCAGGTAGAGCAACGGGCCGGAGCCGAGTTCGACGCCGCCGACCTCGAGCGCCCCGTCGATCACCAGGACGCCGTGCTCGAAGGACGGATCCACCGGCACCTCGACGACGGTGTCGGCCTCGAGCGTCACGTCGGCACCGAGCAGGGGCGAGTGGACGGTCGCGGTCGACGTCACGCCGCCCAGCGTGCCGATGAGGACGGTCGCCTCCAATCCTGGAGCGCGGTGGACGGGCAGGTCCGTGTGCTGCTCGAACGCAGCCGGCACCTGGGCGGCGGCCTCCGGGAGCGCCACCCACAGCTGGAGGCCGTGCATGGCGGCCGCCTCCTCGCCCACCGAGAACTCGGAGTGCGACACGCCTCGACCGCTCGTCATGAGGTTGAGCTCGCCCGGGCGGACGACCACGTCGCTGCCCACGCTGTCGCGGTGGCGGATGTCGCCGACGAGCGGCCACGTCACGGTCTGCAGGCCGGTGTGCGGATGCGGCAGCACGCGCATCAGTGAGCGGTCCTCGTCGAAGCGGTCGAGGAAGCACCAGGCGCCGATCATCGGCAGCTCGCGCTGCGGAAGGGTGCGATGGACGCTCAGGCCGCGGACACCGCCGAGGGGGACCTCGCGGGCCTCGAGGAGTCTCGTCCCGGATCCGTCAGGTGCGTGGCAGACGCTGGGGACCGGGTCGGCGTCGAGTCTCGTCATGAGCGCCTCCTTATCACGGACAACGCTACTCCCGCTCGGCCTGACCTCGGCCCGGACCGACGTGGTTGACTGGGCGCGGGGCCCGTCCGGCTCCGCCGCTGCCGAGATTGGGGATCCCATGGGCCTGTTCGACAAGCATGAGGACGCACCGGAACCGCTCGCCCGCGGCCTCTGGCACGACCGCATCGGCACGTTCGCGACCCGGAGCATCCAGACGCTCGCCATCGTCGCGGTCGCCGCACTGATCGTCTTCGCGCTGACCCAGCTCTCCCTCGTGATGATCCCCGTCGTCATCGCACTCATCCTCGCCTCGGCGATCTACCCGCTCATGCGGTGGATGCGGTCGAAGGGGCTCCCGTCGATCCTCGCCACCTGGATCGCCCTCGTCTCGATCCTCGTCGTCCTCGGCGGCATCGGATGGCTCATCGTCTGGGCCGTTCGCAGCCAGTGGGACGACCTCGTCGACTCCGCCTCGAAGGGCTTCGGGCAGCTGCAGGACTGGCTCGGCACCCTGCCGTTCGACATCGACGAGAAGCAGATCGAGGACGCCAAGCAGACCGCGGTCGACTTCCTCACCTCGAGCCAGTTCGGCAGCGGGGCACTCGCCGGGGTCTCCGCGACGGCGAGCTTCCTCACCGGCCTGGTGCTCATGGTCGTCGTCCTGTTCTTCTTCCTCAAGGACGGACCGCGGCTCTGGGAGTTCCTGCTCCGTCCCTTCACCGGAACCGCGTACGACCGCGCCAAGCGCATCGGCGGCAAGACGGTGGACACCCTCGGCGGGTACGTGCGCGGCACCGCCACGATCGCGGCCGTCGACGCGATCGGCATCGGCATCGGCCTCGCGATCATCGGGGTCCCGCTCGCGCTGCCGCTCAGCGTCATCGTGTTCCTGACCGCCTTCATCCCGATCGTCGGTGCGACCGCCGCCGGCATCCTCGCGGCCCTCGTCGCGCTCGTCGCCAACGGTCCGGTCGCCGCCCTCATCGTCGTCGGCATCGTCGTGCTCGTGAACCAGCTCGAGGGCAACTTCCTCCAGCCCGTCGTCATGGCACGCTCGCTCAAGCTGCACGCCCTCGTCGTCCTCCTCGCCTTGACCGCCGGCACCATCCTCGGCGGCATCGTCGGCGCGGTCCTCGCCGTCCCGATCGCCGCGGTCGCGTGGGGCATCATCGGTGTCTGGAACGGTCCGGACCAGCCCGCCGAGCCCATGCGGCAGAAGCGACCCGAGTCCGTCTGAGCGAGGCCGTCCGGGTCGTGGGTCCGCCCGCCGGATAGCATGTGATCGTGGACCCCCACGATCTCCTCGGCCTCGTCTTCGAGGTCTTCACCTGGATCGGCTTCGGCAGCGCCGTCGTCGTGCTGCTCGTCATGCTCATCGCGCGGGCCGCGGACGGCAGCTGGGTGGAGACGCACGGGGTCATCGTGGACGTGCCGGAGGACGCGGGCGGCGGTGACGTCGATCGAGGTCCGGGGCGCGAGGTCCGCTGGATGACCGAGGCGGCCGAGCTGTATTCACGACCCGTCACGGATGCGGAGTTCGACGCCCTGCGCGACCCCGAGGAGCCGAACGTCTTCTACGCCCGTCGGGAACCGTCGCGCGCACGCTTCCGCCGGACGGCCGATCACACGAGGGCGCTCCGGCTGCTCTTCGGCGTGACCTTCGGCATCGGCGTCGTCTGCTCCATCGCCTCGATCGTCCTGCTGTTCGTCGCCGACACCGGGGCCTGAGCGCCCGCTCCCTGGTCCCTGAGCCTGTCGAAGGGCGACGCTCGGGTAGGCTGTGAACACGAGCGTCGACACCTGGTCCGCTCGCTCTCCCGGAGGCATCGCATGACGGAACGGTGGGCCCGTGTCGCCCGCGGCACCGCCGCAGCCGCGTTCGCCACCTTCGCCGCAGCCCTCTCGCACACGATCGGCGGGGTCGCCGCACCGTCCGCGTTCGTCCTCCTGGTCGGCGGCACCTTCGCCGTCCTGGTCTGCGTCCTCCTCGCCGGCCGCCGCATCACCGCACTCGGGGTCGTCGCCTCCGTGCTCGTGAGCCAGCTCGGCTACCACGCGCTCTTCACCCTCGTCCCGAGCACCGTCAGTGCCACGGTCGCATCCGGCGGTGCGACCGGCCCCGCGAACTGGCACCGGCACGGGGTCGTCGAACTCGCGACCGGCGGCGTCACCGCGGCGCACACCCACGGCGACACCACGATGTGGGCGGCGCACCTCGTCGCGGCCGTCGCGACCATCGCAGCCATCCTGTTCGCCGAACGCGCGACGCTCGCCGCGCTCGCCGCCCTGACCGTCCGGATCCTCGCCCGCCGTGCCGCACCGACGCACCTCGTCCCCGCGCCCCGCCGGGTGCGCTGGGTCCGCGTCAACCGTCGTCCCCGCAACCTCGGGGTGGTCCTGCTCCACCTGCGACACCGCGGTCCGCCGGCGCTCGCCGCCGCCTGACCGACGCACCACCCTCCGACCGGGACGGGTGCCGTGCGTGGCCGGTCGGCCCCGACGCAGCAGCACCCTTCGGCGCGCCATCCGGCGTGACCATCCCCTTTCCGCACGCTCGACGCCGTGCGGATCAGTCGACAGGACGATCATGAACGCAACCACCCCCCGCCCGACCTTCCGCAAGCCCGCCGTGCTCGGTGCCATCGCCATCGGCGCCGGAGCGCTCCTCGCGGTCGGCGCACCGCTCGCCGCCAGCGCTCACGTCAGCGTCACGCCGACCTCCACCGCCGCCGGCTCCTACACGGTGCTGAGCTTCGCCGTCGGTCACGGCTGCGACGGCTCGCCCACGACGAGCCTCTCCTTCGAGATCCCCGAGGAGATCAACGCCGTGACGCCGACGGTCAACCCGAACTGGACCATCGACAAGCAGATGGCCCCGCTCGCGAAGCCCATCACCGACAGTCACGGTGAGCAGCTCGCCGAGCGCGTCGGCACGGTCGTCTACACGGCCAAGACGCCGCTCGCCGACGGCTACCGCGACACCGTCTCCTTCCAGGTCCAGCTGCCGGCCGACGCCGAGGGCAAGACGCTCGTCTTCCCCGTGACGCAGACGTGCGAGGTCGGCCAGACCGACTGGACCGACGTCGCGAAGGACGGTCAGACCGAGGACGACCTCGAGTCGCCGGCGCCGGTCGTGGTCGTGACCGCTGCCGAGGCCGGCGACCACCACGGTGGTGCCGCCATGGACGACGACGGTGACGGCGACCACACCGAGGCCGCTGCCTCGACCGACGCCGGCACCACCGACGTGCTGGGCCGCGTGCTCGGCATCGCCGGTCTCGTCGTCGGTGCCGCCGGCATCGTCATCGCTGCCTCCGCACGCCGCGCAGCGTCCGACGCGAAGCGCCAGGCCTGATGACGGTCTCCCGTCGTCGCCGTCTCGTCGGCACCGCTGCGACCGCGTTCCTCGCGGTCGCAGCAGTGCTCGCCGTGGCCCAGCCGGCCTCAGCGCACAACAGCATCATCTCGACGACACCGGCCGAGGGGTCGACGATCACCGAACAGCCGGAGCAACTCGTCATCACGACGAACGACAACCTGCTCGACCTCGGGGACGCCGGCCAGTCCAACCAGATCCAGGTGACCGGCCCGGGCGACGAGCGACTGTTCTACGGCACCGCGTGCGCAGCGGTCAACGGGCCCGCGCTCGTCATGCCGCTGCAGCTCGGTGAAGCGGGTGAGTACACCGTCGTCTGGCAGCTCGTCTCGACCGACGGCCACCCGCTGTCGGGCAGCTACACCTTCGAGTGGGCGCCGGCCGAGGGCCAGGAACTCGCCGCGGGGAGCGCGAAGCCCGCGTGCGCGACGAGTGGTGCCTCCACGGTCGAACCCTCGTCGGAGGCGGGTGGTGTCGAGCCGGAGTCGTCCGCTGGCGGGCTCAGTGGCGATGTGTGGTGGATCGTCGGCGCGATCGGCGTCGTCCTGATCGCCGGCATCGGCGTGCTGCTCGTGACCCGGCGGAAGCCGGAGCCGACCTCGGACGACCAGGGCACGGACTCCTCCGCGCCCTGAGCCGCACCCGTTCCGGTCCCTGAGCCGCACTCCGTCCGGTCCCTGAGCCGCACCCCGCCCGGTCCCTGAGCTTGTCGAAGGGCGGTCCGGTCGATGGTGTCCTCGGATGGCGAGGTGCTTCGTGGGCACTTCGACAGGCTCAGTGACCGGGGGAGGTGACACGCTTCGGTCCCTGAGCTTGTCGAAGGGTAGTCCGGTCGATGGTGTCCTCGGATGGCAAGGTGCTTCGTGGGCACTTCGACAGGCTCAGTGACCGGTGGAGGTGACACGCTTCGGTCCCTGAGCTTGTTGAAGGGTAGTCCGGTCGATGGTGTCCTCGGATGGCGAGGTGCTTCGTGGGCACTTCGACAGGCTCAGTGACCGGGGGAGGGTCGGGCGAGCGGGTCCCGGTCCCGACACAACGGAACAGCCCCGCCATCCTCGAGAGGATGACGGGGCTGTTGGGTTGTTACCGGTGTAGCTTGCGGGTGAACCCGCGGTCGGCTACTTTGCCGGCGGCATCAGCACCGAGTCGATGAGGTACACGGTCGCGTTGGCGGTCTTGACGCCACCGCAGATGACCTTGGCACCGTTGACGGTGATGTTGTCACCCGAGCCCTCGACCTTGACGGTTCCACCCTCGACGGTGGTCTGCTCACCGTCGATGTCGGACGGAGCGATCTGGCCGGGGATCACGTGGTACGTGAGGATCGAGGTCAGCGTCGCAGCGCCCTCAGGCGTCTTGAGGCTGTCGATCGTCGCGGCGTCGATCTTCTTGAACGCGTCGTCGACCGGGGCGAAGACGGTGAACTCGGAGCCGTTCAGCGTGTCGACGAGGTTGACGTCGGGGTTCAGCTGGCCGGAGACCGCAGCGGTGAGCGTGGTCAGCAGCGGGTTGTTGGACGCGGCGACGGCGACCGGGTCGGCCGACATGCCGGCGACGGAGCCAGCACCGTCCGGGACGGCGTCAGCGTAGGCGGCGCAGCCCGAGCCGACGAGGTCCGCTGCGGGGTCTGCAGCCATCGACTCGGTGGGAGCGGAGCTCGGCTCCATCGAGGAACCGCTGTCGGAGCTGGAGCCGCTGGAACAGGCTGCGAGGCCGAAGGTCGCGACGGCGGCGAGTGCGAGCACTGCCATGTGGTTTCGCTTGATGGTACGCATGTGATTCTCCTTTGATGAGGTTTGGACCGGTTGTCGAGTGCCTCTCAGAACCGGCCCTCGATGACACTTCGGAGCCCCCACGGGGGTGGTTTGGAAAAAGATCCGATCGCGTGTCGGACGGGGTCGCGCATTAAGAGGAGCGAAATTCTTCGGATCCGTTCCTGTGGAGGGGCACCGGGGTGTCAGCTGCTGCGGCTACGATCGACGGATGAGCTGGAGCACCGAACCCGACTGGATCCCGGACGACGCGGACGCTCCCGACGACTTCGACGCCCCACCGCCCGACGACGCGTACCTCGGCGGTGGTGTCGCGTGGGGGAGTGGAGCGGTCGCGTCCGCTCCAGCCGCTCCGCCCGCAGCGGCTCCGGTGGCTGCCCGTGCGGCCGGCCAGAAGTTCGCCACGGCGCAGGAGGCACTCCACACCGTCTTCGGGTACGACGCGTTCCGCGGCGAGCAGCAGCAGATCATCGAGCAGGTCGCCGGTGGCGGCGACGCGGTCGTCCTCATGCCGACGGGTGGGGGCAAGAGCCTCTGCTACCAGATCCCCGCCCTGCTCCGACCGGGCACCGGCATCGTCGTCTCCCCGCTCATCGCGCTCATGCAGGATCAGGTCGACGCACTCCTCGCCGTCGGCGTCCGTGCCGCGTTCCTCAACTCGACGCAGGATCCCGCTGAGCGTTCGCGGGTCGAACAGGCCTACCTCGCCGGCGAGCTCGACCTCCTCTACGTCGCGCCCGAGCGCCTGAGCTCCGAGGCGACCCGGCGGTTCCTCGGCCAGGGCACCATCGCCCTGCTCGCGATCGACGAGGCGCACTGTGTGTCGCAGTGGGGGCACGACTTCCGCCCCGACTACCTCATGCTCGGCGAGCTCGCCGAACGCTGGCCCGACGTCCCGCGCATCGCGCTCACCGCGACCGCCACCGACGCGACGCACCAGGAGATCACGCAGCGGCTCCATCTCGGCGAGGCGAAGCACTTCGTCTCGAGCTTCGACCGCCCGAACATCCAGTACCGGATCGTCGGCAAGAACGAGGTCCGCAAGCAGCTCGTCGCGTTCGTGAAGGAACAGCCGGCCGGCACCGCCGGGATCGTCTACTGCCTCAGCCGCAAGACGGTGGAGCAGACGGCGCAGCTCCTGCGCGACAACGGGGTGGACGCCGTGGCGTACCACGCCGGACTCGACGCCTCCGTGCGAGCGGCTGCGCAGTCCCGCTTCCTCCGCGAGGACGGTGTCGTGGTCGTCGCGACCATCGCCTTCGGGATGGGCATCGACAAGCCCGACGTCCGGTTCGTCGCCCACGTCGACCTCCCGAAGAGCGTCGAGGGCTACTACCAGGAGACCGGCCGTGCGGGGCGCGACGGCGAGCCGTCGATCGCCTGGCTCGCCTACGGCCTGCAGGACGTCGTCCAGCAGCGGCGCATGATCGCGGAATCACCGGGCGACCTCGCGCACCAGCGCAACCTCAGCGCCCACCTCGACGCGATGCTGGCCCTCTGCGAGACCGTCGACTGCCGCCGGGTCAACCTGCTGCGCTACTTCGGTCAGCCCTCCACGCCGTGCGGCAACTGCGACACCTGCCTCGAACCACCGGTCACCTGGGACGGCACCGTGCCGGCGCAGAAACTCCTCTCGACGATCGTGCGCCTGAAGCGCGAGCGCAACCAGTCCTTCGGCGCGGGGCAGATCATCGACATCCTCCGCGGCAAGCGGACCGACCGCGTCGCCCAGCAGCGGCACGATGAACTCGCGACCTTCGGCATCGGTGAGGACCTCAGCGACCAGGAGTGGCGCGGCGTGGTCCGTCAGTTGCTCGCACGCGACCTCCTGGCCACCGTCGGCGAGTACGGCACGCTCGGCCTTACCGACGGGAGCGCCGAGGTGCTCGCAGGGAACCGACCGGTGGCCATGCGTCGCGAGCCGGAACGTGCCGCCCGCTCCTCGTCGAGGTCGTCCTCGCGCTCGTCGAGCGCGAACGCCGAGCTCGAGCCGGCCGCGGCCGAGTTGTTCCAGGCCCTGCGTGCCTGGCGCGCCGGGGTGGCGAAGGAGCAGGGCGTCCCCGCCTACATCGTCTTCGGCGACGCGACGCTGCGCGAGGTCGCGACGGCGAAGCCCGACTCGCTCGGTGCGCTCGACGGCATCAGCGGCATCGGTGCGAAGAAGCTCGACGCCTACGGGCAGGCGCTCATCGAGGTCGTCGCCGCCAACGCCTGACGCCGCTCCTGGGAGCGAGCTGCGACAGCTGTGGGGGAGGACCAAGTCGATCGACGACGATGGGGCGGGCCCTTGTCCACATCCCACAGGCGCTTTCACCCATCGTTATGACAGTCCTACCATTGTGGGAGGTTTTCATGGGTGAAAGGCAGGACACAGCGATGGTCGACACAGCGATCCGGACGAGCGTCAGCGGTACGACGGCAGCGACGGTCGAGGTGGCGCCGTCCGACGCGAGGATCGACGTCCCCGCGCTCGCGCACCAGCTGCTCGGCACCTGGCCGGAGGCCCGTCTCGCGTCGCGTGCGCTCGCCGCCAAGCCGGAGATGCAGCGGATCGAGGGCCAGTCGATGGACGACCACCGCGACCGCGTCTTCCACCAGCTGAAGCTCCTCGTCGAGAACGGCCAGGTGCTCAAGGCGTTCCCGAAGCGCCTCGGCGGCGCCGACGACCACGGCGGCAACATCGCCGGGTTCGAGGAGCTCGTCCTCGCCGACCCGTCCCTCCAGATCAAGTCCGGTGTCCAGTGGGGCCTCTTCGGTGCGGCGATCCTGCACCTCGGCACCGAGCCGCACCACGACGCGTTCCTGCCCGGCGCGATGAACCTCGACGTCCCCGGTGCATTCGCGATGACGGAGTCCGGTCACGGCTCCGACGTCGCCTCGATCGCGACGACCGCGACGTACGACCCGGAGACCCAGGAGTTCGTCATCGACACCCCGTTCCGCGCGGCGTGGAAGGACTACCTCGGCAACGCGGCCGTGCACGGCAAGGCGGCGACCCTGTTCGCGCAGCTCATCACGAACGGCGTGAACCACGGCGTGCACTGCTTCTACGTGCCCATCCGCGACGACGAGGGCGCATTCCTGCCCGGGATCGGCGGCGAGGACGACGGCCTGAAGGGCGGGCTCAACGGCATCGACAACGGCCGGCTGCACTTCACCGGCGTCCGCGTGCCGCGCACCAACCTCCTCAACCGCTACGGCGACGTCGCCGAGGACGGCACCTACTCCTCGCCCATCAAGAGCCCCGGGCGACGCTTCTTCACCATGCTCGGCACGCTCGTCCAGGGCCGGGTGTCGCTCGACGGAGCCGCGACGTCGGCCTCCGCCCTCGCCCTGCAGATCGCGATCACCTACGGCAGTGAGCGTCGGCAGTTCAACGCGGGCAGCGACACCCAGGAGGAGGTCATCCTCGACTACCAGCGCCACCAGCGACGGCTCCTGCCGCGCCTCGCGACGACGTACGCGCAGATCTTCGCCCACGACCGGCTGCTCGTGAAGTTCGACGAGGTCTTCAGCGGCAAGGCCGACTCGGACGACGACCGTCAGGACCTCGAGACCCTCGCGGCGGCCCTCAAGCCGCTGTCGACCTGGCACGCGCTCGACACGCTCCAGGAGGCGCGCGAGGCGTGCGGTGGCAACGGCTTCCTCGCGGAGAACCGCCTCACCGGCCTGCGCGCCGACCTCGACGTCTACGCGACCTTCGAGGGCGACAACAACGTGCTGCTGCAGCTCGTCGCCAAGCGCCTCCTCACCGACTACAGCCGGAAGTTCGCGAAGGTCGACGCCGGTGCGCTCGCCCGCTACGTCGTGGAGCAGGCGACCGACCGCGCCGTGCACAGCAGTGGACTCCGGAGCCTCGCGCAGACCGTGAAGGACTTCGGGTCGACCGCGCGCTCGGTGAGCCAGCTGCGCGACACGAACGTCCAGCGCGAGCTGCTGACCGAGCGCGTCGAGTCGATGATCGCCGAGGTCGCGACGAAGCTGCGCGGCGCCAACAAGCTCTCCAAGCAGGCCGCGTCCGACCTGTTCAACGCGCACCAGAACGAGCTCATCGAGGCGGCGCGCGCTCATGGCGAGCTCCTCCAGTGGGAGGCGTTCACCGAGGGTGTCGAGCAGATTCAGGACCCCGGCACCAAGCAGGTGCTGACCTGGGTGCACGACCTCTTCGGGCTCTCGCTCATCGAGAAGCACCTTGCCTGGTACCTCATCCACGGGCGCCTCTCCCCGCAGCGCGGCCAGGCCGTCAGCGCCTACGTCGACCGCCTCATCGCCCGCTTGCGTCCGCACGCCCTCGACCTCGTCGAAGCGTTCGGCTTCGCCCCCGAGCATGTGCGCGCACCCATCGCGACCGGCCAGGAGGCGCAGCGCCAGCAGGAGGCCGCCGACTACTTCGCCGAGCTCCGTGCCTCGGGCGACGCACCCGTCGACGAGAAGACGCTCACGAAGAAGTCCCGCTGACCACGCGCGGTTGACGGGAGGCAGATCGTCGTCCGCGCAAGGGTCCGGCGACGATATGCCTCACCTCGCGCCGCGCGATAGGGTGCCGACATGACGTTCAACGACAACGCCGACATCAGCGGGAACAAGGTCAAGCGACGGGGCCGCACGACCGGCATCGCCGTCGGTGGCGGCGCGGTCGGCGTCATCGTGATCGCCCTGATCTCGCAGTTCCTCGGGGTCGACGTGTCGGGTATCCTCGGCGGCGGTGGCGTCGGCGGGGGCCAGCAGGAGGAGAGCCAGCTCTCCGATGAATGCCAGACCGGTGCCGACGCGAACGCGAACGTCGACTGCCGCATGGGTGGTGCCTACTCGTCGCTCGACGCCTACTGGGCCGAGGAGCTGCCCGCGCTCGGCGCCGACTACACCTCGCCGGCGGACTTCATCATCTTCGACCAGCAGACGAACACCGGTTGCGGTGCCGCCACGAGCGCCACCGGCCCGTTCTACTGCCCGCCGGACCAGACCATCTACATCGACACCAGCTTCTACGCCGAACTGCGCGACCGCTTCGGCGCTTCGGGCGGACCGCTCGCCGAGATGTACGTCGTCGCCCACGAGTGGGGGCACCACATCCAGGCGCTCACCGGCATCATGGACCGCGCCGACCGCAGCGGTACGGGTCCGACCTCCGACTCCGTCCGCATCGAGGTCCAGGCCGACTGCTTCGCCGGCGCCTGGGTCGCCGCGGCGTCCGACACCGAGGACGCGAAGGGCGTCGCCTTCCTGAAGCCCGTGACCCAGCAGGAGATCGACGACGCCCTGAGCGCCGCGGCGGCTGTCGGCGACGACCGCATTCAGGAGGCGGCGACCGGCCAGGTGAACCCCGAGGCCTGGACCCACGGCTCCGCCGAGCAGCGGCAGCGCTGGTTCATGACCGGCTACCAGTCCGGTCCGTCCGCGTGCGACACCTTCTCGGTGTCGGCCGACCAGCTCTGACCGGCGTGCCGGGTGCGGCATGCTAGATGAGACACGTGTCGTGAACACAGGAGGAAGTGGACCGTATGGGTGAGCCGTATCCCGAAATCGAGCCGTACGAGACCGGCATGCTCGACGTCGGCGACGGGCAGTCGCTGTACTGGGAGACCTCCGGCAACCCCGACGGCAAGCCCGTCGTGTTCCTCCACGGTGGCCCGGGCGGCGCGACGAGCCCCATCCACCGTCGGCTCTTCGACCCGAAGCGCTACCGCATCGTCCTCGTCGACCAGCGCGGCTGCGGCAAGAGCACCCCGCACGCGAGCGATCCGGCGGCCGACCTGTCGACGAACACCACCTGGCACCTCGTCGCCGACCTCGAGGTCCTCCGGAAGGCGCTGAAGATCAAGCGCTGGATGGTGTTCGGCGGGTCCTGGGGCTCGACGCTCGCGCTCGCGTATGCGCAGAAACACACGAAGCGTGTCACCGAGCTCGTGCTCCGAGGCATCTTCACGCTGCGCGACGCCGAGCTCGACTGGTTCTACGAGGGTGGTGCCTCCGCGGTCTTCCCCGACCTGTGGGAGGGCTACCTCGAGCCGATCCCGGTCGGTGAGCGCCGTCACCTCATCGAGGCCTACCACCGGCGTCTGTTCGACGAGGACCCGGCCGTCCACGGGCCGGCGGCCGTCGCCTGGTCGCGGTGGGAGTCCTCGACGATCACCCTGCTCCCGCAGGAGGAGACCGTCGCCCGGTTCACCGACCCGCACTTCGCGGTGGCGTTCGCGCGCATCGAGAACCACTTCTTCACGAACAAGGGCTGGTTCGAACCCGAGCAGCTCATCCGTGATGCCGGCAAACTCGCCGGAGTCCCCGGCGTGATCGTCCAGGGCCGCTACGACATGTGCACCCCGGTCTTCACCGCGTGGGACCTGCATCGGGCCTGGCCGGAAGCGGACTTCACGATCGTCCCCGACGCGGGCCACGCCTTCGACGAGCCGGGCATCCTGTCGGCACTCATCGATGCGACGGACCGCTTCGCGAAGGACTGAGGGGCGGACGAGCCACGGGCTGCGGCACCGCCCGAGGCTCAGGAGACGACGATGAGCGGGTTGACCTTCGCGCCCGTCAGCTCCATCGTGTTGCCACTCTGGGTGAGGCTCACCGCAGGGTAGGACGTGAACGCGCAGGACGACACGGCGCGGTTCGGGCCGAACTTGTTGTTCGTGACCTTCGCCGTCTGCGTCCACGACTGCTTCACCTGCAGTTTGAGCGAGCAGTGGCCGCCGTCGATCCAGTTGCCGTCGACCGTCAGGTTGACGTTGTTCTGCTCGGCGCCGCCGAGGATCGCGAAGTTGGACGCTCCGCGGATCGTGTTGCCCACGACCCGGAGGTTCTGCCCCTGCAGGATCTGGATGTTGTCGTTGTGGGTGGCCCGCCCGCCTTGCGCCGGGTCGTTCGCATAGTCCACGGTGTTCTCCAGCAGGGACTTCTCGATCAGCACGTTGTCACCGTGGATCTTGACCGAGTCGACGTTCCCGACGACGTGGACGTTGCGCGCCGTGAAGTCCCACCCCTTGATGCCGTCGAAGTAGACGGACGGGAACTCGGCCGTGACGTCCACGTGGTCGATGACGAGGTTGTCGTATCCGTAGTTCGTGATGAGGCCGACCGCGAAGCCTTTCGCCTTGCCGCCGCGGACGATCGAGTTCTTGATGGTCACGTTCGCCGCTCGCACGGTCACGAACCCGTGGATGTCCAGCCCGTCGATGACGGTCCCGGCCTCAGTGATCGTGAGGTCGCCGTCGTGTCTGGTGAGCGAGGTCCCCGACGGCACGCCGGTGGTGGATGCCGACGGCTTTGACGTCGACCCGGCCGGAGCCGCTGCCGGGGTGGAGGCTGCGGCCTTGCCGAAGCCGATCGTCGCGGCCGAGCCTGCGGAGCCCGAGAGGTAGCTCCAGACGCGGACTGGGCCGGCAGCGCTGACGCGGGTGGCGGAGCTGTCGGAGGCGCTCTGCTGCCACGAGGGCTTGGTGGTGCCCTCCACCCACGCGCGGACGGAGAGCTTCACCGGATTCGATCCGGACACCGTCCCCTCCAGGTTCAGCTGTTGTCCGGTGGCGACCGTGATCCCGGTGGCGCCGCTGACGAGTGAGGTTTCAGCTCCAGCGACGACACGGGAGATGCTGACGGTGACCTCGCCGTTCGCCAGGATGCGCGCCTTGGCGCGATATCCCGCGGCGTTCGACGGGGCTCGGAGCTGGACGGCGACGTACGCGGTCCGCTGTGCCGGTACGGTGAACTGCGCCGACGCCGTGGTGTCGGCGAGATTCGACGCGGTCACGACCGCGGCAGCCGAGGCGCCCGGTGCGACACTCAAGGACCCCGAGGTCGCGGCGTTCGCAGCGGTCGGGACGGCGAGCATCGTCGCGAGGGTGACGACGATCGCCATGATCGCGGCGCCGAGAGGTGTGCGGACGCCGGTCGGAGCCGATGCGATCGAGGAGTGTCTGCGGCGGTTCGGTCGTGCTGATCGTGGATACCCGTTCATGGGTGGAGTCCTCCGTCGGACGTCGTGTTACGGTTCGGCGGATCCCGGCCCCCGGTCGGTCCCTGTTCGTGATCCGTTAACCTTGCAGTACGGCCCCAGGGAGCGCAAGTTGCCGCTGACCAGGATATTCATGATGCCCCCCGCACGAGGATGTGAGGTAGTCGACAGGCTTCCCACGTTCATGGACGGTCGTCCTCGACCGCGCTGAGCGAGCGACCGGCGGGGGAGGCGAGGTGGCTTGGACACGACCGTCCGTGCGGCGACCGATGTGGGTCGTGGAGTGACCGCAGGGCGCATCGTGATGACCCCCGCGCAAACTGGGGATGCGCTGAACGTGGGCCGTGCGCGGGTCGTGGACTACTCGGAGAACCGTGCGCGGCGGACGGCCTTCCCGGCGACGAGAGCGTCGCGCAGCGACCGACCGATGAGGCCCTCGCGGGCAAAGCCGCTCAGCAGCTCGGCAGCGAGCGCGCCGCGGTCGACCTCGGGCTCCGGGCCGTCGTCGACGCCGTCGGCCGGGCCGGCGAAGCCGTCGTGGGCGAGCAGGATCGAGCCCTGGTGGCAGTGCCGGACGGCGTGGGCGACGCGCTCGTGCTCGCCGACGTCCTTGACGTCCCAGGCGGTCGCCGTCCAGAGCACCGTCTGCAGACCGGCTCGTTTGACGGCCTGCCACGTCTCGATGCTCTGCGCGCCGTAGGGCGGCCGGAACCACTCGATCGACTGGCCGCTCAACTGCTCCAGCTCCTGTTTCGCCGCGAGGGTGCGCCGGTAGGCGACCTCCTCGGAGAAGTCGGTGAGGCGTACGTGGTCGTCGCCGTGCAGGGCAAGCTCATGCCCACCGGCGACGATGCGTTCGAGGAGCTCCGGGTACTTCCGCGCGCGGCCGACGAGGACGAAGAACGTCGCGGTCGCGCCGGCCTCGGCGAGGGCGTCGAGGACACCCGGCGTGCCGTCGGGGCTCGGACCGTCGCCGTAGGTCATGACGACCGTGCGCTCCTCGGTCGCGACACCGACGATCGAACCGTGGACGGGCAGCGAACCGGTGAGGCGTGCGAGCAGCGCCTGCCGAGCCTTCGTCATGTGTCCACCGCCCTGTGAGTCGATCCGTCCAACAGTACCTCGCTGTCGTGGCGAACGGGAGCGCGGCCGCGGCGGCGGAACGGGCGCAGGGTGCGGCGGGTGTCAGGCCTGGACGAGCGTGGTGTCGAGCTCGCGCTGCTCCTCGAGCTGGGCGAGTGCACGGCGGAGTGCGGTGCTCGAGGTGCTCATCGTGTACGGGAAGTAGACGACCTCGACGCCGACCTTGGCGAACTCCGCTTCGAGCCGGAGGCCCTCTGCGGTCCCGCGCCAATCGTCGCCCTTGAAGAAGATGTCGAACCGGAGCGCATCCCAGGCCTGGAGCTTGTCGTCCCAGGTCTCCTCGACGGCCTCGTCGACGAAGCCGATGTGGCGGACGATCTCGAGACGCTCCGTCAGTGGGACGATGGGTTCGATGCGCTTGCGGGTGCGGAGCAGCTCGTCCGAGACGACCCCCGCGATGAGGTAGTCGCACGCGCTCTTGGCATGACGAAGGATGTTCAGGTGCCCGACGTGGAAGAGGTCGAAGGCGCCTGCCGCGTAGCCGACGCGTCCCGGTCGTGCTGCTGCGTGCTGATCGCTCATCTGAACGCTCCCCGTGTGTGTGTTTCCCTGACGTCTCCGGCGCGTTCGTTGAGCCTGGTCCGAGCGTAGGAGGGTCATCACCGCTTGCCGAGTCCACTTTCAGGTGCCACCCGAGGAGGGGGCGACGCCTGGCAGCGTCAGGCCGGGCCCAATAAGCTGCCTCCCGAGAGGACTCCTTCCGGAGGCCTCCGCAGCGGACACGGGCGGATCGCTCGGAACGGGGTACCACGGTGACCGAGCTCGAGGGTGAACAGACGGCAGACACGAACGTGCCGAAGACCCGTCGTCGGACCACGCTGATCGTCGTGTCGGCGGTCGTGGTCGTCGCGCTGCTCGTCGTGGCGTTCCTCCTCTTCCGTCCGGCGACGACGACCGATGCGGGCGGCGCGACCGGGACGGCGGTCCCCACCTCGTCCACCAGCGCCGGAGCCACGACGCCTGGAGCGACCGGCTCGTCGACCGGCGCACCGGTGGAACCGGGTGGACGGCCCACGCAGACGCCGATCGCCTTCGACGACGACGCCGAGCCGCTCCCCGGTGTCACGGTCGCGATCACCGGGCTCGAGGCCGTCGACGGCGAGGCGACCGGCGTGGGGGAGATATCCGGGCCCGCCGTGCGGGTGTCGGTCGAGTTCGTGAACGGCTCCGACGCCGAGGTCGACCTTCGCACCGTGCAGGTCACGGCCGACTCCGGCCCGGACCGGACCGCGAGTTCCGAGCTGAGCGGTCCCGGCGTCGTGGCCTTCCCGGCCCGGCTCGCTGCTGGGGACGGTGCGACAGCGGTCTACGTGTTCGCCGTGCCGGCCGACCAGCGCGAGTCGTTCCGGGTGTTCGTCGACTCGGTCGTGACCGCACCGGTGGTGCTGTTCGAAGGCGCAGCGCCGTCCGCCTGATCATCTCGAGCGAGTCGAGGTCGGCGACGGTGGCCGATGGCGACCTGAGGGGGTGATCCGCGGGGCAACAGCGGGGGGCAAAATCACCCATGTTCGAGGGATACTGGCGCGTCAGCGGCGCTGATAGCATCCGATCGCGCCACTGCACCCGAAGCCGTGTCGTGCATCTCTCTCACCGTTACCGGTCGCCTGCTCGGCGACTGATGGGGGCACCCGATCATGACCCGTTCTCTCTTCTCGAAGGCTGCCGTCGCGGCCGTGGCGCTCGCCGCGGTCCTGACGGGCGCGCTCGTCGCCACGCCTGCGTACGCCGACACCGCGCCGGTCGATCCGACCAGTCCGGCCTCGCCGACCACGGTCAGCGCCGACGCGCTCCCGACCGTCCAGGTGGACGGTGTGGTCTGGCAGCAGATCGTCGTCGGCGACACCGTCTACGCGGTGGGAGACTTCTCCACGGCCCGTCCGGCGGGTGCCGCCCCCGGCACGAACACGGTGACGCGGAACAACATCCTCGCGTACAAGCTCTCGACCGGTGAGCTCATCCAGGGCTTCGCTCCGAGCCTCACCGGCGGCGAGGCGGTCAGCGTCGCGGCATCCCCCGACGGCTCGCGGATCTACGTCGGCGGTTCGTTCACCGCGGTGAACGGCGCGACGGTGTGGCGGATCGCCGCGCTCAACCCGACCACCGGCGCGCTCATCACCTCCTTCCTCCCGAAGCCGGCCTCGACGGTGCGCGCAATCGCCGCGACGAACAGCACCGTCTACTTCGGCGGACTCTTCACCTCGGTCGGGACCGACCAGCGCCTCCGCCTCGCGGCGGCCAGCGCTTCCAACGGCGCGGTCCTCCCATGGGCACCGGCGGCGGACGGCGGGCGGGTGAACGCGATCGTCCTGTCGCCCGACGGCTCGAAGGCGGTCGTCGGCGGCCAGTTCACGTCGGTCAACGGTTCGACCAACCCGGGGTACGGTGTCGCGGCCGTGAACCTCACCGACGGTGCGCTGCTGCCGTTCGGTGCGAACGACAAGGTGCGCAACGGCGGCACCCAGGCCGGGATCACGAGCCTCACCTCCGACGGCGACAGCGTCTACGGCACCGGCTACGTCTTCGGTTCCGGTGGCAACCTCGAGAACAGCTTCCGCGCTTCATGGGACGGCGGGGCGCTCCAGTGGGTCGCAGACTGCCACGGTGACACGTACAGTGCCGCGGTCGTCGGAGACGTCGTGTACACCGCGGGCCACGCACACTACTGCGGCAACATCGGTGGGTTCCCGCAGACCGACCCCTGGTCGTTCTACCGCGGGATCGCCTTCAGCAAGGCGGCCACCGGGACGGCGACCCCCGACATCTACGGCTACCCGAGCTGGGGCGGTCAGGCTTCGCCGACGCTCCTCAACTGGTTCCCGAACCTCGACACCGGCACCAAGACCGGTCAGAACCAGGGCCCATGGTCCGTCGCGGGTAACACGCAGTACGTCGTGATGGGCGGCGAGTTCAAGAACGTGAACGGATCCGGTCAGCAGGGTCTCGTCCGGTTCGCGGTGTCGTCGAAGGCGCCGAACGCGCAGGGTCCCGTCGTGACGGGTTCGCGCTTCAACCCGACGGTCACCTCGTCGGTCAACGGCCAGGCACGCATCCGTTGGACGGCGAACTGGGACCGCGACAACACGAACCTCACCTACCAGGTGATCCGCGACGGCAACACGGCCAAGCCGATCTACACGACGACCAAGGAGTCGACCTTCTGGCAACGTGGCTCGATGGGCTACGTCGACACGGGTCTGACCCCCGGTCAGACCTACCGCTACCGGGTGTTCGCCACCGACCCCTTCGGGAACATCGCTCGCTCCGACACCGTGACCGTGACGATCGCGTCCGGTGGTCAGAGCTCGAGCGCGTACTCGTCGTCCGTGTTGGCCGACAGCCCGAAGACCTACTACCGGTTCGGTGAATCGGGCGGCACCACCGCCGAGGACTGGGCGGGCTTCGCCGACGGCAACATCACCGGTGACGTCTCGCTCAACCAGGACGGCTCGGGGATCGGCGACACGAACGCCTCCTACGGGTTCTCCGGGACCAACGGGAACGTGACGACGCCGGACGTACAGCTGTCCCCGGACACGTTCACCGTCGAGAGCTGGATCAAGACGACCTCCACGAGCGGTGGCAAGATCATCGGCTTCGGCGGCTCTGCGACCGGCAACTCGAACAACTACGACCGCCAGGTGTACCTGGACAACGACGGCCGGATCTTCTTCGGGGTCTACCCGGGCCAGGTCAGGACCGTGAACTCGTCGAAGAGCTACAACGACGGACAGTGGCACCACGTCGCAGCGTCGATGAGCAGCGCCGGGATGAAGCTGTACGTCGACGGCCGCCTCGTGGCGAGCCGTGCCGACACGACCACCGGTCAGCCCTTCAACGGCTACTGGCGGATCGGCGGTGACAACCTGGGCGGTTGGCCCAACCAGCCGTCATCGTCCTACCTGGCCGGCAACATCGACGAGGTCGCCATCTACGACGCTGCGCTCAGCCAGGACTCGATCATCAACCACTTCGTCGCTTCCGGACGGACCTCGCCGATCCCGGCGGCGCCCGCAGACGGCTACGGCGCCTCGGTCTACAACCTGGACCCGACGCTGTACTGGCGACTCGGCGAGACGGCGGGCGCTGCGGCGCTCGACTCCTCGAAGAGCGATCACGCCGGAACGTACACCGGCCGGGTGAACCAGGGCGTCGACGGTGCGATCACCGGGACGGCCAACAAGGCCGCCGCGTTCGACCCCATCAACCAGGGCGGCTGGCAGCAGGCCGGCGTCGCGAGCAACGACCAGTTCTCCAGCCCGAACTCGTACGCCCTCGAACTGTGGTTCAAGACCACGACGACGCGTGGAGGCAAGCTCATCGGCTTCGGGAGCAGTCAGACCGGTACGTCCGGCAGCTACGACCGCCACGTCTACATGGAGCCGAACGGTGCGTTGACCTTCGGGACCTGGACGGGCCAGACGAACACGATCACCTCGGTCGCCGGCCTCAACAACGGTGCCTGGCACCACCTCGTGGCCGAGCAGTCGAGCGACGGGATGAAGCTCTACGTGGACGGGGCGCTGCAGGGCACCAACCCGCAGACGGGTGCGCAGGACTACGCGGGCTACTGGCGGATCGCCGGTGACAACGTGTGGAACGGCACCGACCCGTTCTTCTCCGGGACGCTCGACGAGGTCGCCGTCTACCCGACGCCGCTCACGAACGCCCAGGTCCAGAACCACTGGGAACTCGGGACGGGCGTGGTGCCGAACGTCGCTCCGACCGCATCGTTCACCGGTTCCGCCGTCGACCTGCACGCGGAGTTCGACGCCTCCGCCTCGGCGGACCAGGACGGCACCATCGCGTCCTACGCCTGGGACTTCGGCGACGGGACGACGGGGACCGGCGTGACGCCGAGCCACGACTACACGACGGCCGGTGCGCACACCGTGACCCTCACCGTCACCGACAACCGGGGCGCGACGGCGACCACGACCGGCTCCGTCACGACGAAGCTCCCGAACGTCGCTCCGACCGCCGCCTACAGTCCGTCCGCGCAGAACCTGACGGTCGCCTTCGACGCTTCGGCGTCGACGGATCCTGACGGCTCGATCGCGTCCTTCGCCTGGAACTTCGGTGACGGCACGACCGGCACGGGCGCCACCACGTCGCACACCTACACGGCCGCGGGCAGCTACCAGGCCAAGCTCACGGTGACGGACGACCAGGGCGCGATCGGCGAGGTCACCCAGACCATCGTCGTCAGCGCGCCGGTCCTCGTCGCGCCGACGTCGCACTTCACGCAGTCGGCCGCCGGTCTCGCGGTGAGCCTCGACGGTTCGACCTCGACCGACGGCGACGGCACGATCGTGTCGCACGCCTGGAACTTCGGCGACGGTCAGACCGGCACCGGAGCCACGGTCTCGCACACCTACGCCGCCGCCGGAAGCTTCACAGTCACGCACACGGTGACGGACAACGACGGCCTGACGGGCAGCAGCACCTCCGTCGTGACCGTCGCGGCTCCCGCCAACGTCGCTCCGACGGCCGCCTTCACGGCGACGCCGAGCGGCCTCGTCGTCGCGGTCGACGGCTCCACCTCGACCGACAGCGACGGCACCATCGCGTCCTACTCCTGGAACTTCGGCGACAGCGGGACGGCGACCGGAGCCACGGCCTCGCACAGCTACGCCGCCGCCGGGACCTACACGGTCACGCTGACGGTGACCGACAACGGCGGTGCGACGAACTCGACCACGCGCAGCGTGACCGTCACCGCACCGGTCACCCCGACCTCGCTCGCGAACGACTCGTTCACGCGCTCGGTGACGGGTGGCTTCGGCACGGCGGACAGCGGCGGCACCTGGTCGATCACCGGAGGTGCGGCGAACGCCACCGTCACCGGCGGCAAGGGTGTGCTGAAGCTCACCAAGGGCGGGGCAGGCGTGAACGGGTCGCTCTCGGGCGTCTCGTCGACCTCGACCGACGCCAGCGTCGTCTTCCGCCTGGACAAGGTGGCTGACGGCGGCGGGGCATTCGTCTCGCTCGCCGGACGCCAGGTGTCCGCAGGCAACGACTACCGGGCGAAGGTGAAGGTGGCGTCGAACGGCGCGATGACCCTCTACATCACCCGAACGGTGGGCGGCGCGGAGACCACGCTGAAGACCGTCGCCCTTGCAGGCACCTACACGGTCGGCACGGAGTACACCATCCGTGTCCAGGTCGACGGCGCCAACGCGACCACGGTCAACGCGAAGGCGTGGCGCACCGCCACTGCCGAGCCGACGAGCTGGCAGACGACGACGACCGACAGCACGGCCGTCCTCCAGACAGCGGGAACCGTCGGGGTCATGACCTACCTGAGCGCCAGCTCGACCAACTTCCCGGTCTCCGTGGCGTTCGACAGTCTGACGGTGGTGCCCGTCGGTGCCCCGACGACCCCACCTGTCGCGAACGTCGCCCCGGTGGCCGCGTTCACCCAGTCGGCTGCGGACCTCGTGCTGAGTGTCGACGGCTCCACGTCGAGCGACAGTGACGGGACGCTGGCCTCCTACGCCTGGGACTTCGGAGACGGCGGGACCGCGACCGGTGCCACCGCGACGCACACCTATGCCGCGGCAGGTTCCTACACGGTGCGGCTCACCGTGACGGACAACGTCGGTGCCACAGGCACCGTCACGAGTGTCGCGACCGTGACCGCCCCGGTGACCCCGCCGGTCGACCCGCCGGTGGACCCGGCAGCCAAGTTCGCTGCCGACACGTTCGAGCGCACCCAGGCCGGCGGCTTCGGCAACGCCGACACGGGTGGTGCCTGGACGGTCACCGGGGGAGCGGCCAACGCGTCCGTGGCGGCCGGCAAGGGCGTGCTCAAGCTCACGAAGGCCGGCGCCGGAGTGAGCGCGTACCTGGCCGGTGTCTCGGCGCAGAGCACGGACGCCACCGTCAACTTCTCCCTGGACAAGCTGCCCGACGGTGGAGGCGCCTTCGTCTCCCTCGCGGGCCGCCAGGTGTCCCCGGGGAACGACTACCGGGCGAAGGTCAAGGTCGCTTCCAACGGCGCGATGACCCTCTACGTCACGAAGACGGTCGCGGGTGTGGAGACCACCCTCAAGACGGTCGCCGTGGCCGGGGTGTTCGCTCCTGCGACGGAGTACACCGTGCGCGTGCAGGTGACGGGGAGCGGGACGTCGACCATCAGCGCCAAGGTCTGGGCTGCGGCCTCCACCGAGCCGGCCGCCTGGCAGACGACCGCGACCGACGCATCGGCCGAGTTGCAGGGCGCCGGGACCGTCGCGCTCGTCGCGTACCTGAGTGGCAGCTCGACCAACTTCCCGGTGTCCGTGTCGTTCGACAGCCTCGTCGCTCGGCCCGTCCAGTGAGCGCGGCTCGATGAGCGCCGTCTCCACCGGCCACGCGTCGTCACCGAAGGGTGGCGGCGCGCTGCGCCGCGCTCGCAAGCGGCTCAAGCACCTCGTCGCGCGCCTCGACACGATCACCCTCGGCGCGCTCGAAGCCACGCGTCGGTCCTCGCTGCTCGGAGACGGCGATGCCGTCGTCTCGCTGACGAGCTACGGCGTGCGGATCGACGCTGTTCACACCACCATCGAGTCGATCGGACGCGGCGTGGTCCGCCCTCGCCGGATCATCCTCTGGCTCGATGACGCTGACGCTCTGGAACGGTCCACGCCGCAGCTTCGACGTCTGCAGCGGCGTGGGCTCGAGGTGCGTCTCGCCGACAACCTCGGCCCCCACACGAAATACTGGCCGTACGTCGAATCGACGCCGGATCGGTCGGTACCGCTCGTGACGGCCGACGACGACATCATCTACCCCCGTCGATGGCTCGCAGACCTGCTCGAGGCGGGTCGAACGCGCCCCGACACGATCCACTGCTACTGGGCACGGGTGGTGCGACTGGACGACGACGGACGCTTCGCACCCTACGGCTCGTGGCCGTCGGCATCCGACACCGCACCGTCCCCGGCGAACTTCGCCCTCGGCGTCTCGGGTGTCCTGTACCCGCCACGTATGCTCGACGCGCTCCACGGAGCCGGGCGTGCCTTCGAGACCGTGACCCCCAAGGCCGACGACATCTGGCTGCACGCGATCGCCCTGCGCGCCGGCGTGCCGGTCGCCCAGGTCCGCGACAAGGCCGTGCACTTCCTCACCGTCCCAGGAACCCAGGTGATCAGCCTGCGTGCGGACAATGTGGCGGGAACCGGGAACGACGACGCCATCGACCGGGTCTACGGACCGGAGGACCGAGCCGTCCTCACCGGCATCGATCGCGGAGCGAGGCGGACCGGCACCTGAGCGGACCGCCGGGAGGCGTGTCGGGCGACGACGACCCTGGGTGGCCTGAGCGCGAGAGCCGTCCGGCGGCCGATCGTCGCATCCGCGACGGCGATGCCGATCACCGCCCAGAGCACGATGCCGGCGACGGAGCGGGTGGCGAGTGAGCTGTACGTCTGGGGGATGATGACCGCGATCGCACCGGCCAGCATGACCCCGGGCATCGAGACCCATCGTCGAGCGGTCACGAGCAGTGCGACCATCGTCCCGAAGTACAGCAGCGCGAACACGATCCCGATGTCGATCGAGTACATGAGCACGGCACTCTCGAGGCTGGTGCCGAGGCCGGCCGCCGACCCGATCCGGTAGCTGGAGGAGATCCCCTGCCCCGTCAGCAGGAAGTCCGGCCATTCCCGGGCGAAGAAGTCGAGGGCGAGGAGCCGGGCGCGGGTGGACCCCGTGTCGTCCTGGACACGATCGAGGACGCCGGCCGCGAGGGGTGAGAGGGCGGTCGCGACGATCGCGACGGAGGCGAGCACCATGCCGACGAGTCGTGCGGCGGCACTCTTCGTCGACATCCCGACCACGTACAGGGCGCCGACGATCATGACGATGAGCCCGAGGCGCGACTGCGACACGAGGACGCCGACGAACATCACGGCCAGCAGTGGCAGCCGGAGCCACCAGTGGCGCACACCGGCGAGGAGCGGGGTCACGACGCAGACGGCGAGGGACAGCGCGAGCGGTTGGTCCAGCGTGCCCATCCACCGGTCGTGGACGGGGTTGAACCAGTACTGGGATTCGAAGCCTGCCGCGTAGACGATCGGCTCCTTCACGATCCACTGCGCGATCGCGACGGCGACGGCGACGGTGGTGAGGAGGATGATCAGATCGCGGAGGCGCAACAGCCACCGGCGGTCGGCACCCTCGAGGATGAGGAGCAGAAGCAATACGGGCACGAGGATCTGGTCGACCAGCAGATTCATGCCGCCGCCGTAGCTGCTGAACCGGGTCGTGACGAACGCGACCGACACGACGAGCCCGAGCGCGAGGAACACCACGACGTGCTCGGCGACCACCTCGGCGAGCCGCGGTCCGTTGTGGATCACCTGCATCGCGACGGTGGCGATGACCAGCCAGGTGGCCGGATGGAACGCCAGCCCTCCGCTCGCCTGGCCGGTCAGCACGTATCCGCCGACGGTCGGGACGAGGAACCAGAGTGAGACCGCCATGGCGACGCTCGCCATCGGGCGGTCGCGCAGGACGAGCGCCACCGCCAGGCAGACCAGGATCCAGAGGATGAGTTGGGTCATGGGCGGAGCGCGGCTTACGGTTCGGCGCGAGCGGTCCGGGCCGTCGTCTTCGGTCGCTCGTCTCCGCCGCGCTGACCGATGAGGGAACGCAGCTGCTCGTCCATCCGACGCGCATGGGCGCCCCCGTGGCGCCTGGACGGACGTGGAGACGAGTTGAGCACGGAACCGAGGACCAGGGTGCCGGCCGGCGCGAGCGCCTCCATGCCGCTCAGGAGCTGCGGCTTGGTCGCCCGGTCGCGACCGACCACGAGGACCGCGCCGTCCGAGAGCCGACCGATGAGCGAGGCGTCGATGCGGGGCAACAGGGGAGCGGTGTCGATGACGGCCAGGTCGCAGTTCGCCCTGATGTGCTCGACCAGCTGCGCGAACCGGGTCGAGGCGAACCCCTGCGCGGCGTCGAGGTGCGCACGGCCCGCCGGGATGACGAGCAGGCCCGGGGTGGAGGTCTCAGCGATGATGTCGGACACCTCCGCCTCTCCGGCGAGGTACTCGCCGAGGCCCGGTGACTCGGTGAGGCCGAAGGCCGCGCTGAGCGCCGGATGGGCGAGATCGGCGTCGACGATCACCACGGTCGAGTGGAACCGGGTCAGGGACAGCCCGAGGGAGCCTGCGACGAGCGACCGCCCGTCGCCCGCATGGGCGCTGGAGACTTGGATCACCTGCTGCCGTGGCTTCGCCACGTCCAGGCCGAGACCCGCGACGAGACGCTCGACCGGCCGGTCGAGCTGGCCGGCGGGATCATGGCCGCCCGCCGCCCGCCGGGCGAGGAGTCCGCGGGTGCGGACCCGCGGGATGCTCGCGAGCACGGGCAGTTCGAGGGCGTCCTCGAGCTCGGTGGCGGTCCCGATCGCCCGGCGGCTCGTCTTACGGACGATGGCGATCGTGGCTCCGAGAGCGAGTCCGACGATGGCACCGAGCGCGAGGTTCAGGGGCTTCTTCGGTGAGATCGCGTCCTCGTTGAGCGTCGGACCGGAGACCACGTTCAACTTGACGTTCGCAAGCTCGGCATCACCGCGGTTGTCGAGCGTGGAGACGAGTTGACCGAACTGGTCGGCGACGGCGCGCGCGAGCGCGAAGGACCGGTCCTTGTCGGTGTCCTGCACCTCCACGCCCAGCAGGACGGTCTCCGGGTCGGAGTAGGCGTTGATCCGTGAGGAGACCTCGGCGACCGTGAGGTCGACCCCGCTCGACTCGATGATCTGACGAGCCATCGACTCGCTCGTGAGCAGCTGTACGTAGGAGTTGATGCGACGCTGCGCGAACTCGTCCGCGGCAAGCGCCGAACCGCCCACGTCGGTCTGGGTGGACACGAAGAACTTGACGCTGCTCGCGTAGACCGGGGTGCTGATCGAGTTGTAGACCATTGCGAGGCCGAGGCCCGCGATGAGCGCGATGGCGACGATCCACCACCCGGTCACGATGGCGCGTACGTATCCGAGCAAAGTCACGGGTGGTCTCCTGGGTGGTCGGGCCTGCATCGCATCTTACGGCGTTCTCCGAGGACCGAACGCCGTGAGCGGTGCGGGACGTCCGCAGTCCGGTACGCTGATTCCAGCGTGTACCCGTTTGTCTCCGCCGCCCCGTTCGCACCCGAAGCGTGACCTGGGCCTGGGTGCCCGCTCGCAACACGCTGCGACGAGATGGGGTCGGCTCGATGAGAGTCATGGTCATGCACCCGAGCGCGGAGCTCTACGGCTCCGACCGGGTGCTGCTCGAGAGCGTCGCCGCCTATACGGAGCGGGACGTGCCGGTCACGGTCGTCCTCGCGTCCGACGGCCCACTGGTGGACGAACTGCGTCGGATCGGTGCGGAGGTCGAGGTCACGGACCTCCCCGTGCTCCGCAAGTCGATGCTGTCACCGGTCGGGCTCGTCCGACTCGCCGGCCGCTCGATCGTGTGGGTGTTCCGCGGACGGCGCCTCGTCCGTCGGGTGCGACCGTCCGTCGTCTATGTGAGCACCGTCACCATCCCCATCGCCAACGTGATCGCGAGGCTCTCCCGCATCCCGCTCGTGGTGCACGTGCACGAGGCGGAGGACAGCGCGGGACGTCTGGCGCGGTTCGCATTGTCCGCCCCCCTCCATCTCGCCCACCGCATCGTCTACAACAGTGGCTTCTCGCAGCGGACCGTGGAGCGGATGTTCCCAGCACTGGCCGCACGATCCGAGATCGTGTTGAACGGGGTCACCGCTCCCAGGACCGTCCACGCCCCCCGTCCCACCCTCGAGGGTGGCATCCGCGTCGTGTACGTGGGCCGCCTGTCGGCGCGCAAAGGGCCTGACGTGGTCGTCGAGGCCATCGCACAGCTCCCGGAGACCCTGCCGGCGTCGCTCAGCCTCGTCGGCGCGGTCTACCCCGGGTACGAGTGGTTCGAGGAGGCGCTCCGCGAGCGGGTCGGTGCACTCGGGCTCGAGGAGCGTGTCGCCTTCGAGGGGTTCGTCGACGACGCCTACCCGATGATCAGTGCCGCCGACGTCATGGTCGTCTCCTCTCGCGTCGACGAGCCCTTCGGCAACACCGCAGTCGAAGCGATGCTCGCGGCGCGCCCGGTCGTCGTCAGCGACACCTCCGGTCTGCGGGAGGCGGCCGCCGGCTACGAATCCGCGCGTTTCGTCGCCCCCGGTGACGCGTCCGCCATCGCGAGCGCCATCGAGTCCATCGCGACGGGTTGGTCGGACGTGCGGGAGGCCGCAGAACGTGACGCCCTGGTCGCCACCGAGCGTCACAGCACCGCCTCCTACCGCGAACACCTGCGCACCGCCGTGTCCCGGGCGCTCCAGGGGCGTCGGAGCCGTGGGGTCGAGGCTGCGTCGTGACGGCGACCGACCCGGCTGACGACGGGCTCAGGAAACCGCCCCAGACGACGGCGCAGGGCGTGAAGTGGTCGGGCACCGCCGTCATCCTGCGGCAGCTCGCGCAGGTCGCCAGCGCACTGGTGATCGCACGCATCCTCGGCCCGTCGAGCTACGGGGTCGTGAGCGCCGCGACGATCTACGTCACCCTGACCACGTTGATGCTCGACCAGGGCCTCTCCTCGGCGCTCATCCAGCGGCCCTCCCTGGAACGACGAGCACCCGGTGCGGTCGCCACCCTCAACATCCTCCTCGCCGTCCTCCTCGCCGTCCTCACGTGGTTCCTCGCCCCCGTCATCGCGGACTTCTTCCGCGTCGACGCGCTGGCGGAGGTGCTGCGGATCCTGGGCGTCCTCCTGCCGCTCAAGGCGCTCGCCGTCGTGCCTCGTGCGATGCTGTCCCGCACGCTGCAGTTCAAGCACATCGCCGTCGCCGACGTCGTCGGCGCGGTCATCGGCGCGATCGCCGGTATCGCATCGGCACTGCTCGGCGCCGACTTCTTCGCCACCGTCTACCAGACCCTCGTGACCGATGCGCTCGTCGCGGTCGTGCTCCTGATCGCCTTCCGCGGGCCGGTTCCGAACCTCGCGTTCCGCAGCATGGGCATGCTGTTGAGTTACAGCATCAAGGTGTTCGCGACGAACTGCATCGCGTACTTCTCGCGGAACATCGACAACATCCTGGTGGGACGCTTCCTCGGCGTCACCTCACTCGCGTTCTACGGGATGGCCTACCGCGTCCTGTCCATCCCGGTGCAGCTCATCGGGCAGACGGTCAACCGGGTGCTCTTCCCCGTGTTCTCCAGGAACGCCGGCGACCGGGTCCGGATCGCCAGGCAGCTCACCGACGCGACGGAGATGCTGGCGACCACCGTCATCCCGATCATGGTGCTCATCTCCGCGGCGGCTCCCCAACTCGTGATGGCCGTCCTCGGCCCTGAATGGGCCGCCGCCGCGGTGCTCATCTCGATCCTGGCGCTGGGCGGCGCCCGCGAAACGGTGTTCTACATCACCCCGTCACTCATGAAGGCCCTCGGGTTCGCCTCGTTGAACCTCAGATACGAGCTGTTCGCCACGGCGCTCCAGGTCGGCGGGATCGTCATCGGTCTGCAGTTCGGCGTCGTCGGCGTCGCAGCCGGGTACACGATCGCCGGATTCGTCCTCGCGCCCGTGCTCCTCGCGATCCAGCGCCGGCTGACGGGTGTCCGCATCCGCGCCCAGCTCGGCGTCATGCTGCCGGCCGTCCACGCGAGCATCTGGGGCGCGGCGGTCTACCTCGGCATCGGGTTGCTCGGGCTCCCCGACCTGCTCCACCTCGTCGTCGGCGGTCTCGCCTTCGTCCTCAGCTGCGTCGGGGTCTTCCTGCTCTTCCACCGCCGCACCGCGCGACGGTTCGTCCAGCGGGCCCGAGAGACCATCGGGTCCCGTCGCGCGCCCAAGCCGACCACTCCAGGAGAGGATGCCGTATGAGCACCCCACCATTCACCACCCTGACGATCGCGGTGCTCACCTACAAGCGTGTCTCCCAGATCGTCGACCTGATCCCCAAGCTCGTCGAGCAGGGCCGCATGGTCGATGCGAGCGTGCGGATCCTCGTCGTCGACAACGACCCGGAGGCCGGCGCGCGTGAAGCGGTCGTCGCGGCACTCGGCGATGAGGGCGTCTACGTGCACGAGGCGGTCCCGGGGATCGTCGCAGGACGCAACCGTGCCCTCGCCGCGTCGGGCGACCAAGACCTGCTCGTGTTCATCGACGACGACGAGGTGCCGTCGGCACGGTGGCTGGCGCAGCTCGTCGAGGTCTACCGTCAGGCCGATCCGTCCGTCGTGGCCGTGGTGGGGTCGGTCGTGTCCGTCTTCGAGCGTGAGCCGGAGCCGTGGGTCGAGGCCGGTCGGTTCTTCGACCGGCGGCGCCTCGCCACCGGGACCGAGATCACGGTGGCTGCGACGAACAACCTCCTCCTGGACCTCCGATGGCTCCGTGGGCACGGGATCGTGTTCGACCACCGCTTCGGTCTGTCGGGTGGCTCGGACACGCTCTTCTCCCGGGCGATCGTGGCGCAGGGAGGACGGATGCTCTGGTGCGACGAGGCCGAGGTGACCGACGAGGTGCCGGTGAGCCGGATCACGAGGGCATGGGTCCTGCAGCGCGCCTACCGGAGCGGCAACTCCTGGAGCAGGACGTCCCTGGTGCTCGAACCGTCTCGCCTCGGCCGCCTGCGGATCCGCGCAGGGCTCCTGTCCAAGGGTGCGGTGCGGCTGGTGGGCGGTTCCGCGCAGAGTCTGCTCGGACGGGTGCGCGGTTCGATGCGGCACGATGCGCGAGGACGCCGCACCGCCCGACGCGGAGCGGGGATGATCGCAGGCGCGTTCGGCGGCGTGTACAGCGAGTACGCGCGGGCGTCCCACTGACCCGGACTGGTCGCCGACCCGGATGTCTCCCGGTCAGGACACCAGCAGCAGTGCGCTGACGACCGTCCCCGTGAGCTCCATCACATTGCCGCTCTGCGTCAGGCTGACCGCCGGGTACGCGGTGAAGGGGCACGAGGAGACCACCCGGTTGGGTCCGAACTTGTTGTTCGTGACCGTGGCCGTCTGGCTCCACCCTTTGCGGGTCTGGAGCTTCACGGAGCAATGGCCTCCGTCGATCCAGTTCCCGTCGACGGTGAGCGTCACATCGTCCTGCTCCGCACCGCCGAGGATGGCGAAGTTCGTCGCGCCGCGGATGGTGTTCCCGATGATCCGGAGGTTCTTGCCGCGCAGGATCTGGATGTTGTCGTTGTGGGTCGACCCGCCGCCCTGCGCGGGGTCGTTCGCGTAGAACACGGTGTCCTCGAGGAGGGACTTCTCGACCAGGACGTTGTCACCGTGGATCTTGATCGAGTCGACGTTGCCGACGACGTGCACGCCGCGGGCGGTGAAGTCCCAGCCCTTGATGCCGTCGAAGTAGACCGACGGGAATTCGGCGATCACGTCGACCCGTTCGATGAGGAGGTTGTCGTACCCGTAGTTCGTGATGAGTCCGAGGGCGTACCCCCGTGCCTTGCCGCCGCGGACGATCGAGTTCTTGATCGTGACGTCCGGTGCCTTCACCGTGACGAAGCCGTGGATGTCGAGGCCCGAGATGACGGTGCCCGGTGTCGTGATCGTGAGGTCGCCGTCGTATCGGGTGAGCTTCGTCCCGGCCGGGACACCCGTCGTGCTCGCCGAGGGCTTCACCGGGTCTTTCGGCGGGGAACTCGGCTGACCTCCGGTCGGCGGAGCGGGTGACGGGGACGGATCCGGGGAGGGGACGGCCGACGGAGCGGGAGAGGGTGACGCGGATGGGGCTGGACTGGGCGATGCGCTCGGAGCCGGTGACGGCTGGCCGGGCGCGGGGTCGTCGTCCGGCGGGGTCGTGAGGGTCGGGGCGGGCGGCCGCACGACCGTCGAGGTCGAGGCGTTCGAGAACGGGACGGTCGCGCTGAGCGCCGCCGACGCGGACAGGTATCCCCAGAGGCGGACGACGCCGGGGGTCGAGATCCGTCGGGAGCTCGCATCGGCGATCGACTGCTGCCACCCGGGCTTCGCGGCACCGTCGGCCCACGCTCGAACGGCGATCCGCACCGGGTTGGTGCCGGCGACGACGCCCTCGATCCGGAGCTGCTGACCGGTCGACACCGCGAGGCTCGTCGAACCACTCGCCAGCGTGGTCTCGACGCCGCCGACGACGCGGACGATACCGACCGAGACCTCTCCGGCATCCTGGATGCGGACCTTGGCTCGATATCCCGATCCCGGATCGGTCGAACGCATCTGCACCGCGAGGTAGGTGGAGCGCTGCTCCGGCACGGTGAAGGACGCGGACGCCGTCACATTGCCGAGCACAGCCTCCGACACGGTGACCGCGGTCGAGTAGCCGGTCCGCAGGGCGAGTGACCCGTTCGTCGCGGCGTCGGCCGGCCCGGCCACGATCGTCGTCCCGACGAGGGCCAGGAGCCCTCCGGTCAGGACAGCCGCCCTGATCCGTGAGGATGACGGTGTCGCGAGCGACGCCCCGGTTCCGCCGTCAGCACCGGTGCGCCTGGCACCACTCCATCCACCCATGTGAATCCTCCGTCGGACAGCTGCTTCGGTTCGGCGGGATCCTCCCCCGATCGGGGGGTCCGTGCATCGCGAGTGTGCAATACCTTGCCCGAACCGAAACCCGCTTCGCAAGCCGGATCTGGTGGAGTCGGAGCTGATGACCCCCGAACCGTGGATGGCAGTTGCAGGGCGCCCGTCCGCTCGCGCTCGGCTGCAGGAGGGTGGCCTATAAGAGAGGAACGCCGACGACGATTCCACGCACGCAGGGCGGAGCTGTGCGCCCGTCATCGGCGTCGGAGAACCGGCGTGGAGAACGTCGGTGATGCCCCCCTCGGAACCGGCCGTGAACGTGCCCACGAATACGACGTCGGTCGTCGCCCGGAGGCGACGACCGACGTCGAGGGGGAGGGAGCGCCGCTACTCGGCGGACACCGGTGCCGCACCGAGGCGGTCCATGTCCCTGAACCACTTGACCGAGGCGAGCAGCAGGTGGCCGGCGTTCGCGACGAACATCAGCGTGTACGCGGCGAAGAAGAGCACGGGCGCGCCGATGAGCAGGAACACCAGGCACAGGAACCCGTAGTCCGTGGGGATCACGAGGAGCGAGCGGAGTGGTGAGCTCCTGCGCGCGTCCGCAGCGGGCTTGAAACCGTAGGCGGCCTTGAGCTGGTCGTTCAGGATCATCGCGAAGAACGACACCGCTGCGACGACCGTGTACCCCATCGGGATGAGGTAGAGCGCAGGATCCGTGAACTCGAAGTGACGGAACACCATGATGAGCACGGCGAGGTGCAGGGTCGAGATCTTCGTCGCATCGACGACGTGGTCGAGCCATTCGCCGCTGGCGGATCCGCCGCCGCGCAGACGCGCCACCTGTCCGTCAGCCGAGTCGAAGGCGTAGCCGATCGCCAGCGCGAGCCAGACGGCGATGCCGACCCACCACGCCGGCGGGAGGATGGCCAGCATCGCGATGCCTGAGAAGGTGAACACCGCGCTGATGGCCGTGACGATGTTCGGGGTGAGTCCGACCTTGTAGGCGCCGGCGGCCAGGTATCGGCCGGCTTTGCGGTTCACGTAGATCGAGTAGGCCGGGGCTCCGGCGGCGCGCTTCTTCTGCGCACCGGCCAGCCGGGCGACGATCTCGGTGTAGGACTCGGTGGTCGAACGGGTGTCGGCAGTGATTCGGGTCATGCCAATCCTCCGGTGCTCTCGGTGATGCGTGTCGGGTTGATGCCGCTGACCGGTTTCGGGTTCCAGTCGATGGGCAGGCGGGTGAAGCGTCCGGTGCCGTGAATCGTCGCGCCGTCCGCCAGACGGAGGGCGAGCGCCTCGTAGCCGTCGGCGATCGTGTCCCAGCGGTAGACATCCGCGGCGCGCACCTGCAGGGCTGCGCCGAGGGCGGCGGTGCCCGCCTCGTCCCCCTCCGCCTGCTCGACGAGGCGGGCGACCTCGTCGGCCGTCGCGAAGAACGAGCCGGCGCTGCCGACGACCTCGTGGTTGAACACGGAGTCGAAGCCGATCACGGCCGTACCGGCACCCATGGCGCGGAGGAGCGAGGGGTTGGTTCCACCGACCGAGTGGCCGTGGACGTAGGTGAGTGCGCCGGCGTACAGCTGGTCGAGGAGCTCCTGGTCCCAGACGCCGCCCAGCAGGTGCACCCGGGGGTCGCTCGCGGCAAGGGCGGCGATGCGCTCGCTGTGCTCGGCGCCGTACGGTGCCGAGCCGACGACCACCAGCGGGTGCCGCGCGGCACTGCGGATGAAGCCTTCGACGATCAGGTCGACGTGGTTCTCCGGTTCGAAGCGGGCGACCACGAGGTGGAATGCACCGGCCTCGACGCCGGCACCGGAGCCGAGCAGATCCGTCCGAGGCTGCTCGAGGATCTTGGCGCCGTAGGTGAGGAGTTCGGTCGGCACGCCGAACTGCTGCTCGTAGTAGTCGGCGATCCCCGCCGCGTCCGCGATGAGGGCGTCAGCGGTGCGCACGGACCGCTCCTCCGCCCACCGGTAGTAGCGCTTGCCGGAGCCGCTCCACTTGGCGCGCTTCCACTCGAGGCCGTCGACGTGTACGGCGGTCGGGACGCCCTTGGCACGGATGACGGGGACGAAGGGCGCATTCGCCGCGTTGAAGACGAAGGCGACGTCGTTGCGTCGGGTGACCGCCATGTGGAGGACGGACAGCGCGGTGTGGCTGAGGGTCTCCAAGACCTTCTTGCGGACCGCCGGCAGGTGCACGAGTCGCATCCCGAGGTGTTCGGCCGGTTGCTCGGCCGCGGTGCGGCGGCAGTAGACGGTGACCTCGTGGCCGCGCGCGGCGAGCCTGCTGCCGATCTCCTCGACGGCGGTCTCGAATCCGCCGTAGGCAGCCGGGACCCCTCGGGTCCCGACCATCGCGATGCGAAGCGTGCCGTCGGGACGTCGGCCGTGGGCGACGGTCTTGCGTCTCGGGTCGCTCATCGGGTGGACGCGGACGTTGTTCGCAGGAAGGACTGCACGATGCTGTACATGGCTGAGTTCGGGTCTCTCATGGTCGTTCGACCGGCGCACGGGTTTCGGGTCGGTGCGGCGGTACTGCTGCCCGGCGCCTCAGGCGCCGGCGTTCGGGTATCGGGTGCTCGGTCGGGAACCGGTGTACGTCGATGATGGTGCCGCTCACGAGCGTGCGAGCGAAGCGTCCGTCGTCGGGTGAGGACGGGACGGAGGCGCGGTCGGCTCGGGTAAGCGTCGCGTGACTCGTCGCAGCTTCGGGTGCATGCGCGCGAATGGCTTCATTGACCGGGTGGGGCTCGGCGGGTTCGGGTGCCGGGAGACCCACCAGTTCGCGGTGGTGAAGACGACTGTATCGAAGTGTTGTCCCCTCTGGAAGGGGATTTGTCCTCTTTTCGCAGGACACCCCTCGCTTTGGGGGCAACACCGACAGTGGTCGTGCATCAGTAGGCGCCGACCGGTTTCAGCACGACTTTGACGGTCTGCCACATGATCATCAGGTCGCCCGTGATGGACCAGTTCTCGACGTAGTAGAGGTCCAGGCGGACGCTCTCCTCCCACGTCAGGTCGGAACGCCCGGAGACCTGCCACATGCCCGTGAGGCCTGGCTTGATGTGCAGGCGGCGGTGGACGTCCTTCTCGTATTCGGCGACCTCGCTCGCGAGCGGTGGCCGCGGGCCGACGAGACTCATGTCGCCGGTCAGGATGTTCCACAGCTGCGGGAACTCGTCGAGGGAGTACTTGCGGAGGATGCGGCCGACGCGGGTGACCCGCGGGTCGTTCTTCATCTTGAAGAGTACGCCGTTGCCCTCGCTCTGCGCCATGAGGGCGGGGAGTGCCGCCTCGGCGTCGGTGACCATCGATCGGAACTTGAACATCGTGAACCGTTCGCCGTTCCGTCCCACGCGCTCCTGCCGGAACAGGACCGGGCCTGGGCTGTCCAGCTTGACCGCGAGGGCGATGAGGGCCAGCAGCGGCGAGATGAGCAGCATGCCGAGGCTCGTGAGGCCGACGTCGAGTGCGCGCTTCATGATGTGGTGACCGCCCTCGAACTGCGGGATCTCCACGTGGATGAGCGGCAACTCCTCGACGGGACGGAAGTGGATGCGGGGTCCGGCGACGTCGGTGAGCCGCGCGGCGAGCACCAGCTCGGTCGCGGTGCCCTCGAGGTCCCACCCGAGCCGGCGGATGTAGTCGCTGCCGCCGTCGACGGGTCCGGCGATGATGACCGCGTCGGCGGTGAGGTTCGCGGCGGCCTGGGCGACGCCGTCGACGTGGGCGATGACCGGTACGGATCGTCCGCGGCTCGAGAACGGCTCGGCGGTCTCCTCGTCGACGATCGCCGCACCGACGACGGTGTAGCTCATGCTGTGCTGCTTCGCGACCTGTTCGAGGACGTAGTCGACGTCGTCGCGCCGACCGACGACCACGGTCCGTGCCGTGTACTCACCGACGCGACGGCGGCTGAGCAACCATTTGCGCCACATCCACCGTGAGGCGAGGAGAGCCAGCGTCCCCGCGGGGAGCGCGAGGATGAAGTACCCGCGCGCGATGTCGATCTTCAGGATGAGGAAGGCGATCGCGAGGATGCCGAAGGCGAAGGCGCTGGCGTTGACCACGCGCTTGTACTCGGTGACACCGGAACCGATGATGCGGCTGTCCCGTGTCCTCGTGAACCCGAGGAAGGCCAGCCACACGACGACGATGACGGCGGAGAGCAGGACGTAGAGCTGTTGGCCCTCCGGGCCGACCGGGGCGTCACCGAATCGCACGACGAACGCGGCGGAGACGGCGAAGAGCGCGATCGCGCTGTCCGTGAGGACGACCCGACGACGGTATCGCTTCGACCACTCGCGCTGCGTCAGCGAGGCGACCGCGGCGGGGGAGGAGGCCGTACCGAGTGCGGCGGCACGACGCCGGTGCAGCCCGATGGGGCTCGCGATCGGACCGGTGATCGGGAACGCATGCTCGTTGATGTCGGTGCTCACGCGGTGGTCCACCGTTCCGAGGGGTGCGGGAGGGTGGCCGCGGTCCGGGTGTGCGGGCAGGGGCGTCGGAAGGTCCGACGGCGGTTCGGGTACGTCGTCATGAGGGCTGCTATCCACTTGTGGGTTCGGGTGTGGTGCTGGTGCGCGGTGCGCACGGGCGGTTCGGGCCGCCCGCGGAGAACGCGACGTCGCTCGTGTGCCCACGACCGACCGGTGATACCGGTCGAGATGAGCGTCCCCCTTGGATATCCCTCAACTGTAGGAAGCGGGGGTCATCGGCGGATCCCCCACTCCAGGGGGGTAACGGCCCCCAATTCTGGGGGTGAGGGCGATCCTGGACGCGTGATTCCGTCGTCATTCATCAAATTGGCCACGGACCTCGTCGGTCGCTCTCGTCGCCACCTGGTGGGGGACAGCACGGTCCGCCGACGTCACACCGGTGGTGGGTGGCGGCTCGGCCGTACGCTCAGCGACTACATTGGTGCCATGGATGGAGCGCGCGCGACCGATGGCGTGATCGCCGACGCCGCCCGCGATCCCATGGCCGATTGGCCCACCGGACGCCTCCTGTCCACGGCGTCACGACTGATCGAGCACACCTGGCAGCAGGCCCTGGACGGCATCGGGGTGACCCACGCCGGTCTCATCGTGCTGCACCTGCTCGACAGCGGCCCCGCCAGTCAGAAGGAGCTCGCCCGACGAGCCCGCGTCCAGAACCAGACGATGTCACGCACGCTCGACCGACTGGAGCGGGCCGGCCACATCGAGCGCATCGCCGCGGCCGACGACCGTCGTCGTCACGTGGTGAGCCGGACGCCGGCGGGCGATGAGGCCTGGCTGGCCGCGCATCGGCTCGAGGCCGACGTCTTCCCGGAACTACCCGACGAGTCGGCGTTGCGGTCCCAGCTGCTCGCGATCATCCGTTCGGGTGAGTCCGCCCGTTGGTCGCCCGAGGACGTCGAACCCGCCTGACCTGCCTGCCGGGCCGCCCTTCCCCGGTCACTGAGCGTGCCCCCGGTCACACTGAGCTCGCCCCCGGTCACTGAGCCTGTCGAAGTGCCCGGAGGAACCGTTGCGATGCGCAGGTGCCCACCCGGGGCTGTCCTTCGACGGGCTCAGGGACCGTTCCAGGTCCGGGTGCACCTCTCCCGGTCGCTGAGCTTGTCGAAGCGCCCACGAGGAACCTTCATGATGCGAGGGCGTCCGGCCGGGGCGGCACTTCGGGTGTCCGTTCAGGGGCACGCCCAGGCGCACCCGTGCCCCGTCCGGGGGGGATTCGAGCTGGTGCTCCGGGACGAGAGTGGCTAGTGTGATCAAAGTTTCTATTGTGACTGTTGTGACAGGATGACGGCCGCGACCCGCCGAGCTCGCCGTGATCGTGTCGTCGGACTGGAGAATGATGACCCCCGCACGAACGCCCGGTGCGCAGTACGGCCGCCGCCGTCCCTGGCTGGCGATGGCCCTCTCGGTCGGCGTCGTCACGGCGTCACTCACCGTCGGTGCCTTGCCCGCCCACGCGGACGACTATCCGAGCTGGGCCGATGTCGAAGCGGCCAAGTCGAGCGAGTCCGCGAAGGCCGCCGAGATCACGAACATCACCGCACTCATCACCTCGCTGCAGGAGCAGTCCGACGCCGCGTTCCGCACGGCGCAGATCGCCGCCGAGGCCTATCGTCAGGCGCAGGACGCCGTGACCGAGGCGACCGCCCGCGAGTCGGCGCTGCGCGAGCAGGCCGAGGCCGCTGCGGCCGCCGCCAAGGTCTCGAAGCAGCGCGCCGGAGCGCTCATCGCGCAGCTGTCGCGTGGCGGCGGTGGCGACGTCTCGCTCGACCTCGTCCTCGGCGCTGGGAAGTCCGACGACCTGCTGTCCCGGCTGTCGGTCATGGACAAGCTGGGCGAACGGAACGCCGCTAGCTACGCCGAGGCGGTGACCGACCGCAACGCGGCGAGCGGCCTGACCGACCAGGCGGAGGTGGCGAAGACGGAACGCGAACGTCTCGAGGGCGAAGCACAGACGAAGTACGACGAGGCGGAGAGCGCCTCGGCGGCGGCATCCGCAGCGGTTGCAGCCCAGGAGCAGCAGGCCGACCAGCTCTACGCGCAGCTCGCCTCCCTGAAGAACACCACTGCCGAGACCGAGCGCGGGTACGCGGCCGGTGAGTCCGCTCGCCAGGCAGCGGAAGCGGCGGCAGCAGCGGCTGCTGCTGCCGCGGCCAACACCCCTCCTGCTTCGTCCGGCGGTTCGTCCGGCGGCGGTGGATCGAGTGGCGGCGGCGGCGCGTCCAGCGGTGGCGGCGGCGGCTCGGTCGCACCTCCGGACTCCGCCGGCGTCGAGTCGGCGATCGCCTTCGCGCTCGCCCAGGTCGGCAAGGGCTACCAGCTCGGCGGTTCCGGGCCGAACGTCTGGGACTGCTCGGGCCTCACCCGCGCGGCCTACGGGAGCGGCATCGGGACGCACTCGGCGACGAACCAGTACTACACGATGCAGTCGCAGGGACGCCTCGTGCCCTACAGCCAGAAGCAGCGGGGCGACCTCATCTTCTGGTCGAGCGGCTACGACTACTACCACGTCGCCATCTACCTCGGGAACGGCCAGATCGTCGAAGCGGCCAACGAGCGGGCCGGCACCCGGGTCGGCGGCATCTGGGGATCCGGCGACGTCGCACCCTACGTCGGTCGCCCGACGGGTTGATCCCATGAGCTCCGCCGAGGTCGACGCCTACCTCGCCTCCCTCACGCACCAGCTGAAGCCGGCGGTCGTGCGGCTGCGCGAGGCGATCATGGCCTCGGACGAGGGCATGTCGGAGCACCTCAAGTGGAAGGCGCCGAGCTTCGTCTACGACGGCGAGGACCGCGTCACCTTCGCTCTGCACCCGGCGAACCGCATCCGGATCATCCTGCACCGGGGCGCGCATCAGCGGGACGACAGCGACGCCTTCCGGTTCGACGACCCCTCCGGACTGGTGGTGTGGGCGGCACCCGACCGCGGTGTCGTCACCTTCTCCAGCATCGAAGCGGCGGCGGATGCCGAGCCCGCCCTGCTCGAACTCATCGGGCGCTGGGTGCGGGCCTGACACCCGTCGACGAGCGCGGGAGCACGCGGTCGGCGAGCCGTCGTATGATCGACTGCCGAGCGGGCGACAGCGCACCGACGGACCGGCGGTGAAGGAGGCCTCGTGCGCAGTGCCGTGCTCGGCCTCGTGCTGCTCGTCATCGGGACGATCGCGATCCTCACCGGTGTCCTCCCCGCCCCGGAGGCCCTCGGCATCGCCGACCGCGTCTGGCCGATCCTCCTGTTCGTCGTCGCGATCACCGTCGTCGCCGAACTCGCTGCGGACGCCGGCCTGTTCACCCTCGTCGCCTCGCGGCTCGTGCGCTGGGGCCGGGGGAGCACCTGGTTGCTCTGGCTGCTCGTCGTCGCGCTGGCCACGCTCAGCACCGTCTTCCTCTCGCTCGACACCACGGCCGTCCTCCTGACGCCGGTCGTCATCACGCTCGCGAGGCACGCCGGGCTGTCGCCGGTGCCGTTCGCCCTGACCACCGTCTGGCTGGCATGCACGGCGTCGCTGCTGCTGCCGGTGTCGAACCTCACCAACCTCCTCGCGGAGCACGCGATCGACGAGGCCGCCACGGCCTCGGGTGGCGGTCCGCTCGGCCCTGGCGGATTCGCAGCGCTCATGGTCGTCCCCGCGATCATCGCGGTCGTGGTCCCGTGCGTGGTCCTCGCGATCGTGTACCGCCGTCAGCTCGCCGGTGCCTACACGGTGGACGTGGAGGCGCAGGACGACGACCGGGTGCTGCTGTGGACGTCCGGGCTCGTCGTGCTCGTGCTCCTGCCGCTGCTGGTGTCCGGCATCCCGGTGTGGATGTCGGCGCTCGGTGCGGCGGTGATCCTCGTGGTCGTCTTCCTCATCCGGCGTCCCGGGGCGCTCCGTCCGGCCCTCGTTCCGTGGCAGCTCGTCCTGCTCGCCTCAGGACTGTTCCTCGTGGTGGAGGCGGCTCACGCCCTCGGGCTCGCGCGGGCGCTCGCGTCCATCGCGGGGACCGGCGACTCGCTCCTGGCGCTCCTGCAGCTGGCGGGGGTCGGCATGGCGAGCGCCAACCTCGTCGACAACCTCCCGGCGTACCTGGCCCTCGAGCCGGTGGCCGGCGACCCCGTGCGCTTCGCGGCACTGCTCATCGGCGTGAACGCGGGCGCGCTCATCACCCCGTGGGCGGCGCTCGCGACGCTGCTCTGGCACGCGCGGCTCACCGCGGCGGACGTCGAGTTCGGTTGGGGCCGGTTCATCGCGCTCGGCTTCGTGGTCGCCCCGCTGACGGTCGCCCTCGCCACCGTCGGGCTCTGGCTGGCCCACGGTGCCGGCGCGATGCTCCCGTGACTTCCCACGCCGCCCTCAATGCTCGTGGCGTGCGTCCGCCGCCCGACGCCGCTCCAACAGCTCCGTGACGATCCGGTCGATGAGCTCGAAGGGGATCGGCCGGCTGAACGGGAACTGCAGCGTGTCCTTCGCGGCCCGGTAGTCGGCGACGGCGTTCTGGAGGGGGCCGTCGAACGGCGGGATCGAGTACAGGGCGATGTGGTGCTTCCAGGCGCCGAGGTAGAGCAGGTAGCGGTCGTCGAGCATGAACGTCGGCATGCCGTAGCGGATGGCCTCGGTGACTCCAGGCACGATGCGGTGGACGCGGAGTCGGATCTCCTCGATGGCGTCCGCGGCGTCGGTGGGTTGCGCGGCGAGGTAGTCGTCGATCGTTGTGGGTGCACCCGGCATGTCTCTCCTCGTCGGAACGGAGACGGCACGGGAGCCCCTGCCCCCGTGCCGTCATCGTCCCATGTCCGCGTCTCGCGCAACAGTGGTGGTTCTACCGCTTCGCGAGGGCGCGGCGTACGTCCTCCTGGACGAGGTCGGCGTTCATGATCGCACCTGCCATCGATCCGGCGGCCGCCGCCTGCAGGACCTGGGTACGCAGGTTGGTGACGTCTCCGGCCGCCCAGACACCCGGCACCGAGGTGGCGCCCAGTTCGTCGACGCCGATCGCGTCCCCGAACTCGGCCCCACGCGGGTGCGGTCGCGTGTGGAGCCCGAGACCGGTGAACGCCTCGGCGCGCACTCGGTTGACCGGGGCGACGGCCAGCGCCTCGACGGGGACGGTGCGGCCGTCGTCCAGTCGCACGCCGACGAGCCGGTCGTCGGCGATCTCGAGCCGCTCCACGACGCCGTCGACCACCTCGATGCCCCGCGCCGCGAATGCCGCCTCCTGCTCCGCCGTGAAGGCGCCCGCGGTGTTGCGGAGCACGACGACCCGGTCGCTCAGCTGCCGGAACAGCTGCGCCTGATGGGCTGCGGCCTCCGCGTTCGTGCCGAGGACACCGATCACGCGGTCCTGGACCTCCCAGCCGTGGCAGTAGGGGCAGTGGAGGGCGTCGCGGCCGAACCGCTCCCAGAGGCCGGGGATGGACGGGAGCTCGTCGGCGGTGCCGGTGGCGATGAGGAGGCGGCGACCTCGGACGATCGCGCCGTCCGCCGTCGTCAGGGTGAATCCGTCATCGTCACGCCTCGCATCGACGACCTGACCGTCGACGACGCGGACGCCGTACGACGCCACCTCCGCGCGGCCGAGGCGCAGGAGCTCGCGAGGCGGGGTGCCCTCGCGGGACAGGAAACCGTGGACGCCGTCGGCGGGCGCGTTCCGGGGCTCGCCGCCGTCGACGACGATCACGGACCGTCGTGATCGTCCGAGCATGATGGCTGCGCTGAGCCCGGCGGCGCCCCCGCCGACGATGACGGCGTCGACGAGGTCGGTGGTGGGTGCTGGGGTGACGGGGGTGCTCATGGATCGTTCCGTTCGGTCGACGTGCTGGGAGGTGTCCAGGGTGCGCCCAGCGGTGCCGAAGTGGCAAGAACACTTGCCGAAGCGGCAACGTACGAGCGAGAATCGACCCATGGCGCATGCACACGACGAGCAACGGTCCATCGACGGCGTCCTGGATGCCGTCGGGCCGAGGCTGCGAGCCATCCGGCAGCATCGCGGCACCACCCTCGCCGCCCTGTCGGCTGAGACGGGCATCTCGGTCTCCACCCTCTCCCGGCTCGAGTCGGGCCAGCGCCGACCGAACCTCGAGCTGCTCCTGCCGCTCGCCAAAGCGCACCAGGTGCCTCTGGACGACCTCGTCGGCGCTCCGCAGACGGGTGATCCCCGCGTCCACCTGAAGCCCGTCCAGCGGTACGGCCAGACGATCGTGCCGCTGACGCGTCGATCGGGCGGCCTCCACGCGTTCAAGAGCATCATCCACGGCGGCGACGGCCCGCAGACGCCCGAGACGCAGAAGGTCCACGAGGGCTACGAATGGCTCTACGTCCTCAACGGCCGGTTGCGGCTTCTCCTCGGCGACCAGGACATCGTCCTCACCGCGGGTGAGGTCGCCGAGTTCGACACCCGCGTCCCGCACTGGTTCGGCCGGGCTGAGGCCGCAGCGGTGGAGTTCCTCAGCCTGTTCGGCAAGCAGGGCGAACGGATGCACGTCCGCGCGACGTCGACGAGGAGGAGCGCATGATCGGACACGATGACGAGGAGGGTGCCCGCCCACCCGAGGACGGCCGGCCGTTCGCGGAGCAGGTCCTCGAACGCCGCGGGTTCGCGTTCACGGCAGCCCTGTTCGTGATGCTCGGAGGGCTCGTCGTGCCGTTCGTCGGCTGGGTGGCCGGCATGGTCATGCTGTGGCGGTCGCGCGCCTGGACGACCAAGCAGAAGGTCTGGGCCACTGGCGGACCGATCCTCGCGAGCGCCGCGGTGCTGCTCGTCCTGGCCCTCCTGACCGCGAACGGGAAGTCGACGGACGCCGGCGTCGGTGGCTCGCCGGTGATCCCCGTCGTCTACGACCTCGGGTCGACGGCCGTCGTGCTGCTACTGATCGGGTATGCGGCGGCGGGTGCCTGGTTGCTCTGGCTCGCGCTCCGGACCGTGGGCCGGCGCGCCTGATTCGCGGTCGTCGCTCAGGTGGACCGGGCAGCATGGGGAGATGCCCGACTCCTCGCGATTCCGCCGCCCCCTGCCCGTCCAGCCCGGACCCGGTGAGGAGTCCGTCTGGGAGTACCCGCGTCCGCCGCGGGTCGAGCCGCGCGACGAGCGCGTCGTGATCCGGTTCGGCGGCACGGTCATCGCGGAGTCGACGGCCGCGGTCCGGGTCCTGGAGACGAGCCACCCGCCGGTGTACTACGTCCCGGCGGCGGACTTCTCGCCGGGGGTCCTGGTGCCGGTCGACGGGACGACCATGTGCGAGTTCAAGGGCGAGGCCCACTACCTCGACGTGCGGGTGGGCGACGCGGTCGCCGGTGCCGCCGCGTGGACCTACCCCGATCCGCGTCCGGGATACGCGCCGCTGTTCGGCATGATCGCCGTCTATCCGGGACGCATGGACGCCTGCGAGGTCGACGGCGTGCCGGTGCAGGCGCAGGAGGGCGACTTCTACGGCGGATGGATCACGCCGGGCATCGTCGGGCCGTTCAAGGGCGCCCCGGGCACGCGCGGCTGGTAGCAGACGCCGCAGCCTTACACCCGCTCCTCCTCCGCGCGCAACGCCCTGGGGCACCACGCACCGACATGCCACGCTGAGCGCCAAGCGCCGTCGACGACGAGGCGCGCAGGAGGCGGTCGAAGCCATGGACGTGTTCGATGAAGCAGCGGACCCGGGTTGGTCCCTCCTCCGTGTCGTCCCGCTGTTCGGCCTCGCCGTCAGCGTCGGAGCGGTCGCCGGAGCGGCCCTCGCGGCCGGTGCAGAGCTCTTCGGGACGGTCGGGACCGTCTCGGTGCATCCGGCCGATCTCGGCGGGATCGCCGTCCTCGTCGGTGGACTCGTCGGAGGGATGCTCGCCGCCGTCGGGGCGGTCGGTGCGCTGCTGGCGCTCGGCATCCTCGACCACTGGGGCGAGCGGGGCCCGGTCCACCGGGCCTGGATCGCCGGTGGTGGTGCGGCCTTCCTCGTCCTGATCGTCGGCGGCCTCATCGCCGCACCCATCGGACTCGCCTCGACGATCGGGGTCGTCGTGTTCGCGGTGCTCGCCGCCGGGGTGGCGGCCGGCGGTGGGCTCTACGCCTTCGAACGGGCGCTGGCGCGTCGTCGATCCGGGTGGGCCGGCCTCAGCCGGTAGCGCGGACGGTCAGCCGGCGAGCTGTTGAAGGCGCGCCCGGTGCCAGTCGGTCTGCGTGAGGGCCGAGACGCGGAGGAGACCGGTCAGCGCGTCCCATCCGGCCGACCAGCCGATGCGGGAGGCGATGGTCCACACGCTCGCGTCGGGGTCGTCCGCGAGGACGGAGCGCACCTCGTCGGCTCGCCGCAGATGGTGCGCGGACAGCTCATCGCAGCGGTCCGCGAGTCCCGTGAACCGGAAGCCGTGTCCGGGGACCACCTGATCGCCGTCGTATCCGCGGACGCGGTCGAGTGATGACAGGTAGGCCGTCACCGGATTCTCCGAGGTGCGCGCGCCGAGCCCGAGCCCCGAGAAGATCGTCGGCAGCACGTGGTCGCCCGTGAACAGGTAGCCGCGGTCCTCATCGCGCAGGGTGAGGTGGCCCGTCGTATGGCCGGGGGTGTGCAGGACCCTGATCGAGCGACCGGGGAGCGTCAGCAGCTCGCCGTCCTCGAGCGTCCGGTCCGCACGGGTGTCGCCGAGGTGCCCGGCGGGTGCCGTCGCACCAGTGGCCCAGGGGCGCACGGTCGTGTCGTCGGCCGGGACGCCCCACTCGTCCAACGCCGCAGCGAGGTCGGCCGGGCCCGGTGGCGTCGAGCCCGCCGCCTCGTCTTCGAGACGGTGCATGAGGACGGGTGCGGCGAGCTCGTCGCGGAGGGCGCCGGCGAGGCCGAGGTGGTCGGGGTGCAGGTGGGTCACGACGACGCCCGTGAGCGTCGTCACCCCGATGCCGCGGAGCTCCCGCAACAGGTGCTCGCGGCCCTCGGGGGTGTCGGTTCCGGGGTCGACGACGATCGCGCGACCGTCGGTGCCGAAGAGGACCGAGCAGAGGGTGAAGGGATTGCCGGGGTCGCCGGTCGGGACGGCGATGACGACCGTGTCGGCGTCGAGGTGCTCCGTCGCAGGGATCCGGCCGTCGCGGAAGGCGGCAGCCTGGGACTCGCTCGATGAGGTGATCATGGTGCTGCTCCGGGTGGTGTCGGGGGACGGACCAACCCTAGTCGTGGGGCCCGTCGGGTTCAGTACGATGGGTGCATGACCGTCAACGACATCCTCATCGGCGTGATCGCCTTCATCACCGTCTTCGGCGGCATCGGCCTGGTCGGGGCGCTCGTCGCCATGGCCAAGTCGGGCTACCACGGCTGATCCTCCCCGCAGGAGGCTCGGCCGGTTCCGCGGCGGCTCAGCGGGCGACGGCCTCGTCCGTGGCCCGTTGGACGGCTGCGAGCGCTGCCGCGACGGCCGAACGCTGCAGTGAGCCCTTCCGCGCCGTCGCGACGATCTTCCGCTCGCTCATCCCGGCGATGGGCTTCCGCACGACGTCCGTCCGCGAGCCGATCGCGATGTCCGGGAGCACGGCGATCGACAGCCCGGCGGCCACGTGGTCGATGACGACCTCGTAACTCGTGAACCGTCCGGCCACCCTCGGCTCGAACCCCGCGCGACGACAGATCAGCGGGACGAGTTCGCCGAGGTAGGTGCCCGGTGCGTCGAGGGCCCAGGACTCCGTCTGCAGCTCGCTGAAGGTGACCTGATCCTGCGCGGCCAGTCGGTGGTCGAGCGGCGCGATGAGCAGGAGCGGGTCGGTGGTGAGCGGCACGCTGTGCACTGAGGGGTCGAGGAGGAACCCGTCCTCCTGATCGACGGTGATCACGACGTCGCAGCTGCCCCGCTGGACGGCGGTGGTGCTCTCGTGCGGTTCGACCTCGATGAGTTCGACCTCGAGGCGCGGGTACTGCCGCGCGAGGGAGCGCGCGGCCGGGATGAGGATCGGGGCGATGACGCTCGCGAACCCGGCGATGCGGAACCGACCGGACGGCTCGGACTCGACCTCGGCCAGTTCGACCTCGATGGCGTCCATCTGCGCGAGCAGGGCCCGAGCGCGCTCGACGAGCAGCGCACCCGTCGGCGTCAGGGTGAGCGTCCGGCCGCGTCGTTCCAGGAGCGCGGCGCCGGTCTCGGCCTCGAGCACGGAGAGCTGCTGCGAGACGGTCGAGGGGCTGAGGTCGAGCTCACGGCCGACGGCGCGGATCGTACCGAGGCGGTCGAACGCCTCGAGCAGTCGCAGTCGCACGGGGTTCAGGGCCATGCTGCAACAGTATCGAGCGCGCCAGGGCGCCCTCCACACGGGTGGCAGTCCGATCCGGGTCCCGTGGCTCCCGGCGGGTGCCGACCGTCGCCGTCCTGGTCACTCCCAGACGAGCTCTTCCGGCAGATGGCCGGGCTCGGCGAGTCGGGCGTTCCGGAGCACCGCACCGTCGGGGCCGAGCGAGAGCGCCGTCACCGAGAGCGAGGCGAGACGCAGGCCGTCGTGGTCGTCGATGCGGACGATCGCCTCGTCGGCATCGGCGCGCACGGTCGTCGTGGAGCGCAACGTGCGCAACCACGGCTCCCAGGACGCGGCCGTCGCACCGTCCAACGGCCCGATGGGCGACGGGACGTCGAGGAAGGCCGGCCGCCACCGGTGGACCCGTGGGACGTCGAGGTGGTCGGGGCCCTCGTGCGTCACGAGGTGGAGACCGGGTTCGACGTCGATGGACCGGGGTGAGGTGCCGTCCCAGCTCGTGACGGTGACGCGGTCAGGACGCAGCTCCACGAGGTTCCAGGACCTGGCGCTGCGGGCGTCGTCCGGGTCGACGCCGGTCGTGACGGCTTCCAGCGGCAGCACGCCCCGCGAGGTCCACCCGGCGGCGGGCATGTCGAGGTCCTCGCGTCGGTTGAGGACCACCGCCGCCCGGGGGCCGCCCGGGGCGCCGTCGTTCGTCGCCAGCCACGCGCCGCCCGCTTCGCGGTCGTGGATGCCGCGGACGCTGTCACCGAGTCCGGGCCACCACGCGCCTGGTGGGTCCCAGGCACGCCCCGGCTGTTCGTCTCGCAGCCCGAGCACGGCGATCGGCCACGCGCGCCCCGGCTCGAAGTCGATGATCACGGTGCACACGCTGGTTCCTCCTCGGCCGGCCGGACTAGGACAGACTAGACGAGGACCCGGCGCGGGAGCGCCGGAAGCGAGGAGGCGGCATGGGCGTGCAGGACGCATCGCGGGAGGCGGCGGGGCGCACGGTCGTCGTCGGGATCACGGGCGGGATCGCCGCGTACAAGGCGGTCGGCGTCGTCCGCGGGTTCGTGCTCGCGGGATTCGACGTCCACGTGGTGCCGACTGAGAGCGCACTCCGGTTCGTCGGCCTGCCGACCCTCGAGGCGATCAGCCGGAACCCCGTCACGACCTCGCTGTACGACGGCGTCGCCGAAGTCCGGCACGTCGCCCTCGGGCAGCGCGCGGAGCTCATCGTCGTGGCGCCGACGACGGCCAACACCCTCGCGAAACTCGCGGCGGGACTCTCCGACGACCTCCTCGGCACCACCATCCTGGCCAGCCGGGCGCCGGTCCTGCTGGCGCCGGCGATGCACACCGAGATGTGGCAGCACCCGGCGACGACCGCGAACGTCGCCCTCCTGCGATCGCGCGGGGTGGCCGTCATCGGGCCGGCGCACGGCGCGCTGACCGGCGGCGACACGGGGGCGGGACGCATGAGCGAACCCGACGACATCGTGGCCGCCGGCTTGGCGCTGCTCGCCGGACGCAGCGGTGGAGCGGACGCGCACCCGGACGATTTCCGCGCCGAGCGCGTCGTCGTCTCGGCCGGCGGCACCCGGGAGCCGCTCGACCCGGTGCGGTTCCTCGGGAACCGGTCGAGCGGTCGGCAGGGGCTCGCCATCGCGCAGGCCGCCGCCGAGCGCGGAGCCGAGGTCGTGCTCGTCGCGGCGCACCTGGACTCCGACGTCGCGGCCGAAGCGGATGCGGTCGACGGTCTGCGGGTCGTCCCGGTCGGCACCGCAGCGGAACTCGCAGCGGCCATGGAAGACGTGGCGGCCCACGCGACGCTCGTGGTCATGGCGGCCGCTGTGGCGGACTACCGCGCCGCCGAGATCGCCGAACGGAAGATCAAGAAGGACGACACCGGCGACGAGCTCACCCTGCGACTCGTCCGCAACCCCGACGTGCTCGCCGGACTCGCCGCGGCCCGGGTGCCGGGACGGATGGTCGTCGGGTTCGCCGCGGAGACCGCCACCGACCGCGAGGAGTTGCTGGCCCTCGGCCGGGCCAAGGCGGTACGCAAGGGCGCCGACCTCCTCGTGCTCAATCGCGTGGGGTGGACGAACGGCTTCGGCACGCCCGACAACGAGGTCGTCGTGATCGACGGTGCCGGCGAGGTGGTCGGTGAGGCGACCGGATCGAAGCGCAGCATCGCCGACCGGCTCCTCGACATCATGCTCGCCCACCGGGCGGAGCCGGTTCGTTCCCAGGCGGGCGAGCCTCCCCCCGAACAGGGCTGACCACTGCCACGATGGCACCATGCCACGCCTCCGTCCCGCGCGCCGTCGCGCCTCCATCGCCGCGGCCCTCGCCGGAGTCATCGTCCTCTCGATGGGTCTCGCACAGCCGGCCGCAGCTACGGAGTACCCCAGCTGGGAGGACGTCGAGGCGGCCCGCTCGAGCGAATCCTCGAAGCAGTCGACCATCGGTCAGATCGAAGGGCTCGTCCAGCAGCTGAAGACCGCTGCGGCGCTCGCCGAAGCCGAGGCCGTCCTCCGTGCCGACGAGTACGAGGCCGCTCAGCTGGCCGTCGACGAGGCGAGCTACCGTGCCGTCTCGCTCCACGAGCAGGCCGTCGCCGCGACGACCGCGGCGCAGGCCTCCAAACGCCAGGCCGGCGCGCTCGTCGCCGCGTGGTTGCGGTCGGGGAACGTCGACCTCAGTACCGCCGCATTCCTCGACGGCCAGGAGCCGGAGTCGCTCCTCGGGCGCTTGAGCACGATCACGAAGCTCAGCGAGTCCACGGACGGCACCTACGACCGGGCGAGGACCGATGCGAACACGGCGTCGCTCCTCACCGAGCAGGCGACCATCGCCGAGGCTGCCCTCGGCGAGCTCGCCGCGGCGGCCGAGACCGCCCTCGGGGACGCGGTCGCAGCCCGTGCCGACGCCGAGACCGCCGTGTCCGAGCAGCAGGAGTACCTCGCGACGCTCGAGGCCCAGCTCGTGGTCCTCAAGGAGAACCGCGCAGCCACCGAGGCCGACTACCGCAAGGGCGAGGAAGTGAAGGCGGCTGCGGCCGCTGCTGCTGCAGCCGCGGCGGCTGCGGCTGAGGCTGCACGGGCGGCTGCCGAGGCCGCTGCGAACGCCGGCGGTGGCGGAGGTGGCGGCGGCGGTGGCGGCGGTGCCTCGGGTGCCGTCGGGAGCCAGGGGTGGGCCCTGCCGATCTCCGGCCGGATCACCGACAACTACGGACCGCGACCCGGTCGCCCCGTGCCCGGCGTCAACCCGTTCCACTCGGGCACCGACATCGGAGCGGGTTGCGGGCGAGCGGTCTACGCCGCGAACGCCGGCACGGTCGTCTACGCCGGCTGGCTCGGCACCTACGGCAACTGGGTCCTCGTCGACCACGGTGGCGGCGTCATGACCGGGTACGCGCACAACAGCAGCATCCTCGTCGGCGAGGGGCAGTGGGTGTCCGCCGGTCAGAACATCTCGCTCGTCGGGACGACGGGTGCCTCGACCGGATGCCACGTGCACTTCGAGGTCAGGATCGGCGGCTCGCGCGTCGATGCCGTCCCGTTCATGGCTGACCGGGGCATCCGCCTGGGCTGAGCGGCGACGGACACCGGGGCGTCAGAGTCCGAGTCGCTCGAGCTCGGCATCCATCCGCCGAGCCATCTCCGCGTACCCCTCGTCGTTCGGGTGGAGGCCGTCTGCGGCCATCCACTCTGGGTGCCCCTCGATCCAGTGCGACGCCCCGGGGATGGTGTCGGCGTCGATCTCCTGCGCGGCGTCGTCCACCCAGCCGATGATCGTCTCGATCGACTGCGGACGCTCGTCGGTGTACCAGAACGGTTCGACGACGATGAAGCGGGCCTCCGGGAGCGCGTCGCGGAGGCGCTGCAGGTCCGTCGTGATCTGCTCGTGGATCCGGTCGGCGGCATCGTCGAAGCTGAACGCGTCGTTGAGCCCCATCGTGACGAAGACGATGTCGGGCTGCTCGGCGATGATGAGGGAGGGCAGGTCGCCGCTGCCGTCGCCGAAGCGGTCGCGGTGGTTCACGAACCCGAGGCCGTTGACGCTGGGGTTGAACTCCCGCCAGCCGCGTTCCTCGCTGACGACGGTGGACCAGCGGTTGGCCGGGTCGCTCGCTCCGGTGCCGAGGGTGTACGAATCGCCGTAGAACGCGACGAGCGGTCCGTCGCCCGGGGCGCCGCCGGTCCCCGAGCCGGGGGACGCGCAGGCGGTGAGGCCAGTGGCGAGGGCGAGCAGGGTGACGGCGGCGAGCAGTCGTGATCTCATAGGGATGCTTCGGAGCGGTGGGCGTCGCGGAGGGTCGAAGCGCCGGTCGGCCGCCGACGACCCGAAGCGCGAATGCGGTTACAGCTAGGTCGTGTCAACGCGAATACGTGCACTAGCCTGACTCCATGCCGCAGATCCGTATCCGAGACGCCGCCCTGTTCCTCGGGGTCAGCGACGACACCGTCCGTCGCTGGATCGACCAGGGCGCACTCGTCAGCGCGAAGGACGACGCAGGCCGTGGCGTCGTCGACGGCCTGTCGCTCGCTCAACTGGCCAGGCAGAACGCCGTCCTCCCCGTCGACCCCTCGGAGATCGGACGCTCGGCACGCAACCGCTTCGTCGGCATCGTCACCGACATCACGATGGACACGGTCATGGCGCAGGTGGAACTGCAGTGCGGCCCGCATCGCGTGGTGTCGCTCATGAGCAGTGAGGCCGTGCGTGAACTCGGCCTCGAACTCGGCTCCACGGCCATCGCCGTCGTGAAGGCCACGACGGTCCTCATCGAGACCCCGAAGGCGAGCTCATGAACCGCACCGCACCCCGTCGGTCCTTCCGACTGTTCAGCGCACTTGCCCTCGGCACCGGCGTCTTGCTCGCAGCCTCCGCGTGCGCCGCCCCCGCCGCGACGCCGACACCCACCGCCTCAACCGCGGTGGCCGAGCTCAGCGGCTCGATCACGGTCTACGCGGCGGCTTCGCTCAAGACGACCTTCACCGCGCTCGCGGAGGACTTCGAGGAGGCGCACCCCGGTACGACGGTCGAGCTGACCTTCGCCGGATCCTCCGACCTCGTCACGCAGCTCACGAACGGTGCTCCCGGCGACGTGTTCGCGTCCGCAGACGAGAAGAACATGGCGAAGCTGACCGATGCCGACCTCGTCGAGGGCGACCCGGTCGACTTCGCGACCAACGTCCTGCAGATCGCCGTGCCCCCGTCGAACCCCGCCGGCGTGGAGACCTTCGCCGATCTCGCCCGTCCGGGCGTCAAGACGGTCGTGTGCGCGCCGCAGGTCCCCTGTGGAGCGGCCACCGTCGCCGTCGAGGACGCCTCGGGTGTCGCGCTGAGCCCGGTCAGCGAGGAGTCGTCGGTGACCGACGTCCTCGGCAAGGTGACCTCGGGCGAGGCCGACGCCGGGCTCGTCTACGTGACCGACGTCATCGCGGCCGGCGACGCCGTGCGGGGTATCACCTTCCCCGAGTCGTCGAAGGCCGTCAACACCTACCCGATCGCGCCGCTCGCAGGGAGCGCGAACCCCACGGTCGCGGCGGCCTTTGCGGCCTACGTCGTGAGCGCCGAGGGACAGCGGGTGCTCGCCAAAGCCGGCTTCGGCGCACCGTGACCCCGTGAGAGGACTCGGCTCGGGGGTGCCCCGCTGGATCGTCGTCGTTGCCATGGTCGGCGCGGCGTTCGTCCTGCTGCCGCTCGTCGCGATCGTCCTGCGGGTGGACTGGGCGGACTTCGGTGCGCTCGTCAGCTCGGAGTCGTCGGTCGCGGCGCTCGGGCTGAGTCTGCGGACGTCGTCACTCGCGACGGCCCTCTGCATCGTGTTCGGCGTGCCGCTCGCCCTCGTCCTCGCGCGCACCCGGTTCCCGGGGCAGCGTCTGCTGCGGTCGCTCGTCCTCCTCCCGCTCGTGCTCCCGCCCGTCGTCGGCGGGATCGCCCTGCTCTACACCTTCGGCCGGCTCGGCCTGCTCGGACCGGCACTCGCGGACGCCGGGATCGACATCGCGTTCTCCACGACCGCCGTCGTCCTCGCCCAGACCTTCGTCGCCCTGCCGTTCCTCGTGCTGAGCCTGGAGGGGGCGATCCGCACGACCGGCTCGCGGTACGAAGCCGTCGCCGCGACACTCGGTGCTCGTCCCACCACCGTCTTCCGCACCGTCACGCTGCCGCTCCTCGCGCCCGCCGTCGTGTCGGGCGCGATCCTCTCGTTCGCGCGGGCCCTCGGCGAGTTCGGGGCGACCCTCACCTTCGCGGGCAGCCTCCAGGGGGTCACCCGGACGCTGCCGCTCGAGATCTACCTGCAGCGCGAGACGGATCCCGACGCCGCTGTCGCACTGTCGCTCGTCCTCGTCGTCGTGGCCGTGCTCGTCGTCGGCGTCGCTGGGGCGCAGGGGTCGATCCGCCGTGGACGGACCGTCGCCGGAGTGGTTCGATGACCGGGGCGGCCCTGGCGTTCCGAGCGACGCTGCGTGAACGCGACTGGGAGCTCGCCGTGGACCTCGCCGCGGGGGAGACCGTCGCCGTGCTCGGCCCCAACGGCGCCGGCAAGTCGACGCTGCTCGCGGTCCTCGCCGGGCTCCTGCGTCCGGACACCGGTCACGCGACCCTCGCCGGTCGCGAGCTGTTCGCGGTCGGTGGATCGGCTCGGGACCAGTGGTCGCCGCCGCATCGGCGGGGGATCTCGCCCCTGGCCCAGGAAGCAATGCTCTTCCCCCACCGCTCCGTGCTCGACAACGTCGCCTACGGCCCGCTGGTCGCCGGTGCGTCACGCGGCGAGGCTCGGGACATCGCCCGACGACGGCTCGCGGAGGTCGAGGCGTCCGAGCTCGAGGGGCGCCGTCCTGCCGAGTTGTCCGGCGGCCAGGCGCAGCGGGTGGCGCTCGCCCGCGCGCTGGCCCCGGACCCGGCCCTGCTCCTCCTCGACGAACCGATGGCCGCGCTCGATGCGACGGTCGCCCCGCACCTCCGCCGCATGCTCCGCGACCAGTTGCGTGGGCGGACGACCGTGCTCGTGACGCACGAGGTGCTCGACGCGTACACACTCGCGGACCGGGTGATCGTCCTGGACGCCGGGCGCGTCGTCGAGCAGGGGCCGACGGCGGAGGTGCTCGAGCGGCCGCGGACGGCGTTCACCGCGGACCTCGCGGGACTCGAACTGCTGACGGGCGTCCGCACGGCACGCGGGCTCCGTCTGCCGGACGGAACGGATGTCGAGGTCGACTCCTCCGCGGAGGCCGACCCGATCCCGGCCGGGGTCGCCGTCGCCTGCGCGTTCCGACCGTCCCGCGTCGAGGTCCGCGAGGCTGACGGCTCTGGCGGCCCGAGTGCGTCAGGCGCCGTCCGCGCGACGATCACCGACGTCGAACCCCGCGGCGACGTCGTCCGGGTCCGCTCGGCGCTCATCACCGCCGACGTCGCCGTGCAGCAGCTCGCGGCCGCGGGCTGGTCGACGGGGGACGTCGTCGACTTCGTGGTCGACCCGCGGGCAGCCGTCCTCTACCCGCGCTGAGGCGTCCTGCATCGGGACACGGCCGAGACGTGACAGAGTGAGCCGATGAACCGATTCTGGAGACGCTGGTTGCCGATCGTCGTCGGGGCGGCCGGCACCCTCGCGATCGGCGGGATCTGCGCGGCGCTCGTCGCCATGGGGCTGGTGCGGCCGAACGCGATCCTGGCCGCCTCGTACGCGGTGCGCGGTGTCGACGTCTCCTCCTACCAGGGCGAGATCGACTGGGACGTGCTCGCGGCGCAGCCCATCGACTTCGCGATCATGAAGGCGACCGAGGGATCCGGCGATCAGGACGAACGGTTCGCCGCGAACTGGGCGGGCGCGCAACGAGCGGCCGACGAGACCGGCTTGCTGATCGGGGCGTACCACTTCCTGAGTTTCGACAGCCCTGCCGAGACGCAGGCGCAGAACATCTTCGACACCGTGCCGGTCACGGCGGGCGCTCTCCCGATCACCATCGACCTCGAGTGCTACGCCGATTACTGCCGGACGCCACCGAGTGCGGAGCGGGTCGCTGCCGTGCTCGATCCGCTCCTCACGGCACTCGAGGAGCACTACGGTCGGCCGCCGATCATCTACGCCACCATGCGGTACTACGACGCGTTCCTCGCGGGCTCGTACGAGCGGAACCCGATCTGGATCCGCTCGGTCGTCACGCCGCCGGTCCTGTCGGACGGGCGGGCGTGGGACCTCTGGCAGTACACCAGCCGGGAGCGGCTGCCCGGGTACGTCGGCAAGGAGGAGTTCATCGACGTGAACGTCTTCGACGGCTCCCTGCGCGACCTCCAGGCCCTCGTCGGCCCCTGATCCGCGGCCCCCGGAGGCGCGTCGGGTTACGGGGCGGGAGCGGGACCGGTGGTCGGCTCGGCGATGGGGAGGAACGTGTCCTCGCCGTCGACCTCCTGCTCGATGGAGTCCTCGGTGGTCTCGTGGTCCTCGGGGAGGTTGTCGTCGTTCGCTGCGTGCTTGCTCATACGACCACGATACGACGGGTGTCGCGCTGGGCAATGGGGTTGCGCGCCGCAGGCGTCCTCAGGATGCGAAGGCGAGTGAGCGGGACATGAGTTCTTCGGTCAGGACGTCGACGGCCTTCGGGCCGACGCCGTGGATGCGGAGCAGGGCGGCGGGCGAGACCCGCGTGAGCTGCTCGAAGCGGGTGAACCCGTGCGCGCCGAGCGCTTCGTGGGCGACCGAGCCGATGGTGGCCGGGAACTCGGATGCCTCGGCGGGCACGAGTTCGACGAACAGTGCGGCGATCCGCTCCTCGATGTCGTCGCGGATGCGGCGGACGGCCTCGATGCCTTGCCCGGCCGGATCCTCGAGTTCCCAGTCCTCGTAGCGCTTGCCGGGGAAGATCGGGCAGGCGTCGCCGCAGCCCATCGTGATGACCGCATCGGACGCCCGGACGGCGTCGGTCGTGAGGATGCGGGGCACGGCTGCGGTGATGTCGATGCCGTGTTCGGCCATCGCCTCCACCGCCACGGTGTTGATCCGGTCCTTCGGTTCGCTCCCGGCCGACAGCACCTCGACCCGGTCGCCGGCGAGGGCGTCGAGGAAGCCGGCTGCGATCTGGGAGCGACCGGCGTTGTGCACGCAGACGAAGAGGACGGTGGGGGCGGTGGTGGTCGTGCTGGTCATGGCGTCTCCTGGAGGTGGCGTGAGCCGAGCGCGGACGAATGGTCGAGCAGGTCCACGAGGGCAGCGTAGCTGGTGGCGGGGTCGGCGCCGCGGGTGAAGCCGCCGACGAGCTCGAGGGACACGAAGCCGTGGAGGGCGGCCCGGACGATGCGTCCGGCGTCCGTCATCGCCACGCTGTCGAGACCGCGCCCCGCGAGTGCTCGTTCGACGAGCATCACGAGCTCGCGGTCGGCCGGCTCGCCGGTGTCGGTGCGGACGTCCTCGATCGAGAACGCGAGGGCGTACCGACCGGGATAGGTGAGGGCGAAGCGGCGGTACCCGTCGGCCAGCGCGGTGAGTGCGGAGGGCCCGCTCAGGCCGTTCGTCGCGATGTCGAGTCCGCTGGCCAGTTGGGCGAGGGCGAGTTGGGCGACGGCAGCGCGGAGGTCCTCGGTGCTGCGGACGTGCTTGAGGAGGGCCGGTGCCGAGGTGTCGAGCTCGCGGGCCAGGGCGGCGAGCGTGAGGGCGTCGGCGCCGTGCGTGTCGGCGAACTCGGCGGCTCCGACGATCACCCGTTGGCGGGAGAGCTTCGTCCGGGAAACGGGTGCATCGGTCATCGGATCGAGCCTAACGGCACGCGGCCCTGATGCCGTGCGGCTTCAGACCGTCGGCGGTGTGGCTTCGTGGTGGGGCGCGCCGTGCGTGCGGCGGTCCTCCTTCATGGCGGCTTCCGCGAGGTGGCGTCGGCCGCCCGCCAGTTCGTTGCGGACCTCCGCCTCGAGCGTGCGGAACGGTTCCCAGTAGTTGCCGTCGTAGTCTTCGACGATCTGGAACGTCCAGCGTCCGTCGATGACGTTGCGTCCGACCAGCTCGGTGTCGATCCGGTTGGCGAGCGCGTCGTGTCCGGCTTCGCGCAGGGCGTCCGCGGCTTCGCCGAGCGCGAGGTCCGCTTTGCCGGTCAGGCGATGGAAGCCGTAGAGCATGCCGCGCGCCTGCTCGACCACTTCGAGCGCCTCGGTCACTTTGCCGACCGCTTCCACGGTCGCGTCGTCGACCCCTGCGGGGACTCGGTGGGCGTCGTCGGGGCCGTCGGTCGCGCGGTCGTCTGCAGAACTCATACGACCAGTCTGTCCGGATCGGCCCCGGATGTCTGGGGCTTGCGGACGGAGGTGCACGATGTGAGCCGGCGGATGTCCTCCCGCGCACCGAGCGAGAGCACCCCGCCTGCCCTTCGACAGGCTCAGGGATCGAAGGGATCCGGCCGTACCGTTCCCGGCCACGGAGCCGGCGCGACCGAGGTGCCCTTCGACAGGCTCAGGGATCGAAAGCGTGCGAGCACAGTCCACCCCGGTCACTGAGCTTGTCGAAGTGCCCACGAGGACGCCTCATCGTTCCGGGCACACTTTTCTCGGTCGCTGAGCGTGTCGAAGTGCCCACGGGGAACCCTTCGACACTTCGACAAGCTCAGTGCGGCGCAGCCCAGGGACCGGAAACGGTCAGAACGGTGCGGGGTCCGGTTCGGTCCGGTGGTGTTTGCCGTCGGGTGTCGTCCAGTCGAGGACCCCGCTGGGTCCGTGTTCGAGGTTCCACCCGGGCAGGTGCTTCATCCGGTGATGATGTCGACAGAGACAGGCGAGGTTACCGACATCCGTCGTTCCGCCGTCTTCCCATGCGACCGAGTGGTCGAGGTCGCAGGCCCGGGCTCGCCTGCCGCAGCCTGGTGCGCGACAGGTGCCGTCCCGCAGGCGGACCGCGCGTTGCAGGTCGGCCGGGACCCGGTATTGATTCCGCCCGACGGAGAGGACGGCGCCGGTTTCCGGCTGGACGAGGATCCGGGTGAAGCTGGGCGCGTTCACCGCGATGCGAGCCGCGGTCTCGGGGTCGATCGGGCCGTAGCCATCGAGGGTGGCCGGGGCGTCGCTGACGCCGGCCATGCTCAATGCCGGGACGGTGATCTGCACGGTGGGCTTGATGTGCTCCTGGACCTCGATCGGGTGCGGGAGCACCGGGCTCGACATCACGTCGTTCGGGGTCACGCCGGTGAGGGCGAGGGTTGCCAGGGCGTCCGCTTGCAGCTGGGCGCACGTGCGGGTGTCGCCGGCAGCGCGCGACTCCGCGGCGGCTGCTTCGACGCGCTCGATGATGCCCTGCGCGATCGGCGCCGTGGTGAAGAGGTGCACCCACGCCATGCCGTCGGCTGCGGGTTCGAACTCGACGCGGCGGTCAGCCTCGGAACGGACCGCTCGGGCGGTGATGGACTCGGGGTGGAGGCGCTCGCGGATGATGCGAGCGCGTTGCCGGAGGTACGAGACGGTCGCACCTTCGGCGACCGGCAGCACCTGCTCGAGGAACACCGCCCGCCCAGCAGCAGGGACGTCACAGAGCTGGTCGGTGATCACCTGCGCATGCCGCGCCGAGATCCGCCCCGCCTCCAGCGACGCCAGCACGACGGGTGCGTCGTTGACGAGACGTTCGGCGTCGTTCGTCGCAAGCTGGACGGTCCGCTCCGGCATCCGGGTCGCCATCGCGAGGGCCGCGCACGTTGACCGGCGTGAGAGCGCCTGACGCTCGGCCGGCGGGAAGATGGCCGGGACTGTGGCGTCCGCGAAGGCAGCCGCATAGGCGGCGGAATGGGCCAGGAGGCGCGCCTTCCGCGCGTCCAGGACGGCCTGCTGCCGGTGGATCTCAGCCCACTCGTCCGAGAACTCCGCGAGTTGCGCGGCGTATTCGTCGCCTGCGCGGGTCGCGGTTGGGGTGGTCTCGGTCATGAGACAAGTCCATCATGGACCACTGACATTCCAGATGCCGAGTCGTCTCGGATGTGGGAGTCTCCTCGTGTGCCCTTCGACAGGCTCAGGGACCGGAGGAGGCATGCCGGATTCGCGGGGTTCTCCCGGGCGCCCTTCGACAAGCTCAGGGGCCGGGGAAGGTTGCGCGGAGACCGGAGTGAGTGCGGGTGCACCTCTTCCGGTCACTGAGCTTGTCGAAGTGCCTACGAGTACCCTTCGACAGGCTCAGGGACCGGATGGGTGTCGCTGGTCTTGGATGCTTCTCCGTGCGCCCTTCGACAGGCTCAGGGAGCGGGGAAGGTTCAGGGATCGGACGGGTGAGACTCGTCTGCCCGGCCGGGCTAGTAGTTCAGGCAGCGATCCGGATCCTCGGTCTCCGGAGGATCACCCTGATACAGGGTGAAGAAGTTCTCGGCCGGGCCGGACAAGGATCCGCGGGCGTGGACGCACAGGCGCGCGAGACCGTCGTCGCTCCGCACGTCGGAGGTGATCCGGGACGTCTCGCATGCGCCGTCGCCGGGATGGAGGACGAGGTCTCGATTGGTCCCCTCGTTGTCCACCATCCAGGTCCCGGAGAAGTCGATCGGGTCGTCCGCGCGGGGGTCGTCGTCAAGACTGCACTGGACATCCGAGGGCCAGGCGGTGGCCTCGAAGGTCCCGTCGTCGGCGAGCTCGAGCCGGGTGTCCCCACCGCGCCAGGTGCCGACGGCCTCACCACGTGGCAGTCCGTACCGCGTGTCCGAGCAGGCGACGAGCGACGTGCCGAGCAGGACTGCGAGTACGGAGGCGGTCACCCAGTGTGATGGTTTCGATTCCACACTGCGAGTCTGTCCGCCGCGGGCCAGGAGTGGCAACTCCGGTGGTGGCGTGGGTGTTCGCGGGCATCCGGGCAAAAAAAGAACCCCCACCATGTAGAAGCTAGGTGGGGGTTCCGTGGCTCCGACGGGCGTCGATCCCGTGACCTCACGATTTTCAGTCGTGCGCTCTACCAACTGAGCTACAGAGCCGAGTACATCAGCTGCACGAACGGCGACGATGTCTCAAAAGCAGAAGCCCTCCCTTGCGAGAGGGCTTCCGACCTTTTGCGACCCTGACGGGACTTGAACCCGCGACCTCCGCCGTGACAGGGCGGCACGCTAACCAACTGCGCTACAGGGCCATACATGTTGAATTGCTGGTGATGCGAACCACGGTGATGCTGGTGTTACTCGGTGCTTCTCGCAGTCGCGCAGACTCACTATACCTGAATCCGAGCGGCTGTTTTTCCAGTAGTCGGTGGTGACCCCAACGGGATTCGAACCCGTGCTGCCGCCGTGAAAGGGCGGTGTCCTAGGCCGCTAAACGATAGGGCCGCGAAGCCCTGAAGCTTCATGACTACCGAGCGACAAGCATACGGATGAAACCCCCGAATCCAAAATCGGGTTCGCGGAGCAGCGATCGGCGCTCCATGCCGGATGTGACGACAGGCGCCGAATGACCACTCCACGGCCCCCGGCCGGGGTTAGCCTCTGGCGTGGACCACTCCCGGATGCCGCGGCCGACGGGAGTGTCCACAGCCGGTCCCGCCCCCCGTCGGGCTAGCGTGGACAGTGGTACCGATGTGACCGATGTGACTGCAGCGAACCGAGATGGGCCCCTACTTCATGAGCAAGAAGCTTGCCGGCGCTTGGCGCCGAAGCCGGACGGCCAACGCCGGATCGGCGTCCTCCGTGCGGTGGCGAGGACGCCTCACCGCCGCCATCGTCATGTCGCTCGCGATCGTCGGCTCCTTCGGTGTCGCCGGCCCGGCGTCGGCAGCCGACTACCCCTCGTGGGACGACGTCCAGGCCGCGAAGGGCAATGAGGCCGCCAAGGCCGCCGAGGTCACGAACATCAAGAACTTCATCGTCCAGTTGCAGGACGAGCTGCAGGTCGCCCAGGACGAGGCCGAGAAGCGCGGTACGGAGTTCCAGGCCGCTGAGGAGGCCTTCTTCGAGGCCGACGCCAGAGCCACCGCGATCCAGTCGCAGGCCGACGCCAAGACGGCCGAGGCCGACACCGCGACGAAGCAGGCCGGTCGGGTCGCCTCGCAGCTCTACCGCTCCGGCGGCGCCGACCTCAGCCTGAGCCTCTTCCTCGACGGCGAGAGCAAGGGCGCGACCGACCTCCTGTCGAAGCTCGGCAACATGAACCAGGTCGCCGAGCACAGCAACGGCGTCTACGAGCAGGCGGTCGCCGCGCGCAACACCGCGGCTGCGCTCGGTGAACAGGCCGGTGTCGCCCGCGACGAGCGCGAGTCGCTCCGGCAGGCGGCGCAGGCGGCCATGGAGGCCGCCCAGGCGGCGGCGTCCGCGGCGGCGGCGAAGCTCGAGAAGAACCAGGAGCTGATCGTCACGCTGAACGCGCAGCTGACCGCGTTGCAGGACACGACGGCGAAGACGGTTCAGGACTACGAAGCCGGAGTCGCTGCGGCAAAGGCGAAGGCCGCGGCCGAAGCCGCCGCACGGGGGCAGAGCGCCGACGGCGGTCAGCTCAGCAGCCAGGGCTGGGCGATCCCGGCCTCCGGCAGCATCTCGGGCACCTACGGCTACCGCGATCCGATCTCCACGGGCGGCGGCAGCTCAGGCAGCTTCCACCGCGGCACCGACATCGCGGGCGGCTGCGGCATCCCGATCTACGCGGCGACCTCCGGCACCGTGACCTACGCCGGTTGGTACGGCACGTACGGCAACTTCATCCTCATCGACCACGGCTCCGGCGTCTCGACCGGCTACGCGCACATCGTGAACGGCGGCATCCAGGTCGGTGTCGGCTACCAGGTCTCCGCCGGACAGGTCATCGCCTACGTCGGGACGACCGGCGCCTCCACCGGCTGCCACCTGCACTTCGAGGTCCGCATCAACGGCAGTGCGATCGACGCGCAGCCGTTCATGGCCGACCGCGGGGCGCCGCTCGGCTGACCGAGCGCAGCGACCCGCACGACGAAGCGGCCGGCACCCGAGGGTGCCGGCCGCTTCGTCGTGCGGTGTGCGGAGGTCCGCAGTGGGTCAGTGACCCTCCGCCTTGAGCTTGTCGAAGCCCGCGAGGATGATCTTCTCGGCCGCTGCGGCGTCGCCCCATCCGTCGATCCGCGCCCACTTGCCGGGCTCGGTGTCCTTGTAGTGGACGAAGAAGTGCTCGATCTCGTCGCGCGTCGCCTGCGGGATGTCGGTCAGGTCCTGGATGTGCGACCAGCGCGGGTCCTTGTACTGCACGGCGATGACCTTGTCGTCGCCGCCGCCGTCGTCCGTCATGTGCAGCACGCCGACGGGGCGGACCTTGATGCCGACGCCCGGGAAGGTCGGGAAGTCGAGCAGGACCAGGACGTCGACCGGGTCGCCGTCCTCGCCGAGGGTGTTCTCGAAGAAGCCGTAGTCGGCGGGGTAGACGAAGCTCGTGAACAGGACGCGGTCCAGGAAGACCCGACCGGTCTCGTGGTCGATCTCGTACTTGTTGCGGCTGCCCCGCGGGATCTCGATGACGGCGTCGTACTCGGCCATAAGCCTGCTCCTTGCGCGGTTGGATGACGTTGAGTCGGCGCGGTCGCCGACGAGGACCAACCATAACCGATGCGTCCCGGAGCGAACGGTGTGGGGAGGCGCTCGGCGCGGTGCAATAGCGTGGTCCGCGTGAACGACGTCCGACCCCCGCTCCACCCGTCCGTCGCCGCCCTCCGGAAGGCGGTGCGCGACGCGATCGCGGGCACGGCGCCCACGGCGTCGCGTGACGTCGCCGGTGCCGACCTGCTCGTCGCACTGAGCGGCGGTGCGGACTCGCTCGCGCTCGCCGCCGCGACCGCGTTCGAAGCCGGAAAGGTCGGTCTGCGGGCCGGCGCCGTGATCGTCGACCACGGACTGCAGCCGGGCTCGGCGGACGTCGCGGCGCGTGCCGCGGACCAGGCGCGTGCCCTCGGGCTCGACCCCGTCCTCGTCCGGGTCGTCGAGGTGGGCTCCGAGGGTGGACCGGAGGCCGCGGCACGGGCGGCCCGGTACACCGCACTCGACGCCGCGCGAGTCGAGGTCGGCGCGTCCCTGGTGCTGCTCGCGCACACCCTCGACGACCAGGCGGAGACCGTCCTCCTCGGCCTCGCTCGCGGGTCCGGAACCGGCAGCCTCCAGGGGATGGCGCCCGTCTCCGGTGCGCTCCTCCGACCCCTGCTCGGGATCCGGCGCTCCCAGACCCGCGAGGCGTGCGCTGCCGAAGGACTCGAACCGTGGCACGACCCGCACAACACCGACGACGCCTACGCGCGGGTCCGGGTCCGGGAACGGGTCCTGCCGGTGCTCGAGGCGGAGCTCGGGCCGGGGATCGCCGAGGCCCTCGCCCGCACCGCCGACGCCGCCCGGGAGGACGCGGAAGCGTTCGAGGAGATGATCGAGGAGACCATCGAGGAGCTCGTCGAGCACGCCGAGGCCGGGATCTCCGTCAGTGCCGGCGCACTCGCGGCCAACCCTGCAGCGCTCCGCCAGCGGATCATCCGGCACATCGTGCAGAGCGAGTTCGGCGTCTCGCTCACGCGGTCGCAGACGATCGAGGTCGCGCGGCTCGTCACCGATTGGGCGGGCCAGGGTCCGATCGATCTGCCCGGCCTGACGGCGTCCCGACACGCGGGACGCATCGTCTTCGCGGCCCGCTGACCGCCGGGCTCTCCGAGCAGGAGGCGCACGGGCTTCCGGGTCATCTCGCATACACTCGACGCATGGAGCAGAGCGACATTTCCGACGACCTCACGACCATCCTCGTCACCGAGCAGGAGATCCGCGACAAGCTCGCCGAACTCGCCCGGCAGATCGAGACCGACTACGCCGGGAAGGACGTCCTGCTCGTCGGCGTGCTGAAGGGTGCGGTCATGGTCATGGCCGACCTCGCGCGCGAACTCCGCATCCCGCTCTCGATGGACTGGATGGCCGTCAGCTCGTACGGCGCCGGCACGAAGTCGAGCGGTGTCGTCCAGATCCGCAAGGACCTCGACGCCGACCTCACGGGCCGCCACGTCCTGATCGTCGAGGACATCATCGACTCCGGCCTCACCCTCTCCTGGCTGCTCGAGAACTTCGCCTCGCGCGGAGCCGCGTCCATCGAGGTCTGCGCGCTCCTCCGCAAGCCCGAGGCCGCCAAGGTGCACGTCGAGTGCAAGTACGTCGGTTTCGACATCCCGAACGACTTCGTCGTCGGGTACGGTCTCGACTTCGACGAGAAGTACCGTAACCTCCGCGACGTCGGCGTCCTCGCCCCGCACGTCTACGCCTGAACCACTCCACCGACCTCACACCGCACCCCCGTTAAGCCCACGGCAAACACAGGGGAGGCATCCAGCGGCGAGGGGGTAGCCTGATTTCCGACGCGGCTCCGCCCGTCGACCCCTCCTGCAGAAAGGGAACGGGCCAGCCCCGGCCTCTCAACTTATGAACGTCAAGCGTCTCTTCAAGGGTCCCATCCCGTACCTCATCATCGCCGCCCTGGTCTTCTGGATCGGCATCAGCCTGATGAGCATGAACGGCTTCCGTGAGGTCTCCACGCAAGAGGGTCTCGCCTTCCTCGAGAAGGGTCAGGTCAAGGAGGCCGTCATCACCGACGGCGACCAGCGAGTCGACCTCACGCTGACGAAGGCGGACGACGAGTTCGGCAAGCAGGTGCAGTTCTACTACGTCGGCGCCCGTGCGGCCGACGTGGTCGAGGCCGTCGACGCCGCAGACCCGTCCGGTGGCTACAACGACAAGGTGCCCCAGCCGAGCTGGCTCCTGTCGATGCTCGGACTCCTCCTCCCGCTGCTCCTCATCGGTGTCTTCTTCTGGCTCATGCTCTCCGGCATGCAGGGCGGCGGCAACAAGGTCATGCAGTTCGGCAAGTCGAAGGCGAAGCTCGTCTCGAAGGAGTCGCCGAAGGTGACCTTCGACGACGTCGCCGGTGCCGACGAGGCGATCGAGGAGCTCGAGGAGATCAAGGACTTCCTCAAGGAGCCCGCGAAGTTCCAGGCCGTCGGTGCGCGCATCCCGAAGGGCGTCCTGCTGTACGGCCCTCCCGGAACGGGCAAGACGCTCCTCGCCCGCGCCGTCGCCGGTGAAGCCGGCGTGCCGTTCTACTCGATCTCCGGTTCCGACTTCGTCGAGATGTTCGTCGGTGTCGGTGCGAGCCGCGTCCGCGACCTCTTCCAGCAGGCCAAGGAGAACTCGCCCGCGATCATCTTCGTCGACGAGATCGACGCCGTCGGTCGCCACCGCGGTGCCGGCATGGGCGGCGGACACGACGAGCGCGAGCAGACCCTCAACCAGCTGCTCGTCGAGATGGACGGCTTCGACGTCAAGACGAACGTCATCCTGATCGCCGCGACCAACCGCCCCGACATCCTCGACCCCGCGCTCCTGCGCCCGGGTCGCTTCGACCGCCAGATCGGCGTCGACGCCCCCGACCTCGCAGGCCGAAAGAAGATCCTCGAGGTGCACGGCAAGGGCAAGCCGCTCGCCGCGAGCGTCGACCTCGAGGTCGTCGCCCGCAAGTCGCCCGGGTTCACCGGTGCCGACCTCGCCAACGTCCTCAACGAGGCCGCGCTGCTCACGGCGCGCTCCAACGCCCAGCTGATCGACAACCGCGCTCTCGACGAGGCCATCGACCGCGTCATCGCCGGCCCGCAGCGCCGCACGCGCGTCATGCGCGAGCAGGAGAAGCTCATCACCGCCTACCACGAGGGCGGGCACGCGCTCGCTGCGGCGGCGATGAACAACACCGACCCGGTCACGAAGGTCACGATCCTCCCGCGCGGCCGTGCCCTCGGCTACACGATGGTCCTGCCCCTCGAAGACAAGTACTCCGTCACGCGCAACGAGCTGCTCGACCAGCTCGCCTACGCGATGGGCGGCCGCGTCGCCGAGGAGCTCGTGTTCCACGACCCGACCACGGGTGCGTCGAACGACATCGAGAAGGCCACGGGCATCGCTCGCAAGATGGTCACCGAGTACGGCATGACCACCGATGTCGGTGCCGTCAAGCTCGGGCAGTCCTCGGGCGAGATGTTCCTCGGCCGCGACATGGGCCACCAGCGCGACTACTCGGAGGAGATCGCGCAGCGGGTCGACGCCCAGGTCCGCGAGCTCATCGAGGCCGCACACGACGAAGCCTGGCAGGTCATCACGACCAACCGGGCCGTGCTCGACCGCCTCGCCGCCGAGCTGATGGAGAAGGAGACCCTCGACCACAACCAGCTGGCCGAGATCTTCAAGGACGTCAAGAAGCTCCCGCCGCGCCCCGTCTGGCTGTCCAGCAAGAAGCGTCCCGTCGGGTCGGGTTCGGCCGTCGGTTCCGCATCGTTCACCGCACCCATCGACTCCGGTGCGGCAGACGGCGGCGTGAGCTCGGAGCCCGAGCCCGAGGCTCCCGTGAAGCCCAAGCGCACCCGCGCGACGAAGCCGCGACCGGCGACCGCCTAGCCCGCATGACCCACGGCGAGCACACCGCGGACGACGCGGTCGCAGCCGCGCAGGCCGAGCCCGATCAGGGCTCGGCCTCGCGGTCGTCCGTGGACCGCGAGCGGATCGCCGCAGCGGTCCTCGAGATCCTCGAGGCGATCGGCGAGGACCCCTCCCGCGACGGCCTCGCCGACACCCCGACGCGTGTCGCCGATGCGTACGCCGAGTTCTTCGGTGGCGTCGGTCAGGACGCCGGTGTGCACCTGGCGCGCCCCATCCCGATCGAGGAGGGCGCGACCAGCGACGTCGTGCTCGTCCGCGACATCGCCTTCCGTTCCGTCTGCGAGCACCACCTGCTCCCGTTCCTCGGCACGGCGCACATCGCCTACCTGCCCGACGAACTCGTCATCGGACTCGGTGCCCTGCCGAAGCTCGTCGACACACTCGCCTCGCGCCCGCAGGTCCAGGAGCGCCTCAGCGAGCAGATCGCCGACACCCTCGTCGAACGGCTCGCGCCCCGCGGCGTCCTCGTCGTGCTCCAGGCCGCACACGGCTGCGTCTCGATGCGCGGGTCACGCCAGCTGACGAGCACCACCGTCACCATCGCCAGCCGTGGAGCCCTGGCCGATCCGGCTGCACGGGCCGAGCTGATGGTCCTGATCGGCGCGTCCGCCGACCAGGCGGGGTGATCGCATGTTCCAGATCATGGGCGTCGTCAACGTCACCCCCGACTCGTTCAGCGACGGCGGCCGGTACCTGGACGTCGACGACGCCGTCGCCCACGGGCTCGAGCTCATCGCGGCCGGCGCGACCATCATCGATGTCGGCGGCGAATCGACCCGGCCCGGTGCCGCCCGGGTCGACACCCGCGAGGAGCAGCACCGGGTCGCACCCGTCATCGCCGCACTGGCCGCCGCTGGTGCGCGAGTGAGTATCGACACGATGAACGCGGAGACCGCCCGTGCCGCGGCCGATGCCGGTGCCTCGATCATCAACGACGTCTCCGGTGGCCTCGCCGACGATCGCATGCCGGGCGTCATGGCGGCGTCCGGTCTCGATTGCGTCATCAGCCATTGGCGCGGGCACTCGGCCGACATGGCGAGCCGCGCCACCTACACCGACGCGGCGGTCGACGTCGCTCGGGAACTCGACGACCGGGTGACGACCCTCCGCGGTCAGGGCGTCGACCCCGGCCGGATCGTCGTCGATCCCGGCCTGGGGTTCTCCAAGCACGCCGAGCACAACTGGCGCATCCTCGCCCGACTCGACCTGCTGCGCGAGCTCGGGTACCCGGTGCTGGTGGGTGCGTCCCGCAAGCGGTTCATCGGAGCGCTCCTCCCCGAGGACGCCCGGATGGAGGCGCGCGACCTGCCGAGCGCCGTGGTGAGCGTGCTGGCCGCGCAGGCCGGAGCCTGGGGTGTGCGCGTCCACGACGTCGCCGCAACCAGACTCGCTCTCGATACCCTCGATGCATGGCAAGGTGGAGCCGATGACTGATTCGATCACCCTCACGGGCCTGCGTGCGTTCGCGCACCACGGCGTCTTCGACTTCGAGCGCGAGGCCGGACAGGAGTTCGTCATCGACGTCACCGTGTCGCTCGACCTCCGCCCGGCCGCCGGCGGCGACGAGCTCGGCGCGACCATGCACTACGGCGAGCTCGCCGAGGCGGTCGTCGCGGCCGTGGAGCGCGACCCGGTCGACCTCATCGAGACCGTGGCCGAGCGCATCGCCGACGTGGTGCTCGCGAACGAGCGCGCGGAGGCGGTCCGGGTCACCGTGCACAAGCCGAGCGCCCCCATCACGGTGCCCTTCGCGGACGTGGCGGTGACGATCGAGCGCACCCAGGCCGACCGCACGCAGGCCGGGCGGGCCGTCTGATGGTCTCGCGCACACCGATCCACGACCCCGCCCGTCGGCCCGGACCACCGAAGCCGCGCGCCGTCTGGGCCGTCGTGGCCATCGGGGCCAACCTGGGGGACCGCCGCGGGACGATCGCACAGGCGGTGGACGACCTCGCCGCCGTCGACGGGGTGCTCGAGGTGCGGCCGTCGCCGCTCGTCTCGAGCGCGGCCGTCAAGTCGTCCGGTGTCGACGAGTCGGCTCCGGCCTACCTCAACGGTGTCGCTGCCGTCCGCACCCGCCTCCAGCCGCACGCGCTCCTCGACGAACTCCAGCGGATCGAACTCGCGCACGGCCGCGTCCGCGAGGAACGCTGGGGCGATCGGACGCTCGACCTCGACCTCGTCGCCTACGACGACGAGACGATCGACGACGAACGCCTCACGGTCCCGCACCCGCGAGCCGCCGAGCGCGGGTTCGTCGTCGTGCCCTGGCTGCTCCTCGACCCCGACGCGACGCTGCCCGGTGTCGGCCGCCTCGACACCCTCGCGGCCGCCAAGGACGGTTCCGTGGTCCCCGACGACGGCACGCACCCGTGACCCGCACCACCGCGACACCGCTCATCGTCCTCGCCGGGGTGGGCGTCGTCTTCGGCTTCCTCGTCGAGGTCGCGATGGTCTCCGGCGGACGCGCGTCGATCATCCCGCCCGTCACCCTCGCGGTCTCGCTCGTGGCGGTCGCGATCATCCTCATCGCCCTGTCCTGGCCGATCCGCCGCAGCACGACCGGTCGCGCCACCCGTCGGATCGATCCGTTCCGCGCCATGCGGGTCGCCGCGCTCGCGAAGGCCTCGAGCCATGCGGGCTCCCTGGTGGCCGGGGCGACCGTCGGGATCCTGCTCTTCGTCCTGACCCGCCCGATCCTGCCCGCGATAGGCTCGTTGTGGCTGGTGATCGCGTCCATCGTGGGATCCGTCGCACTCGTCGCCGCCGCCTTGGTGGCCGAGTGGTTCTGCACCGTTCCGAAGGATGATGATGACGACGCCGCACCCGGGGGAGCCCCGTCCCACACCTGATCAGCCCGCCGAGCGGCCGCTGATCGAGACGCCGCTGGAGGAGCTGTCGTCGCCGGAGACGGTCCAGGCCGACCCTGCGGAGCAGAGCGGCAAGCGGCTGGAACTGCCTGATGCCGAGTGGCGACGCGTGAGTCGCAAGCTCATCGCCGTCGAGTTCATCTCCGAGGGCGCCGGCCTCGTGCTCGTCACGGCGGCCGTGGTCTTCGTCGCGCTCGTCTGGGACTGGACCTGGATCTGGTGGCCGTTCGCCGCCTTCGCCGTGATCTCCCTGACCGCCGCGGCGTTCATCCCTCGTCGCATCCGATCGATCGGGTACCAACTGCGCGCGGACGATCTGTTGTTCCGCCGAGGGATCATGTGGCAGCGCTTCGTCGCCGTGCCGTACGGGCGCATGCAGCTCGTCGACATCAACCGCGGGCCCCTCTCGCGGGCGTTCGGCCTCGCCGACCTCAAGTTCGTGACCGCCTCCGCCTCGACCGGAGTGGTGATCAACGGGTTGCCGGAAGCCGAGGCTGAGGGGCTGCGCGACCATCTGGTCGCCGTGGCGGAGAGCCGGCGGACCGGACTGTGAGCGAGCACCAGGCGGCAGGACCGCCGGAGCGGTTCCAGGCTCCGGCCGCGGGTCCTCGGGTGAAGCCGACAGCCGAGGCGATCGTCCCACGGGTGGCCGGACAGATTCTCGTCGACGGGCAGTGGCACCGGCTGCACCCGGCGACGCCGTTGCTCCGAGGCGGGATCGCGTTCGTCGCCATCCTCGGCATCGTCATCGCGAACCTCCGCGAGCGGCTCATCGAGTTCTTCATCCCCGCCCCGGGGATGGAGCAGCCGACCGACCCGATCGACTACATCCTCAACCACGGCTTCGTCGGGTGGGTGCTCCTCGCGATCGCCGTCGGGCTCATCGTGGTCATCGCCGTGTTCTGGTTCTCATGGCGCATGCACACGTTCCGGGTGACCGACGAGGCGGTGGAGGTGCGCAGCGGGATCCTGTTCCGCACGAACCGCAAAGCCAAGCTCGACCGCATCCAGGGCGTCTCCATCGAGAAGCCGCTCCTCGCCAGGCTCATCGGGGCCTCCCGCATCAACGTGAGCGTCGCGGGCCAGGACGCGAACGTCAAACTCGAGTACCTGTACGGCGCCGACGCCGACGGCCTCCGCCGGGACGTCCTCACGCTCGCGAGCGGGGTGAAGCTCGCCGAACGCCGGCAGACCGCCGCAGCCGGCGACCCGGCCGACCCGACCCCGCCGCCGCAATCGGTACCCGACGGCGCCGGCGGGGTGTCCCGGTTCGTCACCGAGCGCGTCGACGACTTCATCTCGCCCGAACTCGACCCGGAGGAGGCGGTGCCGGACTCCGTCGTGCGATTGACGCTCGGACGCCTGGTCGGATCCACGCTGCTCAGCCCGTTCACCGTGATCGTCCTGATCTCGGTCGTGGCCGGCGTCGTGCTCCTCGTCAACGGGCTGGACTGGGCCTGGTTCTGGCTCGTCCCGATGGTGCTGAGTCTCGGGGCCTTCGTCTGGTCGAGCGTGACGAAGTCGCTGCGCTACAGCATCGCCGCGACGGCCTCGGGCGTCCGCATCGGCTTCGGGCTCTTCTCGACGACGAACGACACCGTCCCGCCCGGGCGGATCCACGCGATCGAGGTGTCACAGCCCATCATCTGGCGCCCGTTCGGCTGGTGGCGGGTCCGGATCAACAAGGCCGGCCTGTCACTGGAGCAGGCTGCCCGGGGTGCGACGAGCAACACGGTGTTGCCGGTCGGGTCGCTCGTGGACGCCGCCCAGGTCGTGGAGCTGATGCTCGCGGGCCGCATCGACGGCAGTGCCTGGGCACCCCTGCAGTCGGCTCTCGCCACGCGTGACGGCGTCGGTTTCGTGGGTTCGCCCCGCCGCTCGCGATGGATCAACTGGTTCTCCTGGCGTCGTACCGGCTACGCCCTGCGCGACGGGATGCTGCTGTTCCGGCAAGGGGTGGTCTGGCGCAAGCTCCACATCCTCCCGCTCGCACGCCTGCAGAGCATCCGGATCGACCAGGGGCCGCTCCTGCGCGCGCTCGACCTCGCCTCCGCGACCGCGCACACGGTCCCTGGCCCGGTGATCGCCAAGCTCCCGGCCATGGCCCGCGACGAGGCGGTGCGGATGTTCGACGCGGCGTCGGCGGCGATCGTGGTCGCGCAGTCGACCGACCGCAGCCACCGGTGGGCGAGCTTCGACCCCGAGCACCAGCCCGACGAGGCGCAGGCGACGGCGCCCTACCTCGATGAGCCGGTGGCGCAGTCCGGCACCGAACCGACGACGCGGGCGCACGCCGAGCCGTGGCAGGAGCAGCGCCCGGCACCGTCCGTGCCGTTCCCGACGACCGACCAGGACCGGAGGGCCACGTGAGCGCGGAACGACGGAGCGCCAGGCTCGGCGTCGGGATCATCGGGAGTGGTCGCGTCGGCCCGGTCATCGGAGCGGCGCTCGGGGGAGCCGGACATGCGATCGTCGGCATCACCGCGGTGTCGGAGGAGAGCCTCGAACGGGCGAACGCCCTGTTGCCGGATGTGCCGGTGCTCGATCCGACCGAGGTGGTCGAGCGGAGCGAACTCGTCGTCATCGCCGTACCCGATGCGCAACTCGCGTCGTTGGTCGAAGGGCTCGCGGCGGTCGGTGCGTGGCAGCCGGGTCAGCTCGTCGCGCACACCTCGGCTCGGTTCGGGACGGCGGTGCTCGCTCCGGCAGCGCGCGCCGGTGCCATCCCGTTGGCGTTGCACCCCGCGATGGTGTTCACCGGGACGAGCCTCGACCTCGCCCGGCTCCACGAGACGTCGTTCGCCGTGACCGCACCGGCCCCCGTCCAACCGATCGGGCAGGCGCTCGTGGTCGAGATGGGTGCGGAGCCCGTGATCATCGCCGAGGCCGATCGTGCGGCCTACGCCGAAGCGGTGGAGACGGCCGCGAGCTTCTCCCGCGCGGTCGTGCAGCAGTCGACGGCTCTGCTCCAGGACATCGGCGTGGAGAACGCCGGCGGCTTCCTGTCGTCGCTCGTGCGGTCGTCGGTCGACGAGGCGCTGCGCGGGGCGACCACGCCCGACGTCGACGAGCTGCTCTAGCCGGGTGGACGGACTGCCGCCCGCCCACCCGAGTCCGGGCAGGCGGGCGGGCCCGTGTCAGCGGCTGCGGCGGCGACGGATCAGCGCGTCGATCGCGAATCGGCCCGGGCCGGCGAGGGTGAGCGCGAGCGACGCGAGCGCGAGCAGCATGACGTACTCGAAGCCACCGTCTGCGGCGTAGAACCCCGCCGGCAGGTGCACGAGCACCATCGCCACGGCCATCGTCACCGCCAGCAGGGCGCCCACGATGCGCGTGCCGAGGCCGACGATGAGCAGCAGGCCACCGACCACCTCGAGCCCGGCGACGACGACCGCCGCGATCTCCGGTGCCGGGATGCCCATGCCTCCGAAGCCGGAGGCGACGCCTGGAATGGAGTCGACGAGGAACTTCTGGAGGCCGTGGGCGATGAAGACCACACCGAGGGCCAGGCGCAGGAGGAGGAGACCGGCGTCGATCCCCGCCTGTCCGCGCGGCGCGGCGGGGGAGGCCGGTACCGGTGGGACGGTGGTGGCTTCACGGTGGTCGGTGTGCTGGTGGTCGGAGAGCGTCGTCATGACGAGCCTTTCGAGTTCGTTTCCGGCGTCGGTGCCCCCGATCGGGACTCCTGTCCTTCGAGCCAAGCACGGCCCGGGTACCCGGCCATGTCCTCCGAATGGTTGTTCGCAGACCCTTGTCAGGGCGTCGATAGCCGGTTCATAGGAAACCGGCCGTGCGCGCGGCCCGCACGGTCCCCGGTAAACTCCAGTGACCGCACGAGGAGAATCCCACCGCATGACTGACACGACGCCAGAGCCGATCGACGACGCAGCAGAGCAGGCAGAGCTCTCCGAGCAGAAGGCCGTCCGGCTCGCGAAGCGCCAGCGCCTCATCGACGAGGCGACGTCGGGTGCCGGTGGCGCCTACCCCGTCACCCTCCCCATCACCGACACGATCCCGGCGGTGCGCGCCCGCTTCGGTGAGCTCCAGCCCGACGAGGCGACGGGCGTCACGGTCGGCGTCGCAGGCCGCGTCGTGCACCTGCGCAACACCGGCAAGCTCTGCTTCGCCAGCCTGCAGTCGGGCGACGGCAGCCGCATCCAGGCGATGGTGAGCCTCGCCAGCGTCGGCGACGAACAGCTCGCCGCTTGGAAGGAACTCGTCGACCTCGGCGACCACGTCTTCGTCTCCGGCGAGGTCATCTCCAGCCGCCGCGGCGAACTGTCGATCATGGTGGCCGAGTGGACCATCGCGGCGAAGGCGATTCTGCCCCTGCCGAACCTCCACAACGAGCTGAACGAGGAGACGCGGGTCCGGAGCCGGTACCTCGACCTCATCGCCCGCGACCAGGCGCGCAAGAACGTGCTCGACCGGGCCAAGACGGTGGCCAGCCTCCGCCAGACCTTCACCGAGCGCGACTTCGTGGAGGTCGAGACGCCGATGCTCCAGGTCATGCACGGTGGAGCCTCGGCCCGCCCCTTCGTCACCCACTCGAACGCGTTCGACACCGAGCTCTACCTGCGCATCGCGCCCGAGCTGTACCTGAAGCGCGCCGTCGTCGGCGGCATCGACCACGTCTACGAGATCAACCGCAACTTCCGCAACGAGGGCGCCGACTCCACGCACAGCCCCGAGTTCGCCATGCTCGAGGCGTACGAGGCCTACGGCGACTACGGCACCATGGCCGACCTCACGCAGACCCTCATTCAGAACGCCGCGCTCGCGACGAGCGGGAGCCACGTCGTCACCTGGGCCGACGGCACGGAGTTCGACCTCGGTGGCGAGTGGGACCGCATCTCGATGTTCGAGAGCCTCTCCGCCGCCGCTGGTGTCGAGATCACGCCGCAGACGCCGATCGAGGAACTCAAGGCGCTCGCCGAGCGTGAGGGCGTCGAGGTCCCGCACCCCATCCACGGCAAGTACGTCGAGGAGCTGTGGGAGCACTTCGTCAAGGGGGGCCTCGAGCGCCCGACCTTCGTCATGGACTTCCCGGTCGACACGAGCCCGCTCGTGCGTGCCCACCGCTCCATCGAGGGCGCGGTCGAGAAGTGGGACCTCTACGTCCGCGGCTTCGAGCTCGCCACCGGCTACTCCGAGCTCGTCGACCCGGTCGTGCAGCGCGAACGCTTCATCGAGCAGGCGAAGCTCGCCGCGCAGGGCGACGTCGAGGCCATGCGTCTCGACGAGGAGTTCCTGCGTGCGCTCGAGTTCGGGATGCCGCCGTCCGGAGGCATGGGGATGGGCATCGACCGACTCCTCATGGCGCTGACCGGTCTCGGTATCCGCGAGACGATCCTCTTCCCCCTGGTCAAGTAGCGGCCACCCGGCAGCACGACCACCGACAGTCAGGCGCGACGATGAGCATGATGGACCCCGGCGACCACCAGGACCCGAAGAAACAGGGGCCGACGACGGCGCGCATCACCATCTGGATCGTGGTCGGCGGGATCGGCCTGTACCTCGTCGTCAGCGGCTTGTGGGGTGCCCTCGCCGGAGGCTCCTGAGTTGGCTGCGCGCCCGTTCGGGATAGCGCCACCACGTCGTTGAGCGAACCCTCCGGTCCCTGAGCGAACCCTCCGGTCCCTGAGCCTGTCGAAGGGCGGTACGATTGACGAGTGATCGAAGACTACTGGCTCAATGCGCTCTGGTCGCTGCTGCCCACCGTGGTCGTCGGCATCATCTTCTGGGTCGTCATGCGCGCCATCCTGCGGTCCGACCGCAACGAGCGCAAGGCGTACGCGCAGGTCGAGGCGGAGCAGCGCGCGAAGCTCGGTCTCCCGCCGGTCGAGCCCTCCGCCCCTCGCGAGGTCTGACCCGCCCGTATCACGTGGCGATGTCGCCCCACAGCTGTCCGGCATGGTCAGTAGGCTGGAGCCTCGGCAGCTGAGCGGATGGGCGACATGACGATCGAGTTCTCCTGGAACTGGCTGGGCATCACGGCCCTCGTCCTGGACTTCATCATCCGTGTCATCGCGGTGATCGTCGTCCCGCGCAACCGGCGCCCGACCGCGGGGATGGCCTGGCTGCTCGCGATCTTCCTCATCCCGTACATCGGTGTCCTCGCCTTCCTCCTCATCGGCAACCCGAAACTCCCACGGGTGCGCCGGCGGAAGCAGTACGACATCAACGTCTACATCCGCCAGACGACCCGCGACCTCGTCAAGGCGAACCTGACGTCGAACGCCCCGGCCTGGTTCCGGTCGGTCGTGACGCTCAATCGCAACCTCGGGTCGATGCCGCTGCAGGGCGGGAACACCGCGAGTCTCATCGGTGACTACGAGGCCTCGCTCCATGCCATGGCCGACGAGGTCGACCGTGCCGAGCAGTTCGTGCACGTCGAGTTCTACATCCTGACCTGCGACCGCACCACGAAGCCGTTCTTCGACGCGCTCGAGCGCGCGGTGGCCCGCGGCGTCACGGTCCGGGTGCTGCTCGACCACTTCGCGAGCTGGCGGACCCCCGACTACAAGCACACGCTGAAACGCCTCACCGCGATGGGTGCCCAGTGGGCGCTCATGCTGCCGCTCCAACCGTTCAAGGGCAAGTTCCAACGTCCCGACCTCCGGAACCACCGCAAGATGGTGATCGTCGACGGCGCGGTCGCGTTCATGGGCTCGCAGAACATGATCGACCGGAGCTACAACAAGCCGGGCAACATCAAGCGGGGTCTCCAGTGGCAGGAGCTCATGACGCGGGTGGAGGGCCCCGGGGTCGCGGGGATCAACACGATCTTCCTGAGCGATTGGTACAGCGAGACGGGCGACGTCCTGTCTCATGAGGTCGGTCTGCTCGAGGCCCGACCGGTGGGCGACCTCGAGCTGCAGGTCGTGCCGAGCGGGCCGGGGTTCGACGGCGACAACAACCTCAAGCTGTTCCTCACGCTCATCTACGCGGCGCAGCGGCGCATCGTCATCACGAGTCCGTACTTCGTGCCCGACGAGTCGTTGCTCGCAGCGGTCACGACGGCGGTCCAGCGTGGTGTGCCGGTCGACCTGTTCGTCTCGGAGATCGGCGACCAGGCGATGGTCTGGCACGCGCAGCGCTCCTACTACGAGGCGCTCCTGCGAGCCGGCGTGCGGATCTTCCAGTACCCGGCGCCGTACATCCTCCACGCGAAGCACTTCACGATCGACGACGACGTCGCCGTGATCGGGTCGAGCAACATGGACATGCGTTCCTTCGGTCTCAACCTGGAGGTCTCGCTCATGGTCCGCGGGCGCGAGTTCGTTCAGGAGATGCGCGGCGTCGAGGACGGGTACCGGGAGATCAGCAAGGAACTGACGCTCGCGGAATGGTTGAAGCAGCCCCTCCGGTCGACGGTGCTCGACAACCTCGCCAGATTGACGTCCGCGCTGCAGTAACTGATATGTGTTGTTTTCAACAGATATATCTGTCTGATATTCTCGCAGGGTTCACCCCCTCGAGAAAGCGACTCCATGTCACTTCTGTTCTCCCCGCCACGCGCACTCGCGGCCTGCACCGCCGTTGCGGCAGCAGCGGTGATCGGCTTCGGCGCGATCGTGCCTGCGTCGGCCGCGACCGATCCGCCGACGACCGACGACACCTCGTCGGCGTCTCCCGAGGCGCCGACGGCGCCCGACCAGGCGCCCGCAGCTCCGACGGCGGTGACGCCTGACGCCGGTCCACTGACGCTGTTGACCAAGCTGCAGCGCACGGTCACGGGTACGGCTCCCTTCGACGACGATGCAGGGCCCGGTCGCGACATCAGCGGCGAGGATCTCATCGTCCGCTCGCACGACACGGTGTCCTATCGCATCGAGGTCCAGGTGAACGGCACGGCCCAGGACGGTGTCGTGACGATCCGTCAGGAGCTCCCCGGCGGCATGACGTGGCCTGCCGTCGGGTCCCTACCCGGCTACTGCGGCGACGGTTCGGTCGTGAGCGATGATGCGCGCACCGTCGACTGCGTCGTGCACGACGTCGCGCCGAACTCTGTGTCGACCTACGACCTGATCGCCTCCGCCAGCACGGCACGGCCCGACGGAACCGTCCTGCCGGCTCCGGCGGACGCCATCCAGGTGTCGGCCGCCGACGCGACGAGTGGGCGGGCCGCGTCTTCGACGGTGACGCCGGACGACCTCGTCATGAGTACGGGTCCCCGCCTCAATCTCGGCGTCAAGCGGCACACCACCGACCAGGTCGCGGTCAACGCGGAGGGGGTCAGGGGGTACCGCGTGTACTTCGACACGTTCCTCGACCTCGCCGACTACAACGCAGCGGGCGGACTCGGCGCACGGGGCCAGTCGGCCATCGTCGGCGACGTGACGTTCGACATCGACCTGTCCGACTTCAGCGACCACGCCGAAGCCGTCGATCTGGCCGGGCAGCGGTGCGCGCTGAACCCCTACGACGGCAGTGCGTTCCCCTGGAGCGCCGGCGGTGCGGAGAACAGCGTCACCGACTCGGGCACCTGGACGTGCACGCCCGATGCGGCGAATCCCCAGCTGATCCACGTGGTCGTCTCGGGTGCCGACCTCAGCGCGGATCACATCCCGACGAAGACCGCGGCCGGTGCCAACATCACCACTCGGGGCTACGTCGCGATCGGCAAGTTCGCGGTCTTCGTGCCGCACACCGACGTCCCGTCCGACGGGAGTATCGACTCGCTCGTCACCCTGCGCGACCTCGTGGCGTTCGGTGAGAACGCAGCCGGTGAGCCCATCGCGAACCGTGCGGAGCCGCTGACCGACAACACCGTGACGACGCGCCTCACCCGACGCGTGGGTGCGGGCCACAGCACGCGGTATCTCGACAGTGCGTCCAACCTCACCAAGGTCCCCGGCCAGAGCACGGTCGGTTCCGGAGACGGCCCGGTGACCAGCGGGCAGACCTTCGTCGCACACACGGCCGTCATCAACTCCTCGGTCGAGGCGCCGATGACGGGCGCGATCGTGTGCCAGGTCTTCGACCCCAAGACCCAGTTCGTCGCGACCGCGGGTGCCAGCGCTCCTCCGGTCACCGTCCGGGCGAGCGGGGCTGCCGACGGGTTCAACCCGAGTCAGGTCATCGTCGAGTACGGCACGACGCCGGTCGTCGACGCCACCGCCGACGACGAGACCCGCTGGAGCGGCCTCGACGCCGCGACCTGCGACGATTCAGACGACACCTGGACCGCGAACTGGCAGTCGCTCGATCTCGAGGACGTCACGCGGGTGCGCTACCGTCCCGTCGGCGGCGAGTTGTCTGCGGGAGCGCAGTTCAACGGGTCGCTCACGCTGCAGCTCCGCGATGGTCTGCCGGTCGGCGAGGCCACCATGGAGACCTACTCCGTGAAGTCGACCTCGATGTACAGCGACGACGCCGATGCGCCGACCCATTGGATCGAGGACGCCTGGTACCACGGGAAGTACAATCCGGTGCAGTCGACGAACAAGGACTTCCCCCGTGGAGACCGCCTCCTCGTCTCGGAGGGGTCCGTCGCCATCGCCAAGCGCGCGATCGCGCCCGCCGTCGATGCGGGATCGCCGGCGCACGTCGCCTCAGGAGAGCGCGTGCAGTTCGAACTGACCCCGCAGATCGCCAGCAAGTCCGGTCTCGCCGACGCCGCGCGCGACGTCGTCGTGGTCGACCGACTCCCGAAGGGGCTCGCCTTCGACCCTGCAGACGTCTCGTCCGCTCCGGACTCGGTGGTGACCGCGGAGGACGGCACGACCGAGCTCACCTGGTCGTTCGAGCGGATCGACCGCGGGAGCGAGCCCGTCATCACCTACTGGGCCAAGACCGACTCGACGATCGTCGGCGACCTCGTCAACCAGGTCATCGTCTCGAGCTCCGACGATCCGTCGTCCCTCGAGGAGATCCCGGCCTCCCCGACGATCTCCGACGCGCACTACTCTCGTCAGACGGTCTCGCTCAGTGCTCCCGGCGGGCTGCGCATCGAGAAGTCGGTGGCACAGCAGGTGGTCGAGTCCGGCGACGACCTCGATTACACGGTCGCGTTCGCGAACATGAACGCCGACACCCCGCAGCAGGGCGCCTCGTCGATCGACGTGCTGCCCTACGCCGGTGATGCACGCTCGTCGTCCGTCGAGGGCGTGCTGGCAGCAGCGGTCGAGGCACCGTCCGGCGTCACGGTCCGGTACACGGACGCCGATCCGGCGGCCGTCGCCGCGGCATCCGTCGTCGACGGCAGTGCCGGATACGGTGAGCTCCCGGCCGGTTCGGCCTGGTGCACCGCGTCCGAGCTCGGCGCCGAGGGTTGTGCCACGTCCTTCGCCGACGTCACCGCGATCCGGATGGACGTCGATTCGCTCGCGGCCCTGGAGCGCGTCGAGGTCCGGTACACCCTCGTCTCACAGGGTGCGCCGAGCGGTGCCACCTTCTCGAACGACGCGACCGTCCGCTCGGCGACCCAGACCCTGGGGGCCCGGTCGCCGCTCGTGAGCACCCGCGTGGTGTCCTCGTCGATCGGTCAGCGTCTGTGGTGGGACACGAACGAGGACGGTCTCGACAACGACGGCCCGGAGGGGGCGCCCGGTGAGGGCGTCGCCGACGTGCCCATGCACCTGTCCGGAGTCGACAAGTTCGGTGAAGTCGTCGAGGCCGAGACGGTGACCGACTCGACCGGCTCATACCGGTTCTCGGGTCTGGTGTCCGGTGAATACGCGATCGTCGTGGACGTCCCGGTGAACGCGGGTGTGACCACCTTCCGCGTCGGCGACGACGACCTGCTGAACTCCGCCGTGGACACCGCTGCGGGCGTGATGGAGGACATCACGATCATCGATCCCTCACCCACCGGTGCGGACGGTGAGGACCTGACCTGGAACGGTGGGCTGGTCGTCGGAGCCGAGCCCCCGGTTGCGCCCGTGGATCCGCCCGGCATTCCGAAGGTCGACGAAGCTGCTGCGAAAGCAAACCGCGGCGGCCTTGCCGACACCGGCACGGCCTGGGTGTTCGCGGGGTCCGTGACGGCCGCGCTGCTCCTGGCGATCGGAGCCGGTCTCGTCCTCGCCCGCCGTCGTCGGATGGAGCCTGAGACGACGGCCGAGTGATCCCATCGAAGGGGGTCGACCGCATCGCGGTCGGCCCCCTTCGTCGTGCTCCGGATGTCGCGCCCGTCCCCGACAGCCGTCCTGCATCGTAATGAAGGTCGAATATCTCACATATCAGTCGACCAATTTGTGTATTGTGTGACGGCCCCCTCTCCTCCAGAAGGTCGGACCCACGTGAACACCATCCTCTTCCGCAGGGCGCTCGGCGCCCTGTCCATCGTCGCCGTCGCCGGCGGCGCCATGTTGCCGGTCACGGCACCGGACACCACCTCGACTCCCGCTGCCGCCGCGACCCAGGCGCTCGGGCTCAACACCTCGCTGCAGCGGACCGCCACCGGGAGCGTTCCCTTCGATCCGGCGCCCGGTCCGGGGCTCGACCTCTCACCCGACGACGCGGTGCTGCGGTCCCACGACGCCGTGACATACACGATCGAGGCGCAGCTGCGCGGGGCCGCCCGCGACAACCGGGTGGTCGTCCGACAGCAGCTGCCCGAAGGGTTGCAGTGGCCCACCGTCGATCAGTTGCCGGGGTACTGCGTCGCCGGATCGACGGTCAGTCCCGACCGCGCCGTCCTCGACTGCGTCCGCTCCGACGTCCTCCCGAACTCCGTGAGCGCCATCGAGCTCACCGCGATGCTCACCACCGCGCCGGCGAACGGCACCGTCATCAGCGCGCCGCAGGACGGTATCGAGATCATCGCCGCCGACGCCGCCGACGGGTCCGAGATCCGGGCCAGCACGACCGCACCGGATCTGGTGGTGAGCAGCGGCCCGCGCGTCAACGTCGGCGTCCGACGGGGCCCGGTCGTCGACGGCGTGCAGGAGCAGGACGGCACGGTGGGTTGGTACATCGCACACGACACCTACCTCTCGATCACCGATTTCGGCACCGATGAGGGACGTGGCGCCCGCGGATCCGGGAACGTCGTGGGCGACGTCACCTTCGTCATCGATCTCAACGGGTATCCAGCCGGCACGCGGCTCGCGACCGTGAACCCTGAGGGGAGGCCAGTGCCGCAGAGCTGTCTCACCGGGGCCTTCGACTCCGCGGTCTTCCCGAAGGCGGCGGGCGGAGGCGACGACGCGGTCTCGGATTCCGGGACCTGGACCTGCGAACCGGCAGCCGACGGCCGTTCCGTCCTCGTCACGGTCAGTGGGGCCGACCTGAGCGGCGACCACATCCCCTCGCGGTCCGCTTCCGGCTCCGCGATCACGGCGCAGGGCTACCTCGCCATTGGACGATTCGGCGTGTTCGTGCCCGAGGACGACGTCCCGGCGAACGGCGCCCTGCCCGTGCGGCTGGACCTCGCCGATCTCCGCGTGACCGGTGTCGCCGCCGACGGGACGCCCCTGCCGAACGCTCCGGAGCCGCTGGCGGACAACGTCGCCACCGCGACGATCGCCCAGCGCACCGGCGGCGGAGACCACGCGAGCCGGTACTCGGACCGCCGGACCGACAACCGCATGGTGCCCGGACAGAGCACGGCCGGCTCCGGCGACGGGCCTGTCGCCGGCGGCCAGCGGTTCGAGCAGACCGTCGCCTGGAACAACACCACGACGAGTGCCCTGACCGGCGCCGTGCTCTGCGCGGTGTTCGACCCGGCCACCCAGCAGGTCGGTGAGCGTCCCGGCGGAGGAGACCCTGCAGAGTTCCGCTCAACCGCCGGGGCTGTGATCGTCGAGTACGGGACGACGCCCAGCGTCGACGCCGCGGCCGACGCCGAGACCCGGCAGGCGCAGATGGATGCGACCACCTGCGACGACGCCGACGACACCTGGATCGCCGACCCGTCACTCGTCGACACCGACGACATCACGAAGGTCCGTCTTCGTCCCGTCGACGGCGAGCTCCCTCCTCGCACGAGCGTGACCCTGTGGGTGCAACTGCAGGCCGAACAGGGCCTCGACGTGGGCACCATGATCACCGAGACCTACAGCATCAAGTCCTCCGGCAACGGTCCGGACCGGGAGTCGGCGACCGCCTGGGTGGAGGACGGATGGTGGCACGGCCGGTACCGCGCGTCCGAGGGCAACGCACAGTACCCCCGTGGCGATCAACTGGTCGCCGCGAACGCGGCGGTCACGCTCAACAAGCGGGCCACCTCACCGGAGGTCGCGCCTGGCGCTCCGGCACCGATCGCGGCTGGCTCACCCATCACCTTCGAGGTGCGTCCGCAGATCATCACCCCCGACGGGGTGGCCGATCGAGCCGACGCCGTGACGGTCACGGACTCCCTGCCGGCCGGATTCCTCTTCGACGAGGGTTCGGCGACCCCGGCGGCCACGACCGTGGTCCCGCAGGCGGACGGCAGCACGCTCCTCACCTGGGACCTCGGGCGGATCCGACAGGGAGCCGAGCCGGTGATCGCCTACACCGCGGTCTCGGACCGCTTCTCCGTCGGACAGTTCCTCAATCGTGCGATCGTCGCGAGTCCGGACGACCCGGGGTCCCTGACGGACTTCCCCGCGGAGCCAGGACGACTCGACTCCCACTACTCCTGGCAGTCGATGGTGGTCACCACCCCATCCGGACTGCAGATCGACAAGCACGTGGCCCGGTCCGTCGTCGAGTTCGGCGACGCGGTCGAGGTCGACGTCGTCTTCGGGAACATGAGCGCCGGGGCCGTGCAGCGCGAGGTGCGGATGATCGACGTCCTCCCGTACCCGGGCGACGAACGTGGCTCGACCGGGCAGGGCGTCCTGGCGGGTCCGGCCTCGTCGGACGGAGCGGACCTCCGCTACACGGCGGCCCCCGGTGATGCGGTCGCGAGCAACGTCGACCCCGTCGTCGACGACGGCTTCGGCACCCTGCCGGACGGAGCGCGGTGGTGCGCGGCGGACGAGTTCGGCATGACCGGGTGCCCGGCGTCCATCGCAGAGGCGACCGCGATCGAGGCCACCGTCGCCGAGCTCGCGCCGTTCGCGCCGGTGGTCGTCGACTACGAGCTGACGACCTCCGGTGCCGCGGTCGACGCCCGGTTCGTGAACGACGCCGTCGTGCACTCCGCGACGCAATCGCTCGGCGCACAATCGCCCCAGGTCGCGGCGCAGCTGGTGAGCTCGGCGCTCGGCGAACGCATCTGGTGGGATCTCGACGCGAACGGGCTCGACGACGACGGGCTCGACGGGACGCCCGGGCCCGGTGTCGCAGACGTCGAGCTCGAACTGACCGGCACCGACAAACGCGGGGAGCCGGTCACCCGGACCGCCACGACCGACGTCGACGGCCGATACCGGTTCGATGCGCTCCGCTCCGGTGCCTACCGGATCGACGTGCGACTCCCGGACGACCTGATGGCCGACGCCACGTCGCCTCGGGTCGGCGACGACGATCTCCGGAACTCCGCGATCAACCCGGCGGAGTGGGTCATGCCGGACATCGTGATCGCGGACCCGTCGCCGAACGGAACCGACGGCGAGGACCTCCGTTGGAACGGCGGTCTCATCGCGACCGAGCCCGGGACCGGCCCGGCTCCGGAGGGACCGGGAGCGACGCCGGGTGCGCCGGAGGCCACGACCGGCCGGGACACCGCGAGTCCGCTCGCCGTCACCGGCGCCGGGCTCACGACCGGCGCGCTCCTCGCGGCCGGCCTGCTCGTCGTCGCCGGTCTGCTCGTCCTCGCGCTGCGGCGGACGCGACGCCTCGTCGCATCGGAGCAGCCGACGGACAGCTCGGTCACGACCGAGTGACGAGGCCGTGAGTCGGGCCGCGGGATCGAGGTCCCGCGGCCCGACCCGGCTCCGAATGTCCGCAGAATCGACCCCGGATCGAGGGGTTGGCGCTCCCTATACTGGGGTCAAGTCAGGCCCACGACGGCGTCGCCTGCTCCCGGTCGACCCTTCGCCTGACGCGATCGAAGGAGGCATCAGTGCACCACACCGATATTCCGACCCGCTCCGACATCGTCGAGCTCGCGACCGCCCGAGAAGCGTCGAGCGTGTCGATCTACCTCGAGACGAGCACCAACCCCGCGGACACGAGCCACATCCGGCTCGACCTGAAGAACCAGGTCAAACAGGCCGTCGAACAGTTGGCGTCGGCCGGGGCGGACCGCACCGACGTCAGCCGGTTCACCGACGAGATCGATCGGCTCCTCGAAGACCCCGACTTCCTGCGGTACCTGTCGTCGAGCCTCGCGATCTTCGTGAGCCCGTCGACGACCAGGTACTTCCGAGTGCCCAACGTCCTGCGCTCGTGCAACGAGGTCTCCGACCGCTTCTACATCAAGCCGCTCATGCGCGCCCTCACGTTCCCGCAATCCGCCTACGTGCTCGCCCTGGCGCAGAGCGGCGTGCGGCTCGTCGCCGTGGCACGGGACCTCCCGGCGACGAGCATCGAACTGGACATCCCCGACGACGTCGCGGCGGCCGCCCCCGTGGACTCCATCCGTGGGCGTGGATCGAACGGTCGGGAGCAGCTCGGACGCATCCAGGGGTCGGAGGGCCAGAAGATCCGGATGCAGGAGTATGCACAGGTGATCGACAAGGCGCTCGCCCCTATCCTCGCGAATTCGAAGGAGCCGTTGATCCTCGCCGGAGCCGAGCCGATGACCGGAATCTTCCGATCGGTGTGCACCTCGAAGCAGTTGGTGAAGCCCGAGATCGAGGGCAATCAGCAGGAGCGCTCGGACGAGCAGCTCGCCGCGGCGGCCCGCCCGATCCTCGACGAGCTGTACGCCGCCGAACTGCACGCACTGTGCGAGGAGTTCGGCACCCGCGCGTCGAACGGCCGTGCCGTGACCGACCTCGGCGACGTGGCACGCGCCGCGACGGCGAACGCGGTCGACACCCTGTTCGTCGACATCGACAGCAACCTGCCGGGCACGGTCGACGAGACCACCGGTGTCGTCACCCTCGCCGACGACGCCGACGCGACGAACTACGGCGTGATCGACGAGATCCTCCGCCGGGCGCTGCTCTCCGACGCCCGGATTCTCGCCGTCCGCGCCGACGACGTCCCCGGTGGGGGCGCCCTCGCGGCGACCGTCCGGTTCCCGGTCTGACCGAGCCGCGATCCTCCGACACCCGCAGCGCACGTGCCCGGTGCACGTGCGCTGCGGCGTTCCCGGTGGCCGCGCATCACGCCCACGGCGAACAGGGGCGAAGAGAGCTGCGGCGGTCGTTACGCTCCTACTAACGGCATCACCACCCTGCCCGGTGCCGGAGGAGAGTGATCATGTTCGAGAGATTCACCGACCGTGCGCGTCGTGTCGTCGTCCTGGCCCAGGAAGAGGCCAAGATGCTCAACCACAACTACATCGGGACCGAGCACATCCTGCTCGGCCTCATCCACGAGGGAGAAGGAGTCGCCGCCAAGGCGCTCGAGTCCCTCGGGATCTCCCTCGATGCCGTGCGCGAGCAGGTCACCGACATCATCGGCACCGGCCAGCAGCAGCCGACGGGACACATCCCGTTCACGCCGCGCGCCAAGAAGGTGCTGGAGCTGAGCCTGCGCGAAGCGCTGCAGCTCGGCCACAACTACATCGGCACGGAGCACATCCTGCTCGGCCTCATCCGCGAGGGCGAGGGCGTCGCAGCCCAGGTCCTCGTGAAGCTGGGTGCCGACCTCAACCGCGTGCGCCAGCAGGTCATCCAGCTGCTGTCCGGCTACCAGGGCAAGGAAGCAGCCCCGGTCGGCGGCAACCAGAGTGAGCAGCAGGCACAGGGCGGGTCGCAGATCCTCGACCAGTTCGGCCGTAACCTCACGCAGGCCGCGCGCGACAACAAGCTCGACCCGGTCATCGGTCGTGACAAGGAGATGGAGCGGGTCATGCAGATCCTCTCCCGTCGCTCGAAGAACAACCCGGTCCTCATCGGTGAGCCCGGCGTCGGCAAGACCGCCGTCGTCGAGGGTCTCGCCCAGGCGATCGTCAAGGGCGATGTCCCGGAGACGCTGAAGGACAAGCAGCTGTACTCGCTCGACCTCGGCTCGCTCATCGCCGGCAGCCGCTACCGCGGTGACTTCGAGGAGCGCCTGAAGAAGGTCACCAAGGAGATCCGCACCCGCGGCGACATCATCGTCTTCATCGACGAGATCCACACCCTCGTGGGTGCCGGTGCCGCCGAGGGCGCGATCGACGCGGCCTCCATCCTCAAGCCGCTGCTCGCTCGCGGTGAGCTCCAGACCATCGGTGCCACCACGCTCGACGAGTACCGCAAGCACTTCGAGAAGGACGCCGCACTCGAGCGTCGCTTCCAGCCGATCCAGGTCATGGAGCCGTCGCTGCCCCACACGATCAACATCCTCAAGGGGCTGCGCGATCGGTACGAGGCACACCACAAGGTGTCCATCACCGACGGCGCGCTCGTCTCGGCGGCGAACCTCGCCGACCGGTACATCTCCGACCGCTTCCTGCCCGACAAGGCCATCGACCTGATCGACGAGGCCGGTGCACGCCTGCGTCTGTCGATCCTCTCGAGCCCCCCGGAGCTGCGCGAGTTCGACGACAAGATCGCCGGCGTCCGCGAGGCCAAGGAGACGGCCATCGAGGAGCAGGACTTCGAGAAGGCGGCGTCGCTCCGCGACGAGGAGAAGAACCTCCTCGGCGAGCGTCTTCGCCTCGAGAAGCAGTGGCGCTCGGGCGACGTCAAGACGACCGCCGAGGTCGACGAGGGTCTGATCGCCGAGGTCCTCGCCCAGGCGACCGGCATCCCCGTCTTCAAGCTCACGGAAGAGGAGTCCTCGCGACTCGTCTTCATGGAGAAGGCGCTGCACCAGCGGGTCATCGGTCAGGAGGAGGCCATCTCGGCGCTCTCCAAGACCATCCGCCGCACGCGTGCCGGCCTCAAGGACCCGAAGCGTCCCTCGGGCTCGTTCATCTTCGCCGGCCCCACGGGCGTCGGTAAGACCGAGCTCGCGAAGGCGCTCGCCGAGTTCCTGTTCGACGACGAAGGCGCGCTGATCTCCCTCGACATGTCGGAGTACGGCGAGAAGCACACGGTCTCGCGGCTGTTCGGTGCTCCTCCCGGGTTCGTCGGCTTCGAAGAGGGCGGCCAGCTCACCGAGAAGGTGCGTCGCAAGCCGTTCAGCGTCGTGCTCTTCGACGAGATCGAGAAGGCCCACCCCGACATCTTCAACTCGCTCCTCCAGATCCTGGAAGAGGGCCGGTTGACGGATGGTCAGGGTCGCGTCGTCGACTTCAAGAACACCGTCATCATCATGACCACCAACCTCGGTGCTCGCGACATCGCCGGTGGTCCCGTCGGCTTCCAGATCGAGGGCAACGCCTCGACCGGGTACGACATCATGCGCGGCAAGGTGAACGAGGAGCTGAAGAAGCACTTCAAGCCCGAGTTCCTGAACCGTGTCGACGACATCATCGTGTTCCCGCAGTTGTCGAAGCCGGAGCTCCTGCAGATCGTGGACCTGTTCACGAAGCGTCTCTCGGAGCGTCTGCTCGACCGCGACATGACGATCGAGCTCACGCTGCCGGCGAAGGAGCGCCTCATCGAGGTCGGCTTCGACCCGACCCTCGGTGCTCGTCCGCTGCGTCGTGCGATGCAGCGCGAGGTCGAGGACCAGCTCAGCGAGCAGATCCTCCACGGCGAGCTCAACGCCGGCGACCACGTGCACGTCGACTTCGTGAACGGCGCGTTCGCCTTCACGACCTCGGCTCGTGGTGAGTCGGTCGGTGCCGGCGTCAACGCGCAGGCGTCGCTCGGTACGGGTTCGGCCACGCCGGACCTCGCCATCACGGGCGAGTAGTCCCGAGTCACCGAAGGCCCCCACTCCGCGGAGTGGGGGCCTTCGTCGTGTCTGGTCGTGTTCGTTCGCCCATCTTCGGGCGCGCGAGCACTGGAGCGCCCGAACCTGGGCGAGCGAACGGCGGCGGTCAGCCGAGGCGGTCGAGGTAGCGGAGGATGATGCCCTCGCGGAGCGCCCACGGGGAGACGTCGAGCTCGCGGACGCGGAAGGCGGCCATCGCCTCGGACAGGACGATGCCGCCGGCGACGATCTGGAAGGTTCGGTCGGCAGTGATCCCGGGGAGCGCGGGGCGGGCCTCAGCCGGAATGCGGGCGAGCCGGGGGATCCAGTCGTCGAGCTGGCTGCGCCGGAGCAGCGACCGTTCGGTGCCACCGATGCCGTCGGCCACCGATCCAGCGAGGCGTGCGAGGGAGCGGATGGTCTTGGACGACCCGACGACGTGATGGGCGTCGGGCTCTTCGGCGAACGCGGGGAGTGCTGCGGTGAGCACCTCGCGGGCGTGTAGGCGGAGTGCCTCCTGCTGTGCGGCGGTCGGTGGGTCGTCGTGGAGGAAGCCGACGGTGGAGCGTCCGGCGCCGAGCGGGAGGGAGATCGCGACATCAGGGTACTCGTCGCCGCCGGCCGCGATCTCGAGTGAGCCGCCGCCGATGTCGAGGAGGAGCATCTCGCCGGCCGACCAGCCGTACCAGCGGCGGACGGCGAGGAAGGTGAGCTTCGCCTCGTCGTCACCGGAGAGGACCTGCAGGGCGATGCCGGTCCGTTCCTCGACGAGGGCGAGGACCTCCGGCCCGTTCGTCGCCTCACGGATGGCCGAGGTCGCCATCGAGAGGAGCTCGTCGAGGCCGCTCTCGCGGGCGATCGCTGCGGCTGCACCGATCGACTCGAGGATGACCGCGACGCCCTCATCGCTGATCGATCCATCCGGCGTGAGGTATCGCATGAGTCGCAGCACCGACTTGTGCGACGACTGGGGGATCGGCCGTGCTCCCGGGTGGGCGTCGACGATGAGCAGGTGGACGGTGTTCGATCCCACGTCGAGGACTCCGAGTCGCATGCGCTCACAGTACTGCCTGCCCGCCCGGGTCTGCTGTGGTCGGTCGCCAGCGCGGTGCGCTGACGTGAGCGCGGGTCCAGCGCGTGAGCGCGGGTCTCCGGAGGGGCGCGCCCACGTCCCTGACCCGCGGCGAGGCCCATACCGCGCCACTCGCGTCAGCGCACCGCGCTGACGCCCACACCCTCGCGCTCGCGTCAGCGCACCGCACTGGGCCGGGGTGGGGCGGACCTCGGGAGGGCGCAAGGCCGCGCGACGTCGTCGGCCCACCGCGTAGGATCGCCGCATGACCGCCGCCACCTCGGAATCCTCCGCCCCTCGAACCCTCGTGATCCTCGGTGCCGGGGGCGATCTCACGGCCCGACTCCTGTTGCCGGGACTCGCGTCGCTCCTCGCCTCCCCGCGTGGCGAGGCGGTGCGCCTCATCGGGGTCGACCGCTCCGAGTCGAGCGACGAGGCCTGGCGGAAGCGTGTCGAGACCGCATTCGCCGACGCCCCGTCGAAGCTCGCCGAGACGATCGTCGCCGAGACCACCTACGTGCAGGCCGATGTCTCCGACCCGGCGTCGCTCGAACGGGTCCTCGCGGCCGCGGGAGCGAACGTTGCCCTCTACTTCGCTCTGCCGCCCGCCATCACCCTGCTCGCCTGTAAGGCGCTCCGGAAGCTGGAGCTCCCCAAGGGCATCATGCTCGCCCTCGAGAAGCCGTTCGGCACCGACTACGCCTCCGCCCGCTCGCTCAACCGCCTGCTCCAGCACCTGGTGCCGGAGGAGCAGGTGTTCCGCGTCGACCACTTCCTCGGCAAGTCGACGGTCCTCAACCTGCTGGGCCTCCGCTTCGCGAACCGCATCTTCGAACCGCTCCTCTCCGCCGACAACGTCGAACGCGTCGACATCGTCTTCGACGAGCAGCTGGCCCTCGAGGGCCGCGCCGGGTACTACGACCGTGCGGGCGCCCTGATCGACATGATCCAGAGTCACCTGCTCCTCGTCCTCGCGTTCGCGGCCATGGAGCCACCGGCGAGCGTCGACGCCGAGGATCTGCGCGGCGGCATGGCCCAGGTGCTGCGGGCGACCCGTCCGTGGAAGGCGAACGGCACGGAGAGTCGTCGTGCACGCTACGGCGCCGGGACGATCGGCGACCGCAAGCTGCCCGCCTACATCGACGAGCAGGGCGTGGACCCGTCGCACCACACGGAGACGCTCGCCGAGATGACCCTCGCGATCGACAACTGGCGTTGGGCCGGTGTCCCGTTCGTGCTGCGGTCCGGGAAGGCGTTGGCGGACACCCGTCAGGAGATCGTCTTCACCTTCAAGCCGGTGCCGCACCTCCCGTCCGGCCTGCACGGCATGAAGACCCCGGCGCGGCTCCGTATCGGCCTGAAGCCGGCGTCGCTCGACCTCGACCTGATGATCAACGGCGAGGACGACCCCTTCGAACTGGACCCGGTCGCCCTCCACGCAGAACTCCAGGCGGGGCAGCTCAGCGCCTACGGCGAGGTCCTGTCGAGCATCCTCGAGGGAGACCCGACCCTGTCGGTGCGCGGTGACGTGGCCGAGCAATGCTGGCGGATCGTCGCGCCCGTCCTCAAGGCGTGGCGCAAGGACGAGGTGTCGATCGACACCTACCCGGCCGGCACCGCGGGCCCGAGGTCCTGGCATTGATCGTACTTCCTGCGTTGGCGCCAGCGCGGTGCGCTGACGTGAGCGCGCCCCACCGGACCGAGCGCGCCCCTCTGGAGGCTCGCGCTCGCGCGGCTGGGTAGCGCTCATGCCGCTTCGGCAGCGCTCGCTCGAGCGCACCGCGCTGGCGCCCACCAACCCGCGCTCGGTCGGGCGCACCGCGCTGGCGTCAGTAGACTTCTCGGAGGTTCTGACAGGAGGAGGCGGGATGGTCGAGCAGGCTCAGCAGGGGTATGTGGTCCGTCGCGCCCGCACGAGCGACGTCCGCCGCATCCAGGCGCTCGTCGAACCACTCGTGCAGCAGCGCATCCTCCTCGGCAAGGACGACGTCGTCTTCTACGAAGCGGTCCAGGAGTTCCGCGTCGCCGAGACACCCGACGGCGAACTCATCGGCTGCGGCGCGCTGCACGTCATCTGGGAGGACCTCGGTGAGGTCCGCACGCTCGCCGTCTCCGCAGACCACCTCGGCACCGGGGTCGGCCACGCGCTCGTCGAGCGCCTCGAGCACGACGCGGTCGAGCTCGGTCTGCGTCGCCTGTTCTGCCTGACCTTCGAAACCGGCTTCTTCACGAGGCACGGCTATCAGGAGATCGGCGAGGAGATCGTCCCACCCGAGGTCTACGCACAGCTCGTGCGCTCGTCGGACGAAGGTGTCGCGGAGTTCCTCGACCTCGCGCGGGTCAAGCCGAATACGCTCGGTAACACGCGGATGCTCAAGCTGCTCTGAACCACAGCTTGAAGGTTGGTGCTCGTCGGAGTGACCGATGAGACCGTTCACAATGCCGCGCTGATCAGCGCTTTCCTTCGTTTCCAGCGCGAAGCCCGTGCTCAGATGAGCAGGCCCGGATTTACGTGCCGTTCACATTCGCGGTGGTCTTCCGTCACGCATGTCGGTTAGCTTGTGAGGCACTACCCATCGTCTGTGCCTCGAATGGGGGGTGCGTTGTCGCGCGCTCCGAACGAGGACGGCCCTCGATTCGGAGCCACATGTCGTTCAAACACCCGTGGAGGCTGTCCGCCTTCGCCGCCCTTGCCGGGCTCGTCGCCGCGCCCCTCGTGGCGACACCAGCCGTCGCCTCGACCGACGGCCTCGGTGTCGTCATCAACGAGGCCTACCTCTCGGGCGGGAGCGCGAACGCGCCCTACCTGAACAAGTTCGTCGAGCTCTACAACCCGAGCGACGCGGTGGTCGACGTCAGCGGCTGGTCGATCCAGTACCGCAAGCTCGACGGCGTCGGCGCCTCGTCCACCGTCGTGCCACTCACCGGCTCCATCGCGGCCGGCGGCTACTACCTCGTCTCCGGCTCCTCGAACGGCGCCAACGGCGTCGCCCTGCCGACCCCCGACGTCACGAGCACCCTCAGCCCCCAGGGCCAGAACGGCACGCTCGCGCTCGTCGCCTCGACCACTGCGGTCACGCTCACGCCCGGCTCCGTCGTCGGCGACCCGGCTGTCGTCGACCTCCTCGGCTACGGCACGTCGAACACCTTCGAGACGGCCGCGTCGCCGTCCCCGTCGGGCAACACCGTTCCGCAGTCGATCGTGCGCACCACCTTCGCCGACACCGACAGCAACGCCGCCGACTTCACGCTCAGCGACACGGTCACGCCGCAGAACAGCGCCGGCGACACCCCGGTCGACCCCGAGCCCACGCCGGAGCCGACCCCCGAGCCCACCGACCCGACCACCCCGGTCGAGCCCGGTACGGCGACGATCGCGGAAATCCAGGGCACCGGTGCCGCGAGCACGATGGTCGGCCAGACGGTCACCACCACGGGCTTCGTCACCGCGAGCTTCCCGACCGGCGGCTTCAACGGCTACTACCTGCAGACCGCGGGCACCGGTGGAGCGATCGACCCCGCGACGCACCTCGCGTCCGACGGCGTCTTCGTCTACTCGCCGGCCACCGTCGGCTCCGTCGCCGTCGGCCAGTACCTGCAGGTCACCGGCGTCGTGGACGAGTACTACGGCCTCACGCAGCTGAAGGTCACCGACCCGGCCGCCGTCTCCGTGCTCGACGCCACCGGTGTCAGCGCTCCGACCGCCGCCAGTGTCGCCTTCCCGGCCACCGATGAAGAACGCGAGCGTCTCGAGGGCATGCTGCTCGACCCGGCCGGCGACTACTCGGTCACCGACACCTACAGCACGAACCGCTACGGCGAGGTCGCGCTCGCGGCATCGACGACGCCGTTCGTCACGCCGACGGTCCTCGGCAAGCCCGGTTCCGCTGAGGCGCTCGCGGCCGCGGCCCGTGTGCCGGCGGAGAAGGTCGTCCTCGACGACGGCTCTACCGTGGACTTCTCGAAGGCTGAGAACACGGGCATCCCGCTCCCGTACGTCTCGACCACCGCGCCCGTCCGGGTCGGTGCCGCCGTCGACTTCACCGCACCGGTCGTCTTCGACTTCCGCAACAGCAACTGGAAGTTCCAGCCCACGCAGCACCTCACCGGCGCCAACGCCGCGGATGTGCAGCCGGCGTCCTTCGAGAACACCCGCTCCACCTCGCCTCGCGGGGTCGGCGGCGACGTGTCCCTCGCGACCTTCAACGTGCTCAACTACTTCGCCACCACCGGCGACTCGCGCACCGGCTGCACCTTCTTCACCGACCGCGAGGGCGGCAAGACGACCGTCGACGACTCCGATGCCGCCGGTTGCGGCGTCCGAGGAGCGGCGACGGCCGAGAGCCTGGCGCGTCAGCAGGCGAAGATCGTCTCGGCGATCAACGCCCTCGACGCCGACGTCGTCTCGCTCGAGGAGATCCAGAACTCCGCCTCGATCGGCCTCGACCGCGACGACGCGCTGAAGACCCTGACCGCGGCGCTCAACGCCGATGCCGGTGCGGGCACCTGGACGTTCGTCCCGTCGCCCGCGAAGGTCCCCGCGGACGAGGACGTCATCCGGACGGCGTTCATCTACAAGTCGGCCGCCGTCGAGACCGTCGGCGAGTCGCGCATCCTGCTCGACGAGCCGGCCTTCGACAACGCCCGTGAGCCAGACGCGCAGGCGTTCAAGCCCAAGGGTGCGGACGACGCGGCGACGTTCCTCGTCATCGCGAACCACTTCAAGTCGAAGAGCACCTCGAAGGCCGCGACGGGCGACAACGCCAACACCGGCCAGGGCGCCTTCACCGGCGACCGCACGCGTCAGGCCAAGGCCCTCGTGACCTTCGCCGACACGGTCTCGAAGGATATCGGCACGAAGAAGGTCTTCCTCGTCGGCGACTTCAACTCCTACGACGCCGAGGACCCGCTGGACGTGCTCCGCGACGCCGGCTACATCAGCCAGGAGGCCAAGACCGGCGAGTACACCTACGCGTTCGACGGTGCGGTCGGGTCCCTCGACCACATCTTCGCGTCGCCGGAAGCAGACCAGAGCGTCACCGGTGCCGACGTGTGGAACATCAACTCCGTCGAGTCGATCGCCCTCGAGTACTCCCGCTACAACGCGAACGTGACCGACTTCAACGTGCCGGACATGTTCCGTTCGAGCGACCACGACCCCGTGATCGTCGGCATCAGCGCCGACGCGAGCGAGACCGCGACCGTCAACCTGCTCAACATCAACGACTTCCACGGTCGGATCGACGCCAACACGACGAAGTTCGCGGGCACGATCGAGCAGCTCAAGGCGATGTTCGCACCCGACCAGACGGCGTTCATCTCCGCTGGTGACAACATCGGTGCCTCGCTCTTCGCTTCGTCGTCGCAGCAGGACCAGCCGACGATCGACGTGCTCAACGCACTCGGCCTGAAGGCCTCCGCGGTGGGCAACCACGAGTTCGACCAGGGCTACGGCGACCTCGTCGACCGCGTCATGGCCGACGGGAAGAACGCGGCCTGGCCGTACCTCGGGGCCAACGTGTACGAGAAGGGCACGAAGAAGCCCGCGCTCGAGGAGTACACGATCCTCGACATCGACGGAGTGAAGGTCGCCGTCGTCGGTGCCATCACCCAGGAGACGCCGACGCTCGTGTCGCCTGCAGGCATCGCCGACCTCGACTTCGGGGACCCGGTCGAGGCCGTGAACCGCGTCGCGGCGCAGCTCACCGACGGCGACGAGTCCAACGGTGAGGCGGACGTCATCGTCGCCGAGTACCACGAGGGTGCTGGAGCAGGCACGCCGGACGGCGCGACCCTCGAGCAGGAGCTCGCCGAACAGAGCGCCTTCACCGAGATCGTCACCACGACGAGCGCGGACGTCGACGCCATCTTCACCGGCCACACGCACAAGCAGTACGCGTGGGACGCTCCGATCCCCGGCGTGACCGGCAAGACCCGTCCGGTGCTCCAGACCGGCAGCTACGGCGAGTTCATCGGTCAGATCACGCTGACCGTCGACCGCGCGTCGGGTGACGTCACCGCCTACACGGCGAAAAACGTCGCACGCACCACCGTTGCCGAGGCCGACCTGGTCAAGCAGTTCCCCGCGGTCGCGACGGTCAAGACGATCACCGACAAGGCCCTCGCGGTCGCGGCGGAGATCGGCAACCAGAAGATCGGTGAGGCGAAGGCCGACATCACCCGCGCGTTCAACAACGGGGTGAAGGACGACCGCGGCGCCGAGTCGACGCTCGGTGCGCTCGTCGCCGACTCGCTCCGCGCCTCGCTCTCGAGTGCCGACCGGGGCGGAGCCGACATCGGCATCGTCAACCCGGGTGGCATGCGTGAGGAGATCCTCGCGGGCGACATCACGTACGCCGAGGCGAACGCGGTGCTGCCGTTCCTCAACAACCTATGGACGACCTCGCTCACGGGTGCACAGTTCAAGACCGTGCTCGAGCAGCAGTGGCAGCTCGACGCGGCCGGGAACGTGCCGTCCCGTCCGTACCTGCAGCTCGGACTGTCGTCGAACGTGCAGTACACGTTTGACCCCACGAAGGCCCAGGGGCAGCGGATCACGAGCATCACGGTGAACGGTGCGCCGATCGACCCGAGCAAGAGCTACCGGATCGGCTCCTTCAGCTTCCTGCTGCAGGGTGGCGACAACTTCCGTGAGTTCGCGAACGGCACGGACACGCGCGACTCCGGTCTCGTCGACCGCGACGCGTGGATCGCCTACCTGACGGCGAACAGCCCGGTGTCCCCGGACTTCGCCCGCCAGAGCGTGCAGGTCACGAACGCGCCGACCGCAGCGGTCGCCGCTGGGAAGACGGTCTCGTTCGACGTCGCGAAGCTCGACCTCACCTCGACCGGCAGCCCGGTGAACACCTCGCTGGCGATCGAACTCAACGGCTCGCCGATCGGGACGGTCCCGGTGACCGCGGGGGCCGCGACGGTGTCCTTCACCGTCCCGGCGGGTACCGCCGACGGCGCGGCGACGGTGCGCCTCACGGCACTCGAGTCGGGGACGACGCTGACGGTGCCGCTCACGGTCGCGACGCCGCCGGTGGTCACGCCGCCGACGCCCGCACCAGAGTCCGCGCTCATCCAGGCGCTCAAGGACCTGATCAAGGCGATCACCGACTTCATCATCGGCAAGCTCGCCACGATCCACGTCGGCAAGGAGTACGCCGGCACCTGGGTCAGCGTCTGGCTGCACTCCGACCCGATCCTCGTCAGCGACGGCCTCGTGCAGGTCGACGCGGACGGCAACGTGCAGGTCACGGTTCCTGAGGACGCCCCGGTCGGTGCTCACCGCCTCGTCGTCCAGGACGCCGACGGCAACGTCATCGGCTGGCAGGACATCGTCGTGCAGGCTGCGGCGGTCGACCCCGGCACCGACCCGGGCACCCAGCCCGGCGCGGGCGGCGGGACCGGTTCGGGAACGGCCGGCGGCAGCCAGGACGGCAGCCTGAGCAAGACCGGTGCCGAGCCGTGGGGGAACGCGGCGCTCGCCGCACTGCTCCTCGTCGGCGGCCTCGCGCTCGTGATCGCCCGTCGTCGCTCGGCGCAGCAGCTCTAGGCGCTCGCACCACCGAGCACCACCCGGCACCATCCCGATGCCCCGTCATCGGTCGGACCACGGTCCGCACCGACGGCGGGGCATCGGGCGTTTCCGCGCCACTGCACTTAATCTGTGAGCATGTCGAGCCTCACGAATCCCCGCGGACCGGAGCGGCCCGCCGTCTACTGGCGACGCAGGTTGATCGTGTTCGGTGTCCTGCTCGCCGTCATCGTCCTGGTCATCGTGCTCATCGTCCGGCTCGCGTCGGGTCCGGGCACCGAGAACACCGCCGCGACGCCGACCCCGACGCCCACCGCGACCCCCGCGCCGACGGCTGCGCCGGAAGCGTCGACGACCGCACCGATCGATGAGGCCGCGACGACCGACCCCGGTTCGGCGGCCGCGTGCACGGCCGACCAGATCCGCGTCGAGGCGGTCGTGAACGGGACGAGTTTCGCGGCGGACGAACTCCCGCAGCTCTCGCTCAGTGTGACGAACACCGGTTCGGCCGCGTGCACGATGAACGCCGGCACGAGCCAGCAGGTGTTCACCGTTTCGAGCGGTGAGGAGCCGTACTGGACGTCGACCGACTGCCAGACCGCACCGAGTGACCAGCAGGTGCTCCTCGAGCCGGGGAAGACGGTCTCGTCGAACCCGCCGATCACCTGGGACCGCACGCGGTCGGCGCCCGACACCTGCGACCAGCCGCGCGACCCGGTGCCCGCCGGCGGTGCCTCCTACCACCTGAACACGTCGATCGGTGGGTTCGCCTCCGCCGACAGCGCGCAGTTCCTGCTCAACTGACGGAACCTGCTCGCCGAGCCGCCCCGGTCACTGAGCCCCCCCCGGTCACTGAGCCTGTCGAAGTGCTCGACCCGCAGCCCCGCACCAGCCTGCGACAATGGACGCATGGCGAAGCAGAAGCGACCCGAGTTCCGTTCCGAGCCTTTGGCCGCGGCCCTCGCCGCCGGCGACATGGTGGCCGTGGCCCTCGCCCTGCGGAACGGGCGGTTCGTCGTCCCGCTCATGAAGCCGGGTAACCCCGACAAGCCGACCGAGACCGGTGAGGTCTGGATGTTCCGTCAGCCCGAGACCGCGAGGCTCGCGCTGCTCCTCTTCTCCGATGCGAAGAACAAGCCGGCCGCTCTGCCGCCCTACGTCGGCCTGCACGACGGCACCTGGCTGGCGAGCTTCCTCCGCACCTACGGCGACGACATCGAGACGGTGCTCTTCGACGTCGCCGGTCCGCACTCGCTGCAGGCCTCGCCGGAGGAACTGCTGCGGGTCCTCGAGCTCGAGGCGCCGGCCGCCGAATAGCCCGACCCCGACCGCAAGTCCCGCTCTCTGCGTCGTCCGCGGTTCACAACTCCTGCACGTCGTCCTCCGAACCCCGGCAGGTCCCGTTCTGGGGCCCTGCGGGACCAGTCCGCAGGAGTTGTGAGCAGTACGCCCCCGGGCCTGGTTCGTGGACCAGGTGCGCGGGTGCGCTCAGAAGGCCGCGTCGAGCTCGCGTTCGCGTCGGGCGGGCTGTACTGCCTCGGCTGCGGTCTTCGCGATGCCCAGCACCGACTTGAGGTCGTTGCTGACGTCGGAGTTGAGCAGCAGCCTGTAGCCGAGGCGGTTGCCCTCCGAGCCGCGCTGCTTCGCGACGCTCACCGGGCGCACTTCGCCGCTGAGGCTGATCTCGCCGTAGGCCGCGAGGTCGCGGGGAAGGGCGAGGTCGCGGATGACCGAGACCAGGGCGAGGGCGATCGCGAGGTCGGCTGCCGGTTCGCTGATCTTCACGCCGCCGACGGTGGAGATGTAGACGTCGTGGTCGGTGAGGTCGTAGGAGTAGCGGCCGTGCAGCACCGCGAGGATCATCGCGACGCGGGAGGGGTCGACGCCGTTGGTGACGCGACGGGGGTTCGGTGCCTGCGTCTTGTTGATGAGCGCCTGGACCTCGACGGGCAGGGCGCGTCGGCCTTCCATGACGATGGTGACGCAGGTGCCGGCCACGGGTTCGTTCTGGCTGAGGAAGAGGGCGCTGGGGTCGGGGACCTCGGCGATGCCGTCGCCGGCCATCTCGAAGCAGCCGACCTCGTCGGTGGCGCCGAAGCGGTTCTTCTGCGCGCGGAGGAAGCGGAGCGCGGTGTGGCGGTCGCCTTCGAACTGACACACGACGTCGACGAGGTGCTCGAGGAGCCGGGGGCCGGCGATCGAGCCGTCTTTCGTGACGTGGCCGACGAGGAGGATCGGGAGGTCGCGTTCCTTGGCGATACGGGTGAGCACGGCGGAGACTTCGCGGACCTGGCCGGGTTGCCCGGCGAGGCCGTCGGACTGCGAGGAGGACACGGTCTGGACGGAGTCGACGATGAGGAGCTTGGGCTGCACCTGGTCGATGTGGCCGAGGATGGTGGCGAGGTCGGTCTCGGAGGCGAGGTAGAGGTCGTCGTGGAGTGCCCCGGTGCGTTCGGCGCGGAGGCGGACCTGGCCGACCGACTCCTCGGCGCTGACGTAGAGGACGCGGGCGCCGGTCTTCGCCGCTCGGGACGCGACCTCGAGCAGCAGGGTCGACTTGCCGACGCCCGGCTCGCCGGAGAGGAGGATCGCGGCGCCGGGGACGATGCCGCCGCCGAGCACCCGGTCGAACTCGGCGATGCCGCTCGACCAGCGTGGTGCCTCGTCGGCACTTGCCTGGGTGATGGGGCGTGCGGCGCGTTCGTCCGTGGCGCGGATCGGGGTCAGCTTGCCGAGGACGCCGGTGGGAGCCGAGGCTTCGACGACCGTGCCCCACTGCTGGCACTCACCGCATCGGCCGGCCCACTTGGCGGTGGTCCAGCCGCATTCGGTGCAGCGGAATGCGGGGGAGGGTGCCTTGGCCATGCGGCCAGCCTAAGCGCGGCCGCCGACACCGCCGGCCCTCCGCGCCGCCTGTGGATGACCGGCATCGCTCAATTCGCGTCGGCGCTCGTCTTCTATTACACTCGACCCCGGTACCGTGTCCGAGCGGCCGAAGGTGCAACTCTCGAAAAGTTGTGTGCTTGAAAGAGCACCGTGGGTTCAAATCCCACCGGTACCGCCATAGAAAACCCCTGGTTGTCCAGGGGTTTTCTGTATTTCTGGCTGTGGCGTGGTGCGAGCGTCATGCAGGTCTTCGGACAAGTGTGCCGATCAAGGTTCATTCGGCGGGGTTCGAACGGGGTCAGATCCGACCTCGCATGACGGCTCAGGTGTCGAGGATGTACGAAGCTTGAGAAGCGCACTCGGGTGAGTCATCGACTCGCCTCCGCAGCAGCCTTCGTGAGCGCGTGCCCCGCGAGGAGCATGATGACGAGAGCGATCGCTGTCAGCGTCGATGCGATCCAGATCGGAGCGAGTAAGCCCGGCCCGGTCGCGAGCCCGAACGCGCCAAGCACGGGCCCCGCGGCAGCTCCGATGTTCAATGCTGCGGTTGCGTACGAACCGCCCATCGTTGGCGCACCCGACGCCGCATACAGCACACGAGTGATCACGGTGCTACCCACGCCGAACGACAGGAAGCCCTGAACGAAGACGAGGATGATAAGCGCGACGGGATGCGACGCGACCAATGCCAATGCGATCCAGCCTGTCAGCAGCAGCGGACTGCCGACCGCAAGCACGACGCCGGGGCGTCGATCCGACAGTCGCCCTGCAATCGTGACGCCAAGGAACGATCCCATGCCGAACATCACCAGCGCGACGGACACCCACCCACCAGCCATCCCCGCGGTCTCGGTCACGACGGGTGCGAGGAAAGTGAATGCCGCGAAGGTCCCTCCGTTGATCACCGCTCCAAGTGCCATGGCCAGGATGAGCCGCGGCTGTGCCAACTGGCTGAGCTCGGCATGAAGCCGTGGCGAGGAAGCGCTTGAATCGGTCTGACCGGCGTTATTCGTGATCCCTCGGATGACTCCGCAGACCGCCGGAATACAGAGGATTGCGATCGCCCAGAACGTCGTTCGCCAGCCCAGCGCTGTGCCGAGCAAAGACCCCGCGGGGACACCCGCGACGGTTGCGATCGTCGTGCCGGAGAGCAGGATCGACAGTGCCCGCCCCTTCTGGTTCGCTGGCACGAGGGTAGTTGCCGCGCTCAGTGCTACGGCGAGGAATCCTGCGTTTGCAAGAGCGCTGAGCACCCGGGTGATGAGGAGGAGCGAGAACACGGGTGTCATCGCTCCGACCACGTGACTTCCCGCGAACACGAGAAGGCAGACGATCAACGTGAGCCGCGGTGGCCAGCGGCGAGCGAACGCCGCCATTACTGGCGCGCCGATGACCATACCGACCGCGAAGGCCGAGGTCAGCAGGCCGGCCGTGCCGACCGAGACGTCAAGCTCGGTCGCGATCGCGGGGAGCAATCCCGCGAGCATGAATTCTGAGGTGCCCATGACGAAAACCGCCAGAGCAAGCATGTAGAGAGCAAAAGGCATCGAGTACTCCGAGGTGAGAGATCAAGAAATGGTTCTTCTTGTCACCACGGCCAGTACCCCGGGCACGCCAGAAATACGCGCACACCGATCGTGGGCGTCGCAACTACTGGTTCACGGGGCTGGCGGTGTGACCGACAACCCCTGGCCTGTCTGACTCGGGACTCGACATGTCCCAAACTCTACAGCGCTCAACTGCGCGTGGCGTGGAGCGATCGGTCCCCCTCGGTCCGGCGTCATCCGACCGCGCGTGAGCTGATCTTGAGACGGCGACGCGTCAGCAAAGTCCAATCGGACCCGGGTCCTCACGGCAGCGGATCGCATGCGCCGTGGTGCATTTCTGGTGCAGATCTCCCCGTGGACGGGTGCGTGTACCTGTGAGGCGACGCTGGCATTTGCGCTGATCTGGCGGGGCTTTTCGCAAGGGCGCGATGGTTTCGTGACGGCGCAAATGGAACTGAATCCCATCGGTACCGCCACGATGAGGCCCCGTGCATCCCCGAGCAACACCGGGACGGAGGGGGCTTTTCGGTGCAGGCCCGGCGTCATCCGCTAGGGCGCGTCCCGCCGATAGTCGCCGCGCACGACCCAGACGTCGTCGCCGAACTCCTTTGCCGAGACGCTGATCGGCTGCGGGTCCCAGAGGGTCCCGGGCACTCGTCCGAACTCGACGAGGTAGGTGTCCTCGAACGCGACACGCGCTTCACCGATCGGTGGTCGCACGGTGAAGAGAGACCAGCAACCGCCGTTGCCGGCGTTCGTGCATTCGTTCCGCACGCGAAGCAGTTCGGTGCCCTCCGGGAATTGCATAGCCTCACTCGGCGGCACCGCGGTGCCGCCGAACCGTTCGAAGTCGAGCGCCAGGAGGCGTAGCGGATAGACGTGCATGGCGACGTCCAGAACAAGAGCCATGGTGATGATGAGCGCCGTCGACCAGGCACGACGACGTGCCCTACCCTGCATAGTTCCCCCGCCCCCGGGTCCAGCCGAAGCTTCGACCGTACCAGGGGCCGGACCGGTGCTCGGTAGAGTCGAATATGGCTACCTTCGATGAGGAACGTGACCGAAGCGCGCATCTGCCGACGGGAGAAGCGGCGCCTCCGAGCCCACCAGGAGAGCCCGAGCCGCCGTTTCAGGCGATCTTCCCGAATCTGGACCGCGTGTCCCGAGACTCGTTGCGGAAGGGCACGTTCAGTCGCCGCCGAATCATCCGCGCAGCGATCGGGTTTCTGATCGTCGTCATCACGATTGTCGTCATCGTCTGGCTGACCCGGCCGAGCGGCTAGCCCAGTCTGAGGGTTCTCAGGCCTGCAGCCGGAACGGTTTCGTTGTTGTGGGCAAGGAATGCCTGCGTCCTCGCTACACCCTCCCAATGGTGTTCACGGCTATCCAGATGATCAAGGCGATGAGGATCAGGCCAGCGACACTGCCGATGATCTTCGTCGACAATGGACGCTTGTTTGAAGGGGCATTCATGAGCGGATCTTAGCCACCGCCTCGCGAGCAGCGGCCTACCGTGCTCGGCGCGGACGGTTGGCGTGGGAAGCCGCGCAGATCCGATGAAACACCCGGAATGAAAGACCTCGCGGGGCGGTAACCGCCGCAGAACTGAAAGACACGGATTCCCAGCGAAGCCCAGGGACACCTCACCTGAGGTTCAGAACGCCGTCGCACAGTGATTCCATGACCAGATCACGCGCCCTCGTCGTCCCCCTCGTCCGCACCGCCGCCGTCCTCGCCGGCGTCTCACTGCTCGCGGGGTGCCAGGCCACCTCGGCAGCCGTGCCCGATCCGTCGTCCTCGGTCTCGACAGCGCGGAAGGGAAGTGCCGACGGCGGCTCGACGGGCGACCGCAGCGACTCGAAGACCGAGCAGAAGAACCTCGCCGCCGTGCTCAAGCTCTATACGGACGCCTTCCCCGACCCCGCCTCCTCGAAGGCGGTTGCCACGACCGACAAGCTGGTCGCGGCCGACGCCGTCGCGCACGGTTCCGGGCAGAAGTCTGGTCCGAGCGGCGTCCTCGCCGAGTTCACCGCCGACCGGACGCGGGTCCCCGGGGCGCAGGCGGTCGTCAAGCACACCGCGGCTGACGGCGACCTCGTCGCCGTGCACTACCAGGTCGCCTCCGACCCGGCCGATGAACGAACAGGCGAGGCCGCTGTCGACCTGTTCCGGGTGCGGGACGGCGCCGTCGTGGAGCGCTGGGCGTTCGATCAGCCGATCGCGACCGGGACGCCGGCGAGTGGGAACACCAACACGATGTTCAGCGACCTCTACAGCCCGGCGAAGCCCGCGGTCGCGCCGTCGGAGTCGCAGGAGGAGCAGAACCGGACGTTCGCGGTGAGCGCGTACAACACGCTGTTCCGCGACCAGGACGTCTCCATCCTCGACAAAGCGTTCGACCCTGCCTACCTCCAGCACAACCCGGTCGCACCGAACGGCACGGCAGCGCTCAAGTCCTTCTTCTCGGGTTCCGCGACCTTCCCGCCGCAGGAGTCGGTCATCTCGCTGAGCGACGGCGACCTCGTGTGGACGTTCTCGCAGAGCGTCGGCGCGAAGGCGGACGACCCCGTTCTGGCAGCGGACATCTTCCGCGTCGACGACAAGCTCATCCGCGAGCACTGGGACGTCGTGCCGGCCGCCGGGTGATTGTCGGGCCTCCAAGCTGCGCGCTCATTAGGCTCTGGGGATGACTCAGGACTTCGCAACGCTGAATGCCCACGCGATGGAGGTCGCCGCCGCCTACGACGATCTCAGCACGAAGCGGATCGGACGCCCGTGGACGAACCAGGAGGTCGCCCTCGGCTTCGTCGGCGACGTCGGTGACCTCGCCAAGATCGTGATGACGCTCGAAGGGACGCGTCGCATCGACGGCATCGGACTCGAACAGCTCGAGCACGAACTGTGTGATGCCATCTGGTCCTGTCTCGTGCTCGCCGACCGGTTCGGCATCGACATCGGCGAGGCGTTCCCCCGTCAGATGCAGCACTTGGTGCGGCACGTGTCCGAGCTCCGGGCCGACGAAGCGAGCACTGACTCCGCGACGCCCGCTGGCTAGAATCGCGACATGAGCGACGACAGCACGGCCAGCACCGACGACGGCGAGTCCTTCGGCGTCGAGCCCGGCACCTACCGGCACTTCAAGGGTGCGCGCTACGAGGTCATCGGCGTCGGACGCCACAGCGAGACCGAGGAGCCGTACGTCTTCTACCGGACGACCACGACCCCGCCGACGTCGTGGGTGCGACCGCTCGCGATGTTCGTCGAGCCCGTCTCGCGCGACGGCTACGAGGGACCGCGATTCGCCCGCGTCGAGGACGACGACGACTGACCACGGAGGAGCACCGCATGAGCGACACCGATCACACCCAACCCGAACCGGCCGACGAGCGCGACCTGTTGGTCGAGCGCATCATCCACGCGCCGCGATCGGCCGTCTGGGCGGCGTGGACCGACCCCGCGACGCTCGGTCAGTGGTGGGTGCCGTCGCCGGCGGTGTGTCGGGTCGTCGAGTTCGAGTTGCGACCCGGCGGGTCCTTCCGCACCGAGTTCAGCGAGGACGGCGTCGACTTCGTGCCGCAGATCACCGGATGCGTGCTGGAGGTCGTTCCGGAGCAGCGTCTCGTCTGGACGACGGCGCTGACCGCAGGCTGGCGGCCAGCCGAGCAGCCGTTCATCACCGCCGTGATCGACCTCGCCGACCACCCCGACGGCACCCGCTACCGAGCGACCGCGCTCCACAGCGGGGTCGCCCAGCGCGACGAACACCTCGAACTCGGCTTCCACGCCGGCTGGGGGATTGTCACGGAACAACTCGCCGCGCTGGTGGAGCAGCGCTGAGCAAGCCCTCCACTCACGCCGTCTCCGGATCGGTCGCAGTGCTGGGTTCTGGCGTCAGCATCATGCCGCCCGGCGTGTAGGAGGAGTCGAGCAGGGCGCGCACCCACGCCTGGTTGACCGACGGCTCCGGCTGCGCGAACCGGAACTGCAACGGGACGTCGCTCGTGATCCAGAGACTCACCCGCCCGCCGCCGTCCACAGCCCCCTTCGTCCATTCGACGAAGAAGGACTCCCGACGACGCAGCTTGTTGCCGATCGCCGCCCTGAGGTGGGCGAGCACGCGGTCGTCGAAGTCGTAGTGACTTCCGGCACCGTAGATGAGAACCCCCATGCAGTGATTGTGCCGCATCGGCCCCGCCGCACCGCTCGGCGACGCCCCGCCACTCCACGTAAACTCGTGGGATGCCGAGTCCGACCCCCGCACCCGCACCCTTCGCCCTTCGCCCGGCGCTCATCCCGGGCATCATGGGTGCGGTCGCGCTCATGCTCGGGCTCGCACTGCTCGAACTCGACGCCTTCACGATCGTGCTGTTCGTGGTGAGCATCCTCGCGCTCATCATGGCCGTGTTCGCCTGGCAGGCCAAGCAGCCGCTCTGGATGATCCCGACGCTGCTCGTCGCGATCGTGTGGAACCCGGTCCTCCCGCTCCCGTTCAGCGGCATCCCTTGGATCATCGCGCAGTTCCTCGGCGCGGTCGTGCTCGTCTCGGTCGGCATCCTGCTCGAGAACAAGCACGCCGCCCCGCCCGCCTGACCGGAAATGTTTCGGGAACGCCTGCGGGTCGCCCCGGCTCTGGCAAGCTTGCGCTCATGACGCTTGAACGCAACTGGGCCGGCACGCACACCTTCGCAGCGCCGCGGATCGTGAACGCCACGTCGATCGACGAGGTCCGCGCACTCGTCGCGGAGGCCGCCAGGACGGGCACGCGCGTCCGCGCCCTCGGCACCCGACACTCGTTCACCGACCTCGCCGACTCCGACGGCACGCTCATCACGGTGCTCGACATCCCCGCCGACCCGGTGTTCGACGAGGCCGCCGGCTCGGTGACGATCGGAGCCGGGACCCGCTACGGGATCGCCGCCGCCTGGCTCGCCGAACAGGGCCTCGCCTTCCACAACATGGGCTCGCTCCCGCACATCTCCATCGGCGGCGCGATCGCGACCGGCACCCACGGATCCGGCAACGACAACGGCATCCTGTCCTCAGCGGTGAGCGGCCTCGAGTACGTCGACGCCACGGGCGAGCTCGTCCACGTCCGTCGTGGGGACCCCGGTTTCGACGGACTCGTCGTCGGGCTCGGCGCGTACGGCATCGTGGTGCGCGTGACGGTCGACGTGCAGCCCGCCTACCGCGTGCGTCAGGACGTCTACCGCGACGTCCCGTGGGACGCCGTCCTCGCCGACTTCGAGGGCGTCACCGGCGGCGCCTACAGCGTCAGCATCTTCACGAACTGGCTCGGCGACACCGTCGAGCAGATCTGGTGGAAGACCCGCCTGGCCGCCGGTGACGACGAGCTGCCCGTGGTCCCGGAGTCGTGGCTCGGCGTGCAGCGGGACTCCCTGACCGCCGGCAACCTCGTCGAGACGGACCCCGACAACCTCACGCTGCAGGGTGGTGTCCCCGGCGACTGGTGGGAGCGGCTGCCGCACTTCCGGCTCGAGTCGACGCCGAGCAACGGTGACGAGATCCAGACCGAGTACTTCATCGACCGCGCCGACGGACCCGCCGCGATCACGGCCCTGCGTGCGCTCGGCGACCGCATCGCTCCGCTGCTGCTCGTGACCGAACTGCGCACGGCAGCGCCCGACAAGCTCTGGCTGAGCGGTGCGTACCACCGGGAGATGCTCGCCGTGCACTTCACGTGGCGCAATCTGCCCGAGGAGGTCCGGGCGGTGCTGCCCGCGATCGAGGAGGCGCTCGCGCCCTTCGGTGCCCGCCCGCACTGGGGCAAGCTCAACCTCCTGACCGCCGAGCGCATCGCCGAGGTCGTGCCGCGGCTGGCCGACGCGCGGGACCTCTTCGAGGAGTTGGACCCGGCAGGCACCTTCTCGAACGCACACCTGGAGCGCATCGGGGTCCGTCTGCCCCGGTAGCGGGTGCCGATGGCTCGGGTGCCAGCGCGGTGCGCTGGCGCGAGCGCTGGGGAACCGGCGTGGGCGCGGGGCACACGCGTGAGCGCGGGCCTCCGGAGACCCGCGCCCACGCGTCAGACCCGCGGTGACGTCAGCGCACCGCGCTGGCGCAACCCGGGAGGTCAGTCCTCGACTCGGATGCCGAACTGCTCGGCGAACATCGCCGCGAGCTCGCCGACCTGGAACGGAGTCATCGTCGCGCCCCGCAGATGCTCGATGCCGGCGATGCGCCGGAGCTCGAGCGTCCGGAGGTCGACGTCGGTGAGCCTCGCCCGCGTGACGTCGAGACTGTTGAGGGTGCAGTCGACGAACCGCACCCGGGTGGCCGTCGCATCGGCGAGGTCCAGTTCGTCGATCGTGCAGTCCTCGAACAGGACGTCCTGCAGGACAGCACCTCGCAGGTTGACGAACCCGAGCTTGCACCCGGTGACCCGCACCGACTGCCAGTTCGCGTCGTAGCAGTCGGCGGAACCGACCCGGGAGCCCTCCAGCTCGACGTCGCGCAGCCGAATCCGAGGGGCGAGGAGGATGGGCGCGTCCCATCGTTCGAGCCGGGTGTCGAGGAACGACGCCGCCCGGAAGTCGGTCTGGTCGGCTCGAATGCCGGTGAGCAAGGACTCAGAGATCGTGATGCCCGAGAGGTCGCGGTGCGACAGGTCGAGGTCGGCGAACCGCAGGCCTTCGACGCTGTCGTGCGCGTCGAGGGCGCCCTCGTCGCCGTCGGTCAATCCGATGAGACGGACGGGGTCGAGCCGTGGTGCCGTCGTTCCGGTGCGTTTCGCCATGCCGTGTTCTCCCGATGCCCGTGCGTGATGGGGTGATCCGGCCAGCCTAGGGGCGGCCGCCGACGGGCTTCCGAGCCACCGCTCAGCTCGCTGTGAACCGACCGGGGAGGAATGGCAGGAGTGGAGCGCGGTAGACGAGCGACGTGTCGACGCCGGCGGTCAAGGTGGTCCGGGCCGCGCCGTACCGCCAGACCCGGTTGAACAGGAAGACCTCGAAGGAGACGTCCGTCCCGCCGACCTGCCAGCTCCCCGTGCCCCACTGCGCCGGCTGGCCGCGCCCGTCGAACACCACCGTCGGACGCTGGAGGGCGCCGTACCAGGGACGTCGGAGTGTCACTTCGACGCGATGCTGCGTCGGCGACGGGTCCTGGGTGACTTCGCTGCTCATCGGCCCAGCCTAGGGCGAGCGGCGGCGTTCCCGTGGTGCCGGTGCCGGCGGGACGCGCTTCGCCGCGATGACGTCGGCGTCGGCGATCACGACCGGTCCGCGCTTGGTCTCGACCGTGCAGCCCGTGTCCGACCGCTCGACGAGCTCGCCGAGGGCGTCGGTCGCACCCGCCTCGGCGCCTTCGGGCAGCGCGAACCGCACGACGACCCGCGAACCGAGCGGTGCCTCCCGGAGGAAGCGGACGGCGTCCGGACCGATCATCGCCTGGACCTCGACCACGACCGCGCGTCGAAGCTCACCAGGAGCTCGGGCGGTAGTCCTTGAGGAAGACGCCGAAGAGGTTCTCGCCGGCCTCACCGCGGACGATCGGGTCGTACACTCGCGCCGCGCCGTCGACGAGGTCGAGCGGGGCGTGGAAGCCCTCCTCCGCCAGTCGCACCTTGGTCGGGTGCGGGCGCTCGTCGGTGATCCAGCCGGTGTCGACGCTCGTCATCAGGATGCCGTCGGTCTCGAACATCTCCCGCGCGCTCGTCCGGGTGAGCATGTTCAGCGCGGCCTTCGCCATGTTCGTGTGCGGGTGGCCCGGGCCCTTGTACCCGCGACCGAAGACGCCCTCCATCGCGGAGACGTTGACCACGTAGGTGCGCGGGAAGTCGGATGCGGCCATCGAGGCACGCAGGCGACTGATGAGGATGAACGGGGCGGTGGCGTTCGCCAGCTGGACCTCGAGCATCTCGATGGGCTCGACCTGGTCGACGTTCTGCACCCAGCTGTTGCTGTGGTCGACGTCGGGCACGAGTCCACCGGCGTCGATCGCGGTACCGGCGGCGAGGCGTTCGAGCGAGGACGACCCGGCCGTCATGGCCGCCTCGGTGAGGGCGTCGGCCTTGGCGGCCGCAGCGGCGAGGATCGGGTGCGCGGACACCGACGCCGCGAGCGACAGCGGGTGTGCGTCGTTCGTGTGGCCGAAGGTGACGAGCTCGGGCAGCGGGCCGTCGGGCAGCGGGGCGAGCTCCGCGTCGACGAGCGGCTGGTACGCGCCCTTCGTGCGGCGGACCGTCTGCGCGGCGTTGTTGATGAGGATGTCGAGCGGACCCTGCTCAGCCACGGAGTCCGCGAGGGCGATGACCTGGGCCGGGTCGCGGAGGTCGATGCCGACGACGCGCAGGCGGTGCAGCCAGTCGGCGCTGTCAGGGAGCGCGCTGAAGCGTCGGACGGCGTCGCGTGGGAACCGCGTCGTGATGGTGGTGTGTGCACCGTCGCGCAGGAGTCGCAGCGCGATGTACATGCCGATCTTCGCGCGGCCACCCGTGAGGAGGGCGCGCTTGCCGGTGAGGTCGGTGCGGGCGTCGCGCTTCGCGTGGCTCATCGCCGCGCACTGCGGGCAGAGCTGGTGGTAGAACGCGTCGACCGTCGTGTACGGCTGCTTGCAGATGTAGCAGTTGCGCGGCACCAGCAGCTCGCCGGCGGTCGGAGCCGTCGTGGTGGTGGCGAGCGGAATGCCCCGCGTCTCGTCGTCGATGCGGTCGGGGGCGCCCGTCGCGGTGGCGGCGATCACGGCGCGGTCGGCGTCGGCGATCCGGGCCCGACGGTCGAGTCGGCGCTCCTTCTTGACCGCCTTGAACATCTTGGCGGTGGCGCGGCGCACCTGGAGGTAGTCGGGGTGCTCCTCGTCCATCGTCGCCATGGTCTGGAGGACGCGCAGTGTGACCTCGAGATCGGTGGGATCGATGCCCGCGTCGTCGCCGGGAGCGTGGTTCGCAGGCTCGTCGTGGGGGAGAGAGGTCATTGCTTCATTCTACGAGCCGCCGGACGTGCCTCGGGCGGTGCTGTGGTCAGCGCGGGGCGCTGGACCGACCGCGACCCACAGGTGTGGAGGGGCGCGCTCACGTCGGAGACCCGCGCTCGCGTCAGCGCACCGCGCTGGCCCGAGGGAAGGGTGTCCGTCGTGCGTGAGACCATGGGGCGATGACTCCCGAGCCCGCACCACTGGTCGACGTGGCCGACCTCGTCCGGCTCGTCGGGCGGGTGGCGTTCGACCGCGGCCGGGTCTACGCGAGGGACGGCCGGGTCACCGCCGCCGACTGGGACCCCGACAAGCGTCGGCTCCATGGGATCGTCGAAGGCTCCACCGACGTGCCGTACGCCTGCATCGTCGACCTCGGTGACGACACCGGCGGGTTCGCTCGGATCGAAGGCAGCGCGTGCTCCTGCCCGCTCCGCGGTGACTGCAAGCACATCGTCGCCACCCTGCTGCACAGCAACGCGGCCCACCTCCGGGCCGAAGGTCGCTCCGACCGGTGGGTGGCCCCACAACGGCCGCCTTCGGGGAAGGAGGCGTCCTGGCGTTCCGACCGGCGTTGGACCGCGCCCATCAACGACCCCGCGCTCGACGAACCGGCCGAGCACCAGCCGATGTACGCCCTCGACGAGCTCGACGACCTCCCTGACGCCTGGCGTCCGGAGGCGGAACGGCGAGCAGCGCGGTGGAACCCGAGCCCGCAGACGCCGACGGCGCCGCCCAGCTGGCGGAACCGACTCGACTCCCTCGCGGGCGACGCCGGTCGCGCCACGGCACCGACGGCCATGGGCCTGCAGTTCGAGGTCCGCGAGAGCATCCCGCGCACCGCCGAACGCTGGCGCGGACCGACCTCCCGCACTGCCGACGGCCCGCCCGAGCCGCGGCATCCCCGCCGGATCGCCGTCCGACCCGTGGTCAGGAAGGCCGGCGGCGGCTTCGTGAAGTCGACGATCTCGTGGACCTCGTTCACGCACCAGGGCCACCGGCTGTCGCTCGATCCGGCGCACCAGCAGTGGTTCACGCAGTTCCAGGCGCTCCTGCGTGCCACCCGTCCGCCGGCCGGTGCCTACGCCGGTGACTCGGACTGGCTCGTCCTCGACGACTTCGGCAGCCCCGTCCTCTGGCATCTGTTCGAGGAGGCGGCCCAACTCGGGATCGAACTCGTCGGCACGCGCAAGGGCACGGTCACCCTCGGCACCACAGCCGCCATCCGGCTGGACGCCGCGCACGACGACGAGGGCGTGGTCCTCCGATCCGTCGTGACGATCGACGGCACCGACGTCGACGCCGCCACGAGCGGAGCCCTCGGCGACCACGGGCTCTACCACTACACGCTCGAACCCCAGCAGGCGCTCGTGCTCGCACCCCTCGCCGAACCGCTGACGGACGAGGCCCGCGGACTCCTCGGGCCAGGCGAGCCCGTCGTGGTCCCCGAAGCCGAGGTGGCGGAGTTCCTCGAGCACTACGTCCCACGACTCCGCCGCAGCATCTCGCTGAGTTCGACGGACGGCACCGTCGCCCTCCCCGAGATCGTGCCACCGGTGCTCGTGCTCGCGGCCTCGTTCGAACCGAAGCAGACCCTTCGCCTCGCCTGGTTCTGGCAGTACGCCCCGGCCCAGCGCGTCCCGATCGGTGGCGGCACCCCGGCGCTTGCCGCAGGGCGACCACTCGTGTCCACGGTGCCGAACGGCGCGCCGACTGACGCCGCCACCGGAGCTGCCGCAGCGGAGGTCCTCCGCGACGAACGCGCGGAACGGGCCATCCTCGACCGGGTCGGTGCCGCCATCGCCGCCGCAGCGGAACCGGAACGCCGCGCGCTCGCCGCCGGCTCGTTCGACGAGCTCACGACCCCGGGCGTCTGGCCGCCCAGGCCGCAGGTCCTGACGGAGTTCGACGCGGCACTCGTCACCGAGCGCACCCTGCCCGTCCTCGAATCGCTCGACGACGTCCTCGTCGAGGTGTCCGGCGACCGCCCTGAGTACCGGGAGCTCACCGGCACACCTCACATCTCGGTCACCACGGTGGAGACGGAGCAGCGCGACTGGTTCGACCTCGGGATCGTCATCCACATCGGCGAGTACAGCGTCCCCTTCGAGCCCCTCTTCAAGGCCCTCTCGAAGGGGCGCACGAAGCTGCTCATGGTCGACCACACCTACCTCTCGCTCGAGCATCCCGCCTTCGACCGCCTGCGCGAACTGCTCACCGAGGCGGCCGCGCTCAAGGAGTGGGAGACGAAGCCGAGCATCAGCCGCTACCAGGCGAGCCTCTGGGCCGACTTCGAAGACCTCGCCGACGAGACCGAGCAGGCCGTCTCCTGGCGCGAGGCCGCAGCCGGACTCAACGCGATCGAAGCGGTCCCCGACACCCCCTTGCCGTCGGGGCTCCACGCCGACCTCCGGCCCTACCAGGTCGAGGGCTTCCGCTGGCTCGCGTTCCTCTGGCAGCACGGACTCGGCGGCATCCTGGCCGACGACATGGGCCTCGGCAAGACGCTCCAGACGCTCGCCCTCGTCGCCCACGCGCGCGAGACCACCGGGTCCACGGCACCACCGTTCCTCGTGGTCGCCCCGACGTCGGTCGTCTCCAACTGGGTCGCCGAGGCCACGCGCTTCGTGCCCGGCCTCGTCGTCCGCAGCATCACGGCCACGCAGGCGAAGGGCAGCGCGTCGATCGCGGACCTCGCGGCGGGCGCCGACATCGTGGTCACGAGCTATGCGCTGTTCCGGCTCGACGCAGCGGCGTACCAGGCGGTCGAGTGGTCGGGGCTCATCCTCGACGAGGCGCAGTTCGTGAAGAACCACCGCGCCAAGCTGCACGAGTGCGCCGTCGACCTCCGGGCACCGTTCAAGCTCGCGATCACCGGCACGCCCATCGAGAACACCCTCATGGAGCTGTGGTCGCTGCTGTCGATCGTCGCGCCGGGCCTGTTCGCGTCAGCGCCACGCTTCACCGAGCACTACGTCAAGCCGATCGGCAAGGGGCTCGACTCCAGTCGGCTGCAGACCCTGCGCCGACGCATCCGACCGCTGCTCATGCGCCGGACGAAGGAGATGGTCGCGCCCGAACTGCCGCCGAAGCAGGAACAGGTGCTGCGCATCGAGCTCGCACCGGCCCACCGCAAGCTCTACGACCTCGTCCTCCAACGCGAACGGCAGAAGCTCCTCGGACTCGTCGACGACCTCGACCGCAACCGGTTCATCGTGTTCCGCTCGCTCACGCTCCTCCGCATGCTCAGCCTCGACGCGAGTCTCATCGACGCCGAGGAGCACGCGGGCATCCCCTCGAGCAAGCTCGACGCACTCCTCGAACAGCTCGACGACGTCGTCGCCGAGGGGCACCGGGCGCTCATCTTCAGCCAGTTCACGAGCTTCCTCGGCACCGCCGCTCGTCGGCTCGAGGAGCAGGGCATCGCGTACGAGTACCTCGACGGGTCCACCCGTCGTCGGGGTGAGGTCATCGACCGTTTCCGCACCGGTGACGCCCCCGTGTTCCTCATCAGCCTGAAGGCCGGCGGGTTCGGCCTCAACCTCACCGAGGCTGACTACGTCTTCCTGCTCGACCCGTGGTGGAACCCGGCAGCAGAGGCGCAGGCCATCGACCGCACGCACCGCATCGGCCAGACGGAGAACGTCATGGTCTACCGACTGGTCGCCGCCGACACGATCGAGGAGAAGGTGATGGCGCTCCAGGCGAAGAAGTCGGAGCTCTTCGCCGCGGTCCTCGACGACGACGCGGTCTTCAGCCAGGCGCTCACCGCGGAGGACATCCGGGGCCTGCTCGAATAGCTTCCCGGCACCCGCGACAGCCGTCGGGATGGGGTCGGTCGAGCGACCGATAGCCTGATCGCTATGGAACTCGGGGTGTATGCGGTCGTCGGCATCGCGGTGATCGTCGCCGTCGCGGCCTTCTCCCGCAAGCTCGGCGTCGCCGCGCCGATCATCCTCGTGATCGTCGGTGTCGGGCTCTCGTACCTCCCGGGCGTCCCGGAGATCGAGGTCGAACCGGAACTCGTGCTCGACGTCGTCCTGCCGCCGATCCTCTACGCCGCGGCGATCAGCGTCCCGATCATGGACTTCCGCCGGAACCTCGCCACCATCACGAGTCTGTCCGTCGTGCTCGTCATCGTCACCGCCTTCGGTGCCGGCTTCCTCCTCTTCAGCCTCCTGCCCGACCTCAACCTCGCCGCCGCCATCGCCCTCGGCGCGATCATCAGCCCGCCCGACGCGGTCGCGGCGACCTCCATCGGACGCCGTCTCGGCCTCCCGCCCCGCCTCCTGACCGTGCTCGAGGGCGAGGGGCTCGTGAACGACGCGACCGCGCTCGTGCTCCTCCGATCGGCGAGCGCTGCGGCGGCCGGCGGCATGCTCACGCCGTGGGCGACGGTCGGCGACTTCGTCTACGCGGTCGTGCTTGCGATCATCGTCGGTTTCATCGCCGGGTACGTCACCGTCTGGCTGCGGTCGAAGCTCAACGACTCCGTCCTCGACACCGCGATCTCCATCGCCGTCCCCTTCGTGGCGTTCATGCCGACCGAGGCGCTCGGTGGGTCCGGCGTGCTGGCCGTCGTCATCGCCGGCCTGTACACGGGGCACGCGAGCTCGGCCGCGTTCTCGGCCCAGGCGCGGATCAGCGACCGCATCAACTGGCGGACCATCCAGTTCCTGCTCGAGAACGCCGTGTTCCTCCTCATCGGACTCGAGATCCGGACGCTCATCGGCGCCGTCGACGCCGAGATCCTGTCCGTCGAGGAGTCCATCGGGATCGGTCTCGTCGCGACGGCCGCGCTCATCGCGCTGCGGTTCCTGTGGGTGGGTCCGCTGGTGCTCGGGCTCCGTGCACGAGAACGCTGGGCCGAGCGGCAGACCCTGCAACGGTGGCTGTCGATGGGGTACTCGGAACGGTTCCCGAGACAGAACCGCCGATGGCATCGACGGCGGCGTCGGGAGCGCGCCTACGAGCGGCAGCGCGCCGACCTCGAGCAGCTGCGGCTGGAGCAGATCGACTGGCGGGGTGGCGTCATCCTCAGCTGGTCGGGCATGCGCGGCGTCGTGACGCTCGCCGCGGCACAGTCACTGCCGCAGAGCACCCCGTACCGCGAGCAGCTCGTCCTCATCGCCTTCACGGTCGCCGTCGTGACGCTCGTCGTCCAGGGCGGCACACTGCCGTGGCTCATCCGGCTGCTCAAGGTGCAGGGGATCGACGAGTCCGAGGACCGTCGACAGCTCGCGACCCTGCTCGACGAGATCAGCTACGCGGGCATCAGTGTGCTGGAGGACCCGGCCTCGGCGGTCGGCATCGAGGAGGAGATCGACCCCGATCTGCTCGAACGCGTCCGGCAGTCGACGTTCCTGCGGGCGGAAGCCGCCTGGGAACGCTCGCGCGAGTCGGTCTCGCCGAGTGAGACGCACGCCGAGACACCGCACCGGCTCTACCGCCAGCTGCGCCTCGCCGTCGTGCAGGCCGAGCGTGAGCGGCTCCTCGACGCCCGGGCGCGCGGTGCGTACCCGTCGCGCATCCTCGCCGAGGCGCAGACGATGCTCGACATCGAGGAGACGCGCCTGCGGCCGCCTCGTGCCGACCACTAGGGCTGCTTGACCGTTCTCAGGAGTCCTCCGGTGCGCCGCCCGACAGACGGATCGACACGCCGACGAACTCCTGAGAAAGGGTCGTTGCGGTCAGGAACTCGGGCCGGGGTTGGTGATGTTGGCGACGCACTCCGCCTCGCGCCGACGGCTGAAGCTGCTTGACCGTTCTCAGGAGTCCTCCGGCGCGCCGCCCGGGAAACGGACCGACGCGCCGGCGAACTCCTGAGAAAGGGTCGTTGCGGTCAGGAACTTGGGCCGGGGTTGGTGATGTTCGCGACGCGCTCCGCCTCGCGCTCGGCCGCAGCGTCGCGTTCGGTCTCCGAACCGGGGTTCGTGATGTCGGCCTCGCCGCTCGCCGCGGGGTCGTCGGCGGCGACGTGCGGGCCGGGGTTCGTCGTGGAGGCCACGCGCTCGGCCGCCGCGTCGTCGACGGCCTCGTCGTGTGGACCCGGGTTGTTGATGTCGGCGTTCTGGTCACTCATGGGGTGCTCCTTCCGAGATCCGCCTGGGCGGTCTCCGTCTCGCGCATCGTCGCGCTGATCCGCTCTCACGGTAGGTCCGTGGGCGGGTGGCTGCAAGGGGTGGCGCCGGCCGATCAGTCGCGGGCGGCGAAGGCGTCGACGCCGGTGAGTTCGGCGGAGAGCGCCCAGAGGCGGGCCGCCTCCTCCGGATCGGTCGCGTGGTCGGCGACACCGGAGGCCGGGGAGACCGCGGTCTCGGCCGGGCCGGCGATGTCGCAGTCCTCGCAGAACACCCCGCCGAGGCCGTCGAGCGACGGCGAGGTCGCGGCCCAGACCTCGGTTGCGGCACCCTGCTCGGGCGACTTGAACCCCGAGACGAGGAGGTTGCCGTCGGCGTCGACCCAGCCGAGCGCCATCATCTCCTCGCGGGGCAGGTGCCGCTGTAGCGGCGTGAGGATGCCACCGGGGTGGACGGAGAACGCGCGGACGCCCTCCTCGGCACCGAGCGTGTCGAGCTGGAGGGCGAAGAGCGCGTTGGCGGTCTTCGCCTGCCCGTAGGCCTCCCACTTGTCGTAGCCGTGCTCGAACTGGACGTCGTCCCAGCGGATCCCCGAGCGCTTGTGGCCGCTGGAGGACAACGCGACGACCCGCGAGGAGCCGCACTTGACGATGGCGGGCCAGAGGCGGTTGACGAGGGCGAAGTGGCCGAGGTGGTTCGTCGCGAACTGGAGTTCCCAGCCGGGGCCGACGCGCGTCTCGGGAGCCGCCATGACGCCGGCGTTCGTGATGACGAGGTCGATGCCCCGGCCCGTGGCGAGGAAACGGTCGGCGAACGCCGCGACGCTCGCGAGGTCGGCCAGGTCGAGCTCGTCGACCTCCACGCCGTCGATGCCGGCGAGCTCCTCGCGAGCGGTCTCCGGGCGCCGCGCGGGGACGATGACGTGGGCGCCCGCGCCGACCAGGGCACGGACGGCCTCGCGGCCGATACCGGAGTAGCCGCCGGTGACGATGGCGAGCTTGCCGGTGAGGTCGATGCCCTGGAGCACCTCCGCCGCGGTGCTCGAGTGGCCGAAGCCGGAACCGATGGGGTGCTGCGGGGTGCGCGTGCGATTGGTCATGCCCTCACGCTACGACTCCGGGGAGGGCGGCGGAACCGGAAGGACCTGGGAAGATGTGCAGCCCTCGTCGGCCCGTGGTCGTCGTCGCCCGCACCACCTGGTCTCAGCGGGTGGACAGCACACGCACGGATGGGAGCGGGTGGCCGTGCAGCAGCGCACGGACCTCCTGCAGGCGGCGACGCACGCCCCACATCGTGACCTTCTTGAGCGACTCGGAGACGATGCCGCCGCTCATCTTCGACTCGCCAGACACCCGTTCGGTGAAGACGATGGGCGTCTCCACGACCCGGAGCCCGCGCTGCAGCGCCCGCCAGAGGAGGTCGACCTGGAAGCAGTACCCCTGCGACGCGACGTCGGCGAGGTCGATCCGGCGCAGCGCCTCGCTGCGGAACGCGCGGAACCCGCCGGTCGCGTCGGCGACACCGATCCCGAGGGCGAGTCGCGTGTAGAGGTTGCCGCCGCGACTCAGCGCGAGCCGATGCGCGGGCCAGTTCTCGACGACGCCACCCGGGACCCAGCGCGAGCCGAGCGCGAGGTCGTGGTCGTCGAGGAGTCCGATCAGGCGGGGCAGGTCCTCGGGGTGGTGGGAGCCGTCCGCGTCCATCTCGACGATGACCTCGTAGCCGCGCGCGAGCGCCCAGGCGAAGCCCGCGAGGTACGCCCCGCCGAGCCCGTCCTTCACGGCCCGGTGGAACACGTGCACCTGCGGGTGCTGCGCGGCGAGCTGCTCGGCGAGGAACCCGGTGCCGTCGGGGGAGGAGTCGTCCACGACGAGGATGTCGACCCCGGCGACGGCGAGCGTGCGGTTCACGATCGGCTGCAGGTTGTCGAGTTCGTTGTAGGTGGGGATGACGACGAGGGAGCGGTTCACGTCGGTTCCTTTCGGGTCGTTGGGAGTGGTTCGGAGCGGGGCGGCCCCTCGACAGGAGCGAGGGGTGGGGAGCGGCGCTACGGGGTCGTACTGACGAGCGAGGCGAAGACGACGTAGTTGTTCGCGTAGGTGTTCGCGGCGTCGTCGAAGGGCCCGTTGCAGGTGATGAGCCGGAGCTGCGCGTCGGGCGTCGGTCCGTAGACCTCCTCGGTGGGGAAGGTCTTCTTCTCGACGTCGATGGCGCGGTCCACCGCGTAGGTGGCGGTCGAGCCGTCGGACATCGTGACCGTCACCTGGTCGCCCGCCACGAGCTGCTTGAGGTGGACGAACACCGCCTCACGGAGGGTCGTGTCGAGGTGACCGGCGATGACCGCGGGCCCCACCTGGCCGGGCAGGACGCCGGCGCGGTACCACCCGGCGTCCTCCCACTCGACCGGCGGCAGGAGGACACCGGACGCATCGCGCTCGAGCGGTTCGACCGCCGCGTCGACCCCGATCGACGGGATCTGCACCCGGCTCACGCTCAGTGCGCTGACATCGGCGGCCGGCGCCTGGGCGACCGGGTCCTGCTTCGCACCGGCGGCGCCACGGTCGGTCGCCTCCGAGGAGGTGATGGGCCCGTCGGCGGCGTTCGGCGAGGTCGGCGTCTGCCCGGTGTGCGTCGTGGCGCAGCCCGAGAGGGCGAGCGCCGTGAGGAGTGCTCCGGCCGCGGCGAGCGTGCCGATCGTCCGGCGGTGTGCGCGGATCATGAGGTGGCTCCTTCGGTGAGCGGCGGGCACCCGTCCAGCTCACCGGTCGTGAGCATCATGGGCGCGAGGGCTGCCCAGGCGGCGCCGAAGTAACTCGGCACCTCCTGCGCGAGTTCGTCGGCGGCACGGAGGTCGTCAGCCGACTCCGGCAGGTTGCCGACGGCTGCGCGCGCGGCTGCTCGGGCCTGGAGGGCGAGCGGGTGCACGTCCGAGGTCAGTGGTGATCCGCCGAGGTCGGTCTCCGCCCGCAGCTCCTTCGACCGCGCGAGGGTCGAGGCGAGGCGGGCGGCCGTCGCCTGGTCGGCGGTGTCGCAGGACTCGGCGTAGCGGATCGGGAGTCGGGCCGCGTCGTAGCCGTAGCGGACGCTCTGCCCGGTCCCTGCCGCACCCGGCATGGCGTCGACGGTGCCGTCGGCGTGCACCTGGGCCCAGTCGGGCGGGAGCGGGCTCTCGTCGAGCAGGGTGGTCGTGACCGCTGCGGAACCCGCCTGCAGTTCGGCCCACCGCGGGTCACCCGTCGCCGCGCCCAGCACCGAGAAGGCGACGGGGGAGGCGTAGGACGGGTTGTACGCGTAGGGCTCGGTCGCTGCGGCCCAGACGCCGGGCAGGAGGATCCGGCCCGCGGCGGTCTCGGCGGTCATGCGGTCCGCGATCACACCGGCAAGCGTGACGCCGGCCTCGGTGAACCGCGGTTCGTCGAAGCGGGTACCGGCGATGACGAGCGCGCGGGCGGCGTCGAGGTCCGCATCGCTTGCGGGTTCGTCGTCGACGACCTCACCGTCGCTCCACCGCCAGGCGAGCAGCCCGTCGGGGCGCTGCAGGTGCTGCTCGGTCCAGTCCCAGATCTCGGTGAAGGACTGCTCGTCCCCGACCCCGGCCGCGACGAGTAGTCCGTAGGCCTGCCCTTCGCTGACCGTGTCGTCGCCCTGGTCCCGGCGCACGACGCGGCCATCGTCGACCCAGTTGGCGAGGAACGCGTCGGCGGCCTCCGTGGTGGTCCGGTCCGTGACCGTCGAGGTCGGGCCAGGCTGACCGTCGGCGTCGGCGGAGCCGGGGGACGCCGCGGTCGGACCCTGGAGGAGGTTCGCCGGGAACCCGGTCGCCAGCGAGGCGATCACGGCGGTCGCGGTGACCGCGGCGACCGCGGTCGCGGCGATGCCGATCGTCTTCTTGGCGCTCATGGTCAGCTCACCGCCGTCCCGAGGTCGCGCACGAGCCGGGCGAGCTTCGCGTCGAGGTCGTCGAGGACGGACCCGAGCGTCGACGACTCCTTGGCGAGTCCTCCGCCACCGGTCTCCACCGGACCCTCGGGAGCGTCACCCGCCGCTGAGCTGTCGAGGACGGGCATGAGGGTGACGCCACCTGCGGCGTTGTCGAGCACGAAGAGCGTGCTCACGGTGCCCGGCGCGAGGTTCACAGAGGCTTCCGCCGCCTGCTTGCCGCCGGTCAGCTCGAGATCCCACGGGCCGGCGGGGACGCTCGCGTAGTCGGTCGCCGTGCCGGTGGTGGCGCCCTTCGCGATGGGCATGCCGGTCGAGGTGCTGACGTCGACGCTCTTCACATCGGTCGACGCCTGGATCAGCCGGATGCGCGCCGCACCCTCGGCCGGACCGGTGAGGTCGTCCTCGAACACCTTCGTCTGCAGGTCCTTGTTGGGACCGTAGGCGGCGACGGTGGCCGCTTCCCCGGCCGTGATGGTCACGTTGGTGCTGATGACCGGCTTCGTGCTGTCGGGAGCCCCGGCGGGCACCATCGACACCACGTAGGTGCCGGCGGCGAGGTCGGTGTAGGGGGAGACCTGGCCGTAGGCGACGTCGTCGAGTTCGAACACGGTCGCGCCGCCGGAGAGTGCCGACAGCTTCACGTCGACGGTCTTGGTGTCGGCCGAGAGGTGGCCGACACGGATCCAGCCGGAGCCTGCGGCATCGGTGGTGGCGGCGCTCGCGGCGGTGGTGCCGAAGCCGATGAGTGCTGCCGTCGCGACGGCGGCGAGGCCGCTGAGGGCGAGTCGCCTCGTGGTGGTGGTTCGCATGGTGGAACTCCTGTTCTTCGGGTGGTTCGGGGGTTCGGATGGCCCGGGCGTCCGGCTCGAGCCGGTGCTCGGGACGGTGGTCAGCGGACGACGTCGGGTTCGACGACCGAGTAGGTGACCCGCACGCCGGCCGCCGTCTGCTCGACGCGGTCGGCCGCGTAGTCGCCCTGGATCGAGCGGATGGAGTCGGCCAGACGGCCGTCGCCCGCCTCGGTGCCGGTGCGGAGCACCATGGTCCGGCGCACGTCGCCCGTCTCACCGTCGAGCACCGGGGTGCTCTCGAGCCTGACCGGCGTCGTGGCGAGCACCTGTCCGAGGGCGAGCAGGGCGCGGGAGTCGAGCTGGCCGTCGCTCACGGTCTGCGCGGCCTCCGCCGAGACGCTGAGCGAGGGGTTCAGCAGGAGCTGCGCGCCGAGCGCTGCCCGAGCCGCCGTTCGTCCGGCAGCCTGCTCGGCTGCCGCGTCGAGACCGTCGGCGTCGATGCGGCGGACCTCGACGGCCTGCGTCCCGGAGCCGAAGGTCGCGACGAGCTCGGAGTTGTCGATCGCACCCTTCACCTCGGGGAAGGTGGTCGGGAAGGTCCGCATCGAGTCGGTCGTGACGATGTAGTCGGCGTCGCGCCAGCCGTTGGGCGACTGAGCCTGGACGGCGGAGTCGGTGTCCATCTTGTAGTACCAGATGACGTTGTCGCGATCGAAGCCGCTCTCGACGAGGTCGACCCACATCGCGTCGTCGACGATCACGCGGGACTCCTTCGGCACATTGGTCTGGACCCACTGCTGAGCCTGCCGGACCGGCTTGTCGAGGTCGGCGAGGAGGAAGCCGCGGAGCTGGGTCGCCGTGTTCGGGACGGCGACGACGGCTGCCGCGAGCACGGCGGCGACCCAGACGGCTCCGGCCGCGCGTCCGCCGAGAAGACGACGGCGCGGTGCACCGGCCTCGACGGTCGAGCGGCGACGGAACTGTCGGATGGCCGCGCCGGTCACGCCCATGATGAGGATCGTCATGAACGGCAGCAGCATGATGACGTACGGCACCGGCAGGTAGCCGCCTGGGCGCAGCATGAAGAGGCCGAGGAAGACGGTCATCGCGGCGATGACACGCAGTCGCGAGATGAAGAGCCCGGCGACGGCGGCCACCGCTCCGGCGACGAGGAGGGCCGCGTCCAACTGCCACCACATGCCGAGGGTCTTCGCCGACAGGCTCTCCGGGTCGAACAGCGACCCGCTCGCGACGCGGGATCCGAGCTGGAAGAAGACGCCGCCGAGGAGGCTCACCCGGTCAGGGCCGGGAATGAGCTCGCCCTTGATGGCGGCGAAGAGCACGTACGTGAAGCCGATGACGACGACGATCGTCGCGGCGACCGGCAGCGTGTACCGGCGGGTCTCCTTCCGAGCGGCCCGCCACATCGTCCAGGCGAGGAAGGGCAGCGCGAGCAGGAAGGTCTCCTTGCTCAGTACGGCGATGCCGAACGCGGCGGCGGAACCCGCGAAGCCGACGAGCTGGTGCTTGCGGCTCGTCGCGAGGATGAAGGCACCGAGGAGCCAGGGCACCGCGACGTTGTCGAGGTAGACGGTGCGGTGGAACTGCACGGCGAGCGGCGAGATCGCGAACACGAGTGCGGCGACGGCGGCCATGGCCCGGCTGAGGTGCAGGCGGCGGGCGAGGACCCACACGAGCACGACGGCGATGAGCGTCGCGACCAGCATGGCCTCACGTGCCGCGACCACGGCGATGTCGTAGCGGTCGAACGCGCCGGTCAGCCCCGTGTAGGCCGCGATCTGCAGCCAGCCGAGCGGTGGGTGGTCGTACCAGTAGGTGTAGTGGGCGAGTTCGCCGAGCTTCAGCACGCTCCACGCCTGGGCGGTGTAGGTGCCCTCGTCGTCGATGCGCTGCGGGGATCCGCCCATGTTCATGGCCTGCACGACGGCGGCGATGGCGAGCACGGGCAGGAGGAAGGCCAGGGTGCGACCGTGGCGCGAGAGCCAGCGGCGCACGACGCCGGGGCCTCGCTGTGCCGGTGGCCCTGAGGTGAGCCAGCCGAGGCTGTCGCTCTCCAGGTGGAGCTCTGGTCGGCCGGGGGCGGCCGGTCGTTCGAGGATGCCGGTCATCGGGTTGCTCCGTTCTGGAGGACGAGCTCGGGTGCGCGGTCGGGCAGGTCGACGGAGACGGGAGCGGCCTCGGTGGCCTCGGCGACCTCCTCGCTGCGGTGGGCGCCGGTGTGCTCCGTCTTCTCCCAGGAGTGGTCGCCCTTCCACTCGCGGAAGACGGAACGGACGGCGGCCAGGCCGAGGAAGATCTGGTACGGGAAGGTGCCGAGGATCAGCCGGGCGTAGTCGCGGAGGCGGACCTTCTGGCCGTAGAGGCGGCCGAACTCGCCGAGCCCGGAGGCCTCCACCGCGAGGGTGACGATCGTCGGCGCGAGCGGGATGAAGGTGAGGAGCGCGATCGGCGCGGGGACCTTCGCGAACAGCACCAGCAGGACCGAGACGGGGATGAGGAGCCCGGTCGCCGCCTGGAGGAACGGCATCGACAGCAGGTAGCGGGCGAACATGCGCTGACGGAACGTCGGCAGCTTGCGCCATTCGCCCTTCTTCAGGACCTGCAGGAATCCCTGGTTCCAGCGCGTGCGCTGCTTGTAGAGCGACTGCAGGGTGCCTGGCGTCTCCTCGCGGGTGACGACCTCCGGGCTATAGGCCACGACGACCGTCGCGCCGGCGCTCGAGAGTCGGACGCCGAGCTCGCAGTCCTCAGCGAGGCAGCCGTCGTCCCAGCCTTCCGACCAGTCGAGCCAGGTCTTCTTCACGAACACCGTGTTGCCGCCGAGCGGGATGAAGCGGGAGTTCGCGTGGAAGTGCAGGCGCGACCGGAACCAGAAGTAGTACTCGAGCACGTTCCGGAGTGACCACCAGCTCGACTGGAAGTTCATGAGCTGCACGCCGCCCTGGACGACGTCGGCGCCGCTCTCGGTGAAGCGGGAGTCCACGAGCGTGAGCAGGCGCGGATGCACCTCGTCCTCGGCGTCGAACACGCCCACGACGTCGCCACGGGCGATCTGCAGCGCCCGGTTGAGGGCCTTGGGCTTGTTCTTCGGCACGCTGTCGTCGACGACCACTTTGATGAGGTCGGGGTGCCGGGCGGCGGCCTCGCGGACGACGCGCTCGGTCCCCGGGTCGTCGTGGCCCACGATCGCGATGATCTCGAAGTCGGGGTGGTCCTGTTCGGCGAGGCGGTCGAGGGTCTGACCCATGACCTCCTCCTCATGCCGACCGGGGACGAGCAGGGTGAAGGAGTGTTTGGCGGGCAGCGGGACCGCGGCGAACCCCGTGTTCTTCAGGTGGCCTGTCGACCGCCAGGCGTGGAGCATCCAGTAGAGCGTGGTGACGGCGATGATCGTCAGCGCGGCGGCGAACAGCAGCATGGTGCCGTAGCCGAGCCACTCACCGATGCTCCAGGAGCCGGGGTCGGCCGCCGACGCCGGGTCCACCAGGGTGCCGCGGTTCGGCAGCGGTTCCGTGGGTGCCGCGGGCTGCGGGGTCAGCAGGGGAGCGGGCTCGTCCGCGGCGGCGAACGGGCGGGAGGGGATGAGCGCGAGCGCTCCGAGCAGCGGTGCGAGTGCGGGTGCCATCAGGACAGGCCTCCAGAGGTCGGCAGTGCGTGGGTCGGTGCGGATCGACGAGGGGTCGTGGTGCGCGGTGCGGCGGCGGGTGCCGATGCGGCCGGGCTCGAAACAGTCGTCTCCTGCGTCGTCGTGCTGCGACGGCGATCGGTCGCCGACTCGGCGGGTCGGAAGACGACGAAGCGGTAGGCGAGGAAGCGGAACACCATGCCGAGGACGAGTCCGACGCCGTTGCCCGCGATGTTGTCGGCGAGCGGCGTGGTGTAGCCGAGGACGTAGTGCGAGACGAAGAGACACCCCGCCGCGATCCCGAGGCCGAGGACGTTCATGAGCGCGAAGAGGGCGCCCTCCTTCCATACCGCGCGGCGGTGCTCGGTCCGGAACGTCAGCGCCCGGTTGCCGAGCCACGCGACGATCGTGGCGACGGCGACGGAGATCACCTTCGCGCCGATCGGCTTGTCGTCGAGCACGGTGAACCGGAGGAGGTTGTACACGCCGACGTCCACGACGAACGCGGTGCCACCGACGAGGCCGAAGGTGACCAGCTGGGAGACGAGCTTGGGGAGACGCAACGGCTGGCGTGCACGGCGGGGACGCGTTCCCGGAGCGACGGATCGTTCGGGGACGGACGGCTGGCTCGGGTGCACGACGGAAGATTCGGGCTTCGCGGTCATGCACGCCGTTCGGGGGCAGCGCGAACCGCGGTTTGGTCGATTCCGCCGCCGCCCAGGGCTTTGCCAGGTTCACGAAACAGGGCTGAAATCCCTTGATTTTCCGCGGAAGTTGACGTATTCGCGAGGGCATGGGGGACAACACCGAGGCCCCCTGAACTGGGCCTTCGCCCGCCCGTCAACCGGCACGACGGCGATCCTTCGGTCGCCTACGATGGGGGCAACGCCCGGTGTGCTCGGGCGTCGTGATGCCCTGATTCGAGGGTGCGCGAGACGACCGGCACAGAGGGAGACATCTGGTGGGAAAGCTGATCTACGGGAGTTCATCGCGAGAACTCGAACTCGACGACCGGATGCTCGCGCACGTGAAGTCGATCGCGGTCATGAAGCTGCGGCGCAACGAGTCCTTCACGATCTCCTGGCCGCGCTCGCTCGAGACCGGTGGCGGACGCGTGACGATCTGGGTGCACCCCTCGATCTCGTTGCAGTTCGAGTTCGACCAGGAGGAGCGTCCGGAGCTCAACCGCAGCTGGCTCGAGTCGATGATGCAGGACGCCAACAAGACCGGCGACCTCGCCATCGGACGTGAGGTCCCCGACATCGACCAGCGGGCGCGCCCGACCAACGTCAGCGAACCCCGCCCCCGGAAGTCCTCCGCGTGAGCGACCGGGTGATCGTCCTCACCGGCGCCAGCGACGGCATCGGTGCTGCGGCCGCGAAGGCGTTGACGGACGCGGGCGAGCAGGTCGTGGTGGTCGGGCGGTCCCCGGAGAAGACCGCGGCCGTCGCGCAGCGGATCGGGGCTGCCTCGTTCATCTCCGACTTCGCCGAACTGGCGCAGGTGCGGCTCCTCGCCGAACAGCTCCTCGAGCGGTACCCGCGGATCGACGTCCTCGCCAACAACGCCGGCGGGATCTTCGGCGCCGACCGCCGGGTCACGGCCGACGGCCACGAGCAGACGTTCCAGATCAACTACCTGGCACCCGCGCTCCTCACCCACCTCCTGCTGGACCGCCTCCTCGAGTCCGAGGCGACGGTGATCAACACCTCGAGCGTCGCCAACCGCCTGTTCGGGAAGCTCGACCTCGACGACCTCGACGCCGAACGCTCCTACTCGCCCACGCGTGCCTATGGCAACGCGAAGCTGGCGCAGATCCTCTTCACGAAGGAGCTCGACCGCCGGTACGGCCCGCGCGGACTGTCCGCCGCGGCGTTCCACCCGGGGGTCATCTCGACGAACTTCTCCAGCGCGCCCGACGGCGCGATGCGGTTCCTGTATGCGAACCCGCTCGGTCGTCGCCTGCTGAACACCCCCGAGGAGGGCGCCGACACCCTCTTCTGGCTCGCCGAGAGTCAGCCGGGCCTCGACTGGACCTCGGGCGGCTACTTCGTGAAGCGGAAGCCCGCACGCACGAACAAGCTCGCCGACGACGTCGCCCTCGCCCGCGGGCTCTGGGAACGGACCGCGGAGCTGCTCGCCGAGCACCGCTGAGCGGTCCCCTCGGTCCGTCTCAGTGGCTCCCGCGTCGCCGTTTCGTGGTGACGGGAGCCTAGGCTGGTGGAATGCGATGGAACGAGTGGACGACGGCGCTCGTCGTCGCCGGGATCCTCGCGCTCGCCGCGCTGCTGATGCTCCTGGTCCTCGGACCCGAGGCGCCGGTCGTGTGGGGACTCGTCTCCGGGGTGCTGCTCGCCCTCGTCGTCGGTGCCATGGCGTTCGTCAAGCGCGAGCGCTGACCCAGTCCGGGTAGACCTCTCCCGGTCACTGAGCTTGTCGAAGTGCCAGAAGGGACCTCCCTATCCTGTCCAGGCCTGAACGAGTCGGTCTCTGGTGCGCGAGGATGGACCAATGACGACGAAGCGCATCCTGTTCATCGGCGGCAGCGGCATCATCTCCTCGGCGTCGGTCGCCAGAGCGGTGTCGCTCGGCCATGACGTCACCGTCCTGAACCGCGGCCTGTCCCACGTCCGCCCCCTCCCCGAGGAGGTCGAGCTCCTCCGCGCGGACGTGCGCGACACCGACGCGGTGACCGAGACGCTCGGCTCGCGCGAGTTCGACGTCGTGGCGCAGTTCACCGCGTTCACGCCACCGCAGGTGCAGGCGGACATCGACCGCTTCGCCGGTCGGATCGGCCAGTACGTGTTCGTCAGCTCCGCTTCTGCCTACCAGAAGCCGCCACAGCGCCTGCCCGTCGTGGAGTCGACGCCGCTCCGGAACCCGTTCTCCCAGTACGCGCGCGACAAGATCTCCTGCGAGGACGTCCTCGTCCACGCCTACCGCGAGCAGGGGTTCCCGGCGACGATCGTGCGCCCGTCACACACCTACGACCGGACGCTCATCCCCACGATGGGACGGCGCACCGACCTCGACCGCATGCGCGCGGGCAAGCCGGTGGTCGTCCACGGCGACGGGACGACCCGCTGGACCATCACCCACACCGAGGACTTCGCGGTCGGGTTCGTCGGTCTGCTCGGACGCCGCGACGTGCTGGGCGAGGCGTTCCACATCACGGGCGACCACGCACCGAGCTGGAACGACATCACCCGGTGGATTGCGGAGGCGGCCGGCGTGGAGGCCGACATCGTGCACGTGCCGTCCGACGTCATCGCGGAGGTCCACCCGCCGCTCGGGCCGACGCTCCTCGGCGACAAGGCGTTCCCGATGGTCTTCGACAACACGCGCATCCGCAGTCTCGTGCCGGAGTTCCGGCCCACCATTCCGTTCTGGGACGGCGCGGCGGAGATGGTCGCGTTCCACGACGCGAACCCGCACTGGCAGCCGGCCGAGCCGGAGCTCGACGCCGCCTTCGACCGGATGGTCGCCGCCGTCGGTCACTGAGCGGCAGTCGGTCACTGAGCGATCTGCGGTCCCTGAGCGATCTGCGGTCCCTGAGCTTGTCGAAGGGCGGCCCTCGGTCAAGCACAGGAACCGGGACACCGGTCACGCCCTTCGACAGGCTCAGGAACCGGCGGGGGCGGCCTCCGCGGCCCGGAGGTCCTTGCGGAGGATCTTGCCTGACGCCGACTTCGGGATGGCGTCGACGAACGCCACGCGCCGGATCTTCTTGTGCGGCGCGACGCGCTCCGTGACCCACGCCATGAGCGCCTCGGCGGTGACGTCCTGGCCCGGTTGCAGGACCACGAACGCTTTCGGCACCTCTTGGCCCTCGTCGTCGAGCACCCCGATGACGGCCGCGTCGGCGATCGCCGGGTGGCCGAGCAGCAGCGCCTCGAGCTCCGCCGGCGCCACCTGATAGCCGTGGTACTTGATGAGCTCCTTCAACCGCTCGATGATGCGCACGGTGCCGTCGCCGCGGACGGTCGCGATGTCGCCGGTGTGGAGGAAGCCGTCGTCCTCGAGGGTCTCGCGAGTGGCCTCCTCGTTGCCGAGGTACCCGAGCATGACGTTCGGGCCGGCGCAGAGCAGCTCGCCCGCCGCGCTCTCCTCGTCCGAGCCCTCCGCCGGGTAGTCCACCTCGGCGCCGGTCTCCGGATCGACGATCCGGCACTGCATGTTCGGGAGGGTCGTGCCGACGCTGTCGAGGGACGCCCCCTCGGCCTGGAACGCGATCGCGTGGCTGACCGGGCTGAGTTCCGTCATGCCGTAGCCCTGTCGCATCCGACAGCCCAGACGCTCCTCGACCGCCCGCCCGAGTGTCGCGTCCAGGGGCGCGGCACCGGAGAAGATCGTGTGGACGCTCGAGAGGTCGAACTCGTCGACGAGCGGGTGCTTCGCGAGCGCCACCGCGATCGGCGGGGCGATGAACACGTAGCTGCAGCGGAAGTCCTGGATGATCCGGAGGAACTCCGCCAGGTCGAACCGCGGCATGGTCACGAGCGAGGCACGCCGCGACAGCGCGAGGTTGAGCAGCACCGTCATGCCGTAGATGTGGAAGAACGGCAGGACCGCGAGGATCCGGTCGTCGGCGACCATGCCGAGCTGGGGGATCGACTGCTGCACGTTCGCGACGAGGTTCCGATGCGAGAGCATCACACCCTTCGGTCGACCCGTCGTGCCCGAGGAGTAGGGCAGCACCGCCACATGCGTGCCCGGGTCGAACGAGACGTCCGGCGCGGGGAGGCGGCGCATGAGGAGGTCGCTCAGCGACGCGTGCCCCTCCGCGCCGTCGAGGACGACGACGCGGTCGGAGGGGATCGCGCAGGCGCTCGCCGCAGCCCAGGCCTGGGGGAGCAGCGGGGAGACGGTGAACAGCATCGTCGCGCCCGCGTCCCGCAGCTGCGCCTCGATCTCCTCGGCGTTGTAGAGGCCGTTCACCGTCGTCGCCGTCGCGCCCGCGCGCAGGATGCCGTGGAACACGGTCGCGAAGGCGGGGACGTTCGGCGCGTGGAGGGCGACGACGTCGCCGACCCCGATGCCGGCCGCCGCGAGGGCGCCGGCGAGGGCGTTGATCTGGCCGATGAGCTGTCGGTAGCTCGTCTCGGCGCCCGTCGTGCCGTCGCGGAGGGCGATGCGGTCGAGGTCGCTCGGGGCGATGCCGCCGAACAGGGTGTCGTAGACGCTCAGGTCGGGGATCTCGACGTCGGGATGCGGGCTGGTGAACACGAGTGATCTCCTTCGAACACCGGTGATGGTGGAGTGAGTCTATCCACGCCGGGTGCTCGTTAGGCTGAACCCGTGAACGCGTCCCGCCCCATCCTCGGTCTCCTGCTCGACGTCGACGGCCCCATCGCCAGTCCGATCACTCGGACGATCAACCTCCCGAGCATCGCGCAGGACCTCGCGACGCTCGCGAACGCCGGGGTCCCGATCGCCTTCAACACCGGGCGGAGCGACGCGTTCCTCCGCGAGGTGGTGGTCCCACCGCTCCTGGCCGCTGGGCTCGCGGACGACGTCCGGCTCTACGGCATCTGCGAGAAGGGCGCCGTGTGGTTCGGGTTCTCGGCGGCGGGGGTCGACGAGCTGAGCCTCGATCAGGACGTCGCCATGCCGGAGGGGTACGGCGACGTCATCGAGCGCCTCGTCGACGAGCGGTACGCCGAGACGGTGTTCTTCGACCACACCAAGCGCGCGATGGTCTCGGTCGAGCAGCACGTCGAGGTGCCGGCAGCGGACTACGCGGTCGTGCGGAAGCACTTCGACGACGACGCCCGGGCCGAACTCGCCCGGCGCGGGTTCGGGGTCGAGCACGCGCCCGGCCGGTACCCGGACGACGCCGGCCTCGTGCAGTACCGCATCGATCCCACGATCATCTCCACCGACATCGAGTCGGTCCGGCTCGGCAAGGACCTCGGCGCCGAGCGCGCGCTCGAACTCCTCGAGGCCGACGGCGGCGCGCTCCCGCTCGCCTGGCGCACGGTCGGCGACTCCCGGAGCGACTACGCGATGGCCGACTGGTTGTTCGAGCACGGGTTCGAGGTCGCGCACGTGGACGTCCGCCCCGCCGACGGCGTGCCCGAGAAGCCCTACCCGGTGCTGACCCACCCGACGCTCATCCACGACGAGGCGGGCGCGGCCTTCCTGGCCCGCTGGGTCGCCATGGTGCAGGGGACCGCGACCGACGACGCCGACGTGAGCTGACGATGGCCGGCGAGGATGGGCGTCCGACGGGCCGCCGTCGACCCGGTCCGACGACGGAGCGAGGGCTCGACCGCGTCGTCAACTTCAGCGACGCCGTCGTCGCGATCGCGATCACGCTCATCATCCTCCCGCTCGTCGACCTCGCCCAGGAACACGACGACGGCTCCGTGGTCGCGTTCTTCGGCCACAACTGGACCGGCCTCGCCGCGGCCGCGCTGAGCTTCGTCGTCATCGCCAACTTCTGGCGCGACCACCACCGCCTGTTCGAGCGCACCGTCGGATACTCGACGCGGCTCGTGACCCTGAACTTCGTCTGGCTCGCCGGGATCGTGTTCCTGCCGCTGCCGACGGTGCTCCTCTTCGACGGGACGGGCGACGACCGCGGCGCCCCCACGCTCTACATCGCGACGATGCTCGTGTCGATGGTCGCGGTACGGCTCCAGCAGGTGGTCGTCGAGCGCGACGGGCTGCTCAGCGAGGAAGCGGCGGCCGCGGCGCGCCGACCGTGGCCGCTCGTGTGGTTCCCGACCGGCCTGATGCTGCTCGCCGGCGTCCTCGCCGCGACGGTGCCGGGGCTCGGTGCCCAGGCGCTGTACCTCCTGCTGCTGTCGCTCCCGATCGGGTGGATCAGTGGCCGGCGGCACCGGGACGCCCCTTCGACAAGCTCAGGGACCGGGGAACCTTCCGGTCCCTGAGCTTGTCGAAGGGTGGGGTGCGTCGGGTGGGGCTGCACTTCGACAGGCTCAGTGACCGGTGATGATGGCTCTCGGAGACCGGTGGTGGTGGCTCGGGGACCGGGGACCCTTCGGTCCGTGAGCGTGTTTCGGTCCCTGAGCTTGTCGAAGGGTGGGGTGAGTCCGGTGGTGCTGCACTTCGACAGGCTCAGTGACCGGTGGTGGCGGGCTCAGTGACCGGCGGCGGTGGCTCGGGGACCGGGGACCCTTCGGTCCGTGAGCGTGTTCCGGTCCCTGAGCTTGTCGAAGGGTGGGGTGAGTCGGGTGGGGCTGCACTTCGACAGGCTCAGTGACCGATGATGATGGCTCTCGGAGACCGGTGGTGGTGGCTCGGGGACCGGGGACCCTTCGGTCCGTGAGCGTGTTTCGGTCCCTGAGCTTGTCGAAGGGTGGGGTGCGTCGGGTGGGGTTGCACTTCGACAGGCTCAGTGACCGGTGGTGGTGGGCTCAGTGACCGGTGGTGGCGGGCTCAGTGACCGGCGGCGGTGGCTGAGGGACCGGTTGTGCCTCAGGGACCGGCAGCTTGCAGTCGGGTCAGGTCTGGCAGTGGGGACACCAGTAGGTGTCGCGGAGGGCGGTCGGGTCGGCGCCGAGTTTGCCCCGCTGGATCCGGGTGCCGCACCGCAGGCAGCGCTGACCGTCGCGTCCGTACACCCACGTCTTCCGGCCCGGCCGCGTGTCGCCCGTCGTGACCCGGTTGCGGCGGTCGCGATTGGCGTTGATGAGCCGGTAGCCGAGGCGTACGGCACCCGGCAGGTCGACCTCGGCGGTGGGCCTCGTCGGGAGGACGCCGCGGATGAAGCACAGCTCGTTGACGTACTCGTTGCCGAGCCCCGCGAGGTTGCGCTGGTCGAGCAGGGCGACGTGGATCTCGCGACCGTCGGCCTCGAGGTTGTGGATGGCACGCTCATCGTCCCAGTCCGGACCGAGGAGGTCGGGACCGAGCCAGCCGAAGCGCTCCTCGTCCTCGCGGGAGGGGAACACCTCGACGAGGCCGAGCTCGAACCCGACCGTCACCCAGTGCTGCGTCGACACGATCGCGCGGGCCTTCCACGCCGGCCGCCGCCAGTGCTCACCCGGCTGGTAGACGTGCCACAGCCCCTCCATCTTGAGGTGCGTGTGGAGCGTGTGGTCGCCGATATGGTGCAGGAGGTGCTTGCCACGCGGGATGACGTCGTGGACGACGTCGCCCCGCAGGTCGACGGTCGCGAAGGCAGGCACCCGCAGGTCAAAGCCGGTGACGACCTCGCCGGCGAGCGCCTGCCGCAACCGGTGCGCGGCTTGGAAGACCGTGTCACCCTCTGGCATGAACCGCTCCGTCCGTTCCGGCTACGGTGCCACCGGCAGGGTGTCCGGCGCAACCCGTGGCGGGACGGCCGCGAGCCGGTTCACCCACGCCGGAGCCGCAATCCACGCGGCGTCTCGACGAATCCGGCGTCGCGGAGGGCGTGGCCCGTCGGGGTGCCGAGCACGAAGGCGCCGTTGACCTGCTCGATGCCGAGCTTCTCGATGCGACCAGCGCGCACCGTGGACGCCAGGGAACGCGCCCCGGCGCGGAGCTGGTCATCGTCCTCAGAGAACACGAGCGCCGTCTTGCCACCGCGTTCCAGGTAGTAGACCGGCGCTCCGTCGACGAGGACGACGAGCGCACCCGCCTTCCGCCCCGGCCGGTGCTTCACCCCGGTGACCTCCTGGCCCGGCCAACCGAGGGCGGCGCCGTAGGGGTTCGCCGGGTCGGTCGCGGCGAGGGTGACGGCGTCGAGCGGTGGCTCGTCGTCGGTCCGGATGAACCCGCGCAGGCGGTCGACGGTGCCGGAGGAGGCGAACTGCGCCCCGCCGAGGCGTTCCACGAAGTATCCGCGACGGCAGCGACCGTTCTCCTCGAACTGCTTCAGCACGCGGTAGGCGAGGGCGAAGCCGCCAGTCACGCCCTCCGCGACGACGGAGCCGCGCGTCACGACCCCGTACCGTTCGAGCAGGGTCTCGCCCGTGGCGACGGCTCGGATGGTGGCGTCCTGCTCGGCCAGCGGCAGGATCGACCACCGGCCGCCGAGGGTCTGGCTCGCGCGCGTCGACATCGAGGGACGCTGCAGGTTGCGCCCGCGGTACAGCTTCGAGCGCGGGGTCTGCCGTTGCACCCGGTGCGCTGAGTTCCCCGAGCCGGAACCGACGAGCGTGCGGAGCGGCGAGAAGGTGTCGTTGGTGACGAGCCCGGCCCACACGAGCTCCCAGAGGGCGTCGACGAGGAGCTTGTCGTCCGTCGAGCCGACCGACTCCGCGAGCTGCCGGAAGAAGTACGCGCCGCCCCCGCCGAGCGTCGCGAGCAGTTCGGTCTGCAGGGCGTCCGGGGTGTGCGGCGTCGGAGCGAGGGGCAGCGTGAGGGGCGCCGTGTCGGCGAGGTGGAGCGCGACCCAGCCGTCGTTGCCGGGGATCGAACCGCTACCCGACCACACGACCTCGCCCGTCGCGGTGAGTTCGTCGAGCATGGCGGGACTGTAGTCGGCGACGCGCGAGGGCAGGATGAGCGACTCCCAGGCAGACGCCGGGATGGGCGCGCCGGCGAGCTGGTCGATGACCGTCGCGACGCCGTCGACGCCGCGGAGCGTCCCGCCGAGGTGCTGCCACACCGGCAGGAACCGGGCGAACGCCTGCTGCTCGACCGGCTCGACCTCGTGCCGCAGCGCGGCGAGCGAACGGATGCGGAGCTTGCGCAGCACGCCGGCGTCGCACCACTCCGTCGCATCGGTGGGGCTGCGGTCGGCGTCGTCGTCCTCGCCCACCTGCTGCCGGCCGGCGGGGAGGAACTCGCCCTTGACCACGCGGCCGGCGTCGGCCAGCCGGGCGAGCGTGTGCTGGACCACCGCAGTCCCGAGACCGAAGCGCCTGGCCGTCTGCCCGGTCGTGAACGGCCCGTGCGTGCGCGCGTGGCGGGCGAGGAGGTCGCCCAACGGATCGGCGACCGGCTCGGTGAACGCGACCGGTACGCCGATGGGCAGCGGGGTGCCGAGTGCGTCGCGGAGTCGGCCTGCGTCCTCGATCGCGGCGAAGCGCTCCTCGCCGGCGATGGGGACGCGGATGACGCGCTTCGAGCGTTCGAGTTCGGCGACGGCGGCCGCCGAGCGAGCCGGATCGGGGGCCCAGGCTTGCGGGTCGTCGCCACGACTCGCCTCGCCGTCGGCGGAGACGGTGACGCCGTCGAAGGTCGTCCGGGCCGCGATCTCGTCGATGGTGAGCGGGCCGAGCATCCGCAGCGCGTCGGCGACGCCCTCGATCCCCTTGAGTCGTCGCTCGGGGTCGAGACGCTGCAGCTCGAGCGCGGTCTGCTCGATGACGCCGGGGTCGAGGAGCTCGCGGAGTTCCACCCGACCGAGGAGTTCGCCGAGCATGGTGCTGTCGACCGCGAGCGCCGCGGCCCGACGCTCGGCCAACGGGCTGTCGCCCTCGTACATGAACGCGCCGACGTAGCCGAACAGGAGCGAACGGGCGTAGGGCGAGGGCTGATCGGTCGTGGTCTCGACGATGCGGATCGCGCGCGACTGCAGCTCACGCGCGAGGTGGTCGAGGGCCGGGAGGTCGTACACGTCCTGGAGACACTCGCGGAGCGTCTCGAGGATGATCGGGAACGTCGGGTACTGCTTCGCGACCTCGAGGAGCTGCGCCGACCGCTGGCGCTGCTGCCAGAGCGGCGAGCGTTTCTGCGGCGAGTAGTTCGGGAGCAGGAGGGCACGGGCGGCGCACTCGCGGAACCGCGAGGCGAACAATGCCGAGCCGCCGACCTCCTGCGTGACGAGGGCGTCGAGCTCCTCCGGTTCGAAGACGAAGAGTTCCGCTCCCGGCGGCTCGCTCTCGGTGTCGGGGAGGCGGACGATGATGCCGTCGTCGCTCGCCACCGCCGAGCCGTCGACCCCCAGCCGCTCCTGCACCCGGGCGCCGACCGCGAGCGCCCAGGGGGCGTGCACACGGAGTCCGTAGGGGGAGTGGAGGATGACCCGCCAGTCGCCGAGTTCGTCGCGTGAACGTTCGACGACGAGGGTCGTGTCGTTCGGGACGACGCCCGTCGCCTCGCGCTGCTCGCGGACGTAGGCGACGAGGTTGCTGATGGCTCGCTCGTCGAGGCCGGCCGCTTCGAGACGTGGGGTGGAGCCCGTTCCGGTGGTGTCGAGCTCGCGCACGAAGGCGCCGATGGCGCGACCGAGCTCGGCCGGGCGACCGATGCCGTCGCCCTTCCAGAACGGCAGTCGCCCCGGCTGGCCGAACGCCGGCGTCACGAGCACGCGGTCGTGGGTGATCTCCTGGATGCGCCAGCTCGTGGCGCCGAGGGCGAAGACGTCGCCGACGCGGGACTCGTAGACCATCTCCTCGTCGAGCTCGCCGACGCGCGCGCCGGCACCCGACTCGCCGACCATGAAGACGCCGAAGAGCCCGCGGTCGGGGATGGTGCCGCCGCTCGTGACGGCGAGGCGCTGCGCTCCCGGTCGCCCGGTCAGGACCCCGGCGTCGCGATCCCAGACGATCCGCGGGCGCAGCTCGGCGAAGGCGTCGGAGGGGTAGCGTCCGGCCAGGAGGTCGAGCGTCGCCTCGAAGGCCGAGCGGGGCAGGGAGGCGAACGGGGCACTGCGCTTGACCGTCTCGAACCAGTCCTCCACGCCGAGTTCGTCGAGCGCGACCGCAGCGACCGTCTGCTGCGCGAGGATGTCGAGCGGGTTCGAGGGGACCTCGATCGCCTCGATGAGCCCGGCCTCCATCCGCTCGGTCGCGACCGTGGTGCTGATGAGGTCGGCGCGGTGCTTCGGGAACAGGACGCCGCGGGAGACCTCGCCCACCTGGTGGCCGGCGCGGCCGACCCGCTGCAGGCCGCTCGCGACGCTCGGCGGGGACTCCACCTGGATGACGAGGTCGACCTCGCCCATGTCGATGCCGAGCTCGAGGCTCGAGGTCGCGACCACGCAGCGCAGGCGTCCGGACTTGAGGTCCTCCTCGATGCCCGCGCGCTGCTCCTTGGAGACGGATCCGTGGTGGGCGCGTGCGAGGAGGGGGATGTCGTCGTCGCTCTCCTCGGTTGCCGGCCGGGCGGCTGCGGCCGCGACGCTCGTCGAGCCTCGGGTCTGGCCGCTCTGGGCCATGAGCTGCGCCGGTGGACGCCCGGCACCGGGGGTCGTGAGGGTGGCGTCGCTGAGTCGGGCCTCGTTGATCTCGTTGAGCCGGGCCGTGAGCCGCTCCGCCAGCCGACGGGAGTTGGCGAACACGATGGTGGAGCGGTGCGCGAGCACGCGGTCGACGATCGCCTCCTCGACGTGCGGCCAGATGCTGCCGACGCGGTCTTCGCCGCCGCCGTCGCTGTTCGGGGTGTACCCGGTGAACCCGCCACCGCTGCCGTCGTCGTCGGCCTCGCCGGGTGTCCGCATGCCGGCGTCGGGGTCGGTCATGTCGTCGACCGGGACGACCACGTGCAGGTCGAAGGTCTTCGCGGCCGGCGGGGCCACGATCTCGACCGGTGCGCGGCCTCCGAGGAACCGCGCGACCTCCTCGGCGGGGCGCACCGTGGCGGAGAGCCCGATGCGCTGCACGGGCTTCTCGAGCATGGCGTCGAGCCGCTCGAGCGACACCGCGAGGTGCGCGCCGCGCTTCGTCGAGGCGACGGCGTGGATCTCGTCGATGATGACGGTGTCGACCGTGCGGAGGGTTTCCCGCGCCGCGCTCGTGAGCATGAGGAAGAGTGACTCGGGGGTGGTGATGAGGATGTCCGGTGGCTCTTTGGCCATCGCCCGGCGGTCGGCGGACGGGGTGTCGCCCGAGCGGACGCCGACACTGATGGTGGGTGGCTCGGTGCCGAGGCGGCGTGCCGCCTGGGCGATGCCGACGAGCGGGGTGCGGAGGTTGCGCTCGACGTCGACGCCGAGGGCCTTCAGCGGCGAGATGTAGAGGACACGGGTGCCGCGGGAGCGCTCACGTTGGGCGGCGGCGGCCTCCGCTTCGTCGGCCTCGAGCCCGGTGAGCGGGACGCCGGTGCGCGGCCGGACGGCGTGCTCGGCGATGGCCTCGGAGAGCAGGCGGTCGATCGACCAGAGGAACGCTGACAGGGTCTTGCCCGAACCGGTCGGCGCGACGACGAGGGCGTTGGCGCCGCGGGAGATCGCGTCCCAGGCACCCGCCTGCGCCGGCGTGGGCGCGACGAACGCCCCCTCGAACCAGTCGCGCGTCGCGGGGGAGAAGCGCTCGAGCACCTCGGTCATGGGTTCCATCATCCTGCACCCCACCGACACCGCGACCGGCGTCGCGCGCGGCCGCGTGGCCCCGTATGATCCCGCCGCGGGTCGGGCGCGGTGTCCGGTCGAACCGCCGCCCACCTGGATCGCCGCTCGGCTCCATACGGTATGAAGGAGCTATGAGCGTTCGCACCCCTGATCCCAACCCGGAACCCGATCTCCCCGGCAATTCCAATCCGGGCTGGCTGTCGGACGTCGAACTCGAGGAGATCCGCCGCCGGCTCCCGCTGCTGTACGTGGAGGCCGTGCCGGTCCGCGTCGACGGCTTCGGTGTCGTCACCGAGGTGGGCGTCCTGCTCCGGGCCACCGCGCTCGGCGAGATGACGCGCACGCTCGTCTCCGGTCGCGTCATGTACGGCGAGACGATCCGCGACGCGCTCTTCCGTCACCTGGAGAAGGACCTCGGTCCGATGGCGTTCCCGCTGCTCCCTGCGTCGCCCGTGCCGTTCCAGGTGGCCGAGTACTTCCCGTTGCCGGGCCTGTCGCCGTACTCCGACGACCGGCAGCACGCCGTCGCGCTGGCGTACGTCGTCCCGGTGACCGGCACCTGCGAACCCCGCCAGGACGCGCTCGAACTCACGTGGATGACGCCCGAGGCGGCGTCCTCCGACGCCATCGCCGCCGAGATGGAGGGCGGCCGAGGCACGCTCCTCCGCGCGGCCCTCGCCTCCGTCGGCCGGCTGCGCTAGCCCTTCGACAGGCTCAGGGACCGGGGGAGCGGCTCAGGGACCGGGATGCGTCAGCGGGTGTAGCGGACCTCGTCGATCATCTCGCCGAGGAACGGCTCGGTCTTGGCTCCACCGTCGAGGACGAACCCGTTGCGCTGGTAGAAGCGGTGCGCACGCGGATTGTCCGCGGCGACCCACAGGAATGACGGCTGACCGTCGGGGATGGCGGCGTCGAACAGCTGCTGACCGATGCCGGTCCCGTGGAACGCGTCCAACAGGTAGATGAAGTACAGCTCGCGCTCACGGGGTGCGTCCTCGTCGCGGGCTGGGCCCGAACCCGAGAAGCCGACGATCTCGCCGTCGACGAGCGCTGCGAAGTGCGTGTACTCGGGACCCTGCGCGGCCCAGTGGGTCCACAGCTCGGCCATGCGGCGTGGTGACAGCTTCGCGAGGGTGGCCGAGCTGATGAGGTGGTCGTAGGTCTCGTGCCAGCACGTGGCGTGCACACGCCCCAGCGACTCGGCGTCGACGTCTCGGATGGGGCGGACGACTGCGGTGGCGTTCATGGTGGAACCGTATCCCGAGCGCCCCCGTCTCGCGAAATCGAGTGGGTCCGCGAACGGCGAAGCGCCGCCCACCCTGCGGTGGACGGCGCTTCGTTCGAGCGGTTCGCTGCTAGTTGCCGCTGGACGCGCGACGGTTGGTCCGGGGGCGCGAGGACTCGGCGGGAGCGCCCGAGTTCGCGGCGTAGCCGGTGCTGTAGTGCGTGCGGCTGCCACCGGTGGCGGCACCGGCGCCTGCACGCGCGCCGCCCGAGCGACCGGCGCCGGAGCGCTGTCCGCCCTGACCACCGTTACCGCCGGCGGGACGACCGCCACGACGACCGCCGCCGCCCTGGCCGCCCTCGCGAGGAGCGCTGTCGCGGCTCGCGCCGGCGCGAGCACCGTCGCGGTCGCGGTGACCGTTGCCGAGGCCGTTGCCGTCGCGGGCTGCACGCTTACGCTGCGCGTTGGCACCCTGCGAGCGACCACCACCGCCACCACCCTGCTGCTGCACGGCCGCACGCGGCGCGGGCTTCACGTAGGCGGCGACGTCGCCGATGAGCTCGAGGACCGCCGGGGAGGTCGCGGTGACCGCCTGCGGGGTGACGTTGATCTCGGCCTTGCGGAGGAGCTTCTTGAGGTCCTCCATCTGGCCGGGGATCGCGAGGGTGACGACGTCACCGGCGCTGCCCGCACGAGCCGTGCGGCCCGAGCGGTGCAGGTACGCCTTGTGCTCGGTCGGCGGGTCGACGTGGATGACGAGTTCGACGTCGTCGACGTGCACACCGCGGGCGGCGACGTCGGTGGCGACGAGGACCTTGGCGGTCCCGGCGCTGAAGGCCGCGAGGTTGCGGTCGCGGGCCACCTGCGAGAGGTTGCCGTGCAGGTCGACCGCGGGGATGCCGGAGTCGGTGAGCTGCTTCGCGAGCTTCTTGGCGTGGTGCTTCGTGCGCATGAAGAGGATGCGTCGGCCACTACCCGAGGCGAGGGCCTGGATGAGGTCCTTCTTCGACTCGACCGAGGGGGTCGTGAAGACGTGGTGCGTCATCGCGGCGACGGGCGAGTTCGCCTCGTCGACGGAGTGGAGCACCTCGTTCTGCAGGAACTTGCGGACGAGCTTGTCCACGCCGTTGTCGAGCGTCGCGGAGAACAGCAGACGCTGCCCGCCGCGAGGCGTCTTGTCGAGGATGCGCGTGACGACCGGCAGGAAGCCGAGGTCGGCCATGTGGTCGGCCTCGTCGAGGACGGTGATCTCCACGGCGTCGAGGTTCACGAAGCCCTGCTTCATGAGGTCCTCGAGGCGGCCGGGGCAGGCGATGACGATGTCGACGCCGGCGCGGAGCGCCTCTTCCTGACGCTTCTGCGAGACGCCGCCGAAGATCGTGGTGGTCTTCAGCGAGTAGGCGTCAGCCAGCGGCTGCATGACCGCGGCGATCTGGGTGGCGAGCTCGCGCGTCGGTGCGAGGACGAGTCCGAGCGGGCGACCCGGGCGGCGCTTGCCACCGGCGAGGGCGCCGCCGAGACGGGCGACCATCGGGATGCTGAAGGCCAGGGTCTTGCCGGAGCCGGTCTTGCCGCGGCCGAGGACGTCGCGTCCGCCGAGGGTGTCGGGGAGCGTGTCGATCTGGATGGGGAACGCGCTCGTCTTGCCGTCCTTCGCGAGGGAGGCGACGAGCGGTGCCGGGACGCCGAGGGCGTCGAAGGTGATGGTTGCTTCGGTCATGGGTGTGTGTCTCTTTCAGGCACGGCCACGAGCTTCGATGACGGCTGCCGGCGCACTCGTGTGCGGTAGCGGGCACTGCCGGGATGACCACGCACGTGATGACTCACGTGGATGGTACGGCGTGCTTCCGTCGGCGTCGTCGCTGGTGGGAGGTGGCGAAGGCGCAGGTCGCGCATCCGTTCGCCGTATGAAGTGTCATCGACCCTGGCATGCACCGCTGGGTGCCGTGCAGGGGAGAGAGGGAGCGTTCTACGACGCAAGCGAGTACCGCACCGGATGGCGCGATCGCACGCAAGTTCCTCCAGCGTAGCGCATCCAGCGAGGAGTCTGCTGGGAGAGGCGCGTTACGGCTGTGTTTCCATCTCCTGGAATCGGTCGTCGGCGCTTGACAGTCCGCTGGAGCAGGTGAGTAATGTGTCACCCACCACAAACCCGGATCCGTGTACTGTGTCACACGGTACAGAAAGGCCTGTCGCCCATGAGCTTCGACGAAGACGCCCGAGCAGCGAGCACCGCGGTGCACGCGGGAGGCCGGTACGCCGCCGTCGCACCGATCGCGGGAGTCCGCATCCCGCTGGGCGCCCGACAGGTCGCGCTGGGAGATGGCGAGCTCGGTGCGTGGCAGCGTCGGAACCGCGACGCCACCGTCCCGCACTCGATCGAGCAGCTCCGCCTCGCCGGCAACCTCGACAACCTCGCCCGGATCGCCGATCCCGGCGACGGCACGTCACGCTTCCGCGGGCGCTACCCGTTCCTCGACACGGACGTCTTCAAGACCCTCGAAGGCCTCGCCTACCTGCTCGCCGAGGACGAGGTCGTCGGGGCGGCACCCGGCGATATCCGCGACTTCTACGAGGAGGCCGTCGGCGTCATCGAAGCCGCGCAGCGGGAGGACGGGTACCTCAACTCCTACTTCCAGGCTCCGGAGATCGAGAAGGAACCCTGGGAGGACCTCGCCTGGGGCCACGAGCTGTACAACCTCGGGCACCTCATCCAGGCGGCGATCGCCGCGAAGCGTCGTCTCGGCGACGACCGTCTGCTGATCGTCGCCCGGGCGTTCGCCGACCTCGCCGTCGAACGGTTCGGACCGGACGGCAACCCGCAGGTGTGCGGGCACCCCGAGGTCGAGATGGCCCTGGTCGAGCTGTTCCGTGAGACCGGCGTGCCGTCCTACCTCGAGCTCGCGACCGCGTTCGTCGACCGACGTGGTCACGGCACGGTCGAGCTCCGGGTCTTCCCCGCCGAGTACTTCCAGGACTCGGCCCCACTGCGCGACCTCGACTCCGTGACCGGACACGCCGTCCGCATGGCCTACCTGGCCGCCGGAGCGACCGACGTCGCCCTCGAACGCGGCGACCAGGAGCTGCTCGCATCGCTGCAGCGGCTCTGGGACGACATGGTGGAGACGAAGCTCTACCTCACGGGCGGCCTCGGGAGTCGACACTCCGACGAGGCGATCGGCGACCGCTACGAGTTGCCGTCCGAACGCTCCTACAGCGAGACGTGTGCGGCGATCGCCGTCATGCAGTGGGGCTGGCGCCTGTACCTCGCGACCGGGTCGGCGGCCGTCCTCGACACCGTCGAGACCGTCCTCTACAACGCGTACGCCGCCGGCCTCTCCGCGGACGGCATGGCCTTCTTCTACGACAACCCGCTGCAGCGTCGCCCCGACCACCTGCAGCGGTCGGGGGCGGAGGCGGACGGCGAACTCCTCAGACGGAGCTGGTTCGGCTGCCCGTGCTGCCCGCCGAACATCGTGCGCTGGACCGCGGAGCTGCAGGATCACCTCGCGACGTCGACCCCCGCCGGTGTCGAAGTCGCCCACCTCACCGCGGCGTCGATCACGACCGAGCGGCTCTCCGTCACCGTCGACACCGCGTATCCGTGGGACGGAGCGGTCACCGTGACGGTGGACACCGCCGCCGACGACGAGGTCGAGCTCGCGATCCGCATCCCCGCGTGGGTCGTGGGCGGCTCCATCCGCGTGGGCGGATCGAGCGCGCCGCTCGAGCCCGTCGACGGGTGGATCCGTGTCCGGCGGTGGTGGCGTGCCGGCGACACCGTGGAGCTCGACCTCCCGATGCCCGTTCGGGCGCACGGCGCGCACCCCTCCGTCGACGCGCTCCGCGGCTCGATCGCCTTCGCCCGCGGACCGATCGTCTCCTGCGCCGAGCAGCAGGACACGACGGCGGACCTCGACCTCCTGCGGTTTTCCGGAGCCGACGCGGATCGCGCGGTCGTCGAGCACCGTCGGATCCTGGACAGGGAGGAGATCGACGCCGTCACGCTCCTCGTCCCGGCGACCGTCGACGCCCCCGCTCCGGCCGTGCTCTACCCGATCCTGTCCGGGGCGCCCGACGCCGAGCCCGCCACGGCACCGCTCGCCGAGGTCGCGACGACGGCCTCGGTGACACAGACCACCGCGACCCTCATCCCCTACGCCCTCTGGGGCAACCGCGAACCGGGTGCCATGCGCGTCTGGTTCCGCTCGCACTGACCTCCTCCCGTCCCCCGACCCCGCTCCACCCTCTCCACCCGCGGGCGACCCGCCCGATCGACACGAAAGCAGAGCGTCATGAAGCAACGATTCTCCATCCCCGCCCTCGCGGCGGCGGCCGTCCTCCTCCTCGCGGGGTGTACCTCCGCGGGTTCGGGCTCGGGAGGTGACGGACCGTCCAGCACCCCGGTGAAGGGCGGCACCGTCGACGTCCTCCTGAACGCGGACTTCTCGCACCTCGACCCGGTCCAGGGCTTCGACGGCGGCGTGAACAACTTCTACCGCCTCATCTACCGCACGTTGACGACGCAGTCCACGGGCGAGGGCGCCAAGGGCACCGAGATGGTGCCCGACCTCGCGACCGACCTCGGCACGGTGAGCGACGACGGCCTCCAGTGGACGTTCACGCTCAAGGACGACCTCAAGTTCGAGGACGGCACGCCGATCACGAGCAAGGACGTGAAGTTCGGCGTCGAGCGCTCCTTCGACCCTGCCATCGCCGTCGGATCGCCCTACGCCCGCCTCACGATCGCCGGCACGGACTCGTACGAGGGCCCGTACATCACGGGTGACCTGCCGTCCATCCAGACGCCGGACGACCAGACCATCGTTTTCACGCTCAAGGAGCCGTTCGCCGACTTCGCGAGCGTCGTCGGGCAGAACAGCTTCACGCCCTTCCCCGCCGACACCGAGCGGGTGACGACGACGAGCCTCGACAAGATGCCGATCGCCTCCGGCCCCTACAAGGTCGACAGCTACGAGCGCGGCTCGCAGCTGAAGCTCGTCCGCAACGACTCGTGGGACCCGAAGACGGACGACGTCCGCAAGGCCTACCCGGACGGCTTCGATTTCACCTTCGGCCTCGACGCCTCGACCATCGACGAGCGCATGATCGCCGGCCAGGGTGACGACGCGAACGCGATCGCCGGGTCCGTCCAGGCAGCCTCCATCTCCCGGATCCAGACGCCGGCACTCAAGGCACGCACCATCGCCGGCCTCCAGGGCTGCACCACGTACATGGGTCTGAACACGACCAAGCCGAACATGGACAACCCGCTGGTCCGCCAGGCCATCGCCTACGCCATCGACCGCGAGTCGGTGAAGGACGCCTCGGGCGGATCGCAGCTCGCGGACATCGCGACCACCATGCTGCCGCCCACCGTCGCCGGCCACACCGAATTCGACCTCTACCCGAGCAAGGACAACGCAGGCGACCCGGAGAAGGCCAAGGAACTCCTCACCGAGGCGGGCCTCCCCGACGGCTTCTCGTTCACGCTCGACATCCGCAGCCAGCCCAAGATGCAGGCGCAGGCCGAGGCGGTGCAGCAGGCGCTCGCGAAGGCCGGCATCACGGTGAACTTCAACCTCATCGACACCTCGACCTACTACGAGGTCATCGGCACGACGTCGCAGCAGAACGACGCCGCCATCACCGGCTGGTGCCCGGACTGGGCCTCCGGCTCGACCTTCCTGCCGCCGCTCTTCGACGGCTCGCAGATCTTCCCGAAGGGCAACTCGAACATCGCACAGCTGAACGACCCCGCCGTCAACGAGCGCATCGCCGAGATCCGCGCGATGACCGACACCGACGAGGCCAACGCCGCTTGGGGCGCGCTCGACGAGCAGATCCAGAAGCTCGTGCCGACGGTGCCGCTGCTGTTCGAGAAGACGGTCATGGTCGTCGGAGCGAACGTCGCCGGTGCGTACTCGCACGCCGGGTACTCCGGTGGCATCGACTACGTGTCCGTCGGCCTGTCCTCGGCCGGCAAGTAGTCGGAAAGCCGGTAGCCGCAGATGTCGTCGTCCGTTCCCAGTGAGCTGACCACCGTCGCCGAGGAGGTGGGTGCGCCGGTCGGTGCGCCCACCCCCGCGCGGCGGGTGATCGCCTCCCTCCGCTCCAGCCCGCCGGTGCTGCTCAGCGTCGCGTTCATCGTGCTCGTCGTGCTGCTCGCGATCCTCGCCCCGCTGATCACCGCGATCAGCGGCTGGGGTCCGTACACCTTCGACAAGTCGGCGGTGGACTCCGACCTCGGCGGCGTGCCGATCGGCAACCTCGGCGGGATCTCCGCCGAGCACTGGTTCGGGGTCGAACCCGGGAACGGACGCGACATCTTCGCGCGCATCGCCTTCGGTGCGCAGGTGTCGCTGTCGATCGCCGTCTCGGCGACGATCGTCACCACCGTGCTCGGCGTCGTGCTCGGCATGCTCGCCGGCTTCTACGGCGGGTGGGTCGACCAGGTCGTCTCCCGCGTCATGGACTTCCTCATGGCGTTCCCATCGCTCATCTTCATGATCGCGCTCCTGTCGGCCCTGCCCGCCGGCAACCGACCGGTCCTGCTCGTCGTCGTGCTGAGCCTCTTCGGCTGGCCGTACACCGCTCGGGTGGTGCGCGGTCAGGCGATGTCGCTGCGGACGAGCGAGTTCGTCGAATCGGCGCGTGCTTCGGGCGCCGGGGGCATCCGCATCGTCTTCCGCGAGATCCTGCCGAACCTCCGCGGCACCATCATCGTCCTGGCCACCCTCGCCGTTCCCGGTTACATCGGCACGGAGGCGGGCCTCTCCTTCCTCGGTGTCGGCGTCACCCCGCCCACGCCGAGCTGGGGCCAGATGATCGCGACCGCGGTCGGTTGGTACGCGGTCGACCCGATGTACTTCCTGATCCCCGGCACCTTCCTGTTCCTCACGGTGCTGTCCTTCACCGTGCTCGGCGACCGCCTGCGCAAGGCCCTCGACTCGGGAGACGCCGCCTCATGACCCTCTACCTCCTGCGCCGGATCGCGTCGGCGATCGGCATCCTGCTGCTCATCAGCCTCTTCACCTACGTCATCTTCTTCCTGCTGTCGCCCGACCCGGCGGTGCAGATCTGCGGCAAGACCTGCACCCCCGACCGCATCGACCAGATCCGGGCGCAGCTCGGGCTCGACCAGCCGTTCTGGCAGCAGTACCTCGAGTTCATCCGGGGGATCGTCATGGGCCGGAGCTACGGGGAGGGCGCCTCGGCGGTCTCCTGCGCGGCGCCGTGCCTCGGCTTCAGCTTCCAGACCAACGAGTCCGTCATGGACATGATCACCGCGCGCTTCCCGGTGACCGCGACGGTCGCGATCGGTGCGGCGGTCCTCTGGCTGCTCGTCGGCGTCAGCGGTGGCCTGCTCAGCGCCGTCAAGCAGGGGACCGGCTGGGACCGTGGGGCGATGATGGTCGCCCTCGCCGGTATCAGCCTGCCGAACTACTTCCTCGCGCTCCTCCTGCAGTACGTCCTCGTGGTGCAATTGCAGATCCTGCCGTTCCCGCAGGCCGTGCCCTTCGCCGAGGACCCGGTCCGGTGGTTCCAGAACTACCTCATGCCGTGGATCGTGCTCGCCCTCGGCTACGCGTCGATGTACGCGAGGCTCGTCCGGGCGAACGTCATCGACACCCTCGGTGAGAACTTCATGCGGACCGCCCGGGCGAAGGGCCTGCCCGCGCCGCTCATCCTGCGCCGCCATGCGCTGCGCCCGGCGCTCACGCCCGTCGTCACGCTCTTCGGCATGGACTTCGCGGGCCTCCTCGGGGGCGCCCTCATCACCGAGACGGTGTTCGGGTTGAACGGCGTCGGCAAGCTCGCCGCCGACTCGATCGCGAAGAACGACCAGCCCGTCATCATGGGCGTCACCCTGCTGGCCGCGTTCTTCGTGGTCATCGGCAACGTCGTGGTCGACGTCGTGTACACGTTCCTCGACCCGAGAGTGAGAGTGAAGAGCGCATGAGCCCCACCGTCACCAGGACCATCTCCCTGCCCGTCCCCGGGGCGGCGCTGCTCGAGGTCGACGACCTCACGGTCACCTTCCCGACCACCTCCGGCGACATCGACGTGGTGCGGAAGGCGTCGTTCGCGGTCCAGCACGGCCAGACCCTCGGCATCGTGGGCGAGTCCGGCTCCGGCAAGTCCATGACCTCGCTCGCGATCATGGGACTGCTCCCGAACGGCGGGCGCACGACCGGCAGCGTCCGGCTGAGCGGACACGAGCTCGTCGGTCGCAGCGACCGCGAGATGCGGCGGGTGCGCGGCGATCGGATCGCGATGGTCTTCCAGGACCCGCTCTCCTCGCTCAACCCGTACTACACCGTCGGACTGCAGATCGAGGAGGCGTACCGCGCCCATCGCGGCGGCTCCCGGAAGGCCGCCAGGGCCGTCACGATCGAGGCCCTCGAACGGGTCCGCATCGCGGACGCCTCCCGGCGGGTCGACCACTACCCGCACCAGTTCTCTGGCGGCATGCGGCAGCGCATCATGATCGCCATGGCGCTCTGTCTGGAACCCGACCTGCTCATCGCGGACGAACCGACGACGGCGCTCGACGTCACCGTCCAGGCGCAGATCCTCGACCTCCTCTCCGAACTGCAACGGGAGACCGGTGCCGGCATGATCTTCATCACCCACGACCTCGCCGTCGTCAGTCAGGTCGCCGACGACGTGCTCGTCATGCGCGGCGGCGACCCCGTCGAGATGGGCACGGCCGAACAGATCTTCTCCCGACCACAGGCGGCGTACACCCGGGCGCTCCTCGACGCCCTCCCGCGGATCGACGACCCGTTCACCGGGCGGCCGACGGCACCCGCCACGACCGGAGAGGGACAGGCATGAACGACGCACCAGTGCTCCTGCAGGCCACCGGGCTCACGAAGGACTTCACCACGAGGGGCGACGGCGCGTTCCGCGCACGCACCACCCAGTTCCGCGCCGTCGACGACGTCGGGTTCGCCGTCCGCGCCGGCGAGACGCTCGGCATCGTCGGGGAGTCGGGCAGCGGCAAGTCGACGACCGCGCGGATGATCGCGAAGCTCATCGAACCGACCGCCGGCACGATCACCTTCGACGGCGAGGACGTCACCACTGCGCGTGGGCCGGCGCTCGCCGCGTTCCGGACGAAGGTGCAGGTCGTCTTCCAGGACCCGTTCTCCTCCCTCAACCCGAGGCACACCGTCGAGCGCATCGTGTCGGCACCGCTCGACTACCAGGGCATCACCCCGAAGCAGGGCAAGCGTGCCCTCGTGCGCGACCTGCTCGACCGCGTCGGCCTGAACCCCGACCACCTCCAGCGCTACCCGCGGCAGTTCTCCGGCGGCCAGGCCCAGCGCATCGGGATCGCCCGGGCGCTCGCCGTCTCCCCGAAGCTCGTGATCTGCGACGAGGCGGTGTCGGCGCTCGACGTGTCGGTGCAGGCACGCATCATCGACCTGCTGCGCGACCTGCAGGCCGAGCGCGGCCTGAGCTACCTGTTCATCGCGCACGACCTCGCCGTCGTGCGGCAGATCGCGCACGACGTCGCCGTCATGCACCGGGGCAAGGTGGTCGAGCAGGGTGACCGCGAGGCGATCTTCGACCACCCGCAGGACGAGTACACGAAGACCCTGCTCGCCGCCGTGCCCACGATCGACCCGAGCTGGGAGGCCGCGCGTGCCACCATGCTCGAACAGGAGCGGACGCACGGACCGGCCGCCGGAAGGACACAGGCATGACCCACCGCACCACCACCTCCCTGCTGCCGGGGATCCACGTGACCGACCACACGGTCGACGTCCCGCTCGACTGGCGACGGCCCGACGACGGCCGCACGATCAGCGTGTTCGCCCGCGAACTCGTCGACCCCCTGCGTCGCGACGAGCAGCTCCCGATCCTCGTGTTCCTCCAGGGCGGACCGGGCGGCAAAGGCCCGCGTCCGGTGTCCAGGGACGGCTGGATCGCCGAGGCCCTCCGCACCTTCCGGCTCGTGCTGCTCGACCAGCGCGGCACCGGCCGGAGCACCAGGATCGACGGCCGGTCCATCGCGGCCGTCGGTGATGCTGCCGCACAGGCCGAGTACCTGGAACGCTTCCGGGCCGACTCGATCGTCGACGACGCCGAGTACCTGCGCCGCACCGTCTTCGGTGGCCGTCGCTGGTCGACGCTCGGTCAGAGCTACGGCGGGTTCCTCACCCTCACCTACCTCTCGCGAGCCCCGGAGGGACTGGCCGCCTGCTACGTCACCGGCGGTCTGGCGGGCATCCACCCGTCGGCGGCGGAGGTCTACCGACGCACCTATCCGCGCACCGAGCGCAAGAACCGGGCCTTCGCCGAGCGGTACCCCCAGGACGTCGACACCGTCGCGCGGATCGCCGACCGACTCGCCGCCGAGGAGGTGCTCCTGCCGGACGGCGACCGACTCACCGTGCGGCGCTTCCAGAACCTCGGGATCGACTTCGGGATGAAGCCCGGTTACGAGCGTCTCCACTGGCTGCTCGACGAGGCGTTCGACAGCGGCGACCGCTTGAGCGACACCTTCCTGGCGCAGGCCTGGGGGAGGACGTCCTACGTCGACAACCCCCTCTTCATCGCCCTGCAGGAGAGCATCTACGGTGCCGCCGGCGCGGGGGCGACCGCGTGGGCGGCGCAGGCCGAGCGCGATGCACGGCCGGCGTTCGCCGAGACGGCCAGGCCGCTGCTGTTCACGGGCGAGATGGTCTATCCCTGGATGTTCGAGGAGATCCGCTCGCTCCGGCCCTTCCAGGGTGCAGTGGAGCGACTGGCGGCCAAGACCGACTGGGACCCGCTGTACGACCCCGCGGTCCTGCAGGCGAGCACGGTGCCGCTCGCCGCGGCCGTGTACTTCGACGACATGTACGTGGACGCGCAGCTGCAGTTGGAGACGGTCGACGCCGTCGGCGGGGCGACCGCCTGGGTCACGAACGAGTACGAGCACGACGGGATCCAGGACGCCGCCGTGGTGCGCCACCTGTTCTCGATGGTGGACGAGCGCGGCGGCCGTCGCGCGGATGAGGAGCAGGCATGACCGACACGCAGCAGCAGGCACCCGAGCAGACGGCGGGCCTCGCGCCGGCCACCACGGAGGCACCCGCCAGGTCCATGCCGCGCCCGGCGAACCCGGACCCGAAGCTGCCCCGCCTGGCCGAGGTGCCGGCGTTCCGCGAGTTCCTCGGCACCGGCTGGGGCACCCCCGACCGCACGCCGCCGGTCGAGCCCGGGATCGCCGCGGCCGCAGCCGAGCACCGTCGTCGGCTGAGCGAGGCCTTCGTCGGGCGGACACTCGTCGTCGCCGCCGGACGCGCGCCCGTCCGTGCCAACGACTCGAACTACGACTTCCGCCCCGACAGCGACTTCTTCTGGCTCACCGGCTGCTCCGCCGAGGACGCGGTCCTCGTGCTGCGTCCGAGCGGCGCCGTTCACGACGCGACGTTGTACATCCCGGCACCGGCGCACCCGGGCGAGACCGGGTTCTTCGCCGACGCCAACCACGGTGAGCTCTGGGTCGGCTCCGCGCCGGGGCCGGCCGACTGGTCGGCGGTCCTCGACCTCCGCGTCGAGGTGCTCGCCGCGCTGCCCGACGCGCTCCGAGGCGTCGACCGACCGCTCCTCGCGGGGACGCTGACCTCGCAGCATCGCGCGCTCGAGCCGCTGACGGTCGCGCCGGAACTCGGCCGTGTGCTCTCGGAACTGCGCATGATCAAGGACGAGTGGGAGATCGCGGAGCTGCGGCGAGCGGTCGACGCGACCGTCGGCGGGTTCTCCGCCGTGATCCGGGAGCTGCCGACGGCCGTCGCCGGCGGGGGTGAGCGCTGGCTGCAGGGGACCTTCGACCGGCACGCCCGCACCACGGGGAACGGCCCCGGCTACTCGACCATCGTCGGCAGCGGCGCGCACGCACCCACGCTCCACTGGGTGCGCTGCGACGGTCCGGTCCGCCCCGAGGACGCGATCCTGCTCGACATGGGCGTGGAGACGCGTGCGTTCTACACGGCGGACGTCACCCGCACCTTCCCCGTCTCGGGCACCTTCAGCCCGGAGCAGCGGCGCGTCCACGACCTCGTCGAGGCGTCCCACCGCGCCGGGATGGCCGCCGTCCGTCCGGGCCGCGACTTCACCGACTTCCACCACGCCGCCATGGAGGTCATCGCGCAGGGACTCCACGACTGGGACCTCCTGCCGGTGTCCGTCGACGAGGCGCTGAGCCCGGTCGGGCAACAGCACCGGCGGTACCTCGTGTGCGGCATCGGTCACCACCTCGGCCTCGATGTCCACGACTGCGCGAAGTCCTCCTACGAGGCCTACCAGGGCGGCTCGATGGCGCCCGGCATGGTGCTCACGGTCGAGCCGGGGCTGTACTTCCACGCCTTCGACGAGACGGTTCCACCGGAACTGCGCGGCATCGGCGTCCGGCTCGAGGACGACCTGCTCGTGACGGCCGACGGCACCGAGGTGCTGTCGGATGCGCTGCCCATCGACGCGTCGGGCATCGAAGCGTGGATGCGCGCCCAGTAACCTGAGCGGACCGTGGTGGGAGATGAAGGATGGGAGTCGCGATGAGCATGTCGGCGATCCGACCGGCCGAGGAACGGCTGAGCCTGCGGGCGCAGGTGGAGCGGGCGGTGTCCGCGGCGATCATCTCGGGCGAGCTCGCGCCGGGGACGATGATCTCGGTACCGACGCTGGCGGTGCAGTTCAACGTCTCGGCGACGCCCGTCCGCGAAGCGATGCTCGACCTCGAGAAGCGCGACTTCGTGGAGGCGGTCCGGAACAAGGGGTTCCGCGTCACGGTCGTCAGCGAGGCCTCGCTCCGCAACACGGCGCAGATCCGCCAGCTCCTCGAGCCGCCCGCGATGGCGGACCTGGCGGAGGTCTTCGATCACGGGTCGCTGCCCGAGCTCCGGCAGCAGGCTGACGACATCGTGGCCGGTGCCCGCGACGGCGACCTGACCCGGTACCTCGAAGCCGACCAGGCGTTCCACCTCGCGCTCACCGCGAAACTCGGCAACCCGCTGCTCGTCGAGCTCGTCGCGGACCTCCGCGGACGTACCCGGCTCGTCGGACTGGCCGCCATGCTCGATTCGCAGCAGCTCGACCGCTCGGCCGTGGAGCACCACGAACTCCTCGACGCCCTCGAGCGGGGTGACGGGGTCGCCGCTCGCGAGCTCATGCACCGACACATCGGGCACACCACCGGCTGGTGGGCCGGCAAGCCCGAGTCCGACGCCGAGTAGCCCCTGGCGTGCGTGCGCGGACCTCGACCAGGATCCGCGATCATGCACGCTTGCCTGTTCAGTGAATGTGTGACACATTACTGAAAGCCCTTCCCCGCATCGACCGAGAGGACCGCACGTGACCCGCATCGTCATCGTCGGCGCCGGCATCGTCGGTGCGGCCTGCGCGCGGATCCTCGCCCGACGCGGTGCCGAGGTCGTCGTGCTCGACCGTTCGGCGGCCGCCGGCGGCACGAGCGGCTCGGGGGAGGGGAACCTCCTCGTCTCCGACAAGGGGCCCGGCCCCGAACTCGACCTCGCGCGGTACGCTTCACGCCTCTGGCCCGTCGTCACCGCCGAACTCAGCGCCGAACTGGGACCGACCTTCCCGAGCATCGAGTTCGAGCGCAAGGGCGGCATCGTGGTCGCCACCACCGAGGCCGGCGCGCAGCCCCTGCTCGACTTCGCCGCCGCCCAGCGCGCCGCCGGTGTCGACGCCAGACCCCTCACCGAGGACGAGCTGCTCGCGGCGGAGCCGTCGATCACCCGCTCGTCCACGGCGGCCGTCCATTATCCCGAGGACGCACAGGTGCAGCCCGTCATCGCCACGGAGGCCCTGCTCGCCTCGGCCCGACAGGCGGGCGCGGTCGTGCGCACCGGCGTCACCGTGACGGGCGGCGTCCGGAGCGCGACCGGACGCCTCACGGGTGTCCGGACATCCGTCGGCGACGTCTCGGGCGACGCGGTCCTCGTCTGCGCCGGACCGTGGTCGGCCGAGCTCGGCGACCTGCTCGGGGCGCCCGTCCCGGTCCGTCCCCGTCGCGGCATGGTGCTCGTCACCACCCGCATGCCGCACCGCGTGCACCACAAGGTCTACGACGGCGACTACTTCGGGGCCACGCAGTCGAGCGACGCCTCGCTCCAGACCTCGAGCGTCGTCGAGTCCACCGCCGCGGGCACGGTCCTCATCGGCTCGAGCCGGCAGCAGATCGGGTTCGACGCGCGCCTCGACGTCGACGTGCTCCGCGAGGTCGCGGCGAAGTCGCTGCGCCTCTTCCCGTTCCTCCGCGACGCCTCGGTCATGCGCAGCTACGGCGGCTTCCGGCCGTACATGCCCGACCACCTCCCGGTCATCGGCCCCGACCACCGGGTCGACGGCCTGTGGCACGCGACCGGGCACGAGGGTGCCGGCATCGGGCTCGCCCTGGCGACGGCCGAGCTCATCGCCGCCCGGATGCTCGGCGGATCGGCCGCCCTCGACGACACCCCCTTCCAACTCGACCGTCCTGGCCTCGCTCCCCATCTGGGCACTGACCGACCGGCGGAGGTGGCCTGATGGCGTCACGACGACTGCCCGCGACGAGCGACCGGATCGGTCCCGGCCCGGAGGACGCGCTGCGGATCGACCTCGACGGGACGCCCGTCGACGGCATCCGCGGCCAGACGATCGCCGGCGTCCTGCTCGGATCCGGCGTGCTCGCCTGGCGTCGGACCAGCGGCTCGGGCAAGCCACGCGGCGTCTTCTGCGGCATCGGGGTCTGCTTCGACTGCATCGTCACGGTGAACGGCCAGCGGGACGTCCGTGCCTGCCAGCGTCGCGCCGCGGACGGCGACCGCATCGAGACACAGCACGACGCCCTCCCGGAACCCACGACGGAGAACGACCCGTTCGGGGACCGGACATGAGCGCCCGGCAGCGTGAGGTCGTCGTCGTCGGCGCAGGGCCAGCCGGCCTCCAGGCCGCGCTCGCCGCCCGGGCGCTCGGCGCCGCCGTCACGCTGCTCGACGCCTCGGACGAGCTCGGCGGTCAGTACTGGCGGCACCTGCCGGCCAGCCGGCCGTCGGAAGCAGAGGCCTCGCTGCACCACGGGTTCGAGCGCTTCGTCTCCATGCGCGCGGCGCTCGACGCCGACGACGCCTGCACGGTGATCACCGAGGCGCAGGTGTGGGCGATCGACGTCGACCGCGGCGCCGCCGCCGACCACGGGTCCGACGACACCTCCGGGGCGACCGGCCTGCGCCTGCACGTCCTCGTCGGACCGCCGGACGGCACCGACCGCACGCCCCTCACCCTCCGGCCGGACGCGCTCGTCCTCGCGACCGGCGCGCACGACCGCACGCTGCCGTTCCCCGGCTGGGACCTCCCCGGCGTCTTCTCGGCCGGTGCCGCCCAGGCCCTCGCGAAGGGCGAGCGGGTCGCCGTCGGTCAGCGGGTGGTCGTGGCCGGTGCCGGACCGTTCCTGCTGCCGGTGGCCGCGTCCCTGACCGCGACCGGATCACGCGTGCTCGGGGTCTACGAGGCCACGACCGTCGGCGGCCTCGCGAGGGGCTGGCTCCCCAAGCCCTGGCAGCTGCTCGGCGTGACCGGGAAGGCCGGTGAACTGCTCGGCTACGTCGGTGGACACCTCCGCCACCGGATCCCGTACCGCGTCGGTCACGCGGTGGTCGCCGCGCACGGCGCCGACCGGGTCGAGCGCGTGACCATCGCCGCCGTCGACGCCGACTGGTCGCCGATCCCCGGCACCGAGCGCACGGTCGAAGCGGACGCCGTGTGCGTCAGTCACGGGTTCACCCCGCGGCTCGAACTGCCCGTCGCGGTCGGCTGCGCGCTCACCGAAGCCCGGTTCGTCCAGGTCGACGCCGAGCAGCGCACGAGCGTCCCGACCGTCTTCGCGGCGGGGGAGATCACCGGGATCGGGGGTGTCGACGCCGCGCTCGCCGAGGGCGCGATCGCGGGACACGCTGCGGCCGGCGGCCTCCCCGGTGCCTCCGGGATCCGTGCCGCCGTGAGCCGACGCGACACGTTCCTCGCCTTCGCCGACCGGCTCGAACGTGCCCACGGCATCCGTGCCGGCTGGAGCGACTGGCTCGACGACGACACCACCATCTGCCGCTGCGAGGAGGTCGACTACGGCTCCCTGCGAGCGACGGCGACCGCCACCTGCGCGACCGGCCTGCGCTCGCTCAAACTCAGCACGCGTGCCGGGCTCGGGATCTGCCAGGGCCGCATGTGCGGTCGCACCGTCGAGGAGCTCCTCCACCGCGTCGCCTCCGAATCCGGCGGCAGCGGCCTCATCGACGGCGTCTCGAGCGACCGCCGGCCCATCGCCTCCCCGCTGCGCATCGGCGAACTCGCCGCGCAGGCACCGGGACACCCTCCCCACGAACCGCCGTCGACCCCGACGGCCGAACACCCAGGATGACCGACCGGTCTCCGCACCACTCCCTCGGAAAGGAACCACCCATGGCCAAACAGTTCGACCTCGGCGGCGTCATCGTCGCGACCACCCTCGCGTTCAAGGAGGACGCCTCGGCGCCCGCAGGCCTCGCCGTCGACTACGACCGCTTCGCCGAGCACTGCAACTGGCTCATCGAGAACGGTTGCCGCGGCGTCGGCCCGAACGGCTCGCTCGGTGAGTACTCGTCGCTGACGGACGCCGAGCGTCGCAAGGTCATCCAGGTCGCGGTCGACACGGTCGGCGACCGCGGCCTCGTCGTCGCCGGGGTACACGGGGTCGGCTGGCACCAGGCCCAGCAGTGGGCCGAGTACGCGAAGGAGGACGGCGCGGACGGCGTCCTGCTCCTGCCGCCCACCATCTACCGGGCGAACGACGACGAGGTCATCGAGCACTACAGCCGCGTGGACGAGGTCGGCCTGCCGATCATGGCCTACAACAATCCCATCGACACGAAGGTCGACCTCACGCCCGACCTGCTCGTCGAGCTCGCCAAGCTCGAGCACGTCGTCGCCGTGAAGGAGTTCTCGGCCGACATCCGTCGTGTGCTCGAGATCCAGGACAAGACCGACCTCGACGTCATCGCGGGGGCGGACGACCTCCTCTTCGAGTCCCTCGTCGCCGGCGCGGTCGGCTGGTTCGCCGGCTACCCGAACGCCTTCCCGCGCGAGGCCGTCGAGCTGTACACGCTCGTCACCTCCGGTCGCGTCGACGAGGCCCGCACCCTCTACCGCGAGCTCGTGCCCGTCTTCGGGTGGGACTCGAAGACGGAGTTCGTCCAGGCCATCAAGCTGTCGATCGACATCGCCGGCGAGAGCTACGGTGGTCCGACGCGTCCGCCGCGCGGTCCGCTGAACGCGCTCCAGACGGAGCAGGTCACGACGCAGACGCGTCGCGCGCTCGACTACCTCGCGGCACGCTGAGCCCGACGGCCGACGCGACACCCCGACCACGACCACCAGTCCTGAGAGGCACACCATGAAGTCCTCCCGCATGATCAGTGCGGTCGACTCGCACACCGAGGGCATGCCGACCCGCGTCGTCACCGGCGGGGTCGGCGTGATCCCCGGCGCGACCATGAACGAGAAGCGCCTGCACTTCATGGAGCACCTCGACGACCTGCGGCTCTTCCTCATGAACGAGCCTCGCGGTCACGCGGCGATGAGCGGGGCGATCCTGCAGCCGTCCACGCGCGCGGACTGCGACTGGGGCGTCGTGTACATCGAGGTGTCCGGCTGCCTGCCGATGTGCGGGCACGGCACCATCGGGGTCGCGACGGTCCTCGTGGAGACCGGCATGGTGGAGGTGGTCGAGCCGGTCACGACGATCCGGCTCGACACCCCCGCCGGACTCGTGATCGCCCGGGTCGACGTCAGCGACGGGCACGCCGACCGCGTGACCATCGAGAACGTCCCGAGCTACGTCGACCGCCTCGACGCCACGATCGAGGTGCCCGGCCTCGGCACCGTGCCCTACAGCCTCGCGTTCGGCGGCAACTTCTACGCGATGGTCGACCTCGACGACGTCGGCCTGCCCTTCGACCGCGACCGCCAGCAGGACATCCTCGACGCGGGCCTGCGGATCATGGCGGCGATCAACGAGCAGGCGCCGCCCGTGCACCCCGAGATCGCCGGGCTCGACCACTGCCACCACGTCGAGTTCATCGCGCCGGGATCCGACGCCGTGCTGTCCCGGCATGCCATGGCCATCTTCCCGGGGTGGTTCGACCGCTCGCCATGTGGCACCGGCACCTCGGCGCGCATGGCCGAGCTCTGGGCCCGCGGTGAGCTGCCGCTCGACCAGGACTTCGTCAACGAGTCCTTCATCGGCAGCCGGTTCACCGGCCGGCTGATCGCCGAGACGACGGTGGCGGGCCGGCCGGCCGTCATCCCGACCATCTCCGGTCGGGCCTGGGTCACCGGCATCGGCTCCTACCTCCTCGACCCCGCCGATCCGTTCCCGACCGGCTTCCAGTTCTGAACCGCACCACGATCCCGGAGGATCACATGACGACCACGCCAGCCCCCGACGCCACCATCGCTGAGACCACCCCCGAGCAGCTCGAGGAGGTCCTCCGGGGAGCCGCCGCGGCTGCACCTGCGTGGGCCGCGACGCCGGCGGACGCCCGTGCGCGAGCGCTCGTCGCCGTCGCCGACGCCCTGCAGGCCCACGCGGACGAGCTCGTCCCGGTCGGCATGGTCGAGACGGGGCTTGCCGAGGCACGGCTCCGAGGCGAGCTCCGTCGCACCGCCGTGCAACTGCGGCTCTTCGCGGAGACGATCGTCGACGGGTCCTACCTCGACGTCCGGATCGACGAGGCCGACCCGGACTTCGCACTCGGCGCACGCCCGGAACTCCGCCGCGTCCTCGTGCCGCTCGGCCCGGTCGTGAACTTCGCGGCGAGCAACTTCCCGTTCGCCTTCTCCGTCGCCGGTGGCGACACCGCGTCGATCCTCGCGGCCGGATGCCCGGTGATCCTCAAAGTGCACGACGGGCACCCGCGGCTCTCGCTCGCGACGGCGGCCGTCGTCGAGGCCGCGCTCCGGGCGTCCGGGGCTCCTGACGGCGTGTTCCAGACGATCATCGGCCAGGAAGCCGGCGTCGTCGCGCTGCAGGACGAGCGCGTCCGGGCCGGTTCCTTCACGGGCTCCCTCCGGGCCGGCCGGATCCTCGCGGACCTCGCGGCGGCGCGCCCCGTCCCGATCCCGTTCTTCGGCGAGCTCGGCAGCGTCAACCCCGTGTTCGTGACGCAGACCGCCCTCGACGAGTCCGCGACGGCCATCGCGACGGGATTCGTCACGAGTGTCGCGGGCTCGGCGGGTCAGCTGTGCACGAAGCCCGGCTTCGTCTACCTGCCGGACGGCGCGGGGCTCGACGAGTCGATCCGCGAGGCTGCTGCCGCGGTTCCCGAGCACCGACTCCTGAACGACCGCATCACGGCCGGGTACGAGGCGAGGCGAGACGCCATCCTCGGCACCGACGGCGTGCGGGTCATCGCCGAGGGTTCGCTCCGGGTCGACGAGGACGGCGACGGCTGGGCGACCCCCACGATCGTCGCGGTCTCACTCGACGCGCTGCGGGCCGGTCGGGACGCCCTGCTCGACGAGGCCTTCGGTCCGTTGTCGATCCTCGTCGAGGTCCCGGCCGGTACGGCGTTCGCGCCGCTCGTGCCGGAGTTCTGCGAGGGCAACCTGACGGCCACCCTGCACGCCGGTGCCGACGAGACGAGCGACGACCTCGTGGAACTCGTCCAGCAGCTCTCGGCGCACGCCGGCCGGGTGCTGTTCGGCGGTTGGCCCACCGGCGTCGCGGTCACGCCCGCCATGCAGCACGGCGGACCGTGGCCGGCGACGACGAACGACTCGAGCACCTCGGTGGGGACGGCTGCGATCACCCGTTTCCTGCGGCCGGTCGCGTTCCAGAACATGCCGGACCGGTTCCTGCCGGAGGTGCTGCGGTCGTCGGCCACCGGTGTCCCACGCACGGTCGCGCCCGCGGGCGAGTCGACGCACTGGGGCGAGGCGGCTCAGCGCTGACGGCCGGCCGGCCGGGCCTCCGGACGGCGAGGCGTCAGATGGCGCCTTCGACCGTTGCGCCGACCTCGTCGTCCTCCTCGTCGCCGGGGAGCGGCGGGTCGTAGGCCCAGCTCGGCGCGAGCGCCTTGATGCGGGCACCGCGCCACTGCCACGTCGCCCACAGCGGGTACCAGTAGAGCGGGGCGATCGCGCCGGTGATGACGAGTCGGTCGCGGTACAGGGTCTTCGTCGGGTCGTGCTTGTCGCGGGCGACCGCCATCTGGTGGTCCCACCCGGCGAGCTTGCTGAGCGGCCCGCTGACCGGGTCGCCCTGGTCGTGGAGGATGCGGGTGCCGTCGCGACGTTCGATGAACTCGAGGTCGATGATCTGGTCGCCGACCGGGATCGCGCCGGCGGCCTTCACACGGACGCGGTGCGCCCCTGGCTCCCAGATGGTCGGGAACCCGTCGGCGTCGAGCGCCTCGAGTCCCATGACGGGGCTGTAGAGCTCCCGCAGGACGGCCGGGGAGCGGAGTGCCCGCCAGGCGACGTCGACATCACAGTCCAGGACGAGTTTCAGCATCACGCGCATGCCTCAGTGTCGCATGTGCGGCTCGGCGGCTGCAGGGGGTGCGCCGGTAGGGAAGACTGTGCCTATGGCGATCCGGTACTGGCTGGGCGTGATCCAGCGGGATCACGTCGTCCTCGGTGTCCGTCACGGCTTCGTGCAGATCAACCACGGGCAGCGCGGCGGTCTCGACCAGATGCGCGAGTCCGACGGCTTCGTGTACTACTCGCCGCGGGTCAGCACCCCGGACGGCGAGCCGCTCAAGGCGTTCACCGCGATCGGGCGGGTCTCCGACGACACCGTCTACCAAGCGGCCGTGCCGCGACCGGACGGTGCCGATTGGCGGCCCTGGCGGCGGAGTGTCGACTGGTACGCGGACGCGGTCGAGGCGCCCATCCGTCCGATGCTCGCGCTCCTCGACTTCACGAGCTTCACCCGGAACTGGGGTGTCCAGCTCCGCCGGGGGTTCCTCGAGCTCAGTCGTCACGACTTCGAGCTCATCCGCAACGAGATGCGCCCGCCCCACCCCGACGACCGTCGTTTCCCCACCGCCTCCCGCTGAACCCTTGCCCGTGCGCCAGCGCGGTGCGCTGGCGTCACCGCGGGTCTGGCGCGTGAGCGCGCCCCTCCGGAGGCCCGCGCTCACGTCCGATGACCCGCGCTCGCGTCAGCGCACCGCGCTGGCGACCACCCCCACGGAGGTCTTCGGACGCAACACTCGTGGGGTGGGTGGGTGCGCCTGGATACGATGAACGGGTGAGTATCGCAGCCGCCACACCGCCGCCCGTCCACCCGCCGTTCGCCCAGACCAAGTACCAGGTCAGGTTCGACTGGGGCGTCGCAGGAGCCGGGCGGGTCGAGGCGGCGGACGTCGCGGTCGTCGTGGACGTGCTCCACGCGACGACCTCCGTGGAGCAGCGCGTGAGCGGCGGGGAGGCCGTCGCCGTCGCCGAGCTGGACGACCGCGGTGAGACGGCGCAGATCGCCACGCTCCTCGCCGACGCGGGTGCGACGGTCGTCGCCGGGTGCCTGCGCAACCGGTCGGCGGTCGCGGACTGGATCATCGCGAAGCAGGCCGAGCTCGGACGGCGTACGAGCATCGTCGTCATCGCGGTCGGCGAACTCGACGACACGGCCGAGACCCGGTTCGCCGTCGAGGACCTCTTCGGGGCCGGTGCCGTGATCGAGGCGCTGGGACTCCGCGGTATCGACTTCACCTCACCGGAGGCCGCCGCCGCTGCCGCCGCGTACGAGGGCCTGCGCAACGGCGTCGGGCACCTGCTGTCCGCGTCCGCCACCGCCCAGCAGCTCGCGCAGGCGGGTGCCACACAGCACGTCCAGGCGGCACGCGAGGTCGACGTGTCAAGCGTCGTCCCGGTCCTGGACGGAGCCGTGTTCCGGGCGTAGTCTCAGCGCATGCGCGCACTCCTCGGAACCACCGTCCTCGCCGAAGCCCCCGAATCGGAGCTCATCAAGATCGAGGGCAACTGGTACTTCCCGCCGTCGAGCCTCAACCGCGAGCGCTTCGTCGAGACCGACACCCAGTACCACTGCCCGTGGAAGGGCGACGCCCAGTACTGGGGCATCACCGACGGCGGCGAGGTCAAGCCCGATGTGGCCTGGTCGTACCCGACCCCGTATCCGACCGCGTTCGACCGGGTCGGCAAGGACTTCTCCGGCTACGTCGCCTTCGGGAACGAGGTCGAGGTCGTCGACTGATGGCCGACTGGGGCGACCGCCCGCAGCCGCCTGAGCGCGGGGGCGAGCGCGAGACGATCGAGGGCTTCCTCGATCTGCAGCGCGCCAGCATCGTCTGGAAGGCACGCGGACTCACCGACGAGCTCGCGGCCAAGCGACTGTTGCCGAGCATCACGACCGTCTCGGGCGTCATCCGACACCTCGCCGATGTCGAGCGCAGCTGGTTCCGCGAGGACATGGACGGGCAATCGGACGTCCCGGCGCGGTGGACCGACGACGACCCCGACGGCGAATGGCGCGTCACGGCCGACGACAGCCTGGCCGAGATCATCGCGGACTACGAGGCGGCCTGTGCGGAGTCCCGCGACGTGGCCTCGCGGTATCAGCTCGACGATGTCTGCCTCGGCAACGACCAGCGGTTCACGCTGCGGTGGATCGAGCTCCACATGATCGAGGAGACGGCCCGGCACCTCGGGCACATCGACGTCCTCCGCGAACAGCTCGACGGCCGCACCGGCGAGTAGCGCCGAGGCCGTCGAGCGTGCGGAGCGTCAGGCGCGCACGATCGCTGCGCGGTCGCGTCCCCGCGAGACGCGGACGGCCACGGTGACGACGGCCACCACGACCGCGACGACCAGCGCCGTGACCCCGGCTTCGGTCGACAGCAGTTCGCCGGTGAAGCGGCCCACGGCCACCCACGCGAGCCCCCAGCAGAGCGACAGCATGGGGGCGATCCGTCCACGACCGACGACCGCGAGCAGGATCCCGACCGCTCCGGCGACCGCGAGGACGATGATCGCCCAGACACCGGCGGCCGGACCGTCCGCGCTCCCGATCCCGGATCCGACGAGCGCAGCGGTGATGTTCGCCGCCGTCGCGACACACACCCACCCGAGGTAGAGGCCCATCGTGCCGTCCGTGATGATCGCGTCGACCACGCTGGACGGCTTGGTCCGGAGCACGATCACGAAGATGCGGGCCAGGACACCGAGGAGGGCGATGATCACGAACACGCTCAGGATCAGGAAGCCCGCCTGCACCACGAGGATCCACGCCGCGTTCAGCAGCAGGCTCGCCACGACCCAGTAGCCGAGACGACGGTGGCGCTCACGGGTCGTCTGCGAAGGCAGGAACTGCCAGACCGCATAGGCGACGAGCCCGAGGTAGATGATGCTCCAGATGGAGAACGCGGGCCCGTCCGGTGCGATCGGCGTCGACGAGGCGCTCAACGCGCCGTTCGCCGCGTTCTGGACCTGCGTGCCCCCGGCGGCTCCTGACCCGATGTAGGAGCCGATGATCGCGAGGACCGCGCTGACGGCGACGGCGATCTGCCGGACGCGGTCCGCGGTGGTGGGTGAATCGGTGCCGGTCATGACGCATGCCTCCAGAATTGTGCAGCTAGCTGATCAATTCAGCGTACGCCACCGTGGAGCACCTCGCAGGGGCTTGCGCCGGTGCCGCGGAACAGCCTGCTCAGAGGAGCTTGCGCAGCGTCCGCAGGTTGCGTGTGGTGACGTGCGGCTTGAACCGGGCCTTCGAGGACTCCTTCGCGAAGGGGGTGTCGGTGCTCGACCCCTTCGGGACCTCCCAGTAGAGGACGCCGTCGCCGGATGCGACGCGGTCGGGCTGCTCCCCGGCTGCCGCCGAGAACGCGAGGAGGGCGTCGAGTGAGCCCTGCTCGGAGGAGAACATGACGTACGGCTGGACCTGCTCGGCCTCCGGCCAAGGGTAGGCCTCGATGACGTCGGCGAGTGCGCGCTGATGCGTGAGCACGATCCACGCCTCGTAGCCGAAGGCCTCCGCGAGCGACCGCTCGATGCGCCGTTTCAGCGCACCACGTGCATCGTCCGCGGTCTCGCCAGGCTGGTGCTCGGGGTCGTCGAAGACGACGTTGCCGCTCGCGAGGACGGTGCGGACTCCCGAGAACCCGGCCGATCGGAACACCTCGGCGAGGTCGGCGGAGCGGATCGTGACGCCGCCGACGTTGATCCCGCGCAGGAGTGCGATCCAGCTGCCGGCGGGAACCGCGCCGCCGGTCATGACCCGATGCCCGGCTCAGGCGAGGTGGAGCCGTCGAACGCGGCCGCCCGACGCCGCATGGCCGGCGTGACCTCCCGGTGCACCCAGCTGAGGAGGAAGCGTTCGTCCCACGAGCGCGAGCACTTGCCGCAGGAGGTCGCCCGGCTCGGGCGCCGGTGCCGGTAGAGGACATGGCCCGAGGGGCAGGTGCCGACCCACGGGGCGAGTTCGTCGGCCGTCTGGCCCTCGTGGAGCCGCGAGCCCTCGTAGCCGATCTCCTCGGCGACCTTGCGCCACTTGGGTCCGTGCCCGGCGCGCGCCCCGGCGAGGGCGTGCGCGACCTCGTGGAGCAGGATCTGGTGGATCTCGTCGTCGTCGTAGCGTGCCGCGAGATAGCGCGAGACGGTGATCCGCTTCGTCGTGAAGTTGCACAGGCCGGCGCGTCGCTTGGCGTTGTCGAAGCCGAAGGTCCAGACCGTCGGGTCGAGGTGCAGCACGATGAGCGCCTGTGCCCACGCCGTGACCCGACTGAGTTCTGCCATGCCTGGATGGTACTCCCGGCGACCGACACCGGACCGCAGGAGCGGGATGACCCACAGGTGTGGCGGTGAGTCCTCAGCGGGCCGCGAGCGGGGCGAGGGGGAGTTCGACGATCCGGTCGTCCTGGGACCCGGGCGAACCGCGGCCGTCGGTGTTGTTCGTGAGGATCCAGGCGGTCCCCGGCGGGCCGGCCACGACGTCGCGGATCCGTCCGAACTCGCCGACGAGGTAGGGCACCGCGTCGATCACGCCCACGAGCGCGCTGCTCCCCGCCGGCACGTGCACGCCGTCGGTGATGCCGTACAGGCGCTCGCCGCGGAGCGAGGCCATGAAGATCGTGTCGTCGATGATCGCGAGACCGCTCGGGCTCGCGTCCTCCGTGGCCCACTGCGCGACCGGGTCGATCATGCCCTGGGCTCCTGCGACGCCCTCGGCGACCGGCCAGCCGTAGTTGCCGCCGGGGGTGATCCGGTTGAGCTCGTCCCAGGTGTTCTGCCCGAACTCGCTCGCCCACAGGCCGCCGTCGTGATCCCACGCGATGCCCTGCGGGTTGCGATGACCGAGGGAGTAGACGGGCGACCCCGGGAACGGGTTGTCACCTGGCACCGCACCGTCGGGTGTGAGCCGCAGGATCTTCCCGCCGAGGCTGTCCACGTCCTGAGCCAGGCTGCGGTCGCCGGCGTCGCCCGCGGTGGCGTAGAGCATGCCGTCCGGTCCGAACGCGATGCGTCCGCCGTTGTGGTTCCCGGCCCGGGGGATGCCGACGAGGACCTCCTCGACGTCGCCCAGCGCGTACGACCCGGCCGCTCCCGTGAGCGGGAACCGCACGATGCGGTTGTCGGACGACGTCGTCAGGTAGGCGTAGAGCCAGGTTCCCGCGGGCTCCGATCCCGCCGGCGTGAGGACGGCGAGGCCGAGCAGCCCGCCCTCGCCTCCCGCGGCCACCCCGGGGACCACGCCGACCTGCCGCACCGCGCCGCCGCTGACGACCTCGAGGACGTCGCCCGCGTCGCGCTGGCTCACCAGCGTGCTGCCCGAGGCGAGTCGGACCATCGACCAGGGCGCGTCGAGGCCGCCGACGACCGTGGTGGCCTCACCGGTCGGGGCGACCGGTCCGGCGGGGACCGCGGATGTAGGCGTCGACGCGGACGCGCTCGGCGCGGGGGAAGGTGAAAGGGAGGCCGTACCCGGTGATCGTGGCTCCCCGTCGGTGCAGGCCACGAGCGCCAGGGCGGTGGCGGCGAGCAGGGTGGTGAGCGTGGCGGGCGCACGCAGGCCCCGTCGTCGCGGCGTCTGCGTGGTGGCCATGGTCAGCCCTTCGTCTGGAAGATGCCCTGGGCGGGGTTCGGGGAGGGGACGGCGGTCGTGTCCGTGACGACCTGTGCCCCCGCGATGAAGGCGCGCAGCTCGGCGCCCGCCACCGCCTTGGCGGGGTGGGGTCCGGCCGCGAGGAGCCTCGGCAGGAAGTCGAGTGGGAGGGCGGTGTTCGAACCGACGAGGACGACGTTGCCGAAGCGACGGCCCTTGAGGATCTGCGTCTCCGCGAGGGCGGCGACGTGCGACACGGAGTCGGCGAGCGTCGCGGCCTGTCCGCGGGCGAACGCGAGCCCGCGGCCGTCGGCGACGTTCACGACGATGACGCCGGTCGGCGACAGCAGCTCGACCGCCGAGGCGTAGAACTCCGTGCTCGTGACATGGGCCGGCGTGTTGGCGCCGCTGAAGATGTCGACGACGACGAGGTCGACGGTGCCGCGGAGGCCGGGCGGTAGCTTCGCCACGATCTCGCGGGCGTCGCCGTAGCGGACGCGGATCTGGGCGCGCTTCGACCAGGGGAGGTGCTCGCGCACGAGATCGATGAGTTCGCGCTCGAGTTCGACGACCTGCTGCCGCGAGCCCGGCCTCGTCGCCTCCACGTAGCGGGGGAGGGTGAGCGCGCCGGCACCGAGGTGCACCGCCGTGATCGGCTGACCGGGGTCGGCGATCTCGTCGATGATGTGACCGATCCGCTGGATGTACTCGAAGAAGAGCTCCTCGGGCTGATCGAGGTTGACGTGCGACTGCGGCGTGCCGTCGACCACCAGCTGATAGGTGCCCGGCACGAAGCGGTCGGCCTCGATCCTGGCCAGGTATCCGCTGACGCCGAGTCGTACCTGTGCCTCGTCCATACCCCCACCCTAGACTTTCCCGCAGTGGCGGGAGGCGGAGCGGAAGGGGAGCGGCCGTGGCGCAGGTGGACCTCAACAGCGACCTCGGCGAGGTCTGGCGCGGTGTGCCGACCGCCGACGACGACGCCATGTTCGCCCTGATCACGAGCGCGAACGTCGCTTGCGGCTTCCACGCCGGGGACGACGCGTCCATGCGCGACGCCGTCCGCCGCTCGACGGCCCACGGGGTGTCGCTGGGCGCCCATCCGTCCTACCGGGACGAGGCGGGCTTCGGGCGCCGCGACCAGGACGTACCGGCCGAGGTGCTCGAGGCCGAGGTCCTGGAGCAGCTCCGCGCCCTGCAGCGAGCGGTCGACGAGGTCGGCGAGGCCGACGGGGTCGGCGCACGGCTCGCCTACGTGAAGCCGCACGGTGCCCTCTACAACCGGGTCGCACACGACCGGGTCCAGGCGCGGGCGGTCGTCCGAGCGGTGGTCACGGCCTCCGAGGAGCTCGGGCGGTCACTTCCCGTCCTCGGGATGCCCGGCTCCGTGATCGAACAGGAGCTCCTCGCCGCCGGACTCCGCTTCGTCGCGGAGGCCTTCGTCGACCGCGGCTACCGCTCCGACGGTTCGCTCGTCCCGCGCGACGCGCCCGGGGCATTGGTCACCGATGAGACGGTGGCCGTCCGCCGGGCCGTCTCCCTCGCTCTCGACCGACGCATCACCAGCGTCGACGGTGCCGACGTGGAACTCGACGCGGTCTCGCTCTGCGTGCACGGCGACACCCCGGGGGCCGTGTTGCTCGCCACGGCGGTCAGAGCCGCCCTGCTGGACGCCGGCGTCGAACTGGTCGCGCCGTGGTGACCGCGGACACCTCCACCGGACCCGTGCTCCGAGCGATGGGGAAGGAGGCCGTACTCCTCGAACTCGCATCGCTCGAGGACGTCCTGCTCGTGCACCGGGCGCTCGCCGCTTCACGCCCGGCGGGGTTGGTCGACCTCGTCCCGGCAGCCCGGACCGTGCTCGCCGTGACGGACGCGCGGGGCCCGGCGCTCGCCGCGGTGGGGGCCTGGTTGCTCGCGACCGGGGAACGGGTGCTCGCGCCCGGCGTGGGAAGCTCGACCGGCGCTGTCGACGAGGCGGGGAGACGGTCGGACACCGTCATCCAGGTCCGCTACGACGGCCAGGACCTCGCTGAGACCGCGGCGCTGCTCGGCATGGACGCCGACGGTCTCATCGCCTGGCACACCGGTCGAGCGTGGACCGTCGCCTTCAGCGGCTTCGCGCCGGGGTTCGCCTACCTCGTGCCGGAGCGGGAGGACGAGACGATCGGCCCGCCGCTCGAGATCCCGCGTCTGAGCGTGCCGCGGACGACCGTCCCCGCCGGTTCGGTGGCGCTCGCCGGGACGTTCAGCGGCGTCTACCCGCGAGCCTCCCCGGGCGGGTGGCGCATCATCGGGACGACGGACGCCGTGCTGTGGGACGACGCAGCGGATCCACCAGCCCTCCTCGTCCCCGGCGGTCGGGTTCGGTTCGCACAGGTCCGCGCGTGATGGGCGGAACGCTGCTCGTGGAGGCTGCTGGACCGGCGACCACCGTGCAGGACCTGGGTCGACCGGGTGCCGCGGCCCTCGGGGTCAGCCCGTCCGGCGCGCTCGACCGCGGTGCCCTGCGCCTCGCCAACCGTCTCGTCGGCAACCCGGAGGGCCGTGCGGCGCTCGAGGTCGTCCTGGGCCCGTTCGTCGCCGTCCCCGACGTCGACCTCTGGATCGCCGTGACCGGCGCGTGGGGTGCGATCACCGTCGACGGCCGAGCGGTCGACGGACACCACGCCGTCCGCGTGGCGGCCGGTTCCCGGCTCGAACTCGGTGCGGCGACGCACGGGCTGCGGTACGTCCTCGCGGTCCGGGGCGGCTTCGACGGTCCGGAACTGCTCGGCTCGCGGTCGACAGACACCCTGGCCGGCCTCGGCCCGGCACCGGTCGTCGGCGGCGATCGACTCGTCGTCCTCCCCACCCCGCGCCGCCGCGTCCCTCCGCTCGACATCGCCCCCTGGACGCGGCCCGACCCCGGGGAGCGGCTCATACGGGTCTCGCCGGGACCCCGCCGGGACTGGTTCGACGCCGCCTCCCTGCAGCGTCTCGTCGAGCAGTCGTGGAGCGTGACGGCCGACGCCGACCGCATCGGGATCCGCCTCGACGGGACGCCGCTCGAGCGACTCGATCCCGGTCGTGAACTGCCGAGTGAGGGCATGGTCGCCGGGGCGGTCCAGGTGCCGCCGAGCGGTCTGCCGACGATCCTGTCGGCCGACCACCCCGTCACCGGCGGGTATCCGGTCATCGCGGTCGTGCGCGCCGCGGACCGCGACCTCCTGGCGCAACTCCGGCCCGGTCAGCGCCTGCGGTTCGGCGCGGGTTGACGGGAACACCGGGGGCGACGCGGCGGTTATACCGGAAAGTCGAAAACTCGTCAAGGAAAGAGTAGACACGCCGCAGATTCCGGCATATAGTTGTTCTTTGCGCTCCCAGAATCTCTATGCCTTCATATTGCGGTCGGCTGGTGTGCGGGTCCAACCCGCCACATGTTCCTTTCTGGTGAGTAACTCCACTGACGACCAGTAACTCGGCCCCCAACAGGCCTCCGGAGGTTATCCCCTTGGCTGCTGCGCGCAACGCAACCACCAACTCACCCAAGAACGGCCGCGGAGCATCCCGCCTCTCGTTCGCGAAGATCACCGACACGCTCACGGTTCCAGACCTCCTGGCTCTGCAGACCGAGAGCTTCGACTGGCTGGTCGGCAACGACGTGTGGAAGGCACGCGTCGAAGAAGCCACCCAGGCCGGCCGACAGGACCTGCCCACGAAGAGCGGCCTCGACGAGATCTTCGAGGAGATCTCGCCCATCGAGGACCTCGGCGAGACGATGCAGCTCTCCTTCGCCAACCCGTACCTCGAGCCCGAGAAGTACTCCATCGACGAGTGCAAGGAACGCGGCAAGACCTACGCGGCCCCGCTCTACGTCGAGGCCGAGTTCATGAACCACCTCACCGGTGAGATCAAGACCCAGACGGTCTTCATGGGCGACTTCCCGCTCATGACCGAGCGCGGTACCTTCATCATCAACGGCACCGAGCGTGTCGTCGTCTCGCAGCTCGTCCGCAGCCCGGGCGTGTACTTCGAGTCGGCTCAGGAGAAGACCTCCGACAAGGACATCTTCTCCGCTCGCGTCATCCCGAGCCGCGGTGCCTGGCTCGAGTTCGAGATCGACAAGCGCGACCAGGTCGGCGTCCGCATCGACCGCAAGCGCAAGCAGTCCGTCACCGTGTTCCTCAAGGCGCTCGGCATGACGAGCGAGGAGATCCTCGAGGAGTTCAAGGGCTACGAGTCGATCGAGCTCACCCTCGAGAAGGACACGATCCTCACCAAGGAGGACGCGCTCCGCGACATCTACCGCAAGCTCCGTCCGGGCGAGCAGGTCGCAGCCGAGGCCGCGCGTGCGCTCCTCGACAACTTCTACTTCAACTCGAAGCGCTACGACCTTGCGAAGGTCGGCCGGTACAAGATCAACAACAAGCTCGGTCTCGACAAGCCGCTCAGCGACTCCGTCCTGACGACCGACGACATCGTCGCCACGATCAAGTACCTCGTCGCCCTGCACCGCGGCACGGCCACCCTCCCGGGTGTCCGCAACGGCAAGCCCGTCGACCTCCGTCTCGACACGGACGACATCGACAACTTCGGCAACCGTCGCATTCGCGCCGTCGGCGAGCTCATCCAGAACCAGGTCCGCACCGGTCTGTCCCGCATGGAGCGCGTCGTCCGCGAGCGCATGACCACGCAGGACATCGAGGCCATCACGCCGCAGACCCTGATCAACGTGCGCCCCGTCGTCGCCGCGATCAAGGAGTTCTTCGGGACCTCGCAGCTGTCGCAGTTCATGGACCAGAACAACCCGCTCGCGGGCCTGACCCACAAGCGTCGCCTCTCGGCGCTCGGCCCCGGTGGTCTCTCGCGTGAGCGTGCAGGCGTCGAGGTGCGAGACGTCCACCCGTCGCACTACGGCCGCATGTGCCCGATCGAGACCCCGGAAGGCCCGAACATCGGCCTCATCGGTTCGCTCGCATCGTTCGCGCGGATCAACTCGTTCGGTTTCATCGAGACCCCGTACCGTCGCGTCGTCGACGGCCGGGTCACCGAGGACATCGACTACCTGACCGCGATGGAAGAGGACAACTACATCGTCGCGCAGGCCAACGCTCCGCTGAAGAGCGACGGCCACTTCCAGGAGGACCGCGTCCTCGCCCGGAAGAAGGGCGGCGAGGTCGACCTCATCCCGTCCGAGGAGATCGGCTACATGGACGTCTCCCCGCGCCAGATGGTGTCGGTCGCGACCTCCCTCATCCCGTTCCTCGAGCACGACGACGCGAACCGCGCACTCATGGGTGCCAACATGCAGCGTCAGGCCGTCCCGCTCCTCATGTCGGACTCGCCGCTCGTCGGTACCGGTATGGAGGGCTACGCAGCCATCGACGCGGGTGACGTCGTCACCGCCGACAAGGCCGGCGTCGTCCAGGAGGTGTCGGCAGAGTCCGTCACCATCCAGCTCGACGAGGGTGGCACGCAGACCTACTACCTGCGCAAGTTCGACCGCTCCAACCAGGGCACGAGCTACAACAACCGCGTCATCGTCTCCGAGGGTGCACGCATCGAGGCCGGCGAAGTCATCGCCGACGGCCCCGCCACGGAGAACGGCGAGCTCGCGCTCGGCAAGAACCTCCTCGTCGCCTTCATGACGTGGGAGGGTCACAACTTCGAGGACGCGATCATCCTCAGCCAGAACCTGGTGAAGGACGACGTCCTCTCCTCGATCCACATCGAGGAGTACGAGGTCGACGCCCGCGACACCAAGCTCGGCAAGGAGGAGATCACCCGTGATCTCCCGAACGTCAGCCCGGAGCTGCTCAAGGACCTCGACGAGCGCGGCATCATCCGCATCGGTGCCGAGGTCCGCCCCGGCGACATCCTCGTCGGCAAGGTCACGCCGAAGGGTGAGACCGAGCTCTCCGCCGAGGAGCGCCTGCTCCGCGCCATCTTCAACGAGAAGAGCCGCGAAGTCCGCGACACCTCGCTGAAGGTTCCCCACGGTGAAGCCGGCACGATCATCGCCGTCAAGGTGTTCGACGCACAGGACGGCGACGACGAGCTCGGCTCGGGCGTCAACCAGCGTGTGGTCGTCTACATCGCCCAGAAGCGCAAGATCACCGAGGGCGACAAGCTCGCCGGCCGTCACGGCAACAAGGGTGTCATCGCGAAGATCCTGCCCGTCGAGGACATGCCGTTCCTCGAGGACGGCACGCCGGTCGACGTCATCCTCAACCCGCTCGGTATCCCCGGTCGAATGAACTTCGGTCAGGTCCTCGAGATCCACCTGGGGTGGATCGCGAAGCAGGGCTGGAACGTCGAGGGCAAGCCCAGCTGGGCCAAGAAGCTCCCGGCTGCCGCGCACTCGGCCGAGCCGAACACCAAGGTCGCGACCCCGGTGTTCGACGGCGCCTCCGAGGAGGAGATCGCCGGTCTGCTCGACTCGACCAACGTCACCCGTGACGGCGACCGCCTCATCGGTTCCTCCGGAAAGGCCCGTCTGTTCGACGGCCGCTCCGGCGAGCCGTTCCCGGCACCGGTCTCGGTCGGCTACATGTACATCCTCAAGCTGCACCACCTCGTGGACGACAAGATCCACGCGCGTTCGACGGGTCCGTACTCGATGATCACGCAGCAGCCGCTCGGTGGTAAGGCTCAGTTCGGTGGACAGCGCTTCGGTGAGATGGAGGTCTGGGCCCTCGAGGCCTATGGAGCCGCGTACGCGCTCCAGGAGCTCCTGACCATCAAGTCCGACGACATCCTCGGCCGCGTCAAGGTGTACGAGGCCATCGTCAAGGGCGAGAACATCCAGGAGCCGGGTATCCCCGAGAGCTTCAAGGTGCTCATCAAGGAGATGCAGTCGCTGTGCTTGAACGTCGAGGTCCTCTCGGCCGACGGCACCGCGGTGAGCCTGCGCGACACCGACGACGACGCGTTCCGCGCCGCCGAGGAGCTCGGGATCAACATTTCCTCCAGGTTCGAGTCGTCGTCCATCGACGAGATCTAAGCCTGACCACTGTAGAGACTGACGAAACCTTTCATAGGAGATACATTGCTCGACGTCACAACTTTTGACGAGCTTCGCATTGGTCTGGCCACCGCAGACGACATCCGTGCCTGGTCGCACGGAGAGGTCAAGAAGCCCGAGACCATCAACTACCGCACCCTCAAGCCCGAGAAGGACGGTCTGTTCGGTGAGCAGATCTTCGGTCCTTCCCGCGACTGGGAGTGCGCCTGCGGCAAGTACAAGCGGGTCCGCTTCAAGGGCATCGTGTGCGAGCGCTGCGGTGTCGAGGTCACGAAGTCGTCGGTGCGCCGTGAGCGCATGGGCCACATCGAACTCGCCGCCCCGGTCACGCACATCTGGTACTTCAAGGGTGTCCCCTCGCGCCTCGGCTACCTGCTGGACATGGCGCCCAAGGACCTCGAGAAGGTCATCTACTTCGCGGCCTACATGGTCATCGATGTGGACGAGGACGCACGTCACCAGGACATGCCCGGCCTTGAGAACGAGCTCCGTCTCGAGATCAAGACGCTCGGCGACCAGCGCGACTCGCGCATCGCAGACCGCCTGAAGAAGCTCGAGGACGACCTCGTCGCCCTCGAGGAGGAAGGCGCCAAGAGCGAGCAGAAGCGTCGCACCAAGGACGCCGCTGAGAAGGAGATGAGCCAGACCCGCAAGTCCTACGACGAGCAGATCGCTCACCTCGAGCGCGTCTGGGAGGACTTCCGCAACCTCAAGGTCGGCGACCTCAAGCCCGAGGACTCCGTGTTCCACGAGCTGCAGGACCGCTTCGGCCTGTACTTCGAGGCCTACATGGGTGCCGAGGCGGTCAAGAAGCGCCTGCTGTCCTTCGACCTCGCGGCCGAGTCCGAGCTGCTCCACCACCAGATCGCGGAGGGCAAGGGTCAGAAGAAGATCCGCGCCATCAAGCGTCTGCGCGTGGTTAACTCGTTCCTCATCACCGGCAACTCGCCGGCCGCGATGGTCCTCGACGTGGTCCCGGTCATCCCGCCGGAGCTCCGCCCGATGGTGCAGCTCGACGGTGGCCGCTTCGCGACCTCCGACCTCAACGACCTCTACCGTCGTGTGATCAACCGCAACAACCGTCTGCGTCGTCTGCTCGACCTCGGGGCTCCCGAGATCATCGTCAACAACGAGAAGCGGATGCTGCAGGAGGCCGTCGACGCACTGTTCGACAACGGTCGTCGTGGTCGCCCCGTCACCGGTACCGGCAACCGTGCCCTGAAGTCCCTCAGCGACATGCTGAAGGGGAAGCAGGGTCGATTCCGCCAGAACCTGCTCGGCAAGCGCGTCGACTACTCGGGCCGTTCGGTCATCATCGTCGGCCCGCAGCTGAAGCTGCACCAGTGTGGTCTGCCCAAGCAGATGGCGCTGGAGCTCTTCAAGCCGTTCGTCATCAAGCGCCTGATCGACCTGAGCCACGCTCAGAACATCAAGGCCGCGAAGCGCATGGTCGAGCGCAGCCGTCCCGAGGTCTGGGACGTGCTGGAGGAGATCATCCGCGAGCGTCCCGTGCTGCTGAACCGTGCGCCAACGCTGCACCGTCTCGGCATCCAGGCGTTCGAGCCTCAGCTCGTCGAGGGCAAGGCCATCCAGCTGCACCCGCTCGTCTGTGCCGCGTTCAACGCGGACTTCGACGGTGACCAGATGGCTGTCCACCTCCCGCTCTCCGTCGAGGCCCAGGCCGAGGCGCGCATCCTGATGCTCGCGTCGAACAACATCCTGAAGCCGTCCGACGGCCGCCCGGTCACCCTGCCCACGCAGGACATGATCATCGGCCTCCACCACCTGACCACCCTCAAGGAGGGTGTCGAGGGTGAGGGCCGTGCCTTCTCGTCCGTCGCCGAGGCCATCCTCGCGAAGGACCAGGGCTCGCTCGACCTCAACGCCAAGGTGCGCATCCGTCTGACCGACGTGACGTTCGCCGAGGGCACGGGTCCCGAGGGCTACGAGGGCTGGGGTGTCGCACTCGTCGAGACGACCCTCGGTCGCGCACTCTTCAACGAGGCGCTGCCGGCGGACTACCCCTACGTGGAAGACGTGGCGGACAAGGGCAAGCTGTCCTCGATCGTCAACGACCTCGCGGAGCGGTACCCGAAGACGGTCGTCGCCGCCACGCTCGACAACATCAAGGACGCCGGTTTTCACTGGGCGACGCGTTCCGGTGTGACCGTTGCGCTCAGCGACGTCCTGACCCCGCCGAACAAGCGCGAGATCGTGCAGGGCTACGAGAAGCAGGCCGCCAAGGTCCAGAGCCAGTTCGACAAGGGTCTGACCACGGATGCCGAGCGTCGTCAGGAGCTCATCAAGATCTGGACGGAGGCCACCGAGAAGGTCGCCGAGGCCATGCGCGCGAACTTCCCGGCGGACAACACCATCAACCGCATGGTGTCGTCGGGTGCTCGTGGTAACTGGCTGCAGATCCGCAACATCGCGGGTATGCGAGGCCTGGTGAACAACCCGAAGGGTGAGATCATCCCTCGCCCGATCATCTCCTCCTACCGTGAGGGCCTGTCGGTCGCGGAGTACTTCATCGCGACCCACGGTGCTCGTAAGGGTCTGGCCGACACGGCGCTCCGTACCGCCGACTCGGGATACCTCACGCGTCGTCTCGTCGACGTCTCGCAGGATGTCATCATCCGCGAAGACGACTGCGGCACGACCAAGGGTCTCGAGCTCGCGATCGCGAACGCCGACAGCTCGGGTGAGCTCGTGCGCGACCCGAACGTGGAGAACTCCGTGTTCGCCCGTTCGCTGGCCGCTGCCGCGGTCAACCCGAAGGGTGAGGTCGTCGCCGAGGCCGGCGAGGACGTCGGTGACGTGCTCATCGACAAGCTCGTCTCCGCGGGTGTCGAGAACATCAAGGTGCGCTCGGTCCTGACCTGCGAGTCGACCGTCGGTGTGTGTGCAGCCTGCTACGGCCGCTCGCTCGCCACGGGCAAGCTCGTCGACATCGGCGAGGCCGTCGGCATCATCGCGGCCCAGTCGATCGGTGAGCCCGGTACCCAGCTGACGATGCGTACCTTCCACACGGGTGGTTCGGCATCGGCGGACGACATCACGCAGGGTCTGCCCCGCGTGCAGGAGCTGTTCGAGGCTCGTACCCCCAAGGGTGCGACCCCGATCGCCGAGGCCGCCGGTCGCATCACGATCGACGAGAACGACAAGGCTCGTAAGGTCATCCTGACGCCCGACAACGGCGACGAGCCGGTCGTCTACCCGGTGCTGAAGCGTGCGGTCCTCCTCGTCGAGGACGGACAGCACGTCGAGCTCGGTCAGAAGATCCACGTCGGTGCGGTCGACCCCAAGGAGGTCCTGCGCGTGCAGGGCGTCCGCGAGGTCCAGAAGCACCTCGTCGGTGGCGTCCAGGGCGTGTACCGCTCGCAGGGTGTCCCGATCCACGACAAGCACATCGAGGTCATCGTGCGCCAGATGCTGCGGAAGGTGACCGTCGTCGACCACGGCGACACCGACCTGCTGCCCGGTGAGCTCGTCGACCGCCTGCGCTACGCCGAGCTCAACCGCTCGGCCGTGTCGGAGGGTCGTCGCACCGCATCGGCTCGCCAGGAGGTCATGGGTATCACCAAGGCGTCCCTCGCGACCGAGTCGTGGCTGTCGGCCGCTTCCTTCCAGGAGACCACGCGTGTCCTCACGCAGGCCGCCATGGAAGGCAAGAGCGACCCGCTGGTCGGCCTCAAGGAGAACGTCATCATCGGTAAGCTCATCCCGGCCGGTACCGGCCTGGCGCGCTACCGCAACGTGACGGTCGAGGCGACCGAGGAGGCGAAGGCGGAGCGTTACCCGAACCGCATCTTCGGTGAGGACGGCGCGTTCAACGAGTCCGACCTGAGCTTCGTCGACTTCGACAGCTTCAGCTCCGACGACTTCACCCCCGGTAACTACAACTAGGGCTGAACGACTCACCCGGAGGGCCCGTCCCGATCGTTTCTCGATCGGGACGGGCCCTCCGTCGTTCGCTCGCCCATTCCTGGGCGAGCGAATGCCCGTTCGCCCCGGAATGGGCGAACGAATCGGGCATCGGTGAGTTGTGTGGCGGGTCTCTGCACGACATGCTGGTCCGATGAGTGATCAGCCCGAGCAGCCCACCGGCCAGTTCCAGCCGCTGGAGCCGGACGCGACCCCGGTGCAGCCGGACGTCCGCTACGGCGCTCCGGCACCCAGGCGGAAGCGCAATCCGGTCGTGATCGGCTTGAGCGTGCTCGCCGGCGTGCTGGCGATCGCGCTCATCGTCGTCATCGGGCTCCTGGTCGTCGGCCCGGGCGGCACCCCCGCCGCCGACTCGACCCGTACACCGAGTGCGACGGCGACCGCCGGCTCCACTCCTGCTCCGACCACGACGGACACCGCTGAGACCCCTGCTGCACCGGTGCGTCCGACCGAATGCACGCAGCTCTTCCCCGCCGACTACATCGACTCACTCACCGCAGACGGCTTCCTCGCCTTGAACCCGGAATGGTCACTGCCGGAACTCGCCACCGACTTCTTCGGTTCGAACGACAGCGCCCTCGTGGCCGTGATCTCGTCGAACACCGACCGTCTGAACTGTGCCCTGGTGAAGGCGAGCGGTGGCGGCGACGTCGGCATCACCACCAATCTCCTCTCCATCGACGCTGCGACCCAGGCGTCGGTGATCGCGCGGATGAACGAGGCAGGCTTCACCTGCTCCGAGGAGACCGGCGGAACGATGTGCTTCACCGAGGTCTCGGAGGACGCCGGAACGTACGGCGAACGTCACTTCGTGCGGGACGGTACCTGGATCGCCACGCGCTGGTCGAACACGAACATCAGCGGCTGGACCCAGGCGATCGTCTCCACGCTCTTCCCCGCCTGACCCCGGCGTCCCGTTCGCAATTCAGGACGGGTCCGGCGCGTCCCGCTCGAACGAGTGTGAGCGGGGCCGACATGCCGATGACGTCCTGAGTTGTGAACCGAGCGGGCGGCTAGGCGATGCTCCAGTAGTACACGGAGGCGCCGGGGTGGATGACGGTGATCGCCTCGTCGACGGTTCGGTAGTCGGTGTCGTCGGTGTGCCCCGCGTAGTACACCTGGGTGCCGGCGTCCGTGGTCTCGACCTTGGACACGATGCCCGTGTGGTCGCGGTCGCCGCTGTTGTCCCAGTCGAACTGCACGATGTCGCCGACCTTCACCTGGTCGCGCTGGGTGTCGTCGAGGGCGGTGGCGAGCTCGGGGTGCTCCTCGACGTAGTTCATGAAGAACGTCGAGCTGACCCAGGCCTTCGAGAAGTCGAAGTCGTCGCCGGTCCCCTCGGCCCGCCAGTCCTCGTCCATCGTCCACCCGCGTTCCAGCAGACTCTGGCTGGCGAAGTTCGCGCAGTCGGTGTCGACCAGTGAGCCGTATTCAGCGAGGTTGTAGTCGTTCCAGTGCGTGAACACGTAGGCCATCTGCGCGTCGACGGGGCTCGTGATGTCGTAGCTGTAGCTCAGCGCATCACCGTCGACCCGGAGATCGTCCGCGTAGACGGCGATGCCGACGTCGGCGGGGGAGAAGCCGGTGGCTGCCGGCACGGCGACGGTCACCTCGGTGCTCGTCGCCGACAGGATCCGGGCTTCCTCCTCGCCGAACACGACGCGGGTCACGCCGTCCACATCGACACCGCTCACGGTCAGGGTGCTCCCGCCTGCGACGGATCCGGTCGTGGCGGAGATCGCGGTGACCGCCGTGGCGTTGACCGTGGAGGCCGGGACCGTGGACGTCGTCCCGTCCAGAGCCTGCGCGGCCGGCTCGGATCCGGTCGCTTCGGAGTGCTGCAGCGCGATCGGGGTGATCACCGCGGTGGCGAGGAGCAGGACGGCTCCGGCAGCGGTACCGGCGACCACGCGTCGCCCGCGCAGGGGGAGGGCGCGGTAGCGAGCGGAGAGCCGACCGAACGGGGAACGGTCGTCGGCGTGACGGGCGTGGGGGAGTTGCTCGGGCATGGGGCCTTTCCGGGGGATGCGCCGTGGGGGCTCGGCGTCGCGGGATCGGCAGTGATCCGACAGATCTGTTAGAACTCCCACTCAACCGCGCGGAGCTGAGGAGACCGTTTCCTCCGGATATGAATCAGACCTGAATCGGGTCGACGGGAGTGAGCGAGTCCCGGCGAGGTTGCCGAGCATCCGTGCCCCGGCTTGCTACCGTGGCGAGCGGAGTGCCGTGAGGGCGCTCCTGAACTGGCTTCCGCCGAAGGAGTACGCGATGAGCACCCAGAACCCCGAGCCCGGATCGCCGACCGACCCGAGCACTCCGGCGGCTGCCCAGACCGCGTCTGGCTCCGCGCGTCCCACGACCGCATCCGAGCAGCCCGCGGCCGAGCGGCCCGTGGCTGAGCGGGACATCCTCTCCGAGGACACCGTGCAGCAGGACACCATCACCACGGCGGACGGCGTCGGCGCGGACCCGGTCGTCGACGACCGTCGGGTCGCAGACCGCGCCGACACGGCCTCGGACGCCGGGGTGCGCGAGACGCGTCCGTACCAGCCGCACACGCCGCAGCGCGCGTACTCGAACATCGACTTCGACGACGACGACACCGCCGGCACCCCGACGTCGACGGCGGCCACCCGGCAGGCCGACACCGGTGCCCACCCGTACCCCGCCGCGGCCTACGAGCCGGTCGCCCGCTCCGGCGCGACCGAGACCGCCACCGCCGCCGAGACCGAACAGCAGCAGGCCTTCCCGCTGTACGTCCAGGCACCCTCCGAGCCGGAGGTCCGCGGCAACCGCGGCTTCGGCATCCTCATCGGTCTCCTCGGCACCATCATCTTCGCCGGCCTCTACGCGGCGGCCGTCGCGGGCCTCCAGCTGGTGCTGGAAGGCGACGGTACGTTCGTCGAGAACCTCATCCAGATCGCCACCAGCTGGCCGTTCCTCATGGCCGCCGCAGGCTTCTTCCTGGCCTGGGTCGTGACCGCGACCATCGTGAACCGTTCCGGCTGGGTGCACTGGGTGCTCGGCGGTTTCATCATCGGCCTGGTCGTCTTCCTCGCGTGGGTCGGCGGGTTCCTGATCCAGGAGCGCGCTTGGACGCTCAGCATCGACGAGATCCTCGCCGAGGTCACCGGAGTCGCCTTCACGTTCGGGCCGGTCCTCGCCTTCGTCGTCGCCCGCGAGATCCCCGTCTGGTTCGGTGGCTGGATCGCCGCCCGCGGCCGCAAGGTGCGCGAGGCGAACCTCGAGGCGCGTGCCGAGTACGAGCGCGTCCTCGAAGCCGGACCGACGACCGCCCGCTGAGCATGACCGGTGACGCGGACGGAGAACGCGGTCCCTGGTGGATCGCCCCGTTCGCAGCGGTCACCTACGTGGCACTCGTCGTCTGCGCCTTCGGGTTCATCAGCCTGCTGGCAGACCTCGACGTCGTGACCGACCCGGACGCCGGCCCACTGACCGGTCCGCTCATGGTCGTGGTCGCAACGATCGTGGTCCTCTGGGGGATCATCCGTGAGACGCGCCGCACCCCGCTGCGCGTCTCGGTCGGCTCCGCGGTCCTCGCAGGGCTCCTCGCCTGGCTCGCGTACGGCGTGAGCGGCGGCGTGTTCGACGCGATCGCCAGCCGGGACGGAGCGGACGCCGCCGCCTTCGCCGTGACGACACTGACCGGGCCGTTCTCGGTCACCGTCGGTGTGCTGGCGCTCGTCATCGTCCTCGCGGCCGCCGCCGTCGCCACGTCGTCGACCGGGCGGCGTCCGACCCCGCGCTGGCCGTGGGAGCACGACGCGCGGTGAGCCGATGCGACGTCCACCCCGGGCCCGCCCGCGCGGTGCGCTGCTCGACCCTCCCCACGAGGGCGACGGCGTAGGCGATAATCGATCCGTTGCCGTCGTCGGCCGACGGCGCTTGGGGAGGAACCACCGATGAGATCACCCGACCTGACCGACACCGGTCTGGATCTCGACCTCGCGGGGACCGCTGACGACGTCGTCGCGCTCGTCCAACGTGCGGTCGCCGCCTCCGGTGAGGATGCGCAGCAGACCAGGCATTACGTCGCGATCGACGGTGGGACGAGCGCGGACATCCGCCTGCGGGTCGTCTCGGTCGACGATCCGGCTCCGCTGCTCGCGTTCGCGATCACGACCGCCCCGTCCGCACGGGGAACGGCCGCCGCGACGTTCATCATGCAGCACGGCGTCCAGAAGCGTCGGCGTCAGCGCTCGTTGCTCGGGCAGGAGCCGTTCCTCGGCTTCCTGCAGGCCCTCGCCGGGCTCGTCTCCGATGCCGATCCCGGCGCGTCCGCAACCTTGCGCGTGCAGGGTGCCCGCACGGTCCTGGCTCCGCGCGCAGCGGTGTCGACCGGAAGCGAGCCGGCCGTCCCCGAGACGGCACCGGCGAGTGCGCCGGTCACAGGGGCACCGGCCATCCAGAGCTGGGTGCCAGCGGCCGTCGAGGAGCAGGCCCCGGTACAGGCGCACCCTGCGGAGATCCCCGCCCAGAACTCCGCCGCGTCGACTCCGGTGTCAGAACCCCCGGTCACGGGAGCAGCTTCCGAGCCGTGGACTGAGGCTCAGGCTTCCGAGGTTCCGGCGGCCGAGGTTCCGGCGGCCGAGCCGCATGCCGGCCCGTCTGAACCGGCTCCCGGGGTCGCGTCGGTAGTCGCTGCACCTCCAGCGTCCGCAACTCCCGCATCCCCGCCACAGTTCCGTGAGCCTCCGACGGCCCTCGCCCACACGCACGCTCCCGCGGCGTCGACGTCCTCGGTGCCGCCGGAGCTGCAGATCACCGTCCCGCCCGGCTTGATCGCCGGTGCTCCGGCGGGTCCCCGACCGGCCACGCCCGAACCGGTCCGGCCGACCGACGGCGTCGCGGTCCAGGCGGAGGATGTGGGAGCCACGGTCGTCTCGTCGTCGCTGCGTGCGGGGGACTTCGCCCTCGAGCTCCCCGGCGGCGAGCGCATCCCGCTCAGCGGGCCGGTCCTACTCGGGCGAAACCCCTCGGCGCGGCCGGAACAGCCCGACGCCGAGCTGCGTGCACTCGTCGACCCGCGCATGTCCGTCTCGAAGACGCACACGGTCGTCGTACCCGGTCGGCGGTCGCTCCGCGTGACGGACCTGCACTCCACGAACGGCACGACGATCACGGACGCGTCCGGCGCCGTCACCGTGTGCCAGCCAGGCGAGGCCTACGTCGTCGAAGCCGGTTCGACGATCGGGATCGGGGAGTTCCCGATCCGCGTCGTGGTCGCGGGCTGACCCACTTCGCGCATGGGGAGTGCTCCCCATCGTCGCGTCGTCCTCGCTCGGTTACGCTGAACGACGTACACGCCGGACCACTGTCCGGTACTGCGGTGCAGACCACCGGTGCCGAGGCTACGAAGGGGAATGATGAGCGAGCAACCACTCGTCGTCGACGGGGACCAGATCCTGGCCGTCGCCGCGCCACTGACACCCAGCGGATCCGGGCTTCCACAGAACGTCCCCCTCGACTTCTCCGGCAGCTGCAGCAGCGCGGTGACGACGGCCGCGGAGAGCTTCGCGATGTGGGTGTCCGTGCACGTCTCCCTCGCCGGCGGAGCGATGGTGGAGGCCGGTCGGGTCGCAAGTGAGACGGTGAGCGTCTGGCAGCAGACGGAAGCGGCGATCGCGGAGGAGGCACAGGGCTGATGGCGAACTGGACTGCAGATGATCCCGGGCGGATCGATTCGGGTGCGCTCGGCACCACCGCGACCACCATCCAGACGACGGAGACGGCCCTGACCGATGCACGCGCCGTTGCGCTCGCCGCGCAGGGCGGGATCACGGACGCGATCTGGACGGGCGACGCCGCGGCCACGTGGGTGTCCTCCCTGTCGACGCCGATGGGGAAGATCGACGCGGTCGTGCCGGAGCTGGCGGCGGTTCGTGCGGCGATCTCGACGTACACGACGACCGTGGACGGCATCAAGTCGCGTGCGGCGACCTACACGGAGATGATCTTCCAGGCCAACATCACCGCGAACCAGCAGTACCTGGACCCCCAGGGCGGCCCCAGCCCACTCGAGCAGGCCCAGCGCGATCAGGTGCACCAGACGGCCGTCTCCGACCGCGCGAGCGCGCAGCGGCTCCTCGACGCGCTGTCCGAGGAACGCGAAGCCGCCGACGCCGCGCTCGTCTCCGCGCTGTCCTCGCCCGGTGGCGACAACTGGGATCGGCAGCAGGCCGCTCTCGCCGCGATCGGCATCACCTCGGCCGGCGACCTCACGCCGACCGCGATCGCGCAGGGCATGGCCGAGATGGCCTCCGAGCTCGGCAACGGCACGTTCGAATCCGAACTGGCGACGCAGCTCCAGTCGCTGTACGCCCTCTACGGCAACGACCCGTCGGTGATGGCGCAGATGAACCTCGCTCTCGGCGGCGAGGACCTCATCTCGCTCATCAGCCGGATCGACGACGCTGGAGCAAACGGCTGGATGGAGGCCGGTGCAGCCCTCCTCCTCGCGCAGTCCGTGCGGAGTGGTCTGTCCGTCGGGTCGCAGCGGTGGACAGACGGGGTGGGGCAGGGGTTCGCCCAGGAGCTGTACAACGGCTCCGCCTCCGTCCACGGTACCGACAGCTGGACGAGCCTTGCGTTCCTCTTCGGCGATGAGCAAGACAGCCCGATCGGCGAGTCGACGACGGTCGGCCTGGCGAACATCGCCGACGAGATGGAACGAGGGTTCCCGGGCGCCAGCGAGGGCCTGTACGGTCCGGGCCAGGGCGTCATGGGCCCGGGCGGGTTCCTGAGTCTCGCCGAGGCCGAGCAGGCCGGGTACGACGTCAACCGGCTCGGTGACTGGACTTCGCGCGTCTTCAGCACCCTCGGGGAGTATCCCGAGGCGGCGATGGACTGGCTGACCTCCACCGAGGATGACCCGTACCGTGACGCCCCCATGTATCCGGACGAGCCGTACGCCTCGGACGATCTGGGTGCGAACCGGATCGAGTACTGGTACGGACGCCGGGACTCGGGCCTCGACGGGTTCGAGGGCGTCCTCGCCCTCTGGGACGGTGCCCAGTCCATCCCGGGCGGGCCGACCGACGGCACCGCGTACAGCCCCGAAGCCTGGGACCGTGCGTCGACCCTCAGCCACGACGTCATCTCGCGGCTCATCGGCGAGCCGCGTGCCACCGAGGACGCCGAGGGCTACGTCGCTGGCAACCCGCACTTCACGAGTGAGAACATCAGCGACTTGGGGAGCGTCAAGCTGGTCGACGCCCTGGCGCCGCAGATCCCGGGGCTCGTCGAGCACCCGATGGTGGGCCAGAACCCGGATGGGGCCTCCGACCCCACGACGTCGATCGATCCGTACGGCGTCGAGGGCGATCCGCGCGTCTACGCCAACCTCTCACCCGAGGCGCTCGCTCGGATCCTCGGGATCGCAGGGAGCAACGGCGGCGGTGCCGAAGCGTTGCAGGCCGTCGTCACCGACTACCAGAACACGGTCCTCGGCGCAGCGGAGCTCGGCCTGTACAGCCCTGTGGACGCGGCCACCCGTGTCTCCATGCTGCAGTCCGTGCTCGACGGCAGCACGGCCGGTGTCGACCTCGGCGAGGCCACGCGTCACGACGAGGCCGTCCAGTCGGCCATCGGTGTCGTCGAGACCGGCGTCGGGATGCTCCCGATCCCGGGGCTCGACAAGCTGGTCGGGACGCTCGGTGACGCTGTCGCCGAGAAAATCGCGAGCGAGGGGATCGGCTACGTGCGCGGGCAGTTGACGGACGCGGCGACCGGCGCGGCCGGCGACGCCTGGGCCGGCTCGCACGACGATCTGCTCACCCAGCTCGAGGACGGCGGTGACGCCCGTCTGCGTGCGACGCAGATCGGTGTCGCCCAGACGCTCATGGAGCTCTCGCCGCCGGAGGGTCTCGTCCCGCCGACCACGAACGACGCCGAGGTCTGGTGGGACTGGGTGCAGGACAACCGGGATGCGCTCGACGACATCATCGACCCGGCTTCCGGGAGCACCCGCACCCTCGCCTCCATCGCCACGAACGCCTCGAACGCCTTCGACGCGTATCAGGCGGATGCGGAGGGTTGATGTGCGGGTGATCGGTCCGGTCGCCCTCGCAACCCTGGTCCTCGGCTCGCTGGTGGCCTGCACGCCGACGGACGACGGACCGGCGCCCATGCCGACGACCGTCTGGACGTCCGCGGCACCGGAGGGTCCCCTCGAAGGCGACCCGTGGGTGGAGACCGTCCGCGCATCCCTGGAGGCGCAGGCGATCGCCGTGAACCGCAACGACTTCTCGCTGGCGTCGCTCACGGAGACGACCTCCTACGACCTGCGGTCGAGGCTCTACAGCGCCGCCCGTGACCAGGTGACCAGCAGTGGGAGCACCGAGATCCTGCCCGGACCACTCCCGTTCGCCCCTGTCGAGGTGACCGGCGTCCCGGAGGACGCGACCGGGTCCGTCCGCGGGTGCGTCGCCGAGCAATGGGCGAGCGAGGGCGGCACCCCGCCGGCCGTGCCCGGTGCGCGCGGTATCGAGTACCGGCTCGCCCAGGAGGACGGGTCCAGGACCGTCACGTCGACGGTCAACGTCCCGGACCTCGACTGCTCGACCGTCGACCCGCCCGTCGCCCTGTTCGACCCCGCACCGGAACCGTCGACCGTCGACGACGTCGAGCGGATCATCCGGCCGACCCGAGACTGATCCGGCCGGTCCGAGATCGAGGCCGGTACCGCTTCCGTCGCTAGGCTGATCGAGGTCGCGTCGAGCGGCCCGCACTTCCAAGGGGATCCTGCATGCGCATCAAGCTGACGTTGACCAGGCCGTCGGGGTCGTCCGCCGACATCGTCGTGACGACGGACGCGGCGGCGAGCATCGCGGAGGTCGCGTCGACCATCGCGCGCGTCGACCCGCAGGGGCCGGACTCCGCGAACGCCGACTTCACGCTGCACGCGCGCTTGCCGGGATCGACCGAGACCTTGCCGCTCCCGCCCGAGGCCCCCATCGGCGAGGCGTGGGTCGGTTCGGGTGCCGTCATCGAGCTCGCCGACGCGGGGGTGTACTACTCCGCGGCGCGCACCGGCCAGGCGCCCGCCGTCGCCGTCGTGCGGGTCCTCTCCGGCGACGACGCCGGCCGTGAGTTCACCCTGCCGGCCGGCAGCTGGACCATCGGACGTGAGGCGAGCTGCGACATCGTCCTCGACGACCCGCTCGTCTCGAAGCGGCACGCACGCCTCGAGGTCGGCGGCGAGATCGAACTCGTCGACCTCGGCGCCGCCAACGGCATCGTCGTCGACGGCGGCATCGTGCCTCGACTCAAGGTCATCGAGCCGGAGCGCGTGCTCATCGGCGACACCGAGGTCGAGATCGGCTTCGCCGGGACCGTCGGTCGCGCGGGTGTCGTCCCGAAGGCCGGGCCGGTGTACTTCAACCGCTCGCCGCGCGTCGAACAGCGCTACGCGGGGGAGACCTTCCCCGCTCCCGAGCCGCCGACCGAGCGCGAGAACCAGCCGTTCCCGCTCCTCGGCATGCTCACGCCCATGCTCCTCGGTGGCGCGATGTACTTCTTCACGAAGAACCCGCTGTCACTGATCTTCATCGCCATGACGCCGCTCATGCTCATCGGCAACTACTTCACCGGTCGCGGGCGCAACAAGCGCAAGCTCAAGCAGCAGATCAAGATCTTCGACGAGAGGCTCGAGTCCCTCGGCAAGCAGCTCGCGGCCGAGCGGGAGATCGAGCACGACGTCCGCATGCGTGAGGCACCGTCCACCTCCGAGGCGCTCAAGCACGCGCTCACACGGGGGCCGCTGCTGTGGACCAGGCGCCCCGAGCACTGGTCCTTCCTGAACCTCCGACTCGGCGTCGGCACGATGCCGTCGCGCAACGAGGTCTCGGCGAAGGCCCGCGACAGCTTCCTGCCGGAGTTCCAGGAACGACTCGAGAAGCTCAAGGACCAGTACGCGACCGTCGCCGACGTGCCGATCATCGACAACCTCTACGACGCCGGCGCGCTCGGCATCGCCGGTTCACCGCAGACGGCCGGGGGCGCGGTGAACGGCATCCTCGTCCAGCTCACCGCCCTCCACTCGCCGGCCGAGGTCGTCGTCTCGGCGATCGTCTCGCCCGCGTGGTCGAACGCCCTCTCGTGGGTCAAGTGGCTCCCGCACGCGTCCTCGCCGAACAGCCCGCTCGACGTCGGCCACCTCGCCGACAGCGTGTCGAGCGGCAACCTGCTGCTGGCCGCGATCGAGGAGCTCGTCCAGACCCGCCTGCAGGCGGCCCGGGCCGGCGACGCCCGACGCGGAGCCATCTCCGAGAAGCAGGCGGCCCAGGAGCGCGGCGCGGAGATCGGGACGAAGAGTTCCAACGACACCGGCACGAAGTCCCCCATCCCCGCGATCGTCCTGCTCATCTCCGACGACGTCGGCGTCGACCGCGCACGCCTCGTCCAGCTCGCCGAGATCGCGGCGGACGCGGGGGTCTTCCCGATCTGGATCGCCGACGATGTCGTCTCGCTCCCCGCCGCCTGCCGCACCTTCCTGCAGGTCCCGGAGGCCGGGGCCGGCGTCGACGCACCGGCGACGGTCGGCATGGTCCGCCTCGGGTACTCCGTCGACGACGCCCGCCCGGAGTTCGTCGACCCGGTGACGGCCCTCGACTACGCGCGACGCATGGCGTCCGTGATCGACGCCGGCGCCCTCGTCGAGGACTCGAGCGACCTCCCGCGGTCGGTGTCGATGGTGACGCTGCTCGGGCCGGAGCTCACGACCTCGAGCGACGCCGTGGTCGACCGCTGGCGGCAGAACTCCTCGATCCACGACCGCACGCCCGGGCTCCCGCCGAAGCCCCGACGGGCCGGCCAGCTGCGCGCGACCGTCGGATCGGGCGGTGTCGACGCCATGCACCTCGACCTCCGCGCCCAGGGCCCCCACGCCCTCGTGGGCGGGACGACGGGTGCCGGTAAGAGCGAGTTCCTGCAGGCCTGGGTGCTCGGGATGGCGGCCGAGTACAGCCCCGACCGCGTCTCGTTCCTCTTCGTCGACTACAAGGGCGGCTCGGCCTTCGCGGACTGCGTGACGCTCCCGCACTGCGTCGGACTCGTCACCGACCTCAGCCCGCACCTCGTCCGCCGGGCGCTCACGAGCCTCCGCGCCGAGCTGCACTTCCGCGAGCACCTGCTCAACCGGAAGAAGGCCAAGGACCTCCTCGAGCTCGAGAAGCGGGGCGACCCCGACTCACCACCCGCCCTGGTCCTCGTCATCGACGAGTTCGCGGCGCTCGTCGGCGAGGTCCCGGAGTTCGTCGACGGCGTCGTCGACATCGCCCAGCGCGGTCGCTCGCTCGGGATCCACCTCATCATGGCGACCCAGCGACCCGCCGGTGTCATCAAGGACAACCTGCGCGCGAACACCAACCTCCGCGTCGCGCTGCGCATGGCCGACGAGTCCGACAGCCAGGACGTGGTCGGCGTCAAGGACGCGGCGCACTTCGACCCGGGCGTCCCCGGCCGCGGCATCGCGAAGACCGGTCCCGGTCGCCTGAGCATCTTCCAGTCCGGCTATGCGGGCGGCTGGACGAGCGACGAGCCCAAGCGTTCCGACATCGAGGTCCGGGAGCTTCGCTTCGGCGGCGAGACGCGCTGGGAGGAGCCCCGCGCGGCCGACGCCGAGGAGGAGCGCGACCTCGGCCCCACCGACCAGCAGCGGCTCGTCGCGAGCATCATCGCCGCAGCCGACAGGGCATCCATCCCGGCGCCGCGACGGCCCTGGCTCGACGAGCTGGCGCCCGTCTACGACCTCAGTAAGCTCCGTCAGCGGTCCGACGCCGAACTGCTCATCGGTGTCGCCGACCTCCCGGACTCGCAGGAGCAGCGCCCGGTCTACTTCCGGCCTGACGTCGACGGCCACATCGCCGTGTTCGGCACCGGCGGATCGGGCAAGAGCACCGTCCTGCGGACCCTCGCCACCGCGGCGGGCATCACGCCGCGTGGCGGTCCGGTCGAGGTGTACGGCCTCGACTTCGGCGCGGGCAGCCTCCGCATGCTCGAGGCCTTGCCGCACGTCGGCTCGATCATCCCCGGCGACGACCAGGAGCGCGTCATCCGACTGCTCCGCCGGATCAAGGAGATCGTCGACGAGCGCAGCGTCCGGTACGCCGAGGCGAACGCGTCGTCCATCACCGACTACCGCCGCGTCTCGGGTCGCAACGACGAGCGCCGCATCCTGTTGCTCGTCGACGGCTTCCAGTCCTTCCGGCAGGAGTACGAGACGACGCTCGGCCTGTCCTCGTGGTACACGCTGTTCCAGCAGCTCATCACCGACGGCCGGCAGCTCGGCGTGAACATCGCGTTCTCGGCCGACCGCCCGGGCTCCGTCCCGACGAACATCAGCTCCGGTGTGCAGCGACGCGTGGTGCTGCGCCTCGCGGACGAGACCGGCTACCAGCTCCTCGGTGTGCCGAAGGACATCCTCGGCCCCGAGTCGCCCGCCGGCCGGGCGATCGTCGACGGTCTCGAGGTCCAGGTCGCGATCCTCGGTGGTTCGCCGGTGCTCTCGGACCAGTCGGTCGCGACAGTCCGGCTCGCGGAGGCCATGTCCCGCGCGGGAGCCACGATCACGGCCCCGCCGATCGGCGCACTGCCGAAGGAGATCGAGGCGCGCGAACTGCCCGAGCGGGTCGGCGACCGCCCCGTACTCGGCATCGGCGACGCCGACCTCGCACCGATCGGGTTCGACCCGTCCGGCGCGTTCCTCGTCGGCGGCCCTCCCGGCAGCGGTCGGACGAACGCCGTCGCATCCCTGGTCGGCGCCATGCGACGCTTCGATCCGGCGACGCGCTTCGTCTACTTCGGCTCCAAGCGCTCGGAACTGCTGCGGGAGCTGCGCTTCGACGAGTCGGCCGTCACCCCCGAGACGATCGCCGAGCAGGCGAAGGCGCTGTCCGCCGCGATCGCGGCCGAGACGGTGACCGGCCGGACGGTCGTCGTCATCGAGACGCTGTCGGACTACCTCAACGGCATCGCCGACCCGCCGCTCGTGGAGCTCATCAAGGCCATCAAACGCAGCGACCATCTCGTGATCGCCGAGAACGAGGTGTCGGGCTGGTCGTCGTCCTGGCCGCTCATGGGCGAGATCAAGAGCGCCAGGCGGGGCATCCTGCTGCAGCCGGAGCAGATGGAGGGCGACCTCGTCCTCCGGACGACCTTCCCCAGGCTCGCACGCAAGGACTTCCCGCAGGGGCGCGGGATCTACGCGAACCGCGGTGCACTGTCGCGCGTGCAGCTGCCGATCGTGCCCGAGTTCCCCGTCGCCTGAGCGGCGTCGTCCCTGGGTGGGGACTGCATGGGGAGTGCTCCCCATGTGCTCCCGCGAGGCGTTGTGGTTACATGATGAAGGCACCGACGGTGCCGGTGACCACAACGAAGGAGCAAGACTCATGGCCAACATCAACGTCAACTACAGCGAGATCAAGCAGGCCGCCGTCAACCTGACGACGGGTAAGGGCGAGGTCGAGACCACGCTCAACCGCCTGCAGACCCTCATCAACAACCTCGTGTCCTCCGGGTTCCAGACCGACACCGCGTCCGGCACCTTCAACGAGACCTACACGGCCTTCACGCAGAGCGCGACGGTCACGATCCAGCACCTCGACAAGCTGTCGGGCTACCTCAACAACGCTGTGACCACGCTCGAGCAGACCGACGCAGCGCTCGCTGCCGGCGCCGGCCAGTAGTCACCACCGTCGGCTTCGCTCTGCGCGCCCTCCCGACCACGTGTCGGTGAGGGCGCGCGGGTTTTCCGGCGAAGTCGACCCACGGCGACAGCGACGCAGCATCACCCGACGAGGAGCGAGCAGTGTACGGCGACACCCAACAGATCCGCCTCCGCGCGACGGAGCTACGAACCCTCGCGACCGAGGTCCGTAGCCGTGCCGGAGACCTCCGCTCGGCCGCCGAGCTCGCGTGGACCTCCACCGCGGCGGAGACCTTCATCGAGCAGCTCGGCACCCGGGCGGTCTCGCTCGAGAACTCGGCGACGCAGCTCGACGACGCGGCCGACAAGCTCGACGCGCACGCGACCGCCGTCGAACACGTGAAGCAGCTCATCGAAGATGCCGCGCGTTGGGTAGGCGACCGCTGGAACGACGCGGTGAACCTCGTCTCCGGCGCGGTCGAGACCGTCAAGGACGGTGCCGCGAAGGTGTTCGAGTTCTTCGGCCAGGAGGTCCCGGACTTCCTCGTGCACCAGGCCAAGGACATCGTCGCCTCCACGCCATCGCTTCCGACACCCGGTGACCGCAGCTGGCTGGACCTGGCAGACCTCTACCGCAGCCGAGGATGGACCCCCTGATGCCCATGACCCGTACCCGCCCGGCTCCGGCAGCGGCAGCCTTCCTGCTGACCGCTGACGAACTCCACGTCCTGGAGCACCGCACCCCGCACATCGTGCTGCCACCCGCCTTCCACACCGAATGGGGTTCGGACGTGCAGCCCGCCGAAGTCCGTGAGCGCGAGCAGCGAGCCGTCGCGCGGCTCCGGGAGCGGCGACTCCTCGCCGGCGGCGACGACAGCCTCCCGGACGACCTCACCGCTGACGTCGATCCCGATTTCGCCGCCTTCCTGTCGATGCCGCAGTTCGCGACGGCGGCCGTCGACGCCTCCTGCTGGACCCTCGACCGGACGGCGATCCAGTCCGTCTCCGTGATCGGCGCGCACGCTCTGGCGCTGTTGCGGACGCAGCGGGTCGACCACTCGGACGCGTCCGTCGCCGAGCACGGCACGGCCGCGCGCGACGAGGACGCCGTCGAGATCCGCGCCTTCGACACCGCCGGCCTGGCGCAGCAACTCCTGCGACCCCTCTCCGCGCTCCACGACGTCCCCGACACGCGGGGCCGTTCGACCGAGGTGGTCGTCCTCCCGCTCGCGGACGCCGAGGCGCTCGTCCTCGCGCTCCGACAGGACCGACCGGACGTCGTCGGCGCGGTCGTCGAACAGCTCCACAGCCCGCAGGCCGCAGTGCTCCTCGGCGGCGTCGCCCAGCGGATCGACGGCGGCTTCCGGCTCGACGCTTTCTCCCGGAGCGGGGAGCCCATGAGACGGTGGACCGACACGTGGCTCCGTGGTGCCGACGGCTGGGTCGCCGTGTCGGTCGACACTCCGGACGTCGAAGCGGCGGGTATGGACCCGTCCACCGTCGCCGAGGGGACCCGGGTCTCGCTCCGGGCCGTCCGTCGCGCGGACATCGTCGCCGAGGTGTTGGCGATCGCCGCGACCATCCAGGGAGCACGGGCATGAGCGGTATCACGGTCTCCGGTGGAGCCGGAGGCGTCGGCGCGAAGCTCGACGACATGCGACTGCAGGCGCAGCAACTCGCCACATTGTCGACCGAGCTGATCGGGCGTTCGGGCACGGCCGCTGCGAAAGCGGTCGACGGCGACCTGCTCGAATCCATGATCCTGTCGCCGGTGACGGGGGCGGCTGCAGAAGGCGCCATCGTCCTCGCCTCCGGTTCCCTGCTCCTCGTGGCGACCGAGACCGGCGTCTCGGCCGTCTTCCTGGAAGGCGCCGTGGTCGCCTACGAGACCGCCGACCAGCTGATCGCCGCAGCGACCGTCGCCCTCCACAACGGGGTCGCCTTCGTCATCGGCGTCCTCGCGGTGCCGGTCGGCCTCGTCGCAGCTGCGGGCGTGGCGGTGGTGGGCGGGGCGTGGATGCTCACCGTGGCAGGCGTCAACGTCGTCGTCGAGGGTGTCGACTCGCTGGTCGAGGGCGCCGAGCAGACGCTGGACCAGATCGGCGACAACCCCTGGCTGCTGCTCTCGCCGGCCGGCGTCGCGGGACTGTTCACCGCCAACTCGATCGCCGCCTACTCACCGCAGGAGGTCATCGACCGGACCGCCGCGACGTATGCGGACGCGCTCGCGAGACTGCAGGAACTCGCTCCGATCGCAGGTCAGGCGGCCAACGAATGGTTGGGCGACAACGCGTGGATCGAGGACATCCTCACGGACGGCGCGCCAGGCCTGCTGGCCGGCCTCACCTTCCTCCCCGGGTTGTTGCCCGGCTTCAACGGACTCATGTCGGTCGTGACCGGCCAGGGCTGGCCGCCGCTCACCTATGAGCAGGCGATCGACGCCATCGCCACCGGTGGCGGCCGGTTCGGCCTCTTCGAGGATGGCACCGCCGCTCTCGAGGTCGGTGCCGACGGGAAGCCGAAGCCTCATGCCGTCCCGGACACGGACGTGCGGGGGCTCGGCGATCTCATGAACGGTTCGAGCGAAATCGATCGGATCGGCGGCGACGACTTCAGCGACATCCGGATCGTGGAGAGCGCTGGCCCGCCGAAGTCGTACATCGTGCAGATACCCAGTACCCAGGTGTGGAATCCCGACGCGGGGCCCGCCGCGAACGACTCCACCTCCGACGTCGTCGCCATGCAGGGGGAGCAGACCGCATTGGCCTCCGCGGTGCTCGACGCCATGCGCGCCGCGGGCATCTCATCGACCGATCCGGTCATGCTGGAAGGGTTCAGCCTGGGCGGGATCACGGCCGGGTTGATCGCCTCGGACCCGTCGGTACCCTTCAACATCACCCATGTCGCCACCGCGGGCTCGCCGGTCGCGCGATACGACATCCCCGATGACGTCCAGGTGCTGTCACTCGAGTTCGAAGAGGACCCAGTGGCACGGTTGGACGGACGGGACAATCCGGACAGGGCCAATTGGACGACGGTGCAGGGCGACGCACCACGGTTGATCGACCCGGCGACGCAGGAGCTCGAGGAGGATGGCCCGGGAATCGCGTTCTCGCACAATTCGCATCGGTACGAGGAGTTCGCCGATCATGTGGCGAGCGCTGGCGACCCGAGTGTCGATGCCTTCGTCGATTCAGCGGACCCGTTCTTCAGCGGCGATCAGACCGTCGTCGACTACCGGGGGACCCGCCAGTGAGGCGCAGGACGACGGCATCGCTCATCGCATCGGTGCTGCTGAGCGGACTCCTCGCAGGGTGCACGTTCATGCCGAGCGCTCAGCGCCCACCGGCCGGCGATCCGTCCCCGTCCGGTCCGGTTCGGTCCATAGACGAGTCGGTGGAGGCCATCCAGGCCATCGACGGTGTGACTGCTCGCATCGCGCGAGCGAACGACGGATCCAGGGGGTACCTCTCGGTCAACGTGGAACTCGACGAAGCGTTCACCGCGGAGATCGCGGCGGGGGATGGCGAGACACGAGACGCGGCTCTCCTCGACTTCGTTCTGGGACAGGTGTGGTCGCAGGGTGAGGAGTCACCGGAGCAGTACGTGACGTTAGGCGTCACGGGTGCGGGTCGTGACCAGGCCGCCGTCACAGCGGCTCTCGCCCAGATCGGTGTCTCTGCCATCCCGTACTCAGGGCAGTCGGTCTCGCTGAAGCTCGCCGACCTCGAGTCGCGCTACGGTAGCTGGCCGGGGGCAGTCCCCGAACTGCCCGCGACGTTCGGAGGCACGGGATGACGACGATCAAGACCGCGCGGTCCACGCACACCCTGCGCAGCGAGGGCCGGACCGACACCGGGCTGGTCCGACGCCTGAACGAGGACGCGTTCTACGCCGGCGCGCCCGCCTTCGTGGTCGCCGACGGCATGGGCGGGCACGAACGCGGCGAGGTCGCGAGCCGTGAGGTCGCGGCGGCGCTCGAACGCGGCATCCCGATCGGCATGCCGACGACGACCGAGGCGGTCGTGACCACGATCGTCGCCGCCAACGCGGTCATCCGGAGTATCCCCACTCCGAACGGGGTCATCGGCACGACCGTCGCGGGTCTCGCGCTCGTGGCGCTGTCGCCGCAGACCGATCTGCACTGGATGGTGTTCAACGTCGGCGACTCTCGCGTGTACACCTGGGCCGATGGCGCACTCCGTCGGATCACCGTCGACCACTCGGCCGTGCAGGAACTCGTCGACGCCGGTTCCATCACGGAGGAGGAGGCGCGCGAACACCCCGACCGCAACATCGTGACGAAGGCGATCGGTGTCGAGGCCGGCATCGACCCGGACGTCTGGCTCCTCCCCGTCGCCGGGCGGCAGCGGTTCCTCCTCTGCTCCGACGGTCTCACGGGCGAGCTGTCCGACGAGCTGATCGCCGAGGTCCTGTCGCAGGGCTTCGAGGGAGCCGCAGACCGCCTCGTGGAGCTCGCGCTGGCCGCCGGCGGACGGGACAACGTGACCGCGCTCGTCGTCGACGTCGTGTCGACCTCGCTGATGTCCAGCGGCCCCGGCTACGATGACGCGGGTGGTCTCGGGTATCTTGAAGAGACGATGCCGCGAGGCTAGAGGAGTGGCCGTGTACTCGTACGAAATGGAACCGGCCGAGGTCCGCCGTTGGCTCGCTGTGGCGGAGCCCGGCAGACTGGTGCTGGTCGACGCCCAGGGCGACGACACCGCCGCTGCCGCATTCGCCGCGGACCTCCCGGGCGACGCGTCGCTGTCGCTGATCGTCGACCGCCTCGCGGCCGGCGGTCTCTCGAACACGCCCGCGTTCGCCGCGGCCGTCTGGGACGAATCGGGCGCGACGGTCATCGTGCGCGGGCTCGCGGCCGCCGTCGTGACGAGCGCCGCCGGGACCGAGACGGTCCTGGGCGCCCGCGCGACCACCTGGGTCGAGGAACACCACGCCGACGCGGTGAGCGTCACGCTCCGGAGCGACCAGCCGAACCCGTCCGGCGTGCGCCTCCCGCTCGGGTCGGGAGCCGTCTGGACGACCTCCATCACGGCGACCCTCGACGAGGAGGCCACGGCTTCCCTCGCCACTCCGACCACCGACGAGCGCCGACCGACCGAGTCGTCCACGAGCACGCCGACCGCGGCGGAGCAGCTCGCGGCCCCGCCCGTCCACGCGCCCGCCGAGCCCGCTGCATCCGCGGCGACCTCGGACGACGCGGACGACGGGACGGGCGGCGATGAGGCGACCCCGGTTGCGCACGTCGAGCCCGTTCAACCGCTCCACGTCGTGCCGTCCGTCTCCGACACCCAGTTCTTCCACGACGAGGACGACCCGGACGAGACCCCGACGACCCCGGAGGAGCCCGTCGACGAGGGTTACGACTTCCTGTTCGGCCAGACCGTGCTCCGTCCGGTCGGTGCGGCGGCGGTCGACGAGGCCGGCGACGCCGAACGCGCGGCGGCCGAGGCGTCGGCGCACCAGCAGGCGGCCCCCACCGCAGTCGCCGCGCCGGAACCCGCAGCAGCCGGACCATCGGACCTCGGCGACCACGACGGCCACACGATCCTCGCCGAGGATCTCGCCGCATTGCGTGCGCGTCGCGCGGCCGAGACCCCGCCTGCTCGATCGACCACCCCGTCGGCCACGCCGCTCACCTACCTCGAGCTCCCCGGCGGCACTCGCCAGTCGCTCGCCTCACCCGTCGTGCTCGGCCGGGCGCCGAGCGTCTCGCAGGTCCCGGCGTCGATCGTCCCGACGCTCGTCACGCTCACGGGAGACGACATCTCGCGGAGCCACGTGCGCGTCGCGGTCGAGGGCGGCACGGTCGTCGTCACCGACCTCCACTCGCGGAACGGCACGCAGGTCGTCCTGCCCGGTCAGGCGCCGCAGTCCCTGCGACCGGGGGAGCCGACACCGGTGATCGTCGGGACCGTCATCGACCTCGGCGGCGGCGTCGCGCTGCGCGTCCGAGAGGGCTGACGTGCGCCGCTCACCTTCGCAACCGCCGGCCATCCCCGGGCTGCGGTTCGAACGACAGCTCGGAGCCGGTGGGTTCTCCGACGTCTTCCTGTACGAGCAGCAGTTGCCGCGGCGTCAGGTCGCCGTCAAGGTGCTTCTCGCCGAGCACCTCAGTGAGCAGACCCGCGAGGCCTTCGTCGCCGAGGCGAACCTCATGGCGCAGCTCTCCGCGCACCCGTACATCGTCACGATCTACACGGCGGACGTCGCCCCGGACGGCCGACCGTACCTCGCGATGGAGTACTGCGCGGGGCCGAGCCTCGCAGAGCAGGCGAAGCTGCGGCGGTTCGCCGTCGCCGACGCGCTGCGGACCGGCGTCCGCCTGGCCAGTGCGGTGGCGACCGCACACGCCGCCGGCATCCTCCACCGCGACATCAAGCCGGCCAACGTGCTCACGAACGCGTACGGTTGGCCGGCGCTGACCGACTTCGGCATCTCGCAGGCCGTCGAACTCGAGGTGCCGTCGACGGCCGGCCCCGGGCGGCCGGGCGACGTCGGCTCGACAGGCGCCTCGGGTACCCAGACGGTGGGTCTCTCCATCCCCTGGTCACCGCCCGAGATGTTCGAGGACGAGCCGCATCCCGACGTCCGATCCGACGTCTTCTCCCTGGCCGCGACGGTCTACACGCTGCTCGCCGGACGCACGCCGTTCGAGATCCCCGGGCAGTCGAACGGTGCGGCCGACCTCATCAGCCGGATCGAGCGCGGGACCGTCACCCCGCTCGGGCGCGACGACGCACCGGCGTCCCTCGTCGCGACGCTGCAGAAGGGCCTCGCGAAGGACCGCGCCAACCGTTTCGAGAGCGCCGTCGACTTCGCGCGGGCGCTGCAGCGTGTCGAGATGGAGCTGGCCTACGCGCCGACGCCCATCGACATCCCGAACCTCGTACAGCCGCAGTCGCAGGCCCCCCGACCGGACACGTCCAGCAGTGCGTCGGACGAGACGCGGGTCCGGCAGGTCCCGACGGTCGAGGCCCAGCCCCGACCCGGCGTGCCGAGTGTGCAGCCGTCCATCGGAGACGAGACGGTCGTGCGCTCGGCCGGACCGCTCGTCCAACCGATCCAGCCGTCGGCGCCGATCACCGTCGGAGCGGCCTCGGTGCCCTCCGAGACGATCCGCCGCGACCGCCTCGAGACCGCGGCTGCAGTTCCCGCGGAGGATCCCGATGCCGACGCCGCCGGACGGGCCAGACGTCGCCGACTGACCCGCCTCCTCGTCGCGGGCGGCGTCGCGGTGCTCGCGGTCGGCGGTATCGCGGCCGGGATCATCTGGCAGGGCGCCGCCGCCGACCCGAAGCCGACGGCCGCGGCGACCGGGGCGCCCATCCAACTGAGCGACGTCCCCTCGCCGAAGCCGTTCGGGGTGAACATCAGCGAGGACGGCAGCGTCGTGACGTTCATCTGGGACAACCCGGATCCGCAGGACGGCGACTCGTACATCTACCAGGTGACGAGCAGCGGCAAGAACTCGCCGAAGGTACCGACCTCGACGTACGCGGTCGACCTGAAGCCGAGCGCTCCGGGTGCGCAGCTGTGCATCGAGGTGGTGATCGTCCGAGGCGGCGTCACCTCACCGGATCCACTCGAGATGTGCTCGCAGCAGTAGCTGGAGCGAGACGATGACCGACCACAGGGGGACCAGACGATGACCACGGACGAGGCGACGGACACGGCGACGACGAAGACGGCGGTGCGCGTCGAGTTCTGCGGCGAGGAGTACGCCGTGGACGCACGCAAGCCGTTCCTGATCGGGCGCGAGGGCGACCTCGTCGTCGACGAGAACCCCTTCCTGCATCGCACCTTCCTCAGTGTCACCTTCGATGCCGGGCTCTGGTGGCTCACGAACATCGGGAACACCCTCTCCGCGACGGTGACGGACACGACCGGCAACGTGCAGGCGTGGCTCGCGCCCGGTGCCCGGCTCCCGATCGTGTTCCCCGAGCTGCAGGTGTTGTTCAGTGCCGGGACGACGACCTACGACTTCACGATCACCTCGGACCTCGAGTACTTCAGTCCGTCGCAGCTCTCGACGACCACCGCCGGAACCACGACGGTCGGGCCGATCCACCTGACGAGCAGCCAGCGCCTCCTCATCGTCGCCCTGGCGGAGGACGTCCTGCGCCAGGCGTCGCCCGGGCGCGGCGAGATCCCGGCGTCGGCCGCCGCTGCCGCCCGCCTCGGCTGGAGCCAGACCACCTTCAACCGCAAGCTCGACAACGTCTGCGACAAGCTCGACAAGTTCGGGGTGCAGGGGCTCCGCGGTGGGCCGGGGAAGCTCGCGACCGGCCGTCGTGCACGGCTGGTCGAGTACGCGGTCTCGACCCGACTCGTGGACGCCAGTGACCTCCCGCTCCTCGACCACGCCGATCAGGCGGACGTCGGCGGGGGACAACCGGTTCGTGGTTGACCCTCGCAACCGTTTTCCATGACGGACTTCTTTGTTAGAGTGACTCCGCGTTTGCAGCGTGGCGCATCGACCGATGCTTGACCGAACATCACCTGGGGGACCGTGAGCAACTGGAGTGCCTGGCTGCGCAAACGCAAGACGGCGGCGTCCATCACGGCCCTGTCGGTCCTCGTCGCCGTACCGGTGACCGCCGCACTCATCCACCAGGGCTTCCCGGTCACGGAGGTCGACCTCGAGTCCCGCGACGTCTGGGTCACCAACGGCGAGTCGCTCCTCGCGGGGCGTCTCAACGATCAGATCTCCGAACTCGACGGTGCGGTGTCGACGGCGTCGAACAACGCCGACGTGCTGCAGGACGGTGACGACGTCTTCCTCCAGGACAAGGCGCTGTCCTCGCTCGAGCGCATCGACCCGGCCTTCACGAGCCTCATCCAGCGTGTCTCGCTGCCGACCGGCGCGACGGTGCACTACGGCGGCGACCGACTCTCGGTCGTGGCGGGGGAGACCGGCAAGCTCTGGTCCGTCGACGCCGCGGGCGAGCTCCGCTTCGACCCCACGGAGACGAAGCCGATCGTGTCCATCGGCAAGGCCGGTCAAGCGGTCGTCACCTCGACGGGCACCATCCTCGCGGTCGCACCCGCGAAGGGGCGCCTCTACCGCATTTTGCCCGACGGCACGAAGACCGAGTCGAAGCTCCCGAAGCTCGACGACTACCAGTTGAGTGCGGCCGGTGAGCAGGCCGTCATCCTCGACGTGAAGTCCGGCGACCTCGTGAAGCAGGACGGCTCCGTCGTCGAGCTGCCGGGCAAACCGCTGAAGATCCAGGAGCCGTCGGCATCGGACGACGCCGCCGTCATCGCCACCGGTGACTCGCTCGTCCGCGTCCCGCTCGGCGGCGGCGACCCCGAGGTGCTCGACGCCGATGTCACGACGGCGGCGACGAGCGCTGCCGAGGTCACGGCACCGGTCAACCTCGACGGCTGCATGCACGGAGCCTGGGCCTCATCGAGCCGCTACGCAGCCGAGTGCGCCGACAAGAAGCCCGTCATCGAGGACATCAACCCGGAGACCATCGGCCAGCAGCTCGTCTTCCGGGTCAACCGCTCGGTCATCGCCCTCAACAACGTCCAGACCGGCAACTCCTGGCTCGTGCAGGCGAACATGCGTCTCGTCGACAACTGGGACGAGGTGACGCCCCCGCAGGAGGAGGACGGCGAGGACGGCGATGAGAAGGCCTCCGAGCAGTCCTTCGAGGACACGCTCGCCGAGCGCACCGAGGAGAACCGTCCGCCCATCGCCCGCGACGACGCGTTCGGCGTCCGCCCGGGTCGCGCGACCGTTCTTCCACTGCTCGACAACGATTCCGACGCCGACGGCGACGTCCTGACGATCCAGAACACGAGCGACGTCGCGGCCGAGACCGGCAAGCTGGAGTACATCGACGGCGGGCGCGCGCTCCAGTTCACCCCGGCCGAGGGCTTCGTGGCCGGGACGACGTCGTTCCGGTACTCCGTCAACGACGGCCGCCCAGGCGGCGTGGCCGAAGCGAACGTGAGCATCGCCATCAAGCCACCCGAGGTCAACGAGCCGCCGACGTCGCATCGCGAGGCCGCAGTGTCGGTCGAGGCCGGGCAGACGGTCACCTACAACGTGCTCGCCGACTGGCGTGATCCCGACGGCGACGACATCTTCCTCCAGTCGGCCTCACCGGCGTCCAGCGACCTCGTCCGGTTCACCCCGGACGGCTTCGTCACGTTCACGCACGCCTCGCCCGAAATGGGCCCGCGCGACGTCAAGTTCGTCGTGTCCGACGGGGTCAACTCGGCGGAGGGCACCCTCAAGGTCGATGTCCAGCCCGCCGGAGCCTTGAGCCCGATCGGCACACCCGACTTCGTCTCGACCTTCGTCGGCGAGTCCGCGCTCGTCCAGCCGTTGGCGAACGACCAGTCACCGAGTGGGGCCCCGCTCGGTCTCATCGGCGTCGAAGCGTTGCAGGGCGGTCTCGTGTCCTCGCCGAGCCTCGAGAAGCAGTCGGTCACCGTCTCCTCGAACGAGCCCGGCACCTACTACCTGAAGTACACGCTCGGCGCCGGTATCGCCTCGAGCATCGGGCTCATCCGCGTCGACGTCCTCGAGAAGCCGACCGACGTGCGTCCGCCGGTCGCCGTGAAGGACGAAGGATATCTGCGTCCGAACGAGACGATCACGATCCCGGTCCTCGCGAACGACGAGTCGCCGGGTGGGCAGGTGCTCGCCGTGCAGTCCGTCTCCGTTCCCGACGAGTCCACCTCGTTGTCCGTCGAGGTCCTCGACAGCGCGGTCATCCGCGTGTCCTCCTCCGCGCCGATCGAGCAGCAGCTGCAGTTCACCTACGTCGTGTCCGACGGCACCTCGTCGGCTCAGGCGGCCGTGACGGTCGTCCCGGTGCCACCGCTGCCGAAGCATCAGGCACCGGTCGCGACCGACGATGCCGTCGTCGTCCGCGCGGGCGACATCGCCAACGTCGCGGTGCTCGAGAACGACTACCACCCGGACGCGGCGGTCATGCTCGTCGACCGCCAGCTCGTCGACGATCCGACCGCCGGCCTCGCCTTCGTCGACGACGACGAGGTCCGCTTCCAGGCGCCGAGCGAACCGGGCACCTACACGACGACGTACCGTGTGTACGACACCTTCGGCGAGGCCGACACGGCGACGGTCACCTTCAACGTGGTCGGCGAGGACAAGAAGAACAACCAGCCGCCTGTGCCGCAGCTGCTCACCTCGCGCGTGTTCGCCGGTGCGACGGTCCGTGTGGACGTCCCGCTCGACGGCCTGGACCCGAACGGTGACTCCGTCGTCGTCGACGACATCGCCTCGGCACCGTTGCTCGGTCGCGTCATCGATCAGGGGAGCACCTGGTTCGTCTACGAGGCGGCTCCGGACTCCTCCGGGACCGACACCTTCCAGTACCGGGTCAAGGACACCTACGGCGCGGTCGCCGTCGGCACGATCAAGATCGGGGTCATCGGACGCCCGGAGGTCGACGGCCAGCCGAACGCGGTCGACGACTACATCGAGGTCCTGCCGGGCAAGGTGGCGTCCGTGCCGGTGCTCTCGAACGACTCCGACCCGAACGGGTACAAGCTCAAACTCGAACCGAAGCTGCTCTCGGTGGACGACGGCCTCACCGCCGAGGTCAGCAAGAGCCGTGTCGTCATCGAAGTGCCGGAGGAGGAGGCGTTCTTCACGGTCCGGTACCAGATCACCAACGGCAAGGGTGGCATCGACAGCGCCTACATCCAGGTCAAGGTCACGAAGGACGCGAAGCCGCAGTTCCCCGAGGCGGATGACCACGTCCTCGAGGACGCCGACATCGTCGGCAAGAAGACCATCGACATCGACGTGCTCGACGGCGCGCAGAACCCCGGTGGGCTGATCGACGACCTGCAGCCGAGCCTCGAAGGTGTGAACGCCGCCTCCGGCGAGGTCCGCGACGGTGGCACGATCCGGGTGACCCTCACCGACCGACGCCAGGCGATCGCCTACCGCCTGACGGACCCGGTCACGCAGCTGAGCGGTGCCGCGTTCATCATCGTCCCGGCGGCGACCGACGGCGAGCCGCCGCGCATGAAGAACCCGTTACCGGAGCAGATCGTCAAGGTCAACGAGACGCGCACCTGGAAGCTCTCGGACATCACCGAGGCGCCGTCCGGCAAGCCCGTCACCATCGCGTCCGAGGGCAGCGTGGTCAACTTCCGCGGCAACGGCACCTCGAGCTACGTTGACGACGCCACGATCACCTTCACGCCGGCCAAGGACTACCGCGGTCCGGCTTCGGTGAGCTTCGAGGCCACGGACGGTCGCGAGAGCAAACTGCTCACCCTGCCGATCACGGTGGGTGACCCCGACCTCGAGGACGTGCCGCCGACCTTCACCCCGGTGACGGTCCCGGTCGAAGCTGGCGAACCGGCGATCGTCGTCGATCTGCGCGCCTCGAGCGACCACCCGAACCCGAAGATCCTGGCCGCGTTGTCCTACCAGGGCCTCAGCGGCACCTCCGGTGGTGTCCAGGCCACCCTGTCCGGTTCGCAGCTGTCCGTCTCCGCGCCGCAGGGCACCCAGCCCGGGACCTCCGCGACGCTCAACTTCACCGTGACCTACAAGGAGTACTCGATCCCCGGATCGGTGCAGGTGCAGGTCGTCTCCTCGACCCGTCCGCTGCCGCGAGCGATCGACGACCGCGTCGAAGAGGGCCGCAAGAACAAAGCCGAATCGATCAACGTCCTCGCGAACGACTACAACCCCTTCCCGGACACCCCGCTCAAGATCGTCGACGCCACCGTGGAGAGCGCGCCGGCCGGTGGAGCGACGGCGACCTTCTCCGGGAGCACGGTGACGGTGACCCCCGGCTCGTCCAAGAGCGGGACCGTCAGCGTCATCTACACGGTCCAGGATGCGACGAACGACCCCAACCGGAAGGTCCAGGGTCGCATCACCGTCATCGTGAAGGACGTGCCCGATCCGCCGACGATCGCCGTGAAGAGTGCGAAGAGCGGCAAGATCGTCGTGGTCGTCGGCGGGTCTCCGGCGAGCAACGGATCGCCGATCGAGTCGCACTGGGTGAAGTGGTCCGGCGGCGGCGACCGGCAGTGTGCTCCCGGCAACGACTGCTCCTTCGACGTCACGAACGGTCAGAGTTACACCTTCAGCTCCTACGCGCGGAACGCCGTGGGCCCGAGCGCGGAATCCGGCACGGAGACCGCGACCGCGTTCGGCGTCCCGAGCGAGCCGCGCGGCCTGTCGATCAACGCTTCCGGCGACGCACCCACCACACTGACCATGCAGTGGTCCGCCCCTGCCGACGACGGTGGCCGGGTCGACAGCTACAGCTGGCGTGTCATGAAGGGTTCAGGCGTCGCCTACTCCGGTACGACCGGCGGCACGAAGATCATCCAGGGGCAGGTCCCGGCCGGCACCTACCAGCTCTACGTGTCCGCCACCGGGCCGGGTGGCACCGGACCGGAGAGCGGACCGGTGGAGGTCACCGTGAAGGATCCGCCGCCGAAGAACCCGACCGGATCCATCAGTCGAGGTGCAGGTCCGGTGACCTGTCCGAGTGACGGTCGCTTCGGATGCTACCGGGTGGTCGTGAACTGGAAGGACTTCGAAGCCGGCGCCTACCGCATGGACCTGTACGAGAACGGTTCGGTCGTGAGCACGCTGGACGGCCAGAACATCGGTGCCAGCGGAAGCGCACAGTTCTCCCGGCTCTACGGCAAGACCAACTTCTCCCTGTACGTGAAGTTCACCCGACTGTCCGACGGCAAGACCTGGGACGTCGCACAGACCAACGGCACCGACTGGTGACCCCGTTCCCGATCACCCGATGAGAAAGCACCCAACACACCCATGACTGTCACGCAGGAACAGGCCACCTGGTTCGCCGACGCGTTCGGCAAGCTCGTCGGCAACGTCGAGCAGGCCATCCTCGGCAAGGAGCACGTCATCAAGCTCGTCGTCACCGCCATGCTCTCGGAGGGCCACGTGCTCCTCGAGGACTACCCGGGCACGGGCAAGACCGTGCTCGCCAAGGCGCTCGCGAACACGCTCGACGGCACGAGCTCGCGGATCCAGTTCACGCCCGACCTCCTGCCGTCCGACGTCACCGGTGTGACGATCTACGACCAGGGCAAGGGGATCTTCGAGTTCCACAAGGGACCGATCTTCGCCTCCATCGTGCTGGCGGACGAGATCAACCGCGCCTCGCCGAAGACGCAGTCGGCGCTCCTCGAGGTGATGGAGGAGGGCATCGTCACGATCGACGGCACGAGTTACGAGGCCGGCAAGCCGTTCATGGTCATCGCGACGCAGAACCCGATCGAGCAGGCAGGCACGTACAAACTGCCCGAGGCGCAGCTCGACCGCTTCCTCATCAAGACCACGCTCGGCTACCCCGACCGCCAGACCTCCGTGAACCTGCTCTTCGACGCCTCGAACCGGGCGCGCGCGACGAAGGTCCAGCCGATCATCGCCTCCAGCGCGGTCATCACCATGGCGCAGCTCGCCACCGAGGTGCACGTCGACGGCAGCATCCTCGAGTACGTCGCCGACGTCGTCGCGGCGACGCGGGACGACCAGGACGTCGCCCTCGGCGTCAGCATGCGCGGTGCGCTCGCGCTCGTGCGTGCGGTCAAGACCTGGGCGATCTCGCAGGGGCGCACGTACGTCACCCCCGACGACGTGAACGACCTCGCGCAGGCCGTCCTCGCGCACCGCATCATCATCGACCCCGAGTCCGACTTCGCCGGCGTGACCGCGCAGGACGTCGTCGCCCGGGTCCTCGTCAGCATCGCTCCGCCGGCGTACCGCGCAGCATGAGCGAGACCCTCGAGCAGCGCGCCGACACCGCGCCGGACGGATCCGGGCCGGTCCGCACGGCGACGGTCGGCGCGCCTGCCGAGGCGGGGCCCGAGGGTCCCGATGCGCACATCGATGGCGCGCCGGCTCCCGCTCGACGGCCGAACCCGTTCCGCAGCGCGCTCGACGGCGTCGGTGCCGTCGTCGTGCCCTGGGCCAGGGTCGTCTGGTCGGCTGCGCAGCCCGTGCTCGCTGTCGTCAGCGGCCTCGGCTGGGTCGTGCTCGCGATCGGCGTCATCGCGACCGTCGCCGGCTTCATCCTGGGGTGGGCGGAGCTCGTCTTCCTCGGCTTCGTGCCGCTGGCCGCGTTGCTGGCCTCCGTCGCGTACCTCTTCGGGCGGTCGACCTTCCGCATCTCCATCCACTTGAACCCCAGCCGCGTCACCGTCGGGGAGCGCGCGATCGGGCAGGTCCTCATCGCCAACCCCGGCAACCGCGCCACGACGCCCACGCGCCTCGAGGTCCCCGTGGGCTACGGCCTCGCGGAGTTCGCCATCCCGGCGATCCCGAAGGACGGCGAGCACGAGGAGCTGTTCGCCGTCCCGACGAACCGGCGAGCCGTCATCCCGGCCGGGCCTGCCGTGTCGGTCCGCGGCGACCAGCTCGGTCTGCTGCGCCGCGAGGTGCGCTGGACGGAACCGGTCGAGCTCTTCGTGCACCCTGAGACCACGCGGCTCCACCCGACGGCCGCCGGTCTCATCCGCGACCTCGAGGGCCTCGTCACGAAGACCATCACGAACAACGACATCTCCTTCCACGCGCTCCGCGGGTACGTCCCCGGTGATGACCGCCGCTACATCCACTGGAAGTCCTCCGCGAAGACGGGCCAGCTCATGGTGCGGCAGTTCGAGGAGACTCGGCGGTCGCAGCTCACCATGGTGATGACGACCGACTCCCGCTACTACGCCGACGATGAGGACGAGTTCGAGTTGGCGGTGTCGCTCACCGCGTCGATCGCGACCCAGGTGATCCTCGACCAGGTGCCGATCAGCGTCGTGACCGACCGGCTCGCGCTGCGGACCCACACCGTGACCTCCTTCCTCGACGACAGCTGCAGGCTGCAGCTCGCCGAGGGCACCTTCGACACCCCACGCACCTTCGCCCGGGAGACCACGAAGCGTCTGCCTGCACCGAGTGTCGTCATCATCGTCGCCGGTTCGCGGCTCGAGGCACAGGAGTACCGGGGGATCCAACGCCTCTTCGGTCCCGACGTCAACGTGTTCGGCATCCGCGTCGAACGCGGTGCACGGGCCGGCATCAAGGACGTCGCCGGGATGAACGTCATGACGGTCGGGGCACTGAGCGACCTCGCCAAGGTCATGTCGAGGGCCCTGTGAGCGGGGTCGACGAGCGCACGACCGTGCGCCCCGGACGCGTTCCCGCCGGCTCGGCCGCGGACGTCGACGTCCAGGGCATCGTCCCGACCTTCGTCGCGCCGTGGCCGTTGCCCGGCCGCTCCTGGATCGACCTCGTGGTCGTCTTCGTCCTCGCGGCCCTCGGCCTGCTCGGCTTCGGTGCGGCGCTCAGCGGCACCGGCTTCCTCCTCGCCGGCCTCGGCGGTCTCGCGCTCGGCATGGGGGTCGGTGTCGCCTCCCACGCGCTCCGGCTGAACGCCCTCCTGACCGGTCTCTCGACCGTCCTCGTCTTCTACGTCTTCGGCAGTGCCCTGGCGATGCCGTCGGTCGCGACGTTCGCGATCCTCCCGAACCTGCGGACCCTCGGTGGGATCAGCATCGGGGCGGTGTTCGGGTGGAAGGACTTCGTCACCCTGCAGACCCCGCTGAGCGCGCCCGCCTACATCATGACCCTGCCCTACGTCGCGGGGATGCTCGTCGGGGTGGTCTCCGCCGTGCTCGCCGTCCGCTGGCTGCCGCGCCGTCCGCAGGTCGCCGTGCGCTGCGCCGTCCTGCTCGTCGGCCCGACCGTACTGTACGCGCTCGGCGTCCTCCTCGGTACGCAGACGCCCTTCCTGGCGGCCGTCCGCGGGATCGCGTTCGCGCTGATCGCCCTCCTCTGGCTCGGGTGGCGGCCGGGTGCCGGTCGTGGCGAGAACGCGGCGGCGTCGACCACCGCCGTCCTCCGTCGCAAGAAGATCATCGGCACGGCCGTCCTCGCCGCGGTCGCGGTCGTCGTCGGCGGCGGCGCGGCCGTGGTCGCCTCACCGCCCACGGACTCCCGGTTCGTCCTCCGCGAGGTCGTCACCCCGCCGTTCGACCCCCTGGAGTACCCGAGCCCGCTCGCCGGGTTCCGCGAGTACACGAAGGACCTCGCCGAGACGAAGCTCTTCACCGCCACCGGCCTCAAGCCGGGGGATCGGATCCGTCTGGCGGCCATGGACAGCTACGACGGACGCCTGTGGACCGTCTCGGGACCGTCCACGGCGACCGACGGCTCCGGTGCCTTCGAACTCGTCGGCGACCACTTGCCCGGACCGAAGCTCATCACGGCCGGTAGCGACCGTCGGGTGTCGATCGACATCACCGGCTACGACGACATCTGGGTGCCCAGTGTCGGATATCCGAGCGCGCTCACCCTCGACGGTAAGGCGTCCGAGCGATCCGAGGACATCCGCTACAACGCCGAGAGCGGCGCGGCCGTCATCACCTCGGGCATCGGCACGGGCGACGACTACGAGGAGCGGACCACGACGCAGGCCGTCCCGAGCGACACGGCCCTCGCGACGACACCGACCGCAGCGGTCGAGCTGCCGCCCGTCACGAACATCCCCGACATCGTCGTCGCGAAGGCCTCGGAGTTCGTCGGAACCGAGACGACGCCCATGGGGCAGCTGCGCGCGATCGAGCAGACCCTCCGCACCACCGGGTTCCTCAGCCACGGGCTCGCCTCGGACAGCTCTCCGTCACGCGCCGGCCACGGTGCGGACCGGATGTCGGAGCTGTTCACCCGCACACCGATGGTCGGCGACGAGGAGCAGTACGCGTCGGCGTTCGCGCTCATGGCCCGCTCGCTCGGCTACCCCGCGCGGGTCGTCATGGGCTTCGCGCCCGAGGTGACCGAGGGCCAGGGTTCGGTGCAGGTCGTCGGAGACGACGTGACGGCGTGGGTCGAGGTGCCCTTCGAGGGCTACGGCTGGGTGGCGTTCTCACCGACCCCCGATGAGACCGAGATCCCGCAGGACCAGGACCCGAAGCCCAAGACCGAGCCGCAGCCGCAGGTGCGTCAGCCGCCGCGCAGCGACAGCCTCGACGACAGCCTCCTCACCGAGGCCTCGATCGACGATGGCGACGACAAGGACAAGAACGACGGACTCGTGATCCCGGAGTGGGTCTGGTGGCTCGCGCTGATCGTGGGTGTCCCGGTGTCGCTGTACTTCATCCCGCTCCTCGCCATCTCCGGCGCGAAGCGTCGGCGGACGAAGCGTCGCCGCGCGGGCAGTGGTGACCGCAGCGCCGCCGGTGCGTGGGACGAGCTGATCGACCGCTACGCCGAGCTCGGGTACACGGTGCCCCCGGCCGCCACGCGGTCGGCCACGGCGTCCATGCTCGGTGCCCAGGAACCAGAGGGCGCGACCACGCTCACCGTGCTCGCGGGGACGACCGACGATGTCGTCTTCTCCGGTCGTGACGTGGACGACACGACGGCCGACGAGCTGTGGCAGCGGTCGGAGGCCGAGGCCTCCCGGGCACAGGGAGCGCTCGGCTGGTTCGCCCGCCAGCGGAGCCGGTTCCGCTACCGCGCGAAGCGCAGTCTCGTGAGCCGGCTGCAGCCGTCCGGTGCGCTCGCCCGTCGAGCAGCATGGGACCAGCGCGCCGCCGGGCGGCGCTGAGGCCGATACGACCGCCGAGGCGCTACCCTCGGTGAGTATGGAGCGCTCGCTCGAGACCAGCGTGAGTCAGGCCGTCGACGCCTGGCTCCGGTGGCTGCCGCGCTGGCACCCCGCCGCCCACCGTGGACGCACCCGGATCTGCCGCCGGTGCATCGGGTCGCCGATCCTCCGGGCGGCCGGCCTCGTCGACGACGTCCCGCACCAGGTGCAGCACGGCCTGGCCACCCGGATGAAGGCCCTCGTCGACCACGCGGTGGCGGAGTACACCGAGCGGAACCTCCCCGTCCTCCGCGCCGAACTGCGCGCGGCGGACCTGCGCGAGGCGCAGCGTGCCTACCGCCCCGGGGAGGGGCTCGACCCGGAGTTCGACGGGTTGCAGCTCGACCCCGACCCGGATCCCGAGCAGCCCTACCTCTTCACCCTCGCGGAGCTCGGCGAATCCCAGGCGAGGGCCGTCCCGCCACCCCCGCCGTTGTCGGACGACGCGAAGGAGGCGCTGCGCACCGAGATCGCCCTCGCCGACCAGTGCGCGAACGAGACCGGGCGCCGCATCTGCGAACTCCTCGTCGGGCACCGCCTCGCCATCCACGACGCCGTGGAGCGGTACGTCGAACCGCAGGTCACCGCGCTCCTCGACGACCTCGCACTGGAGCTGGATTCCCCCACCTCGCCCTGGTAGCCGTCGGGGTTCACCCGGACGCAGGAGGGGAGATCTCCCCATCGTGCTGTCCGACACCCGTCACTATACTTTCGAGCACTTGTCATCAGCACGATCCATGCTCATTGGGGGCGCAACACCATGACCGATCCCGGAGATCAGAACCCGCAGCAGCCCCAGTGGCAGCGACCACCCGCTCAGCCCGACCCGCAGCAGGGGTGGCAGGGCAACGGCCCGCAGCAGTCGGGCTCAGGCCAGCAGCAGACGGGTCAGTACGGACAGCAGTCGCCGTACGGGCAGTCGCCGACGCAGCCGTCTGGGCAGTACGGGCAGCAGTCCGGCCAGTACGGTGAGCAGTCGTCCGGCCAGCAGAACCAGCAGACGGGCCAGTACGACCAGCAGACCGGTCAGTACAGCCAGCAGACCGGTCAGTACGGTCAGACGGCGCAGTACGGCCAGCAGCCGACCGAGCAGTTCGGTCAGCAGGGAACCGGTCAGTACGGCCAGCAGCCCACGGGGCAGTACGGCCAGCAGCCCACCGAGCAGTACGGCCAGGCGCCCTACGCGCAGGGCGCCGGCGGGTACGGCGGCGGCCAGCAGCCGCCCAAGAAGAAGCTCTCGAAGAAGGGGCTCACCGGCATCATCGCCGGCGGGAGCGCCCTCCTCCTCATCATCGTCGGTGGCATCGTCGGCGTCAGTGTCGGCAACGCCCTCCACGCCCCGGAGGTGACGGTCAAGAGCTACCTCGACGCCCTCAAGTCGGGCGACGCCGAACAGGCGCTCAAGCTCTCCGGTACCGAGGTGTCGGCGGCCGACGTGCTGCTGACCGACGACGCGTACAAGGCGGCGTCCGGCAAGGTCTCCGGCTACACGATCGGGAAGACGACGACCAGCGGGAACACCGCGACCGTCGAGGCCCGCCTCACTCAGGGTGGCGAGAGCGTCGACCAGGAGTTCACGCTCACCAAGGTCGGCAAGGACGCCGTGCTCTTCGACAAGTGGAAGCTCGAGGCTCCCGAACTCAGCACGGTCCAGGTCGACGTGGTCGCCCCTGAGGACGCGGTCGCGACGGTCGGCGGCGTCGACCTCACCGACGTCGAACCGATCGCCGAGGGTTCGTACCAGCTGCGTGCCCTCCCGGGCACCTACGACGTCGCCCTCAGCGAGAGCGACTGGTACACCGCCGAGGCGACGACCACGACGGCCGTGGGCTTCGGTCAGGCCGCGGAACCCGCGACGCTCGCCGTCGCCCTCACCGACGCCGGGACGACCGCCGTCGAGGAGGCCGTCAACGCGTACATCGACGGCTGCGGTGCGGCGACGGAGCTCGCCCCGGAGGGGTGCCCCTTCGAGATCCGCAACGACACCGGCTTCACCCCCTCCGGTGTGACCTGGAAGTTCGACACGCGCCCGACCTTCACGATCGGTGACTTCGCGGGAGGCGGCTGGACCGTCGACTCCGAGACCGTCGGACGCATGTCGATGACCTGCACGCTGACCGACCCGGCCACCGGCCAGACCGGTCCGGGCTACAGCATCAACCCCGTCGACTTCGTCGTCGGCGGCACGATCGAGGGCTTCACCGACGAGGGCGCGACCTTCGTCCCGTCCCCGTAGAGGCCGAGCTGTACGGCCCCTGGGAGCGATGCTCCCAGGGGCCGTCGTCGTTTGACCACAGCCTGTCGGCGGGCTAGTCTTGTTTGGGTGTGCGCGCTGTCGTGCGCTCTCGTGCTGTCCACGTTCTCCGGAGCCTGGCTCGGGGGAGTGGACAGCAGTCTTGCACCATCGGGTTGATCCCCGCCGGGCTGGTCCCGGTTGCCGATCGCCCCCACGGCATACCCACCACGAAAGCGACGCGCACTCGCGCGGCGCCGGTGGGTCCATACGACCTCGTGATCCGGGAGACCGGTCCACGAATGCTGCAGTACCACTGTCACCGTGCAGTCATCATCAAGGAGCAAGTAGTGCCAACCATTCAGCAGTTGGTTCGGAAGGGCCGCAGCCCCAAGGTCGTCAAGACCAAGGCGCCCGCCCTGAAGAGCAACCCCCAGCAGGCCGGCGTGTGCACCCGCGTGTACACCACCACCCCGAAGAAGCCGAACTCGGCGATGCGCAAGGTCGCCCGCGTGAAGCTGCGCAACGGCACCGAGGTCACCGCGTACATCCCCGGTGAGGGCCACAACCTCCAGGAGCACTCGCTGGTCCTGGTCCGTGGTGGTCGTGTGAAGGACCTCCCGGGTGTCCGTTACAAGATCGTCCGTGGCGCCCTCGACACGCAGGCCGTCAAGAACCGCAAGCAGGCTCGCAGCCGCTACGGCGCGAAGATGGAGAAGAAGTAATGCCTCGCAAGGGTCCAGCTCCGAAGCGTCCCGTCGTCGCCGATCCCGTCTACGGCGCCCCCATCGTCAGCCAGCTCGTCAACAAGATCCTGCTGGACGGCAAGAAGGGCCTCGCTGAGCGCATCGTCTACGACGCACTCGAAGGCGTCACCGCCAAGAACCAGGGCGACGCCGTCGTCACGCTCAAGAAGGCGCTCGACAACGTCCGCCCGACCCTCGAGGTGCGTTCGCGCCGCGTCGGTGGTTCCACCTACCAGGTGCCGGTCGAGGTCAAGCCTCACCGCGCCAACACCCTCGCCCTGCGCTGGCTCGTGAGCTACGCGAAGGGCCGCCGCGAGAAGACGATGACCGAGCGTCTCCAGAACGAGATCCTCGACGCATCGAACGGTCTCGGTGCAGCCGTCAAGCGTCGTGAAGACACGCACAAGATGGCCGAGTCGAACAAGGCGTTCGCGCACTACCGCTGGTAGTCGCCGCCCGATGCGAGGGCGGGCGATCCGCCCGCCCTCGCACACCTGAGTGAATCAGCTCACCCCTACCTATCCCCGGAGGACCCCGTGGCACAAGACGTGCTCACCGACCTGAACAAGGTCCGCAACATCGGCATCATGGCCCACATCGATGCCGGCAAGACCACCACCACCGAGCGCATCCTGTTCTACACGGGCGTCAACCACAAGATCGGCGAGACCCACGACGGTGCGTCGACGATGGACTGGATGGCGCAGGAGCAGGAGCGCGGCATCACCATCACGTCCGCCGCGACGACCTGCTTCTGGAACAAGAACCAGATCAACATCATCGACACCCCCGGCCACGTCGACTTCACGGTCGAGGTCGAGCGTTCGCTCCGCGTCCTCGACGGCGCGGTCGCGGTGTTCGACGGCAAGGAGGGCGTCGAGCCCCAGTCCGAGACCGTCTGGCGTCAGGCCGACAAGTACGACGTGCCGCGCATCTGCTTCGTCAACAAGATGGACAAGCTCGGCGCCGACTTCTACTTCACCGTCGACACGATCATCAGCCGCCTCGGCGCGAAGCCGCTGGTCATCCAGCTGCCGATCGGTGCCGAGTCCAGCTTCGAGGGCGTCGTCGACCTCGTCGAGATGCGTGCGCTCACCTGGCGCGGAGACGCCAAGGGTGACGTCGAGATGGGCGCCAAGTACGCCATCGAGGAGATCCCGGAAGACCTCAAGGAGAAGGCGGCCGAGTACCGCACCGCGCTCCTCGAGGCCGTCGCCGAGACCGACGACGCACTCATGGAGAAGTACTTCGGTGGCGAAGAGCTGACCGTCGCGGAGATCAAGGCCGCGATCCGTCACCTCACCATCACGAGCACCATGTACCCGGTCCTCTGTGGCTCCGCGTTCAAGAACCGCGGCGTCCAGCCGATGCTCGACGCCGTCATCGACTACCTCCCCTCCCCGCTCGACGTCCCGGCCATCGAGGCCCACGACGCGCGCGACGAGGAGAAGGTCGTGGAGCGTCACCCCGACTCGACCGAGCCCTTCACCGCGCTCGCGTTCAAGGTCGCGGTGCACCCGTTCTTCGGTCGCCTGACGTACGTCCGCGTCTACTCGGGTCGTCTCGACTCCGGTGCGCAGATCATCAACTCGACCAAGGGCAAGAAGGAGCGCATCGGGAAGATCTTCCAGATGCACGCCAACAAGGAGAACCCGGTCGACTTCGTCACCGCCGGTCACATCTACGCGGTCATCGGCCTGAAGGACACCACCACCGGTGACACCCTGTCCGACCCGCAGCACCAGGTCGTCCTCGAGTCGATGAGCTTCCCGGAGCCCGTCATCGAGGTCGCGATCGAGCCGAAGACAAAGGCCGACCAGGAGAAGCTGGGCACCGCGATCCAGAAGCTGGCCGAAGAGGACCCGACGTTCCGCACCGAGCAGAACACCGAGACCGGCCAGACGGTCATCAAGGGCATGGGCGAGCTCCACCTCGACATCCTCGTCGACCGCATGAAGCGCGAGTTCAACGTCGAGGCCAACGTCGGCAAGCCGCAGGTCGCGTACCGCGAGACCATCAAGCGCAAGGTCGAGAAGTACGGCTACACGCACAAGAAGCAGACCGGTGGTTCGGGTCAGTTCGCGAAGATCCAGTTCGATCTGGAGCCGATGGACGTCACTCCGGAGACGACCTACGAGTTCGTGAACGCCGTGACCGGTGGTCGCATCCCGCGCGAGTACATCCCGTCGATCGACGCCGGTTTCCAGGACGCCCTGCAGGTCGGTGGCCTCGCCGGCTACCCGGTCGTGGGTGTCAAGGCGATCATCACCGATGGTGCGGCGCACGACGTCGACTCCTCGGAGATGGCGTTCAAGATCGCCGGCTCGATGGGTCTCAAGGAGGCCTACTCGCGTGCCAACCCCGTCCTCCTCGAGCCGCTCATGGCGGTCGAGGTGCGTACTCCTGAGGAGTACATGGGCGACGTCATCGGAGACCTCAACTCGCGCCGTGGACAGATCCAGTCCATGGACGACGCCACCGGCGTCAAGGTCATCCGTGCCAACGTGCCGCTCTCCGAGATGTTCGGCTACATCGGCGACCTCCGGTCGAAGACCTCTGGTCGTGCCGTGTACTCGATGACGTTCGAGAGCTACGCGGAGGTCCCGAAGGCTGTCGCCGACGAGATCATCCAGAAGAACAAGGGCGAGTAGTCACTCACTCTCTCTTCACCGCGGTCCGGCCGGGTGTGCGAACACCCGGGCGGATCGCGTAACATGAATACACATCCCTGCAGTGCGTCGGGCATCGAATGGTGCCCGGCGTCCCGCACAACGTCCTGAGGAGGACTCACAGTGGCAAAGGCCAAGTTCGAGCGGACCAAGCCGCACGTCAACATCGGTACGATCGGTCACGTCGACCACGGCAAGACCACGCTCACCGCGGCGATCTCGAAGGTCCTGGCGGACAAGTTCCCGTCCGCGACCAACGTGCAGCGCGACTTCGCGTCGATCGACTCCGCGCCGGAAGAGCGTCAGCGTGGTATCACGATCAACATCTCGCACGTCGAGTACGAGACCCCGAAGCGCCACTACGCGCACGTCGACGCCCCCGGTCACGCTGACTACATCAAGAACATGATCACCGGTGCTGCGCAGATGGACGGCGCGATCCTGGTCGTCGCCGCCACTGACGGCCCGATGGCTCAGACGCGTGAGCACGTGCTGCTCGCCAAGCAGGTCGGCGTCCCCTACCTGCTCGTCGCGCTGAACAAGTCCGACATGGTCGACGACGAGGAGATCCTGGAGCTCGTCGAGCTCGAGGTCTCCGAGCTGCTCGCCTCGCAGGGCTTCGCTGAGGACGCACCGGTCGTCCGCGTCTCGGGCCTCAAGGCGCTCGAGGGCGACGAGAAGTGGGTGCAGAGCATCCTCGACCTCATGGACGCCGTGGACGCCAACGTCCCCGACCCCGTGCGCGACAAGGACAAGCCCTTCCTCATGCCGATCGAGGACGTCTTCACGATCACCGGTCGTGGAACCGTCGTCACGGGCCGCGCCGAGCGTGGCACGCTCGCGATCAACTCCGAGGTCGAGATCGTCGGCATCCGCCCGACGCAGAAGACGATCGTCACGGGTATCGAGATGTTCCACAAGCAGCTCGACGAGGCATGGGCCGGCGAGAACTGTGGTCTCCTGCTCCGTGGCACGAAGCGTGAAGACGTCGAGCGCGGCCAGGTCGTCGTGAAGCCGGGTTCGGTCACGCCGCACACGAACTTCGAGGGCACCGCGTACATCCTGTCCAAGGATGAGGGTGGGCGTCACAACCCGTTCTACGCGAACTACCGTCCGCAGTTCTACTTCCGCACCACCGACGTCACCGGCGTCATCACGCTGCCCGAGGGCACCGAGATGGTCATGCCCGGCGACACCACCGACATGACCGTTGAGCTGATCCAGCCCATCGCCATGGAGGTCGGCCTCGGCTACGCCATCCGTGAGGGTGGCCGCACCGTCGGCGCCGGCACCGTCACCAAGGTGCTCGCGTAAGCATCCGCTGACGCGAACCCCTGATCGACCGCAGGGTCGACACGGTTCCACACGAAGGGCCCGGAGCATTTCGCTCCGGGCCCTTCGTCGTGCGTGCCGTCGGACGGTCGGGACCCCGGTACCTCATATGTAAGAGATCAGGCGACCCATTCTGCATCGAGCCGCCGAGGTGACCGTGTCCCGTTCGTCCATCCGTCCGCGTCGCCTGTCGCGCCCACGTGTCCTGATCCCGAGCATCGTCGCCCTGTCCGTTCTGCTCGGCATCGCTGGAGCCACCGTGTCGGCGGCGGTGGAGGCCATGTCCGTCCGGGAGGAGCTCACGTCGGTCCTGCCTGAGCTCGAGGCGATCCGTGCGGGCGTCGTCGGTGACGGCGCCGACGCGATCGATCCTGCCGTCGTGCAGCGCGCCGGCGACGCGGTCGAGCGGGCCCTGACGTCGACTCGGCGGCCTGACTGGTGGCTCGCCGAACGCGTGCCCGTCTCCGGGGTGAACTTCGTCGCGGTGCGCACGGCCGTCGAGGCGGCCCACGTGGTCGTCGACGAGGTCGTCGAGCCGGTCCTCGACCTGTCCGTCGACGGACTCGCGGTCGACGGGCGACTGGACACGGAGCGGGTGGGGCGGTTGGCGCGCACCTCGGCGCGCGCGCTCGAGCGACTCGAGGAGCAGGTCGCGCGCCTCGACCGCCTCGACCGGTCGGTGCTCCTGCCTCAGGTGGCGTCGGCGTTGGTCGGACTCGACGGACCGCTGCGCGAGGCCTCATCGCTCGCCTCGCGGCTCGCACCGGTGCTGCGAGCGCTGCCCGGGTTCCTGGGGGAGGAGGGGCCGCGAGACGTGGTCGTCCTGTTCCAGAACTCGGCGGAGAGCCGAGCCCTCGGCGGCATCGCGGGAGCTTCGGTGCTCGTGCACGTCGAGGAGGGCGCGCTGAGCGTGACCAGGACCCTCGGCGGCGCGGACTTCGTGTCGCACGCCGATCCGGTGGTGCCCCTCCCGGCCGATGCCGACGCGCTCTACCGGACCGAGGGCTACGCTGCCGCAGGCACCTCCATCCATGAGGTGACGGCGCGGCCGGACTTCCCGTACGGTGCGCAGGTGGCTTCGCGGCTGTGGCAGGAGAGTCAGGGCGTCACGCCCGACCTGGTGCTCGCCGTGGACCCGGTCGCGCTTTCCCATCTGCTGCGAGCGACCGGCCCCGTCGTGCTGGACGACGGTACGGAGCTGTCGAGCGAGACGGTGGTCGACGAGCTCCTGAACGGCGTGTACCGAGACCACCCGGGTCTCAGCGACGAGGCGAACCGGGCGCAGGACGCGACCTTCACCGCCGTCGTGCAGGCGCTCACCTCGCAGCTGCAGGCGGGCTCCATGGTGGTGCCCCGTGCGATCGACGGCTGGGTGCAGGCGGTCGACGAGCGGCGTCTGCTCGCCTGGAGTCCCGACCGCGTCGAGGAGCGGGCGTTGGTGCTCGCCGGGGTCGGCGGCGCCCTGCCCGAGCGTTCGTCTCGTTCGGTGCCGTTCGGGCTGTACCTCTCGGACGCGGTCGGGTCCAAACTCGAGTACTACCTCCGACAGCGGGTCCGTGTCCGTGCGGCGTCGTGCGACGTCGACGGGACCCGCACGGTGATGGTCACGTCCGAGCTCTCCAACACGATCGACACGGAGCCGGAGCTCGACACGGAGGCGTTCGACTACATCGCGGGGTTCCACGAGCGTGAGGGGCTCCCGCGTGGGTGGATGCGCTTGCGGGTCATGGCCTACGCGCCCGACGGTGCCGACATCCGCTCGGTTCGCGTTGACGGCGCCGAGGCCCCGTACACGGCCGGATCGGACGACGGACGCCCCGTGGCCTACATGGTGGTGACGATCGCGCCGGGCGCGACGGTGACACTCGAGGTCGATGCGGACGTGTCCGGCGCGACGGTCGACGCGGTGCGGTTCCTGGGCACCCCGGGGGTGCGTCCGGTCGAGGTCGACAACGTCGTCGAGCCCTGCTGAGCAGCGGCGCCTCGGTGCTCACGACGCCCGAGACTGAGCGGATCCTGACCATCCGACGCCCGCGACACGCCCGGGTTGCACGCATGGTGGATCCGTGGCAAACTAGTCCAGTTCAGTACTTCGGACGAGCGTGCCTGTGCGCGCTCCGGCGGATCACTGCCAGGTAGTGCATAGGAGCTCCCAGACGCGGCAACGCGACAGGGATCGAGCCTAGGCCGCGGGTAGCAGAACACCAATCACTTCATCGCAATCCAGGTCGTAGCAGTGCTACGCCCAGCGCCGACCACGAGTCGGGGTGGAAGCCGGTGGATGACCACGAGGGTCGCAAGACACGAGTGGTCGTTGACAGCAGAACAGTGGTGCGACACCAGTAGTGCCAATGGCGCGGAGCAACCGAACGTTGCAAAGCGCACGATATGCGTCCAATACGGAGCGATCCGCACGACGCGAGACAGAGAGTGAGTCACACATGGCGGGACAGAAGATCCGCATCCGACTGAAGTCGTATGACCATGAGGTCATCGATACTTCGGCGCGCAAGATCGTCGACACGGTCACCCGTGCAGGCGCAACCGTCGTCGGCCCCGTGCCGCTTCCGACGGAGAAGAACGTGGTCTGCGTGATCCGTTCGCCGCACAAGTACAAGGACAGCCGGGAGCACTTCGAAATGCGCACCCACAAGCGTCTGATCGACATCATCGACCCGACCCCGAAGGCCGTCGACTCGCTCATGCGTCTCGACCTGCCGGCGGACGTCAACATCGAGATCAAGCTCTGAGCTCGGTAGAGACGGAAGGAAGACATGTCTAACACGAAGACCAGCAAGGGTCTGCTCGGCACCAAGCTCGGCATGACCCAGGTGTGGGACGAGAACAACAAGCTCGTTCCCGTCACCGTCATCGAGATCACGCCCAACGTGGTCACGCAGGTTCGCACCCCCGAGGTCGACGGCTACGACGCCGTGCAGATCGCGTACGGCCAGATCGATCCCCGCAAGGTCAGCAAGCCTGACGCGGGTCACTTCGACAAGGCCGGCGTGACGCCGCGTCGCCACCTCACCGAGGTCCGCACTGCCGACGCATCCGAGTACTCGCTCGGCCAGGAGCTCACCGTCGACGGTGTCTTCGAGGCCGGCCAGAAGGTCGACGTCGTCGGCACTTCGAAGGGTAAGGGTTTCGCCGGTGTCATGAAGCGTCACAACTTCAAGGGAACGGGCGCATCTCACGGTGCTCACCGCAACCACCGCAAGCCGGGCTCCATCGGCGCCTCCTCGACCCCGAGCCGTGTCTTCAAGGGCATGCGCATGGCCGGTCGTATGGGTGGCGAGCGCGTCACCGTGCTGAACCTCCGGGTTCACGCCATCGACGCCGAGAAGGGCCTGCTGCTCGTCAAGGGTGCCGTTCCCGGCGCTCGTGGCCGCATCGTATTCGTCCGCACCGCAGTGAAGGGAGCGTAGTTCCATGGCTATCGCTACTCTCGACGTGCTCGACACCAAGCTCAAGAAGGCCGGCACCGTCGACCTTCCTGCCGAGGTGTTCGACGTTCAGACCAACATCCCGCTCATCCACCAGGTGGTCGTCGCGCAGCTCGCTGCCGCCCGCCAGGGGACGCACAAGACCAAGCGCCGCGGCGAAGTGTCCGGTGCCGGCCGCAAGCCGTTCAAGCAGAAGGGTACGGGTAACGCTCGTCAGGGCTCCATCCGTGCACCTCAGATGACCGGCGGTGGCATCGTCCACGGTCCAGTGCCCCGCAACTACGCACAGCGCACCCCCAAGAAGATGATCGCCGCGGCTCTCCTCGGCGCCATCTCCGACCGCGCACGCGGCAGCCGCCTGCACGTCGTCGACTCCCTCTCGATCGGTGAGAAGCCGTCGACGAAGGCCGTGTCCGAGTACCTGACGAACGTCGCTTCCTCGAAGCACGTCCTGATCGTCCTCCAGCGCGACGACGAGCTCAGCCTCCGCAGCGTCCGCAACCTGCAGAACGTGCACGTGCTGTCGTACGACCAGCTGAACGCATACGACGTGCTCGTCTCCGACGACATCGTCTTCACCAAGGCCGCCTTCGAGGCATTCGTCGCCAGCAAGACCGGCAACACGGCCGCAACCGAGGAGGTCTCGGCATGACCGCGATCAACAAGGACCCCCGCGACGTCATCTTCGCGCCGGTCGTCTCCGAGAAGAGCTACAGCCTGATCGACGAGGGCAAGTACACCTTCCTCGTCGACCCGCGCTCGAACAAGACCGAGATCAAGCTCGCCATCGAGAAGATCTTCGGTGTCGAGGTCGCTTCGATCAACACCCTCACCCGTCAGGGCAAGACCCGTCGCACCAAGTTCGGCACCGGCAAGCGCAAGGACACCAAGCGCGCCATCGTGTCGCTCAAGTCGGGTTCCATCGACATCTTCACGGCTGTTGGCTAAGACGGCCGGGAACGAAGAGGAATAAGAAATGGCTATTCGTAAGTACAAGCCCACGACTCCTGGTCGTCGCGGTTCGTCTGTCGCGGACTTCGCGGAGATCACCCGCACCACGCCGGAGAAGTCGCTGCTTCGTCCGTTGTCGAAGACCGGTGGTCGCAACAACCAGGGCCGCATCACGACGCGTCACATCGGTGGTGGCCACAAGCGCCAGTACCGTCTGATCGACTTCCGTCGCAACGACAAGGACGGCGTCAACGCCAAGGTCGCTCACATCGAGTACGACCCCAACCGCACCGCGCGTATCGCGCTGCTCCACTTCGTGGACGGCACCAAGCGGTACATCCTCGCTCCGAACAAGCTCAGCCAGGGCGACGTGGTCGAGTCGGGTGCCGGCGCGGACATCAAGCCCGGAAACAACCTGCCGCTGAAGAACATCCCCACCGGTACGGTCATCCACGCGATCGAGCTCCGTCCCGGCGGCGGCGCGAAGATGGCCCGCTCCGCGGGTGCATCGGTGCGTCTCGTCGCGAAGGACGGCCCGTACGCGCAGCTCCGCCTGCCGTCCGGTGAGATCCGCAACGTCGACCTGCGCTGCCGCGCCACCATCGGTGAGGTCGGCAACGCCGAGCAGTCGAACATCAACTGGGGTAAGGCCGGCCGTAAGCGCTGGCTGGGCGTCCGCCCGACCGTCCGTGGTGTCGCGATGAACCCGATCGACCACCCGCACGGTGGTGGTGAGGGCAAGACCTCCGGTGGACGTCACCCGGTCAGCCCGTGGGGCCAGAAGGAAGGCCGCACGCGCCACCCCAACAAGGAAAGCGACAAGCTCATCGTTCGTCGTCGTACCGCCGGCAAGAAGCGTAAGTAGGAGTAAGAGAAGATGCCACGCAGTCTCAAGAAGGGCCCCTTCGTCGACGACCACCTGCTCCGCAAGGTCGTCACGGCGAACGAGGCCAACAACAAGAACGTGATCAAGACCTGGTCGCGTCGATCGATGATCATCCCGGCGATGCTGGGTCACACCATCGCCGTCCACGACGGTCGCAAGCACATCCCGGTGTTCGTCACCGAGACGATGGTCGGGCACAAGCTCGGCGAGTTCGCGCCCACCCGCACCTTCCGTGGACACGTGAAGGACGACAAGAAGGGCCGTCGCCGCTAACGCGGTGACGTGAAGGAGGAAGAGAAATGGTGGAGTCGATCGCCCGCGTGCGACACATCCGCGTCACCCCCCAGAAGGCCCGTCGTGTCGTCGCGCTCATCCGTGGCAAGCAGGCTCAGGAGGCCTTGGCCATCCTGAAGTTCGCACCACAGAGCGCCAGCGAGCCCATCTACAAGCTCGTTGCCTCGGCCATCGCGAACGCTCGCGTCACGGCCGACAAGGACAACGTGTTCCTTGACGAGCAGGACCTGTACATCGCGAAGGCGTACGTCGATGAGGGTGCAACCCTCAAGCGTTTCCGCCCCCGCGCACAGGGCCGCGCGTTCCGCATCCTCAAGCGCACCAGCCACATCACCGTCGAGCTCTCGACGCCTGATGAGACTGCCGGCGCTGCCAAGGCCAAGAAGGTGAGCAAGTAATGGGTCAGAAAGTCAATCCATACGGCTTCCGTCTGGGAATCACGACCGACCACGTGTCGCGTTGGTTCTCCGACAGCACGAAGAAGGGTCAGCGTTACAGCGACTTCGTCGCGGAAGACGTCAAGATCCGCCGTCTGCTGGCGACCTCGCTCGACCGCGCTGGTGTCAGCCGCATCGAGATCGAGCGCACCCGTGACCGGGTCCGCGTCGACATCCACACCGCCCGTCCGGGCATCGTGATCGGTCGCCGTGGCGCCGAGGCCGAGCGCATCCGCGCCGACCTCGAGAAGCTCACGAAGAAGCAGATCCAGCTGAACATCCTCGAGGTCAAGAACCCCGAGGCCGACGCTCAGCTTGTCGCGCAGGGCATCGCCGAGCAGCTCTCCGCACGTGTGGCCTTCCGCCGCGCGATGCGTAAGGGCCTGCAGGGCGCTCAGCGCACGTCCACCGTCAAGGGTGTCCGCATCCAGGTGTCCGGCCGCCTCGGCGGCGCCGAGATGAGCCGTTCCGAGTTCTACCGCGAAGGCCGTGTGCCGCTGCACACGCTCCGCGCGAACATCGACTACGGCTTCTACGAGGCGAAGACCACGTTCGGCCGCATCGGCGTGAAGGTCTGGATCTACAAGGGCGACATCACCAACAAGGAGCTTGCTCGCGAGCAGGCCAACCAGAAGTCGACGCGTCCGGAACGTCGCGACGGTGGCGACCGCCCCCGTCGGAACGCCGGTCCGAGCAGCGCCCCCAAGGCAGCTGCTGAGGCGCCCGCCGCCGCAGGAGTTGAGGCATAACCATGTTGATCCCACGCAAAGTCAAGCACCGGAAGCAGCACCACCCCGGCCGTTCCGGCCAGGCGACCGGTGGCACCAAGGTGTCGTTCGGTGAGTACGGTATCCAGGCCCTGACGCCCGCTTACGTGACCAACCGTCAGATCGAGTCCGCTCGTATCGCCATGACGCGTCACATCAAGCGTGGCGGAAAGGTGTGGATCAACATCTACCCCGACCGTCCGCTGACCAAGAAGCCCGCCGAAACCCGCATGGGTTCCGGTAAGGGTTCGCCCGAGTGGTGGGTCGCGAACGTCAAGCCGGGTCGTGTGCTGTTCGAGGTCGCCGGAGTCGATGAGACCCTGGCCCGCGAGGCGCTGACCCGTGCAATCCACAAGCTGCCCCTCAAGGCACGCATCATCAAGCGCGAGGAGGGCGACGCATAATGGCGATCGGATCCAAGGAGCTCACCCCCGTCGAGCTCGACACCTTTGAAGACCAGCGCCTCATCGAGGAGCTCCGCAAGGCCAAGGAAGAGCTGTTCAACCTGCGCTTCCAGTCGGCCACGGGGCAGCTCGAGAACCACGGCCGCCTGCGCGCCGTGAAGCGCGACATCGCTCGCATCTACACGGTCATCCGTGAGCGCGAGCTCGGCATCCGGGCCACGCCGACCGTCGAGGTCGTCGAGGCCAAGGCCGAGAAGAAGACCAAGAAGGCCAAGGCCGCACCGAAGTCCGAGGACACCGCTGCAGCCGACGCCGAGACCACGAAGGAGGCCTAGACATGGCTACCGCTACTGACAAGGCCCCCGAGGGTCACGAGTCGGCCGAGCACGACGTCAAGGACGCCGCTGCTCGTGGCTACCGCAAGACCCGCCGTGGTCTGGTGACCAGCGACAAGATGGAGAAGACCATCGTCGTCGAGGTCGAGGACCGCGTGAAGCACCCGCTCTACGGCAAGGTCATCCGCCGCACCTCCAAGGTCAAGGCTCACGACGAGGCGAACTCCGCCGGCATCGGCGACCTCGTCCTGATCAGCGAGACCCGCCCCACCAGCGCCACCAAGCGCTGGCGTCTGGTCGAGATTCTCGAGAAGGCCAAGTAGGCCTCGCGGCTTACTGAGAGGAAAGCGAACAATGCTTCAGCAAGAATCACGAGTCAAGGTCGCCGACAACACCGGCGCCAAGGAGCTCCTGACCATTCGCGTGCTCGGTGGCTCCGGCCGCCGCTACGCGGGCCTCGGTGACACCATCGTCGCGACCGTCAAGGACGCGATCCCCGGTGGCAACGTCAAGAAGGGCGACGTCGTCAAGGCGGTCATCGTCCGCACCCGCAAGCAGACCCGTCGTTCCGACGGTTCGTACATCAAGTTCGACGAGAACGCCGCTGTCATCCTGAAGGCTGACGGGGACCCCCGTGGTACCCGCATCTTCGGACCGGTCGGTCGCGAGCTTCGTGACAAGAAGTTCATGAAGATCGTCTCGTTGGCGCCGGAGGTTATCTAAGTCATGGCAAAGATCAAGAAGGGCGACCTGGTTCAGGTCGTCTCCGGCCCGAAGCAGGACCGCGGTGGTTACCGCGGCAAGCAGGGTCGCGTCATCGAGGTCCTGGCGGACAAGAACCGGGTGATCGTGGAGGGCGTCAACTACGTCACGAAGCACTCCCGTGTCGGCCAGACCCAGCGTGGAACGAAGACCGGCGGCATCGAGACCGTCGAGGCTTCGATCCACATCTCCAACGTCGCGCTCGTCGACCCGGAGACCAAGGGCCCGACCAAGGTCGGCCACCGCAACGAGGAAGTCACGAAGGACGGCGTCACCAAGACGGTCCGCGTTCGTTACGCCAAGAAGTCAGGTAAGGACCTGTAATGACCGACACAGAAGTGGCGACTGGCAAAATCCAGCCCCGTCTCAAGCAGAAGTACCGCGCTGAGATCCTTCCGCAGCTGCAGAAGGACTTCGGCTTCACGAACGTGCACCAGGTGCCCGGACTCGTGAAGGTCGTCGTCAACACCGGTGTGGGCGAGGCCGCTCGCGACAGCAAGGTCATCGACGGCGCTGTTTCGGACCTCACCAAGATCACCGGCCAGAAGCCGCAGGTCACCAAGGCACGCAAGTCCATCGCGCAGTTCAAGCTGCGCGAGGGTCAGCCCATCGGCGCTCACGTCACGCTTCGTGGCGACCGCGCTTGGGAGTTCCTCGACCGCCTGCTGAGCCTCGCTCTTCCGCGTATCCGCGACTTCCGCGGTCTCTCGGACAAGCAGTTCGACGGCAACGGCAACTACACCTTCGGTCTCCAGGAGCAGTCCATGTTCCACGAGATCGACCAGGACAAGATCGATCGTGTCCGCGGCTTCGACATCACTGTCGTGACCACGGCCAAGAACGACGACGAGGGTCGCGCGCTGCTCAAGGCGCTCGGCTTCCCGTTCAAGGCGGCTGAGTCCAAGTAGGCTGAGCTTCTGCCCGGTCCTCGGTGTATGTCGAGGACCGGGCTTCCGCCCGTTCGGGGCACTCCTGCCCAGAACGGTTCAACCACCACAGGTCGGCACCCTTGCACAGGATGTCGAAACCTGGTGAACAAAGGAAACACTCGATATGACCATGACAGATCCGGTCGCAGACATGCTGACCAGACTGCGCAATGCGAACTCGGCGCACCACGACACCGTGTCGATGCCGCACTCCAAGCTCAAGGTGAACATCGCCGAGATCCTCAAGTCCGAGGGCTACATCTCCGGCTGGGAGGTCGCTGACGCGGCCGTCGGACAGACGCTCTCGCTGAGCCTCAAGTTCGGCCCGAACCGCGAGCGTTCCATCGCCGGCATCAAGCGCGTCTCGAAGCCCGGCCTCCGCGTCTACGCGAAGTCGAACGAGATCCCCAAGGTCCTCGGCGGCCTCGGCGTCGTCATCCTGTCCACCTCCAGCGGCCTCCTCACGGACCGCCAGGCCGAGAAGAAGGGCGTGGGTGGGGAAGTCCTCGCCTACGTGTGGTAGCCAGTCATGTCTCGTATTGGAAGACTCCCCATCGACATCCCGGCAGGCGTCACCATCGACGTCGCCGGTCAGAACGTCACCGTCAAGGGCCCGAAGGGTGAGCTCCAGCTCACCGTCGCGAGCCCCATCGAGGTCAAGCTCGAAGACGCACAGCTGCTCGTCACGCGTCCCGACGACGAGCGCAACTCGCGCTCGCTCCACGGCCTGACCCGCACGCTCATCGCGAACCAGATCATCGGCGTCACCCAGGGCTACACCAAGGGCCTCGAGGTCGTCGGTACCGGTTACCGCGTCGCTCAGAAGGGCAGCGCCGTCGAGTTCGCGCTCGGCTTCTCGCACCCCGTCACCGTCGAGCCGCCGGTCGGCATCACGCTGACCGTCGAGGGCAACAACAAGCTCACGGTCGCCGGTATCGACAAGCAGGCCGTCGGCGAGGTCGCCGCCAACATCCGTAAGATCCGCAAGCCCGAGCCGTACAAGGGCAAGGGTGTGCGCTACGCCGGCGAGATCGTGCGTCGCAAGGCCGGAAAGGCTGGTAAGTAACCATGGCTCGTCCAACGAAGACTGCCGCACGTGGCCGTCGCCACACGCGTCTGCGCAAGAAGGTCGAGGGCACCGCGGTCCGTCCGCGCCTCGTCGTCAACCGTTCAGCCCGTCACGTGTTCGTGCAGGTTGTCGATGACACGAAGGGTCACACCCTCGTCTCCGCCTCGACCATGGAGGACACCCTCCGGACGTTCGACGGCGACAAGACCGCCAAGTCGCGCAAGGTCGGCGAACTCATCGCCGAGCGTGCCAAGGCAGCCGGCATCGACGATGTCGTATTTGACCGTGGAGGCAACCGCTACGCAGGTCGCGTGGCAGCAATTGCCGATGGTGCTCGAGAGGGCGGATTGAACCTGTGAGCGAAGACAACAAGCAGCAGCAAGAGCCTGTGGCGACCGTGGCCGAGGCCCCGGTCGAGACCGCGGCATCGACGGCGCCCACCGGCGACCGCGAGCCGCGCGAGGCGCGCCGCGGAGGCCGCGAGCGCAACCCCAACCGCGACCGCGGTAGCCGCGACAGCGACAAGAGCCAGTTCCTGGAGCGCGTCGTGACCATCAACCGTGTCTCGAAGGTCGTGAAGGGTGGTCGTCGCTTCAGCTTCACCGCCCTCGTGGTCGTCGGTGACGGCAACGGCATGGTCGGCGTCGGCTACGGCAAGGCTCGCGAAGTCCCGCTCGCGATCGCGAAGGGCGTCGAAGAGGCGAAGAAGAACTTCTTCCGCGTCCCGCGCGTCGGCTCGACCATCCCGCACCCCACCCAGGGTGAGGCAGCAGCCGGTGTGGTGCTCCTGCGCCCCGCCGCCGCTGGTACCGGTGTCATCGCCGGTGGTCCCGTCCGCGCCGTCCTCGAGTGCGCCGGCATCCACGACGTGCTGAGCAAGTCGCTCGGTTCGTCCAACACGATCAACATCGTCCACGCGACCGTCACGGCGCTGAAGCAGCTCGAGGAACCTCGTGCCGTTGCAGCCCGTCGTGGTCTCGAGTTCGACCAGGTCGCTCCGGCCCGCCTGCTCCGTGCAGAGGCAGAGGCCGTTCAGGCGGCCGCTGCTGCGAAGGTAGGTGCCTGATGGCCCAGCTGAGGATCACCCAGATCAAGGGCAGAATTAGTGAGAAGCAGAACCAGCGCGACACGCTTCGCAGCCTGGGTCTCCGTCGCATCGGTGCTGTCGTCGTCCGCCCGGACAACGCGCAGAACCGCGGCTACGTGAACACTGTTGCTCACCTCGTACAGGTTGAGGAGATCGACTAATGGCTGAGAAGAACGAAACCACTGAGGAGAAGGCCCCCAAGGCCGCTGCGAAGGCAGCTCCGAAGACGGCTGCCGCGAAGGCCGAGCCCAAGGCGAAGGCTGCCCCCAAGGCTGCTGCCGCCAAGAAGCCCGCGAAGGACGAGCCCGCTGAGAAGCGCGAGCAGGTCCTGAAGGTGCACCACCTGCGTCCGGCCGCCGGAGCCAAGAAGTCCCGGATGCGCGTCGGCCGTGGTGAGGCGTCCAAGGGTAAGACCGCTGGTCGCGGTACCAAGGGTACGAAGGCGCGTTACAACGTCAAGGTCGGCTTCGAGGGTGGGCAGATGCCGCTGCACATGCGCACCCCGAAGCTCCGTGGCTTCAAGAACCCCTTCCGCGTCGAGTACCAGGTCGTGAACCTGGAGAAGCTCGCCGAGCTGTACCCGAAGGGTGGCGACGTCACCACGGTGGACCTCGTCGCCAAGGGTGCCGTCCGGAAGAACGAGAAGGTCAAGGTTCTCGGAAACGGTGACATCTCGGTTAAGCTGAATGTCGCGGTTGACAAGGTCTCCGGCTCAGCTGAGCAGAAGATCGTGGCAGCCGGGGGCAGCGTCAAGTAGCCCTCGGCCGGCTCCGCACAGGAGCTCACTCGGGTGGCCGGCATCATGCCGGTCACCCGGGCCGACCCCGCAACATCTCACAGGAGGCCCCTTTTGTTCAGCGCCATCGGCCGGATCTTCCGGACCCCGGATCTTCGTCGCAAGATCGGGTTCACGCTCGGGATCATCGCCATCTACCGGCTGGGGTCCTTCATCCCCGCTCCGTTCGTGAACTTCCCGAACGTGCAGCAGTGCCTCGCGAACCAGCAGGCCGCCGGCGCATCAGGCCTCTACGAGCTCGTCAACCTCTTCAGTGGTGGCGCGCTCCTCCAACTCTCCATCTTCGCGCTGGGCATCATGCCCTACATCACCGCGTCGATCATCGTCCAGCTCCTCCGCGTGGTCATCCCGCACTTCGAGACGCTGCACAAAGAAGGCCAGGCCGGCCAGGGCAAGCTGACGCAGTACACGCGGTACCTCACGATCTTCCTCGGCATCCTCCAGTCGACGACGCTCATCACGGTCGCCAAGAGCGGTGCACTGTTCGGCAACCAGGGCGGCGTCTGCGCCGACCTCATCACCGCCCAGGGCGGCACCTGGTACGGCATGCTCCTCATGGTCGTCACCATGACCGCGGGCACCGGCCTCGTCATGTGGATGGCCGAGCTCGTCACCGAGCGCGGCGTCGGCAACGGCATGTCGCTCCTCATCTTCACCTCGATCGCAGCCACCTTCCCGGGCTCGCTGGCCGCCATCTGGACCGCGAAGGGCCCGGAGGTCTTCCTCCTCGTACTCGCCGTCGGCCTCGTGATCGTCGGACTCGTCGTCTTCGTCGAGCAGTCGCAACGTCGCATCCCGGTGCAGTACGCGAAGCGCATGGTCGGACGCCGGACGTACGGCGGCAACAACACCTACATCCCCATCAAGGTCAACATGGCCGGTGTGGTGCCCGTCATCTTCGCGTCGTCGATCCTGTACCTGCCGGCCCTCATCGCGCAGTTCAACCAGCCGACGACCGGCACCCCGGCACCCTGGGTCCTGTGGATCCAGCAGTACCTCACCAAGGGCGACCACCCGCTGTACATGCTCATGTACTTCCTGCTCATCGTCGGCTTCACCTACTTCTACGTCGCGATCACCTTCAACCCTGAAGAGGTCGCCGACAACATGAAGAAGTACGGCGGGTTCATCCCCGGCATCCGTGCCGGACGCCCGACGGCCGAATACCTCGACTACGTCCTGACCCGCGTGACCCTGCCCGGATCGATCTACCTGGGGTTGATCGCCCTCCTGCCGCTCATCGCCCTGGCGCTGGTGGGCGCGAACGCCAACTTCCCGTTCGGCGGCGCATCGATCCTCATCATCGTCGGTGTCGGGCTCGAGACGGTCAAGCAGATCGACTCGCAGCTCCAGCAGCGCCACTACGAAGGGCTCCTGCGTTGAGCGCGGCCGGCAAGCCCCGTCTGCTCATCGTCGGTCCTCCGGGATCCGGCAAGGGCACGCAGGCGGCCTTCCTCTCGGAGCGCTTCGGCATCCCCGCGATCTCGACGGGCGACATCTTCCGCGCTCACATCAAGGGCGGCACACCGCTCGGCAAGCAGGTCCAGGAGCTCGTGCGCGGGGGCGGGTACGTTCCCGACTCGGTCACCAACGAGATCGTCCGGGGCCGTCTGCACGAGCCTGATGCGATCGACGGATTCCTGCTCGACGGATACCCGCGGACGACCGACCAGGTCGTCGCGCTGGACGCGCTGCTCGCCGAGAGTGGAGCGAGTCTGGACGCCGTCGTGCTGTTGGAGGCCGACACCGAAGAGGTCGTCGTACGGCTGCTGAAGCGTGCTGAAGCCGAAGGTCGTCCCGACGACACGGAAGAGGTCATCCGTCACCGGCTGGAGCTCTACGCGCAGGAGACCGCCCCGCTGATCGAGGTCTTCACCGCTCGTGGACTCGTCGTGGCCGTCGACGGTCTCGGCGAGGTCGCCGAGGTGACCGCGCGGATCGACGCGGCCCTCGCAGCCCGCGGCATCATCGTTCCGGCCGTCTGACGCACCGACACGTCCACCACGGTGTTCCGGAAGTCGATCTACAAGACCCCTGACCAGATCCGCGCCATGATCGCGCCGGGGCTGGCCACCGCGGCATCGCTCGATGCGGTTCGCGCGCTCGTCGCCCCCGGGGTGACGACGCTGCAACTCGACGCGGCTGCCGAGGCGGCCATTGTCGCGGCAGGCGGGCACTCCAACTTCAAGCTCGTCCCCGGCTATCGCCACACGGTCTGCACCTCGGTCAACGAGGACGTGGTCCACGGCATCCCCGGGTCGCGCGTGCTGCAGGCGAGCGACATCGTGTCGATCGACAGCGGCGCCGAGATCGACGGCTGGAACGGCGACTCCGCGATGACCATCGTGCTGCCCGATCCCACGCGCCCGGAGCTCGTCACCGAGCGCGAGCGGCTCTCTGCGGTGACGGAGGGTTCGCTGTGGGCCGGGATCGCCGAGCTCGCGACCGCCCGACACCTCAACCAGGTCGGTGCCGCGATCGAGGAGTACGTCGAGGACCACTCACCCGAGGGGAAGCCCTACGGCATCCTCACCGACTACGTCGGGCACGGCATCGGACGCACGATGCACGAGGCGCCACCGGTGTTCAACTACCGGGTCCGCCAGCGTGGCCCCGAAGTGAAGCCCGGACTCGTGGTGGCCATCGAACCCATGGTGGTCGCCGGGAGCCCCGACACCTTCGTCCGCGACGACGAATGGACCGTCGCCACGCTCGACGGTGGTTCGGCTGCCCACTGGGAGCACAGCGTCGCCGTGCATCGCGACGGCATCTGGGTCCTGACCGCTCACGACGGCGGGGCCGCGGCCCTCGCCGCGTTCGGCGTCACCCCCGTCCGTCCCGCCTGACCGAGCGGCCGCCCGGTCGCCGTCCGGACCTCGCACGTCCCGGTAGAGTTGCTCGGCATGAGCGTGCCGATCGTGTTCCTTCTCGACGTCCTCCCTGCGGACACCGTCATCGACGACGCCGACCTCGCGGCCACGATCACGCCGGCCGGCGACGGGTCCGGCGTGTTGAGCGTCTTCGACATGGGCCCCGCGCGGGGGGATGGGATCTTCGAGACGATCGGTGTCGTCGGCCGGCACCCGCAGTCGGTCGAGGCGCACCTCGATCGGCTGACCGAGTCGGCGGCGATCCTCGATCTGCCCGCGCCGAACCACGCACAGTGGCGGCTCGCCATCGCCCGCGCGGTCGCGGAACTCCCCGCCGTCGATCAGAGCGCCGTCCGACTCGTCGTGACGCGGGGGAGTGGCGGACGCCCGACCGCGTGGATCTCGGCGACACCGGCTGACGGGTTCCCCGAGCGCGAGAACGGCATCGAGGTCGTCCTACTCGACCGAGGCCTCCCGAGCGACGTGCAGGAGCGTTCGCCGTGGCTGCTCGCCGGTGCCAAGACGCTGTCGTACGCGGTCAACATGGCCGCGCTCCGTGAGGCGCACCGACGTGGAGCGGACGACGTGCTCTTCGTCAGCAGCGACGGCTTCGTCCTCGAAGGACCCACCTCCACCGTGGTCGTGCGGATCGGCGGCACCTTCGTGACACCGCCTCCGTCGAGTGGCATCCTGCCCGGCACCACGCAGCTCGCGCTCTGGGCCCGTCTCGAGGAGCAGGGGCTCCCGCACGAGTACCGGATGCTGACACCGGAGGACATGCTCGACGCGGAGGCGGCTTGGCTGCTCTCCAGCGTCCGACTGGCCGCGCCGGTGCGTGGCGTGGACGGGCGTCCGCTGCCGATGGACGCCGGTCTCACGGCGCAGATCAACGACGCGCTGCGCTCCCGCACCGACTGACGGGCCCTGGCCGACGTTGAGTTGGCGAAACCCGGAAACATAGCATAGAATCGATCTTTGGTGCTTTCTGCATGCCTTCGGCGAGCCGACATCCGCACCGCAATCCATCCGCACGACCAGTGCGACTCAACCTGAGCGACAGTGAGGCTATGGCCAAAAAAGACGGCGTCATCGAGATCGAGGGCCAAGTGGTCGAGGCTCTGCCCAACGCGATGTTCCGCGTTGAGCTGACCAACGGACACAAGGTACTTGCCCACATTTCGGGCAAAATGCGTCAGCACTACATCCGCATCCTCCCAGAGGACCGCGTGATCGTGGAACTGACCCCCTACGACCTGACCCGTGGTCGGATCGTCTACCGCTACAAGTAGGTCGCGCTGTAAGTAACGGCCGGACGCGCCGCCACTATCCGGTGGTGGGCCCGGCACGATGACAGCGAAAAGAGAGAACTATGAAGGTCAAGCCCAGCGTCAAGAAGATCTGCGACAAGTGCAAGGTCATCCGTCGCAACGGCCGCGTCATGGTCATCTGCGAGAACCCGCGCCACAAGCAGCGCCAGGGTTGATCTCAGAGGATCTGCAGCACGCAGCCCTGAGCAACACAGCACCACTCCTCTAACGGCAGTTCCAGATCCCGCAGCACATCGTGCGCCGCGGGTGACACCTCGGGTCGGAGGCCCGAGCACCGGAACTGCTCCACACCTCCACAACTCCTAGGAGAAGCCACCATGGCACGTCTCGCCGGCGTAGACATCCCACGCGACAAGCGCGTGGAAGTTGCACTGACGTACATCTACGGTGTTGGCCGCACGCGGTCACTCAAGACCCTCGCCGACACCGGCATCAGCGGAGACATCCGCGTGAAGGATCTCACCGATGACCAGCTGATCGCCCTGCGCGATTACATCGAGGGCACCTTCAAGGTCGAGGGTGACCTCCGCCGTGAGGTCGCCGCCGACATCCGCCGCAAGGTGGAGATCGGGTCCTACCAGGGCATCCGTCACCGTCGTGGACTTCCGGTCCGCGGCCAGCGCACCAAGACCAACGCGCGCACCCGCAAGGGCCCGAAGCGCACCGTCGCCGGCAAGAAGAAGGCTCGCTAGGCCCCGCCTAGTCGCCTCGTCATAGGACTCAGGAGATATTCATGGCAGCACCAAAGTCGGCCGTTCGGAAGCCGCGTAAGAAGGAAAAGAAGAACATCGCCGTGGGCCAGGCCCACATCAAGTCGACGTTCAACAACACGATCGTCTCGATCACCGACCCCTCGGGCGCGGTCATCAGCTGGGCTTCGTCCGGTGGCGTCGGCTTCAAGGGTTCGCGCAAGTCGACCCCGTTCGCCGCACAGCTCGCCGCCGAGTCGGCTGCGCGTCAGGCGCAGGAGCACGGCATGAAGAAGGTCGACGTCTTCGTCAAGGGACCCGGCTCCGGCCGCGAGACCGCGATCCGTTCCCTCCAGGCCGCAGGCCTCGAGGTCGGCTCGATCAACGACGTCACGCCTCAGGCACACAACGGCTGCCGCCCCCCGAAGCGTCGCCGCGTCTAATTCCTTCGGTTCACCGGCCGTGATCCGTCCGTAGCGATCGTCTGATCGCCGCGGACGGATCACGGCATGGTCCTGGTGACCAGGGCCAGCGAACACCATTCACTACCTCGCCAACGCAAGTGTCATATAGCGGACACTTAGCCGAAAGGAATCCATAGTGCTCATCGCACAGCGCCCTACGCTCACCGAAGAATCCATCTCGGAGTTCCGCAGCCGGTTCATCATCGAGCCGCTCGAGCCAGGCTTCGGGTACACCCTCGGGAACTCGCTCCGTCGCACCCTGCTGTCGTCCATCCCGGGTGCAGCCGTCACCAGCATCCGCATCGACGGCGTGCTGCACGAGTTCAGCACGATCCCCGGTGTCAAGGAAGACGTCACCGAGATCATCCTGAACATCAAGGGCCTCGTCGTCTCCAGCGAGCACGACGAGCCGATCACGGCGTACCTCCGCAAGACCGGCGCAGGCCAGGTCACCGCAGCCGACATCTCGGCTCCGGCCGGCGTCGAGGTCCACAACCCGGACCTCGTCATCGCGACCCTCAACGACAAGGCGAAGTTCGAGCTCGAGCTCACGATCGAGCGTGGCCGCGGCTACGTGTCGGCCACGCAGAACCGCAACGAGTTCAGCGAAGCCGGTCAGATCCCCGTCGACTCGATCTACTCGCCCGTCCTCAAGGTGACCTACCGCGTCGAGGCGACTCGTGCCGGTGAGCGCACCGACTTCGACCGCCTGGTCGTCGACGTCGAGTCGAAGCCGGCCATCACGCCGCGCGACGCCATCGCGTCGGCCGGTCGCACGCTGACCGAGCTGTTCGGCCTGGCTCGCGAGCTCAACACCGCCGCAGAGGGCATCGAGATCGGCCCCGCGCCGGTCGACGCCGTGCTGCCGGGCGAGCTCTCGATCCCGATCGAGGACCTCGACCTCTCCGTGCGCTCGTACAACTGCCTCAAGCGCGAGGGCATCAACAACGTCAGCGAGCTCGTCGCGCTGTCGGAGACGCAGCTCATGAACATCCGCAACTTCGGACAGAAGTCGGTGGATGAAGTTCGCGACAAGCTCACCGAAATGGGCCTCTCCTTGAAGGACTCGGTTCCCGGGTTCGACGGCGCCCACTTCTACAGCGGCTACGACGACGAGACCGTCTCCTAGCACGCGATCCACCTGACGACTTTCCAACCTGAAGAGAGACAAGAATGCCTACTCCCACCAAGGGACCCCGCCTCGGAGGCGGACCTGCCCACGAGCGTCTGCTGCTCGCCAACCTCGCTGCTGCGCTGTTCACCCACAAGCGCATCCAGACCACCGAGACCAAGGCGAAGCGCCTGCGTCCGCTCGCTGAGCGCCTGATCACCTTCGCGAAGCGCGGCGACCTGCACGCCCGCCGTCGGGTGCTCGCGACCATCACCGACAAGAGCGTCGTCCACGAGCTCTTCACGGAGATCGCGCCCCTCGTCGCCGACCGTCAGGGTGGCTACACGCGCATCATCAAGACCGGTTACCGCAAGGGCGACAACGCTCCGATGGCCGTGATCGAGCTCGTCCTCGAGCCCGTCACGCCGAAGGCGAAGCCGGCCAAGCAGTCCGCGAAGCACGCCGCAGCGCCGGTCGACGAGGCTCCGGCCGAGGAGCCCCCCGCCGAGACCTCGGCCGACGCCGAGGCGACGGAAGCCGTCGAGGCGACCGAGACCGACGGCGAGTCCATCGACGCCGGCGAGACCACCGACGAGGCACCCGCGAAGGACGCCAAGTAGGTTCAGCGACACACGAACGGAACCCCGCTCTCCACCTGGAGGGCGGGGTTCCGTCGTTCCTGGCGGCGCTGCGACGGTGTCCTAGGCTGGAGACATGAGTACCCCTCCCGCCGTTCCGGCCGGCCAGCCGGCCCTGCCACAGCACCCCGACGTCGACCAATGGCGTCCGGCGGTCCGCGCGGACATCGACGACATCGTGGCGCTGTGCCGCGCCATGGATCCGTTCGACAACCCCCACCGGGTGACGAGCCGCGACGAGATCGCGGACCAGTTCGACCACGCGTGGATCGACATGGCTGCGGACAGCCTGCTGGCGATCGCCGCCGACGGCACGCTGGTCGCTTACGCCATGGTGATCCTGTCGCCCTCACGAGACGTGTCCGTGTATTCGTACGTCTTCGGCGGCGTGCATCCCGCATGGCGTGAGCGGGGGATCGGCCGAGCGCTGCTCGCGTGGTCGCTGGAACGGTCCGAGCAGCAGCTGGCCTCCGTCGAGACTGGTGCTCCAGCTTCGTCCCGCGCCTACGTCGACGAACGGAACCCGGGGGCGGCGCGCCTGTTGGAGCGGTTCGGCTTCGCCGTGGCGCGGTACTTCACGATCATGGAACGCGATCTCTCCGCGCCCGTCGACGAGATCGACGTGCCCGACGGTGTCCGGCTCGAGGCGTACCACCCGGACGTGGCCGAACGCACGAGGGAGGCTCGGAACGACTCGTTCCGGGACCACTGGGGCAGCCTGGAGACGGTCCCGGCCATGTGGGAGCAGTTCGTCGGCGGGTCCCATTTCCGAGCCGACCTCTCGGTGGTCGCGATCGACGACGACGGACGGGTCGTCGGCTTCACGCTGGCCGAGGTGGACGAGGACAGCTGGTCCGCGCAGGGGTTCACCAGCGCGTACATCGCCCTCGTCGGGACCGTGCGCGACTGGCGTGGCCGACGACTCGCACCGGCTCTGCTGGCCACGGCGCTTCGTCGGATCCAGGCAGCCGGCCTCGAGCGGGCGACGCTGGAGGTCGACACGGCCAGCCCCACGGGTGCACTCGGGCTGTACGAACGACAGGGCTTCGTCGCGACGACGCGTGATCTGGCGTACGTCCGTGAGCGCTGAGCAGGTCGCGGCAGCGGACGTCCTCCCGACCCAGCGGTTCCGGCTCGCCATCGCGTACGACGGCACGGACTTCGCCGGATGGGCGAAGCAGCCGGGGCTCCGGACGGTCGAGGGGGTCCTGGAAGAGGCGCTGTATCGCGTGCTCGGCAAGACCGTCCCGCCGATGCCGCGGTTCGTGGTGGCCGGACGGACGGATGCCGGGGTGCACGCGGCCGGTCAGGTGGCGCACCTCGACCTCACCGAGCCGCAGCTCGCGAAGATCACGCGATTGCAGGGGCGCCACGCCGAGTTCCACGACGGTACGCCGCGGAACGAGACCGCGAGCTCCCTCCTCGTGCGTCGACTGAACGGCGTGCTCGGGATGGACCGCGACGTCGTGATCCACACGGCGGAACCGGCGTCGGAGGGTTTCGACGCGCGCTTCTCGGCGGTCTGGCGTCACTACCGCTACCGCCTCGCGGACGCCGACGTCCGCAAGGACCCGATCCTCCGGCGGACGACGAGCTGGACGACGGCGTCGCTCGACGTCGAGCTGGTCCACCGGGCGGCCACCTCGCTCGTCGGGCTCCACGACTTCCAGGCGTACTGCAAACCGAGACCGCGCGCGACGACCATCCGGACCCTGCAGTCCTTCAGCTGGGAGCGGGACGAGGCGGGAGTGCTCGTGGCGAGCCTCACCGCCGACGCGTTCTGCCACAGCATGGTGCGGGCGCTCGTCGGCGCCTGCGTCGCCGTGGGGGAGGGGCGCATGTCGCTCGACGAGGTCGTCCGGCTCCGCGACGGCGGGCGGCGGGAGATCGACTTCCGGGTGATGCCGGCGCGCGGGCTCACCCTCGTCGAGGTCGGTTACCCCGAGCCGGGGCTGCTGCACGCGCGGGCCGCCGAGACCCGTCAGCGGCGGAGCCACGAGCACGTGGAAGCGAGCGCCGAGTGAGGTTCCCGGTGGGAATTGACCGCCGGGACGTCGTCGCGTAGACTCTCCCGTTGGTGCCTGCGCCTTCTGCGGCGCGGTACCCGAAGTTGAGCCCTCCACCTCGGGCGTTCCGTTCGGAACACCCAACAGGAGCGGGATTCACGAACGACCAACTCCGACCAGAAAGCAGCACTATTGTGACGCGCACGTATTCCCCGAAGGCCAGTGAGATCACGCACGACTGGGTCGTCATCGACGCCACCGACGTGGTCCTCGGCCGCCTGGCCAGCCACGCTGCAGCGCTCCTGCGCGGCAAGCACAAGGCGACCTTCTCCCCCCACATGGACGGTGGCGACTTCGTCATCATCATCAACGCCGACAAGGTGGCCCTCACCGGCGCCAAGCTCCTGCAGAAGAAGGCCTACCGCCACTCCGGTTACCCGGGCGGGCTCTCGGCCGTCACCTACGCCGAGCTCCTCGAGAAGAACCCGATCCGCGCCGTCGAGAAGGCGATCCGCGGCATGCTGCCGAAGAACACGCTCGGCCGCGACCAGCTGAAGAAGCTCAAGGTCTACACGGGCAGCGAGCACCCGCACGCCGCTCAGCAGCCCAAGCCGTTCACGCTCGACCAGGTCGCCCAGTAAGCACCGGACAAGAAAAAAGGATTACACAGTGGCGAACATCGCAGATTCCATCGAAGAGACCCCGCAGAGCTACTCCACCGAGTCGGCTCCTGAAGCAGCAGTCACCGCACCTCGCGCCGTGCTGAGCGTCCCCGGCGCAGCCGTCGGCCGTCGCAAGCAGGCCATCGCCCGCGTGCGTCTCGTCCCCGGCAGCGGCACCATCACGGTCAACGGCCGCACGCTCGAGGACTACTTCCCGAACAAGCTGCACCAGCAGCTCATCAACGACCCGTTCACCGTCCTCGACCTGGCCGGCGGCTACGACGTCATCGCACGCATCTCCGGTGGTGGCCCCTCGGGCCAGGCCGGCGCGCTGCGCCTCGGCATCGCTCGCTCGCTGAACCAGATCGACGAGGAGAACAACCGCGCCACCCTGAAGAAGGCCGGCTTCCTCTCCCGCGACGCTCGCGTCAAGGAGCGCAAGAAGGCCGGACTCAAGAAGGCCCGTAAGGCTCCGCAGTTCTCGAAGCGCTAAGCGCTCTCAAGACAAGCGAAGCTCGATGCCTCAGCTGTTTGGTACCGACGGCGTACGCGGACTCGCGAACGCCGACCTGACGGCAGACCTCGCTCTCGGCCTTGCCCAAGCCACCGCAGTGGTGCTTGGGCAAGGCCGTAGTGCTGAGGCCCGCCGTGCCGCCGGGAAGCGCCCGGTCGCCGTGCTCGCACGCGACCCACGTATCTCCGGCGAGTTCCTGTCCGCCGCCGTTGCGGCGGGCCTGGCGTCCTCGGGCGTCGACGTGCTCGAGGCCGGCGTGCTGCCCACGCCCGCGACGGCGTTCCTCATCGCCGACATCGACGCCGACTTCGGCGTGATGATCTCCGCCTCGCACAACCCCGCGCCCGACAACGGCATCAAGATCTTCGCCCGCGGCGGCACGAAGCTGCCCGACGCCGTGGAACGCCGGATCGAGGAGTACCTCGACCGCCCCAAGCTCAGCCCGACCGGCGCAGACGTCGGCCGGATCATCCGCTTCGCCGACGCCGAGGACCGCTACGTCCTCCACCTGCTCGGCAGCCTCCCGAACCGCCTGGACGGCATCCACGTCGTCCTCGACTGCGCGCACGGCGCGGCCGCAGGAGTGTCGCCGGAGACCTTCCGCGACGCCGGAGCCAAGGTCACGATCATCGGCAACGACCCCGACGGCATGAACATCAACGACGGCGTCGGCTCCACGCACCTCGACCTCCTGTCCAAGGCAGTCCTCGAGCACGGCGCCGACCTCGGCATCGCACACGACGGCGACGCCGATCGCTGCCTCGCGGTCGACGCTGCGGGCAAGATCGTCGACGGCGACCAGATCATGGCCATCCTCGCGGTCTCGATGCAGGAGCGCGGCAAGCTCAAGGACGACACGCTCGTCGCCACGGTGATGAGCAACCTCGGCCTGCACGTCGCGATGCGCGAGCACGGCATCAACGTCGTCCAGACCGGGGTCGGCGACCGTTACGTCCTCGAGGCGATGAACGCGAACGCCTATTCGCTCGGCGGTGAGCAGTCGGGCCACGTGATCATGGCCGACTACGCCACCACCGGCGACGGCATCCTCACCGGCCTGCACATCGTGGCCGAGATGGCGCGCACCGGGAAGACGCTCGCGGAGCTCGCTGCGGTGATGCAGGTGTACCCGCAGATCCTCGTCAACGTCACGGGTGTCGACCGCACGCGCCTCGTCGGCGACGAGGTCGTCGACGCTGCCGTACAGGCTGCCGAAGTCGAGCTCGGAGACGACGGACGCGTGCTGTTGCGGCCGTCCGGCACCGAGCAGCTCGTCCGCGTCATGGTCGAGGCGGCCGACCAGCCGACCGCCGATCGTCTGGCGCACCGCCTCGCCGACGTCGTCCGCGAGCGACTCGCCATCTGAGTCGTCCGGCGGCGGGTCGGCACCTCAGCTGTGGAAGAGTGATCGCATGACTTCGACGACGACGGGCGGTGCCTCCGGGCAGCCGACGCCCTACGTGGAGATCGACCGTGCCGAATGGGCGCGACTCGCTCCGGAGACGGCCACACCGCTCAGCGAGACCGAGGTCGTGCAGATCCGTGGCCTCGGCGACCGTCTCGACATGCGTGAGGTCGAGGAGGTCTACGTGCCGCTCAGCCGGCTGTTGAGCCTCTACGCGAAGGGCACTCAGGACCTCGGGCGCGCGACGAGCCGGTTCCTCGGCGACCAGGCCCTCCGGACGCCGTTCGTGATCGGTGTGGCGGGTTCCGTGGCCGTCGGCAAGTCGACGATCGCGCGGCTCCTGCGCGAGCTGCTGTCGCGCTGGCCGGACACCCCGCACGTCGAACTCGTGACGACCGACGGCTTCCTCTATCCGAACGAGGAGCTCCAGCGGCGCGGCATCATGGATCGCAAGGGCTTCCCCGAGTCCTACGACCGGCGCGCGCTCCTGCGGTTCATCACCGCGGTGAAGAGCGGTGCCGCCGAGGTGCGGGCGCCGTTCTACTCGCACCTGCGCTACGACATCATCCCGACGGCGCAGGTCGTCGTCCGGCGCCCCGACGTCCTGATCGTCGAGGGCTTGAACGTGCTGCAGCCGGCTGCGACGGCGAGCGGACTCGCGATCAGCGACCTGTTCGACTTCAGCATCTACGTCGACGCACGGACGCGCGACATCGAGTCCTGGTACGTGGACCGCTTCATGGCGCTCAAGCGGGGCGCGTTCTCGAACCCGAACTCCTTCTTCAACGTGTTCGCCGAGCTCTCCGATGAGGAGGCGGCCGATCAGGCGCGTGGGTTCTGGCGCTCGATCAACGAACCGAACCTCATCGACAACATCCGCCCGACCCGCTCGCGCGCCAAGCTCGTGCTGCGGAAGGACTCCGATCACACGGTGTCCTCGGTGCTGCTCCGCAAGCTCTGACCCGCGGCAGAGGAAGGGCCCGGAAACCGGTGGATCTCGGCGAGACCGTCCTGCTCCGAGGCTGAGCGCCGGCGCCTCGAGGTTGGTGCAGGATCCTCGCAAAATCGCACGATTATGCTGCTCTACATGTGTGGAATCGTAGGGTACGTCGGGAACGACAAGACGGTGGACGTCCTCATGGGCGGACTCAAGCGGCTCGAGTACCGGGGGTACGACTCCGCCGGGATCGCCGTGCTCGACGCGACGGGTTCGCTGAACACCCGGAAGCGCGCCGGGAAGCTGGCCGTCCTCACCGAGGACCTCGCCGCGAACCCCATCGCGCCGGGCTCGACCGGTATCGGTCACACCCGTTGGGCGACCCACGGTGGACCGACGGACCGCAACGCGCACCCGCACCTCGGTGACGAAGGACGCCTCGCGCTCATCCACAACGGCATCATCGAGAACTTCGCCGAACTGCGCGCGGAGCTCCTCGCGGACGGCTTCACCTTCGAGAGCGACACCGACACCGAGATCGCCGCCGTGCTGATCGGCCGCGAGTACCGTTCCACCGGCGACCTCACCGAAGCCTTCCGTCGCGTCGTCGCTCGCCTGGACGGCGCCTTCACGCTGCTCGCCATGCACCAGGACCTGCCCGGCGTCGTCATCGGTGCGCGTCGGAACTCGCCGCTCGTCATCGGGCTCGGCGACGGCGAGAACTTCCTCGGGTCGGACGTCGCCGCGTTCGTGCAGTACACCCAGCGCGCGGTCGCGATCGGCCAGGACCAGATGGTCGTCATCACGCCCGACGACGTGACGGTCACCGACTTCTCCGGCAACCACGTCGTGACCGAGCCGTTCGAGATCCAGTGGGACGCTTCGGCGGCCGACAAGGGCGGCTGGTCGAGCTTCATGGCGAAGGAGATCAGCGAGGAGCCCGACGCGGTCGCGAACACGATCCGCGGGCGGGTCGAGGGCGGCCAGGTCGTCATCCCCGAACTCGCCGGTCTCGACGAGCTCTTCCTCGACATCAACCGCATCGTGATCATCGCGTGTGGCACCGCCGCCTACGCGGGCACGGTCGGCACCTACGCGATCGAGCGCTGGGCCGGGATCCCGGTCACCGTCGAGCTGAGCCACGAGTTCCGCTACCGTGACCCGGTCATCGACGCGCGCACGCTCGTCATCTCGGTGAGCCAGTCGGGCGAGACCATGGACACGCTCATGGCGGTGCGTTTCGCGAGCGAGTCCGGCGCGAAGACCCTGTCGATCTGCAACACCCAGGGCGCCACGATCGCGCGCGAGTCGGACGCCGTGGTGTACACCCACGCGGGGCCCGAGGTCGCGGTCGCGTCCACGAAGGCGTTCACCGCTCAGATCACGGCGCTGTACCTGTTCGGGCTGCACCTCGCGCGGGTCCGCGGCACGCAGACCCCGGCGTTCCTGGCGTCGCAGGTCGAGGAGCTGCAGGCCGTGCCCGACAAGATCGCCAGCATCCTCGGGGCCTCCGAGAAGATCGCGCAGCTCGCCCACTGGATGGCCGACTCCCGGGCCGTGCTCTTCCTCGGCCGCCACGTGGGGTACCCGATCGCGCTCGAGGGTGCGCTGAAGCTCAAGGAGCTCGCGTACATCCACGCTGAAGGCTTCGCCGGTGGCGAGCTCAAGCACGGCCCGATCGCCCTGATCGAGCCGGGCCAGCCCGTCTTCGTCGTCGTCCCGAGCCCGCGTGGCTCGGCAATCCTGCACCCGAAGGTCATCTCGACCATCGAGGAGATCCGCGCACGTGGTGCCCGGGTCATCGCGATCGCGGAGCAGGGCGACGCCGCCGTCCTGCCCTCGGCCGACGAGGTCATCCCGATCCCGCTCGCCGGTCCGCTGTTCGAGCCCCTGCTCGCCGTCATCCCGCTGCACATCTTCGCGATGGAGCTCGCGACGGCGAAGGGCCTCGACGTTGACCAGCCGCGCAACCTCGCGAAGTCCGTCACGGTCGAGTAGGGGCGGTCCGCGGGGTCCGAGGTGGCCCGTCGTGCGGGCCTCCGGGCCGCACACGACGGCCGTAGAGTAGAGGGATGATCATCGGCATCGGGGTGGACCTGGTCGACCTCGCACGGTTCGAACGGGCGATCACGCGCACCCCGAACCTGCTGGCCAGGCTCTTCGTCCCGTCGGAGCGCGACCTCCCGCTGCGGTCCCTCGCCGGGCGGTTCGCCGCCAAGGAGGCGCTCATCAAAGCACTGGGTTCCTCGGACGGCATCCGGTGGCAGGAGATGGCGATCGTGAACGGCCCCGAGGGGAAGCCTGACTTCGCCCTGTCCGGCGTCACGGCGGGTGTCGTGGCTGAACGGGGGATCACCAGCATGCACCTGACCATGACGCACGACGCCGGGGTCGCCGTCGCGTTCGTCGTCGCGGAGCGGGAGGGATGACGCCCGTGTCCGAGCACGATGAGCGACCGACCCGCGAGGCGATCATCGACCTCGACGCCCTGCGCCACAACGTCCGTCGTCTGCGCGAACTGACCGACGTCGGTGAACTCATCGTCGTCGTCAAGGCCGACGCCTACGGGCACGGTGCCGAGGCGATCGCCCGCGCGGCGGTCGAGGCCGGGGCCGATCGCCTGGGCGTCGCCGACATCACCGAGGGCGTCGCGCTGCGTGCCGCCGGGATCACGGCACCGATCCTCGCCTGGCTGCACGGCCCACAAGCGGGGTTCGGCGCCGCACTCGACGCCGGGCTCGACCTCGGTCTGTCGTCGGTGGCGCAGCTCGACCGCGTGATCGAGGCCGCTCGGGATCGGCCGTCCGTCGTGCCGGTCGTCCAGTTCAAACTCGAGACCGGGCTCAGCCGGAACGGCGCGGCCGAAGCCGACTGGCCGGCGCTCTTCGAGACCGCCGCAGCCGCCGAGGCCGCCGGGCTCGTCCGGGTCGACGGGCTGTTCTCGCACGTCTCCAACACCTCCACCGCCGACGACCGGGCCGCCGCCGTCCGCTTCGAACGCGGGGTCGCCCTCGCCAGGGAGGCCGGTCTCGCACCGCGGAGTCTGCACCTCGCCGCGTCGGCGGCAGCACTCGGCGAGCCGTCCCTCCGGTACGACGCCGTCCGCCTCGGACTCGCCGTGTACGGCCTGTCACCCTTCGAGCCCACCGAGGACGCCGACCGCTCGGCCGACGCCTTCGGCCTCCGGCCCGTCATGACCCTCCGGGCGACGGTCGCCGCCGTGCGTCGGGTCGAGCCGGGCGCCGGGGTGTCCTACGACTACAGCTACCGGACCAGCACGGCGACGACGCTCGCCCTCATCCCGCTCGGATACGCCGACGGTGTGCCGCGAAGCGCCTCCAACGCCGGTCCGGTCGTGATCAACGGACGCCGCTACCGGGTGTGCGGGCGGATCGCGATGGACCAGTTCGTCGTCGACGTCGGCGACGACGCGGTCGCGGTGGGTGACGACGCCGTGCTCTTCGGCGATCCGGCGTCCGGCGCGCCGCGTGTCGAGGAGTGGGCGGAGGCCGCCGGCACCATCAACTACGAACTCGTCACCCGCATCGGGCCGCGCGTGGTCCGGACGACCAGGGAGCGGTCATGACCGATCACGTCCTCACCCCGGGCACCGTCGAGGTGGCGACGCCCGAGGAGATGCACGCGTACGGCGTCCGACTCGGCACGGAACTGCGTGCAGGGCAGCTCCTGGTCCTGACCGGGCCGCTCGGAGCAGGCAAGACGACCCTCACGCGAGGGATCGGCGAGGGCCTCGGGGTCCGCGGCCCCGTCACCAGCCCCACCTTCGTGCTCGCCAGGACGCACCCGAGCCTCGTCGGCGGTCCGCCGCTCGTCCACGTGGACGCCTACCGGCTCGGCTCGGCGCTCGAACTCGACGACCTCGACATCGACTTCGCCCGGTCCGTCGTCGTCGTGGAGTGGGGAGCCGGATTGCTCGACGGCGTGGTCCCCACCTGGTTCGAGCTCGTCATCGAACGTCCGACCGGAGCCGGCGACGAGCCCGCCACGGACGACGCCGGCGAGGAGCCGATCGAGCGCCGGACCCTCACGCTCTCGCGGCACCCCGCCATCGACGCCGGGTAGGCTGGACGACGTGCTGTTGGCGATCGATACATCCGCGGGTTCGAGCGTCGCCGTCGTCACCCTGGGTGGCGAGGTGCTGGCCGAACGGTCCTCCGACGACCCGATGCGGCACGCCGAGGTCATCGGGACGCTCATCGCCGGATGCCTCGACGACGCCGGGATCGAGGTCGCCGCGCTCACCGGGCTGGTCGCGGGTATGGGACCAGGGCCGTTCACCGGACTCCGGATCGGGATCGCCGCGGCCCGCAGCTTCGGGATCGGTGCAGGCCTCCCGGTGCACCCCGTGGTGAGCCACGATGCGATCGCGCTCGACGCCTACCGTTCCGGTTCCGCCGCACCCGACGCCACACTGCTCGTGGTCACCGACGCCCGCCGTCGCGAACGCTACTGGACGAGCTACGCCGGACTCGACGCAGCCGGCCTCCCGGTCCGTGTGCAGGGGCCGGCCCTCGCGAAACCCGACGACCTCCCGACCTCCGAATCCGTGCGCCTCGACGCGCTGGTCGTCCCCGCCGGGGCACTGGGACAGGTCGCCGCCGCACTCCTCGCCACCGACGGCGCGTTCGCGGGGGAGGAGCCGTTGTACCTCCGCTCGCCCGACGTCACGATGTCCGCGGGCGCCAAGCGGGTGACGGCGTGACCTGGTCGCTGCGCCGCGCCGGCGTCGCCGACCTCGACGCCATCATGGAGCTCGAGCACACCGTCTTCGTGAACGACGCCTGGTCGGCGGACATGATGCGCGCCGAACTGTCGTCGCCGCACGGGTACTACCTCGTGGCGACGGAGGTCGACGCCGACGACGCGACACTCGCCGGCTACGGCGGTCTCTTCGCACCGTCCCGGTCCGATGACGCCGACATCCAGACCATCGCCGTCGCCGGGCACGCCAGAGGACGAGGGCTCGGACGACTCCTCATGCAGGCGCTCATCGAGCAGGCCCGGCAGCAGGACGTCACCCAGGTGTTCCTCGAGGTCAGGGCCGACAACCCCGTGGCGATCGCGCTGTACCGGAGTATCGGCTTCGAGGAACTCGGCGTCCGCCCCGGCTACTACCAGCCGGATGACGTCGACGCCATCGTCATGCGACTCACGGTCCAGCCGAGGCCGCCCATGCCCGCCCACGGCCAGTCCCCGCTCGACCAGACCGACCAGCACCCCGGGAGCATCGCGTGAACCGTGCAGAACCGCTCGTCCTCGGCATCGAGACGAGCTGCGACGAGACCGGGATCGGCATCGTCCGCGGACACCACCTGCTGGCGAACACCATCGCCTCGAGCATGGACGAGCACGCACGGTACGGCGGCGTCGTCCCGGAGGTCGCCGCTCGCGCCCACCTCGAGGCCCTCGAGCCGACGCTCACGGCGGCGCTCGCCGAGGCCGGCATCGCCCTGGCCGACCTCGACGCCGTCGCGGTGACCAGTGGCCCCGGCCTGTCCGGCGCACTCATGGTCGGCGTCGGTGCAGCGAAGGCGCTCGCCGTGTCCCTCGGCAAACCGCTGTACGCCGTGAACCACCTCGTCGGTCACGTCGGCGCGGACGTCCTCGACTCCGAGGACGGGACGATCGAGTACCCGACGATCGCCCTGCTCGTGTCCGGCGGGCACACCTCGCTGCTCCTCGTGCGGGACCTTGTGTCGGACGTCGAACTGCTCGGCGAGACCATCGACGACGCGGCGGGCGAGGCCTTCGACAAGGTCGCGCGCATCCTGGGTCTGCCGTACCCGGGCGGTCCGCAGATCGACCGGGCGGCCGTCGGCGGCGACCCGAAGGCGATCCGCTTCCCCCGCGGACTCAGCCTGCCGAAGGACATGGAGCGGCATCGCTACGACTTCTCCTTCTCCGGCCTGAAGACGGCCGTGGCACGCTGGGTCGAGGCGAAGCAGGACGCGGGGGAGCCGGTCCCCGTCGCGGACGTCGCCGCCAGCTTCCGCGAGGCCGTCGTCGACGTGCTCGTCTCGAAGGCGGTCAAGGCATGCACCGAGCTCGGCGTGCCCCGCCTGCTGCTGGGGGGCGGTGTCATCGCGAACGCGCGGCTCCGCGAGGTGGCAGCCGAACGCACCGCCTCGGCCGGGATCGAACTCCGCATCCCGCCGTTGCAGCTGTGCACGGACAACGGTGCGATGATCGCCGCGCTCGCCGCGCAGCTCATCTCCGCCGGACACGAGCCGTCGTCGCTCGACTTCGGCGCGGACTCGACCCTGCCGGTCACCGAGATCCAGGTGCTCTGACCGCTCGACGAGCCGTCTCGCGGCCGTCGACCGGGTGCGCAGACGTCGGCGCATAGGATGGGCCGGTACCCGGTCACGGATCGAAGGAGCGGCGATGGATCAGCACGAGCACCCCGACGGACGACCTCAGCACCAGGACGGTGCGGTGGACGGGCAGTCGCGCCCGCCGCAAGCCGAGCAGCCGAACGGGCAGCCGCAGCAGCCGTGGGGGCAGCAGCCCCAGCCCCAGGCCCAGCAGCCCTGGTCGCCGTACCAGCCGCCACAGCCCTCCCAGCAGGCCGGCGTCGCGCCGCAGGGCCAGCAGCAGCCGTACCAGCCTCAGCCCTACGGCCAGCAACAGCCGTACCAGCCTCAGGGTCAGGCCTCCCCGCCGCCCACGGATTGGCAGCGCGGCGCCGGCGCGCCCGTCACGCCGCCGACGCACCCTGCCCAGCAGGGGGCGTCCCCCTCGGCGCCTCCGGCGGGTTGGCAGGGCGATCACGCGACCTATCTCCAGACGGTGCCGACGGCGGTCTACCAGGCGCCGAGCCAGGGTGGCTACGCCGCGTACCAGCAGTCGCAGACGCAGACCCCTGCCGCGTCGACCGGGACCTCGCGGAGCACCTGGTCGCTCATCACCGGTGTCGTCGGGCTCGTCGTGTCGGTCTTCGTCGGTTGGGGCTTCCCCCTGTCGATCGCCGCGATCGTGCTCGGGTTCGGAGCCAGGCGTCGCGAGCCGCAGGGCCGAGGTCGCGCCCTCACCGGCCTCGTGACCGGGTTCGTCGGCCTCGCCTGCTCGGTCGGCTGGCTCGTCTACAGCGTCGTCGTGATCATCGGCTACGTCTCGACCTGATCCTCCACAGGCGCTGCGGCCCGGCGGACGCCGTCGGGTCAGGCGTCGGCGGCCGGCGTCACCCGTTCGACGAGCAGCGCACTGTGTTTGCCGGCGATCCTCGTGAGGATGATCGTGGCCGAGCCGTCACCCTTGAGCGCGAGGCGCTTCCGGAACGCCGCGGGGTCGACGTCGACGCCGCGTTTCTTGATCTCGAGGACGCCGATCCCGCGATCACGCATGGTGCGCTTGAGGACCTTCTCGTCCATTGGCAGCCGTTCGAGGACCCGGAAGGTCGTGGCGAACGGCGAGCTCGTCGCGGTGTCGGAGGTCAGGTAGGCGATGCCCTGGCCGAGCATGCCGGCCTCCAACCGGAGGGCGAGGTCGCCGATGAGTCGGGCCCGGATCACGGATCCGTCGGGTTCGTGCACGTAGTCGCCGAGCTCCCGCACTGGGGCGTCGTCGGCGTCAGCCTCGGCGTGCAACTCGTGGTGGACGCCGTCCGCGAGGAGGAGCGCGGACCGTCGGACATCCGGACGGGCCAGCGGGCCGAACCAGAGCGCCATCTCGACGAGCTGTCCGTCGACCGACACCCACTGCGCCTCGGCGTCGTCGGGGATGAGGGAGCGGTCGAATCCGGGCCCGAGCTTGACGCCTGTGGGGAGGCGGGTCGCCGCACCGAAGACCAGGTCGAGGGACGGGGTGTAGTCGGCGGCACTCGACAGCCGCGCGGTGTCGGCGTGTCCTGCGGTGCGCCGCGCGGGATCGAACCAGACCGCGTCGAAGTCGTCGAGGGAGACGTCCTCGGCGGCGGCGTTCCGCACGGTCGCCGTGGGGAACGGAGCGAGGTTGTAGCTGGCGATGGCCGCGGTGACCTCGTCGATGTCGACCGCCGTGACCTCCAGGTCGAGCGAGGCCATGGCCATCGAGTCGGCGCCGATGCCGCTGCCGAGGTCGGCGATCCGCGTGAGGCCGGCCCGGGCGAACCGCCCGGCGTGCAATGCGGCGACGGGAAGGCGCGTGGCCTGTTCGAGCCCGGCCTCGGTGAACAGCATGCGGCCGGCGAACGGTCCGAACTTCCCGACGGCCTTCTGCCTGAGCCGCGACTGCGTGAGGACCGCCGCGACCAGCTCGGGGGAGTGGCCCTCCTTGCGCAGGCGCCCGACCAGGCGGACGGCCTCGTCCTTCGTCGGGTAGGGAGGGAGGGCGTCGAGGAGCCTGAGGCCGTCGGCCGTGAGGAGTTCGACGAGTTCCGAACGGTCCATGGTCAGCGGGCCTCGGGCGGAGCTAAATGCATCCGGCAACGGTAGCAGTCGCTGATTGGCACTCGCATTGCATGAGTGCCAGAAGATGCCTACACTGGAATCAGCACTCTCGCAGTGTGAGTGCTAACCACGTCTTCGTTTCAAGAAAGAGGTCAACCGTGTCGGTCTCCATCAAGCCGCTCGAGGATCGCATCGTCATCAAGCAGGTCGAGGCAGAGCAGACCACCGCTTCCGGTCTGGTCATCCCCGACACCGCCAAGGAGAAGCCCCAGGAGGGCGAGGTCGTGGCGGTCGGACCCGGTCGCATCGACGACAACGGCAACCGCGTCCCGCTCGACGTCGCCGTCGGCGACAAGGTGATCTACTCCAAGTACGGTGGCACCGAGGTCAAGTACGCCGGTGAGGACTACCTCGTCCTGTCCGCGCGCGACGTCCTCGCAGTCGTCGTCCGCTAGTCACCAGCGCACGGATCCGGCGGCCCAGGCCGCTCAACAGCCCGAATGGCATTCGCCGTTCGGGCTGTGTCCGTTTCCGGAGGGTGTCGCGGGGAGTCGCGGGTCTAGCCTGGACCAGTGCAGAACCCCAGCGATCCAGCCGACGTCGACATCCACCCCGTCACCGTCGACGGGGGAGACGACCGACGTGCGAGTGTGGCCGTACCCCAGCAGGGGAGCCGGTCCGGACTGCTCTCGGCGGTCGCCGCCTCCTGCCTCTGGGGAGCGCTCCCGCTCTACTTCATCGCCCTCGCACCGGCCGGAGCCTTCGAGGTCGTGGCGTGGCGGATCCTCTTCTCCCTCGTCTTCTGCGCCGTCCTCATCCTGGCGACCCGTTCCTGGCGTCGACTGTTCGGCATCCTCCGCCAGCGCCGCATCGTCCTGACGATGGGTCTCGCCGGAGCGCTCATCTACGTCAACTGGCAGACCTACGTGTACGGTGCGCTCAACGGCCAAGTGGTCGAGGCGTCGCTCGGGTACTTCATCAACCCGATCGTGACCGTCTTCCTCGGCGTCTTCTTCCTCCGTGAGCGGCTGCGTCCGGCCCAGTGGGCCGCGGTGGTCGTGAGCGTGATCGCGGTCCTCGTCCTCGCGATCGGGCACGGCAGCGTCCCGTGGATCGCCCTCATCCTGGCCTTCTCGTTCGGCCTCTACGGCTACATCAAGAAACTCGTGGGCGGCTCGGTCGACGCCGTGTCCGGGTTGACGCTCGAGACCGTGTGGCTGATGCCGGTCGCGATCGCCCAGCTCATCGCGGTCGGCGTGACCGGTGGGCTGACCATCGGCACCGCGGGTGTCGGGCACGCCCTGCTGCTCGTCGGCGCCGGTGTCATCACCGCCGTCCCACTCCTGCTGTTCGCGGCGGCGGCCCGCCGCCTCCCGCTCACCTGGATGGGTTTCATCCAGTACTTCGCACCGATCATCCAGTTCGTCGTCGGTGTCGCCGTCCTGCACGAGGCGATGCCGCCGGAGCGCTGGTTGGGCTTCGGTCTCGTGTGGCTGGCGCTCGCGATCCTCACCGTCGACATGCTCGTCGCCTCAACGCGGGGTCGTCGGGCCGCCGGGGCCGAACGGCGCCGCTCCACGCGGGTCTGAACAGCGGATTCCAGCGCTGATCGCGCGACCACTGCAGGAAAAGCGCGAAACAGGCCCTCCTGAGGTAACGATTTGGTCGTGTTACACGCTTGTAACGTCAACGACATTGTCCAGCGCACGTGCAGCGGATAACTTGACTCAACGGCAGCCCCTGGAGCTGCCACTCTTCTGACAAGCAAGGAGTACCATGAGCGTCTTTTCGAAGGCCACGGCCGCTCGCTCCCGCCCACGTTCCATCGTTCTCGGTGGTATCGCACTGATCGGAGCCAGCGCGCTGGTCCTGAGCGGTTGCGCCTCAAGTGGTAGCGGCGACAGCGGCAGCAGCAGCAAGCCTGCTGGCGACCTGACCCTGAAGCTCGGCACGGCGTTGCCGCAGACCGGTAACCTCGCGTTCCTCGGCCCGCCCGAGGAGGCCGGTGTCGGTCTCGCGGTCAAGGAGGTCAACGACGCCGACCTCGGCATCAAGATCGACCTGACGCTCGGCGACTCGGGTGACTCCGACAACAAGGCGTACGCGACCGAGGTCCCCCGTCTGCTCTCCGAGGGCGTCACGGCCATCATCGGTGCAGCGTCCTCGGGTGTGTCGAAGCTCTTCATCGACGAAGTCACCGGCGCAGGCGTCATCCAGTTCTCCCCGGCGAACACCTCCGCGGACTTCACGACGTGGGACGACAACGGTCTCTACTGGCGGACGGCGCCGTCCGACGTGCTGCAGGGCGAGGTCCTCGGGAACCTGATCGCGGAGGACGGCAACGCCACCCTCGGCATCATCTACCTGAACGACTCGTACGGCACCGGCCTCGCGAAGTTCACCAAGGAGGCGTTCGAGAGTGCCGGCGGTGAAGTGGTCGCCGAGCAGTCGTACAACACCGGTGACACCTCGTTCGACGCGCAGATCAGCGCGGTCAAGGCGGAGAACCCCGACGCGATCGCGATCATCGCGTTCGAGGAGACCAAGACGATCGTCCCCGGTCTCGCCGGCTTCCCGTCGGACAAGCTCTACTTCGTCGACGGCAACCTCGCCGACTACAGCGCGGACTTCGCTCCGGGCACCCTGACGGGCGCCAAGGGCACGCTGCCCGGTCTCGACACCGCGAAGCTCGGTGACTTCACCGACCGCCTCCAGGCGTTCGTGAAGGACGAGGGTGGCGAGCCGCTGAAGGACTACAGCTACGCGGCTGAATCCTACGACGCCGTCATCCTGCTCGCCCTCGCGGCGCTGCAGGCCGGCTCGACCGAGGGCGCCGACATGGCGGCCCAGCTCCAGTCCGTGTCCGGTGGCAAGGACAAGGGCGAGAAGGTGACCACCTTCGAAGAGGGTGCGAAGGCCATCGCCGACGGCAAGAAGATCGACTACGACGGCAACTCCGGTCCGATCACGTTCGACGAGAACGGTGACCCGACCGAGGCGACCATCGGTATCTACCAGTACGGTGACGACAACAAGTACACCCGCACCAACTAGTCGCCTACGCGACTGACGAGGCCCCGGAGCGATCCGGGGCCTTCGTCGTGCCCGGCCGTATCTCTGACCGCTGCCCTGAGTGTTGCGCCGTGTGTGGCGGCGCCAGCGCGGTGCGCTGACGCGAGCGCGGGTCCAGCGCGTGGGCGCGGGTCTCTGGAGACCCGCGCCCACGCGCCTAGGTCGCGCTCACGCCGATTCCGCGCCCAGGCGGCACAACGGGTCGCGCTCACGCCGACGCACCGCGCTGGCGACGGGGCGCCTGCCAGCGCACCGCGCTGACGGAGGGTGCGGTGCGGTCACGTCGGCGCACCGCGCTGACAGCGACCAGTTGGGCGCCCGAGTCAACGGAACGCGCGTTGCAGTCCCGCGCGCTCGAGCTTCGCGGCGAGCCGGCTCGAATGGACGAGGTCCTCCCAGGTGGCGCGGACGACCGTGTAGCCGAGCGCGCGCAGCCGATCCTCCCGATGCTTCTCCGCCAGGACGATGTCGGCCACATCCCGTCCTTGCGTGAACTCCTCCCGTACATACTTCTGGCGGCCGTCGAGTTCGAGGATGATGCGTTCGTCCGGCCAGACCGCATCGACCACACCGACCGGTCCGTCCGCGTCGGAGAAGGCCTGCTGCAGCACCGGCAGGGCGAAACCGAGCTGCGCGATCACGACCCGCATCTTCGATTCACCACCGTTCGCGGCGAGGGGGTCCGCGAACTCGATCGCAAAACGCACCTGGCGCCCTCCCCGACGGCCCGGCAGGTCTCGTGCGAGCGAGCGGAGCGCCGTCTCGTCGGTGAGCTTGAGCCGGAGGGCAGCGTCGGCGACGGCGACGGCGTCCTCGAGGCGGGCGATCCGAGCGAGATCGACAACGGTCCGTGCCGGGTCCGTGACCGCGAGCCCGTGCCGCATCCGTCGCGTGACGGAGCCCTGCGTCGTGTGACGGATGATGCCGGGTGCCGAACGCCCTCCGCGATCACCGCTCGTCAGCGTGTGCACCTCGGGAGGCCACGGACCCACGATCGGGAGTCCCCACAACCGCGCCGCCGAGTAGTGGCTGAACAGTGCGTCCTTCCGGAGCGCGACGGCCGCCGCATCGATCCGGACCCGGTAGCGGTCATCGGGGGACAGGGAACTCCATATCGGTTCAGGGACGTAGATGCCCTTCCGCAGTCGCACCAGGTCGCCGTCGCGGTGGGCGGCGCTCACCAGACGCTCGGCACCGACCCGACGTGCGTCGCGGACGAGCAGGAGTCCGTTCGGGCGGAGGAGCAGGTTGAGATCGAAGGATTCCATCGCCTCACCGTGCCCGTTCGCCTCCGCCGTCACCTCGTGTCGTGGAAGCGATGTGGAGAACTACTCCCATCCGGCCTCCGGTGGAGCGAGGGTGGAGCGGCGCCCAGCGCGGTGCGCTGACGCCAGCGCGGGTCGTCGGCCTCAGCGCGGGTCGCTGTGCCGTGGGGGCGGGGATTCGGCGTGAGCGCGGGTCCAGCGCGTGAGCGCGCGCCTCCGGAGACCCGCGCTCACGCGCCAGGACCGCGCTCGCGTCAGCGCACCGCGCTGGCGAAAGGAGGAGGAGGGAGAATGCACAACTCCTCCGTCCCCGTCTCAGGAGGCCGTCTTGGTACGACGGTGCCCCTCGGGGGAGGGAGGAGTTGTGGTTCGTTCACCGGTCGGGATCCGGTGGCTTCTGGCCCGTCGCTCGGCACGCGGCCGGGACGAGCATGTTCGAGGGTACCGAAGTACCCGCCGACCCGCGAGTGGGGATCGCCCTGATCAGTCCTCGTCCTGGCCGAGCGTGCCCAGGTAGAGGCCGATCACCTTGTCATCCGAGAGGAGCTCGCGGCCCGTCCCGGTGTAGGCGTCACGACCCTGGTCGAGCACGTACCCGCGGTCGCAGATCTGCAGACAGCGACGTGCGTTCTGCTCCACCATGATCGTGGTGACGCCGGCCTTGTTGATGTCCGAGACCCGGATGAACGCGTCGTCCTGGCGCACCGGCGACAATCCCGCGGACGGCTCGTCGAGGAGCAGCACATGCGGATCCATCATGAGGGCCCGCGACATCGCGACCATCTGGCGCTCACCACCCGACAGCGAACCAGCGCGCTGCTTGAGCCGCTTGCCGAGTTCGCTGAAGATCCCGGTGACGAACTCGAGGCGTTCGTTGTACTGCTTCGGCTTCTGGAACAGCCCCATCTTGAGGTTGTCCTCGATGGTGAGGCTCGGGAACACGTTGTTCGTCTGCGGGACGAACCCGACGCCGCGGGCCACGAGCTTGTTCGCCCGGAGCCCCGTGATGTCCTCGCCGTTCAGCAGCACCTGTCCGCTGCGCACCTTGACCTGTCCGAAGATCGCCTTCAACAGCGTCGACTTGCCCGCACCGTTCGGTCCGATGATGCCGATGAGCTCGCCCTTCCGGGCGGTCAGGTTGGCACTGTTCAGGATGTTCACGCCGGGGAGGTACCCGGCGGTCAGATCGGTGACCTCCACGACCATCTCGGCGGTCTTGACCGCAGTGCCGCCGACCGGCGCACCCTTCACGTCGCTCATTTCCGTTCCTCCTCGGGCTCGGCACCAGCCGCGAGCCGTTCGTCCTCGATCTCGGCGAGCAGCTCCTCGGCCGCAGCGCTGTCCTCTCCGGCGATCCTGCCGGTCACGACCCCGAGGTCGACGTCCTGGTGGCTCCCGAGGTAGGCGTCGATGACGGCCGGATCCTCCATGACGGTGTCGGGCGGGCCCTCGGCGACGACGCGACCCTCGGCCATGACGACCACCCAGTCGGCGATGTGCCGGACCATCTGCATGTCGTGCTCGACGAACAGCACGGTCATGCCCTCGTCCTTCAACGCCAGGATGTGGTCGAGCAGGGACTGCGTGAGCGCCGGGTTGACGCCGGCCATCGGCTCGTCGAGCATGACGAGCTTCGGGTCGCTCATGAGCGCCCGCGCCATCTCGAGGAGCTTCCGCTGCCCACCGGAGAGGCTGGCGGCGTAGTCGTCACGCTTGGTGTCGAGCTTGAAGCGACGCAGGAGGTCCATCGCCTTGACCTCGAGGTCCTCCTCCTGCTTCCGCCAGAGCGGCTTCACCAGGCTGGAGAAGATGCCCTCGCCGGTCTGGCCGGTCGCGCCGAGCTTCATGTTCTCGAGCACCGTGAGCAGGCCGAGCGCCTTCGTCAGCTGGAAGGTCCGGACCTGACCCATGCGGGCGACCTTGAACGCCGGGACGCCCCCGAGGCTCTTGCCGTCGAAGTTCCACGTCCCGGTGTTCGGCTTGTCGAAGCCGGTCAGCAGGTTGAACAGCGTGGTCTTACCGGCACCGTTCGGGCCGATGAGGGCGGTGATCGCGTTGCGGGGCACCTCGAGGTGCTCGACGTTCACCGCCTGCAGGCCGCCGAAGGTCCGGGTGACCTGGTCCGCGATGAGGATCGGGTCGACCTTCTTGACGCCCGGGACGATCTCGCCGACGTGGAGGCCGGTGGTCTTGACCGGTCGCGAGGTGGGTGAGCTGTTACTTGACAAAGGTCAGCTCCTTCTTGTTTCCGAGGATGCCTTGCGGCCTGAAGATGACGATCAGCATGAGCGCGACACCGACCAGCACGTAGCGGAGCGTCGACGCCTGCGTCGAGCTCATGAACGGCAGGACGTCCGCCTTCACGAGCGCCGGGAGGACGTTCGAGAGGAACGCCATGATCACCCAGAAGATCACCGAGCCGAGCAGCGGCCCGAAGACCGTCGCGGCTCCACCGAGGAGGAGGATCGTCCAGATGAAGAAGGTGAGACTCGTGACGTACACGCTCGGCACGACCGCGGAGGGGAGTGCCAGCACCACCCCGCCGAGTGCGCCGAAGACACCACCGACGACGAGCGCCTGCATCTTGTAGGCGAACACGTTCTTGCCGAGGGCGCGCACGGCGTCCTCATCCTCGCGGATGCCCTTCAGCACACGGCCCCACGGGCTGCGCATGAGGAGGAACACGAGGAGGGCGGCGACGGCGAGCAGCAGGATGCCGAAGATGCGGACCCACCACTGGTTCGCGTTGAGCTCCCACGGGCCGAAGCCGTAGATGCCCTCCGGGATCGGGTTCGCGGCCCGGAACCCTGCGTGGTAGTTACCGAGTCCGTCGGCCGAGTTCGTGAACTCGTCGAAGACCTGCGTGGTGAAGAGGAGTCGGACGATCTCCGCCGCCGCGATGGTGACGATGGCCAGATAGTCCGCCCGCAGTCGCAGGGTCGGGATGCCGAGGATGAAGGCGAAGACCACCGAGGCCAGACAGCCGACGATGATGCCCGCCCACCACGGGAGGTTGAAGCTCAGGATCGAGATGGCGTAGCCGTAGGCGCCGAGCGCCATGAACCCCGCCATACCGAAGTTCAACAGACCGCCGTAGCCGAAGTGCACGGCCAAGCCGAGTGCTGCGAGCGCGTACGCGATCGTCTCCGGGCTGATGACCCAAGCGAGCGTGTTCGAGAGAATGCTTCCCCAGTCCATGCGCGTGCCCCTAACCGATTCTCTCGCGACGTCCGAGGATGCCCTGCGGTCTCACGAGGAGCACCGCGATGAGCACCACGAGGGCGCCGACGTACTTGATGTCAGACGGGATCCAGAGCGTCGAGACCTCGACGAGGATGCCGATGATGAGGGCGCCGACCATGGCGCCGAAGGCGGTTCCGAGCCCGCCGAGGGTGATGGCCGCGAAGATGAGGAGGAGCAGCTGCGCTCCCATGTCCCACTTGATGCCCGGTCGGAAGTACGCCCACAGGATGCCGGAGAGGCCGGCGAGGGTCGCTGCGAGGATCCAGACGATGCGGACCACGCGGTCGACGTCGATGCCGCTGGCCGCTGCGAGGCTCGGGTTGTCCGAGATGGCTCGCGTCGCCTTGCCGGTCTTCGTCTTGATGAGCCACCAGGCCACACCGAGGAGCACCACGACGCTGACCGCCATGCTTATCATGTCGGTCACGCTGAGCGAGACCGTGCCGAACAGCTTGATGTTCTCCTCTCCCGAACCGGGCAGCTGGAACGTCCCGCCGCCGACGAAGTAGAGGAAGACGTAGCGGAGCGCCAGCGACAGGCCGATCGAGACGATCATCACCTGCACGATGCCGACGCCCTTGCGTCTCAAGGGTCTCCAGATGCCGGCGTCGAGCGCGAAGCCGAACGCGGCGCTCAGGGCGAGGGCGATGATGATGGCCAGCCAGATCGGCCATTGCAGGAACACCCCGAACACGAGCGCCATGATCGCGCCGAAGGTCACCATCTCCGCGTGGGCGAAGTTGCTGAGTCCGGTGGTGCCGAACACCAGGGAGGCTCCGATGGCAGCCAGGGCCAGCATGAGCCCGAAGTTCAGGCCGTTGACGAGTCGTTCTGCGAGTTGATCCCAGAAGCTGACGGTGACGCGGACGCCCTCGCCGAGGAAGAAGTTCACCGACTTCGATTGGGTGAGACCGAACTCGGCCTCGATGGTCGAGCCGCCCTCGGCGACGATGACGCCCTTCGGGAGGGTCTCCTCGTCGAGCGTTACCTTGTACGTACCTTTCTCGGGGACGCCGATCTTCCACTTGCCGTCGGCGTCGGTGTCGACATCGGCCTTGTAGCCGTTGCCGTCGACCGTGATGTTCACGCCTTCGAGTGGTTTGTCGTCGTACTTGACGTTCCCAGCGAAGTAGAAGTCGTACTCCTCGCCCACCTCGTCAGCATGGGCCGGGACGGCGCTCATGACGGACGTGAGGGTGATGGCCCCGAACAACAGGGCGATGAGGAGCACGAATCTCCGTGCCAGTCTCGGGTTTCGGGTCGTTCCAGCGAACTTCACTGCACCTCCAGTGCCGGGCCACTTCCGTGGACCGTTCTCCTGCGTCGGACAACGCTGTTCGACGATAGAACCTGATTATTGCCTACATGTTTCGCCCGTGCGTATTTCTCCGCATCGATTTGTCGGGATCGTGGAATAGGGGTAGGCCCCGCTCGGTTACGATGGTGATACCGGCAGGTCTGCGTTTCTCCGGTGTGTTCGTGGCTATGAGAGGGATAAATGGACCAGCCTGATCCGTTCGGATTCGTAGGACTCACATATGACGACGTGCTGCTGCTGCCCGGGCACACCGACGTCATCCCGAGCGAGGCGGAGACCTCGTCCCGCCTGACGAAGCGGATCACCGTGAACACGCCGCTGCTGTCGAGCGCGATGGACACCGTGACCGAGGCCCGCATGGCGATCGCGATGGCTCGCGAGGGCGGCATCGGCATCCTGCACCGCAACCTGTCGATCTCCGACCAGGCCGAACAGGTCGACCGCGTGAAGCGGAGCGAGTCGGGCATGATCACGAACCCGATCACCACCACGGCCGACGCCACCGTCGCCGAGGTCGACGAACTGTGTGGCCAGTTCCGCATCTCGGGCCTCCCGGTCGTCGACGACAAGGGTGTGCTCGTCGGTATCATCACGAACCGCGACATGCGCTTCGTGTCGCCGTTCGAGAAGGCCACGACCCGCGTCAGCGAGGTCATGACGAGCACCGGTCTCGTGACCGCTCCCGTCGGCACCGACCGCAACGCGGTGATGGCGCTCCTCGCGCAGCACCGCATCGAGAAGCTGCCCCTCGTCGACGAGGCGGGCAAGCTCAAGGGCCTCATCACCGTCAAGGACTTCGACAAGAGCGAGAAGTACCCGCTGGCCACGAAGGACGACACGGGTCGTCTGCGGGTCGGTGCGGCCATCGGCTTCTTCGGCGACGCCTGGTCCCGTGCGGGCCAGCTGCTCGACGCCGGCGTCGACGTCATCGTGGTAGACACTGCCAACGGTGAGAGTGCCGGCGTGCTCGACATCATCCGCAAGCTCAAGGCCGACCCGGCGTTCGCCGGTGTCGACGTCATCGGCGGCAACGTCGCGACCCGCTCCGGCGCGCAGGCCCTCATCGAGGCCGGTGCTGACGCGATCAAGGTCGGCGTCGGTCCGGGTTCCATCTGCACCACGCGCGTCGTCGCCGGTGTCGGTGTCCCGCAGATCACCGCCGTCTACGAGGCGTCGCTCGCGGCGCGCGAGGCGAACGTCCCGGTCATCGCCGACGGCGGTCTGCAGTACTCGGGCGACATCGCCAAGGCACTCGTCGCGGGTGCCGACACCGTCATGCTCGGCTCGCTCCTCGCCGGCACCGACGAGAGCCCCGGCGACCTCGTGTTCGTGGGCGGCAAGCAGTTCAAGAACTACCGCGGTATGGGATCGCTCGGAGCCATGCAGACGCGAGGCGAGAAGACCTCGTACTCGAAGGACCGCTACTTCCAGGCCGACGTGCCGAGCGACGACAAGCTGATCCCCGAGGGCATCGAGGGCCAGGTGCCCTACCGCGGCCCGGTGTCGGCCGTCGCGTACCAGCTCATCGGCGGGCTGCGTCAGTCCATGTTCTACGTCGGCGCGCGCAACATCGGCGAGCTGAAGGCCAAGGGCAAGTTCGTCCGCATCACCTCGGCGGGCCTCAAGGAGTCGCACCCGCACGACGTGCAGATCGTCGTCGAGGCGCCGAACTACCGCAAGTAGGCACCCGCACGAACACCGACGGTCCGGCAGGCTTCCGCCTGCCGGACCGTCCTCGTTCCAGGCGACCGGTAGGCTGGTGCGGTGAGCATGGATATTGAGATCGGCCGGTCAAAGCGCGCACGGCGCGCCTACGCGTTCGACGACATCGCCGTCGTCCCGTCGCGGCGGACCCGCGACCCACAGGACGTCTCGGTGTCCTGGTCGATCGACGCCTACCAGTTCGAGATCCCGGTGCTCGCAGCACCGATGGACTCCGTCGTCTCGCCGACGACCGCGATCATGATGGGCCAGCTCGGCGGCGTCGGCGTCCTCGACCTCGAGGGCCTCTGGACGCGGTACGAAGACCCTGAGCCGCTGCTCGCCGAGATCCGGTCGTTGCCGGTCGGCCGCGCGACCGCGCGCATGCAGGAGATCTACTCGGAGCCCATCAAGCCCGAACTCGTCAGGGCCCGGCTCGCCGAGATCCGCGCGGCCGGAGTCACCGTCGCCGCCGCCCTCTCGCCGCAGCGCACGCAGGAGCTCTACGAGACGGTCGTCGCCGCAGGGGTCGACCTCTTCGTCATCCGCGGCACCACCGTGTCCGCCGAGCACGTCTCCAAGAACCAGGAGCCGCTCAACCTCAAGAAGTTCATCTACGAGCTCGACGTCCCCGTGATCGTCGGTGGCGCGGCCACGTACACCGCGGCCCTGCACCTCATGCGGACCGGGGCGGCCGGTGTGCTCGTCGGCTTCGGTGGCGGTGCGGCCTCCACCACGCGGGCCTCGCTCGGCATCCACGCCCCGATGGCGACCGCCGTGGCCGACGTCGCCGGTGCGCGTCGCGACTACCTCGACGAGTCCGGCGGCCGCTACGTGCACGTCATCGCCGACGGCGGTCTCGGGACCTCGGGCGACATCGTCAAGGCCGTCGCGATGGGTGCCGACGCCGTCATGCTCGGGACCGCATTGGCCCGCGCCACGGACGCACCCGGCGGTGGCTGGCACTGGGGTGCCGAGGCGCACCACCTGCACCTGCCGCGCGGTCGCCGTGTCGAGGTCGGCACCGTCGCGACCCTCGAGGAGATCCTGTACGGCCCGTCACCGAAGTCGGACGGTACGGCCAACCTCATCGGCGCGCTCCGTCGCTCGATGGCCACGACCGGCTACTCCGACCTCAAGGAGTTCCAGCGGGTCGAGGTCGTCGTCGCGCCGTACCAGGGCGCCTAGCCCTGCCGGAAGCGAGCCGCTTCCGCAAGCGGTTGTCGGGTCGCATCGCGCCGACTAGCCTCTGAGGCAGAGCCTCGTGGACGAGCACCTGCCTCCGGCAGGATCATCGCGAGGGCGGTTCCAGCGAGCGGAGTTCGACGATGGCCACCACCCACAACAACGTGTCACGTTCCACCAAGCTGGGGATGGAGGAGCGCGACGCCGCGATCGAAGCGTTGAAGTCGAAAGAGCTCGACATCCTCGTCGTCGGTGGTGGCATCGTGGGCACCGGTGCTGCGCTCGACGCCGTCACGCGCGGTCTGAGCACCGGTCTGCTCGAGGCGCGTGACTGGGCGAGCGGCACCTCGAGCCGGTCCTCGAAGCTCGTGCACGGCGGTATCCGTTACCTCGAACAACTCGACTTCCGACTCGTCCGGGAGGCGCTCATCGAGCGCGGGTTGCTGCTGCAGCGCATCGCGCCGCACCTGGTGAAGCCGGTCCGGTTCCTGTACCCGCTCAACAAGCCGGTCTTCGAGCGCCTCTACATCGGCGCCGGCATGCTGCTCTACGACCTCTTCAGCTGGAGCGGTGGCCGTCCGCCCGGCGTCCCGCACCACCGGCACCTGTCCAAGCGTCAGGTCCTGACCTCGATCCCGAGTCTGAAGTCGGACGCGTTCGTGGGCGGGCTCACCTACTACGACGCCCAGGTCGACGACGCCCGGTACGTCTCGTCACTCGCGCGGACGGCGTCGGCCTACGGCGCGCACGTCGCGAGCCGCGTGCGGGTCGAGGGGTTCGTCAAGGTCGGACAGCGCGTCGTGGGCGTCAAGGCGCACGACCTGCAGACCGACGAGCGCTTCGAGATCCGTGCCAAGCAGGTCGTCAACGCGACCGGGGTGTGGACCGACGACACGCAGTCGATGGTGGGGGAGCGCGGCCAGTTCAAGGTCCGCGCGTCGAAGGGCATCCACCTCGTCGTCCCGCGCGACCGCTTCCAGTCGAACATGGGTCTCCTGCTGCGCACGGAGAAGAGCGTCCTCTTCGTCATCCCGTGGGGCCGGCACTGGCTCATCGGCACGACCGACACGGACTGGCACCTCGACAAGGCGCACCCGGCGGCGACCGCGGCCGACATCGACTACCTGCTCGACCACGTCAACACGATCCTCGCCGTGCCGCTGACCCGAGAGGACGTCGAGGGCGTCTACGCCGGCCTCCGTCCGCTGCTGGCCGGCGAATCGGAGCAGACGTCGAAGCTCTCTCGCGAGCACCTCGTCGCGCACTCCGTGCCCGGTCTCGTGGTCATCGCCGGCGGCAAGTGGACCACCTACCGGGTCATGGCGAAGGACGCGATCGACGCCGCGGTGGATGCACTCGACGGCAAGATCCCGGCCAGCGCGACGGAGAACATCGCCCTCCTCGGAGCCGAGGGGTACCAGGCGGCCTGGAACAAGCGTGGCAAGATCGCGCGGGCCTTCGGGGTGCACACGGCTCGCATCGAGCACCTGCTGAACCGCTACGGCGTGCTGACGGACGAACTGCTCGACCTCATCAAGGATGACCCGACGCTCGCCGAAGCGCTGCCGGGGGCGGACGACTACATCGGGGCGGAGGTCGTCTACGCGGCCTCCCACGAGGGTGCTCTCCACCTCGACGACGTCCTCGCCCGTCGGACGCGCATCTCCATCGAGGCCTGGGACCGTGGCGTCTCGGCGGCCCCGGTCGCGGCGAAGCTCATGGGTGGGGTCCTGGGGTGGGACGAGGAGCGCATCGAGAAGGAGGTCTCCTACTACCTCACGCGCGTCGCGGCGGAGCGGGCCTCGCAGGAACAGCCGAACGACGAGGCCGCCGACCGCGTGCGCCTGGAGGCACCGGACATCGTCCCCGGGGCCTGAACCGGCGGTGATCGCCCGCAGCGCAACGGCTGCGGGCGCCTCGGGCGAGCGGGCCAGGTGTGGCGGATAGACTAGGAGGACTGCCACAACAAGCCTGAGGAGTACAGCCATGGTGGATGTTCGGCGGGTCAAACTTCCCGGGGTCGGTGTGCTCCACACCTTCGTCACGGACGACGGCGGCAAGGTCGGCGTCATCGCCCACCGGTCCGGCCACAGCGACCTCATCACCTTCGCCGACCACGAGGACGGCGCCGATGCCGGCAAGGTGTCGCTCCGGCTCAACGAGGACGAGGCGCACACGCTGGCCGAACTCCTCGGTGGCACGCAGATCACCGAGTCGCTCAGCGCGCTCGACCAGATCCCCGGGCTCAGCATCGACTGGTTCACCGTCGACTACGAAGACCACATCGCCGGGCAGCCGCTCGGCAACCCCGCCGAGAAGGGCATGGTCGGGCTGACCGTCGTCGCCGTCGTGCGCGGCGACTCCGCCAACCCGGCCCCTGCTGCGGACTTCCGGGTCTTCCCGGGAGACACCCTCGTCGTCGCGGGCAGTCCCGAGAAGGTCGCCAAGGCCTTCGCCTACTTCCGTTCGGGCGCCGTCAAGAAGGTCGCCGTCGACGCTCCGCCCGGAGGGTAGGCATGCTGCACGCCGCGACCGACAACCCCCACCTCGGCCAGGATCTGCTCATCCTCGGCGTCCTGTTCGTCATCGCCTACATCCTCGGCCGCCTCGGCAAGCTGATCGGCCTCCCGTCGATCCCCGTCTACATGCTGGTCGGCCTGCTCGCGAGTCCGTACACGGGCTGGTTCCCGCTCGACTTCGCCAGCGCGCAGATCGAACTCATCGCCGTCTTCGGCCTCGTGCTCCTGCTGTTCAACCTCGGCCTGGAGTTCGATCAGGACGAGTTCTTCGGCAACGCCGGGAAGCTCATCGTCTCCGGCGGCTCCTACATCCTCGTCAACATGGCCGCCGGGCTGGTGTTCGGGTTCCTGGTCGGGTGGGGCACGCGGGAGGCGCTCATCATCGCCGGCATCACGGCGACGAGCTCGAGCGCGATCGTCACGAAGCTCCTCATCGAGCTCAAACGGCTGACGAACGACGAGACGCCGATGATCCTGGGCGTCACCGTGGTGGAGGACATCTTCATCGCGATCTACCTCGCCATCGTCGGTGTCGTCCTGAGCGGCGAGACCGAGGTGTGGCCGGTCATCGGCAAGCTCGCGATCGCCTTCACGTTCATCCTCGTGATGTTCGCGATCGCCCGGTTCGGCGGTCGGTTCGTATCGCGGCTGTTCCGCACCAAGGACGACGAGCTCTTCACGATCCTGTTCTTCGGCCTCGCGGTCGCGTTCGGCGGTATCGGCGAGCTCCTCGGGGTCACCGACGCGATCGGCGCCTTCCTCATCGGCCTGGTTCTCGGTGCCACCCGGTTCCGCAACAAGATCGAGCAGATCGCGATCCCGCTCCGCGACGTGTTCGGTGCGTTCTTCTTCCTGAACTTCGGGCTCGCGCTCGACGCGACGAAGTTCGGCAGCGTCCTCGTCCCGGTGCTCCTCGCCGTCCTCATGACGGTGGTCCTCAACGTCCTGGCCGGTCAGTTCGTCGCCTGGCTCAACGGACTCGGGCCGCAAGCTGGGATCAACGCCGCGGTCATCCTGCAGAATCGCGGCGAGTTCGCCCTCATCCTCGCGACGCTCTCGCTGAGCGCGGGGCTCAATCCGCTCATCCAACCGTTCGCCGGGCTCTACGTGCTCATCATGGCCGTGATGGGCCCGATCGTCGCCGGTCGGTCCGAGCAGATCGGCGCCGTCATCCTGCGTCCGCGCCGCCGGAAGGCGCGCCGAGTGGAGCAGGTCGACACGACGGCGGAGGAGGCCATCGCGCTCGTCGAGGGTGCGGGCGACGCCCAGGACACGACACCCGCCGACACCGATCAGGCGGCCATCGACCGACTCGTCGAACAGGCGATGAACGACCAGGAACCACCAGCACGAAAGCGAGAGCCCGATTACTAGCACCGCCCCGTCGGCACCAGGCCCCGACAACCACGGACAGGTCCGTCCGACGCTCCGCTCCGTCATGCTGCGTCCCCGGTGGATCGGCGTCCTCGTCCTCTGTCTCGCCGTCGCGGGCGCGTTCGCCGCGCTCGGGCAGTGGCAGCTCGCACGCGCCATCGAATCCGGGCAGGTGGTGCCGACCGAGACCGAGTCGGTCCGGCCGCTCGCGGACGTCCTCGAACCGGGTGTCGGCATCCGAGAGGCCGACGCCGGACAGCGGGTGAGCGTGTCGGGAACCTGGGTGCCGGAGGACTACCTCGTGGTGGGCAACCGGGTGAACGACGGAACGCTCGGGTACTGGGTGACGGGCCACCTCGCGACGGACCGCCCTGACCATGCCGGTCTCGCGGTCGCGCTCGGCTGGACGAAGGACCGCGAGACCGCCGACCGCGTCGCAGAGGCGTTGAACGCGGACGCCCCCACCGGCGCCGTCGAGCTCGAAGGGCGGCTGAACCCGCCGGAGGGCCCGGAGGAGCCGGCAGCGGACGCCGCACCGACCGACCTCGACAACATGTCGGTCGCCGCACTGCTGAACCGCTGGAACGACGCCGACGGCCTGCGGGTGTTCAGCGCGTTCGTCGTGGACGACGTCGCCGCCGACGGACTCGAGCCCATCTCGTCGCCCGCGCCCAGCCAGGAGATCCAGCTCAACTGGTTGAACATCTTCTACGCGGCCGAGTGGGTCGTCTTCGCGTGCTTCGCCGTGTTCCTCTGGTTCCGGCTCGCCAAGGACGCCTGGGAGCGCGAGATCGAGGAGCTCGAGGACGCCGAGGAGGAGGCCGCAGCGCTCCGTCCGTGATGTCCGGTCGCCTGGCGGCCACGGGTAAGATGGGGGCATGCCCCTCCAGCCGAAACCGTCGACGTTTCCCGCGATCCGAGGCGCGCTGAAGTTCTACCAGGTGGCCGCCCCCATCACCGGTGTGCTGCTCCTGTCGCTCTGCGCCGAGATGCTCATGAAGTACGCGTTCGGCCTCGAGCTCGAGCTCGGCGGTGCTTACGGCTTCCTCGCCTTCGTGCCCTCCGGCACCGCCACCGCGGTCAACCTCAGCACGGGCATCCTCATCATCCACGGCTGGTTCTACGTCGTGTACCTGTTCGCCGCGTTCCGGCTCTGGAGCCTCATGCGGTGGAACGTCCTGCGTCTGCTCTGGCTCGCGCTCGGCGGCATCATCCCGTTCCTGTCCTTCTTCTTCGAGAGCCGCATCCCGCGGGAAGTGAAGGGCTACCTCTCCGGCCGCGAAGCAGCAGCGGCCGCCGAACCCGTGGAGTCCATGCAGTGAGTGAAACCACCCCCGCCGCCGCAGCGGAGCAGACCGCCGCCCGACCGGTCCTCGTCGTCGACTTCGGTGCGCAGTACGCGCAGCTGATCGCGCGTCGCGTCCGCGAAGCCGGCGTGTACTCCGAGATCGTGCCGCACACCGTGTCCGCCGCCGAGGTCGCCGCCAAGAACCCCGTCGGGATCGTCTTGTCCGGTGGTCCGTCCAGCGTGTACGAGCCGGGCGCTCCGTCGCTCGACGAGGGCATCCTCGAGCTCGGCGTCCCGACCTTCGGCATCTGCTACGGCTTCCAGGTCATGGCCAAGCAGCTCGGTGGAGAGGTCGCGCACACCGGTCTCCGGGAGTACGGCGCCACCGACGCGACCAGCGTCGTCGACGTCCCTGGCACCCTCCTGCACGGCGTCCCGACCGAGCAGAACGTCTGGATGAGCCACGGCGACTCCGTCTCCAAGGCCCCCGAGGGCTTCGAGGTCCTCGCCTCGACCGCCTCGACCCCGGTCGCCGCCTTCGCGAACGCGGAACGCGGCCTCTACGGCGTCCAGTGGCACCCCGAGGTCAAGCACTCCGCTTACGGCCAGCAGGTGCTCGAGAACTTCCTCCACCGGGCGGCCGGCATCCCGGCCGACTGGAACAGCGGCAACGTCATCGCCGAACAGGTCGACCGCATCCGCGCCCAGGTGGGCGACGCCAAGGTCATCTGCGGGCTCTCCGGCGGTGTCGACTCGGCCGTCGCCGCGGCGCTCGTGCACAAGGCCGTCGGCGACCAGCTCGTCTGCATCTTCGTCGACCACGGCCTGCTCCGGAAGGACGAGCGACGCCAGGTCGAGGAGGACTTCGTCGCCTCGACCGGCGTCCGGCTGGTCACGGTCGACGCCCGCGAGCAGTTCCTGTCGGCGCTCGCCGGCGTCAGCGACCCGGAGCAGAAGCGCAAGATCATCGGCCGCGAGTTCATCCGGTCCTTCGAACAGGCCGAGATCGACCTCGTGAAGGAGGCCCAGAGCGAGGGTGAGCCCATCCGCTTCCTCGTCCAGGGCACGCTGTACCCCGACGTCGTCGAGTCCGGCGGCGGATCCGGTACGGCCAACATCAAGAGCCACCACAACGTCGGCGGCCTGCCGGAAGACCTCCAGTTCGAACTCGTCGAGCCCCTGCGCACCCTGTTCAAGGACGAGGTCCGGGCTATCGGTCGCGAGCTGGGCCTCCCGGAGGAGATCGTCGGACGTCAGCCGTTCCCCGGTCCCGGACTCGGTATCCGCATCGTCGGTGAGGTCACGGCCGAGCGTCTCGACCTCCTCCGCGACGCCGACGCGATCGTCCGCGAGGAACTGACCGCGGCCGGGCTCGACCAGGAGATCTGGCAGTGCCCCGTGGTCCTGCTGGCGGACGTCCGTTCCGTGGGCGTGCAGGGCGACGGCCGCACCTACGGCCACCCGATCGTGCTGCGACCGGTCTCGTCTGAAGACGCCATGACCGCCGACTGGACCCGCCTGCCGTACGACGTCCTCGCGCGCATCAGCAACCGCATCACCAATGAGGTGAAGGACGTCAACCGCGTCGTGCTCGACGTCACGTCGAAGCCACCGGGGACCATCGAGTGGGAGTGATCGCTCCCTGAGCCATCGGAAGGCCGTCCCGTTCGCGGGGCGGCCTTCCGTCGTCCGCGCCCTTCGACAGGCTCAGGGACCGGGGTGGGTGGCTCAGCGACCGGGGATGGTGCCTCGGTCCGAGGGGTTCGGTCCCTGTCGAAGGGCAGTACCTCGACCGGCCCGGGGAACGACGAAGGCCCGCCCCGCGAACGGGACGGGCCTTGCAGTGCGTGCGCTCCTAGTTGCGGGAGATAGCCAGCAGACGCAGGATCTCGACGTAGATCCAGATGACCGTGACCATGATGCCGAAGGCGCCGGTCCAGCCGTACTTGGCGGGTGCGCGGTTCTGCACGCCACGCTGGATGAAGTCGAAGTCGAGCACCAGCGAGTACGCACCCATCAGCACCGCGAAGATGCCGATGACGATCCCGAGCGGGATGCCGAAGATCGTCGCGCCGTAGAGGCCGAACGGGTTGTTCAGCACGCCCGTGAACATGAGCACGAGGTTGAGGAGCTGGAAGACGCCGTAGCCGATGATGGCGACGAGGAAGACCTTCGTCAGCTTCTTCGAGGCGCGGACCTTGCCGCTCGCGAAGAGGGCGAGGGTCACGCCGACGACGGCGAGGGTCGCGAGGACCGCCTGGACGACGACGCCGGACCAGGCCGGGTTCGCCTCGAAGACGCGCGAGATGCCACCGACGAAGAGTCCCTGGAAGACCGCGTACCCGAGGATGAGCGCCGGGACCGGCTCCTTCTTGAAGGAGTTGACGAGACCGAGGCCGAGGCCGCCGATCATGCCGATGATCATGGGGAGGGCGTAGCCGCTGCCCGCCTGCAGGAGGGAGGTCGTCCACATCCAGGAGATGACGGCGAACACGACGAGGACGGCGAACGAGCCGAGGGTCTTGACGAGCGTGTTCTCGATCGTCATGCGGTCGGCGGTGCCGACGCCCGCCGGTGCGGTGGGCTGCTCGTACATCTTGCGGAGCTGTTCGGCGGTCAGCGAGGGGTTCGCTGCTTGAGCTGCCTGCAGCGTCCCGCCTCCCTGCTTCGCGAATGCCGGGTTCTTCGAGAACGCGGGATTGTCGAGGGCCATGGCTGATTCCTACTCTCAGTCGTGGAGGCTGTGTCGCGCCAAGCGGCGCTGCTGACACCCAGAGTATCCGAGTTCCCTTTGAATCAGCCGGGTCGCGCGTGGAAAACCCCGAACGGACGCCGATGTTCGCGGCGGGCTGACAGCCGGCTCCCTGCGCGCACGCCGGAGCGTCGTCCTAGGCTGATGGCGTGCGCATCGACTCCCTGCCCAACCCGCTCGTCATCGGACACCGCGGGGCTCCCGGTTACCGCCCCGAGCACACCGAGTCCTCCTACCGCTTGGCTGTCGCGCTCGGTGCGGACGCCGTCGAGCCCGATCTCGTCGCGTCGAAGGACGGAGTCCTCGTGGTCCGACACGAGAACGAGATCTCCGGGACGACCGACGTCGCCGCCCGAGCGGAGTTCGCCGACCGGCGGACGACGAAGCGCGTCGACGGCCACGAGCTGACCGGGTGGTTCACCGAGGACTTCACCTGGGCCGAGCTGTCGACCCTGACCGCACGCGAGCGGATCCCCGAGGTACGGACGGTGAGCGCGGGATTCGACGGTACCGAGGGCATCCTGCGGTTCGTCGACCTCGTCGCGGTCGTGCGCAGCGCGGCCGAAGCGCACCGACGACCCGTCGGCATCGTGGCCGAGGTGAAGCACGCCGACTACTTCGCGTCGATCGGCCTCCCGCTCGATCGGCTCCTCGCCGAGGAGCTCGCCGCCCTGGAGTTCGGCACCGATCCCGATGCGGAGCCGCTCATCATCGAGTCGTTCGAGCAGTCGGTCCTCATGGCGTTGCAGGCCCGTCGGGTGCAGGCGGAGTTCGTGTACCTCATCGAGCGGTCGGGCAGACCGAGCGATCTCGTCGCCCGGCTGGGGGATTCGGCCCCGTCCTACGCCGACGCGATGACCGACGCCGGGCTCGCGGCGCTCGCCCTCGAGGTCGACGCCATCAGTGTCGACAAGGCCATGCTCATCGACTTGGGCGACGACGACGGCGCCCACCCGACGGACCTCGTGGAGCGTGCCCACGCGGCGGGCCTGCGCGTCTACACCTGGACCCTCCGCCCCGAGAACCGGTTCCTCGCGCCACCCTTCCGGGACGGGTCCGATCCGGCGGCGGTCGGCCGCTGGCTCGAGGAGTTCGTCCTGGTGCTCTCCTCGGGGGTCGACGGCTGCTTCGTGGACCAGGCCGACCTCGGCGTCGCCGCCCGGTCGGCGGCCGGCGACCGTGCGGATCACCGCGACGGTCATGCTCGGCCGAGCGATGTCGGGGGCAGCGCCTAGACTTGCAGGCGATATGGCGAGCTCTCCTTCTTCGAACGCCGACGCCGTGCAACCGGTGATCGTCGGCTGGCCCACGGCAACCGTCCCCGAGTCGTCCTCCGACGAGCGTGCCGGCGGGAGTCGGCTGCTGGAGGGGCTCAACCCGCAGCAACGGATCGCGGTGGAGTACCGGGGCCAGGCCCTGCTCATCATCGCCGGTGCCGGGTCCGGCAAGACGAGTGTGCTCACCCGCCGCGTTGCGCTGCTGCTCGAGCAGCGGGAGGCCTGGCCGAGCCAGATCCTGGCGATCACGTTCACCAACAAGGCCGCCGCCGAGATGCGCGAGCGGGTGCAGGCGCTCGTCGGCCAGGCCGCGCAGGGCATGTGGATCTCCACCTTCCACTCCGCCTGCGTCCGCATCCTCCGCCGCGAGGCCGAGCACTTCGGCTTCACCAAGAACTTCACGATCTACGACAGCGGCGACCAACGTGCCCTCCTGAAGCGCATCATCAAGGAGCTCGAGGCCGACGCATACGGCTTCACGCCGTCGAACACCTCGGCGAAGATCTCGAAGCTCAAGAACGAGCTGTCGGACGTCGAGTCGTACTCCCGCACGATCAACACCAACGACCCGCAGGAACTCGTGTTCCTGCAGGTCTTCCGGAAGTACACGCGCGCGCTGGCCGACGCGAACGCCTTCGACTTCGACGACCTCATCAGCCAGACGGTGTTCCTCTTCCGGGCGTTCCCGCACGTCGCGGCGCAGTACCAGCAGCGGTTCCGCCACATCCTCGTCGACGAGTACCAGGACACCAACCACGCCCAGTACTCGCTCATCCGGGAGCTCACCCGCGCGCCTGAGGCCGGCACGGATCAGCTCGCCACCACCCGCACCGAGGGTGCCTCGCTCACCGTCGTCGGTGACTCGGACCAGTCGATCTACGCGTTCCGCGGGGCCGACATCCGGAACATCACCGAGTTCGAGCGCGACTTCCCGGGTGCCAAGGTGGTGCTGCTCGAGCAGAACTACCGCTCCACGCAGAACATCCTCTCGGCCGCGAACGCGGTCATCTCCAACAACTTCGACCGCAAGGACAAGAAGCTCTGGACGGCCGTCGGCGACGGGGAGAAGATCGTCGGCTTCACGGGGTACTCCGGCCACGACGAGGCGCAGTTCATCGCCGACGAGATCGAGAAGCTCCGGAACGCCGGCACGGCCTACAGCGACATCGCGGTGTTCTACCGGACGAACGCCCAAACGCGTGCGCTCGAGGAGATCTTCATCCGTGCGGCCCTCCCGTACCGGATCATGGGCGGCACCAAGTTCTATGAACGCGCCGAGATCAAGGACGCCCTCGCCTACCTCGTGTCGGTCGCGAACCCGGCCGACATCATGGCGCTGCGGCGCATCCTGAACACGCCCAAGCGTGGCATCGGGCCGGCCACGGAGACGGCGCTCGCGAGCTTCGCCGAGAACAACGGCGTCACCTTCCGCGAGGCCATGCGGCGCGCCGACGCCCTCGGGCTCGGGCCGAAGGTCACGAGCGCGATCCTGCAGCTGTCGGCGCTCCTCGACGAAGCGCAGGCCGCGCTCGACGACGCCGCCGCGGCCGACCGCCCGACGGCGTCCGCGACCGCCGTCGGCGACGTCCTGTCGCTCCTCATGACGAAGAGCGGCTACCTCGACTCGCTGCGCAACAGTCGCGACCCGCAGGATGAGGCACGCGCCGAGAACGTCGACGAGCTCATCGCCGTCACCAAGGAGTTCGCCAAGAACAACCCCGACGGCGGCATCGTCGACTTCCTGACGGAGGTCTCGCTCGTCGCCGCGGCCGACGACCTCGACGACGCGACGGGCAGCGTGTCGCTCATGACCCTGCACACGGCGAAGGGCCTCGAGTACGACGCGGTCTTCCTGACGGGCATCGAGGAGGACCTCCTCCCGCACCGGATGTCGGCGAACGAGCCTGGCGGCCCGGCCGAGGAGCGACGCCTGTTCTACGTCGGCATCACCCGCGCCCGGAAGCGCCTGTACCTCTCGCTGGCGATGACGCGTGCCCAGTACGGCGAGACGGCCGTCGCCATGCCCAGCCGCTACTTGCAGGAGATCCCGGCCGAACTGATCGAGTGGCGTCAGTCGCCCGGCAATGTCAACGGTCGTGGTGGCACGCAGTCGCGTGCCCTGAACGCCCGCCGTGCCCCCTCGAGCGACCGCTGGTCGGTCCGCTCGCTCCCCGAGGGCGCCTCCGCGGGCGACACCCGGTTCTCCGGCGGTTCGAGCAAGCCGGAGACGGCCTGGGCCAACCGCATCACGGCGAAGGTCCGCGACAACGGCGATCTCGAGCTCGCTCCCGGCGACCGCATCTCCCACGCGGACTTCGGACCGGGCCGGGTGAACGCGGTGACCGGTGAAGGCGCGAAGCGCATCGCCCATGTCCAGTTCGAGTCAGCCGGAGCGAAGAAGCTGCTGATCAAGATCGCGCCCATCGAGAAGCTCGACTGACTGCGCTGAGGCGCGCACCGTCGGTCCGGCCGGTTCCCTGAGCGGGATCCAGCATCTAGGCTGATGCATCATGGGTCTGTTCTCCAAGCGCAACGCGTCCGATGCCCGATCTGCAGCCGTGGAGGCCGAGACATCCGCACCTGAGGATGAGGTGGATCCGGCCGCGGAAGCCCCGGAGACCGTGCCGCAGGTGTCGATCTCGGTCACGACGGTCAACGCAGCCGCTCGGACACCGGAGGCACCTGTCTCCGTGCCTGCTGCGGCCCCGGCGCCGGCCCGGGCGCCCGCTCCCGTCGAGCCTGACTCCAACGTCGACCTCGCGCAGGCGCTCACGGCCCTGGCGGAGGGTGGCGATGAACGGGCGATGATGCACGTGTTGCGGCAGAGCATCCAGGGCAAGCTGCTGTTGTCCACCAGCCTCGACGGCGTCTCGGAGGAAGACAAGGCTGCCGGGCGCATCCCGCTCGGCGTCCACCGCGACCCGGAGGGCGCCGTCTACCTCCTCGCCTTCACCTCGTCGCGTGAGCTCGAGAAGACGCGGACGGCGGACGGGCCGGTCACCGGGGTCGCGGTGGACGCCGTCTGGGCACTCCGTCAGGCGACCGGCGAAGGCTACGCCGGCATCGTCCTGAACCCCGCCGACGGCAAGGCGAGTGCGGTCGTCCCGAAGACGCTGATCGTGCGTCTGTTCGGGGACGGCCGGAACAACGACCTCGCGAAGCAGGCGCTCGCCCAGCCGCGAGAACCCGACGCCCTCCAGCGGCTGGTGGCGGCACTCGCCGCGCACGGCGGGTTCGTAGCCGGTCGCGCCGAGGTCGACGAGGACGGCAACCGCAAGACCGTCGGCATCGCGGAGACGCGCCTCGGGGACCGCCGACTGCTCGAGGTCTTCACCTCGCCCATCGAGATCGCCGCACTGGGACGAGGGGATGACGCGTACCCGGTCACCGCAGCGGAACTCGCGGCCGCGCTCCGCAGCGACGAGGGCATCACCGGGATCATCGTGAACCCTGCGGCGCCGTGGCTGGACGTCGACCGCGCCCAGCTCGCACCCCTCCTCGACGTGCGCTGAGCCCCGCACCCGCACCACTCGGAGTGATCCGCCGACGGAGAGCGAGCAGGATGCCGCCGAGCGCGAGCGCTCCGATCGCCGCGGAGCTGGCCAGGAGCAGGGAGCGGTCGTCGGCGCCGGTCTCGGCGAGGCGCGCTTCGGGCACGGTCGGCGTCGAGGCGAGGGTGATCTCCGAGGCGACGCCGAAGGCGGATCGCCAGGGGCGGATCATCGTGCCGCCGTTCTCCGGCAGGGTGTCGCTCGGCTCGATGCGCTCGACCCAGACGTAGTAGCCGTCCTCGGGGAGGACGCAGGACGGCGTCGTGTACTCGCCGGGGCCTGCATCCACGAGCGTCTCGACCTCGCAGACCACCGGTGCTCCGAGCGGGACCTCCGGTGCCTCGACCGGGCGCTCCGCGAACGGACCGAGCAACTGGCTTCGGACGGTCACCGGGATCGGCGTGTACGGTCCACCCTCCGGCCCGATGAGGCCCCACTCCGCTGCGAGGCCGGTGTCGGTCGCGATCCCGACGGACAGCCGGTCGGTGACCTCGGTTCCCGGTGTCGCCGTCGCGTGCGAGGTGGTGGTGACGACGACCGGCTGGAAGGGGAGTGGCGTGGGGCGCTCGCGGTCGGCGCTCGCTCCGGCCGCGACCGTGATCGGGCGGGCGATGAGGACGCTCTGCACGTTGGCGGCGCTTCGAGCGATCGTGAGGCCGGCACCGTAGGGCAGCTCACCGAACGTGGCGTTCGCTGAGAACGCCACGACGGCGGCATCGGTGCTCGGCAGGATCCGCAGGCTCTCACCGTTCCCGACGGCCCGCTCGGACGTGCCGTCCTCGAAGGTAGCGCCGTCGAGGGTGACGGTCCCGGTGTGGGTGCCCGGTGGCAGGGTGGTGACGCCGGAGGAGATGAAGTCGACGGCGAGTTCGGTTCGGACGAGGTCGAATCCGTCCTCGCCGCGTTCGATGGACATGGTGGCGCTCGCTCCCCGACTCGCGCCGCCGGGACCGTCGGCCTCGGCGAGCATCTGATGGGCCCGGGAGAGCACGCGGTCGGCGCTCGCTCCTGCCCGAGCGGCGATCTGCGCCGGCGTCCACCCGTTCAGGCCGGTGATGATCCAGGTGGCGAGCTGGCCTGCAGCTGCCTCGTCGGCGTCCTGGCTGGCGCCCCAGTGCCGCGACAGGTAGGCCAGGCGGGCGGCGTCCTCGGGGGTGAACCACCCGAGCGATGATCCGTCGACGTGCTCGTAGGCGTGACCCGGCGGGATCGGGAGGTCGAGGTTGATGCAGAACCCGACCGTCCCGTCGTCGAAGGCCCACGAGCCGAGCCAGCGGCCGTTCGACGCGTCGCGGTGACCGTAGGCGGCGCCGGTGGCGGTCAGTGCGGAGGATGCGGTCGCGCCGCCGAGGACGATGCCGAGGACGAGCGTGAGCAGGATCGGGACGGCTGCCAGGAGCCCGAGGATCCGCGGTCTGCCGCCGAGGAGGCGGCCGGTCTGGGGGAGGTGGTGTGTTGTCATGCCCCCATCGTGCGAACCGCGGCACCTCGGTCAGCCGGGCGGGAATCCGAATGTGGACGGGACGGCTCCGCCAGCGGGCTGTGGAGGGCGGTGCTGGAACGTCGTCAGCCGCGGTGGCGCGCCGCCTCCGTGCGTTCGCGCTCTCGCATTGCCCGGAGATACCAGGCGGAGGGTGCCGCGCGCAGTCGCCGCGGAAGACGCGGCCAGACGGCTCGGGCGATGGCTACCCGACGTGCGAAGCGACGCTGCTGCCGCGGCGTCCAACGGAACCCGTAGGCGCTCCGCAGGCCGTCGGGCAGCAGTCCCGCCGTCACGAGCCGGACGAGCGGGAGCAGGCACCGGACGGGGAGCGGCGCCGCGCGAGCGGTCAGGAGCTCGATCGAGACGGCACGCGCCTCCGCGGTGACGTGGAGGCGCGCGACACGGGCTGCGAAGTACTCATCGAACGCGGCCCGGGTCGGAGGCCAACGGTCGGGCGGGAGCTGCAGGCTCGTCCCCACGATCGCGTACTCACGGTGCAGGCGCTCCCGCGACTCCTCGTCGAGCGGGCCGAACACGAGCTCGTAGACCTGGACGGCGGTGTCGTACAGCGTGGCCGCGACCCAGAGCTGCGCGTCGTGGTCGAAGGCCGAGTACCCGGGAGCCGCCTCACCGGGTCGGCTGCGCACCGGTCCATGGGCGTGGTTCACCCGCCGGGCCGCGCTGCGCTGCTCGTCCGGTGTGCCGAGGGCGAGCGCGTAGACGAAGGTGAGGGTGGCGTGCAGCCGGTCGAGCGGACGGGAACCGAAGTCGCTGTGCCGGGCCACCCCGGCGGCGACCGAGGGGTCCGCGATCTGCAGCAGGATGGCCCGCCCGGCGCCGGCGACGAGGATGCCCTCGCGAGCGAGGTCCGCCATGCCGGTCATGGACCCGACCTTAGTCGTTCACTGTGAACGTCCGGTTGCGGCGCAGCGCTGGGGGTAGAGTCGTCACTGGCCCTTTTTCTCTCGCCGCCGAGATAACGCGCGGCCGAAAATCGCCACGACAATCACAGCAGAACGCGCGAAGCGCGGATGGGAATGACACGTGGATCTTTACGAGTATCAGGCACGAGACCTGTTCGAGCAGTACGAGGTGCCGGTCCTCGCCGGCATCATCGCCGACACCCCGGACGAGGTGCGGGCCGCGGCTGAGCGTCTCGGCGGCGTGGTCGTCGTCAAGGCGCAGGTGAAGGTCGGAGGTCGTGGCAAGGCCGGCGGCGTCAAGGTCGCCAAGACCCCCGACGAGGCCTACGAGGCGGCGAAGGCCATCCTCGGGCTCGACATCAAGGGTCACGTCGTCAAGCGCGTGATGGTCGCGGCCGGCGCACGCATCGCTCAGGAGTTCTACTTCTCGGTGCTGCTCGACCGCGCCAACCGCTCCTACCTGTCGCTCACGAGCGTCGAGGGCGGCATGGAGATCGAGCAGCTCGCGGTCGAGAAGCCCGAGGCGCTCGCGCGCATCGAGGTGAACCCGCTCACCGGTGTCGACAAGGCGGCCGCGGTCGAGATCGCGAAGGCTGCGAACTTCCCCGAGGAGCTCGTCGACCAGGTCTCCGACGTCTTCGTGAAGCTCTACGACGTCTACAAGGGTGAGGACGCGACGCTCGTCGAGGTCAACCCGCTCGTCCTCACGGAAGAGGGGCGCATCGTCGCCCTCGACGGCAAGGTCTCGCTCGACGAGAACGCCGCCTTCCGTCACCCGAACCACGCCGAACTCGAAGACACCGCAGCCGAGGACCCCCTGGAGCTCAAGGCCAAGGAGAACGACCTCAACTACGTCAAGCTCGACGGCGAGGTCGGCATCATCGGCAACGGCGCTGGACTCGTCATGTCCACGCTCGACGTCGTCGCCTACGCGGGCGAGCAGCACGGCGGCGTGAAGCCGGCCAACTTCCTCGACATCGGCGGCGGCGCCTCGGCCGAGGTCATGGCAGCAGGCCTCGACGTCATCCTCGGCGACGCCCAGGTGAAGAGCGTGTTCGTCAACGTCTTCGGTGGCATCACCGCCTGCGACGCGGTCGCGAACGGCATCGTGAAGGCGCTCGAGATCCTCGGTGACGCAGCGACGAAGCCGCTCGTGGTCCGCCTCGACGGCAACAAGGTCGCGGAGGGCCGCGAGATCCTCGCCGCCGCCGCGCACCCGCTCATCACGCTCGCCGCAACCATGGACGAAGGCGCCGACAAGGCCGCCGAGCTGGCTTCGAAGTAAGGGATCGCACAAGCATGTCAATCTTCCTCAACAAGGACTCCAAGGTCATCGTCCAGGGCATCACCGGCGGCGAGGGCACCAAGCACACGGCGCTCATGCTGAAGGCCGGCACCCAGGTCGTCGGTGGCGTCAACGCCCGCAAGGCCGGCACGACCGTGACCCACGACGGCGGCGTCGAGCTGCCCGTGTTCGGCACGGTCGCCGAGGCCATCAAGGAGACCGGCGCAGACGTGTCGATCGCCTTCGTGCCCCCGGCATTCACCAAGGACGCGGTCATCGAGGCCATCGACGCCGAGATCCCGCTGCTCGTCATCATCACCGAGGGTGTGCCGGTCGGCGACTCCGCCGAGTTCTGGGCCTACGCCCAGTCGAAGGGCTCGAAGACCCGCATCATCGGCCCGAACTGCCCCGGCATCATCACGCCGGGGGAGTCGCTCGTGGGCATCACGCCCGCGAACATCGCCGGCAAGGGACCGATCGGCCTCGTGTCGAAGTCGGGCACCCTCACGTACCAGATGATGTACGAGCTGCGCGAGATCGGCTTCTCGACGGCGATCGGCATCGGCGGCGACCCGATCATCGGCACGACGCACATCGACGCGCTCGCCGCGTTCGAGGCCGACCCCGAGACCAAGGCCATCGTCATGATCGGCGAGATCGGTGGCGACGCCGAGGAGCGCGCGGCCGACTTCATCAAGGCGAACGTCACGAAGCCGGTCGTCGGCTACGTCGCGGGCTTCACCGCGCCCGAGGGCAAGACGATGGGCCACGCCGGCGCGATCGTCTCGGGCTCCGCAGGCACCGCGCAGGCGAAGAAGGAGGCCCTCGAGGCCGCCGGCGTCAAGGTCGGCAAGACGCCGAGCGAGACCGCCGACCTCATGCGCGAGATCATCGCCTCGCTGTAACACCCGCAGCTCGACTGCGACCACGACGCGACGCCCGGATCGGGCGTCGCGTCGTGGCGTTTCGGCCCACGCACGCCGTGTGCCTGACCGTCCGCACGCGCGGCTCCAGGTAGGGTCGAAGGCGCATGAACCGTCTGACCGTCGCCCTCCTCGCCGCCCTCGATGCCACCCTCGCCGTGGCCATCGGCATCGGTGTCGCACTCGTCCCACTCCTCGCCCTGTGGGCCCTGCACTTCCAGTTGGACGTCGACCCCGCCGCGCTCTGGCGGGGGGCCGTCGACATCTGGGCGCTCGGCAACGGCTCGAGCATGCGCATCACCCTCGACACGGCCCTCGTCACGCAGCTCGGCCTGCCTGCCGGGATGGAACCGTTCCTCGTCTCCCTGGCGCCCCTCGCCTTCACGATCGGCACGGTCCTGTTCGGCCTGCGCACCGGGGCCCGCGCGGCACGCAGCACCTGGTGGCAGGGTGCCGTCGTGCTGTCGGTGCTCGTGTTCGCCCTGCTCTCGTTCCTCGTGACCCTCACCGCCCTCCACCCGGCGGTGCGTCCCTCGATCGTCCAGGGGACCCTCGCGCCGACCGTGCGCTTCGCAGGCGGGGTCGTGGTCGCCGCGCTGTGGGTCCGGTTCCGAGAGCAGGACGCGGCTGATCCGATCCTCGACGGACTCCGCGCGATGCGGGACCGGATGCCGGACGGGACCTGGTCGATGGTCGTCGCGGCGCTGCGTGGTGGAGCACTCGCCGCCACCGGACTCGTGGCGGTCTCCGCGGTCCTGACCGCCATCCTCATCGCCGTCGGCTACGGCGCCATCATCTCCCTGCATGAGAGCGCGCAGTTCGGCGTCCTGGGCGGTGCCATCGTCACCGGCGCCGAACTCCTGTACCTGCCGAACCTCGTGATCTGGGCCATGAGCTGGATCACCGGCGCGGGCTTCGCCATCGGGAGCGGCACGGCGATCTCGCCGATCGGCACGCTCGTCGGGCCCATGCCGGCCGTGCCGGTCCTCGGCGCCATCCCGACGGGGGAGAGCCCACTCGGTTTCGCGGTCCTCGTGGTCCCGGTCGTCATCGGATTCGCCGCTGCCGTGGTGCTGCGCCGTCGTCTGCTCGTCGACCTCGACGGGCGTGGCGGGCTCGCACGGCTGGCGGTCGTCGGTCTCGGCGTCGGGGTCACAGCGGGCATCATCGTCGGTGTCCTCGCCGCCCTCTCGGCGGGCGCGGCAGGCCCAGGCCGCCTCATCGAGGTCGGCCCGAACGGTTGGGCGACGGGCCTGTGGACCACGCTGACGGTCGGGATCGCGGCCGTGGTCGGCATGGCGGCCGGTCCGACGCATCTCGCCGAGGAGGACCGCCTCCCGGAGCTGCACGCCCAGCCGAGCGGCCGGGGTGCCCGCGACCGATAGGATGCTCTGGTGCTGTCACTCGTCGTGCTGATCTCCGGTGGCGGATCCAATCTCCGCGCCCTCCTCGAAGCCTCACGCGACGCGGATTTCCCCGCTCGCGTCATCGCCGTCGGTGCCGATCGGGAGGCTGACGGACTCGCTCACGCCGAGGAGTTCGGCATCCCGTCGTTCACCGTCCCCTACTCGTCCTTCGACTCGCGGGCGGAGTGGGGCGCGGCGCTCCTCGAACAGATCCGGGTCTGGAACCCGGACGTCCTCGTGCTCAGCGGCCTCATGCGCCTCCTGCCACCCGTCGTCGTCGACGCCCTCTCGCCGCGTATCATCAACACGCACCCCGCGTACCTCCCCGAGTTCCCGGGTGCGCACGGCGTCCGGGACGCCCTGGCGGCAGGCGCCTCGCAGACCGGGGCATCGATCATCGTCGTCGACAATGGCGTGGACGCGGGACCGATCATCTCGCAGGAACGCGTCCCCGTCCTGCCCGAAGACACGGAGCACAGCCTCCACGAGCGGATCAAGCCGGTGGAGCGTCGACTCCTCGTCCAGGCCGTCCGTGACCTCGCCACCGGAACCATCGACCTCGAGGCGCTCTCCACGGCGTCCCGCCCGCCAGCAGAAGGAGCACCCCAGTCATGAGCGGTCCCAGCCACGACCACAGCCTCTACCGCGAACGCGACCTCGTCCCCGTCCGCCGGGCGCTGATCTCGGTCAGCGACAAGACCGGGCTGCTCGAGCTCGCCGGCGCACTCGCCGCAGCGGGCGTCGAGATCGTCTCCACCGGGTCCACCGCGGCGACCATCCGCGGTGCGGGCCACACGGTGACCGATGTGTCCGAGGTCACCGGATTCCCCGAGTCGCTCGACGGTCGGGTCAAGACCCTGCACCCCTCGGTGCACGCCGGACTCCTCGCCGACCTGCGGCTCGAATCCCACGAGGCCCAGCTCGCCGAGCTCGGCATCGAGCCGTTCCAGCTCGTCGTCGTGAACCTGTACCCCTTCGTCGAGACGGTCGCGAGCGGCGCAGCCGGTGACGACGTCGTCGAGCAGATCGACATCGGTGGACCGGCGATGGTGCGCGCCTCGGCGAAGAACCACGCCAACGTCGCGATCGTGGTCTCTCCCGAGCGCTACGGGCTGATCACCGAGGCCGTCGCCGCCGGCGGCACCACGCTCGCTCAGCGTCGCTCGCTCGCCGCGCAGGCCTTCGACCACACCGCCTCCTACGACGCGGCTGTGTCCGCGTGGTTCGCGAGCACGGAGACGACCGCAGCCGAGGCCTTCCCCAGCACGCTGACCGTCACCGGTCGTCGCGAGGCGGTACTGCGCTACGGCGAGAACTCGCACCAGGCCGCGGCGCTGTACGTCCGTCCGGGCGGTGCCGGGATCGCCCAGGCGACGCAGTTGCACGGCAAGGAGATGTCGTACAACAACTACGTCGACGCCGACGCGGCAGTCCGCGCGGCCTACGACTTCGCCAACCCCGCCGTCGCGATCATCAAGCACGCGAACCCGTGCGGTGTCGCCTTCGCGAACCCGAAGGCACCCGACCCGATCGCCTCGGCCCACCGTCGGGCGCACGAGTGCGACCCGGTCTCCGCCTTCGGCGGCGTCATCGCGGCCAACCGCGTCGTGACCCTCGGCATGGCCGAGACGGTCAAGGAGATCTTCACCGAGGTGCTCGTCGCCCCGGGGTTCGAGGACGCCGCGCTCGAGGTGCTCAAGACGAAGAAGAACCTGCGGCTCCTGCAGCTGCCGGAGGACTTCGTGCGCGAGGACCGCGAGGTCCGGCAGATCTCCGGTGGCCTGCTCTACCAGGACGCGGACCGCTTCGCCGACGACCCCCAGGACACCGCCAAGGGCTGGACGCTCGTCACTGGCGAACCCGCCGACGACGACACCCTGCTCGACCTCATCTTCGCGTGGAAGGCGTGCCGCTCGGTGAAGTCCAACGGCATCCTGCTCGCCAAGGGGAGCGCGAGCGTGGGCGTCGGCATGGGGCAGGTCAACCGCGTCGACTCCTGCCACCTCGCCGTGAGCCGAGCCGGTGACCGTGCCGCGGGTTCCGTCGCGGCCTCGGACGCCTTCTTCCCGTTCGCCGACGGCCTGCAGGTCCTGCTCGACGCCGGCGTGCGCGCGGTCGTGCAGCCCGGTGGTTCCGTCCGCGACGAAGAGGTCATCGCTGCGGCCGAAGCCGCCGGTGTGACCATGTACTTCACGGGGGAGCGTCACTTCTTCCACTAGGCCGTGCCGCCCGCCCCTGTGGGGGTTCTGGGCAGGCTCGTGGTGATCTCCCAGCGGCGTCGGGCCCTCGTGGCCCGACGCCGCTGTGTCGTTGAGCTACGGTTGTCGAATGACTGCCACCTGGAGCCGCAAGCTCATCGCATCCGCCGCCGCCGCCGCCGCGACCATCGTCGTGGGCTTCCTGGGGGTCATGTTCGTCACGTTCGTCGGCTACCAGTTCGCCGGGACGATCTTCGCCCAGGCGAGTCCGTACTTCTTCGAGAGCACGATCATCACCTTCGTGCTGCTGCTGATCGTGGGCGTCGTCGGCCTCTACCGGTACCGACTCCTCGCCCTGCTGGGCGGCGCCGCCCTCGCCGTCATCGGAGCGCTCCTCGGGCTCATCGTCCAGGTGGCGACGACGGGGCAGCCCATCGACAGCACCGTGCTCGGCAGCATCGTCGCGACGCTCATCAGCCTCAACCTCGTCTTCGTGGTCGTCGTCGCGCTCTCCGCGGCCTTCATCGGATACCCCGTGTACTGGATGGTCGTCCGCACGCAGGACGCCGTGCTCGACGACGGACGCCGCGTCGCACTCGTGCGGATGCCCGCCTCCAACCTCGCTGAAGGCCTCGTGACGCACTTGGAGCGCACGCCGATCGACACCGAACTCGCCGACAAGCAGTGGGACGCGTACGTCGCAGCGTTCGACGCCGCCGGCTGGGACACCACCGAGGTCTCCTGGGCCGACCAGCTCGCCGACTCCGTCTTCATCGAGGACGCCGTCATCGTGATCGGCGACGTCGCCGTGGTGACCCGACCGGGCGCCGAGAGCCGTCGCCCCGAGGTCGTCGCAGCCGAGACCACCGCCCGTGAGCTCGGCCTCCGGATCCACCGCATCGAGGGCGAAGGCACCCTCGAGGGCGGCGACGTCCTCCGGGTCGGCACGACCGTCTACGTCGGTCGCAGCGGCCGCACCAACGCCGAAGGCGTCCGGCAGCTCCGAGCCATCCTCGCGCCGCTCGGGTTCGACGTCGTGGCGGTCCCCGTCACGACCGCCCTCCACCTGAAGTCGACCGTCACCGCGCTCCCCGACGGGACCGTGCTCGTCCACCCCGACCTCGTCGAGGACCCGTCCTTCTTCGGTCGCCACCTCGTCGTGCCCGAGCGCGAGGGCGTCGCGGTGGTCGAACTCGCGGAGGACACCGTACTCATCTCCGCAGCCGCTCCCAAGACGGCCGCGCTGCTCGAGGACCGCGGCTACACCGTGGTCCAGGTGGACATCAGCGAGTTCGAGAAGCTCGAGGGCTGCGTGACCTGCCTGTCCGTGCGGGTCAGCTGAGTCGATCGTGGAGCAGCAGGCTGGAGCGCGCGGGGGTCGGGATCTGAGTCGGAGGACCGTCGCGCAGCGACTGGACATCCCGCTCGAGATGGCCAGGCACCACGGGATCCCGCCGTTCTGGTCGGCGGACCAGTTGGCGGCGTTCCTGGCCGACCCGCCGGCCTGGTACGTGCAGTCACGCGCGAACCGGACCGGGAAACGGCCGGTCTGGGTGGAGTTGCGGTGCACGATCTGCGGCACCAGTGAGACGCTCCGCCCGAAGAAGTGGTGGCCGGAGTTCTCGATGGTGAGCTGCTCCTGGCACGGCGCCGACGAGCTGCCTCCGGTGCCCGAGGGCGCCCGTCGGCGCGAGGTCGACGGCATCGGAGCCTTCGTCGGCATCGTCGACGAACCGACCTCCTGACGACGAGCGCACCCGGTCCGGTGCGTGCAACCGCATGGATCCCTTGCAGCCTGACGGCCGATTCCCATAGTCTGGTCTGCTGCGCCGAACCTCGTTCACCGTGATCGGTCGCCGTCCGCGTTCGAGTGCGACCTGTGCACCCGGCCCGCGGCTCTCGCCCCACAGGATGAGGAGGATGCCATGACGCTCTCGAACCACACCGCGCTCGCGCCGACGGTCGATCGTGCACGCTCCGCCTCGAGCCGCCGCCCGGTGGCCGTCCCGGCGCCAGCCGGACGCGCCGCCGCAGCGGACGCCGACGCTTAGCACGAGCGCCAGGCAGTCCACCTCACCGTCCGTCCGGCCTCGTCCGGGCCCGTCACCGGATGCTGCGACCTCGCACAGCGACCTCGCCGTCCGGCCGTTCCACGACCATCATTCCGTCGGTGATCGACGTCACCGACACTCTCGCAAGGAATCCCCGCAATGACTCCGCTCGGCGATGAACGCCGTCCTGTCCAACCGCGTCAGAGCACCTTCCGTGCCCTGATGCGGATCTACCCGTTCGCGAAGACGGCCATGCCGCGGATCGTGCTCGGCATGGTCGCCGCGCTCGTCGCCGGCCTGGTGGCGCTCGCGATCCCGCTCGTGCTGCAGGCCCTCGTCGACGGCCCGCTCTCGACCGGCGACTCCTCGCAGATCTGGCCGGCGGTGCTCGTGGTCCTCGCGCTCGGTGTCCTCGAGGCGGTCATGATCGCGCTGCGCCGCTGGTTCGTCCTGACTCCTGGGACGCACGTCGAGGCGCGGATGCGCAATGCGCTGTTCGCCAAGCTGCAGGACCTCCCCGTGACCTTCCACGACCGCTGGCAGAGCGGGCAGCTGCTCTCGCGCGCCGTCAGCGACCTCGGACTCATCCGCCGGTGGATCTCGTTCGGCTTCGTGCTCCTGATCGTCAACGGTGTCACGATCGTCATCGGTGCGGTCATCCTGTTCACCTGGAACTGGCTGCTCGGACTCATCTTCATCGCGCTCGCCATCCCCGTGTGGGTGTTCGGGTTCACCTTCGAGGGGCGGTACTCGGTGATCGCCCGGCGCAGCCAGGACCAGGCCGGTGACCTGGCGACCGCCGTCGAGGAGTCCGTCCACGGCATCCGGGTGCTCAAGGCGTTCGGTCGAGGCAAGCACGCCCTGCGGAGCTTCGCGTCGCGCGCCGAGGACCTGCGGGGCACCGAGATCGAGAAGGCGAAGGCCATCGCGGGGATCTGGTTCTGGCTGGTCCTGTTGCCCGACGTCGCCTTCGCGCTCTGCCTGTTGGCGGGGGTCTGGCTCGCGTCGATCGGCGAACTCACCGTCGGTCAGCTGTTCGCCTTCTTCGCGACGGCCACGATCCTGCGGTTCCCGATCGAGTCGATCGGCTTCCTGCTCGCGATGACCTTCGACACCCGTACGGCGACCGACCGGTATTTCGAGGTCATCGACTCGGTCAACACGATCACCGACCCCGAACACCCCGAGCGCATCCGTGAACCGCGTGGTGAGCTCGTGTTCGAGGACGTGCACTTCCGCTACCAGGACGCACCCGACCGCTACGCGGACGTGGTGAACGGCGTCGACCTCCGGCTCGAGCCGGGGGAGACCATGGCACTCGTCGGTCTGACGGGCTCCGGGAAGTCGACGATCACGGCACTGACCACCCGCCTGTACGACGTCACGGGCGGGCGGATCCTGCTCGACGGGGTCGACATCCGCGCGCTCACCCGGGAGGACCTGCGCCGGCACATCGCGATGGCGTTCGAGGATGCGACCCTCTTCTCCGCGAGCGTCAAGGAGAACGTCCTCCTCGGGCGGGACGACATCGACCTCGACTCCGCGGAGGCCGATCGGATCCTGCACGAGGCGCTCGACATCGCCCAGGCCGGGTTCGTCGACGAACTGCCGAACGGTGTGGAGACGTTGGTCGGTGAGGAGGGGCTCAGCCTGTCCGGTGGGCAGCGTCAGCGGCTCGCACTCGCCCGAGCGGTGGCTGCGCGGCCGGAGGTACTGGTGCTGGACGACCCGTTGTCGGCGCTCGACGTCGACACCGAGGCGCTCGTCGAGGCGGCACTCCGCCGAGTGCTCGCCTCGACCACGGCCCTCATCGTCGCCCACCGACCGAGCACCGTCACCCTCGCCGACCGCGTCGCCCTCCTCGAGGACGGTCGCATCACCGCGGTGGGTCGCCATACCGAGCTGCTGCAGCACAACGCCCATTACCGCTACGTGATCTCGAGTCTGGAAGACGACGAACGAGAGTCCAACCGCCAGGAGGTGAACCTGTGACCCCGCCGACGACCGTCCACGGAGTGGAGGGTGAGGAGCGCGACGACCTCACCCGTGACGAGTCCGCGCACATCCGGCGCCGTTCGCTGCGCCTGCTCGGATCGCTGCTCGCGCCCCTGCGCCTGCGCGTGATCGCCGCCATGACCATCGTCGTGGTGTCGACCGCCGCCCAGGTCGCCGGGCCCGCGCTGATCGCCCTCGGCATCGACCGCGCCCTCCCGGCCGTCCTGGAACGCGCCGACTGGATGCCGGCCTTCCTCGTGGTCGGCGCGTACCTGCTGACCGGCGCCGCCGGTGCGACGCTGATCTCCTGGTACACCGTGCTCGCCGCTCGGATCAGCCAGGCGATCCTGATCGACCTGCGGAAGCGCGTGTTCCTGCAGACACAGCGGCTCAGCCTCGACTTCCATGAGAGCTACACCTCGGGTCGCATCATCTCCCGGCAGACGAGCGACCTCGACTCCATCCGCGAGCTGCTCGACTCCGGCATCAACCAGCTCGTGTCCGGCGTGCTGTACATGGGCTTCACGGCCGTGGCCCTCGTCCTCGTGGACTGGGTCAGCGGGCTGGTGCTGCTCGGGTCGCTCATCCCGCTGTTCGTGCTCACGCGCTGGTTCCAGCTCCGCTCGCAGCGGATGTTCCGCGAGTCGCGGGTCCGGTCGGCGAAGCTCATCGTGTTCTTCGTGGAGGCGATGACCGGCATCCGTGCCGTGAAGGCGTTCCGGAAGGAGCGGCGGAACGAGCGCGCGTTCGGCGAGCTCGTGGAGCAGTACCGCGACACCAACGCCCGGGTCATCCAGCTGTTCGGGGTGTTCGATCCCGGACTGGTGTTCATCGGCAACGTCTCCGTCGCCGTGGTGCTCCTCGTCGGCGGGTTCCGCGTCGCGGACGGACAGCTCGCGATCGGAGCGCTGCTCGCGGCGCTCCTCTACACGCGCCGGTTCTTCGACCCGATGGAGGAGATGGCGATGTTCTACAACTCCTACCAGTCGGCCGCGGCGGCACTCGAGAAGATCTCCGGCGTGCTCGAGGAGCGTCCCGGGGTGCCAGACCCGGTCGCGCCGGTCGACCTGTGGACGTCGCAGGGACGGATCACCTTCGACGACGTGACGTTCGCGTACGCCGCCGACCGGGTGGTGCTCCCGAAGTTCGACCTCGAGATCCCCGCAGGGCAGACCATCGCGCTCGTCGGCACGACCGGTGCGGGCAAATCGACGCTCGCGAAGCTCATCAGTCGGTTCTACGACCCGACCGACGGTGCGGTGCGCCTCGACGGCATCGACCTGCGCGACCTGCACCCGAAGGACCTCCGTCGGGCGATCGTCATGGTGACGCAGGAGGCGTACCTGTTCTCCGGCTCGGTCGCCGACAACATCGCGTTGGGCAAGCCCGACGCGACGATCGAGGAGATCACCGCCGCAGCGAAGGCCGTCGGCGCGCACACCTTCATCGAGGCGCTGCCGAACGGCTACGACACCGACGTGAACAAGCGCGGTGGTCGGGTCTCGGCCGGCCAGCGGCAGCTCCTGTCGTTCGCACGGGCGTTCCTCGCGGATCCGGCCGTGCTGATCCTCGATGAAGCGACCGCTTCGCTCGACATCCCGAGCGAGCGACTCGTCCAGGAGGCGCTGCAGACCTTGCTCGCGGACCGTACCGCGATCATCATCGCGCACCGGTTGTCGACCGTCGCGATCGCCGACCGGGTGCTCGTGATGGAGCACGGCCGGGTGATCGAGGACGGCGCGCCCGCGGAGCTCATCGGCGGGACGGGTCGGTTCGCCGCGATGCACGCCGCCTGGCGGTCTTCGGTCGGCTGACCAGGACCGCGCAGGCGTGTCCACGGGGTCCTCCGGTGACGGAGTGACCCCGTGGGCACTACACCTCGTCTCGTCGACCTGCCACAATGAGCGGATGACCAGTCTGGAACCGCGTTCGCTCCGTGTCGCCGTCGCGGACGACGCGGTGCTCCTCCGTGAGGGTGTCGCGCAGATCCTCAAGGCGGGTGGTCACGACGTGGTCGGCTCGTTCGGCTCGGCGGTCGACCTGGTCGATCGCATCGACGCGGGGCTGCAGCTCGACGCCGTCGTGCTCGACATCCGGATGCCGCCCACCCACACCGACGAGGGCATCGTCGCCCTCGAGCAGTTGCGGGCGTCGGGCTTCGCCGCCGGGGTGCTCCTGCTGAGCACCTACGCCGTGCCGTCCTACGCGGTCCGCGCGCTCGGCTCCGGTGGTGGCACCGGTTACCTGCTGAAGGATCGCGTCGCCGACTCCGGGACGCTCGTCGACGCCGTGGAGCGCGTGGCGGCGGGTGAGTCCGTCGTGGATCCCGAGGTCGTCTCCCTCCTCGTCGCGGAGCGGACCCGGTCGGACGGTCTCGACCACCTCACGGAGCGGGAACGTGAAGTCCTCACCCTCATGGCCGAGGGGCGGTCGAACTCCGGCATCGCGAAGGCGCTGGTCGTCAGTCTGAAGACCGTCGAAGCACACATCAGCCGCATCCTGGCCAAGCTCGGACTCGAGGACTCTCCGGCGGACCACCGCCGCGTCCTCGCGGTCGTGCGATGGCTGGAACACGCGGATGGCTGACGGTCGCCCACACGGACGGGCGACATCGCTGCCGATCCCGGCACCGGCCGGCCGCGGTCGACTGCCGTGGCCGCTGCGACTCGGCATCCTGCTCGCCGCCGCGCTCGTGTGCGTCCTGTCGGTCGTGTTCGGCGTCGTCCAGCCGGGCGTCGCCGACGGCAACGGTCTGCCCTGGTTGGTGGGCCACCTCGCGGCGCTGGTGGCGGCGGGGCTGATCTGGTGGCTGGCTCCGACGGCAACTCCGGGCTGGGTGATCGTCGGGTACGCGCTGGCCGAGACGGCCTACATGTGGGCGTACGGCGTCGACGCGGGCTGGCTGTGGCCGCTCCTCATGTCGATCTCCGTGCTCCCGGGGGTCGCGCTGGTGTGGCTCGCGCTGGCCTTCCCGGCCGGCCGGCTGCGGCGCGGCTTCGACCGGCGGCTCGTCATCACCGCATCGGTCTACCTCGTCACCTATGCGATCGTGACGCTCCTGGCGACGCCGAACCACGTGCTCGACGCGAGCCACGAGCGGAGTCGGTATGCCGTCCTCGCCGCCGGAGACGTGGCCGACGTGCTCGGTCGGGTCCATGCGGGTGTCATGGGGGCCTTCGCGGTCGTCGTCGCGGGTGTCGTGCTGCTGCGATGGGCGCGGAGCAGCGGAGCGGCCAGACAGGTGGCCTTCATCATGCCGGTCGCGTTCGTGCTGTGGCTCGTCATCGGGGTGGCGTGGTCCCTCGTCCGCCTCGGGGGATGGCCGGAGCATCTCCGGCTTTTCGTCGAAGACCTCAACGCGTTCTCGGTGGTGCTCGTTCCCGCGGCGTACGCGACGGGTCTCATCCGGATGCGGACGATCCGCGCCAGGGCCGTCGACCTGGTGCAGACCGGACAGCTGAGCGAGACCGGCCACGACCGCTGGGACGGTGCCGTGAAGACCGTCCTCGGCGACCGCACCGCCCGGCTCGTCTGGCCGGGATCGCAGCGGACCACCGACCGGGACCCACGCGGTCGGGCGATGTCGAGCGTCGGCGATGCGGACGCGCCGCTCGTGTACATCGAGCACGACGCGGCACTGCTCGACAACCCGCAGTTGCTCCGGTCGGTGTCGGCGTCGCTGCGCATCATGATCGACAACGAACGACTCACCGCTGAACTCCGCCACTCGTTGCGGGAGGTGAGCCGATCGCGGTTGCGCATCGTGCAGGCGGCCGACGAAGCGCGACGGCGGGCGGAGCGAGACCTGCACGACGGCTCGCAGCAGCAGCTGTTCTCCGTCGCCCTGCGACTCCGGATGGCGAGCGACGCGGCACGCGCCGACGGCCAACTCGCCCTGGCCGACGGCCTCGAGACCACCATCGATCAGCTCGCGAGCGCCATCAAGGAGCTCCGCGAGCTCGCCCGAGGACTGCATCCGGCGCTCCTGGCCGAGGGGGGACTGGTGCCGGCGATCGCCGAGCTCGGGCGCCGGTGCACCGTCGTCACCAAGGTCACCGTCGAGCTGCGCGAGCGGCCCGGGCAACTCATCGAGGCGACCGTCTACTACGTCGTCTCGGAGTGCCTGGCCAACGTCACGAAGTACTCCGGGGCGTCCAGCTGCGAGGTGGTCGTCTCCGACGACCCCGACGGCGGGCTCCGAGTCGTCGTTGCGGACGACGGGGTCGGCGGTGCCGATCCTGCGCGGGGGAGTGGGTTGCGCGGCCTCGCGGACCGGGTCGACGCCGTGGGCGGGACGATGCGCGTCGAGAGCCCGGTCGGTGCAGGGACGGTCGTCTCGATCCACCTTCCCGGCTGATCGGGCGCGAATCCGGTCAGTACAGTAGCGCCTCGCGGCCCAGGCGGTATCGCCCGCCGCTCATCGGGACGATCGGTGTGCCTTCGGCCTCGTAGTGCTCGAGCGCGCGATCCTCGTGCCCCGTCGGAGGGAGACCGCCCGACCGGACGACTCGCCACCAGGGCACGGCATGCCCGTACTGCGCCATCACGCGACCGACGCCACGAGCCGACTTCGACCCGATGATCGACGCGACCTGGCCGTAGCTCAAGGCGCAACCCTCGGGGATGTCGGCGACGACGGCCAGTACGGCCTCGGCGAACGCCTCAGCCGAGTCCGTCGGTGACGACCCGCTCACGGCCTCAGAGACTGATGCTGCCGATGGTCTCGCCGTACTGGGTCTCGCCGACGGGGGTGAACCCGACGCGGAGGAAGAACGCCTCCGGACCGAGATCACCGGGCTCGTAGATGACGTTGACGTGGTCGAAGTCACGCTGCTTGGCCTCCTCGATGAGCGAGGCCACCGCGAACCGGCCGACGCCCCGGCCCTGGTCGTCGGCGTCGACGTTGATGCGCCACAGGGCGGAGCGGAACTCCTCCTGCGTCGACTCGTGGTCGAAGTTGGCGGAGATGAAGCCGACGACCTCGTCGCCGTCGAGGATGACGCGCTGCCAGGAGGTGGCGGGGTTCACGACCGCGGCGGCGACCGCGTAGGACACCGGGGCGATGAACTGCTCCTGCCCGGGTTTCATGGTGAGCGCGTTGACCGCCACGATCGTCGATGCGGACAGTTCTTCCAGACGCAGCTCAGCCATGTCCTTAGGCTAACCGGTCGAGCCGACCGCGGATAGTCCGGCCCCCGGGCGACACGCGGTGACCGCCGACTTCCACGGCCGACCCACAGCTGGGGTCGTGGACGGAACCAGGCCATCCGCAACTGTCTCGATGTCAAGAGACCTGGCGGGTCTTGTAAGCTAGGGCGTGGCCGTGCCGTCCACCTTTCGGATGCGGTCTCCTCCATGCCATGCGGAGCACTCCACCGCGTGCGCACCTCCGTAGGCCGCTCGGCTCAGGGCGGCATCAGAAAGGACAACCAGTGTCGAAGATCAAGGTCGAAGGCACCGTCGTCGAACTCGACGGCGATGAGATGACTCGCATCATCTGGCAGTTCATCAAGGACTCGCTCATCCACCCCTACCTCGATGTGAACCTCGAGTACTACGACCTCGGCATCGAGAAGCGTGACGAGACGGACGACCAGATCACGATCGACGCCGCACACGCCATCCAGAAGCACGGCGTCGGCGTCAAGTGCGCGACCATCACCCCCGACGAGGCCCGTGTCGAGGAGTTCGGTCTCAAGAAGATGTGGCGGAGCCCGAACGGCACCATCCGCAACATCCTCGGCGGCGTCATCTTCCGCGAGCCCATCATCATCTCGAACATCCCGCGTCTCGTGCCCGGGTGGAACAAGCCGATCATCATCGGCCGCCACGCGTTCGGCGACCAGTACCGCGCGACCGACTTCCTGTTCAAGGGCGAGGGCAAGCTCACGGTCGAGTTCACGCCCGACGACGGTTCGGAGCCGCAGAAGTTCGAGGTCTTCCAGTCGCCCGGCGACGGCATCGCACAGGTGCAGTACAACCTCGACGCGTCGATCCGCGACTTCGCGCGTGCGAGCCTCAACTACGGCCTGAACCGCAACTACCCGGTGTACCTCTCCACGAAGAACACCATCCTCAAGGCCTACGACGGCCGGTTCAAGGACATCTTCCAGGAGATCTTCGACGCGGAGTTCAAGGAGCGGTTCGAGGCTGCCGGCATCACCTACGAGCACCGACTCATCGACGACATGGTCGCCTCGGCCATGAAGTGGGAGGGCGGTTACGTCTGGGCCTGCAAGAACTACGACGGCGACGTGCAGTCCGACACCGTGGCGCAGGGCTTCGGCTCGCTCGGTCTCATGACGAGCGTGCTGGCCACGCCCGACGGCAAGATCGTGGAGGCGGAGGCGGCACACGGCACCGTCACGCGCCACTACCGCCAGCACCAGCAGGGCAAGCCCACGTCGACGAACCCGATCGCCTCGATCTTCGCGTGGACCCGTGGCCTGCAGCACCGAGGCGTGCTCGACGGCAACCAGGAGCTCATCGAGTTCGCGGCGACCCTCGAGGACGTCGTCATCAAGACGGTCGAGTCCGGCGCCATGACGAAGGACCTCGCGCTCCTCGTCGGCCCCGACCAGGCCTACCAGACGACTGAGGAGTTCCTCGAGACCATCTCGGCGAACCTCAAGGCACGCCTGGCCTGATGACGTCGGCCTGACCGACACCAGCACCACACGGACGGGGTCCGGGAGCACACGCTCCCGGGCCCCGTCCGCCGTTCGGGTCTCGACGCCGGTGCCAACGGTCGTGTTAGCGTCGATGGACCACCTCGACGACGAAGTGAGGACCATCGATGTCACCGATGACGAGAAGACAGTTGCTCGCCTGGGCTGCAGCGGGTGGTGCGACCGCGCTCCTGGCTGGCTGTTCCACCCCGGGGACGGTGTCGCCGAACACCGGTCCGACGATCGCCCCGGCAGCCGCCGGCGAACGGATCACGCTCACGTACTGGGCCTGGTTGAAGGACCTCCAGAAGGTCGCGGACGTCTGGAACGCCGACCACCCGAACGTGCAGGTCGAGGCCGTGTGGATCCCCGGAGGCAACGACGGCGGGTATCAGAAGCTCTACTCGGCGCTCGCCGCGGGTGGTGGTCCGGACCTCGCGCAGGTCGAGATGCGGACGCTCCCCGAGTTCCTGCTCGTGAACGGGTTGGTCGACCTCCGGCGCTACGGCGCGGACGAGGTCGCGTCGCGGTACAACGAGACCCTCTGGAACCAGGTCTCCTACGTCGACGGGGTCTACGGGATCCCACAGGACTCCGGTCCGATGGCGCTCTATTACCGCCCGGACCTGCTCGACCGGGTGGGCGCGAAGCCCCCGGCCACCTGGGACGAGTGGTTGCAGGTGGCCGGGGCGGTGCGCGAGGCCGACATGTACCTGGATTGCTTCGCCCTCGACGACGCCTCGTGGTTCGCGGCCATGGCGACCCAGGCCGGCGCGTCCTGGTTCCGTGTCGACGGCGACCGGTGGATCGTGGACATGACGGACGACGCGACCCTGGAGACGGCCAGATTCTTCGACCGGGCCATCGACGAGGGCGTCATGACCACCTCCTACAGTCAATTCTCACCGGCCTGGTTCGCCGCTGCGGCGAAGGACTCGATCGCGTCGCTCGCCGGAGCCAGCTGGGGAGACGCCCTCCTGCAGGGCGTCTCGGGGGCCGAGGGCAAGTGGCAGGTCGCGCCGTTGCCCCGGTGGGGGAGTGAGGGGTACGGCTCGACCTTCCAGGGCGGGTCCACGGCTGCCGTCCTCGCGAACAGCGCCCACCCGAGCGAGGCGCTCGAGTTCGCCGTGTGGATGACCACGAGCGACGCCGGCATCGACGCCATGATCGAGCACTCAGGCATCGGGTGGTCGCCGAACGACGCCTACATCGGCGCGCGCCGACAGCAACCGAGCGAGTTCTTCGGTGGTCAGAACTACAACGAGGAGGTCTTCGTGCCGGCGGCCAAGGAACAGAACAACGAGTGGCAGTGGTGGCCACTCACCCAGCAGACCTTCAACATCCTCGCCGACGGGTTCCGGGCCAAGGCCTCAGGCGGCACCCTCGTGGACGCCGTGGTCCAGGGACAGCGCGACGTCATCACCGCCTTCCGCAACAAGGGCCTCCGGATCGAGGCGGCGTCGTGAGCGCCGTCACGGAACGCCCGGCGCGCGGTGTGGCGGACGACCCGTCGCGGTCAGGGGCGCAGCGCCGACGCCGGACCTCGATCGCGGCTCCGTGGGTGCTCCTCGGGCCGTTCCTGGCGCTCTTCGTCCTCACCTTCATCCTGCCGATCATCGTCGCGATCGGCAGCAGCTTCCTCCGGGTCTCACGGAAGGGCGTCTTCGGCGAGGAAGGTGTCACGACCGAGTTCGCGTGGTTCTCCAACTACGCCCAGGCCCTGGAGAACGGCAACTTCATCGCCTCGATCGGCCGGATGCTCCTCTTCGGCGTCGTGCAGGTCACGGTCATGATCGCCCTGTGCACCCTGCTGGCGCTCCTCCTCGAGTCCGCCTCCGCGAAATGGCCGGGATTCTTCCGGGCCGTGTACTTCCTGCCCTACGGCATCCCCGGCGTGATCGCGACGATCCTCTGGTCGTTCCTCTACGTCCCGGGACTCAGCCCGATCATCGACATCGCCGGGGCGATGGGGATCGAGCTCGACTTCCTCGGCGCAGGCACCGTGCTCTGGTCCATCGCCAACATCGTGACGTGGACCTACACCGGCTACAACATGATGATCATCGTCGCCCAGTTGAAGGCCATCCCCGGCGAGGTGTACGAAGCCGCGAAGGTCGACGGCGCCGGGCCGTTCCGCGTCGCGATGAGCATCCAGCTCCCGCTCATCCGGCCGGCGCTCATCCTCACGACCGTGTTCTCCATCATCGGCACGCTCCAGCTCTTCGCCGAGCCCCAGGTGCTGCAGACCGTGTCGCCCGCGATCGACAACGAGTACACGCCGAACCTCAGCGCCTACACGACCGCGTTCGCCTACAACGACTACAACGTCGCCGCAGCGCAGGCGGTGCTCATCGCCGTTGTCGCGTTCGCGCTGTCGTTCATCTTCCTGCGTCTGACGTCGAGGAGGGCATCATGAGCGAGACCCGGAGCATCACGACCGCGACCTCGTCGAAGCGTGCCCGGCGGCTGAGCGACCAGCAGGGTCGACCCGGTGGGTCCAGGGCGATGCGGGTGCTCGTGACGGGCATCCTCGTCGTCGTCGCGATCTACTTCCTGGTACCGGTGTACTGGGTGGTGATCGCTGCGACCAAGAGCACCGAGGATCTGTTCGGCAGCAACGGCTTCCTCCTCGGCTCCGAGTTCTCATTGTGGTCGAACCTCCACGAGGTGCTCACCTATGACGGCGGCATCTTCGTCCGCTGGTTCGGCAACTCGGTGCTGTACGCGGGCGTGGGAGCCCTCATCGCGACGTACCTCGCCGCCGCAGGGGGGTACGCGCTCGCCAAGTACCGGTTCCGCGGGCGCAACCTCGTCTTCGGCACCATCCTCGGCGGGGTCCTCGTGCCGGGGACGGCCACCGCGCTCCCGCTGTTCCTGCTCTTCAGCCAGATGGGGCTCGCGAACACGTACTGGTCGGTGCTCCTGCCGTCGCTCGTCTCGCCGTTCGGGTTGTTCCTCTGCCGGATCTACGCCGACGCGACGATCGACGACTCGCTCATCGAGGCGGCACGGATCGACGGCGCGAGCGAGCTGCGGATCTTCCACACCGTGGGGCTGAAGATCCTCACGCCCGCGCTCGTGACCGTCTTCCTCTTCCAGCTGGTCGGCATCTGGAACAACTACTTCCTGCCGCTCGTCATGCTGTCCGACAGCACGCTGTACCCGATCACGCTGGGCCTCAACAACTGGCGGAGCCAGGTCGACCGCCTGCCGGAGTTCTACGAGCTGACGACCGGCGGCGCGCTGTTGTCGATCATCCCGTTGGCGATCGCGATGATCGTGCTGCAACGCTTCTGGCGTGGCGGGCTCACCGAGGGATCCGTGAAGTAGCCGTCGGCCCGGAGACGGCGACGGGCCCCGGATCAGCCGATCCGGGGCCCGTCATCAGTCGTGTCGAGCTAGAGGCTGCAGGTGTTGCCGAGCGTGGTGAACTCGTCCTGGAGCTTCGTGAGTGAATCGGTGAGCCCGGTCTGGTCGACGTTCTGCGGGTCGTCGACAGCCGTCTTCGCGACGTCGATGAAGTCGTTGAGCGCCTTCACCGAGTCGTTCGCCGCGGTCTTCACCTCGTCGTTGGTGACCTTGTCGGCCGCCGCCTTGAACGTTCCGGAGAAGTCGTCGAGCTGGGTGACGGCCGCCTCAGGGTCGGAGGACAGCGAGCTCAGGCCCGACTGCAGCTGCGAAGCCGACTCCGTCACCTCGGACTGGATGAGCTTGCACGCATCCTCTTTGCTCTGGGCGCCGCCGGCACAGCCGGTGAGGAGCAGGCCCGAGACGGCGATCGCGCCGAGGAATGCTGCTGCGTTCTTCTTCATGGTGGTGTGATTCCCCCGTGTTCGGTGCCCGTGGCGGGCCCGCCCGCGCGCTGCGGGTCGGCCTCCAGGCTACCCGGTGGAGCCCGCCACCCGCAGGCGTGCGCGGCCCGATCATCGTGTGCGGTCGTCGTCGGCATGGACGCGAGCCCCGTTTATTTGTAAGCTTGGCAAACAAACCGGTGGTGCGAGCGGGTCGCACCACGGATCGAAGGAACCACAGCATGCAGACGCGCCACGACGCCCTCCGGAGACGAACCGCGTGAGGGTGGGACTCGACATCGGCGGCACGAAGACCGATGCCGTCGTCGTGACGGATGACGGCGCGCTCCTGCACCGGCTCAGGCTGGTCACCGGACGCGGTCCGGAAGCGGTCGTCGAAACCGCCGTCGAGGCCGTCAGCCGGCTCTCCGACGCCGTCGCGCGTCCGGTCGACGCGTTCACGTCGGTCGGCGTCGGTATCCCCGGCCTCATCGTCCCGGGCACCGGCCGCGTGACCCACGCCGTCAACCTCGACGTGGAGGAACTCGAGCTCGGTGCGATCCTCGCCCAGCGCCTCGGGGTCCCCGTCGCCGTGGAGAACGATGTGAAGGCGGCCGCGCTCGGCGCCTGGCAGCTGCTCGACGGTTCCGGCACGATGGCCTACCTCAATCTGGGCACGGGCGTCGCCGCCGGCATCGTCACGGACGGCCGGCTCTGGCAGGGCTCGAGCGGGGTCGCCGGCGAGGTCGGGCATCTGTCGGTCGATCCGCTCGGCGACCGCTGCGGGTGCGGGCAGCGCGGGTGCGTCGAGACCATGGCCGCCGGTGGTGCGGTCTCCGCCGCCTGGGGAGCCGACGTGGCGCTGCCGGTGCTCGACCTCTTCGACCATGCCGACGCCGGGGACCCGCGGGCCATCGCGCTCCGCGCACGCCTCGGTCACGGAGCGGCCGCGGCCGTCCGCATCCTGACCCTCACCGTCGACGCCGACGACATCGTCCTCGGAGGAGGACTCACCGCTCTCGGCGAGCGACTGCTCGCCGTCATCCGCGAGGCTCTGGCCGAATCCGCCGCCGGGTCTCGATTCGTCGCATCATTGCAACTGGAACAGCGCGTGCGCCTCGTGCCGACGGGATCCCCCGTCGCGGCGATCGGCGCAGCACTCGTGGGAAGAGGAGAATCGTCGCATGGCTGAAGTCGTGATCGTGGGGGACAGCGGTGCAGCAGGCGCCCTCGTCGCGGAGGCGATCGTCGCCCTGATCGAGGAGCGTCCAGACGCCGTCCTCGGACTGGCGACGGGTTCGACACCGCTCCCCGTCTATGAGGCGCTCGCCGCACGCTCGCAGGGCCTCGACCTCTCGCAGGTGCGCGGGTTCGCCCTCGACGAGTACGTCGGCCTGCCGGCCGGGCACCCCGAGTCGTACCGTTCCGTCATCACGCGTGAGGTCGTCGAGCCACTCGGCCTCGTGCCCGAGCGCATCCAGGTGCCGAACGGTGCGGCCGAGACCATCCAGCACGCCGGCGCCGACTACGAAGCGGCGATCCAGGCCGCCGGTGGCGTCGACCTGCAGATCCTCGGCATCGGCACCGACGGCCACATCGGGTTCAACGAGCCGGGCTCGTCGTTCGCCTCGCTCACCCGCGTGAAGACCCTGACAGAGCAGACCCGCCGGGACAACGCACGGTTCTTCGACTCGATCGACGACGTACCCATGCACTGCATCACCCAGGGACTCGGCACTATCCTCCGCGCGAGACACCTCGTCCTCCTCGCCTTCGGTGCGGGGAAGGCCGCTGCGATCGCCGCCGCGCTCGAGGGACCGCTCTCCGCGAACCTCCCCGGTTCGGCCGTGCAGCTGCACCCGCGTGCCACGGTGGTCCTCGACGAAGCGGCGGCGTCCGAGCTGCAGCACGCCGACTACTACCGCTACGCGTACGCAAACAAGCCCGCCTGGCAGGGCATCTGACGGCTCAGGCGACGCCCGCCAGGCGGAGGAGCGCCGTGGTGAGGGCTGCCACGAGGACGATGACGACGAACGGCGCGTTCCTCCACGCGAGGACGCCGGCCACCAGGACGCCCGAGAGTCGCGCGAATCCCGCGAACTGCTGGTCCTGGGTCAGGGCCGTGGTCGTGAGGACCGCCATGAGCAGGACGATGGCGGCGTCCGCGAGCAGCGTCTCGACCCGTTCCGAGACCTCGGTGCGGGTCCGCAGGAGTGGCCCGGCCAGGCGGAACGTGTAGGTGCCCACCGCGAGGATCACGATCCCGACCAGCACGAGCATCGACTGGTTCATGCGGTGACCTCCGGCTTCGGCTGCTTCCGGCCGAAGCCGAACAGGAGACCGACGAGCGACAACAGGACGGGGATCCCCGCAGGGAGGAACGGCGTCGCGGCGACGGCGACGACCGCGCCGACGAGTGCGGCTCGGCGCGTCCGGCGCTCGCGGAGGGCGGGGAAGATGAGGGCGAGCAGGACGGCGGGGAACATGACGTCGAGTCCGATGGCGTCCGTGTCCTCGATCACCGTGCCGGCGAAGGCTCCGAGTGCCGCGCCCGCCGGCCAGCAGAGGAGGATGCCGAGGCCACACGCCCAGAACGCGGCGCGCTTCCGCTCCAGGGTGTCCTGGTCGAGCGCGAAGACGACGGACTCGTCGTTGAGGAGGTGCGTCCCGAGCACGCGACGCCAGCCCGTACCGACGACCTCGTGGATCGCGAGGCCGAACGGCAGGTGACGGGCGTTCACGAGCAACCCTGCCAGGGCCGCGGTGAGCGGACTCCCGCCGGCCGCGACGATTCCGACGAACAGGATCTCCGATGCGCCGGCGAGGACGAGCAAGGCGAGCGCCAGCACGACCCAGGGCTGGATGCCCGAGTGCACGGCGACGGCTCCGTAGGAGATGCCGACCAGCCCGTCGGCGATGCAGACCAGCGCGATGGCCCGCGTGGTCGGCCGGCCGAGGTGACCCCATATCGAACGCACGTACACTATATTGAACGTCGATCAGGCGTTCGTCAAATCGAACGCGTAACACTCTGGAGCGAACGCATGCCGCAGCTCGAACCATCCGACGACGGAGCACCGCACGCTGCGGTCGCGGCGGCGCTGACCCGCGAGCGGCAGCGCACCGGCCTGTCACTCGCGGAGGTGGCCCGTCGAGCCGGGATCGCGAAGTCGACCCTCTCGCAGCTGGAGGCGGGGCTCGGGAACCCGAGTCTCGAGACCCTCTGGGCGCTCAGCGTCACCCTCGACGTCCCGTTCGCCCGCCTGGTCGAGCCAGTGCGGCGACCGGTCCAGGTGATCCGTGCCGGTGAGGGGCCGACCCTCGCCGCGTCCGGGGCGGATTACGTCGCGACGGTGCTGTCCGCGTGCCCGCCGAACGCCCGACGCGACATCTACCGCATCGTCGTCGAACCGGGGGAGCCGAGGCGTTCGGAGCCGCACATGCCGGGCGTCGTCGAGCACTGGATCCTCAGCACCGGTCGCGCGTCCGTCGGACCCGTCGGCGAGGAGGTCGAACTCGGACCGGGGGACTACCTCGCCCACGCCGGGGACGTGCCGCACGTCTTCGAGGCACTCGAGCCGGGCACGACCGCCGTGGTGGTCACCGAGCACGTCTGAGCACCTCGACAAGCTCGGTGACCGGGACCGCTCGGTGACCGGGACCGCGCGACGGGTGCTCAGCCGTCGATGACGTGCACGAGCTCGTCGATGAAGCCGGCGAAGTCCTCGGAACGGCGGATGATCCGGGCGACGCTCGAGCGCTCCGAGAACACCTCGACGAACTGGTCGAACACCGTCTGGAACGCGGCGCGACCCGATTCACTGAACGCCACGAGTGCGACGACGCTCACGCGCGCTCCGCCCCACTCCATCGGCGTCTCGTTCACGGCGATCGCGATGGCCGTCGAGTGCGCGGTCATCGCCATGGCGTGCGGCACGGCCAACGTGTCGGTGAACGCCGTCGACGACATGCGCTCCCGCTCGATCGCCGCGGTGAGGTAGCTCTCGTCGATGATCCCCCGGGCGATCATGCGCTCGCCGAGCAGGCGGATCATGCCCTCCTCGTCCTCGGCACGCGCGTTCCGGAGGAAGAGGTCCGGGTGGAAGTACTGCAGCAGTTCGTCGGTGATCTCCGACAAGCGGGACGATCGTCGGACGCGGCTGACCGCAGTGCGGACGCGCTCCACGTCGGCCGCGGTGAGGAACGGTTGGATGACGACGATGCCGTCGGCAGGGGCCGGTGGCTCGATCGTCGTGAGCACGAGGTCGGTGTCGATGGCGGCCCAGTCGACATCGGTGCGGGTGATGACGGATCGGACGTCGAGGACGTCGCCCAGCTGCGATTCGACGCGTCGGCGCAGCACCTCGTGCATGTCGTAGTAGCCGGCGGAGACGATCGTGGAGCCGAGGAGGGCCTCCTTGCGGGCCTTCTGCTCGAGCTGGGCACCGACGTGCATGGCGATGTAGGCGATCTCGTCGTCGTTGATGATGATCGAGCCGTGCCGCTGCAGTTGGCTGGCGATGAAGACCGCGAGCTCGTAGATCATCGGGTATGAGGTCTTGATCGAGCGGGTCAGGGGATTGCGTGAGTAGGACTGGTCCTGTGCACGACGGATGAGGTTCTGGACGTGGAGGGTGAGCCGGACGATGAAGTCCTCGTCGGAGAGGTCGACGAGGTACTCGCGGCCGGCACGGTCGACGGCCTGACGGACCGCGGCGAGGTCGTCCTGGTTGACGTAGTCGTCGACGAGGACCTCAGCGGGAGCCCCACTGCCCGGCGTCACCACCCGTGTCACGAGCAGGTAGCTGAGGTACACGAGGTCGCCCTCGCCGAGCGCGACGTGGAAGTGGGCGTCGACGAGCCGCGCCAGATCCTCCGCGACCGCCTCGACCTCCGGGGTGCGCGGGGCATGGTCTGCGGGCTCCGCCGGCCGGTCCTTCGTGACGCGGTCGATGGCGATCGCGATGTGGAGCAGGACGTTCGCGATGCCGTACTCGTTCACGTAGTAACCGCGCGCGGTCAACGCCTCGAGCAGCTCGCCCTTGAACGGGCTGAACTCGTTCGGCGCGAACGCGCGTTGGAGCGCCTCGAGTTCGACGATGCCGCGATCGGTCTCGTCGCGGAACATCCGGCTGAGGAGACGTCTCCGCTCGGTCTCACCGCCCGCCATCGTCACCGTCGATCCGGAACGGTCGAGCGTGAGGGCGGTGTCGGCGAGCATGGCGCGGACCCGGCCCAGGTCGCCCTCGACGGTCGACTCGCTGACGTGGAGCCGCTGTGCCGTCTCGTGCACGTCGATTCCCGAGGGTGCGCTGATGAGCAACCGGACGAGCCCGTACAGCCGATCCCGGGGCGTCTCCGATTCGAACGCCGATGCGGCTCGTCGCCGGTAGACCGCATAGCCGTCGGCGTTCAGCCGATACCCGTTCGGCCCGGACTCGACGACATCGTGCGGCGCGGTGCGCGTGTTGACCGCAGTGACGTAGCTGCGGACGCTCCGCGGAGTGACGCCGAGCACCTCCGCGACCTCCGTGGCCGTCGTCCAACCGTCCCGTCCCGCGAGGTAGCCGAGCATGCGGTCGTGTTTCTCGCGTGCCACGATGCCCTCTCCGTCGGTCGGCCGTCGCGCGGTCCGGGCGAACCGCTCCACCGAGTCAACCACCTTCCCGGCTGCTTCCGCGCGTTCGACGACCTTTCCGCCCCGGCGGAAGAGCTTCTGGTGGAGCCGCGAGGGGCGCGACGGAATGATGGGTTGGTAGGCAATCGGCGGTTCTGGAGAAGGTTCGATGAAGATCCTGGTGATTTGCGGCGCGGGTGCGTCGAGCACGTTCATGGCCCAACGCCTGCGTCGCGCAGCAGCCGACCGATCGGTCGACGTCTCCGTCGCGGCCGGTGCCGAATCGCAGGTCCTCAGCGGCACGATCGCCCTCGACGGTGTCGACGTCCTGCTCGTCGGCGCCCACCTCGCCGACCACGAGGCCGCGCTGCGCGCAGCGGCCGAGCCCACCGGCACCGCGGTCGCCGTCCTGCCTGGCGACGTCTTCGGCGTCGAGGGCGGCGCGCGAGCCCTCGAACTCGTCCTCTCGATCCAATCACCAACCAGGAGGTAACCCCATGGCAACTCGAACCGTCCGCATCGGCTCGTCGCACGGCCTGCATGCCAGGCCCGCGAAGCTGTTCACGCAGGCTGCGAAGGACGCCGGGGTCCCGGTGACGATCGCGAAGGGCAGCGGCAAGCCCGTCAACGCGGCGAGCATCCTCGGCGTGATCGCGCTCGCCGTCGAGCACGGCGACTACGTGACCCTGTCCGTCGACGGCGAGGGCGCCGCAGCCGAGGGCACCCTCGACACGCTCTCCGAGCTCCTGGTGACCGACCATGACGAGCAGTAGTCCGATGACCGCGTTCCAGGGCATCGGTATCGGCCAGGGCGTCGCCGTCGGCCCGGTGGCCCGCATGGCCGACCCGCTCCCCGCCCCCGCCGACGTCGCCAGCACCCTCGACCTCGCGACCGAGACCGAGCGCGCGAACACCTCCCTCGCCGCGGTCGCCCGTGAGCTCGAGGCCCGAGGCGCCGCCGCCGGTGGTGCCGCTCGCGACGTCCTCGAGGCCCAGGCGATGATGGCGGAGGACCCGACCCTCGCCGAGGAGATCGCCACGCGGCTCGCGGACGGCAAGACCGCCGAGTGGGCCGTCTACGCGGCCTTCGCCTCGTTCCGCGACCAGCTCGCTGCGATGGGCGGCTACCTCGGGGAGCGCGCCGCCGACCTCGACGACGTGTCGCAGCGGGTCATCGCCGACCTCATGGGCGTGCCGGCCCCCGGCGTCCCCTCGCCCGGCCACCCGTTCATCCTCGTCGCCCGCGACCTCGCGCCGGCCGACACCGCTCTCCTCGACCTCGACCTGGTCCTGGGCCTCGTCACGAGCGACGGCGGCCCGACTTCGCACACGGCAATCCTCGCCCGCGAGAAGTCGATCGTCGCGATCGTCGGCGTCGTCGGAGCAGCCGAACTGACCGACGGCACGACGCTCGTCGTCGACGCGGCAACCGGTGAGGTCACGGTCGATCCGACCCCCGAGCTCGTCGCCGCCACGGAGCAGCGCATCGCCGACCGACTCGCGCTCGTGAACGCACCGGTCGTCCCCGGTGCACTGGCCGACGGCACCCCCGTGCCGCTGCTCGCGAACCTGGGCTCGGCCGAGCACGCCGACGCCGCCGCGGAGCTCGGCGCCGAAGGCGTCGGCCTCTTCCGCACCGAGTTTCTCTTCCTCGACCAGGCGCTCGCACCGACGGTCGAGCAGCAGCGGGCGCACTACGAGAAGCTCCTGAACGCCTTCCCCGGCCAGAAGGTCGTCGTGCGCGTCCTCGACGCCGGCGCCGACAAGCCGTTGGCGTTCCTGAACGACGCACACGAGGACAACCCGGCGCTCGGACTCCGCGGCCTCCGTGCGTTGCGGGCGAGCGAGGACATCCTGCGCGAGCAGCTCACGGCGCTCGCCCAAGCCGATGCGGCGACGAACGCCGACCTGTGGGTCATGGCCCCGATGGTGTCGACCGTCGAGGAGACGAAGTACTTCATGGCGATCGCCGCCGAGTACGGTCTGAAGACGCCCGGCGTCATGGTGGAGGTGCCGTCGAGCGCCCTCCTCGCCGACCGCGTCCTCGCCCACGCCGGATTCGCGTCGATCGGGACCAACGACCTCACGCAGTACACGCTCGCCGCGGACCGCCTGCTCGGTTCCGTCGGCGCGTTCCAGGACCCGTGGCACCCGGCGGTCCTCCGTCTCGTGCAGCTCGTCGGCGAAGCCGGCCAGCACCACGGCAAGCCGGTCGGCATCTGCGGCGAAGCAGCCGCCGACCCGCTCCTCGCCGTCGTCCTCGTCGGACTCGGCGCCACCACCCTGTCCATGTCACCGTCGGCGCTCGCCGACGTCCGTCATTCCCTCCAGCAGTACACGCTCGACGATGCCCGGCGCATCGCGGCAGCAGCACTGGCCGCCGACGGTGCGGCCGAAGCCAGGGCAGCGGCCACCGCTGCAACGACTCCCGAAATGAAAGAGGCAACATCATCATGACAACGACGTCTACTCCCAAGAAGCCGGGAGGTGCACGAGTCGGCGTTCAGCGATTCGGCACCTTCCTCTCCGGCATGGTCATGCCGAACATCGCGGCCTTCATCGCCTGGGGCCTCATCACCGCCTTCTTCATCGCGACCGGCTGGTTCCCGAACGGGATCCTCGGCGGCTTCGGCAACGCCGACCTCATCGGTTGGCAGGGTGCCGCGACGGCGCTCGCGCAGGCCGACGACGGCACGACCTTCCCGCAGTACGTCGGCCTCGTCGGCCCAATGATCACGTACCTGCTCCCGCTGCTCATCGCGAACACCGGTGGCCGCATGATCTACGGTGAGCGTGGCGGCGTCGTCGCGTCCATCGCGACCATGGGTGTCATCGTCGGCAGCGCGATCCCGATGTTCATCGGTGCGATGATCATGGGCCCGCTCGCCGCATGGCTCATGAAGCAGGTGGACCGGATCTGGGACGGCAAGATCAAGGCCGGCTTCGAGATGCTGGTCAACAACTTCTCCGCGGGTATCCTCGGAGCCATCCTCGCCATCGGCGGCTTCTTCGGTATCGCACCGATCGTCACCGCGCTCAGCAGCTTCCTCGAGGGCATCGTCGACTGGCTCGTCGCCAACTCGCTCCTGCCGATCGCGAGCATCTTCATCGAGCCCGGCAAGATCCTCTTCCTCAACAACGCCATCAACCACGGTGTGCTGACCCCGCTCGGTGTCCAGCAGTCCGAGGAGACCGGCAAGTCGATCCTGTTCCTTCTCGAGGCGAACCCCGGCCCGGGCCTCGGCATCCTGCTCGCGTTCTGCTTCTTCGGCATCGGTCTCGCGAAGGCGTCGGCCCCCGGCGCGGTCATCATCCAGTTCTTCGGTGGCATCCACGAGATCTACTTCCCGTACGTGCTCATGAAGCCGATGCTGGTCCTGGCCGCGATCGGTGGCGGCATGGCCGGTGTGGCGACGAACGTCGCGTTCAACACGGGTCTCCGCGCCCCTGCCTCGCCCGGCAGCATCATCGCCGTGCTCATCCAGACCGCACCCGACAGCTACTTCGGCGTGATCCTGTCGGTCATCGTCGCAGCAGCCGTCTCGTTCGGGATCTCCGCGATCATCCTGCGGGCCAGCCGGAAGCGCGACCTCGAGAACGAGAACGCCGGTGACCTCTCGGCCGCCGTCGCCGCGACCGAAGCCGCCAAGGGCAAGAAGTCGAGCGTGCTCGGCAACCTCTCCGCCGGAAGCGCCGCAGCCGGTGCGGACGTCGTCGACGAGGGCGTCGTCACGACGCTCGAGCGCGGCCCGATCCGCAACATCGTCTTCGCCTGCGACGCCGGTATGGGTTCGAGTGCGATGGGCGCCTCGGTGCTCCGCAACAAGATCAAGAAGGCCGGCATCGAGGAGATCACCGTCACCAACAAGGCGATCGCGAACCTCGCCGACGACGTCGACCTCGTCATCACCCAGCGCGAGCTGACGGAGCGCGCGAAGGAGAAGACCCCGAGTGCCGTGCACATGTCGGTCGACAACTTCATGAACTCTCCGAAGTACGACGAAGTGGTGGAGTTGCTCCGCGGAGAGGGAGCACACTAGCAACGGAACGATCCCGGGGCGCACGCGAAGGGCGTGCGCCCCGGGGCTCCATCCACCGCCCTTCATCCGGCTCCGGACCGCACCGGCGGAGCCCCGCACGACGAATGCAGAGGAAGACATGTCGCAGGTACTGACCCAGGATCGGATCACCATCGTCACCGGGACGGTGACGCAGGAGGAGGCCATCCGCCGCGCTGCCGACGCCCTCGAAGCGGCCGGCGCCGTGACCGACGAGTACTTCGAGGCCATGCTCGCCCGCGAGCAGTCCGTGTCGACCTACATGGGCAACCTCCTCGCCATCCCGCACGGGACGAACGACGCGAAGGAGGCGGTCCGCGATTCCGCCCTGTCGTTCACCCGCTATGAGACCCCCATCGACTGGGACGGCGACGAGGTCCGCTTCGTCGTCGGCATCGCCGGCAAGGACGGCGGGCACATGGAGATCCTCTCCAAGATCGCCATCATCTTCTCCGAGGACGACGAGGTCGCCAAGCTGCTCGCAGCCGAGACGCCTGAGGAGCTCTACGCGCTCCTGAGCGAGGTCAACGAGTGATGCGAGCCGTCCACTTCGGCGCCGGCAACATCGGGCGCGGCTTCGTCGGCCTGCTCCTCCACGAGGGTGGCTACGAGGTCGTCTTCGCGGACGTCAACGCCGAGCTCATCGATGCGATCGCCGCGGCCGACAGCTACACGGTGCACGAGGTGGGCGACGGCGCGAAGGACACGGTCGTCACCGGGTTCCGTGCGATCAACAGCGCCACCGACGAGGAGGCCCTGGTCCAGGAGATCGCCGCCGCCGACGTGGTGACCACCGCCGTCGGTCCGACCATCCTGCGCTTCGTCGCTCCGGTCATCGCGCGTGGGATCGCCGCCCGTCCTGCCGACGCCGCTCCGCTCGCCGTCATGGCCTGCGAGAACGCGATCAACGCCACCGACCTTCTCGCCACCGAGGTGCGCCAGGCGGTCGGCGACGAGGCCTGGGCGTCGCTGTCGACCCGGGCCGTGTTCGCGAACACGGCCGTGGACCGCATCGTCCCGGGCCAGCCCGCCGGGCAGGGCATCGACGTGACCGTCGAGACCTTCTACGAGTGGGCGATCGAGACCCCGGCGTTCAACGGCTCGCTGCCGTCGATCCCCGGTGCCCACTTCGTCGAGGAGCTCGCGCCGTACATCGAGCGGAAGCTCTTCACCGTGAACACCGGCCACGCCTCCGTCGCCTACTTCGGCGCACGCGCCGGTATCGGGACCATCGCCGAAGCACTCGCCGAGCCGTCCATCGCCGTAGCCGTCGGTGCGGTGCTGGAGGAGACCTCCGCGCTGCTCGTCGCCAAGCACGGGCTCGACGTCGACGCGCAACGCGAGTACCGCGAGACGATCCTCCGTCGCTTCGCGAACGTGCACCTGCCCGACACCGTGGAGCGCGTCGGTCGGCAGCCGCTGCGCAAGCTGAGCCGGACCGAGCGGTTCATCGGACCCGCCGCGGAGCTGGCGGAGCGCGGCATGGCCCACGACGCCCTCGTCTCGGCCATCGGTGCCGCGCTCGAGTTCGACGTCGCCGACGACGAGCAGAGTGTCCACCTGCAGGCGAAGCTCCACGAGCTCGCGCCGGGCACCTTCGTCGAGGAGGTCACCGGCCTCGCTCCCGAGCACCCGCTGGCTCCCGCGGTGCTCGCGCAGGTCGTCGCCCGACAGGCATCGCTCGCGTAACACCCTTCGACAGGCTCAGGGACCGGATCCGTCCGGACCCTGGGCCTGTCGCCGTTCCCGGAGCCTGTTCCGGTCCCTGAGCCTGCCTCCGGCCGCCCGTCGTCGGTCCCTGAGCGCGCCCCATTCCGGTCCCTGAACGCCCCTCATTCCGGTCCTTGAGCGCCCCTCATTCCGGTCCCTGAGCCTGTCGAAGGGTCTCAGAACATCTTGCCCGGGTTGAGGAGGTTCTCCGGGTCGAAGAGCCGCTTGATCCCGTGCTGGAGCGCGAGCTGATCTTCGCCGAGCTCGTCGCCGAGCCAGCGCTTCTTGAGCAGGCCGATGCCGTGCTCGCCGGTGAGGGTGCCGCCGAGCCGCAGCGCGGTGGTGAAGAGGTCGTCGGCGGCCTGCCAGATGAGGTCTGGTACCTCGACTCCCTCGAAGACGAAGTTCGGGTGGAGGTTGCCGTCGCCCGCGTGCGCGACCGTGGGGATGGAGATGCCGTACCGGCGCTCGATCTCACCGATCGCCGTGAACATCGCCGCCAACTGACTGCGGGGGACCGACACGTCCTCGATGAGCGGGGTGCCGAACTGCTCGAGTGACGGATGCAGGGCGCGGCGGACGGCCAACAGGTGCTCACCCGTCGCGTGGTCGGTGGACATCTCGGCACGCCCGCCGCCGGCGCGGAGCACCTCGAGGATTGCAGCGGCCTCCGCCTCGGCGTTCGGGCCGTCGGTCTGGATCACGACGTGCGCCTCGCCGCTGGTCGGGGTCGGCAGCTGCAGGTAGCGGTGCACGGCGACGAGCGCGACGGGGTCGAGCAGTTCCATGATCGACGGCTGGACACCGGACGCGGTGACGGCGGCGGTGGCCTCCGCTGCCGAGACCACGCTCGGGAAGTACCCGGCGATGGTCGCGACGGTGCCCGGCGTCACGCGCCGGATGCGGACGGTCGCCTCGACGATGACGCCGAGGACGCCCTCGGAGCCGACCATGAGACTCGTGAGGTCGAGGCCGGTGACCCCCTTCACGCTCCGGTGCCCGACGCTGATGAGCCGTCCGTCGGCCAGGACGACCTTGAGGGCGAGGACGGCGTCGCGTGTCACGCCGTACTTGGCGCACAGCAGGCCGCCGGCACCGGTCGCGATGTTCCCACCCACGGTCGAGATCGCGCGGCTCGCCGGGTCGGGCGCGAACCAGAGTCCACGGGCGAGCAGGAGGTCGTTGAAGGCGCCGTTGATGATGCCCGGTTCGACGACCGCGAGGAGGTCGGGTTCGTTGATCTCGAGGACGCGCTGCATCTGGAGCGTCGACAGGACGATCTCGCCCGCGCCGCCGAGCGCGCCGCCCGCCAGTCCGGTACCGGCGCCGCGCGTAACGACCGGCGTCCCGGTCGCGGTGGCGATCCGCATGACCGTCTGGACGTCTTCGATGGAGCGCGCGGAGACCACGGCGATCGGTGGGGCGTCGGACACGTGACCCGACTTGTCGGACCGTGCGTCCGCGAGGACGGCGTCCGTCGTCGAGACCGCGTCGCCGAGGGCGTCACGGAGGGCGTCGAGGACGGTCGGCGTCGTCATCGCGGCAGGGCTGATCCGTCGGCCCAGACCGCCTGGACGTTCCACTGGTGGTCGAGGAGGACGGCGTCGGCGGCGTATCCCGGGGCCAGTCGTCCGAAGCGGTCGGCGAGGCCGAGGACACGGGCCGGGGTGCTCGTGAGGGCACCGACCGCCGCGTCCGCCGCCACACCGCTCGCGACGGCGAGTCGGAGCGCCCGGTCGAGCGTCAGCGTGGAGCCGGCGATCGAGTCGCCTTCCACGAGCCGCGCCAGACCGTCCGTCACCTGGACTTCGAGCGCGCCCAGGAGGTAACGGCCGTCGGAAGAGCCGGCTGCGGCCATCGCGTCGGTGATGAGTGCGACGCGGCCCGGGGCCTGCTCGAAGGCGAGCTTGGCGACGTCGGGGTGCACGTGTTCGCCGTCGAGGATGAGCTCGACCGTGACCCGCTCGTCGGCGAAGGAGGCGATGATCGGTCCGGGCGCACGGTGGTGGATCCCGTTCATCGCGTTGAACACGTGGGTGACGAGTCGGGCACCGAGATCGAACGCCGTCTTCGTCAGTGCCTCGTCGGCGTCGGTGTGACCCACGGCGACGATGACGCCGGCCTCGACGAGGACCTGGATCGCCTCGAGGGCGTTCGGCAGCTCAGGGGCGATCGTGATCTGCCGCAGCGTGCCGCGGCTCGCGTCGATGAGGCGTTCGACGACCGCCGGGCTCGGGTCGATGAGCGCCCCGGGGTCGTGCGCGCCCTTCTTTGCCGGTGAGAGGAACGGACCTTCGAGGTGGGCGCCGAGGACCAGGGGATCCTCGGCGACGAGGTCGGCGATCCCCTCGAGGCTCGCGACGAGGGCGTCGACCGGGTTCGAGACCAGGCTGATGAGTGTCCTCGTGGTCCCGTGTGCCCGGTGCACCGCGAGAGCGCGTCCGATGGCGTCGCGTCCGTCGTCGAAGGACGACCCGCCGCCACCGTGGACGTGGAGGTCGATGAACCCCGGCGTGAGGTGGCCGCCGTGTGCGTCGTGGACGGATGCGCCGTCGCCGACGGGGATGGACCGCCAGTCGTCGCCGGTGCCGGTGGAGCGGATGACGCGGTCGACCGCGTGCAGCCAGAAGGCGTCCTGGTGGCCGTCGACGTCGACCTTGGTGGTGGAGTGGATCAGGAGCTCGGTCATGCGAGCTGCTTCCGTCCGCGGACGACACCACTGGCGACGGCGACCACGGCGAAGACGGTCGCGATGATCGGCTGCCCGAGGTGCAACCAGGCGAGCGCCGCCGCCGCGAAGATGAGGAGCTCGACGACCGCCTGGCCGTAGAGGTCTATGCGGATCACGGCGCGCGGTGAGAGGAACAGCGCCCAGAGGATGATCGCCACGACCGGGGCGGCGATCCCGACGACCACGTTCAGCGGGAACGGCCACACCGCGACGCCCCAGAAGCCGAGCGAGAAGAAGGCGAAGAGTTCGAGGAAGAACCGCAGGATCTCGTTGGGGCCGATCTTCACGTCGGCGGGAGTTCGTTCAGACACCACACGATTCTACGGCGCGTGGCCGCGAGCCCGCTCCGGGTCAGCGGAAGATGATCGTGCGCGCACCGTCGAGGAGGACGCGGTCCTCGGCGAACCACTTCACCGCCTGGGTGAGGGTGCGGCTCTCCTCGTCCTGACCGATGGCGACGAGCTCCGCGGGGGAGCGGGAGTGGTCCACGCGGACGACGTTCTGCTCGATGATCGGTCCCTCGTCGAGGTCGCTCGTCACGAAGTGCGCCGTCGCACCGATGAGCTTGACGCCGCGCGCGTGCGCCTGCTTGTACGGGTTCGCGCCCTTGAAACCGGGCAGGAAGGAGTGGTGGATGTTGATGGCGCGACCGGCGAGGCGCTCGCAGAGCTCGGGGGAGAGGATCTGCATGTACCTGGCGAGGACGACGAGCTCGATGTCGTGTTCCTCGACGGCCTCGACGACCCTGGCCTCGAACGCCGCCTTCGATGCGGCGTCCGTCACGGGCAGCGCCTCGAAGGGCACGCCGTAGAAGGAGGCGAGATCGCGGAGCGAACCGTGGTTGCTGAGCACGAGGGGGATCTCGACCGGGAGCTGGCCGGCCCGCTGGCGGAAGAGGAGGTCGTTGACGCAGTGCGCCGCCGTCGAGGCCAGGACGAGCGTCCGGAGCGGACGACCGACGACGTCGAGCCGCCACTGGAGGGCGTATCGCTCGACGACGGGTGCGATGGCCGCCTCGAACCGCTCGCGCGAGACCGCCGCCTCGACCTGGAGCCGCATGAAGAACCGTCCGGTGTCATCGCTCGAGAACTGCTGGCTCTCGGTGATGTTGCCGGCGGCTTCGACGATCGCACCGCTGATGGCGTGCACGATGCCGGGCCGGTCCTCGCAGATGATCGAGAGCACCCAGTGGACGGAGCGCTCGTGCGTGGTCGAGGGCACAGCGGAGGGATCGGTCGAGTTCGTCACCGACTCAGGTTACCGGGACCCGACCGCTCAAGCCGCAGGGACGGACCGCTCGTCGACGAGGTCGGCGTGCGAGGACTGACGCAGGTACGACCGCACCGTCTCGCGGCTCTGCCGCAGGCAGTCGATGCGGGCGTCGATCGAGGCGATCTGCGCGTGGAGCGACTCGGCCGTCGCGCGGGAGCAGTCGGGCACGGCACGCGAGGTGCGTGCGTCGTCGAGATCGAGGACCACGCGCACGAGACGGGTCGTGAGCCCCGCGTCGAACAGGTTGTCGACCGTGACGACGTGGTCGATCGCGGACGGTTCGTACTCGTCGGGCGCGTGCGACGCACGCACGGCCACCAGGAGTCCCTCCTCCTCGTAGGAGCGGAGCCGGGTGGCCGGGACACCCGTTCGTTCAGCGAGTTCTGCAATGCGCATGAGCGGCCTCTCTGTCACCTTCACGTCAGCTGCAACGTCGGATCGAGCCCTCCGCATTCCCGCCCTCGGGTAGACTCGTCCGCGGTCGCCGGATGTCGGTTGACCCTGGGCGCGCACATCAGCGCGTAGACGAACTCGTCCGCCACGTCAGCCGACGAGTGAACGCCATCGTTGGAGCAATCCGATGACCTCCTCTTCGCCCTCCTCGGCGCGCGCTGCCGAACCCTCCAAGCCGACGTCACCGCCGTTCCCCTGGGTCGGCCTGATCGCGCTCGCGGCGGGCACCTTCCTCTCCGTCACCGGCGAGATGATCCCGACCGGCCTCCTCCCGGAGATGAGCACCTCGCTCGGCGTCACCGAGTCGCAGATCGGGCTCCTCGTCAGCGTGTTCGCGTTCACGGTGGTGCTGTCGAGCACCGCGCTCATCCACCTCACCAGGCGTGTCCCGCGACACGCGCTGCTCGTGGCCGTCATCGTGGTCCTCGGCGTGAGCACCGGTCTCGGCGCGCTCGCCCCGAACTACGAGCTCCTCGTCGCCACCCGCGTGCTCGGCGGGCTCGCCCATGGTGTCTTCTGGGCGGTCGTCGGCGCGTACGCCGGTCACCTGGTCCCGAAGGAACAGCTCGCCCGCGCCGTGTCCGTGACGATCGCCGGAGGCACGCTCGCCTTCGTCCTCGGCGTCCCGCTCAGCACCGCGCTCGGGCACGCGCTCGGCTGGCGCCTCGCGTTCGGCGTGCTCGCCGCGGCCATGCTCCTCGGCGCCGTCGTCGTGTGGTGGAAGCTGCCGCCCGTCGGTCGGGAGGAGTCGCATGCGGCCGCCTCGGGTGCCACGGGTCGTGATCCGAGCATCGTCCCGGTCGCGATCGTCTGCATCGCGGTCGGCGTCATCATGGCGGGCCATTACGCGTTCTACACGTACATCGCGCCGTTCCTCATCGGCGAGGTCGGTGTCCCGGCCGGCCAGCTCAGCATCCTCCTCCTCGTCTACGGCGTCGCGGGCGCGATCGGCCTCATCCTCACCGGCAGCGTCTTCGCGAGGCGCGCGACCACGGGGCTGTTCGTCGCCCTGACCGTGTCTGCGGCCATGGTGAGCGTCCTCGCCCTCTCGGCAGGGTGGCTTCCGGGCGCGCTCGTCGCGTTCTTCCTCTGGGGGACGGCCTTCGGCATGCTGCCGCCGCTCATGCAGACGCGCCTCCTGCACGCGGCGAGCCCGCGCATCCGCGACACCGCCAACGCGTTCTACACGACCGCGTTCAACACGGGGATCGGTGGCGGTTCGGCGCTCGGCGCGTTGCTCCTCGCCGAGATCGGTCTCGGCGTGCTGCCGTGGGTGTACGTGTGCCTGGCCGTGGTCGCGACCTCGCTCCTCGCGGCGGACGTGCTGCGCACCCGCAAGCGCGAGACCGTCTGATCGAGCACGAGCCGATGCGGACGTGCTGAGCGGGACCGCTTACGGTACAGCCGGTTCTTCCGTCGTCGGCGCCGGTGAGGCGTCTGCACCATCGGTCGGCGCGGTGACGTCGGGCGCGGTCTCCACCGGCGTCTCCGTCGCCGGATCCGGCTCGGTCGCGCTCGGAACGTCCGTCTCCGTCGCGGGAGCCGCTTCCACCGGGGCCTGCTCCGCGATCGGGTCGACGACGGCCTGAACCGGGACCGGAGCGGGAGCCGCCTCCGGTGCGGTGTCCAGAACCGCTTCCGGGAGCGGGGCCGTCGCCGGATCGACGACGGCGTCGGTACTCAGGAGTCCGGTCAGCGAGAGGTACTCGACGGAGGTCGCAGGTCCCACGCGCGATGGGTCTGACGGGTCGACGCTCCAGACGCTGAGCTCGTGGAACCCGACGGCGACGGCGGCGCCGGTCAGCGTCGCTCGACCGTCGGCGTCGAGCGCGACGCGTTGCTCGTCACCACCGTCGACCGTGTATCCGACCTCGCCGTTCGGAGCACCGACGACCACGAGCGGGCCGGTCGGATCGAGGAACTGCACCGACAGCACCGTCCGGAGCCCGGTGACGGCCGGCCCGCTGATCGACAGGGTGGCCGGTTCGGTGGACACGGAGACCTCGTCGCCCAGGGTCTGGCGGACGGTCAGGACGAAGGTGCCCGTGCGGCCGAGGTCGATCGGGCCGGTCGACCAGGTCGCGGTCTCGGGAGCGGCTGTGGCGGACGCCGGCCGAGCGGAGGCCGGCACGACCGTCGACGCGACGACCACGTCGCCGTCGAGGATGTCGACGGTGGCGCCGGCCGCGGCGGTACCGCTGAAGGCAGGCCACAGGAAGCCGCCACCGGTGTCGGCGGCCATCGTCGGCGCCGGAAGCTCCTCGGGGTCAGTCGGATCCACGGGGTCCACCGGGTCGACGGGATCGACGGGAGGGGCGACGGGCGGAGCCGTCGGCGACGGGACCTGCGGCTCGGCGACCGGAGGCGGCGTCGCACCCGTGCCGGGCGTCGGCCGGGGCGTGGGCGCCGGTCCCGAGGGTGTCGGGGTCGTCGGCGCGGACGGCGACGTCGTCGGACCCGTGGTCGGAGTCGCGCCCGGTGTCGGCACGGCGACGGGGTCGCTGTTCTCGTCGGCGGAGACGGAGGTCGCCGAGTCGGCTGCTGGTGGGAACACCACCGGACCCAGGACGAGCGCGGCTGCGGTCACCACCGCGACGACGCCGACGCCGATCGCGGCGATGATGCCACCGGAGAGACCTGCCGTCGCAGCACCCGCGACGCCCGCACCCGAGGCGACGCCCGCGCCGGACGCGGCGCCACTGGAACCGGCCGCACCGGAAGCCGTTGCTCCGCCGGAGGCCGCCACCGAGGTGCTCAGGTGCGCCGTCAGTGCGACCCCGCCGGTGACGCCGGCCGGCATCGCGGCGACCGCGGTCGTCGACGCACCGTTCGTCTGCAACCACGCGGTGTAGCCGGCCGCACCGGCGGCGCCTGCGACGAGGGGGAGGAGGACGAGCGCCATGCGCGAGCCGACCTCCTTCGCCTCAGCGGCCACGATGGTGCACCGCTGACAGGCGTCCAGGTGCGACTCGACCTTGGCCGTGTCCCGGGCGGAGAGGTTCCCGCGCGCGTAGGATCCGAGCCTGCTGATGGTGAAGGCGTGCTCCGAGTCGTCGTCGACGGCCTGCAGATGCGCCTGGATCCACGCTTCGCGCAGCCCCTCGCGTGCTCGGTAGGCGAGCGCGGCCACCGAGTTGGCCTTCATCCCGAGGAGCGGCGCGACCTCCGCGGGCGTCATCGCCTCGATCTCCGTGTACCAGAGCACCTCCTGCCACCGGGTCGGCAGGCTTCGGAACGCTCGGGCACTCAGGCTGCGGTCGAGGGCCTCGATCGAGGACGCCTCGTTCGTGTCCGGGTCCTCGAAGGAGTCCAGGGTGTCGAGCGAGGTCTCCCGACGTGATCGGCCCCACGCGGCCGCCGTGTTCCGGATGGTCGTGAACAGGTAGGGGCGGAAGGCGCCGGTGGGGCCCTTCCCGCGGCGGACCGCCTGATAGATGCGTGCGAAGGACTCCGAGACGAGGTCGTCGGGATCGAGGCTCGAGGTGACGGACCTGGCGACGGTCCGTCCGGCGTTCGAGTGCCGTCGCCACAGCTCCGCGTAGGCGTCCTGCGAGCCCGTTCGGGTGCGCTCGATGAGCTCGGCATCCGATCGCTCGGTGAGCGATGAAGCCGGGGATGTGTCCAGGCTCATGATGCCTCCGTCTGCGAGCTGCGCACTTCCGGGCACCGTGCCCGCTCAAGAGAGTCGGGTGAAGCGGGATCATGACGCCGATTCCTCATCTTGGCACGAGGTGTCTCGCGGACAGCCGCTGGCGCCGAGGAAGATCCGTTTCGATTGTTCTGGGAAACCGCGTCATGACCTGCTCGGGATGCACTCTCTCAGGATGAACAGCAGGATTCCCGGCGACGGGGACCCGGCTGGGTCGTCCTCGGACGGCCACGATGCGCGCCACGGCCGGTGTGCATCGGGCAACGGACCCGAAACGTTGCAGATCTCGACGGGAGGGGGCGCCTTCGTGCGTACCCGTCGACAGGCCGGGAGTGGTGCTCGGGGGCGAGCATCACTCCCGGCCGCTTTTCCGACCGTCGCTCGGATCAGTCCAGCCAGCCGACCTCGGGGGAGCGGTGGAAGGCGATGCCCGCGGCCGACCAGCTCTGAGCAAGCTCGGCCAGCCGGACTCGGAAGTCGCTCCAATCCGGCGCGCGTCGCTCCGACCATCCGATCTCCGCGATGGACGCGACACGGGGGAAGACGAGGAACTCGAGCGTCTGCACGTCGGCCACGGTCTCCGTCCAGAGCGGGGCTTCGACGCCGAGGATGTCCTGCTCACCGACGCCTTCGACGATCTCGGTCGGCTCCCAGACGGCGGAGCGTTCGACACTCGTGGGGCCGTCCGCCCACGTGAGGCCGGCCGTCGCGACGTCGGGGTACTGCATGTCGAGGTAGGCGGCGTCGGCCGGAGACATGATGACCTGCCCGCCCTGATCGACGAACGAGCGCAGCTTGGCGGCGTGACCGTCCTCGGGGGAGACGTAGTTCCAGTACTGGCCGATGGTGCCGGGAGCGAGGTCGCGTGACGTACCGAACTCGTGCCAGGCGATGGCGGTCTTCCCGGTCGTGGCGACCAGTTCGGACACCCGACGGGCGAAGTGGAGGAAGTCCTCCTCAGTGGTGGCGAACGCTTCATCGCCGCCCAGGTGGAGGTAGGGGCCCGGGGTCATCGCGGCGAGCTGGGTGAACACGTCCTCGAGGAACGTGTAGGTGGACTCGGCATGGATGTCGAGGCTCGAGAAGCCGACCTCCGTGCCGGTGTAGGGCTGGCGGGCGACGCCGTCCGGGTTGAGTTCGGGATACGCCGAGAGGACCGCGTTCGTGTGTCCGGGGACGTCGATCTCGGGGACGATCGTGACGCGGCGGTCGGCGGCGTACTCGATGATCGCCCGGTAGTCGTCGGCGCTGTACGAGCCGCCCGTACCACCACCGACGGCGGTCGCCGCACCGATCCCGGTGAGCTCCGGCCACCCGGCGATCTCGAGGCGCCACCCCTGGTCGTCGGTGAGATGCAGATGCAGGTGGTTGAGTTTGAGTGCGGCGATCTGGTCGATGAACCGCTGCACCTGCGCGACCGTGAAGAAGTGCCTCGCGACGTCGAGCATCGCGCCGCGGTAGGCGAACCGCGGAGCGTCGTCGATGACGGTCGCGGCGATGATCCAGTCCTGTGCGCCGGCCGTCGGTGCCCAGTTGGCCGCCGGGAGGAGCTGTCTGAGCGTCTGCGTGCCGTGGTGGACCCCGTCGGCGTCCGCGCCGACGATCTCGACACCGGAGGCCGCGGCGGTCAATCGGTAGGCCCCGCTCGTCGTCGACAGGCTGGGGTCGATCGACAGCGTGATGACCGTACCCGCGGAGTCCACGACCTCCTCCGTGCCGGTTGTCTCGACCGGGAGGGCGAACCCCGTCGAGGTGCGCAGGGCGTCGGCGAGGATCCGAGCCGTGGTCGCCACCGACGGGTCGGTACGGATCACCGACTCCGTCGACAACCGGAACGGGGGAGCGGAGGCGTCCGTGGTCTGCGAGACGGGGCGGGGCAGCAGGCTCATGCGCGGTTCCTTCGGCGTCGGCGACGCGGGATCGTGGGGGCTGGAACGGGTTTGTTCGGAGGGTGAACAAGCGTCGGGCCATCCTGACACACCGGCCCCCACCGCTGCCCGACCTCTCCACAGGACGGTGCGCGTCGGGCGTCCCGTTGCTATGCTGCTAGCAGTCGCAACTGGCGTATAGACGGAGTTCCGCTCCGCCTCAGATGGTTCACCATCGGGGAGCGACCCTGCACCTTGAAGACAAGGGCGGATTCGGCCGCACGCCTGGGCCGAAACGGCACATCACCGACATCCGTTCTGTCACAAAAGGGAGCCAGTCTTGTCCGACACCTTCAACGCGCCACTCTCCGAGGTCGATCCCGAGATCGCAGCGGTCCTCGAGCAGGAGCTCGGTCGCCAGCGCAACACCCTCGAGATGATCGCGAGCGAGAACTTCGTGCCCGTCTCCGTCCTGCAGTCGCAGGGCAGCGTCCTCACCAACAAGTACGCCGAGGGCTACCCGGGTCGTCGCTACTACGGCGGCTGCGAGTTCGTCGACATCGCCGAGTCCCTCGCGATCGAGCGGGCCAAGAGCCTCTTCGGTGCCGCGTACGCGAACGTCCAGCCGCACTCGGGCGCCACGGCCAACGCGGCGGTCCTCTCGGCGATCGCCACCCCCCGCGACACCATCCTCGGTCTCGAGCTCGCCCACGGTGGTCACCTCACCCACGGCATGAAGCTCAACTTCTCCGGCAAGCTCTACAACGCCGTCTCCTACGGCGTCGACCCCGAGACCTTCCTCGTCGACATGGACGTCGTCCGCGACAAGGCACTCGAGCACAAGCCGCAGGTCATCATCGCCGGTTGGTCCGCCTACCCGCGCCAGCTCGACTTCGCCGCGTTCCGCGCGATCGCCGACGAGGTCGGCGCGAAGCTCTGGGTCGACATGGCGCACTTCGCCGGCCTCGTCGCCGCAGGGGTCCACCCGTCGCCCGTGCCGTTCGCCGACGTCGTGTCCTCCACCGTGCACAAGACCATCGGCGGCCCGCGCTCCGGCTTCATCGTGAGCCGCGACATGGAGCTCGCCAAGAAGCTCAACTCGAACGTGTTCCCCGGCCAGCAGGGCGGACCGCTCATGCACGTCATCGCCGCCAAGGCGACGGCGTTCAAGCTCGCCGCCACGGCGGAGTTCAAGGACCGCCAGGAGCGCACGCTCCGCGGTGCCAAGCTCCTCGCCGAGGCGCTCACCTCCGAGGCGTCGAAGGCCGCCGGCATCGACGTCCTCACCGGCGGCACCGACGTGCACCTCGTGCTCGCCGACCTCCGCACCTCCGAGCTCGACGGCCAGCAGGCCGAAGACCTCCTCCACGAGGTCGGCATCACGGTCAACCGCAACTCGGTGCCGTTCGACCCGCGCCCGCCGATGGTCACCTCCGGGCTGCGGATCGGTACCCCGGCACTCGCGACGCGTGGCTTCGGCGACACCGAGTTCGCCGAGGTCGCCGACATCATCGCCCTCGCGCTGCGCAACGGTGCCGAGGCCGGAGCCCTCCGGGAGCGTGTCACGGCGCTCGCCGAGCGCTTCCCGCTCTACCCCGGCCTCCAGCAGTAGGGCGCGGGAGCATGACCGCACAGATCCTCGACGGTAAGGCCACGGCCGCCGCCATCAAGTCCGAACTCGCGATCGAGGTGGCCGCGCTCAAGGAGCGCGGCATCTCGGTCGGGCTGGGTACCGTCCTCGTCGGGTCCGACCCGGGTTCGCAGTGGTACGTCGCCGGGAAGCACCGCGACTGCGCCGAGGTCGGCATGGAGTCGATCCGACGTGATCTGCCAGAGACGGTCTCGCAGGAGGAGCTCGAGGCCGTCCTCGACGAACTCAACGCCGACGAGAGCTGCACCGGCTACATCGTGCAGCTGCCGTTGCCGAAGCACATCGACACCGACGCGATCCTCGAGCGCATCGATCCCGAGAAGGACGCCGACGGGCTCCACCCGACCAACCTCGGGCGTCTCGTGCTCAACGTGAACCGTCCGATCCACACCCCGCTGCCGTGCACGCCGAAGGGCGTCATCGAGCTGGTGGAACGTCACGGGATCAGCTGGGCGGGCAAGCACGTCGTCGTCGTGGGCCGCGGGGTCACCGTCGGTCGCGCGATCGGCCCGCTGCTCACCCGTCGCGAATACAACGCGACGGTGACGCTGACGCACACCGGAACGGTCGGACTCGACGACATCCTCCGCACCGCCGACGTGATCGTCGCCGCGGCAGGCGTCCCCGGGATCGTCACGCGCGATGCCGTGAAGCCGGGCGTGATCGTCCTCGACGTCGGTGTGAGCCGCGAGACCGACCCCGAGACCGGCAAGTCCCGGGTCGTGGGCGACGTCGCCCCCGACGTGGCCGAGGTCGCCTCGTGGATCAGTCCGAACCCCGGTGGTGTCGGCCCCATGACCCGCGTTGGTCTCCTCGCCAACGTCGTCCGCATGGCCACCCCCTAACCCAGCCCGCGAACTGTCACTCGACGCTAGTCCGGCGCCCCGCGACTAGCCGGAAGTGACAGTTCGCGAGCCAGGGCGGTGAGGATGGGCGACGGGTCCGTCAGGTGTGAGCGGTTCACCCGGATGACCCGCCAGCCCGCTGCCATGACTCGGTCGAGGCGATCGATGTCGTGGAAGATCTGCCGTTCATCCGTGAAGTGGGTGCCGCCGTCGTATTCGACGAGGACCCGCTGTTCGGGATACACCAGGTCGCCCAAGGCCAGAAACCGTCCGTGGGCGTCTGAGATGACCTCGTTGACGAGTGGTTCCGGAAGGCCCGCGCGGACGATCAGCAAGCGCAAGGCGGTCTCCATCGGCGAATCCGTCCGAGGCCGCATCATCGAGAACGCGAGCCGCAGCCGTTTCGCGCCGCGACGGCCGTTCATCCGTGCCAGCCCGCGGACGATCTGCTGCTCCGAGGCCAGTGGTCGCTTGCGGCGGAGCAGCACGTCGCCGGCGATCACCAGGTCGTCCAAGGGGAGCCGGGTTCCGAGCTGACACCAGGCGTCGACGGCGGTCAGTACCGGCAGTCCTTCGACGGCGACGACCTCCCAGTGGTCCCCGTCGAGTTGATGCCCGCGCACGCCCGCTCCTCGAGGCGCGCGTGCCGGCGCGATGGAGGCGACATCGAGTGGTGCCTCGTGTTCCCAGGTGGGCACGGGGAGGCCGTGCAACGCCGCCGCGCTCACGTGGCTGAAGAACTGCCCGTCGTGCAGGAGCGGGGCGTAGGCGTGACAGCGTCCGGGGATGTCCGTGGGCTGGTCGAGCGGTGCCCGGACGCCTCGGTGCGGCGTGGCGAGGTCGCCCGCTCGTAGCCGCGATCGAGGCACGCCGAGTTCGTCGGCGTCGGCCATGGAGAACGGCTGCTTGCTGAGTTCGAGGGGGAGGGGACGTCGGCGGACCATCCCACCACGGTGCCGACTGCGGCGCTTCGGCGTCGGAAGTTCTCCACACCCTGCCCGCGAACTGTCACTCGACGCTAGTCCGAGCGGCCGGGACTAGCCGGAAGTGACAGTTCGCGGGCAGGGGAGGGGGAGGTCAGGATTCTCGGGTGGCGCCGGCGGCCGGGCGGACGGGGAAGATGGTCGGGGCGGTGAAGGACGCCTCGGCGAAGGCCGCCGTGACCGCCTCGGCCACGGACGATGCCAGGGCGACGGGGACCAGGGCGATCGCCGCACCCCCGAAGCCACCACCGGTCATGCGCGAACCGATCGCACCGGCCGCCATCGACGTCTCGACGGCCAGGTCGAGTTCCGGCACCGAGATCTCGAAATCGTCACGCATCGACGCGTGCGAGGCCACGAGCAGCTCGCCGATCGACGTCGGGCCGTGCTCGCGCAGGGTCCGGACGGTGTCGAGGACACGCTGGTTCTCGGTCACGACGTGACGAACACGACGGAAGGTCTCGTCGTCGAGCAACTCACGAGCGCGGTCGAGGTCGCCGACCGTGACGTCGCGCAGCGAGTCGGCGCCGAGCGCTGCGGCCCCCGCCTCGCAGGACGCCCGACGTGCCGCGTACCCGCCGGAGACGTGGGCATGCTCGACGCGCGTGTCGATGACGAGCAGCTCGAGGTCGTGCTCCTCGAAGCCGAGGGGGATGACGTCGGTCTCGAGCGAGCGGCAGTCGAGGAAGACGCCGCAGTCACGCTGGCCGAGGAGTGACGCCGACTGGTCCATGATGCCGGTCGGTGCGCCGACCGCCCGGTTCTCGGCGAGCTGGCAGATCTTCGCGAGCGTCCGGCGGTCGTGGTCGAGGTGCCAGATCTCATTCAGTGCGACGGCGACCGAGGCCTCGATGGCCGCGGAGGAGGAGAGGCCGGCCCCGACCGGGACGTCGGAGTCGATGTAGATGTCGACCCCGGGCACCTCCTGCAAGGGAGCCCCGAACTGGCCGAGCGCCCACGCGACCCCGAGCGGGTAGGCGGACCAGCCGTGCAAGGCGTCGGGATCGAGCGCGCGCACGGAGACCTCGACGATCTCGGATGAGAAGCTGCTCGACACCCGGATGCGGTCGTCGTCGCGACGCCGGACGGCTGCGACGGTGCGGCGGTCGATCGCCATCGGGAACACGAAGCCGTCGTTGTAGTCGGTGTGCTCGCCGATGATGTTCACGCGGCCGGGCGCGGTCCAGAGGCCGTGCGGCTCGCTGCCGAAGGCGTTCTCGAATCCGCTCGTGGCGGTGCGCTGCAGGTCGGTCATACGGGGTTCTCCTCGTCGGCTGCGGCGATCGCGGCGCGCAGGGCGGTGGCGGTGGTCTCCGGTGGGACGTCGCCGATCCAGGCGCCCATGGCGGCCTCGGAGCCGGCCAGGTACTTCAGTCGATCGGCTCCACGACGCGGGGAGGTGAGCTGCAGGTGGAGTCGGAGCTCGTCGCGGTGGACACGGGTCGGGGCCTGGTGCCAGGCGGCGATGTACGGGGTCGGGGTGTCGTACAGGGCGTCGACGCCGCGCAGCAACCGCAGGTAGAGGCCGGCGAGCTCGTCGCGCTCCTCGAGCGAGGTCGCAGCGAAGTCGGGCACGTGGCGGTGGGGGAGCAGGTGCACCTCGATTGGCCAGCGCGCCGCGAACGGGACGAACGCCGTCCAGTGCTCGCCGGCGAGGACGACGCGCTCGTCCGCCTGCTCCGCGGCGAGGATGTCGGCGAAGAGCCCGGGACCGTAGGCCTCGCTCGCGGCGATGAGCCGCTGCGTGCGCGGGGTCACGTAGGGGTAGGAGTAGATCTGTCCGTGCGGGTGGTGGAGGGTGACGCCGATCTGCTCCCCGCGGTTCTCGAAGGGGAACACCTGCTGGATCGAGTCGATCTGCGACAGCGCGTGCGTCCGGCGGGCCCACGCCTCGATCACCGTGCGCGCCCGGGTGCGGGACAGCGAACCGAAGGAGCCGGTGCTCGACGGGCTGAAGCTCACGACCTCGCAGCGGCCGACCGAAGTGCGCGTCCGGCCGATCCCGATCGTCTCGAGGTCGGCGAGATCGACCGGTGCGTTCTCGTCTTCGAGCAGCGGCCCGAAGGACGGCGACTTGTTCTCGAAGACCGCGACGTCGTACTGGTCGGGGATCTCGGAGGGGTTCGAGGGACTCGCGGGTGCGAGCGGGTCGAGGTTCGCCGGGGGCAGCATCACCCGGTTCTGGCGTGCGGCGGCGATCGAGATCCACTCACCCGTCAGCGGGTCCTGGCGCATGGACGCGGTCGGCGGTCGTGGGGCGAGTTCGCGTGCGTCGGGCAGTCGCTCCGCGGGTAACGTCGAGTCGACGTCGTCGAAGTAGATGAGTTCGCGACCGTCGGCGAGGCGCTGGGTCGAGCTCGCGATCGCCGGGTCGATGACGAAAGTGTCGTCGAGTGGGGGCATGGGGATCCTCAGAACGGGTTGTCGAAAGGAAACGTACAACGTTTCGCCTTGAAAAGTATAGGCAAGTCAGCGAAGATTCAAGCATGTCCGACGACGAGCCGATGCTGTTGCCCGCCCCGCTGCGACGCGACCGCATCCGCGAGCTCCTCGATGAGCGCGGCTTCGTGCGCGTGGCCGACATCTCCGACGACTTCGGTGTCTCACGGGTGACCGCCCGGACGGACCTCGACACCCTCGTCGACCAGGGCGACGCCGTCCGCGTGCACGGAGGTGCGATGCCCGTGCAGGGACGCGGCGCCGTGGAGTCGCCGATCGAACTCGCGACCGCGACCTCGGCGCACGCGAAGCAGCGGATCGGTGAGGCCGCGGCCGCGATGGTGCGCTCCGGTCAGAGCGTGATCGTCGACGTCGGCAGCACCGGCCTCGCCCTCGCCCGCGCGCTCAAGGCTCGCCGCGACCTCGCCGACGTGGTGGTCATCACGAACGGCTTGACCATCGCGCTCGAACTCGAGTCGGAGATCCCGAGGTTCTCGGTGATCGTCACGGGTGGGTCGCTTCGACCACTCCAGCATTCGCTCGTCGATCCGCTCGCCGGGTCGCTGCTCAGCCAGGTCCATGCCGATCTCGCGTTCATCGGGTGCAACGGTGTCGACGCCGGCCATGGCGTGACCAACGTCAACCTGCCCGAGGCCGAGGTGAAGGCCAGGATGGTTCGCGCCGCCGAGCGGGTGGTCGTGGTCGCCGACGCCTCGAAGCTCGGGGTGCGGCAGCTCGGCCGGATCGCCGGGCTGGAGGCCTTCGACGCCCTCCTGACCGACGACGGGGCCGCGCCCGAGACCATCGCGCTCCTCCGAGAAGCGGGACTTGCGGTGACGCTCGTCCCACTCGGCGACTGACCTCGCGCCGCGTCCTGCCGTCCCGCGCGGCGTCCCGGCACTCGCGCGCCGACGGCCCGATGCGGCAGCATGGTCGCATGAGTGATCGAGCGCATCCTGCCGTGTCAATCGTCGAGCAGACGCTGCGTGATCGTGGGGCTCAGGGCGAGGTCACCTGGCTCGACGATGCTGCTCGAACGGCAGCGCTCGCAGCGGAGGCCTTGGGGATCGAGGTCGGGGCGATCGCGAACTCCCTCGTGTTCACGCTCGACGGCGAGCCGACGCTGATCCTCACGAGCGGCGCCCACCGTGTCGACACCGCCTGGGTCGGCGAGCGGCTCGGTGGACGGCTGAAGCGTGCTGACGCCGAGGTCGTCAAGGCGGCGACGGGACAGGTGATCGGTGGCGTCGCGCCCGTCGGTCACCCGGAACCGATCCGCACCTACGTGGACGAGGCGCTCACCGCCTACCCGGAGGTCTGGGCCGCAGCCGGCCATGCGCACACGGTGTTCCCGACGACCTTCGAGGAGCTCGTGCGGGTGACCGGCGGGCAGGTCATCGCGGTGGAGCCGCCGACGGATCCTGCGGGGTCGTCGGCAGCTGCGTCGGTGTAGCCACCGGAGCGGCCATGGCGGCCGGCGGCGTCCCCCGCTGCTTCGTCACCCGGCTCGGCGGCAGCGGAGCCGTCGCGGTCACGCCGTTCCTGCGCCCCCACCAGGTGCTCACGACGGCTGCGGCGACGCAGAGCGCCATCGGGATGAGCATGAACGGTCCGCCGGCACCCTCGCCTCGCTCGAAGACCTGGTCGGTCTGCGACATGAGGGCCGTGGGGACGAGGAGGAGGACGTTGTTCGTCGCGTGGATGAGCACCGGAGCCTCGAGGCCACCGGTTCCGCGGGCGGCGAAGGACATCGAGGCGCCGAACACGAAGTAGTAGGCTATGAGCCAGGGGTCGCCGGCGAAGTGCACCGAGGCGAAGACCGCGCCGGAGACGACCGTGCCGACGAGGAACGCCGTGATCGGTCGACTGAACCAGGATCCGACGGAACGTTGGATGAGGCCGCGCGCCCCGTACTCCTCGCCCGCCGACTGCAGCGGCGTCGTGAGGATCACGACGGCGAGCATCGCGATCATGGTGCCGTCGACGACGATGGGCTCGAGCGGCGAGAGCAGGACGGACGCTCCGACGTACACGATCCACACCGGGACGATGATGAGCGCGAGACGCCCGAACCAGCGCCAGCGGAAGCGACCCTCCACCGAGGACAGCCACCGCGGCCGGACGCCGAAGAGCGCCCACTGGATGAGCATCGACACCGGGATGAGCGCGGCGAGCGACAAGTTGTTCGCGAGCATCGTCACCGGCGTCAGCGTCATGAGGCCGTTCGCGACGTCGTCGAGTGTGTAGGCCCCGGTGGCCACGTCCACGATGAGCGCGATGCCGCCGAGAACGATCGAGAGGATCAGGAACCCGACGACGAGGAGGAGGAGTGCGAGGGCGCCGCGCCACCAGGCCGGTGCGGCGCGGAGGGCGTGGTCGTAGGTCACGAGCTGCCGCTGGGGCACGGCTGGATCGACGGGCGTCGAGGCTGGTGCCGTCGAGGGTGATGGTGATGGCGATGGCGAAGGCGTCTGCGGGTGCTGTCCAGGATTCGTCATGCTGCCAGGGTAGGCAACCGTCGCGACAGGACGCGTCCCCCGAGCGATGGACGACGAGCGACGGATAGCCCGCGATCGGCCTGGTCCCGAACGCTCGACGGTGGGAGACTGGCCGGTATGGCCGGACACCGCATCTTCACGACGAGCTTCGCCAGCGTGTACCCGCTCTACGTCGCGAAGGCGGAGCGGAAGGGCCACACGAAGGACGAGGTGGACCAGGTCATCACCTGGCTCACGGGCTACGACGACGCCGCGATCGAACGGGTGCTCGCCGACGATACCGACTTCGAGACCTTCTTCGCCGAAGCGCCGGCGATGCACCCCAACGCGTCGCTCATTACGGGGCTCATCTGCGGCATCCGCGTCGAGGAGATCGAGGATCCCCTGATGCAGCGCATCCGTCAGCTCGACAAGCTCGTGGACGAGGTCGCGAAGGGGAAGAAGATGACGTCGATCCTCCGCACCTCCGCCTGACGGCCGAACGCGAGCCCCTCCGATGACGCAGACGGCCGCCGCGCGAGTGCGCGACGGCCGTGTGCTCGGGACCCGCTTGGATCAGTGCGCGAGCACCGGTTCCGCGGACGCCTCCGGGGCGTGGTGCAGGGCGAGCCCCTGGTTGCGTCGGCGGAACAGCAGTGCCGCCGTCACGGCGCCGACCGCGAAGAACCCGGCGCCCCAGAAATAGGCGGTCTGGTAGCTCTGGATCGCAGCCTGCGCCAGCACTTCGGGGGTGGGCGGCGCGTTGTCGGTCACGTAGGCCGTGGCGGCGCTCGCCGCGAGGGTGTTGAGCAGCGCCACACCGATCGACCCGCCGACTTGCTGGCTCGTGTTGACCGTCGCCGACGCGACCCCGGCGAACGCCCGGTCGACACCGAGCGTCGCGGTCTGCATCGAGGCGGGCATGATCGATCCCATCGCGAAGCCGAGCACCATGAGCGCGGGCATGACGTTGCCGACATAGGAGCTGTCGAGGTCGAGTCGGGTGAGGAGGAGCATGCCGATCGCACCGAGCGTCATGCCGAACGGCACCATGACCTTCGGCCCGAAGCGGGGGACGAGGAGGTTGGTCCCCAGCTGCGCGGCGAGCACGAGCATCGCGATCATCGGGAGGAAGGCGAAGCCCGTCTGCTGTGGTGAGTACCCGAGCGAGGCCTGCAGGTAGTAGGTGACGAAGAGGAAGATGCCGAACATCCCGGCTCCGGCGATCATGACCGAGATGAACGCGGCACCGCGGTTGCGGTCGAGGATGATCGACAACGGGAGGAGCGGGTGCGCGGCCCGGCGCTGCCAGAGGACGAACACGACGAGGAGCACGGCTGCGGCGGCGAGGAAGGCCCAGCTGAGCGGCGAGTCCCACCCGTCGGTCTCGGCATTGGCGAAGCCGTAGACGAGGCTGAACAACGCACCCGAGACGAGGACGGTGCCCGGAACGTCGAGCTTGGGGCGGGGGCCGGTCGTCTTCGGGGTGATGATGAAGAGGGCCGCCCCGACGATGGCGACCACGGCGATCACGACGTTGATGTACAGGTTCCAGCGCCAGTCGAACTGCTCGGTGAGGAATCCGCCGAGGAGGAGACCGACCGCGCCACCTGCGCCGGCGATCGCACCGAAGACGCCGAACGCGCGGGCGCGCTCCTTCGGGATCGTGAAGGTGGTCGTGAGCATCGCGAGCGCGGTCGGCGCGAGGAGGGCGGCGAAGACGCCCTGGAGTGCCCGCGCGGCGACGAGGGTGCCGAACGAGTCCGCTGCGCCTCCGAGGGCCGAGGCGATCGCGAACCCGACGAGCCCGATGATGAAGGCCCGCTTCCGGCCCATGAGGTCGGACAGGCGTCCGCCGAGCAGCAGCAGGCTGCCGAAGGCGAGGGAGTAGGCGGTGACGATCCACTGGCGATCGCCGTCGGAGAACCCGAGGTCGGCCTGTGCGGCGGGCATCGCGATGTTCACGACGGTGGCGTCGAGCACGACCATGAGTTGCGCGAGGCCGACGGTGACGAGCGTCCACCAGCGGCGTGAGGAGACTGCCGGGGTTCCGGCGGCGAGATTCGAAGTCATGCTGAGGACTCTATACGGAACTGAGCAGTTTCGGAACCGAATAGTTCCAGAACGTTCGAGTTCCTGAACTATGCTGTTCCCGGAGACGAAAGGGAGGTGAGCCGCGATGACGCAGCTCGAGACCCCACCCGCAGCGCCGAAGCTCGGCCGGAAGCGCGACCACACGCGGGACGCTGAGATCCTCGACGCCGCGCTCGACGTCCTCGCCGACACGGGCTACGCCGGGATGACGGTCGACATGGTCGCCGCGCGGGCGAAGGCCGGCAAGGCGACGCTCTACCGCCGATGGGCGTCGAAGTCCGAACTCGTGATCGACGCGGTCGCCTGCATGAAGCAGATCGATCCCGACTTCTCGAAGCTGCCCGACACCGGTTCACTCCGCGGCGACCTCGTCGCGATGATCAAGGCGCCATCCATCGCCGAGGGCGAGCGCAAGATGCGCGTGTTCGCCGGCGTGATGTCGATGATCTCGGATGCCCCGGAGCTCACCGAGTCCATCCATGCGGCGATCGTGGAGCCGCGCATGGCGGTCAACCGCTTCCTGTTGCAGCGCGCGATCGACCGCGGTGAGATCCGCGCGGACGCCGATGTGGAGACCCTTGCGCTGATCAGCCAGGCGATGGTGAGCTATCGCGTGCTCATGCTGCGGGAGCCGGTGACGCGTGACTTCCTCGTGTCGGTGATCGACGGCGTCATCATCCCGGCCGTCCGGAAGTAGCTCGATGACCGACGGATCCGCCCGATCTCGAACCGGGCTGCTCGATCACGCCGCGCCGGTCCACCTCGGGACGCCCGACGCCGCACTGCGCTTCTCAGGCTTCCGTGAGCCGGGCGGACGCCACCTCATCGTCGATGGCGCGGAGGCGTTCGAGTTGAGCTTCCCGTGCGGAAGCTGCGCGCTGCTGTTTCGACGTCTGGACGAGGGTGCTCGGGCGCTCGCCGCAGGCGCACTGCACGATCACCTCGACGAGGGTGTGCCCGCGATCGACGACCCTTCGTTACGCGACCTCGTGTCGACGATCCTGCCGGAGGGGACTTACCTGCCACTCCTGCTGTCCATCGAGCCCGTCCTGGTCGCTCCGGGTGACGATCACGACTACTTCTCGCGGGAACAGGTCACGCACCGCGGCATCGACCCCACGCTTGGTGCGCCGGAGGACCCGGCGACCGGCTACTACCGCGGCCCGACCCGGACGACCGGCGAGCACGAGACCCTCTTCGAGTTCCTGGTGCCGATGGTGCCGCCCGGTTGGAACGACCGCGAGCGCGTGGCCTCGTATGAGGAGCGGCTTCGTGCCGGGGGAGCGGCGACCGTGCTCGCGGTCTCCGTGCTGGACCGGACGCAGCCGTTCGACAGCTTCGACGCCCACACGGGTCTCGTGCACTTCGTGCTCGACGGCCACCACAAGCTCGAAGCAGCCGCGCGTCTCGGGGTCGCGATCACGGTCCTGTCGTTCGTCTCGATCGACGCGAGCCTCGCGGACGAGGCGACGGTGACCGGCCTCCCGGAGCTGCTCGCGCGCTGATCACTTCGGGCGTGTGACCGGGTGGATCACGCAGCGCTGGATCCCCCGATCCCTGCGTGACCCACCGGTCGAGGCGGTGAGCGTCGCAAACCCCCGTCGCGAATACACAGTCCACTGAGGCGTGGACCGCGGCGGCATCACCTCCACTAGTGTGTCACGAATAAGTCGTTCGTACCAGTTATCGAGAAGAGGTCGGTTGTGCGAGCTCCGAGCCTCTAGGCTGAGGCCCCGACCGGCCACGGTCGACGGATACGGCGCCGGTGGATCGGAGTCGGAACACAGGCTGCGCGAGGAGGTCAGGATGCCGGGGACGCGACGAACGCCCACCCAGGAGCGCGGACAGGTGACGCAGGACGCGATCGTCGAGGGTGCCGCGACCGTCTTCGACCGCATCGGCTACGGGAACGCCAGTCTGTCGATGATCGCGCAGGCGTCCGGGATCTCGCAGGGCTCCATGTACTTCCACTTCAAATCGAAGGAACAGATCGCCCTCGCGGTGATCCACGAGCAGCACGACCGGTCGATGCCGCTCATGGCAAGGGTGTCGGAACAGTACGACGGGGTCCTCGAACGGCTCATCCGGGTTTCGCGCGCCATCGTCGACCAACTCGAGAACGACCCGGTGGTCCGGGCCGGGATCAGACTGACGCTCGATGAGGGTTCGCTGAGCCAACCGGCCGGCGCGTTCTACGAGGACTGGATCTCGGGGACGGCCGCTCAGCTCGACGTGGCGCTGCAAGCCGGGGATCTGGTGAGTTCGATGTCGGCGCCGGACTTGGCCCGCACGCTGATCGGATTCTTCACCGGTGTCCAGCTCACCGCCCAGGCGACGGTCGGGCGCTCGGACATCGCAGCGTCGGTGGACCGCATGTGGCGGCTCGCGATCGACGCCATCGTCCCCGAGGCGCGGCGGTCAGCGGCGACGAGCGTCCGGGAGGACGCCTTCGGGGTTTAGGCCGGGCTGCGCGAGACGAGACGCAGGGCTCGGCCAGCCCTCCCTCCATGGGATTGGTGTCAGGTGAGCACCGGCAGCGCCCAGCAACTCAGCGCCGCACCCATACCGAGTATCACCACGGCACTGCCGACGAGGCCCGCGCTCGTCCGTTTGGCGAGGCCGAGGCGTCGACGGAGCCGTGTCACGGTTTCGATGTACCCCGCCATCTCCGCCCCGAAGCGGCGAAACAGCGCCTCGTCTGCAGGAGTCTCCGGAGACGGAGCGGAAGTCGGCTCGGTCAGACGCTCCACTGCACGCACGACGGCGTCGATCCGGAGTTGCACCGTTCCTGCACCCTGCTGGACGGCGACCCCGGCGGCCAAGACGAGCGCCCCGAACGAGGACACGAAGATCGGCAGCGTCTGCGCCAGCTCTTCCTCCGAATAGCCGTCCAGGGGGCCGACATACGCTGCCGCCGTGACGAAGCCGACGCCCAACACCGCCAGGAGGACCGCGAAGGCACTCGGCCAGGTGGCCAACGGCTCATCGACCACCTTCCGGAATGCTTGGATGTTCTGCGTCTGAGCCATGCATCGAACCTACCTGCGACGGGAACACTCGCACAGCACAGGCGTCACGACGGCGATGGTTCCAGAAATACGGTCGCGCCGAGCCGGTGGAAACGACCACCAGATACCGGCGATCTTCATGCGCTGACCCGAGCCGGAACTCAGACCGGCGGGTCTGCGTCGGGTCCGGCGAACGCCGGGTGACCGAACAGTCCGGGCAACCCACCGGTGTGCAGGAACACCGTCCGCTCGCCCGGACGGATGTCGCCACGCGCGACCGCATCGACGAGCCCGCTGCATGCGCGACCGGTGTAGGTGGGGTCGAGGAGCAGTCCTTCACGCTCCGCGGCGAGCGTGAGTGCAGCGCGGGTGCCGTCCGTGAGATGTTCGTACCCTGCGCCGATCTGCGAGCGATCGACCCGGAGGGACTCAGCGGGATACTGGTCGCCGTGGCCCATGGCGGCGAGGAGTCCAGCGACGGTCGCGCGTCCGTCCGGCACGGCGCCGCAGTCGACTCCGAGTACGACCTCCGCTCCGAGACCGGAGACGAGCCCCGCCATCGTGCCGCCGGAACCGACCGCCACCACGACGTGACGGACGTCCAGAACCTGGTTCCGGAGTTCCCCGGCGGCGTCGATGTACGCCTTCGCGCTGGCAGCGCTCGACCCGCCGAACGGGATGCGAGAGATCGATCCGAAGGAACCGGCGGTCTGGAGGTGATCGGCGACGGTTTCCGCCGACTCGTCACCGGACCAGACGATGTGCGCGCCGAACAGCTGATCGAGGAGGACGTTGCCGAGCGACCTCGGCGGTGCGTCTCCCTGCAGGACCAGCACGCACCGGAGGCCGACGCGGGCGGCCGCGGCGGCCGTCAACCTGGCGTGGTTGCTCTGTGGGGCGCCGGTCGTGAGGACGGAGTCCGCACCGGACCGTAACGCCTCGCCCATGGTGATCTGCAGCTTCCGCGCTTTGTTCCCGCCGCCGCCGAGCCCGATGAGATCGTCGCGTTTGATGAGCAGGTCGCCCGCGTCGAGGCCGATCGCGACCGCGAGCCGGTCCGCCAGATCGACCGGGGTCGGGCCTGACACGAATCTCGGGTCCGGAATCAGCTGCTGCTCACCGTTCACGGGTCCCCCTCGTCACGACGAGATCGCATCCGCCGGCATCGTGCGTCGTGGTGGGCCCGGTGGGGCTCGAACCCACGACCCGCGGATTAAAAGTCCGATGCTCTGCCAACTGAGCTACAGGCCCATACGCGCTCTACTCTACGAGATTTCGACGGCACCCGTTGACGCGCGGGTCGGGGCCACAGGGGAGGATCGCCTGCCGGGGCGAGTACCGTTGTCGGGTGCGCGAAGCGCGTCGCAGGGAGGAGCAGGCATGACCGAGGGATTCCATCGTCCGACGAAGCTTCCGCCGTCGATGCTCGAAGCGATCCAGGGCGGTCTCGACCCGGAAGCCGTCTCGAGGATCACCCATGAGACGGCCGTCGCACTCCTCACCCGGGTGCGGGCGGATCCGGATCCTGCCGTGGTCGATCGCCTCGTGACCTACACGGACGAGCACGGGATCGACGCGATCGCCGAACTCTGGTCGCACGCCAGCCCGCGGAGTCTCCCAGGGGCGCTCTGGCGGATCTACCTACTGCGCCTGCTCATCAGGCAGGACCCGGTGGGCACGAGCTTCAGCTTCCAGCGGGGCACCGAGCTCATCACCACCGTCGACCCCGTGATCGCCGGCGCGGCCGAGCCGACCGGGCCGGAGGAGATCATCGTCCTCGCCGACCAGATCCTCCGTGGGCTGTACACCGGCGACTTCGCGATCGCCCTCGAGCGGGCGGCGTCCTTCTGCCGGATCAACGCGGTCGGCTGCACCTCCCTCGCGAACGACCGGGACGCGCTCGACCCCGCAGACGCCGCGAGACTCACCACGAAGGCCGCACGGTTCAGCACCATCGCCGAGGAGCTCGCCGGCTGCGCCCGACTGTGGCGCACCGACTCCCTGGACTGATCCAGGCGCCCTGGTCAAGGCCTTCGGCCTGGGAATGTCCACAGGTGATCCCTTGCTACACTGTTCTAGCCGGGCCGCAGTAACCCCGGGCTCCAAAAATCGCCGCTTCGAGCGGCCTTGCGCCGAGAGGCGTTCCTGCGGCCTGGCACTTACTTTGTGCGGAGGTCTTCAGCCGCCTGCCGCCTGTTCCGTGATGACACCGGAACTGGGGTGTCGAATCGCGTCGATTCCTCCAATCGGATCCCGGGTCGGCACCGAACTCCGTGTATGACCGCCGCACTGTACACGCAGACCCGACCTCGGGTGGGCGTCGCGCAAACGGCCGGTGTCCGTGAGAAGCTAAGACTTGTGACCACGGGACCGGAAGCCGACGCTGCACCGCAGGTGTCTTTGGCGAACGTGCTCGACGCGCTGCTCATCCGCGTGGCCGGCGGCGACCAGGTCGCGTTCAGCGAGCTGTACGACCACATCGCGCCGCGGGTCCTCGGACTCGTCAAGCGTGTGCTCGTCGACCACGCGCAGTCCGAAGAGGTCACCCAGGAGGTGTTCCTCGAGGTCTGGCAGAACGCCCAGAAGTTCGAGGCGGGCAAGGGCACGGCCACGACCTGGGTGCTCACCATGGCCCACCGTCGTGCGATCGACCGCGTGCGCGCCTCACAGGCCGGACGCGACCGCGATCTCAAGATCGGCATCCGCGACTTCGATGAGCGTGTCGACAACGTGCAGGAGACGGTCGAGATCCGGATCGAGCATGAACGCGTCAAGCGGGCCTTCGTCCGGTTGAGCGAGCTGCAACGCGAAGCTGTTTCTCTCGCCTACTACGGCGGCTACAGTCACAGCGAGATCTCGAACCTGCTCGGCGTGCCGATCGGTACGGTGAAGACCAGGTTGCGAGACGGAATGATCAGACTTCGAGACGAGTTGGGGGTGCGTACATGACCGAGCGAGACGATGCAACAGACCTGGCAGCCGGAAACGCGCTGCACACCCTGACCCCGCGCGAGCAGGAGCGGTTCGACCGCCTGCGCGCCGAACACGAGTCCGTCCGCGAGGAAGCGGCGGAATTCGAGGAGACCGTCGCCATGCTCGACCTCGCAGCACCTCCCGTGCAGCCGTCGGCAGCGCTCAAGAACTCGCTCATGGCTGCGATCCAGAACCTGCCGCAGCTGCCCGCTGACGCCCCCGTCGAGGCTCCTGTCGCCGAGGTGCGGGCGCTTCCGACCGCGGTCCCAGAGGTCGACGAGACGCCGGTGTCGACACCGACCGCCACGCCGGTCCCCGCAGCAGCGACCACCCCGGTGGCCGGTGCGGCTGAGCGCAAGGCCGCCTCACGGTGGCGTCGCAGCGCCGTCGGCATGGTGGTCGGCGCCGCAGCAGCGGTCGGCCTCATCTTCGGTGGTGTCGGACTCGCGAACACCTTCGGTGGCGGATCCCTCACGCAGACGGTCGCGCTCGCGGAGATCAACGCGGCGTCCGACGTCCAGCGCGCCAAGGTGTCCATGGACGATGCGACGGCGACCCTCGTCTGGTCGGGCGAGCTCGGCAAGTCAGCCCTGCTCGTCGACGGACTCGGGTCCCTGCCGTCAGACAAGGTCTACGAACTCTGGTACATCGGCGAGGGAGGCCCGGTCTCGGCCGGCACCTTCTCCGCAGCGAACGGCACCACCTGGCGGGTCCTCGACGGCGCCATGAGCGCGGGCGACAAGGTCGGCGTGACGGTCGAGCCGCAGGGCGGCTCCAAGCAGCCCACCACCGACCCGATCATGGTCATCGAGACGGCGTAGTCCGTTCCCTCCGGCCCGAGAGGGTGTGTCGGCAGGCCCTTCGCCTCGACAGACTCGCGGAGCCGCTGCAGACGACGACAGCCCCGCCCGGGATTCCCGGGCGGGGCTGTCGTGATGCCGGCGTCAGATCAACCGAAGCGACCAGAGACGTAGTCCTCGGTCGCCTGGACGGACGGCTTCGAGAACATCGTCGTGGTGTCGTCGTACTCGATGAGCTTGCCCGGCTTGCCGGTTCCCGCGATGTTGAAGAACGCGGTCTTGTCGCTGACGCGGCTCGCCTGCTGCATGTTGTGCGTCACGATCACGATCGTGTACTCCTGCTTGAGTTCCTCGATGAGGTCTTCGATGGCGAGCGTGGAGATCGGGTCGAGGGCCGAGCACGGCTCGTCCATCAGCACGACGTCGGGGGAGACGGCGATGGCGCGGGCGATGCAGAGACGCTGCTGCTGACCACCGGAGAGACCGGAGCCCGGCTTGTCGAGGCGGTCCTTCACCTCGTTCCAGAGGTTGGCGCCCTGAAGCGAGCGCTCGACGAGCGCGTCCTGGTCGGACTTCGACATCTTGCGGTTGTTGAGCTTGACGCCCGCGAGGACGTTCTCCTTGATGCTCATCGTCGGGAACGGGTTCGGGCGCTGGAAGACCATGCCGACCTGACGACGGACGAGGACCGGGTCGACACCCGGGCCGTAGAGGTTGTTGCCGTCGATCAGGACCTCGCCCTCGACTCGTGCGCCGGGGATGACCTCGTGCATGCGGTTCAGGGTGCGGAGGAAGGTGGACTTGCCGCAGCCGGAGGGGCCGATGAAGGCGGTGACCGTGCGGGGCTGGATCTGGAGGGAGACGCCCTCGACAGCCATGAAGCTGCCGTAGAAGACGTTGAGGTCGTTGACTTCGATGCTCTTGGACACGGGGTTCCTTTGCTCGCGGCCTAGCGGCCGAACTTGGGGGCGAAGATCTTGGCGATGAGTCGGGCGATGAGGTTCAGCGCCATGACGATGAGGATGAGGACGAGTGCGCCGGTCCAGGCGCGGTCCACGTAGGCGGCCCCGTCGGTGCCCTGGTTCGCGTACTGGGTGTACACGAAGACGGGGAGGGTCATCATCGGGCCGTCGAACAGGTTGTAGTTCATGCTCTGGGTGAAGCCGGCGATGATCAGGAGGGGCGCGGTCTCACCGATGACGCGGGCGACGGCGAGCGTCACGCCGGTGATGATGCCGGCGATCGAGGTGGGGAGGACGATCTTCAGGATGGTCAGCCACTTCGGCACACCGAGCGCGTAGGAGGCCTCACGCAGCTCGTTCGGCACGAGCTTCAGCATCTCCTCGCTGGAGCGGACCACGACGGGGATCATGAGCAGCGACAGCGCGATGGCGCCGCCGATGCCGAGCCGGACGCCCGGGCCGAAGAAGATCGCCAGCAGGGCGAAGGCGAACAGTCCGGCGACGATGGACGGGATACCGGTCATCACGTCGACGAGGAAGGTGATGCCCTGGGAGAGCTTGCCGCGACCGTACTCGACGAGGTAGATCGCCGTCAGGATCCCGATCGGGATGGAGATGACCGACGTGGCCAGCGTGATGAGCAGCGTGCCGGTGATGGCGTGCAGTGCTCCACCGCCCTCACCGACGACGTTCCGCATCGACAGGGAGAAGAACTCGATGTCGAAGCGGGCGGCGCCGGCCGAGATCACCGTGATGGCGACCGAGACGAGCGGCAGGAGGGCGACGACGAAGGCCGCGGTCACCAGGGTGGTGAGCAGACGGTCCTTGGCCTTCCGGCGTCCCTCCACCATGAGTGACGAGACGTACACCGTCACCGCGTAGAGCGCGGCGCCGAGCACGACGGCTCCGGGGACGTTGTAGCTCTTGTCAGCCGTCGACTGCTGCAACAGCAGGAAGATGACACCGCTGACGATGAGGCTGCCCGCGAGGATCGTGAGCGGCGCGAACTTCGGCAGCTTGCCCGCGGTGAGCGAGTTGGAGAACGGCGTGGCGATGGACGCCTGGCGGCGGTCGGTCGTGGCGGTCATCAGTTCGCTCCCGAGAATTCTTTACGACGGTTGACGATGAGTCTGGCGATGAAGTTCACCACGAAGGTGATGATGAACAGGATCAGGCCGGTGGCGATGAGCTTGTTCACGTCGATGCCGAAGGACTCGGGGAAGTTCAGGGCGATGTTCGCCGCGATGGTGTTCGGGTTGCTCGAGGTGAGCAGGAAGAACGAGTAGACGGCGGCGGGGGAGAGCACGAGCGCGACGGCCATCGTCTCGCCGAGGGCGCGTCCGAGGCCGAGCATGGAGGCGGACACGATGCCTGGGCGTCCGAACGGCAGGACCGCCATCTGGATCATCTCCCAGCGCGTGGCGCCGAGCGCGAGCGCGGCCTCCTCGTGGAGCTTCGGGGTCTGGAGGAAGATCTCCCGGGAGATGGCCGTGATGATCGGGATGATCATGACCGCGAGCACGAGGGCGACGGTGAGGATCGTGCGACCGGTGCCGGACACCGTGCCACCGAAGAGCGGGATCCAGCCGAGGTTCTCGGACAGCCAGGCGAAGAAGGGCTGGACGAACGGCGCGAGGACGAGCGCACCCCAGAGGCCGTAGACGACCGACGGCACGGCGGCCAGGAGGTCGATGACGTAGCCGAGGGCGACCGCGAGTCGGCGCGGCGCGTAGTGGGTGATGAAGAGGGCGATCCCGAGCGAGAGCGGCACGGCGATCGCGAGGGCGAGGATGGCCGCCCAGATGGTGCCGAAGACGAACGGGCCGACGTAGGCCCAGAAGCTCGTCGGAGCACCGGTGAACGACGAGGAGTCGGCCATGAGGGCCGGGAACGCCTGGACGATGAGGAAGATCGCGACCGCCGCCAGGATGACGAGGATGAGTGATCCGGAGACGACGGAGAGCGTCGAGAAGACGCGGTCGCCGACTCGTTGCTTGGCTTTGGGTCTCGCAGCTAGGGCCTCGACAGCCATGGGTTCCCGTTCTCTCGATGCGATGGTGGTGCCCCTCGACAGACTCGGGGAGCGGGTACTGCGGGTGCTGGTGACGCAGGTCGAGCGTGCCGGGCAGGACCCGGCACGCTCGACCGTTGGACTACTTGATGGACGCGATCGCGTCCTGGACCTTCTTGGCGAGGTCTGCGGAGAGCGGCGCAGCACCGGCCGACTTCGCAGCCTCTTCCTGGCCGGCGTCGCTGGCGATGTAGCCGGCGTAGGCCTTGACGAGGTCGGCGACCTTCGGGTCGGCGTACTCCTGGCAGGCGATGAGGTAGCTCACGAGCACGATCGGGTAGTGGGTCGCGTCCGTGGTCTCGCGGTCGAGCTTGATCGCGATGTCGTTCGCCTCGCGGCCTTCGACGAGCGGCGAGCCCTCGACGACGGCGGCAGCACCCTCGGCGCTGTACTCGACGAACTCCTCGCCGACCTTGATCTTCGCGACACCGAGGTCGCCGGCCTTCGACGCGTCGGCGTAGCCGATGGTGCCGGTGCCACCCTTGACGGTGTCGACGACGCCGGAGGTGCCCTTGGCACCCTCACCCGACTGGAACGGGAAGGTGTCGGCCGGCTCAGCGGTCCAGACGTCCGGAGCGTTCTTGTTCAGGTAGTCGGCGAAGTTCTTCGTCGTTCCCGAGTCGTCCGAGCGGTGGACGGCGGTGATGGGGGTCGAGGGGAGCTTGGCCTCGGGGTTCAGCGCGACGATCGCCGGGTCGTCCCAGCTGGTGATCTGGCCGGCGAAGATCTTCGCGATGGTCGCTGCGTCGAGGTTGAGCTCGTCGACGCCCTCGACGTTGAAGATGACCGCGATCGGGGAGATGTAGACCGGGAGGTCGATCGCCTTGGTGTCGGCTGCACATGCGGCGAAGGTGCTCGAGAGCTCTTCGTCGGAGAGGGCCGAGTCCGAACCGGCGAACTGCACGCCGCCGGCGATGAACGCCTTGCGGCCGGCGCCGGAGCCGTCGGGGGAGTAGTTGATGGTGACGTCCGGGTTCGACGTCTGGAAGGCGGCGACCCAGGCTTCCTGGGCGCTGCCCTGCGACGATGCGCCGCTACCGGCCAGGCTGCCCTTGAGGTCGCTGGCGGCTGCGCTCGTGGCGGTGGCGCCGCCTTCGTTGGCCGCACAGGAGGTCAGTGCGACGGCTGCGACTGCTGCTACGACCGCGACGCGGCCGAAACGTGAGAACTTCACAGGGATGTCCATTCATTGGTGTGGGTGCGAGCCGGTGCTGGCTCGTCAGTGACGCTAACCACGTGGCATGACGAGCATCCCCCGTGATGGTAAACAACGGGTGAACGGATATCGACGGCTTCATGGCGGCCGACGTGGCGATGCCGCGAATGCGCGACGAACGCCCCCTGTTCAGGGGGTTCGCGCGGATGGGTCAGACGCGGGGTTCGTGCGTCTCGATGGCGATGATGCCGGAGCTCGGGTTGGTCCGGGAGAGGTGCACGATGGAGAACGCCCCGGTCTCGAGTGCGGCGGCGCTCCCGAGGTAGGAGCCTCGGGTGGACCCGGTGGCGAGCGCGATCTCGTGCAGGATCTCGGGGAGGACCGGTCCGTGGCTGCAGAGGATGGCCGTCTTGAGCGCCCTGACGCGGCGGCCGACGACCCGGCGGACATCCGATTCGCCCCGCTCGTAGGCGTCCTGGCTGATGAGGTCGGAGCGTTTCGGCTCGATGCCCGCGGCCGCGGCGATCGGGCTGACGGTGCTGACGCAGCGCACGGCCGTGCTCGTCACGATCTTGCGAGGACCGAAGGCGAGCAGGGTGGGGACGTTCCCCGCGGCCTGCTTGACGCCGCGCGGCGCCAGTGGCCTGGTCGCGTCCTCACCGGACCATTCGGAGGGGGACGTGGCCTTCCCGTGGCGCATCGCGATGAGGGCGAAGGTCGCTGTGACGCCCTCGTCGACCAGCGCGGCGAAGGCGTCGAGGATCTCCACGTCGCGCTCGTAGCTGAGGTAGCTCCGTGCCCGCTTGATGGTGACCCACTCCAGGGCGGCGACCTCGCCGTTGGGGATGAACGTGCTCTCGCGGACGGCCTGGTCGGTGACCTCGGCCGACCAGTAGTGGACGATCTTCTCGCGTCCGCTCGACAAGGGGTACGTGGAGACACCGAGCGGCACACCGAGGTGGACGCTCAGGCCGGTCTCCTCCTTGATCTCCCGCACGGCCGTCTGCGCGAGCGTCTCTCCGGGATCGACCTTGCCCTTGGGGATGGTGACGTCGCCGTAGACCGTCCGGTGGATGACGAGGAGGTGGACCTTGCCGTCGATGAGACGCCAGCACACGGCACCGGCTGCATAGATTGCCGTCGTCGTCATAGTCACTGCCTCGTCGTGTCGTGGTGCTCGGGTGGGTCGCGGTGCGAAGTCGTCAGCGACGGTTCCTCGGCCGGCGGCGCGCCGCGGTCTCGAGCATGAGGGAGTCTTGCAGATCCGTGAGCGGTCGTCCGTCAGCGTCGACCGCGTGGCGCGTCCAGACGCCGTCGGCGTCGAGCCACCAGGACGACGTCTGCTCGTCGAGGGCCTGCTCGAACATCGCGGCGGTCGCCTCGAGGTGCTTCGGGTCGGTGAGCCTGACGAGCGCCTCGACGCGGCGGTCGAGGTTGCGGTGCATCATGTCGGCGCTGCCGATGAACACGTGCGGGTCGCCGTCGTTGTGGAACGAGAAGATGCGCGAGTGCTCGAGGTACCGCCCGAGGATGGAGCGCACGCGGATCGTCTCGCTCATCCCCGGCTGGCCGGGCTTCAGCGCGCAGATCCCGCGAACCCACAGGTCGACCGGGACCCCCGCCTGGCTGGCCCGGTAGAGCGCGTCGATGATCGACTCGTCCACCATCGAGTTGACCTTGATGCGGATCCCGGAGGGCTTGCCCTCCTCCGCGTTCGTGCGCTCCTGCTCGATGTGCTTGAGGAGGCCCTTGCGCAGGTGGCGCGGCGCGACCAGGAGTCGCTTGAACTTCTTCTCGATCGCGTACCCGGACAGCTCGTTGAAGAGGCGGGTGAGGTCTTTGCCGACCTGGTCATCGGCTGTGAACAGACCGAGGTCCTCGTAGATGCGGCTCGTCTTCGGGTTGTAGTTACCCGTGCCGATGTGGCTGTAGTGGCGCAGCACGCCGCGCTCCTGTCGGACGACGAGCGCGAGCTTGCAGTGCGTCTTCAGTCCGACGAGCCCGTAGACGACGTGGACGCCGGCCTTCTCGAGCTTCCTGGCCCAGGAGATGTTGTTCTGCTCGTCGAACCGGGCCTTGATCTCGACCAGCGCGAGGACCTGCTTGCCGGCCCCCGCCGCGTCGATGAGTGCTTCGACGATGGGGCTGTCGCCCGAGGTCCGGTACAGGGTCTGCTTGATCGCGAGCACGTGCGGGTCGGCGGCGGCCTGCTCGATGAACGCCTGCACGCTCGTGGCGAAGGACTCGTAGGGGTGGTGGACCAGGACGTCCTCACGGGCGATCGACCGGAAGAGGTCGGGCTTGCCGTTGGGCTCGTCGGGCTGGAACTGCAGCGCCGTGGTCGGGACGCGTTTCGGGTACTGGAGATCCGGGCGGTCGATGCCGGCGAGGCTGAAGAGTCCGCCGAGGTCGAGCGGCGAGGGTAGGCGGTAGACCTCCTGCTCGGTGATGTCGAGTTCGCGGACGAGGAGTCCGAGGGTGACATCGTCCATGTCGTCGGTGATCTCGAGCCGGATGGGCGGCCCGAACCGGCGGCGCAGCAGCTCCTTCTCGAGGGCCTGGATGAGGTTCTCGGTCTCGTCCTCCTCGATCACCATGTCCTCGTTGCGCGTGACGCGGAAGACGTGGTGGTCGACGATCTCCATGCCGGGGAAGAGGTGGCCGAGGTGGTTGGCGATGACCTCCTCGAGGGCGATGTAGCGCACGCTGGGAGCGGTGTCCAGTGACGCGGAACGGCGCTCCGCCGGACCGACGCGGACGAAGCGCGGCATCATCTGCGGGACCTTGAGCCGGGCGAACTCCTCGCGCCCGGTGCGGGTGTTCCGCACTCGGACCGCGAGGTTCAACGAGAGGCCGGAGATGTAGGGGAACGGGTGGGCCGGGTCGACTGCGAGCGGCATGAGCACCGGGAAGACCTGGTTGCTGAAGTACTCGCTGAGGTACTCGCGGTCGGCTGCGTCGAGTGAGTCCCAGGTGACGACCGTGACGCCGCGTTCGGCGAGGTCGGGACGGACGAGGTCGTGCCAGGCGCGGGCGTGCCGTTCCTGCAGGACGTGCGCCTGCTGGGAGATCTCGGACAGGACGTCGGCCGGAGCGTTGCCGACGTTCGTCGGGACAGCCAGGCCAGTGAGGATGCGGCGCTTCAGGCCGGCGACCCGCACCATGAAGAACTCGTCGAGGTTCGAGGCGAAGATCGCGAGGAAGTTGGCGCGTTCGAGGACGGGCAGCGCCGGGTCTTCGGCGAGCTCGAGGACACGCTGGTTGAAGGCGAGCCAGCTGAGTTCGCGGTCGAGGTAACGGTGTTCGGGCAGCGCGGGATCGTTCCGCTCGAAGGCGGGGTCGAAGTCCTCTTCGTCTCCATCGAGGCCGACATCGAGCACGGTTGGGTCTGCTGGCATGTCTTCATCATGACACCGTGGCGGGGGTGGTCGCGACGACTGCGGTGAACACTGTGTAAATGCCGCAGCGCCGCGCCGCTGTGGAGGGGATCAGGCGTCGGTTCTCGCGTACTGCACGTCGATCGTGTGGTCGGTGAATCCGAGCGAGCGGTACAGCGACACCGCAGGAAGGTTGTCGGCTTCGACGTAGAGCGTGACCGCCTCGACGCGTCGATCCCGCAGGCGGGCGAGGCCGGCCTCCATCAGGAGTCGCCCGAGCCCTCGGCCACTTGCCGCAGGGTGCACGCCGACCGCGTAGACCTCGCCGACCGTGTCCTCGACCTTCAACCAGATGAATCCGAGGAGGTCGCCGTCGGAGCCTCGTGCGAGCAGGAAGTCGTCGGCGTCGAACCAGGACTCGGCTTCCCGGGCGCGGAGATCGTCGAGGGTCATGCGTCCCTGCTCGGGGTGGTCGGCGAAGGCGAGCGCGTTGACCTCGAGCCACTCCTCCTCGTCGACTCCCGGCCGGAACGTGCCGACCGTGACATCCGCGTGCCCAGTGGTGGCCGGTCGTGCGCGGCTCGGCGGCGCCTTGGTCAGGCGGAGCTGCAGCAGCGTCCTGACCGGCGAGAAGCCGAACTCCTGTGCGAGCACCCGGGAGGCGGGGTGGTCGCCGTGTGCCCAGATGCGCACCTGCGGAGGACAGTTGGCGAGGACGCCGCGCAGTGCGGCGCGACCGTAGCCGTGACCCCGCCACTCGGGCTCGACGACGAACTCGAGTTCGCCATGGCCGAGGATGGCCGCGCCCACGACGGCGAAGTCGTCGGGGTCGACCGGCGGGTCCTGTGGTTCGACGGCGAGGATCAGTGTTCGGGCGCCGGACGCGGCGTCGATGAGCGACTGGTCGCTGAACGGCGGCTGGCCGTCGACGAGCGACGCCGTGCGCACGACGCGCTCGAGCGCATCCCTGGTGCGGGCGTCGTCGACGTTACGAACCGACAGCGTCAGCCGGGGCATGATCGTCCTCGTAGACGTTGAAGCGGTAGCCGACGTTGCGCACGGTGCCGATGAGCTGCTCGAGGTCGCCGAGCTTGGCGCGCAACCGGCGGACGTGGACGTCGACGGTTCGCGTGCCACCGAAGTAGTCGTAGCCCCACACCTCGCTCAGCAGCTGCTCGCGCGTGAACACGCGGGAGGGGTGGGTCGCGAAGAAGCGGAGCAGCTCGAACTCCTTGAAGGTGAGGTCCAGCGGCTTGCCGTGGACCTTCGCGGAGTAACTGGCCTCGTCGATGACGACGCCCGACGCCTGGATCTTGCTCGCCGAGTGCTCCTGGGAGGCGCGGCCGATCGCGAGCCGGATCCGAGCGTCGACCTCGGCCGGTCCGGCGGATTCGAGGATGACGTCGTTCACGCCCCAGTCGGCGCTGACGGCGGTGAGGCCACCCTCGGTCAGGATGAGGAGGAGTGGGACCGACAGCCCGGACGCACCGAGGATCTTGCAGAGCGACTTGGCGCTCGCGAGGTCCTGGCGGGCGTCGACGAGCACGAGGTCCGAACTCGGAGCGTTCACGAGTTGTGCGGGGTCGGCTGGGATCTGCCGGGTGCGGTGGCTCAGGAGCCCGAGGGATGGGAGGACCTCGGTGCCGACCATGGAGGTCAAGACCAAAATTTGCGCCACGCGCATCCTCCCGACTGAGTTTGGAACCATATTAGGCGAACGACCGCACCCCACGCCGCACCGGGCGCCCGCTGGTGGTCCGATGGCGTCCGCTCTGTGACAATGGGTCCGTGAGCGAAACCACTCTCTCCCCCCGGCTGCGCTGGATCAGTGTCGTCTCCATCTGGGCGCTCGCGCTCGTCGGCGTCGTCGTGTCCGGCTTGCTCTGGAGCCCGGGGGAGACCTTCTTCGGGCTGTCGGCCACGCTCGGCCTCTGCACCCTGGCCGCGTTCTCGGCACAGCTGTTGACGCGACAGAAGGTGGGATTCGTCGATCGGATGTCGACGAGCGTCACCGGCGCCGTCCTCATCCTCGCCATCGGCGGTGCCGTGTATGGCCTCATCGCCCTGGCCTCGGGGTAGACTCTCCCCATGCTGCTCGCTCTCGAAATCTTCTTCATCGGCTTGCTCGTCCTCGCCAGCCTCGCCATCGCGTTCACCGCGGTGGTCGTGCTGAAGAACCTGTACCGCGGTCAGCGCTAGTCCGGGTCCCTCGATGATCGAGATCCCGAGCGGCCTGCCGAGCGAACTGGTCCCGCTGTCGTGGCTCATCGGCGTCTGGGAGGGCACCGGCGTCATCGACTACCAGGTCGGCGACGAGACCGTGACCCGCGAGTTCGGTCAGCGCGTGAGCTTCAGCCACGACGGCCTGCCGTACTTGAACTACAACTCCTACACCTGGCTCCTGCCCGAGCAGCCCCCGCGCGACGCCGAGGGGGCCTCGTCCACGGACGAGGACGCCCTGTCGGACGACACCGCTGCGGACGTCGCGCCTGACGGAGCCTCGGCGGACGAGTCCGGTGTGCCCGAGCCGCTCGTCACCGAGACGGGTTATTGGCGCCTCGAACGCCCGCTGATCGAAGGCGACCCGGGCCCGGGCATGCTCCCAGGGCAGGGCCCCCGCCCGTTCGGCACCGCGCAATCGGTCGAGACCCTGCGCACGTCGACCGGCGCCTTCCCCCTGCAGGTCTCGATCGTCCACCCGAACGGTGTGAGCGAGCTCTACCTCGGCCAGATCGACGGCCCGCGGATCGACCTCGCGACCGACGCCGTCGTCCGGACCGCTGGAGCCAAGGAGTACGCCGCCGCGACCCGCCTGTACGGTCTCGTCGAGAACCACCTGCTCTGGGCCTGGGACATCGCCGCCCTGGGACAGGACCTCCGGACGCACGCCTCGGCGCGCCTGGCCAAAGCCGACTGACGTGACCATTCCCAACGGAGCGGTCACACCGGAACCGATTCCGGGTTCGCCATTCCTCACGCTGCCGGGTGCCGTCGAACAGGCGGATGCCGTCGACCACGGCGTCCCCTCCCATTACGGCAGCCCGAACATCGAGCAGCGCCTCATCGCCAACGGTAAGGCGATCGTCGACCTGTCGAACCGTGGCATCGTGACGGTCACCGGCCCCGATCGGCTGAGCTGGCTCAACTCCATCACGAGCCAGGAGCTGCGCTCGCTGTCGGCCGGCATCTCGACGGAGACCCTCTTCCTCGACCAGAGCGGCCGGATCGAGCACGCGGTCAAGCTGCTCGACGACGGCACGACCACGTGGCTCGTCACCGAAGCCGACGATGCTGCGCCCCTCCACGCCTGGCTCGACCGGATGCGGTTCATGCTGCGCGTCGAGGTGGCCGTCGCGACCGAGCAGTACGCCGTGATCGGTGCGGCGGCGGGTCTCGCGGTCGACGCTGCAGAGCCGAACGGCATGCCGCTCGTCTGGCACGATCCGTGGTCCGAGGTCGCGGTCGGCGGGCATCAGTACGCGACGGGCGAGCACCCGGGTGCAGCGTGGACATGGACCGAGACGATCGTCGCGCGCGAGCAGCTCGAGTCGCTCGTGCAGCAGGTCCGTGCGGGGACGTTCTCCGCCGCGGGTTCGCTGGCCGCCGAGGCCCTGCGGATCGCTGCCTGGCGCCCGCGGTTGCAGTCCGAGGTCGACGAGCGGAGCATCCCGCACGAGCTCGACTGGCTGCGCTCGGCCGTCCACTTGAACAAGGGCTGCTATCGCGGTCAGGAGACGGTCGCCAAGGTGCACAACCTCGGGCATCCGCCGCGTCGCCTCGTCATGCTCCTCCTCGACGGCTCCGATGCGGTCCTGCCGCCGGCCGGTTCGAACGTGGTGCTCGTCGGCGTCGGCGACGACGCGACCCGGAAACCCGTCGGACGCATCACCTCGAGCGGGATCCATCACGAGTTGGGCCCGGTGGCCTTGGCGATCGTCAAGCGCTCCGCGGATCCGGCGGCCGTGCTGACGGTGGAAGCCGACGGCATCGATGTCGCGGCATCGCAGGAGATCGTCGTGCCGGCGGATGCCGGGGCCACGGCGAACGTGCCGCGGCTGCCGCGACTCGGCGCCGTCCGGCGCTGACCTCGGTGGGGAAGGACGACGCCTCGGACCCGGGCGTACGGGTCGACCGATGGACCGCTGCGGTGCGTCGCCGCATCGCGCTCGGCGACGCCTGGCATCGTCTCGTCGGATCCGTGCCGGCGGTGCTGCAGGTCAGCGCCACGGCGATCGGCGCGTACGCGTTCGCCCACTACGTGCTCGGGCACGCCGTGCCACTCCTCGCCTTGACGGTGACGATCTCGAGTCTCGGGTTCGTTCGCGACGCCCGTCCGATCCGGGTCCTCGAGACGGCCGTGGGGATGAGCGTCGGGATCGCGCTGGCCGAGATCCTGCTCCTCGGCTTCGGGCAGGGGACGTGGCAGCTCGCGGTCGCGCTCGTGCTCACGCTGCTCGTCGCCCGGTTCCTGTCGCCGGCGGCGTCGTTCGCGATCGCGGCGGCGGTGCAGTCCGTCCTCGTCATGCTCCTGCCCGTGCCCGACGGCGGCCCGTTCGTGCGCACCCTCGACGGTCTGATCGGCGGGGTCTTCGCCCTGCTCGCGACCGCGCTCATCCCGCGCGACCCACGCCGGAGCGCTCGCCGGGACGGCCAGCGGCTCATCGACGAACACGTCCGGACCCTCGCCTCGCTCGTCGCCGCCCTCCGTCTCGGCGACCTCGAGGAGGCTGACCGCGCGCTCGCACGGGCGAGGGCCACCCAGCCGGCCCTGGACGCGTGGCGCGGAACCCTCGACTCAGGGCTCGCCATCGCGCGCATCTCGCCGTTCCTCCGCAAGGCGGTGTTCGACCTCGAACGGCAGCGGACCATGCTCGACGGCATGGACCTCGCGACCCGCAACCTCCGGGTGATCGCCCGGCGCATCGACTACGTGTCGCGCGACGCCACGAGCCGCCCCGAGCTCGCGGACCTGCTCGCGCGCACCTCCGTCGCGCTCGGCATCCTGTCGCAGTCGATCGGCGACATCGCCCAGCAGCCGGTCGCGAGGCAGTCTCTGCTGGAGATCGCGAAGCACCTCGAGCCGGTCGCCGTCCTCCCCGACGCCTCGGTCTCCGAGCAGGCGCTCGTGCTCGTGCTCCGGCCGTACCTCGTCGACCTGCTCACGGCGACGGGGCTGCCGACGCAGGCGGCGCAGGCGGCGCTACCCTCGCTCTGACGGCAGCCTTCCCCGACACTCAGTCCGTCGAGGAGGGATTCGGGGCTACAGCCGACCACGGCAGTGTCAGCTCACCGAGGCGCCAACGGTTGCGGCCGGCCAGCACCGGCCACCCGCTGTCCCGGAGCGTCCGGACGGTCGCCAGCCATCGTTGGACCGGGCTGTAGACCGCCAAGGGCGCATGCATCCGCCAGGCGCGGTCGAGGTCCGTCATGAGCGCATGGACACGTTCGCCCGGCACGTTGTGATGGATCAGCGCCTTCGGCAGTCGTTCGGCCACGATGGACGGCAGCTCGAGGTCGGCGAGCCGCAGACTGATGGAGAACGACTCAGCACGCCCCTGGTCGTCGACCGCGATCCAGCTGGACACCCGTCCGATCTCGTCGCACGTCCCTTCGACGAGCACACCGCCGGGCTGCAGCCGCGACGCCATGAGACGCCAGGCCCCCGTGACCTCGGCTTCGTCGTACTGCCGGAGCACGTTGAACGCCCGGATCACCGTGGGACGGTCGTCGCCGGTCGGCACCTCGAACCCTCCGCGTGCGAAGGAGACCGCAGCCGTCGGCGTGAACCGGGTCGTGCCCGCGCGCACCTGCTGCAGCTGCGCGTCGGCGGTGCGGACGCGCCCCGGCTCGATCTCGAATCCGATGACCCGTACGTCGGGCCGGACGGCGAGTAGTCGGTCGTGCAGTTCCAACGCCGTGATGCCGCTCGCGCCGTAGCCGAGGTCCACCACCAGCGGGTTCGTCGTCCGTCTGAGTGAGGGGTGGGTCGCGATCCAGCGGTCCACCCGCCGGAGCCGGTTCGTACCCGTCGTCCCGCGGGTGATCGATCCGACGGGCATGGACCCATTCTCCCTCACGGAGCGGGGTCATCGTCCACCTTGCGGTCATGCGCCGTCGGTATGCTGGGGACATGCCTGAGACTTACACCCTCGTCCTGCTGCGCCACGGCAACAGCGACTGGAATCAGAAGAACCTGTTCACCGGTTGGGTCGACGTCCGACTCAGCGAACTCGGCGTCACGGAGGCCAAGCGTGCGGGCGAACTGCTCGCCGACTCCGGCATCACCCCGGACGTGCTGTACACCTCGGTGCTCTCCCGCGCGATCCAGACGGCGAACCTCGCCCTCGAGACCGCCGACCGCATGTGGATCCCGGTCAAGCGCAGCTGGCGCCTCAACGAGCGTCACTACGGCGCGCTGCAGGGCAAGGACAAGGCGCAGACCCTCGCCGAGTACGGCCCGGAGCAGTTCCAGACCTGGCGTCGTTCCTTCGACGTGCCGCCGCCGCCGATCGACGACGACAACGAGTGGTCGCAGGCCGATGACCCCCGGTATGTCGGGATCGACGGAGAACTGCCCCGCACCGAGTGCCTGAAGGACGTCATCGACCGGATGTTGCCCTACTGGGAGTCCGACATCACGGTCGACCTGGCCGCCGGCAAGACCGTCCTCGTGACGGCGCACGGCAACTCGCTCCGCGCACTCGTGAAGCACCTCGACGACATCTCGGACGACGAGATCGCCGAGCTGAACATCCCCACCGGCATCCCGCTCGTCTATGAGCTCGACGCGGACTTCCGTCCGGTCGCCCCGGCCCGGTACCTCGATCCCGAGGCCGCAGCAGCAGGCGCCGCCGCCGTCGCGGCGCAGGGGAAGAAGTAGCGGAAACCCCACCAAACCACCACCCCGGTCGGGAGCGCGGCGTGGCGACATCGTCGCCGAAAGTGCTCCTGGCCGGGGTTTTCCATGTCGAAAAAAAGGGGTTGAACCGCTTCGGGGTTGGGCGTACAGTGACTGCACTGTAACCCGATTGGGGGGATACGCATGGAGCAGTCGACCGACGGCACCCGCTTCCCCCTGTGGCGCGCTCTAGCGCTCGGTGGCTTCGCCGCCGCTGCGTTCACGGCGGTGGCCCTCTTCGGGTCCCCGTCCTCCGCGCATGCCGACGACGGCGCCACCGATCCGTCGCTCCTGGGCGCCGTGACCGAGGTCGTCGGCTCGCTCGAACAGCCCGTCAATGCTGTCGCCGACGTCGTCGACGTCGTCGACACCACCGTGCTCGAACCGGTGGTCGACGTCGTCGACGAGACCGTCGCGGCGGTACCGGTGGTGAACGACGTGGTCGAGGAGACCGTCGGCGCGGCACCGGTCGCCGCGATCGTCGATCCGGTCGTGCAAACGGTCGACCAGACGTTGACCGGCGTCGCCGATGTCGTCACCGCGGTCCCGGTCCCCAGTACGCCGATCATCGATCCGGTCGTCCCAGCGCTTCCGCAGGGCCCGGCAGAGGACGTGTCGGCCACTGACTCGACCGCCGTTGGCGTGATCCTCCCGACGACGGTCCTCGGACCGCCGACCGGCCAGCAGGGTGACTCGACGATCGTGTCGGGCGGCCAGGATCGCGAAGACACGTCGTCCACCGCGGCCGAGCCCGCCGCCGTCGTCGGATCGTCCAGCCTCCCCGCCACCCCTGCGAACCTTCCGCTGCTGCCGGACGCCGACGGCCGCTGGGCCGTCACGCCGAGCGGCTCCGGTTCCTCCGGCTCCGGTGGGGCCGTCGGTGGCGCCGCGGCGGCCGAACAGGCGATCTCCGTCATCCTCCCTGCGCCCGGCGACGACCGTCGCGGACCCGCGCGAGACGAAGACCTCCCGGCTTCACCCACGTTCCCCTCCGATACCTCTCCTGACTGACCCCGGACCACTCTGCCGTTCGCGGCGGAGACCCGCCCCCTGGGCGGTTCAACGGTCCGAAGCCTCCCGATCACGGGAGCACATCAGTCACTCTGCAAGGAGCAGGAATCATGAATTCGTATGTCAAGAAAGGCCTCTACTGCGGCCTGTTCGTCGCGGGACTCACGTTCCTCGGCGCTACGGCGGCCAACGCCGACACGTCTGGGGACGACAGCATCCTCGGCGGAACCCTCGTCGACGTGGTCCTCGAGGCCCCCGTCGAGATCGTCGACACCGCGGTGAGCGTCGTCGGCGATTCAACGGCGACGTCCGCACCGGAGGCGGTACCGGCGCCTGAGCCGGCACCCGCACCGGAGCCGGCACCAGCACCCGCACCCGCACCGGAGCCAGCACCGGAGCCGGCACCTGCGCCGGAGCCCGCACCGGTACCCGAGCCCGCGCCGGCCGCCACCACCAGTGGTGACGACAGTGTCGCGGGTGGGAACCAGATCCAGTTGCCCGTCTCCATCCCGGTGACGGTCGAGGACAACGCGATCTCGATCATCGGCGATGCCGAGCAGTCGGGTTCGACGTCCGGACCGGTGGCGGGGGAGTCCGCCTCGCCGGTCACCGACGAGGCGACGACGTCCGGTGACGACAGTGTCGCCGGTGGCAACCAGGTGTCACCGGTCGTGACCGTTCCGGTCACGGTCGGTGGGAATGCCATCTCGCTGTTCGGTGATTCGAGCAGCGAGCAGGCGGGTGCGCCTGCCACGTCGGGTGGTGCGGCTGTCCCGGTGGAGCCGTCGACGACGACCGGTGACGACAGTGTCGCCGGTGGCAACCAGGTGTCGCCGGTGGTGACTGTTCCGGTCACGGTCGGAGGGAACGCCATCTCGCTGTTCGGTGATTCGAGCAGTGAGCAGGCGGGTGCACCTGCCACGTCGGGTGGTGCGGCTGTTCCGGCGGCGCCGTCGACCACGACCGGTGACGACAGTGTCGCCGGTGGCAACCAGGTCCTCGGCGACGTCGGGCTCCCGATCTCGGTGGTGGGCAACGCCGTCAGCGTGATCGGCGACTCCGAGTCGACGGGCACCTCGGCCTCCGCTCCGGCATCGTCCGGCGGCGCCACGTCGACCACGGATGGTGACGACAGCCTCGGCGGTGGGAACCAGATCGACCTCGGCCTGGAGCTGCCGGTCACGATCGGCGGCAACGCGATCTCCGTGATCGGGGACAGCGAGACCGGTGGTCCCGGGACGACCGATCCCACCACCCCGGTCGACCCGACCGACCCGACGGACCCCACCACCCCGGTGACCCCCGTCGTGCCGACGGTCCCCGCCACGGTGATCACCACCGCGACGGCGGCGTCCTCGACCGGCTCGAACACGACGGCCTCGGCCGCGCGTTCAGCTGAGCCGACGCTCGCCGACACCGGCAGCGCCGCGGGTCAGCTCCTGCCGCTCGCCGGTCTCGCCACGGTCCTCGGCCTCCTGCTCCTGGCAGGCGGCGCGATCACCCGTCGTCGGATGAGCTAGTCCCACGAACAGACGAGCGGTGCCGACCCGGTCTCGGGTCGACACCGCTCGTCGGGGTGTCCGGGATCAGCTGGTCAGTGGTGCACCGGCGTGGTCGCCTCGGGGATCCAGTCGCCCGTCGCGAGGTACTGGACCTTCTTGGCGATGGAGACGGCGTGGTCGGCGAAGCGCTCGTGGTACCGCGAGGCCAGGGTGGCGTCGACGGTCGCGACGGGCTCACCCTTCCAGGTGTCGCCGAGGACCTTCTCGAAGACGCTGGCGTGCAGCTCGTCGACGTCGTCGTCGTCGTTGCGGATCTCGTCGGCGATGCGCGGGTCCTGGGTGCGCAGCAGCTCCGTCAGCTTGCGAGCGATCGAGACGTCGAGTCGCCCCATCTCGGCGAAGGTGGTCCGCAGGCCCTTGGGCACGGCCTTGTCGGGGAAGCGGTACCGCGACAGCTGGGCGATGTGCTCGGCCATGTCACCCATCCGCTCGAGCGACGCGCTGATGCGCAGCGCGCTCACGACGATGCGGAGGTCGCGCGCGACCGGCTGCTGGCGGGCGAGGATGTCGATGGCGAGCTCGTCGAGTTCGATCGCGAGCTGGTCGATGCGGTTGTCGTTGGCGATGACCTCTTCAGCGACCGCGACGTCCGAGTTGCCGAAGGACTGCGTCGCCTTCTCGATGGAGATCGTGACGAGTTCGGCGATCTCGACCAGGCGATCCTGGACCTCTCGCAGTGACTGCTGGAATACCTCGCGCATGGCTCTGGGTGCCGTCCTTCCGTGACCTGGCGGTGGGCAGGCAGATGCCCGCTCCGCCGATGATGCCGAACCAAGGTTAACAGTTGGGGCACCAAGCGTGAACAGTCGTCGAAGTGGCGGGGTATTCGCGAGTTCGGCGTTCGGCGGACTGAGTAACGTAGTACCCATGGACACCATGTGGTTGGTGCTGATCGCCCTGGCACTCGGCCTCATCGTCGGGGGCGGTTTCGTCGCCCTCATCACCCTCGCCCTCAGACGGGGCGAGCGCGCCGCGACGGTCGTCAACCCGGTCGTGCCCGACGGGGTCGACCAGGTGCTCGAGGCCCTCGACAGCGCGGGCATCGTCGTCGATCCGTCCAACAACGTGCTGAAGGCCTCTCCTGGGGCCTTTGCGCTCGGGCTGGTGCGCGACCGCGTGCTCGACAACCAGGAGTTCATCGACCTCGCGCTCGAGGTCCGCCGCACCGGCGAGGCCGTCACGAGCGACCTGGAACTCGCGCTCGGGCGCTTCGGTGAGGCAACCCGGCACCTGCGCGTGCGGGCGGCGCCGCTCGGGTCGCGGTTCATCCTGCTGCTCGCCGAGGACCACACGGAGGCGCGTCGACTCGACGAGGTCCGCCGGGACTTCATCGCGAACATCAGCCACGAGTTGAAGACGCCGATCGGCGCCATCGGGCTCCTCTCGGAAGCACTCGACACGGCGGCGGACGACCCGGAACGGGTGAAGCGGTTCGCCAGCCGGCTCTCGACCGAGTCGCAGCGACTCACCCGGATGACGGCGGAGATCATCGACCTCTCGCGGTTGCAGGCGGCCGACGCCCTCCATCAGCCGGAACTCGTCCGCCTCGATCGGGTCATCGCCGCGGCGGTGGACCAGAACCGCGTGCCGGCCGAGGCGACCGGGGTGGGGCTCTCCCTCAAAGGCGGCAAGAACCTCGAGGTGTACGGTGACGAGGCCATGCTCGTCGTCGCCGTGCACAACCTCATCTCGAACGCCATCCACTACTCGCCCACCGGCGCACACGTGGGTGTCGGCGTCCGGGCGGTCGACGACGTCGTCGAGATCGCCGTCACCGATCAGGGCGTCGGGATCGCCGAAGAGGACCGCGATCGGGTCTTCGAACGGTTCTTCCGCGTCGACCAGGCGCGGTCCCGCCACACGGGCGGCACCGGCCTCGGCCTCAGCATCGTCAAGCACACCGTCCAGAACCACGGCGGCGAAGTGAAGGTCTGGTCGCAGCTGGGCCGTGGCTCGACGTTCACCATCCGCCTTCCCAGAGCAACGACCCCGCCGGAGGACCTCTCCACCGGCACGGCAAGGAGTACCCCGTGACCCGCATCCTGCTCGTCGAAGACGAAGCGTCCCTGAGCGAACCATTGAGTTACCTGCTCGAACGGGAGGGGTACGAGGTCGAGGTGGCGGAGGACGGCCCCTCGGCGGTCCAGGCCTTCACGGCTCGCGGCGCGGACCTCGTGTTGCTCGACCTCATGCTCCCCGGCATCCCCGGGACGGAGGTCTGCCGTCAGATCCGCGCGGTCTCGAGCACGCCGATCATCATGCTGACCGCGAAGGACTCCGAGGTCGACATCGTCGTCGGGCTCGAGCTGGGCGCCGACGACTACGTCACGAAGCCCTACTCGACCCGCGAGCTGCTCGCGCGGATCAGGGCGGTGCTGAGACGCCGTGTCGAGGCGGACCAGGCGCAGGAGGAGGTGCTGCTCGAGGCAGGCACGGTCCGGATGGACACCGAACGTCATGTCGTCGAGGTCAACGGGGCGCCGATCCCGATGCCGCTCAAGGAGTACGAGCTGCTCGAGCTGCTCCTGCGGAACGCCGGACGGGTCCTCACCCGTGGTCAGCTCATCGACCGGGTGTGGGGGAGCGACTACTACGGCGACACCAAGACGCTCGACGTCCACATCAAGCGCATCCGTTCCCGGATCGAGGCGAACCCCTCCGAACCCGTGATGCTCGTCACCGTGCGTGGGCTCGGCTACCGCTTCGAGGCCTGACGCAGGTCCAGGACGGACGAACGCCCCGCAACTCTGAAGAGGTGCGGGGCGTTCGGTCGTGTTGGGCGACGGAGCGTTATTCGGTCGGCTCCGTGGTGGGCGTCGCGAGCGGCGTCGGCGTCTCGGTGGGCTCATCCGTCGGCAGCGGCGTCGGGACGAGCGTGGAGTACTCGAGCAGCTGGCCGGTGAGGACCGGCACGCTCGCCGTGGCGCCCGTCTCGTCGCCGTACTGGAAGAAGACGTCCAGGACGGCTCCGGGCTGCGTGCCGAGGGACTCGATGCGCAGCGGGTCGTTGGCTCCCGAGCCGTCGAACGTCGTCAGGCCGGGCTCCGCGAGGACCTGGAACTGCTCGTCCTTGCCCTCGATCTCGATCAGCACCGTGTGGGCGCGGTCGTCGCGGTTCGCGACGCTGAAGACGAGGTTGCCGGTCTCGCCGTCGTCGGAGACGACGATGGCGTTGCGGACGGCCACGGAGCCGACGGTGACACCGACGCCGTCCGAGGCGTCGTAGTGCTTCAGGGTCGCCTGCGGCGCGATGAGGTTGCAACCGCTCATGCCGAGTGCGACAGCACCCGCGACGACGATGGAAGCGATGAGACGCGCCTTCACAGAACCCTCCAAGATGTGGTGGCCCCGGGCGCAGACGAGTGACAGGTGTCCCGGGATCCGGATTCGAGTCTAGCCCACGGCTGCGAAGGGGTGTGGCCGGGTCGTCGACCCGTGATCGGCCGGTGCGCCACCCGGTCCGCGGGGCACCCGGTACCCGGCTCTGATCAGGGGTCCCGTGGTATTCTGGGAGACGCTGAAGGGACCGAGACCCATGATCTTCGAAGTTGGCGAGACCGTCGTCTACCCGCACCATGGCGCCGCGACCATCACCGAGGTGAAGACCCGGATCATCAAGGGCGAGGAGAAGCTCTACCTCAAGCTCCGCGTCACCCAGGGCGACCTCATGATCGAGGTCCCGGCCGAGAACGTCGACCTGGTCGGGGTGCGCGACGTCATCGGACGCGAGGGTGTCGACCGCGTGTTCGACGTGCTCCGTGCGCCGTTCACCGAGGAGCCGACGAACTGGTCCCGGCGCTACAAGGCGAACCTCGAGAAGCTGGCCTCGGGCGATGTCATCAAGGTCTCCGAGGTGGTCCGCGACCTGTGGCGTCGCGACCAGGACCGAGGCCTCTCAGCGGGAGAGAAGCGGATGCTCGCGAAGGCCCGCCAGATCCTGGTCTCCGAACTGGCGTTGGCGGAGCAGACCGACGAGGAGCAGGCGTCGTCCGTCCTCGACGAGGTCCTCGCCTCCTGAGCCGACCGTCCGTTCGGGCGGGGCGCCCGAGAAGTAGGCTCGTGGCATGATTGCGATCGACGAACCGGGTGCCGTTGCCGACCCATCCCTGGACGGCCCGGCTGTCGGCGTGATCGTCGTGGCGGCGGGCAGTGGGACGCGCCTCGGTGCCGGCATCCCGAAGGCGTTCGTGTCGCTCGCCGGCAGCACCGTACTCGAACACGCGCTCGCCCCGGTCTTCCGCCTGCGGGACGCGGTCCAGGTCGTCGTCGTGGTCCCAGCGGATCGCGTCGGTGAGGCGGAGACGATCGGTCGTCGCGCGGCGGGGAAGGCGGCCGACCACCTCCGCGTCGTCGTCGGAGGCGACACGAGACAGTCCTCCGTCCTCGCCGGACTCGCCGCCCTGTGGCCGGGAGTCCGCACGGTGCTCGTCCACGACGCCGCACGAGCACTCACCCCGACCGAACAGTTCGAACGGGTGATCGACGCCGCCGCGCGAACGGGGTGGGGGGTCGTGCCGGGGCTCCCGGTGACCGACACGATCAAGCGCGTCGACGCGAGCGACCTCGTCGAGCAGAACGTTGATCGGGCCGCCCTCAGAGCCGTCCAGACACCGCAGGCGTTCCCGTGTGATGCCCTCATCGCGGCCTTCCGCGTCGCCGAGGACCGCCTCCCGGCGGCCACCGACGATGCTGCGCTCTACGCGGACGCCGGACATCCCGTCCTCACGGTCGCGGGATCGGAGGCGGCGTTCAAGATCACGACCCCGTGGGACGCCCAGCGTGCTGAGCGACTCCTGGCGGACCGAGGCCGAGAGCGCGAGGTGGGCGCACGGCCGACCTCCTCGATCAGGACAGGCATCGGCGTCGACGTCCACGCCTTCGCCGACGACGGCGAGCTGAGCCTCGCGGGCCTCAGCTGGCCGGGGGAACGGCCGCTGGCCGGACACAGCGACGGGGATGCGGTCGCCCATGCCATCGTCGACGCCCTGCTGTCCGCTGCCGGCCTCGGCGACATCGGCTCCATGTTCGGCACCGATGACCCCCGCTTCGCCGGGGCGAGCGGCGAGGTCTTCCTGCGGGCAGCTGTCGAACGGCTGCACGCCGCGGGCTTCGTCGTCGTCAACGTCGCGGTGCAGCTCGTCGGCAACCGCCCGCGGTTCGCGCCACGTCGGACGGAGGCGGAGAGCGTGTTGAGCGCGCTCGTCCACGGGCCGGTCAGCATCGCGGCGACGACCACGGATGCGCTCGGGTTCACCGGCCGTGGCGAGGGTGTCACAGCCATCGCCACCGCCCTCATCGAGCGCCGCTGACGGGTCGACCCTCAGACGGCAGACGTGCCCTCGTCGACCGACGCACTGAGCCCGAGGAACCGGCCGTATTCGCCAGCGGCTCGTCGGAACCCCGCCTGCACCCGCTGCGACAGTGGTTGGAACGGCGTCGGGGTGACGACGACGCCGGTCGCGCTCGTCCGTCGGCGCCAGGTGCCGACGACGCGTCCGTCGACGGCGATCATCGGGAGGAAGATGCCGTTCGCGCCGGGCACGATGCGGTCTGCGAACGCCGCCGGGAGCGTCAACTCGCGGTCGCGGTAGCCGAGGAGCAGCTCGTCGAATCCGGGAAGCGCGAGTACCCGCGGTGGTCGTGGAGCAGCTGACGGCTCGATGCCCTCGGCCGTCGACCAGCGGGTGACCCCGTCGCTCGATTCGGAGACCAGCCGTCCGGCGGCCACGTCGACGCCGCGTTTCGCCTGTGCGACGGTGAGCTTCGACCACCAGGTGAGGTCGGCGATCGTCGACGGGCCGTGGCCGGTGAGATACCGGACGACGAACTCGCCGAGCGCCTCGTCCGCCTCAAGCACCCGCGGTGCACGGATCCACTCCTCAGTCAGGACGAGTGCCTGCTGTCTTCCTGCTGGAGGTCCCCAGCAGACCACGCCCGACATCGCGAGTTCCATGATGAGGTGGGAGCCCCGTTGTCCGTCGATCGGGATCCCGGCATCGGTGTGGGCCGTCAACAGCTCATCCCTCGTCACGCGCCGATGCCCGCTGAGCAGTCCCTCGGTGAGCGCACGGGAGCGCGAGAAGGTCTCGGCGTCGAGCTCGAGCTGACGGTGTCTGGCCGCGATCGTCGAGCGGACCCGCGGGACACCGAGTCCGAGCAGCCACCCGAGGTCCTCGGCGGCGACGAGATGCAGGGTGCCGCGCATCGGCCAGGACCGGACGATCGACCCGTACTCGAGCGCCGCGAGCACCTCGTCCATCGTCGTCCCGCTCGACCTCACGCCGACCGCCCACAGCGACGAAGCGAGGTCTTGGGCCTGGACCGCGAGCAGCCGCGAGACGACACCCGTGGGGGAGCGGTGATCGGCTCCGGCGAGGAGCTGTGCCGCGAGTCGCGCGCGGAGAACCTGCTGGTCGTCGCGTCCCGTGGTCATGCGACCATCATGCCCGGACGACGGCGGCTAGTCTGGTCTCGTGGCCCTCCGACTCTACGATTCGAAAACGCAGTCCCTCCGGGACTTCGTGCCGCTCCGCGAAGCCGAGGCGGGGCTGTACGTCTGCGGACCGACCGTGCAATCCTCCCCGCACATCGGACACCTCCGCAGCGCGCTCGTCTACGACCAGTTGCGACGCTGGCTGACGGCGTCCGGGGTCCGCGTCACGCTCGTCCGCAACGTCACCGACATCGACGACAAGATCCTCGCGAACGCCGCCTCCGGCGTCGAGGGCGGGTTCGCCCAGCCCGGTGAGGAGTGGTGGGCGCTCGCCTACCGGTACGAACTCGAGTTCACGGCCGCCTACCGTGCCCTGGGCATCCTGCCCCCGAGCTACGAACCACGCGCGACGGCGAGCATCCCGGAGATGCAGGAGCTCATCGAGCGGCTCATCGACGCCGGGCACGCGTACCCGGCTCCCGACGACTCCGGCGACGTCTACTTCGACACCGCCTCATGGAGCCGCTACGGCGAGCTCACCCGGCAGACCGCCGAGCACATGGAGGCCGCGACCGACGCCGACCCTCGCGGCAAACGCGATCCCCGCGACTTCGCGCTCTGGAAGGGCACCAAGCCTGGGGAGCCGCGCTCGGCGAGCTGGATGTCGCCCTGGGGCGAGGGACGGCCCGGCTGGCACATCGAGTGCTCGGCGATGTCGACCAAGTACCTCGGCGAGGAGTTCGACATCCACGGCGGCGGACTCGACCTCCGCTTCCCCCACCACGAGAACGAGCTCGCCCAGTCGAGCGCAGCCGGCGACCCCTTCGCCCGGTACTGGTTGCACAACGGGCTGGTCGCCGTCACGGGCGGGCAGAAGATGTCGAAGTCCCTCGGCAACTCCGTCTACGCAGCCGACCTCTTGGCAGCAGCCCGGCCGCTCGTGGTCCGCTACTACCTCGGTGCAGCGCAGTACCGATCGACGCTCGAGTTCCATCCGGGCGCACTCGCCGAGGCCGAAGCCGCACTCGGACGCATCGAGGGCTTCCTCGATCGTGCCGCCCGCGCCGACCTGCTCACCGAGACGAACACGGCCGCCAGTCGAGCGACGCTCCCGGCCGCCTTCGTCGAGGCGATGGACGACGACCTGAACATCCCCCGCGCGCTCGCCGTGTTGCATGACGCCGTGCGCGTCGGCAACGCCGCCCTCGATGGCGGCGACGACCTGGCGACAGCCCGCGAGCGTGCGGTCGCCGTCCTCGACATGACCCGGGTGCTCGGCATCGACCCGACCGACCCTTCGTGGTCGTCGGGCACCGACCCCGTCACTCACCGATCCCTGTCCGCACTCGTCGAGCGTCTGCTCGTCGATCGCGCGGACGCCAGGGTCGCCAAGGACTTCGCAGCGGCCGACCGGATCCGCGACGAACTCACAGCGGCTGGGATCACCATCGAAGACACCCCGTCCGGAGCACATTGGAGTATCAGTGGCAAGTAAGCCTTCCCGCCCGACCGGGCCGAAGAAAGCGAAGAAGGGTCCCACCAAGGGCACCGGCGGCCTCGGCCGCAAGGCGCTCGAGGGTCGTGGACCGACCCCCAAGGCCGAGGACCGCGCCTGGCACCCGGCCGGCAAGCGGAAGGCCGCGCAGGAGCGCTACGCGGCCTCCGGCGGCACCGGCAAGCCGAGGCAGGCGGCCGGCCAGAACGGACGCCCGTCCACGAACGGCCGGACCAAGCAGAAGTCGAGCGACGAGTCCGAGGTCGTCACCGGCCGCAACTCCGTCCTCGAAGCGCTCCGCGCGAAGATCCCAGCCACCACGCTGTACGTCGCGACCCGCATCGAGATGGACGACCGGGTGAAGGAGGCGCTCAGCATCGCCACCCGACGCGGGATCCCGGTGCTCGAGGTCATGCGTCCGGAGCTCGACCGCATGGCCGGGTTCGACGGCGTGCACCAGGGCCTCGCCATCAAGGTGCCGCCCTACGAGTACGCGCACCCCATGGAGTTGCTCGACCAGGTCATCGCCCGTGGCGAGAACCCGTTGTTCATCGCCCTCGACGGCATCACCGACCCCCGGAACCTGGGTGCGATCATCCGATCGACCGCAGCCTTCGGTGGTCACGGCGTGATCCTGCCGCAGCGCCGGAGCGTGGGCCTCACCGCCTCCGCGTGGAAGACCTCGGCAGGAGCGGCGGCTCGGACGCCGGTCGCGATGGCCGCCAACCTCACCCAGACGCTCAAAGCGTTCAAGGAGCGCGGCGTCTTCGTGATCGGTCTCGACGGCGACGGCGACGTCTCCCTTCCCGGGCTCGAACTCGCCGACCAGCCGATCCTCGTGGTCGTCGGCAGCGAGGGCAAGGGCCTGTCCCGCCTCGTCACCGAGACCTGCGACGCGGTCGTGTCGATCCCGATCTCGGCCTCGACCGAATCGCTCAACGCCGGGATCGCGGCCAGCGTGACGCTGTACGAGATCGCGCGTCGCCGGAACGCCGAGTAGGCGACCGCGCTCGCGCCGCACGAACGAGGACAGGCCCTCGGAACGGATCTCCGTTCCGAGGGCCTGTCTGTCGTCAGTCGAGGAGACGGACGTGGTCAGACGAGGTCTCGCCAGTCGACCGGTCCGGTCATGGCGGCGGGGATGCTGATCGCCTCGGTCGGCGGCACGATCATGGTCGCCTCGTCGCGGCGGTGCCGCAGGACGGTGTTCACGTAGGAACCGACGGCTTCCGCCAGCGGGATGTCGCGACCCTCGTTCTGCGCGAGGAACCAGCGGTGCTCCAGGAGTTGGTGGAAGATCTCGGCGGGCTCGAGCTTGCCGCGGAGTTCGCGCGGGATCGCCTTCACCACCGGCTCGAACACGCGGATGAGCCACTCGTGCGCCGCCATCTCCTCGTCGAACCCGTCCTTCCCGAACGAGGCCGAGTAGGCGTCGAGATCGTTGAGCAGGCGCCTCGCCTGGTTCTCGCCCGCGTCGAGGCCGGTGAGCCGCAGGAGGCGGCGCTGGTGATGCCCGGCGTCGACGACCTTCGGCTGGATCCGCACGGTCGAGCCCTCGTCGGTCGTCTTGATCGCGAGTTCCTCGATGTCGAAGCCGAGTTCGTTCAGACGGTGGACGCGCTCGGTGATGCGCCAGCGCTCGGACGCGTCGAAGGACTCGGAGCCCGTGAGCTCCTTCCAGAGGGACCGGTACGCGGCGACGATGCCGTTGCTCACGGTGACGGGGTCGAGTTCGGCGTCGGCGCGTCCGCCGGCCTCGAGATCGAGGAGCTCGCCGGCGATGTTCACCCGGGCGATCTCGAGGTCGTTCTCACGCTGCCCGTTCGACAGCCCGCCCTCGTAGAGCTTGCCCGTCTCGGCGTCGACGAGGTAGGCGGCGAAAGCTCCCGCGTCACGCCGGAAGAGCGTGTTCGACAGCGACACGTCACCCCAGAAGAAGCCGACGATGTGGAGGCGGACGAGGAGGACGGCGAGCGCGTCGACGAGGCGGGTCGCGGTGTCGGGCCGGAGGGTGCCCTGGAAGAGCGCACGGTAGGGGAGTGAGAACTTCAGGTGCCGCGTCACGAGCACGCTCGGCAGCTCACGGCCCTTGCGATCGCTCCGGTTCGTGATGACCGCGAGCGGGTCGACGCAGGGGATGTCGAGCCGCTGCAGGGTGCGCAGCATGTCGTACTCGCCCTTCGCCATCTCCGCGGTCGTCTCCTTGACGGCGATGACGTAGCCGGACAGGTTCGCGAACCGGACCAGGTGGCGCGAGATGCCCTTCGGGAGCGAGGCGATGGCCTCATTCGGCCAGTTCTCGAGGGGGAGCTCCCAGGGGAGATCGAGCAGCGCCGGGTCGACGGTGGCAGCGGTGATGTTCAATGCGCCGGACATGGTGCGGAGCGCTCCTCGGGGATCGTCGTACTGAGACTGGACAAGCGAAAACGACGATGGCCGAGCGATCGGAGACCGACCGCTCGACCATCGTCGGCGGGAAACTAGATCGAGGAGGACACGACCGGCTTGTTGCCCAGACGCTCACCCGATGCCGAGTCGAACGCGTGCACGTGGTGCGGCGTCGGCGCGAGGAACACCGTGTCGCCGATGTGCGCGTGGTTGCGACCGTCGACGCGGGCGACGATGTCGGTGCGCTTGCCGGAGACGTCGGTGTGGCCGTAGAGGTAGCCGTCGGCGCCGAGCTCCTCGACGAGGTCGACGGTCACCTCGATGCCGGAGCCCGAGTTGCTGGACACGGTGATGTCCTCGGGGCGCACGCCGACCGTGACGTTCTTCGACGGAGCGGCGTCGGTGATCTCGCGCTCGACCGGGATGATGAATCCGCCGAGCTTGATGCCGCCGTCGGCGATCTCGCCCTCGAACAGGTTCATGGCCGGGCTGCCGATGAAGCCGGCGACGAAGACGTTGTTCGGCTTCTCGTAGAGGTCGCGCGGGGTGCCGACCTGCTGCAGGATGCCGTCCTTGAGGACCGCGATGCGGTCGCCCATGGTGAGCGCCTCGGTCTGGTCGTGGGTGACGTAGACGGTGGTGACGCCGAGACGACGCTGCAGCGACGCGATCTGGGTGCGGGTCTGGACGCGGAGCTTGGCGTCGAGGTTCGACAGCGGCTCGTCCATGAGGAAGACCTGGGGCTGACGGACGATGGCTCGACCCATCGCGACGCGCTGACGCTGACCACCGGAGAGCGCCTTCGGCTTGCGGGTCAGGTAGTCCTCGAGGTCGAGGAGCTTGGCGGCTTCGAGCACGCGGGTGGCACGCTCTTCCTTGCCGACACCGGCGATCTTGAGCGCGAAGCCCATGTTCTCGGCGACGGTCATGTGCGGGTAGAGCGCGTAGTTCTGGAACACCATCGCGATGTCGCGGTCCTTCGGCGGCACGTCGGTGACGTCGCGGTCGCCGATGAAGATGTGGCCGTCGTTGACCTCTTCGAGACCGGCGAGCATGCGGAGGGAGGTGGACTTGCCGCAGCCGGACGGGCCGACGAGGACGAGGAATTCGCCGTCGGCGACCTCGAGGTTCAGCTTGTCGACCGCGGGGCGGGTGCCACCCGGGTAGAAACGGGTTGCGTTGTCGAACGTCACAGACGCCATGGTTGTTCTCCTTCACCGGCAGGTACGTGCCGGACGATCCGTTGTGAATGGACGCGAACCCGTCATCGATGGCCGGTTCGCCGTTCCAGTATGCCACGACCACCTGTGAATGGAAGGTCCAGCGGCCAGTGGATCTCTCGGTGGACGCACAGCCGGCTCCCGGCCTGGTTTGGGCCTCTCCCAGGCGGCAGGTCTACGATTACTCTGTTTGGCGCTGCCTCGTCTCCGCAGCGCGAGCCCCCCGAAACGAGGATCAATGTCTGGCGCTGGATCGCAGAACCGACCGACCAAGAACGAACGACGCGACGCGGCACGCGAGAAGGCGCGGGTGCTGCGCGAGCAGCAGAAGCGCCGCGACCGCCGCAACCGGGTGCTGCTCCAGGGCGGCATCGTGCTCGGTGCGCTCGCGATCGTGGCGGTGGTGGCGGTCATCATCGTGACGTCGATCAAGCCCGCCGGACCGGTCCCGACCGCGGCCAAGAACGACGGCTTCACCGTCTCCGCCGGGTTGCAGCTGGTCGGGGCCCCGGCCGGTGCGTCCACACCGACGCCGAGCGCGACCGATCCGGCCGCCCCCGCGGAGCCCGCTCCGGCCGAGACGCCGGCAGCCTCCGAGACCCCGGCCGCCGACGGCGTCGAGATCGCCGTCTACCAGGACTTCCTCTGCCCCTACTGCGGTCAGTTCGAGACCACGAACGCCGAGCAGGTCAAGGGTTGGCTCGAGGCCGGCGCCGCGACCTACACGGTCCATCCCCTCGCAACGCTGAGCAACCTCTCGCTCGGGACGCAGTACTCGCTGCGCGCCTCGAACGCGGCGGCCTGTGTCGCGGAGTACTCGCCGAACGACTTCTTCTCCTTCAACACCGCACTGTTCGAGAACCAGCCCAAGGAGAACACCGAGGGCCTGACCGACGCCGAGCTGAAGTCGATCGCCAAGGGCGTCATCTCCGGCGGCGAGAAGAAGATCAACGCCTGCATCGACGACGGCACCTACAAGTCGTGGGTGAAGGACTCGACCGACCGTGCGCGCAGCGGCCCGCTGCCCGGCACCGACGTCGCCAAGGTCGAGGGGACGCCGACCATCCTGGTGAACGGCAAGCAGTACACGGGCTCGCTCACCGACGCCGAGCAGTTCGCGGCCTTCGTCCTCGCCGTCTCGAGCGAGAGCTACTCCACCGGGACGCCGACGCCGGGAGCCAGCGAGTCGCCCGTGACCAACGGCTGATCCGCCGTCATCGTAGGATGGGTGGGACCGGGGCCAGCCCCTGTCGGCCGACGTGGCGCAATTGGTAGCGCAACGCTCTTGTAAAGCGTAGGTTACGGGTTCAAGTCCCGTCGTCGGCTCCAGCCGAGAACCGCCCGCTCAGCCTCGCTGAGTGGGCGGTTCCTCATTGGAAGGAACCCTCCCGTGACCCGTGTCCCAGCGCCGCTCGCGCTCCTCATCGCCGTCGTCAGCGGTGCCTTCATCGCGGTGCAGGCAAGGCTGAACGGTGAACTCGGAGCCCGCCTCGGTGACGGGTTCACCGCAGCTGCGATCTCGTTCGGCGGCGGCTTGATCATCCTCACCGTCGGACTGGCGCTGTCCCGTACCGGTCGTCGCGGTCTCTCCACGGTGGCCGGTGCCGTCCGACGCAGGGAGATGCCCTGGTGGACGGTGCTCGGTGGGTGTGCCGGCGCGTTCCTCGTGCTCTCGCAGGGGCTCACCGCCGCCACGCTCGGCGTCGCCCTCTTCACGGTCGCGGTCGTCGCCGGCCAGACCGCGAGCGGACTCGTGCTCGACCGGATCGGCTTCGGCCCGGGAGGCGTCGTCGGGTTCAGCGTCCAGCGCGTCCTCGGGGCGGTCGTCGCCCTCATCGCAGTCGGCGTCGCGGTCTCGGGCGAGCTCGGCGGGAGCATTCCACTCGGCCTGCTCGTCCTGCCGCTGCTCGCCGGGATCGGGATCGGCTGGCAGCAGGCGGTCAACGGCCGCGTGAAGATGCGGGCACAGAGCACGCTCGCCGCCACGTTCATCAACTTCGTCGTGGGGACGGTCGTGCTGGTCATCGCCGCCGCGCTGCACGCGGTCATCGTCGCGCCGCCCGGACCGCTCCCGGGGGAGTGGTGGCTCTACCTCGGCGGCCCGATCGGATGCGTGTTCATCGCCGTGGCGGCGTTCCTCGTGCAGCACACGGGCGTGCTCATCCTCGGGCTCGGCACGGTGGCCGGTCAGACCCTGAGTGCGCTCGCCCTCGACGTGCTCCTGCCCACCGACGACGGCGGCGTGCATGTCGCGACCGTCGTCGGGACACTCCTCGCGTTCGCCGCCGTGGCGATCGCATCGGCGCGGTTCAGGCGTCGTCCCACGGCATCGTCGTCCGCCGACTGAGTCGAGCCGTCGAGCCGTCGGATGCCGTGAGCGACTCCGTCCTCAGGGCATGGAGCTGAGGTGCGCCTTCGCGTTGATCGTCTTGCGGCGCCCTGTGCGAGCGTTACCCGGCTTCCCCCCGACGTACAGCCAGCCGAGGAGATCCTCGCCCTTCTTCAGGCCGTGTGCCTTCCGGACCGCTTTGGCGCGAGTCGCGCCGCCGGTGCGCCAGAACACGCCCCAACCGGCGTCGTCGAGCAGGAGACTGACCATGTGGGCCACTCCGGCCGCAACCGCCTCCTGCTCCCAGGCGGGCACCTTCGACTTCTTCACGCTCACGACGACGGCGAGCAACAGGGGCGCGCGGAGCGGCTTCGTCGAGGGCTTCGAGTCGCCCTCCGCCTTCGCGAACGCCCGGCCGAGCTTCACGCGGTCGTCGCCGCGGAGGGTGATGACCCGCCACGGACGCAGGGCGCTGTGATCGGCCACTCGACCGGCCGCCGCGAGGACCTCGAGGAGTTCCGCGTCACTCGGAGCGACGTCGGTGACCTTGGACCACGAACGCCGCCCGGCGACGGCGGCGAGGACGGGGCGCTCGACCGGTTCGGTCACTCCGTCGGCTCGGTGGTGTCGGCCGCGGCGAAGTTGAGCGCGATCGAGTTCATGCAGTAGCGGTCGCCGGTGGGCGTGCCGAAGCCGTCGTCGAACACGTGGCCGAGGTGCGAGCCGCAGTTGGCGCACCGGACCTCGGTGCGCACCATGCCGAGGGTGCGGTCCTCGATGAGCTGCACCGCCTCGGGGTTCACGGACTCGTAGAAGCTCGGCCATCCGCAGCCGGAATCGAACTTGGTACCGCTCTTGAAGAGTTCGGCGTTGCAGGCGGCACAGGTGTAGAGGCCCGCGCGCGACTCGTCGAGGAGCTCACCTGTCCAGGCCCGCTCGGTCGCCGCTCCGCGGAGGACCTGATACTGCTCCGGCGTGAGTTCCTCGCGCCACTGCTCATCGGTCTTCGACACGTCGTACGTCATGCTGCTCCATTCGTCTCGGTCATCCTACGTGCGGGGCTGCCTCGTGCATGCGGCTCCCGACGTATTCCATAACACTGCACCGAGCCTGATCCTTCCCGGTGAACGTCGGCCCTCGCCGGGGTGGATGCGGCCCGGCGGCCATCGGCTGAATAGACTTGGACGGCGGCGGACCGGAGCATGACTCCACGGTCGCCGCATCGGCACCGATCGGCAGGAGATGAGCATGCAGCCAGCGTCGCGCACGCCTGCCGATGACGACGCGTCGACGCCGACGGGAGGCCTCGACCAGCGCGAGCTCGAGATCCTCGAGTTCGAGTCCCACTGGATGCAGCACGTCGGGGCCAAGGAGGCCGCCATCCGCGACCGCTTCGCCCTGTCCCCGGCCCGGTACTATCAACTGCTCGGCGCGCTCATCGACTCGCCGTCCGCCCTCGCCCACGACCCCATGCTGATCAAGCGGCTGCAGCGCACCCGCGACGCCCGACTCTCGGCGCGAGGAGCCTCGGCTCCCCGCACCGACGGCTGAGCAGCTCTCGGAGACCACACCATGGCTGAATCCTTCCCGCCCGACCGCTTCGACGAGGTCCCCGACCTCAAGCGCGTCGGCGCGCACCGTGCCCCTGCTCCCAAGGGACGCGGCTGGATCGCCTTCCTCGTCGCCGTCGTCGCCACGCTCGTCCTCGTGGGGGTCGGCACCTTCGCCCTCTTCGGGCTGAACGACCGGATCGACTTCTTCGGCGGCTCGCAGAGCCCGAGCGCCACGCCAACGCCTACCCCCACCCCGACCGAGGTGGCCCCCGTCGTCGACCCCGCGGCCAGCATCCTCGTCCTGAACGGCACACCCACCGCCGGCCTGGCCGCATCGGCGGCGGCAGCGATCACGGCCGCCGGCTTCACGCAGCAGATCCCGACGAGCGACGCCAGCACGGAGGACGTCACGGCGAGCGGCGTCTACTACCAGGATCCGTCGCAGGAGGGCGTCGCCCGCGCCATCGCGAACGCGCTCGGCGGCATCCCGATCCAGATCACGGACACGTACGCGATCCCCGTCGAGGAGGGCGAGGCACCGGTCCTCCGCATCGTCGTCGTGGTCGGCGCGGACTACCAGCCAGCCGCCTGAGCGCAGCTGGAGCAGGTCGATCGAGCAGGTCGCAGGCACGCCGTGTTTCCGGAGTGTTTCCTCCATGTTGAGTTGTCGTATCACTCGGCCCCGTTTGTCGATTTGAGGGTGAATCCGCGCGGTGCTCCGGATTAGTATCTGGAACTGGCCGCTCATCCCGTCCCGTCTCGACTCGCCCCCGGGTCCGCTTCGGCGCAGGGTGGTCACCGGGGTCCCGATCCCGGATGGCAGGTCCGGGTTCGGCAACAGTCGATGCCTGCGAGCACGCAGCAATGGGAGTATGAAATGGCGAACGGAACCGTCAAGTGGTTCAACGCTGAGAAGGGCTTCGGCTTCATCACGGTCGACGACGGCGGACAGGATGTCTTCGTCCACTACTCGGCGATCGACATGAGCGGCTACAAGTCCTTGGAAGAGGGCCAGGCGGTCGTCTTCGAGGTCGGCACTGGAGCAAAGGGGCCTCAGGCCGAGGGTGTGCGCCTGGCGTAGCCGCTGATCAGGTACGCGATTCCTGCGACGCCGTCCACTTCGGTGGGCGGCGTCGTTCGTCGTTCCGGGGCTGTTCCCGGGAGTTCGCTCAGGGCGCCGGTGCTCACTTGCACTCCCACCCCCTGAGTGCCAGAATCGACTTAGCACTCGTACTCATTGAGTGCTAACAACGTTCATGACGTCCGGGAGGGACGAAAAACACACATGGCTAAGATCATTGCTTTCGACGAGGAGGCCCGTCGCGGCCTCGAGCGTGGACTGAACATTCTTGCTGACACGGTCAAGGTCACCCTTGGGCCGCGCGGTCGCAACGTTGTCCTCGAGAAGAAGTGGGGCGCCCCCACGATCACCAACGACGGCGTGTCCATCGCCAAGGAGATCGAACTCGACGACCCGTACGAGAAGATCGGCGCGGAGCTCGTCAAGGAGGTCGCCAAGAAGACCGATGACGTCGCCGGCGACGGCACCACCACGGCGACCGTGCTGGCACAGGCGCTCGTCCGCGAGGGCCTCCGCAACGTCGCCGCAGGCGCCGACCCCATCAGCCTCAAGCGCGGCATCGAGAAGGCCGTCGAGGCCGTCACGGTCGAGCTCATCGCCAACGCCAAGGAGGTGGAGACCAAGGAGGAGATCGCTGCGACCGCTTCCATCTCCGCCGGCGACACCACCATCGGTGAGATCATCGCCGAGGCGATCGACAAGGTCGGCAAGGAGGGCGTCGTCACCGTCGAGGAGTCGAACACCTTCGGCACCGAGCTCGAGCTCACCGAGGGCATGCGCTTCGACAAGGGCTACCTGTCGCAGTACTTCGTGACCGACCCCGACCGCCAGGAAGCGGTGTTCGAGGACCCCTACATCCTCATCGCCAACCAGAAGATCTCCGCGATCAAGGACCTCCTGCCGATCGTCGACCAGGTCATCCAGTCGGGCAAGCAGCTCCTCATCATCGCTGAGGACGTCGACGGCGAAGCGCTCGCGACGCTCGTCGTCAACAAGATCCGTGGCATCTTCAAGTCCGTCGCCGTCAAGGCTCCGGGCTTCGGCGACCGCCGCAAGGCTCAGCTGCAGGACATCGCCATCCTCACCGGTGGCCAGGTCATCTCCGAAGAGGTCGGCCTCAAGCTCGAGACCGTCACCCTCGACCTGCTCGGCCGTGCTCGCAAGGTCGTCATCACCAAGGATGAGACCACCATCGTCGAGGGTGCCGGCGACGCCGACGCCATCGCCGGTCGTGTCTCGCAGATCCGCAAGGAGATCGACAACACCGACAGCGACTACGACCGCGAGAAGCTCCAGGAGCGTCTCGCCAAGCTCGCGGGCGGTGTTGCGGTCATCAAGGCCGGTGCAGCGACCGAGGTCGAGCTCAAGGAGCGCAAGCACCGCATCGAGGACGCCGTTCGCAACGCGAAGGCTGCCGTCGAAGAGGGCATCGTCGCCGGTGGTGGCGTCGCCCTGATCCAGGCCGGCAAGACCGCGTTCGAGAAGCTCGAGCTCGTCGGCGACGAGGCGACCGGTGCGAACATCGTCAAGGTCGCCATCGACGCTCCGCTCAAGCAGATCGCGCTCAACGCAGGCCTCGAGCCTGGCGTCGTCGCCGACAAGGTCCGCAACCTGCCCGTCGGACACGGCCTCAACGCCGCGACCGGTGAGTACGTCGACATGCTCGCTGCCGGCATCAACGACCCGGTGAAGGTCACCCGCTCCGCGCTGCTCAACGCAGCGTCGATCGCCGGCCTGTTCCTCACCACCGAGGCCGTCGTCGCCGACAAGCCGGAGAAGAACCCGGCTCCGGCTGGCGACCCGACCGGTGGCATGGACTTCTAAGTTCGACAGCAACACCTGCGCAGGGCGTCTCCTTCGGGAGGCGCCCTGCGTCGTTTCCACCAGACGCATCGGGGAGAACCCTCGATCTGTATGCCTGTTTCCGCATGGGTCCGACAGTCGTTGTAGAGACGTGATCGGAACGGCATATCGGCCCGCACGCCAGTTCCTATGATCGAGCTATGAGACGTATCGGGGGAGCGGCGATCGCCGCTGTATTGGTTCTGGCGCTGGCCGCGTGCACGCCGAGTGAAGCGGCTCCGACCGCATCACCGACGGCGTCGTCCTCGCCGAAGCCCTCGGCGACGGCTAAGCCGACTGCGCCGGTGAGCTCATACGGCTTCGGGTGCGAGAATCTCGTCCCCCAGGACGTGGTGGCGACCGCGCTCGCCCCCACGGCGACCCTGGAGCCCGCTTTCGCTGACCCGTCCAGTGCGAACCCGCTGCTGTGGGCGGCGACCTCGCTCGGGGGCATGCACTGCACGTGGAGCAATGGTGAGCCGAGAGACCTGGCGGAGGGTGGGACGCCGGTCGGCACGGAACGGTGGGCCGAGTTGACCATCCTGCCCGGGTCGCACGCCGACTGGGACTTCTACTACGAACGCTGGGCGAACGGCGAATCAGGGCCGTGGCCGGACTCCACCAAGCTGTCCTGCTTCACCCAGAACGGAGCTGTGCCCGGCGTCTGCAGCATCAACTTCCTGGTCGGCGACAGCTGGGTCGACCTGATCATGTATGGCCCGGCCGACGATGCCGCAGCGTCGGACGAGGATGCCGTCGCCGCAGTCACACCCTTCATCGAGGCGATCCGCTCGGCGCTCGAACCGGTCGGCACGGCGCCACGGTACGCCTGGGGCGGGACGACGCCGGGGGCGAACGCGCTGCCGACGGAGTGCGAGGTGTTCGTGCCTGCGGCGGCGATGAGCGAGGCCTTCGGCCAGGAGCTCACCTACAACTCGGCACCGAAGAAGCGACTGTGGAACCGAGGCGTCGCCGCCGAGGACTTCGGAGCGCCGGACTGCATCTTCTCCCTCCCCGACAGTGACTCGTCGCGAGGCGTCCTGCGAGCGCTCCCGGGCGGACGCTGGGCGTACGAGCAGCTGGTCGAGACCCGCATGAGCGCGGGAGCGGACATCGAGTTCCTGACGATCGACGGGCTCGGAGTCCGGGACGCCTTCATCGAGTGCAAGACGAGCCCGTGGTCCACGTGCAGCGTGCAGATGGCGGTCGCCGGGCACTGGTTGGAAGTCGAGGCGAACAACGTGAGTTCCCTCGACGACACCTACGACGTCGACGAGCTGCGTCAGCAGGCTCTCGCCTACGCAGCACTCGCCGCCGCCGGTATCGCCGCGCTTCCCTGATCCCCGCACCCCGCGCGGGAGGTCCCGCCACCGGGATGCCCGGTGGTGGGACCTTCCGCGCGCGGATCAGCCGCTGAACATACTCGCGTTCGCCCGCTCGATCTCGGCGTACTGGGTACCCGTGACGGCGAGCGCCCGGCTGATCTCGCCGAGGTTCTCCTCGACCTGACGCTGGGTGCCCCTCCAGCGCTCGACGACACCGTGGAACGCGGCGGCCGCAGCGCCGGTCCATTGGCCGTCGAGTGCCGCCAGCTGCGTATGCAGGCGGGCGACCTCGTTCTGGATCTGCTCGATCGTGACGCGTGCTGCCGTGGAGGCGCGCTCGACCGCGTCGCTGTCGACCTGGAAAGTGGCCATCGGGAACTCCGTTCGTCCGGGCGATGCCTGTCATCGCCGCTACCGAGACGGTAGATGCTCGCCACCGGCCGGAACCGGCGAGGAAGGTTTCGTGCGCGCACTCCGAAGCAGGCCGGAGCCTGTGGAGGAGGGTCGAGCCAGCCCGCCGGCGGGTCAGGCCGGAGGGCCCGCGATGACGATGGGGCTCGTGGCCGCCGACGGGGCGAGCGGCAGGATGACGCGGAACGTCGCGCCGCCGCCGGGGGTCTCGGTCACGTCGACCGTGCCACCGTGCGCCGCGACGATGGAGGCGACGATGGCCAGTCCGAGGCCGCTGCCGCCCGTCTCGCGCGTTCGCGAGCTGTCGGCACGCCAGAAACGCTGGAAGATCTTCTCGCGGATCTGTGGCGGGATGCCCTCGCCGTGGTCGACGATGGCGATGCTGGCGGTCCCTGCGCGGGCGTCCGTGCCGACCGCGAGCTCGATCGGGCTGTCGGCGGGCGTGAAGCGCAGGGCGTTTCCGATGAGGTTCGTGACGACCTGCCGGATCTTGTTCTCCTCGCCGAGGACGATCGGCGGCACGGCCAGGGTCAGTGGTTCGGCGATGGGCTTCGTGTCGGGCGTGGTGGCGTCGCCGGACGGCTTCGGCCGACGCCGGAAGCGGTTGAACGTCGCGCCGAAGATCGGCCCGGTCGAGTTCGTCTGGGCTGGTGCGTCGGCAGTGGCCGGGGACTCGCCGGTGGTCTCGGAGGCATCGTCGTCGACGGCTCGCGCCATGCGTTCGTCGCGGACCACCTGGACCGTGCGCCCGGGGGCCTGGGCGGTGGTGTCGAGCGCGGCGTCGCGCGCGATCGGGAGCAGGTCGACGGGGGCGACATTCAGTGGTCGCGTCTCATCGAGGCGGGCGAGCTGGAGGAGGTCCTCGACGAGCGCACCCATGCGGATGGCCTCCTTCTCGATGCGCTCCATGGCCTGTGCCACGTCCTGCGGCGTCTGGAGGGCACCCATCCGGTAGAGCTCGGCGTAGCCGCGCACGGAGACGAGCGGGGTGCGGAGCTCGTGGCTCGCATCCCCGACGAAGTTGCGCATCTGCTCGATGGTCTTCCCGCGATCCGAGTACGCGCGGTCGATGCGAGCCAGCATCGTGTTGAGTGATCGGCTGAGTCGCCCCACCTCGGTGTTCGGTGTCGAGCCGGCGAGTCGCTGGCTGAAGTCGCCGTCGGCGAACGCGGCGGCCGTCCGTTCCACCTGGCGGAGCGGTTCGAACGTGCCGGTCACCAGCCACCGGGTGAGGAGCGCTCCGACCACGATGATGAGCACGCCGAGGACGAAGAAGATCGTGAGGTAGGTCGCGATGGTGTTGTCGGTGCCCTGCATCGAGATGGCGACCCATGCCGCTCCCGTGCGGAACCCGTCGAGGGTGACCGGGACGGAGACCGCGTGGTACACGATCGTGCCACTCGCGTTGGTGGTCGTGTAGATCTGGGTCCCGCTCGCGGCGACGTCGTTCGCGCTGAGGTGCGCCGGGTGTTCGGGAGCGATGCTGTCGTCCCACCCGGACGAGGCGCGGAGTTCGCCGTTCGTGTCGTACACGGCGACGAACAGCGTCGAGGGGGCGTCGAGCTGGAGTTGTCCGTCCTCGGAGATCTCACCGACGATCTTGCCCTTGGCGGCAGTGACCAGACTGTCGTTCGCCTGCTGGGTGAGGACCTCTTTGAGGAGCGGGGTCGTCCCCATGCCCGCGACGAGCAGGCCGAAGGCGAGGACGAGCACCGTCACCCCGGTGATCTTCGTCCGGAGTGAGACGCTGCTCCACCAGGTGGACAGGGAATCGGCCATCGGGTGGGGGCTACGCCTTTCCGGCCTTGAGCATGTAGCCGAATCCGCGCTTGGTCTGGATGAGCGGCTCGCTGGAGAACTGGTCGAGCTTCCTGCGCAGGTAGGAGATGTAGCTCTCGACGATGCCGGCGTCGCCGTTGAAGTCGTACTCCCAGACGTGGTCGAGGATCTGGGCCTTCGACAGGACACGGTTCGGGTTGAGCATGAGGTAGCGGAGGAGCTTGAACTCGGTCGGGCTGAGGTCGATCGGGGTATCGCCGACGAGGACCTCGTGGGTGTCCTGGTCCATCGTCAGCTCGCCGGTGCGGATCACTGCATCCTCGTCGGCCTGCATGGTCCGGCGAAGGATGGCCTTGATGCGTGCCACGATCTCGTCGAGGCTGAACGGCTTGGTGACGTAGTCGTCGCCGCCGACCGTGAGGCCCGTGATCTTGTCCTCGGTGTCGTCCTTCGCGGTGAGGAAGAGGATGGGCGCCGTGTAGCCGGCGCTGCGGAGGCGCTTGGTGACGCCGAAGCCGTTCATGTCCGGCAGCATCACGTCGAGGATGATGAGGTCGGGCTCCTCCTCGAGGACCGCTGAGATGGCGGCTGCGCCGTTGCCCACGGCACGGACGGCGAAGCCGGCGAATCGCAGGCTGGTGGTGAGGAGGTCGCGGATGTTCGGTTCGTCGTCGACGATGAGGATGCGGGGTCCGGTCATGACACCATTATCTGCACGTTTCTTGAGACTTTTCTGAGAGCCTGTTTCACGCGGTCTGCAGGGCGTGGGCGTCGAGGATCGTGTAGCTGTAGCCCTGTTCGGCGAGGAAGCGTTGGCGGTTCTGCGCGAACTCCTGATCGACCGTGTCGCGCGACACCAGCGTGTAGAAGCTCGCGGTGAGTCCCGTGGACTTCGGGCGCAACAGGCGGCCGAGACGCTGCGCCTCCTCCTGTCGTGAACCGAACGATCCCGACACCTGGATGGCGACGGTCGCTTCGGGCAGGTCGACCGAGAAGTTCGCGACCTTCGAGACGACGAGCACCTGCTCGGTGCCGTCGCGGAAGGCCTGATAGAGCCGTTCGCGCTCGTCGACCGGCGTTGCGCCCGTCAACTGCGGGGCACCGAGCGTCTCTGCCAGCTCCTCGATCTGATCGAGGTACTGCCCGATGACGAGGATCTGCTCGCCACGGTGCCGTTCGACGAGCTGCCGGACGACGTCGAGCTTCGCCGGGGCGGTCGCCGCGAGGCGGTATCGCTCGTCGTCGGCGGATGCGGCGTAGGTGAGTCGGTCCGCCTGGGGCAGGTCGACGCGCACCTCGAAGCACGCGGCGGGGGAGATGAAGCCCTGCGCCTCGATCTCCTTCCACGGGGCGTCGAACCGCTTCGGGCCGATGAGCGAGAAGACGTCGCCCTCGCGGCCGTCCTCCCGGATGAGCGTCGCCGTCAGGCCGAGGCGACGCCGCGCCTGCAGCTCGGCGGTGAGCTTGAAGACGGGTGCCGGGAGCAGGTGCACCTCGTCGTAGACCACGAGGCCCCAGTCCATGGCGTCGAGCAGCGCGAGGTGGGCGTACTCGCCCTTCCGCTTGGCCGTGAGGATCTGGTAGGTCGCGATCGTGACCGGCTTGACCTCCTTCACCTGCCCCGAGTACTCGCCGATCTCCTCGGCGGTGAGGGAGGTGCGCTTCAACAGCTCGTCGCGCCACTGCCGTGCCGACACCGTGTTCGTGACGAGGATCAGGGTGTTGGTGGACGCCGTCGCCATCGCCCCGGCGCCGACCAGGGTCTTGCCCGCACCACAGGGGAGCACCACGACGCCGGAACCGCCGGAGAAGAAGTTGTCGACCGCCTGCTGCTGATAGTCGCGGAGGTGCCAGCCGTCCTCGACCAGGTCGATCTGGTGCGGCGTGCCGGCGGTGTACCCGGCGAGGTCCTCGGCGGGCCAGCCCAGCTTCACGAGTTCCTGCTTGAGCGCACCGCGTGCCCACGGCTCGACGAGGAAGGTGTCCGGCGTCGGGTGCCCGATGAGGAGGGGCGCGATCCGCTTGGCGCCGGCCACCTCGGTCAGGATCGGGAGGTCCGTGGAGCGGAGGACGAGCTCGCCCTCCTCGGAGCGTTCGATCACGAGCCGGCCGTAGCGGTTGACGGTCTCGCGCATGTCGATCGTCACGGACGCGGGGATGGAGAACTTCGAGTACCGCTCCAGCGTCTCGATCATCTGGTCGGCATCGTGCCCGGCGGCCCGTGCGTTCCAGAGTCCGAGACGGGTGATCCGGTAGGTGTGGATGTGCTCCGGCGCGCGTTCGGGCTCGGCGAACACCGAGAGATCGTGGCGGGCGTCCTCGGCGAGCGGGTGGGCGACCTCGAGCAGCACGGTGCGGTCGCTTTGGACGATCAGTGGTCCATCAGACATAACGGTCGAGTCTACCGGCGGATCCGGTGCGCAACCCCCTGAGCGAGCGCTCAGCCGGCGATCCGGACCTCGGTGATCATCGCGAGCGGCAGGGTGCGTTCGACGTCGGCCGACCGGTCCAGACCGCGCAGGCGACCGCCGGCAAGGCTCACCGGTTCGATCGTGAACGTGGATCGGCGCTCGCCGTGCTGCAGCTGCACGGTGACCGGCGTGTGGTCGCGGACGGCGATCTCCAGTTGCTTGGCCAACCATGCGCTGCTCGTGTCGCCGCTGTCGTCGGCGCGGAGCCGCGACACCAGATCCGGTTCCGTCGAGGCGGCCGGAGCGGAGAGGTTGGTGCGCATGACCGGCTGCCGGCGGATCCGGAGCGGTGCGCCGCCGTCGTCCTCCGCGACCACCGGGTAGCGCGCGTCGTGGAGCGCCCAGTAGACCGTCGCCGCCTCGATCCGGCTGGTGAGCCGGTGCTCGTCGCTCGGACGGAGACCGAGGGCCACGAGGCTCTGGTCGACCGAGATCGCCGCGATCAGGCCGGCGTCCTCGGAGCGGATGTAGCTGCTGCGTCCAGGGTCGGCCGAGGCGTCGGCCGACGCGCGGATCGTCCCGACGCGGACGAGGCCGAATCGGGAAGCGGCCTCGGACACGAGGTACCGCAGGGGTTGAGGGACGCCGGTCAGGGAGATCGACTCGAGGTACGCGAGCAGGTCCTCGGCCGTGTCTCCGTCGGCGAGGGCCCGGGTGACGCTCGCGGTCGTGATGCGGTACCTCGACGCCTGAGCGCGCCCCTCCGGCTCCGCGAGGGCCCGGAGTCGCACGTCGAGTTCCGCCGTCGGGGGACCGAGCGCGATGACCGTCAGGTCGTCCTGGAGGACGACCTGCGACACCTCGGCGGGGAGCATGGACGCGAGCGTCGAGGCCGCGTCGGCCGCGTGGTCGTCGACGAGGAGTCGTCCGAATCCGCTGGTCGCGCCGTCGACGGTGATCCCGAGCAGCTCGGCGACCGCGTCGACCGCCCGCGTCGGCGCCACGACGGCATCCTCCGCCAACGGGTACCACCAGCTGAGCTCTTCGACCAGGTCGACGGAACCGCGCCGGTACGCCGTCAGGATGCGATCGCGGATCGTGGCCGGGATCGCGTCGCGCCAGGCTGTCGCGAGACGGAGCCAGCGTTCCGCGGTGGCCGACGCCAGCCAGGCCTCGCCGACCTCGCTCAGGCGGATGGCGGAGCCGATCGCGTCCGTGAGCCCGGCAGCCGACGCCACGGACAGGGCGAGCTCGATCTGGTCGGGCGTGCTCGCCGCCGCGGCTGCGAGCCGTTTGAGGTCCGGCATGGACGGGGCTCCACGGCCGAGCAGGCGTGCGGGCTCGCGGTCGAGTTCATGGAGGCTCTCGCCGACGATGCCGACCGCGCCGGCCGCTCGCTCGCTCGCGAGGGCGTCCGTGTCGGGCGAGGGGCGGGTCGCGTGGGACGTCGGCGCCGCCGCCGGAAGTCGGAGTTCTGCTCGGCCTGGTCTGCCGCTCGCCGTCCACTCCTCGAACACCGCGGCCACCGCGCTCACCGGCCTGATCGGACCGGCTCCGTCGTCCAGCACGAGGATGTCCCGCTCCAGCCGCTCCAGGGCGGCATCCACCTCCGACTGCTCGCGTCCGAGCGCGGTCGCGAGCGAGTGGCGCTCGGTCCCGTCCAGCGCGGCGGCGAGCACTGCAAGGGTGTCCCGGTCGAGCAGTGCCATCCGGCGGGCGACGCTCGCATCGTCCAACAGGGCCTCGGCGAAGTCGAAGAAGTCCGCGATGCGGGCTGAGGAGGCCCTGCGGTCGGGAGTCAGCCGGCGGAGCGCGTCGTCCGGGAGCTCCCGGAGGCGGCGCGCGATCGCGAAGGCCTCGCCCATGGTCGTCAGCGCGGCGACTGACCGCGGGACTCGCGGGACCGTCGTACGGCACCCACGATGATGAGCGTGATCAGCATCAGGAAGGCGATCGGGAGTCCGACGAGCGGCAGGATCGTCACGACCGGCCAGACGCCGACGGCGAAGTCGCCCTGCTCGAGGCCGGTGGCGGTGCCGACCATCACCGCGACGAATGCGGCGATCGACACGGCGACGATCGTCACGACCATGTAGGCCAGGATCCGTTCGGGCCGCGAGATGCTCGGCGTCTGCTCATCAGTCACGCTCCCAGGATAGAGGCACGCGGCTGCTGCACCGAATAGGCTGGGGGCCGAGGACCGATGGTCCTCTCGATCGCGCTTCCTGCGCGATCACCGCACGGCGCTGCATTTTCTGCGCACGACACACAGCGAGGTTCCCATGCCCACCGGCAAGGTCAAGTTCTACGACGAGGAGAAGGGCTTCGGCTTCATCAGCTCTGATGACGGCCAGGAGGTCTTCCTGCACGCTTCCGCACTGCCTGCGGGCACGGCCGGCGTGAAGCCGGGGACGCGGCTCGAGTTCGGCATCGCCGACGGCAAGCGCGGCGCCCAGGCGCTGTCCGTGCGCGTCCTCGAGGCTCCGCCCAGCCTCGTCAAGCTGAAGCGCAAGCCGGCCGACGACATGGCGATCATCGTCGAGGACCTCGTGAAGCTCCTCGACGGCATCGGCGGCGACCTGCGCCGCGGCAAGTACCCGAACAGCAGTCACAGCACGAAGATCGCTGCCGTGCTGCGCAAGGTCGCGGACGAGCTGGATGCCTGACGCCGATCAGGAGACGCCCGTCGAGGATCGCGACGTCACGGCCGAGACGGACACACGAGCCGAGTCGGACGAGCATCGCTCGGACGACGGCACCGATGGCGAGTCGACCCCGGCACCCGTGCCGGACGAGACCCTGATCGCCGCCGTGGAGCTCGCGCGCGAAGCGCTGCAGGAGATCACGCCCGCGAGCACGGTCGGTGAGCCGGCCGGGCACGTCGTGGTCGATGATCACGTCGTCTCGCTGCTGTTCGCGAACACCATGGCGGGCTACCCCGGATGGTTCTGGACGGTGACGCTCTCGCGGACCGCAGACGACGCTGCGCCGAACGTGCTCGAGACGGAGCTGATGCCCGGCGACGGCGCGTTGCTGGCTCCGCAGTGGGTGCCGTGGTCGGAACGCCTCGCGGACTACCGCGCCGCGCAGGAGGCAGCGGCTGCGGCTGCGGCTGACGACGCGCTCGACGACGCGGACGACTCCGACGAGTTCGACGACGACGATGTCGCGCTGTCCGGGGACCCCCGCGACCGCGACCGCGACGGCATCGAACTCGAGTACGACGAGGACGACGTCGATGCGGCGTCGGACGACTCGGATGACGACGACTCGGACGAGGACGAGGACGACTCGGACGAGGACGAGGACTCCGACGAGGACGACGACCGGTTCGAGGACGAGTAGCACTCGCACACCGCGAGACAGACGAACGGGCGGCCGAACCTCGAGAAGGTTCGACCGCCCGTTCGGCGTTCAGCGGGGGAGACGGATCAGAGCGCCCCGACGACGTGTTCGATGCTCGCGATGAGCTGACGGACGTCTGCGGGGTCGATCGCCGTGAAGGTCGCGACGCGCAGCTGGTTGCGGCCGAGCTTGCGGTAGGGCTCGGTGTCGACGATGCCGTTCGCCCGCAGGGTCTTCGCGACCAGCGCGGCGTCGATGGCGTCGTCGAAGTCGATCGTGACGACGACCTGCGAGCGGTGGTCGGGGTTCGTCACGAACGGCGTCGTGTAGGAGGTGCGCTCGGCCCACTCGTACAGGGCGCCGGAGGACTCGGCGGTCCGTGCCGATGCCCAGGCGAGGCCGCCGTTGCCGTTGATCCACGAGATCTGCTCCTCGAGGAGCACGAGCGTCGACAACGCGGGAGTGTTGAGCGTCTGCTCGAGTCGGGAGTTGTCGACCGCGTTCTTCAGGCTCAGGAACTCCGGGATGTAGCGGCCGCTCGCCGCGATCCGTTCGATGCGCTCGATCGCCGCGGGGGAGCAGAGCGCGAACCACAGGCCGCCGTCGGATGCGAAGTTCTTCTGCGGTGCGAAGTAGTAGACGTCCGCCTGGCTCGCGTCGAAGTCCACACCACCCGCGGCGCTCGTCGCGTCGATCACCGTGAGGGCGCCGGTGTCGCCGGACACGCGTCGCACCGGGGCCATGACGCCGGTCGAGGTCTCGTTGTGCGGCCAGGCGTACACGTCGACGCCCTCGACCACCTCAGGATCGATGCGGGATCCACCCGGCACCTCACGGACGTCCGGAGCGGTGAGCCACGGGGCGCCCGCCGCCTTGGCGAACTTGCCGCCGAACTCGCCGAAGACGAGGTGCTGGCTGCGCTGCTCGATGAGGCCGAAGGCGGCCGCGTCCCAGAACGCGGTCGAGCCGCCGTTGCCGACGATGATCTCGTAGCCCTCGGGGGCGCGGAACAAGTCGGCCAGGCCGGCGCGCACGCGGCCGACGAGCTGCTTGACGGGAGCCTGACGGTGGGAGGTGCCGAGGAGGGACAGGCCGGCCTCGGAGAGCGCTGCGATCTGCTCAGGTCGGATCTTGGAGGGGCCGCAGCCGAATCGACCATCGGCGGGCAGAAGGGACGTGGGAATCGTGATCTCCGGCATACGGCGATTCTAGAGGCGAGGGCCTGATGGCGTCGTGCCACGGCGCCCGGATGCGTCCACGCGGGGCGGAGTGGCTTGGCGCGGGAACGTCGCCGCCGCGCACTAGGCTTACCGGGAACGTGCAATCGGGCAGGGAGGGCGTCGATGACCGATTTGATTGACACCACAGAGATGTATCTCCGCACCATTCTGGAGCTCGAGGAGGAGAACATCATCCCGCTTCGTGCGCGGATCTCCGAGCGCCTCGGGCACTCCGGACCGACGGTCTCGCAGACGGTCGGTCGGATGGAGCGCGACGGACTCGTCGTCGTGTCGGGCGACCGGCACCTCGAGCTCACCGAACCGGGCCGACGCAAGGCGGTCCACGTCATGCGGAAGCACCGCCTGGCTGAGCGCCTCCTGAGCGACGTCATCGGGCTCGAGTGGGAGTTCGTCCACGAGGAAGCCTGTCGCTGGGAACACGTCATGAGTGAGCAGGTCGAGCGCAAGCTGCTCGACATGCTCAACCACCCCACCGAGTCGCCGTATGGCACCCCGATCCCCGGACTCGACGAGTTCGGCGACAGCCCCGCCGTCGCCTTCTCGCAGGGCGTCATCAACATCGTCGGCCTCGTCGAAGGACGCTCCGAGCCGGTCACGGCGACGGTCCGACGTCTCGGCGAACCGGCGCAGGTCGACCCCGAACTCCTCCTGCAGCTGAAGCAGGCCGGCGTCATGCCGGGTCGCTCGGGAACCTTCGCGGCAGCGGGCGGCTACGTGCTCGTCACCATCGACGGTGTCGAGGGCGGCCTCGAGCTGCCCAACGAGCTCGCGACGCACATCTTCGTGGAGACCCCTGCCGCGTGAGCATGAGACGTGTATGAGGATTCCCTCATGTGCCCGTTTTCCCGTGATCGAAACGTGACTTTCTGAGGGGTAACCCGTAGGCTGTCACTCGTCCTGAAGGCCATGATCTGGCCCCAGGAAGACGACCGAGGCACCCCCTAGCCCGTCCCTCGGCCACACGAACCGACATCAATCGTCGGATGGGGCTGCGCCATGCCGATCGCCACACCGCGATCGTCGTCGCTCATGCGGGGTGCCGGAGGAATCCACTTGACTGCAGCTGGCGAGAGCGGCCCCGAACAGGCCGAGACGACCCCGAACGTCCCCCTCACCCGGAAGCAGCTCCGAATCCAGGAGCAGGCCGCGAAGCAGGCGGAGCCGACCACCCCGTCCCAGTCGGCAACCGACGACGCGCTCGTCGCCGACGTCGCTCCGGACGCACCCGTCGAGCACCCCGAGATCATCCTCGACGATGCCGTGGTCGAGGAGGCCGACGCCGCCGTCACGACCGGCGAGGTCCGTCTCGACGAGCGGCCGCTGACGAAGCCCGCCGCGCCGGAGCCGACGACCCCCCAATCCTTCACCGTGACGTCCGCCACCGACACCTCGTTCGCGACCGTCGCTCCGCTCCGCACCGGCGCGGACCGCGTCGCCCGCAGCAAGCCCCCGGTCAAGCCGACCGCGTCGACGGTCGCCGTGCGCAAGCCGAAGCCGTCCGGAGCCCGACCCGGATCCGTCCGCGGCGTCGCCACCATGGCCTTCCTCGTGCCGGCACTGGTCGCCACCGTCGCCCTCCCGGCGTATGCGGCGAGCAGCAGCGCGCAGACCACGTACGGGACGTCCGCCTCGGAGCAGTTGAAGACCTCCGGCGCCCAGAGCGTCGTCGCTTCCGACAAGGTGGCCGACGCGCCGATCTCTCGCGATCTCTACAGTGCGACGACGCCGGACGAGCTCGCCGAGCGCCAGCGGCAGCTCGACGCCGCGGCAGCTGCCAGCAACGCCACCTACTCGATCACCGTCGGCGCACGCCAGGCCGGCGACGACTACCCCTGGTTCGACCAGGCGACCGACGACGAGGGCGGCGGGCTCTCGCCACTGCGCTACTACTACCGTGAGTGCGTGGACTTCGTCGCCTGGCGACTCAACCGCGACGCGGGCACGCCGAGCGGGAACTGGGCCTTCACCTGGGGCAACGGCCTGCCGCCGAGCAGTGCCTACGGCTGGGCGGACTCGTGGCAGTACAACAAGGGGACCAACGCCATCGCCGGCTCCGTCGCCTGGTTCAACTACAACCACGTCGCCTACGTGCAGTCGGTCAACGCCGACGGGACGGTCACCCTGGAGGAGTACAACTGGGGGTCCGCGCGTCACAGCTACAACACGCGCACCATCGCCGCGAGTGCCGTGGCGCTCTACCTCTACCCGCCGGGCGTCGGCTGATCCGACCCGCTCGACCTGGATCGCGTCCCTCCGTCGGAGGGACGCGATTCGTCGTCGATGCGGGGTCACCGTTCGCGACCATGCGGTGTCCGCCGGTCGAAGCCGAGGTGGCGCGGAGGGGAATTCTCCTGCAACGTGCGGAAATCCGGTCGGTGTGGGTTAATCTGGTGCTCTGCAACTCGGAGAGGTTCAGGAGCTGATGCACGCTATACGTCGCCACGTGGTCGCGAATGGTCGCGGCCTCTACGTGCTGCGGCATTCCAGCCAAGCGTGCCGCGGCTCCGCCGTGGGTCAAGAGGGTGCTGTCGTCATGACAGTGCCCTTTTTTGTTCCCCGGAGACGACTCGATCCGGCGCGTCACGGACGCTGCAGGTGGTGATCGTCGACCGGTCACGGCAGCCGTCGTGGCCCTTCGGAAGGGAACGTGCATGCGCACACTGGTGTTGAACGCGGGCTACGAGCCGCTCGCGATCGTCTCGTTCAAGCGGGCCCTCGTGCTCGTGATGCATCACAAGGCGACCGTCGTCGAGATCGACTCCTCGCATCCCGTGGTGGCGACGAGCGGATCGTTCGATCGGCCGTCGGTCATCCTGCTCACCAGATACGTCCGGATCCCGAACGCCCGCCGGGTGCCCGTGACCCGCCGCGGGGTGCTGCGCCGCGACGGCCACCGCTGCGCCTACTGCGGGAAGGCGGCGACGACGATCGACCACGTGCAGCCGCGCTCGCGCGGGGGTGTGGACAGCTGGGAGAACCTCGTGGCCTGCTGCCTGCGCTGCAACAACGTGAAGGGCGACCGTACGCCGATGGAGATGAACTGGAGCCTCCGGGTCTCACCGGGGACGCCGCACGGCTCGCAGTGGATGGTGCGGGGCGTCGAGCGCTCGGAGCCCGACTGGGAGCAGTACCTGGCGCCCGCCGCCTGAGCGACCGGCTAAACTCGTCGGGTCAGCCTCTGTAGCTCAATGGAAGAGCAGTTCCGTCCTAAGGAAAGGGTTGGGGGTTCGAGTCCCTCCAGGGGCACTGTCGGAGGTACGGTCGTCCAGGCGAGCACGGCTTCGCCTGTCGGGTAGGGCTGCGAGCACGCCGTAGGCTCGAAGCATGACGCACGACCTCCACCGCCAACTCGAACGCGACGCCATCACCCTTCGTCAGCTGCGGTCGGCCGTGGTCGTCGCGGATGCTCGGACGCTCGGTGCCGCGGCGAACCTGCTCGGGGTCGCACAGCCGAGTCTCGCGCAGCAGCTGCGGCGGCTCGAGGCCGCGCTCGGGGTCGAGCTGTTCAGCGTCCTGGGGGAGGAGTACCGCCCGACGCGTGAGGGGCAGCGCTTCCTGTTGAAGGTCCGCACCTTCATCGACGTCGTCGCCGACATGGATCCCGCGTCACCGGCTCGGCACATCCGGGTCGGCCGTCCGCCGACGACGTGGGACGCGGTCGTCTCCGAGGCCGGTCGCCGCATCGACGTCCCGGCGGTCGCCGTCGCGATCGAACCGGTCGAGCAGCTGCACCTCGTCACCACCGGTCGTCTCGACGCCACCATCGTGCGTCTGCCGATGGAGCTGCCGGACGAGCTCGCCGCAGAGGAGATCGCTGCGCTGCCGCTCGGCGTCGTCATGCGCGCCGCGCACCCGCTGTCGGCGAAGGACGTCATCGAGTGGTCCGATCTCGCCGACCAGGAGCTGCTCCGTCCCGAGCCCGGCAAGGACCCGGCGTACTCGGCCTGGTTGGCCGGCGCGCTCGCGGCGCGCGGCTGGTACCCGCGCTCGCTGACGATCGACGCGGGGAACGACACCCTGTTCCTCGACGCCCTGCGCTTCGGTGAGCGACTCGTCGCCCTCCGTCCGGTAGCTGCGATGCGGGAGGACGACGGCCTGTGCTGGCGACCGTTCGCCGACGCACCTGAGCTCCGCGAACGGTTCGCCCTGGTCACCCGACGCGAGTGAGTCCGCTCGGTCGCGGTCGGTGATGACACCCTCGATGCGCCCTTTTGCGACCCGACCGGGATCTTCTCGCGATCAAGTCGGTCGACTTGTTCCGAATTTCTGCCGCGTTCGACACCGTCTTCTCAGCTCGGAGTGGGTACGCTTATCCCTGAATCGGGGGATGACAGAAGCAGGAAACGCACATGCCCGAACGACGACCACAGCAGCAACGAGGTCATGAACGACGCCAGACCGTCGTCGAAGGTGCCGCCCGCATGTTCGACCGGGTCGGCTACGGACAGGCGAGCCTGTCGGACATCGCCCGCGAGGCGGGGACGACGCAGGGCTCGCTCTACTTCTACTTCCCCTCGAAAGAGGAACTGGCGATCGCCGTCATCAACGAGCAGAGCACGCGCTCGATCGCTGCGTTGACCGCGCCGACCACCGCGCCCTCGCCGTTCGGTGGGCTGGTCCAGGCCTCCCGCCTCATCACCGAGCAACTGCTCACCGACCCCATCACGCGCGCCGGCCTGCGGCTGTCCCTCGAGCAGGGCGTCATCCAGGCTCCGACGACCGCGTTCCACGAGCAGTGGATAGCGAGCGTCGAGGAGCGGGTGCAGGCCTCGATCGAGCTCGGTGAGCTGCAGTCTCCGCTCGAGCCGGCGGAACTGGCGAGGTCCTTCGTCGCGTTCTTCACCGGGACGCAGCTCATCTCGAACCTGCTGGCCGGCCGGACCGACCTCCTCAACGCGGTCGACACCATGTGGCGGATCCTCATCGCAGCGGTCATCGTCGCGGATCGCCAGGCCGAGGTGCTCGCCGTCCTCGACGCCGCCTTCGACGCGCAGGACGCCTGAGCGGTCGGGTGCACGTTAGGGGGTAGCCCTGACGCATGCGCCGTGAGGTCACCCTAAACTGAATCGGGTGATTAACTCACTTTGCTGATCGTCGTGCGACGACGGATGGATCACGGCGTGCGGGGGCATTCCGCGTTCCATCGGTGAAGAGTTGGTTCACGTGCCGGGCTGGGCGATGTCGTGGGGGGATCGCCCAGCCGACGGCGTGTGGACGCCTCAGCGGCCGACGCCTGGCGGCGCGTACCGGTGCTCTGGACGCCCGGCGGTCCCGTACCGCAGCTGCGTCGTCAGGAGCCCTCGGGCGGCCAGCGCGGAGAGATACCGTTGCGCCGTCGCGCGTGAGACGCCGACCAGCTCGGCCACTTCGGCGGCCGAGCGCTCTCCGTCCGCCTCCGACACCGCTTCGAGGACTGCTGTCTCCGTCGCGGATCTCGACCGGGTCGTCGCCCCGGCGTCGCCGGAGTGCAGGATGCGCAGGGCGCGCTCGATCCTCTCCTGGTCGGCGTTCACCGCCTCGTCGAGGACGTTGCGGAAGCGGGCGTAGGCGGCGAGCCGGTCATGGAGCACCTGCGGCGCGAACGGCTTCACCAGATACCCGAGGGCTCCCGCACGAAGCGCTCTGCGCACGGACGCACCGTCCGACGCTGCGGAGACGACGATGGTGTCGATCGGGAGGTCCACGAGGAGCTCGAGCCCGTTCCGATCGGGAAGGTAGCCGTCGAGGAGCACGAGGTCGGGCGGCTCGGCGGCGATGCTCCGTGCGGCCTCGGCAGCAGACCCGACAGGACTGAGCGCCCGGAACCCGTCGACCTCGTCGACGATCCGGCAGTGCAGGCGGGCGACGTGGAAGTCGTCGTCGACGACCAGCACGGTGAGATCGGCCGCCATCATCCGTCTCCCGCCATGGACGGCGCCGGTACGACCGTCCCGGGGAGCCGCGCGCAGAAGACCGCTCCGTGTTCGCCGCGGACGCCGGGAGACGCCAACCAGACGTCCCCTCCTCGACGACGGGCGATGTCGCGTGAGAGGGGCAGACCGAACCCGTGGCCGTGGACGTCGTCCAGATCGCCGTGGTCGCTGGTCGGGGAGGCGGGTGGAGCGTCGTCCTGGCCGGTCGCCACGACGCCGTCGCCCGAGTCCATCACGGAGCAGTGCAGCTCGGTGCCGTGGTCGAGGACCTCGACCTCCACCCAGGCCGGTCGGACCCGGCCCGCGACGGCCGCGTTCACCGCATTGTCGAGCAGGTTGCCGAGGACGGTGGTCACGTCCTCAGGATCGCACAGGGAGCCGGTGACGAGGGTCTCGGAGCCGATGGTCACGAGCACCCCGCGTTCCGCAGCTTCGACGCCCTTCGCGCCGAGGAAGGCCTGGAGGTAGGGCTCGGTGAGTCGGTCCGCGTGTTGCACCGGGTACTTCAGCGGTCCATGGTCGAGCACGTTGGCGAGATAGTCGCGGGCCTCGGCGTCCTGCCCGGTCTCGAGGAGTCCGGAGATCGCGTGCAACCGGTTCGCGAACTCGTGCCGCTGCGCGCGGAGGGCGGTCGTCATCGTCGCGACCGCGTCGAGCCGCCGGGTGAGCGCCTCGACGTCGGTACGGTCGCGGACGACGACCACCCGCCCGAGGTCGACGCCGTCCCGGGACACGGGCCGGACGTCGACGAACAGGACGCGGGACCCGACGACGAGCTGGGCCGAGGTCGGCGATGCGGCGTCGTCCACGACGAGGTCCACCAGTGGATCGGGCAGGTCGAGGTCGTCGAACCGGCGCCCGACGACCGACCCGATGTCGAGGAGCCTGGCCGCCTGATCGGTGCACACCGTCACGACGCCGTCCGGCGAGACACCGAGGACGCCTTCGCCGACCCCGCCGAGGACCGCAGCCTGGTTCTGCACGAGCGCGGCGAGTTCCTCCGGTCCGAGGCCGAGGGTCAGCCGCCGCAGCCGGCGCCGGATGAGCATCGAAGCGACCAGACCGATCGTCAGCGCGAGGAGCGCTGCGCCCGCGACCAGCATGGTCTCGCCCACGACGTCGGCGAACACGCGCTGCGGGGCGAACCCGACGCTGATCTCGCCGACGACCTCGCCGGCGCCGGACGAGACCACGGCCCCACCGGTGTCGGAGGACTCGGCGGCGAAGACGGGCACCTTGGCGCGCGCAGACGGGCCGAGGGTGCCGGTCTCCCACGAGACCGACTCCGTACCGGCCAAGGCCGCTTCCGCGCTGGTGCTCACCCGGAGCCCGAGCTGGTCGGGGTCGGGGTGCGCCAGACGGATCCCGCGCTCGTCGGTGATGACCACGAAGAGCGCCCCGGTCCGTGCGCCGACCTCACGGCCGAGCTCCTGCAGGGGGCCGGTCCGGAGGTCGGCCGCCGTCGGCGTCCCCGGGGTACGTGCCTCGAGCGTCACGGCGGTGCGGACGTCGGGATCGCTCGCGACACTCTGGGCGATCGCGAGGGCGGTGGACTGGGCCTCCTGCACGAGGCGCTCGCTGCTCATCCAGGCGAACACGCCCGTGCACACGGCGACGACCGCGATGACGACGACCAGCTGCAGCACGAGCACCTGCGCCGCGAAGCTGGAGCGCCCGCCCCGTCGTCGACCTGGCCGCTCCGCTTCGTCGCCGATCATGGCTCCGATCGTACGTCGCCGGGGCGATGGGCGGCGTCGACCGCGTGATGAGCAGAATGCGCAGAAGGTGGTGTAACCCGCAGATCCGAGCCGAACGCCCACAAGCGAGACAGCTCCGTGCCGCTCCCGTACGGTTCCGGGAACGCCCGCCGCGCTCGGTCCATCGCCCGTGTCGCCGCGCCGCGTCCCGTCGTGCACACCGCGGTGCACGCAGACGAAGGAGTCGACATGCTGGTCATTCTCGGATTCGCGATGATCCTCACCTTCATGGTGCTGATCATGACGAAGCGCCTCACCCCGATGGTGGCGCTCATCATCGTCCCCACGGTCTTCGGGCTGTTCGCCGGGGCCGGACTCGGGCTCGGCGACATGGTCATCGAGGCGATCGGCAGCCTCGCTCCGACCGCCGCCCTGTTGATGTTCGCGATCATGTACTTCGGGATCATGATCGACGTCGGGCTCTTCGACCCGCTCGTCCGGTTCATCGTCCGTGCGCTGGGCAATGACCCGGCGAAGATCGTCGTCGGTACGGCGCTCCTGGCGGGCGCGGTGTCACTCGACGGCGACGGGTCGACGACCTTCATCGTGACGACCGCCGCGATGCTGCCGATCTACCTGCGGCTCGGCATGAACCCGGTCGTCCTCACCTGCGTCGCCGGGCTCGCGAACGGCACGCTCAACATCGTCCCGTGGGGTGGGCCGACCGTTCGAGCCGCCTCGGCCCTGGGCGTCTCGCCGACCGAGATCTTCGTCCCGATGCTGCCGTCGCTCGCCGCCGGCCTCGTCCTCGTGTTCGCCTTCGCCTGGTTCCTGGGACTGGGGGAGCGCAAGCGCCTCGCGGGCGTCGACCTCCTCGGCGACGGCGCCTCCGGCGTCGCCGCACCGGGTTCGGGTTCCGGGCCCGCCGACCACCCGCTCACCGGCGGCATGTCGACGACCTTCTCGACCAGTGCCCGTGGGCGCCTCGCGACCCTCGTCCGCCCTGACGACACGGCCATGGCCGACACGATGCTCGACCCCGAGCGCGACACCCTGCGCCCGCGACTCATCTGGGTCAACCTCGTGCTCACGGTCGCGGTCATGACGCTGCTCGTGCTCGACCTCGTGCCGTTGCCCTACGTGTTCATGGTCGGCACCGCCATCGCCCTCCTGGTGAACTTCCCGCGGCTCGCGCAGCAGTCCAAGGAGATCGTCGCCCACGCCCCGAGCATCGTCGGCGTCGTCTCGATGGTGCTCGCGGCCGGTGTGCTGATCGGCGTCCTCAACGGGACCGGCATGGTCACCGCGATGGCCGATTGGATCGTCGACATCATCCCGACGGAGCTCGGTCCGTTCCTCGCGGTCATCACCGGGGTGCTCAGCATCCCGATGACGTTCTTCATGAGCAACGACGCGTTCTACTTCGGCATCCTGCCGGTGCTGGCCGAGAGCGCCTCGACCTTCGGCATCGAGCCGGTCGAGATGGCGCGGGCGTCGATCACCGGTCAGCCGGTCCACCTGCAGAGCCCGCTCGTGCCGGCCATCCTCCTGCTCGTCTCGCTCGCCAGCGTGAACCTCGGCGACCACCACAAGAAGGTCCTGTGGCGCGCCGCGATCGTCTCGCTCGTGATGCTCGTCGTCGGCGTGCTCGTGGGCACCATCCCGTTCGGCTGACACCGGCGGGCGCCGAGGCTCAACGCGTGGTCGTCCAGTCGAGGTTGACGATGTCGCCGATGTAGATGTCGAGTCCGAAGCCGGGGATCGACGGGTTCATGCGGAGCAACTGCTGCTGCGGCAGGTCGAAGCGCTGCGCGATGTCGAAGAACACGTCGCCGGCGACCACCGTGTAACTGATCGGATTGCCATCGGCGTCCGAGACGACCGGGCCGAGCGCACCGTCCCTCGGCCCGAGGTCGAACGCGGGGCCCTCCGGAATCGGTTCCGCCGGTTCCGCCGGCGCGTTCGGCACGATCGGCGCCGGTTCAGGAGGCAGCGCGTCGCGCGCAGTGGAGGTGGGCACCGGGGCGACCGAGGGCGACGGGTCCGGCTGCTGGGTGACGACGACCGTCACCGGAGGCGGGGCCGGCTCCGAGACGCAGCCGCTGAGGGCGAGGAGACCGACGACACCGATCGCGAGGGTCCGGACGTGCGACAGCGCACGTCGACGTCCGGTCGATTCCTTCGGCCCCACAACGCATCCCCCCAGGATGGACCGGGCCCTCAGCGCGGTCGGCGGGGCTCGGTCGAACCCTCAGCCTACGGCGAGGCGCCGCGAGTCCGAGCAGGGCTACCCCCGAAATCCCGAGCGCCGGAGGCCCTCCAGTAGGCTGCTGGAACGCGCATCGAAGGAGAGCCATGACGGAGCAGGACATCGACCGGACCGGAACGGGAACCCCAACGGCAGGCCCGTCCACCGGCTTGCGATGGGGCATCCTCGGCCCCGCCGGCGTCGCGAAGAGCTTCACCGCCGACCTCCGACGGCACGGCTTCGACGTCCGGGCCGTCGCCTCGCGATCCGCCGAGACCGCAGCCGCGTTCGCCGCCGAGTTCGACATCCCGAACGTCCACGTGGGGTACGAGGCGCTCGCCGCCGACCCCGAGGTCGACGTGATCTACATCGCGACCCCGCACCCGTTCCACGCTGAGCAGGCGGTGCTGGCGCTCGACGCCGGGAAGCATGTCCTCATCGAGAAGCCCTTCACCCTCAACGCCGCCGAGGCGCAGGCGGTCGTGGCGCTCGCCGCGGAGCGCGGTCTGGTCGTCCTCGAGGCGATGTGGACCCGGTTCCTCCCGCACATGGTCCGGCTCCGCGAGCTGCTTGCCGACGGCGTCATCGGGCAGCCGCGCAGCCTCGTCGCCGATCACACTCAGCTGCTCTCGGACGACCCGGAGCACCGCATGAACAACCTCGAGCTGGGCGGCGGCGCGCTGCTCGACCTCGGCGTGTACCCGGTCTCCTTCGCGTCGTCCGTCTTCGGGACCCCGACGACGATCCAGGCCACGGCCGCGCTCCGCGACACGGGGGCGGACATGCAGGTCGCGACCCTCTTCGGCTACGCGGACGGCCAGGTGGCGAACACCCTGTCGGCGAGCAACACCGTCGGCCCGAACCGCGCGGCCATCGTCGGGACCGACGGCTGGATCGAGTTCGACCGCGTCTGGTACACGGCGACGACCTTCCGAGTGTTCGGCACCGACGGCGAGGTCGTCGAGACCTACCGTTCCGAGGTGGACGGCCGCGGCATGCACTTCCAGGCGTGGGAGCTCGAACGGCTCGCCTCCGAGGGCCGCCTCTCCGGTGACATCATGCCGCTCGCCGAGACGGTCGCGATCATGGAGACCCTCGATGAGGTCAGGCGCCAGATCGGCGTCCGGTACCCGGGCGAGTGACCCGAGGCATCTGAACACGCGGGTCGAGACCGCTCCGTCGTGCCCGAGCGCCCTCGTGCATCTCGATGGCGTCACTGTAGTGCCCGATCAGCGCGCTGCTGACGCTCTTCCAGCTGCGCGGCAGGACGCCTGCCCGAGCCGCGGCACCGAACGCCGCCCGCTTCACCTCGTCGCCCACGAGGTCCTGCACGAACCCGCGCAGCTGGTCGAGCCTGCCGGGTTCGTAGAGCCACCCGGTGCGGCTGGAGTCCACGAGGTCGACCGGCCCACCTCGACCGGTCGCGACGACGGGTACGCCAGAGGCCATCGCCTCCTGGATGGTCTGGCAGAAGGTCTCCGACTCGCCGGGGTGGACGAACACGTCCAGTCCCGCCATCGCGACCGCCAGGTCCTCGCCGCCCAGGAATCCGGTGAAGACCGCGTTCGGCAGCCGCTGTTCGAGTGAGGCACGCAGTGGCCCCTCGCCGACGATGACGAGCTTGACGCCCGGGAGCCCACCGAGCACCGCGAGGTCCTCGACCTGCTTCTCGGCCGCGAGCCGACCGACGTAGCCCACGATCCGTTCGCCGCCGGGAGCGACGGAACGACGCCAGGCTTCGCTGCGCCGCTCCGGTGAGAACCGCACGGCGTCGACGCCGCGCACCCACAGGCGGACCCGCGGGATGGCGTGCGCCTCCAGCTGAGCGATCGACTGCCGTGACGGCGCAAGCGTGAGCGTCGACCGGCCGTGGAGGCGCTCGACGTGCTGCCACAGCAACGCTTCGGCGACCGGGAACCCGTACCGTCCGGCGTAGGCCGGGATGTCGGTCTGGTACACGGCGACGGTCGGGACGCCCAAGCGCTCGGCGGCCTGGACACCGCGCCAGCCGAGGACGAACGGCGAGGCCAGGTGCACCACGTCGGGGCGGAAGCCGCGGAGGAGCTCGGTGATCCGGCCGACTCCGCCGGCGGCGACCCGCACGTTCCGGTAGCGGGGGAGCGGGATCGACGGGACGCCGTCCACCCGGAAGCCCTCGTGGAGCCGTGGCGTCAAGGCTCCGGCGCCGGGGGCGATGACGAGCACCTCGTCCCCTCGGTCCGCGAAGTGCTCCATGATGCGGAGCAGGGAGTGGGTGACGCCGTTCATCTGCGGCAGGAACGACTCGGTCACGATTGCGATCCTCACACCCATGATGCTCCGCGTCGTACGGGTCGCAGCGGTGCCCGGCGGGCGACGTGTCGGTGACCATCGGGTGACATCGCGGTGCCGCACGATGAGGCGCAGCCTGCTTTACTTATCGCATGAGTGCTGGTGGATTCGGAAGCGGCGGCGGGATCGCGTCGGAGCGGATCGAATCCTTCTCGTACACCCCGGCGCGGCGGCTGCGGCCGAACGCGAAGGTCCTGCCGGAGCACGCCCGTGGTCACAACCGGGCGCTCGTCCTCCAGACCCTCTTCGCCAGCGGTGCCATGAGTCGGGCCGACATCGCCCGCGCCACCGGCCTGACCCGGGTGAGCATCTCCGACCTCGTCGCCTCGCTCATCGCGGACAACCTCATCGTCGAGGTCGGCCTCCGCGAGACCTCTCGCCCGGGCAAGCCCGCCACGCTCATCGACATCAACCGCGACGAGTTCCAGATCGTCGGCCTCGACCTCTCCGACACCGAGGTGTTCAGAGGTGCTGTGCTGACCCTCGACGGCGAGGTCGTGACGATGCTCGAGGTACCGCTCGACGGCGCCACGGGGACGGACGCGATCGCGAAGGCCGTCGCGCTCGCCGCAGACCTCGTCGAGGAGGCGACGGTCGAGGTGCTGGGCATCGGGGTCGGTTCGCCCGGCGTCGTCGACATGACCGGCACGGTCCGCAGCGCCCCGAACCTCGGCTGGACCGACGTCGACCTCCAGGGGGCGATCGAGCAGGTCGCCCAGGTGCCGGTCCTCGTCGCGAACGACGCCAACGCCGCGGTGCTCGCAGAGTACAGCTTCGGCGGGGCGGACGGCGACCTCATGCTCGTGAGCGTCGGGAACGGCGTCGGGGCAGGGCTGCTCGTGGGCGGCCATCCGCTCTTCGGGAGCCGGTTCGCCGCCGGTGAGATCGGCCACGTGGTCGTCGGCACCGACGGCGGGCCGCTGTGCGCCTGCGGGAAGCGGGGGTGTCTCGAGGCCTGGCTGGCCGTGCCGCACCTGCGCGAGCTCCTCGCGGCGGCCGAGGCGAGCGATCTTCCCGCCGCGGAGGTCGAGCAGCGTCGCGAGGAGATCCTGCGCGCGGCAGGGGAGCGCCTCGGTGTCTCGCTCGCCGCGATCGTCGGTGCGCTGAACCTGTCGGAGATCGTGGTGAGCGGCCCGGAGGAGTTGCTCGCCGGCGTGCTCCTCGACGCGGCGATCGAGACCGTGCGGGCGCGCACGATGACCGAGTTCCACGGCGGCGTGCAGATCCGGATGAGCGAGCAGGGCGCCGACATCGTCCTGCGCGGCACCGCGGTGATGGTGCTCTCCGGCCTCCTCGGCGTCTCCTGACCCTCGGACGACGCGCGCGTCGCACATTTCCTCGGCGGACTCGGCGAAAAACCGCACCGCTTCCCGGTGTTTCCACTACCGGGCACGTATGGTGCAAGTGTGTGGCGGCTAGAGAAGAGACGGGATGACGGCGACGTGACGTCCGGAGTCGAACGGGAAGCAGCGGAGGCGCAACTCCGCGAGGGTCCCGTGGCGGCATCGGCAGGCGTGGTCGACACGGCGCTGCACGCCTGGCGTCAGCAGCTCAGCACGGTCGGCGGCCCATCGCCGCTGCTCCACTTCGTGGACGCCCCGACGACCCGGGTGGAGCTCAGCTCGACGCATCCCGGTGGTCTGCCGCAGTTCATCTCGGGCAAATCGACGCTGCTGTCGAACCTCATCCGCGACGAGATCGCGCTCCGCGGTGCGAAGCGCGCCGCCGACCGCATCACGACGAAGGGCATCGAGCTCTCCACCGTCCGCGGCATCGACGCCGTCCACCTCGCCGTCGGTCTCGCCCAGTGGACGCATCAGGGTGAGGACTTCAGCGCGCCGGTCCTGCTCCGGCCGCTGGCCATCCGCCGGTACGGTCGCGACTACGAGGTCAAGCTGCGCGGCGCCACGACCGCGAACCCGGAACTCGTCCGTGCCCTCCGCGAGCAGTTCGGCATCGTCCTCGATCCCGACGAGTTCGTCGCGCTGAGTGAATCGGGCGGGGTCTTCAAGCCGCAGCCCGTCATCGACCGCCTCCGCTCGCTCGCCGCCGGGCTCGAGTGGTTCACCGTCCAGCCGCGTCTGCTCGTCTCCTCGTTCGCCGCCGTCGGTCACTCCCTGCTCGACGACGCCGCCAAGCTCGACCACCCGATCCTCGACGCCGTCGCCGGCGACGAGGGTGCGGTCGGCCTCGTGCGCAGCAGCTTCACGCCCGTCGACGCGCCGGGCCAGGACGACCGCCCGCCGTCGACCGACACCCTCCTGCTCGACGCGGACGTCGAGCAGGAGAACGTCATCGCGCAGATCGGTGCCGGCAACTCGCTCGTCGTCACGACGCTTCCGGGCACGGGCGGCACGCAGACCATCGTGAACGCGATCGGCGTGCTCGCGTCGCAGCACAAGCGCGTCCTCGTCGTCAGCCCCCGCCGCTCCACGCTCGAGGGCATCCGCCACCGCCTGACCAAGGTCGGTCTGCCCGGTCTGTGCGCGTCGCCGTCGACCCTCCGCCGCGACCTCATCCAGGCGATCACGCGCAACGAGCGCGCGATCCCGCCGCAGGTCGGCGAGGTCGACGACGCACTCGTCCGGCTGCGTCGGGTCCTCATCGACTACCGCACCTCGCTGCAGGCGAAGGACCCGGACCTGCGGGTCTCGGTCATCGAAGCGCTCGAAGCACTCTCGAAGCTCTCCAAGCTGCCGCACCCTCCGGGAACCCTGGTCCGGCTCGACCGCCAGACGCTCGTCGGGCTCGCCGCAGGCCGCTCCCGCGCGGCGGAGGCGCTCGAAGGCGCGGCCGCCCTCGGCGAGTTCCGCTACGGTCCGGGCGACTCGCCCTGGTACGGCGCGTCGTTCGACACGACCGCGGAAGCCCAGGAGACCCACGACCTCGCCAAGCGCCTGCACCGTAAGGACCTGCCGCAGCTCCTGGAGCGCGCGTACGGGCTCATCGGGCAGACGCAGATGCGGCCGTTCGAGTCCATCGACGAGCTGGGCATCTACCTGCGACTCCTCGCGGACATCCGCGAGACGCTCGACCGCTTCCAGCCCGACGTCTTCGACCGGTCGCTCGCCGACCTCATCGTCGCGACGAGCCCGCGGAAGGACTCCGCCGCGATGTCGTCGGCGAGCCGCCGGCGACTCAAAGCCCTGGCCAAGGAGTACCTGCGGCCCGGCGCACACGTGCCCGACATGAACGCCGCCCTCCGTCGGATCCAGCAGCAGCGCACCCTGTGGCAGCGCTACGTGACGACCGGCGCGCCGCCCGAGGTGCCGCTCGGCATCGCGGACGTCGAGCAGGCGTACCAGACGGTCGCTGCGAAGCTCGAGCTGGTCGACCAGCCGCTCGGTATCGCCGACACCCCGGACCGCCTCGGACGCCTCGCGATCCCGAGTCTCGTCCGCACCATCTCCGAGCTCGCCGCCGAGTCCGAGGTCCTCCACAACCTCCAGGAGCGCACCGCGATCCTCGCCGGCCTGCGCGAGCAGGGTCTCGGCGAGCTCATCATCGACCTGTCCCAGCGGCACGTGCCGCGGACGCGCCTCGCCGACGAGCTCGAACTCGCCTGGTGGCAGTCGATGCTCGAACTCGTGCTCACCGAGGACCGCGGCCTGCTCGGCGCGAACACGAGCGTCGTCGAGCGTCTCGAGTCCGACTTCCGGCTGGTGGACGAGGCGCACGCCTCCGCCTCCGGGCAGCTCCTCGCCTCGCTGCTGGCCGACACCTGGAAGATCGGTCTCGTCGACCATGCCACCGAGGGCATGGCGCTCCGGGCGCTCCTCAAGCGCGATCGACCACTCCGAGCGGCCGAGCTCGAGCAGGCGGCACCCACGCTGTCCCGCGTCCTCGCTCCGGTCTGGCTCGTCTCGCCGTACGAGGTGCCTCGCATCCCCGAGAGTGCGTCCTTCGACGCCGTCTTCCTCGTCGACGCTGGGGCGACGCTCCTCGCCGAGAACGTGGACGCCATCCGTCGTGCGCGTCAGGTCGTCGCCTTCGGTGACCCGGTCACGCAGAGTCCGTCGCCCTTCGAGATCCGTCTGTCGGATCAGGAGGCGACGCCCGAGCAGCACGCCGACATCGCCGAGCTGCACCGTGATTCCGCGCTCGAACAGCTGAGCTCCGTCCTGCCGACCCTCATGCTGACGCGCTCCTACCGCGCGGGAGGCGAGGACCTCGCAGAACTCGTCAACGAGCGGTTCTACGGTGGCCAGATCGACTCCCTGCCGTGGGCGGGTTCGTTCCTGGGCCACGGCAGCCTGAGCCTCGACTACGTGCCCGGCGGGCTCGGCATGCCCGACCCGGTCACCGGAGCGGTGGAGAGTGTCGACGTCGAGGTCGAACGAGTGGTGGAACTCGTCCTCGAGCACGCCTCGAACCGTCCGAAGGAATCCCTGATGGTCGTGACCGCGAGCGACAAGCACGCGGTCCGGGTCCAGCAGGCGGTCCTCGCAGCGTTCTCCCGTCGTGCCGACCTCTCCGACTTCCTCCTCCGCGAGCGGGCGGAACCGTTCACCGTCCTGACGCTCGAGCAGTCCGTGGCCGAGAGCCGCGACCGCGTCATCTTCTCGATCGGGTACGGCCTGACGCCGCACGGTCGGGTCCTGTCCGACTTCGGAGCGCTGGGCCAGCCCGGCGGTGACCGGCTGCTCGCGGTCGGCATGACGCGCGCACGGCGGTCCATGGTGATCGTCTCCTGCGTCCGCCCTGAAGACCTCGACCAGAACCGGATCCAGCACGGCATCCTCGCGCTCGCACGCATCCTCACGGACACGTCGCGCCGCGCCTCCGAGGATCAGGCGACGCACGAGGCCGAGCCGATGCTCGTCGACCTCGCGACGCGCCTCGAGACGCTCGGGATGCGGGTCGACATGGGCTACCGCGGCAAGCTCGCCCTGGTCGCCTCGTGGGGTGGCCGAGCCGTGGTCGTCGAGTGCGACGAGGAACTGGGTGACGCGAGCCTCCGTGAATCGCTGCGGCTCCGCCCCGACGTCCTGCGCCGCCTCGGCTGGCACTACGTCCGCGTGCACAGCTTCGACCTCTTCGCCGATGCCGAGGCGGTCGCGCAGCGTGTGGCCGGTGTGCTCGGGCTCAACACGACCGAGCACCTCGACACCGCGCCGATCGCCGTGCAGGTCCCGCGCCACTGATGGTCGGACACTGATCATGCAGGACGATCAGGAGCCACGGATCGTCCGCCCCCGAGGATCGAGGCGGGCGATCCGCCCCGGTGCTCCCGGAACGGATCCCGCGCCGCAGCTGCCGGCCGATCCCGTCAAGGCGGCGGAGGACACCGACGCCGCCTGGGGCGGCACCGTCGAACCCGCTGGCGGCGGCGGCAACGACGACGAGCTGCAACGCAACGTCCCGCCCCACTGGTGAGCGGGACGGGATGTTAGTGCTGCTGGACGAGCCGGACTAGCGGCCGTCGGTCGTGTCGTCGCGTGCGGGCGGCAGCGGAGCGCTCGTGCCCGTCTTCAAGACGTCGCGGATCTCGGTGAGGAGCGACAGCTCACTCGGTGCTGCGGCCTCGTCGGCGATCGTCGGCTTCGTGGTGACGCGCTTGAAGTGGTTCATCGGCAGCACGATGACGAAGTAGACCACGGCGGCGACCAACAGGAACTGGATGGTCGCGCCGATGAACGCGCCGAAGTGGATGACGGCAGGGTCGCCATCGACCGTCGGGATGGAGACGTTGAACGCGTCGTTCAGGCTCTCCGCGCGGAAGAGCGCCCCGAGCAGCGGGTTGAAGATGTTCTCGACGAGCGAGTTGACGATGGCGGTGAACGCGGCCCCGATCACGACGGCCACGGCCAGGTCGATCACGTTGCCGCGGAGGATGAACTCCTTGAAGCCTTTGAGCATGGGGTCTCCCTGAGGATCGGGGATGGGCAGGACCCTGGCTACGCTACCGGCTCAGGACGTGGCGCTCCCGGCGGAGGCCGGTGTGGCGCTGGAGCCGGAGCTGGAGGAGCCGCCCGACGAGGAGGATCCGCCCTTGGTGTCCGAGGAGGACGAGCTCGACGACCCCTCCGAGGACTTCGAGGAGGCCGGGATGGAGCTCGAGCCCTTGCCGGCACCGGCGCGGGAGTCCGTGCGGTAGAAGCCGGAGCCGTTGAACGTGACACCGACCGCGCTGAACAGCTTGCGCAGCTTGCCGGAGCACGCCGGGCACTCGGTGAGGGAGTCGTCGGTGAAGGACTGCTGGACGTCGAAGGCGTTGCCGCACTCGGTGCAGCGGTAGGCGTAGGTGGGCACGGGGTCTCCTGGGATGTGGTGGGTCGGCGCGCTCAGCGGCGCGGTCTGACCTGGTCGAAGTCGAGGATGCGGCTCGGGGTCACGGCACCGCCGACGGGTTCGTCGTGGATCTCGCTCGGGACCTCGTCGAGGATCTCGGTGTCGTACAGCACGGCGTAGACGGGCGGGCAGCGCTCCATCGAGCCGAGCGTCTTGTCGAAGTACCCGCGACCCCAGCCCATGCGCATGCCGTGGGCGTCGACGGCGGCCGCGGGGACGAGGATGAGGTCGACGTCGTTGATCGCGATGGGACCGAGGGTGGTACCCACGACCTCGGGGGTGCCGGCGAAGCCCACCGTCTCGATGCCTTCCTCGCCGATCGTCCAGTCGAGGAGCCCGTCGGTGCGGGTGATGGGGAACAGGATGCGGATGCCCGCCTCCTGCGCCCACTGGAGGAAGGGACGGGTGTCGGGCTCGCTCGGGGAGGAGAGGTAGCAGGCGATGGAGGTCGCGCCGAAGCGGGAGACGAGGGCTCGGAGGTTGTCCGTCAGGCCGGTGGTCGACCGCTCCTTCTCCAGGGAGGTGAGCAGCTCCCGCCGCTCACGGAGCTCGGCGCGCAGCGCTCGTTTCTCGTGTTCGGCGGGGCTCGTCATGCGACCCATTCTAAACGGCTCGTCGTCGCGCCCGGCTCGTTGCCCGACCTCATAGCCGACATCCGTCGCCTCGTCCAGGGGTTCAGGGGGTTTCACCCTCGATCGAGGGGGTATTCGGCGACTTCCCCGGCTCCACACGATAGGTTTTCCCTCATGACCACTCGTGTTACCAAAGCAGTCATCCCCGCAGCAGGTCTCGGCACCCGGTTCCTTCCGGCGACGAAGGCCCTGCCGAAGGAGATGCTCCCCGTCGTCGACAAGCCGGCCATCCAGTACGTCGTCGAGGAGGCCGTCAGCGCCGGGCTCGCCGATGTGCTCATGATCATCGGCCGCAACAAGAACGCCCTCGCCAACCACTTCGACCGCGTGACCGAGCTCGAGCTCAACCTCGCGAAGAAGGGCGACACCCAGCGCCTCGAGAAGGTCAACGAGTCGAGTGAGCTCGCCGACATCCACTTCCTGCGCCAGGGAGACCCGAAGGGCCTCGGCCACGCCGTCCTGCGGGCCAAGCGCCACGTCGGCCACGAGCCCTTCGCCGTGCTCCTCGGCGACGACCTCATCGACGCCCGCGACGTCCTCCTCGAGCGCATGCTCGACGAGCAGGACAAGCGCAACGCGACGATCATCGCTCTCATGGAGGTCGACCCCGATTCGATCCACATGTACGGTGCAGCAGCCGTCGAGGCCACCGACGACCCCGACGTCGTCCGGGTGACCGGGCTCGTCGAGAAGCCCGCGAAGGAGGACGCCCCGTCCAACCTCGCCATCATCGGCCGCTACGTACTGAAGCCCGAGGTGTTCGAGATCCTCGAGCGCACCGAGCCGGGCAAGGGTGGCGAGATCCAGCTGACCGACGCGCTCCAGGAGATGGCCGCCGACGTCGAAGGCACGGGCGGCGTCTACGGCGTCATCTTCCGCGGCCGTCGTTACGACACGGGCGACCGCCTCGACTACATCAAGGCGATCGTGCAGCTCGCCGTCGACCGCGAAGACCTCGGTCCCGAGCTGCGTCCGTGGCTCAAGGGCTTCGCCGGGAACCTGGACTGAGTCCACCCGACGACACACCACGCGCCCCGGGTCCGCAGCTGCGGATCTCGGGGCGCGATGCTGTCGACGACGTGGTGTCGGTGCATCGGTGAGCGCTCCACTAGGCTCACCACAGAACGCGAGAGGGGTGGCACGGTGGCGCAGGTCGTACCCGTTCTGAGCAGTGGGCGAGTGAGCATCCGGCCGATCAAGGTCCGTGACGCGAGGCCGCTCGAGCGCGAGCTCGCGGAGAACCGAGCCTGGTTGCGCCGCTGGGAGGCGACGAGCCCCTACGGCCCGGTCCCCGCCGACAGCCGTGCGGCGATCCGGTCGCTGCAGAACCACGCACGCTCGGGCGCAGGCCTCCCGTTCGTCATCGAGGTCGACGGGGAGTTCGCCGGCCAGCTCAACGTCTCCGGCATCACCTACGGATCGCTGGCCTCGGCGTCGATCGGCTACTGGGTCTCGCAGCGGTTCGCGGGTCTCGGTGCCACACCGCTCGCGACCGCCCTGGCCACCGACCACTGCTTCACCGCCCTGCAGCTCCATCGTCTGGAGATCTGCATCCGGCCCGAGAACGCTCCGAGCCTGCGGGTCGTCGAGAAGCTCGGGTTCCGGTACGAGGGACTGCGGCGCCGCTTCATCCACATCGACGGCGACTGGCGCGACCACTTCTGTTTCGGCCTCGTCCGCGAAGAAGTCCCAGGCGGCGTCCTGAACCGGTGGTTGGACGGCCAGGTCCCGAAGGACGCGTGCGTGATCCCCGAGGCCGACCGTCTCGCGGCCGCGTCGCCGTTCCCCTCTCGCTGACCCGGTATCCGTTTTCCCCCTCTATCCGGGGACACACCCGACGACTGCCCGTCTCCGGTCGTTGCACCCGCTACGGTCAGGGACATGGACGGCGGATTCCTGAGCGGTGGGGTGATCATTCTGGTCGCAGCGATGCTGTGGCTGGTATACCTGGTGCCGTCGTGGGTGCGTGACAGTCAGTTCTCCGCCAGCGAGCGCAACGCGATCCGGCTGCAGCAGACGCTCCGTGTGCTCGCCGAGACGGCTGAGGTCCCGGAGGCCGTCCGCCTCGAGGCGACGTCGCGTGAGGTCGCCGCGCAGCGCAAGCTCCTCAAGCAGCTCGAGGCCAGGACGAAGGCGACGGCCGAGGCCGCGGCGCGCGTCGAACTCGCCGAAGCCGACCGGATCCGCCGCGAGGAGGAGGCCAGGGCTGTGCAGGCCGAAGCCGCCGCCCGTGCCGCGGAGGATGCTCGTCGTGCGGCCGCTGCCGCAGCCCGTGCCGTGCAGCGCAACGCCCGAGCGGCGAAGCTCGCGCGAAGCCGTCGTCGCTCCAGACTGCTCGCGACCACCGTGTTGGTCGCCTCCATCATCGGGTTCTGCTCCGGCGTGACCGCGTTCCTCGCGGGTGGCGGTCTCGTTCTCGGTATCTCGTCCACGGTCGTCGGTCTGCTCGCTCTCTCTGCGCTCTCCCGGATGTCGCGCATCGCCCACCGTGCCGTCGCGCCGGTACCGGCGGTCGCAGTCACGACCAGGCGTGTCGAGTCGGCGCTCTTCGAGTACAACGAGCCCGTCAAGGCGGCGTCGCAGGCGCAGACGTGGACCCCGACGTCCATCCCGAAGCCGCTCCACCTCTCCGAGGGATCGTCGGCTGCCGCTGAGCTGGCGAAGGCCGACGCCTACGATCGCCTGCGCCAGGCGGCCATGCAGGAGGCCATCGCCTCCCGCGCCGAACGTCTCGCGCCGGTCGTACCGACGATCGTCCGTCGTCCGGAGCCCGTCGCCGCTCCGCAGCCCGAGCGCGTCGAACCGCAGCCGGCCCCGAGCCGTTTCGCCTCGATGGGTGTCATCGACGAGGGCGAGATCGCTGCCGGCGGCTCCACCCTGCTGCAGCGTCGCCGCGCCGCGGGCTGAGTCCCGACCGCGCCCGTCCGGTCGTTCATGAACCGGTCACCGGCGACGGATAGACTCGTCGAGGGGGTTCGTCGCTCGGTTCTCGTCGACGCCCTGGAACGCGAAAGGTGACCATGGGCGTGTGGCGGAAGAGCCGGCGGAAGCCGATGAAGCCCTACGTCGCGCCCCCTGAGGTGGCTCCGCCGCCGGTCGAGCACGCGGTCGAGGAAGGCCTCCTCATCGCGCGGTCCTGGACCGTGGTCGAGGTCACGAACTGGATCATCGAGCGCGCACTCCGCGACGGCGCGTCCTACGACGCCGAGGCGACGCAGGCGGCTGTCCGGCGTGAGCTGGGGCGCATGGCCGACGAGCAGGAGGAGTACGCCGACCTCGCACGGGAGGCGCGCCAGACGGCGTTCCAGCGTCGGGGGAGTGCGCGTCACCAGCACGACTACCGTGCAGGCGACCTGAGTGCCCTGTCCCGTCGCCGCGAGGTGTATTCGGGGCTCGCCGCCGAACTCCGTCGGGTGAGCGAGGACGAGGAGTTCGTCGCGGCGATCGCGGAATCCGCTCGTGAGCGTGCGTGGGGTGACCTGGAGCGCGCCATCCAGGCGAAGCTCGACCGGGTCCTCGACGAGCCGGTCGTCGACGAGCACTATCGGCGTGCCCGGAGCCAGCGGCTCCGCTGGTTCCGCGATCTCGACCTCGCTGCCCTCATCGCCGCCAATCCGAAGGACGGCAGCATGCCGGTCGACGACGGCCCGAACCCCTACGAGGACTAGCGCGGCCGGTTCGAAACGGCTCGCCGGTTCTGCTAGCCTGGACGAGTAGTTGGGCCCATGGCGCAGTCCGGTAGCGCACCTCGTTCGCATCGAGGGGGTCAGGGGTTCGAATCCCCTTGGGTCCACCAGCTGCAACGACAACCCCGCACCTCACGGTGCGGGGTTGTCGCGTTTCCGGGCGTCGGCGGCGCCCGCGTCCTGTACGGTCAGGGGCACGGCGCCGCTTCGGTTCCCGTGAACGGGACGAGCAGTCATGCCAGCAGCATCCGAACCGACCGTGCAGCGCGACGCCGTCCTCGGGGTGATCGGTACCTCGCTGAAACCCGACGAACGACGCGTGCCGATCCACCCGGCGCACTTCGAGCGCATCCCGGAGGAGTTCCGGTCTCGGATCGTCGTGGAGCACGGCTATGGTGCCCGGTTCGGCGTCTCCGACGAGGAGATCGCGCCCTACGTCCGCTCGTTCGCGACGCGCGCCGAGGTCATCGCGCAGGCGGACGTCGTCCTCCTGCCGAAACCGCAGCTCGAGGACGTCCAGGAGCTCCGGGACGGGCAGACGCTCTGGGGCTGGCCGCACTGCGTCCAGGACGCCGCGCTGACGCAGCTCGCGATCGACAAACGACTCACGCTGATCGCCTTCGAGGCGATGAACCATTGGGCCGCCGACGGCAGTTTCGGGTTGCACGTCTTCCACAAGAACAACGAGCTCGCCGGCTACAGCTCGGTGATCCACGCGTTGGAACTCTGCGGCTCCACCGGCAGCTACGGCCGTCGCCTGACCGCCGTGGTCATCGGGTTCGGCGCGACCGCCCGAGGTGCCGTGACCGCGCTCAACGCCCATGGGATCCACGACGTGCGCGTGCTCACCAACCGCCGGGTCGCGGCGGTCGCGGCGCCCATCCATTCCGCCCGCATGATCCAGTTCGACCACGACGACGGCCCGTACCTCAGCGAGGTCATCACCGACGAGGGCCGCGTTCCGCTCGCACCCTTCCTGGCCGAGAGCGACATCGTCGTCAACTGCACGCTGCAGGACCCGAACGCACCACTGCTCTACCTCCGTGAGGACGATCTCGGCGCGTTCCGGCCCGGCAGCCTCATCGTGGACGTCTCCTGCGATGAGGGCATGGCCTTCGAATGGGCGCGTACCACCGGGTTCGACGACCCGATGTTTACCGTCGGGCGCGGGGAGATCAACTACTACGCGGTCGACCACAGTCCGTCGCTCCTGTGGAACTCGTCCAGCTGGGAGAACAGCGAGGCGTTGCTGCCGTTCCTGCCCACCGTCCTGGCCGGACCGGCCGCCTGGGCCGACAGCCTGACCGTCCAGCGGGCCGTCGAGATCCAGGACGGCGTCATCCTCAACCCGGCGGTCACCGAGTTCCAGCACCGGTCGGCCGAGTACCCGCACGAGGTCCTGCCGGGCTGATCGGTTCTTTGCAGACTGCGCGAGCAGTGGGGCCGCGGCGGGCCTCTCGGTGTACCGCTGACGGAGGCACCTCGCCCGGGAGGCCTCTCGTGTGCACTTCGACAGGCTCAGTGACCGGGAGAGGTGCACCCGGCTTCACCCCGGTCCCCGAGCAGCCCCCTCCGGTCCCCGAGCAACCCTCTCCGGTCCCTGAGCGGCCCCCTCCGGTCCCTGAGCCTGTCGAAGGGCATTCGTAGGCACTTCGACAAGCTCAGTGACCGGAAGAGGTGCACCCGTACTGAATCGGAACGATGAGGCCTGTTCGTGGGCACTTCGACAAGCTCAGTGACCGGGAAAGGTCTGTCCGCACCGCTGCGGTCCCGGAGCTGTGCCGCCCTTCGACGGGCTCAGCGACCGGGAGCGGTCTGTTCGGCGTGCTTCGGTCCTTGAGCCTGTCGAAGGGCAGTCTGGGCCGTGCCACCTCGGTGAACGGGGAGGTTCGCTCGGTTCACGTGGGACGCGCCAGCCACGTGAACTCGGCCTGAGAGGTTCGTGGCAGGCCGCGCAAGCGGTCGAGCGTGGCATGCGCCGGCCCCTACGCTGGACGCTTGCGCCGTGCGGCATCGGCCGGCGGAGGAACACGTAGTGCACGACCGGCTCGAGGAGGCATGGATGTTCGTATGGCAGAGCTGGTGGGGTGTCGCCGCAGCAGCCGGGATAGCGCTGATCGCAGCGCTCGTCGTCATCGTGATCGTGTCGGTCTCATTCCGGATGGCGGCGCGGCGGAGCGACTGGCCGGGTGCGCTCGCCGGGAGTGCCAGGCACCCCTTCCGGGCCCTCGTGATCCTGGTCGCCGTGTGGCCGGCGGTTGCGGCGACGCTTCCCGATGAGACCGCCCGTGGGTTCATCGACCAGACCTTCCGGATCGCCGTCATCGCCGCAGCGACGTGGCTGGTCGCCGCGCTGCTCGCCTTCGTCATCGGGCTCGGCCAGGCTCGGTACCGCATCGACGTCCCGAACAACAAGGTCGCCCGCCGCATGCAGACGCAGCTCGCGCTCGTCCGTCGCCTGGCGATCGCGGTCGTCGTCATCGTCGGTGTCGCGTCGATCCTCCTGACGTTCCCCGGCGTCCAGGGCGTCGGGGCGAGCGTGCTGGCCTCCGCCGGTGTCGTGAGCATCGTCGCCGGCCTCGCGGCGCAGTCCGTCCTCGGGAACGTGTTCGCCGGGATCCAGCTCGCCTTCAGCGATGCGATCCGGGTCGACGACGTCGTCATCGTCGAGGGGGAGTGGGGCCGGATCGAGGAGATCACCCTCACCTACGTCGTCGTCGGCATCTGGGACGATCGCCGTATGGTGCTCCCGTCCACCTACTTCACCTCCACGCCCTTCCAGAACTGGACGCGGAACACGAGCGAGCTGCTCGGGTCGGTCGAGTTCGACCTCGACTGGTGGGTGAGCCCCGCGGTCATGCGGACCGAGCTGGAGCGCATCCTCGACCGCACCGACCTCTGGGACGGCCGGGCGCAGGTCCTGCAGGTCACGGACGCCGTGGGCGGCTACGTGCGCATCCGCATCCTCGTCACCGCGGTGGACGCACCGACCCTCTTCGACCTCCGGTGCCTCGTGCGCGAGCAGATGGTCGAGTGGATCCTCGCGCAGAACCCGTCGGCGATCCCGCGCAACCGGGTGCAGATGGTCGAGCAGGAGCCTCGTCCGGTGCCGAAGCGCGGCGGGCCGGTCACCGAGCCCGTCGGGCTGTTCAGCGGCAGCGCCGAGGCCGAACAGCGCGCGAGCCTCTTCACGTCCTCGATCACCCTGCCCGACCTGGACGACGAGCCCGAACGCTGACCGTCGCACGACCGGACGCGTGTGCACCGAATCGTTGTCGTTCCGGCGATCCTGTATGCGCTTCCCGTCGCTACCATCAAGGGAACCTCGCCGGGTGACCTGCCGGCGGGCCGTCGGTGCTGCTGCCGACACGAACGGACGGCGCCGGCCCGAACCCCGGCGACGGCATGCGAAGGAGACCGCGCGTGAACGACGACACCCTCTTCCTCACCGATGAGGACACCGCCGTCCCCGGCGAACGCCCGGAGCAGCGTCTCGAACGACGCTCCGCGTCCGTCCTGAAGCACCGACTCCTCGAGCAGGAACGCAAGCAGTTCGAGGAGTCTCTCGCCTCGGCCAAGGCGGACGGCGCCCTCGAACGCGCAGCGGCCCTCATCGTCTCCGCCCGGCGACGATTCCTCATCGGGGCGTCGAAGTCGTTCACCTACGCGTCCCTCCTCGCCGCGGACCTCAGCTACGGCCTCGCGAACGTCACGCTCATCGACGGCACCATCGTGCGTCCCCTCGACGTCCTGAGCGACGTGCGTACGAGCGACGTCATGATCGCCGTGTCGCTACAGCGGTACCGGAAGTACACGATCGACTCCGTCGTCCCGTTCGCCGAGGCGGGAGGCAGCCTCGTACTCATCACGGACGCGCCGGACGCCCCGCTGACCCCGTACGCCGACGAGACGATCGTGCTCGGCCGTGCCGAGGACGGCCACCCGAGTTCCTCGATCGGGATCGCGCTCACCCTGCACATCCTCGCCACGCTCACGACGGCCAGCGCCAAGGGCGCCGGCCGTCGGGCGGTGGAGCGGGAGCGCCTCGCCGAGACGCTCGGGGTCTACGTCTCCGACGAGCACTGAGCGCGGACCGGGATCAGCTTCCCGAGCCCTTCCCCTCGCGCACGATCGACAGGGGTTCCGTGATGTCCTCGAGGGACTTCCGCGCGGCGTCGACGCCGAAGATGAGGGCGATCAACCCGCCGAGGACCATCACGCCGGCACCCACGAAGTAGCCCACGGTGAGCGGCCCGCGGTCGGTGCCGTCACCGATCAGGATCCCGTAGAGCAGCGGCGCGACCGAACCCGCGATCTGTCCGATCGCGAAGAAGTAGCCGATCACCTGGCTGCGGAGCTCGAGCGGGAAGATCTCGCTCACGGTCAGGTAGGCGCTTGACGCACCGGCGGAGGCGAAGAAGAACGAGACGCACCAGAAGATCGTCTGGGTCGTCGCGTCGAGCGCACCGGCGTTGAAGAGCACCGCCGAAACCGCCAGGACCGCCCCGGAGACCCCGTAGGTGAGGAAGATCATCTGGCGACGACCCCAGGTGTCGAACAGCCTGCCGAGGAGGAGTGGGCCGAGCAGGTTGCCGATTGCGAAGGGGAAGAAGTAGTACTGCGTCGACGAGGGGCTCGTGCCGTAGAAGTTCTGCAGCACGAGCGCGTAGGTGAAGAAGATCGCGTTGTACAGGAACGACTGGGTGATCATCATCGCGAGGCCGACGAAGGTGCGCTTCGGGTACTTCGAGAAGAGGACGCCGAAGATGGTCCGGATCGGGATGTGGCCCTGGGCCTGCACCGTGAGCGCCTTCGACTCGTCGACCGGCTCGATCGTCCCGCCCTGCTTGCGGACGGTGGCCTCGATGTCGTCGACCGTGGCCTCCGCCTCCTGTTCCCGACCGTGCGTCATGAGCCACCGCGGACTCTCGGGGATGTGGCGGCGCAGGAAGATGATGGCGAGACCGAGGACCGGGCCGATGAAGAACCCGATGCGCCAGCCGACGTCCTCGGCGAAGTAGTCGGTGTTCAGCAGGAACAGGTTCGCCGCCGATCCGAGGGCGGCGCCGCCCCAGTAGGTGCCGTTGATGGCGATGTCGACGTGCCCGCGGTACTTCGACGGGATGAGCTCGTCGATGGCCGAGTTGATCGCCGCGTACTCGCCACCGATGCCCATGCCGGCGAAGAACCGGAAGATGGCGAGGAACCAGAACGTGGGGGACAGGCCGGCGATGCCGCTCGCGACGAGGTAGATCGCGAGGGTCAGGATGAAGAGCTTCTTGCGGCCGAGGCGGTCCGCCATGCGGCCGAAGACGAGGGCGCCCGTCACCTGGCCGAGGAGGTAGATCGTCCCGAGGAGTCCGACCTCCGCCGCCGACAGACCCAGCGACTTCTGGAACCCGGCGGAGGCGACGATCTGGATCTCGAGGCCGTCCAGCACCCACGAGAAGCCGAGACCGACGACGATCATCCAGTGGAACCGGGTCCACGGCAATCGGTCCATCCTGGCGGGGACGAGGCTCCGCACCGGGGCAGGTAGCCCGGAGGTCGACGTGTTCGACATGGAATGACTCCTTCCACGGCCGTCCCGTCGACGGTCGATCCGGGAGATGACGCTACTCCCGCGGCGGGCATCGGACGTCGCTGATCGGTGCCCCTTGACTTCGTCCTGGCGGAGGAGCACCCTACGCCCGGCACCCCGTGCGATGGCGCCCGGTGGCGCGGAGTGGTCGTACGCTCGAAGCGCGACGAGATCGCGGACGGCTGCCGAGGGCCGTCGAGGAGGAGGCGGCATGCACCTGGTCGAGGACAGCACCGAGACGGACATCACGCGGGTCTTCCAGGACCGGATCACCTCCGGCGTCGCCCCGGGATCGTACGTCGCCGTGTTCGACCGCGAGCGGGTCCGGTTCGAGCAGGGGTTCGGCGGGGTCACCGTGGGCGGTCCGGTGCCCGACGCAGACACGCTGTTCCGCATCGCCTCCTGCACGAAGAGTTTCACCGCGGCCGTGCTCCTCATCCTCCGCGACGCCGGTCGCCTCGACCTGGACGCGCCGGTGGACGGGTTCGTGCCGGAGTTCGCGCCGGTGCTCCCTGACGGCGTCGCCGTCCGGCCGACCGTGCGTATGCTCCTGACGATGTCGGGTGGGCTCGGAACGGACGATCCGTGGGGTGACCGCCAGGAGTCGATCACCGTGGACGAGTTCCGGCGGCTGCTCGTGCGCGGCGTCCGATGCGTCACGACACCCGGGACGGCGTTCTCCTACTCGAACCTCGGCTACGCGTTGCTCGGGCAGGTCATCGAGCGTGTGACCGGTGGCTCCTACATCGACGCGGTGACCTCGCTCCTGCTGGAGCCGCTCGGACTCGGCGCCGTGTTCGAGCGACCCGAGGGCGACGGGGCGGTCACGGCGACCGGTCATCGTGTCCGCCGCGAACGGGCCGTCGATGGAGACGGCCGATTCGTCGAGGTCCCGTTCTCCGGCCCCGGGGTCTTCTCCTCGATCGGCGGACTCTTCGCCTCGGCCTCCACCCTGATCGGATGGGTGCGCTGGCTCGACGGCGCCTGGACCGGGGACGAGACCGGACCACTGTCGAGCGCCAGCCGCCGCGAGATGCAGCAGCTGCACCGGCTGGCTCCGTCGCGGCCCACCCTCGACGGCGTGCCGCCGAGACTCGCGCTCGGCTACGGCTTCGGCCTCTTCGTCGAAGAGGACGCCGACCTCGGGACGCTCGTCTCGCACTCGGGCGGCTACCCCGGTTACAGCGCCCACATGCGGTGGCACCCGACATCGGGGTTCGGCGTCGTCGCCTTCGAGAACGCCGGCTACGCCGCCGTGGCGAAGCCCGCCGAACAGGCCCTGCGGCTGGCGATCGCGGGCGCCAAGGCCTCCGGTGAGCTGCCGGAACCGGCGATCCGCCCCTGGCCGGAGACCCTCGTGGCGTCGATGACCGCGACCGGGCTGCTGTCGCACTGGGACGACCGCGTCGCCGCGTCGCTGTTCGCCGAGAACGTCGCCCTCGACCGCCCGCTGGACGAGCGACGCGAGGCGGTCGACGCCGCTGTCACCGCCGTCGGTGGCATCGCCGAGGTGGCTTCGGGACGTGCGACGCCGATCTGCGATTCGCCGGACCACCTGGTCTGGTTCGTCGAGGGGACGGAGGGCCGCCTCCGCCTGGAGGTCCGGATGACACCCGTGCTTCCGCTCCGGGTCCAGACCTTCACGGTGACGGTCGACGACCAGCGGGAGTGAACGCCGAACGCCGGCAGCTGAGGCTCAGCTACCGGCGTTCAGGTGGAACGGTGTGGCTCGGTTCAGCCGATCGAGTCGTCGTCGCCGTTGCCGTTGCGGTTCGTCGGGGAGATGTCCTCCGTCGACTCGACGTACTCGTAGTCGGTCGTCGTCGGGCCGTCGTGGTCGCCGGTGTTCGTCGCTTCGCCGACGGGACGGTAGATGAGCTGGCCTTCGCCGTAGGGTAGGACGAGCTCGCCGTCCTGACCGTCTTCGAGCGGGATGATCTCGCTGTCGAGCGGGCCGCCGGTGAGTTTCGCAAGAGTCTGTGACATGTCGCCAGCCTAGCCCCGACGACTGTCAGAGTGCTGCGATGGTCCAGGACACCCGGTGTGGTGTATTGGGAGCCAGGACGACGAGGTCGGTCCCGGTCGAGAAGGCGTCGGGTGGGCAGGTCATCGGTTCGACGGCGAGCCCCAGTCGGTTCAGCTCCGCGACGGGCTGATCGGCCGTGTGCACCTGGACCCAGGGCAGACCGTCACCCCAGTGCATGGCGACGCCGCTGCCGGATGGCGTCGCCACGCGCACCGTGACCCGGCCGTCGACGTCGCGATCGAGCGCCGTGTACGCGTGGTCGACGAAGGTGTCGCCGATGGCCCGGGGTGACCGGAAGTCGAAGTGCTCCGTCGCCTCCGTGTCGACCGGCTCCAGCGAGACCGGGATGAGCCGGTCCGGCGTGACGGTGAGCACCACGGCGGCGGGCAGTTCGAGCGTCCAGTCGTCGACACGGCCCTCACCCGCGACGAGGTACGGGTGCGGTCCCGTGCCGTAGGGCGCGTCGACGTCGCCGAGGTTCAGCGCCTCGACGTCGGTGCGGAGTCCGTCGTCGTCGAGCGTGTAGGTCGCGGTGACCTGGACGCGGAACGGATAGCCCTCCTGCGCCTCGATGACCACGCGGAACGCCGCCGACGCCGTGCTCGACGACACGAGGTCCCACTCCGACCAGGCGGCGAGTCCGTGGAGGGCGTGACCGCGAGCGGGTTCCGTGAGTGCGAGCTGGTGGTCGACGCCGGCGAAGGTGTATCGGCCGTCGACGACGCGGTTGGGCCACGGGGCGAGCATGGCGCCGCGGAACGCCGGACGGACCTCCTCGGCGTCGAACGGGACCACGAGGTCTCGGCCGTCGTGCCGCAGGAACCGCAATGAGGCACCGACCGAGGCGATCGACGCGGTGTACGCACCGTGCTCGAGATCGACACGACGTCCCGAGATCGGACGTCGGTCGACGGAGGCGGACGGGGACACGGCGCTGGTGGATTCGGTCACGGCCCCATTCTGTCGCATCGACGCCGACCGACCCGGCCGACTGGCGGTGCGGGTCGGGCGGTGGGACGCGGCTCAGTCGAGGGAGCGGCCGCGCATGTCCGAGAGGAACAGTGCGGCGACCGCGGCGACGACGAAGAAGGCGGCGAACACGGAGAAGAGCAGGGCCTGTCCTGCGAGGAGGAGCACCGGGACCGACAGCGGGGCGATGATCGAGGCGATGCGGCCGATGCCGGCGGCCCATCCCGCCCCCGTCGCACGGAGCGCTGTCGGATACAGCTCCGGGGTGGTCGCGTACAAGGCGCCCCAGGCGCCGAGGTTGCAGAAGGACAAGCACATCCCGAACACGATGATCGTCGGTTCGGTCGTCGCCGTGCCGAACAGGACCGCCGACACCGCGGAGCCCGCCAGGAAGGTCGCGAGGGTCTGCTTCCGGCCCCAGGCCTCGATCAACCATGCCGAGACGGCGTAGCCCGGGATCTGGGCGAGGGTGATGATCAGGGTGAAACCGAAGGACCGGACGAGGGAGAACCCGGAGGCGACGAGGATCGTCGGGATCCAGATGAACGCACCGTAGTAGGAGAAGTTGACGCAGAACCACACGATCCAGAGCGAACCGGTGTCGCGGCGGTGCGTGGGTACCCACAGCCCACGGAGGCGCTCGCCGGCGGAGAGACCGGCGCTCACGGGGGTGTCGGTGGTGGTGTCGACGGCTGGCTCCGGGTGGGCGACGCCCGCCGAGGCCTCGAACTCGCGGACGACGGTTTCCGCCTCGCGGTGGCGCCCACGCGACTCGAGGAAGCGCACCGACTCCGGCAGTCGCGTCCGCACGATGGCCGCGTAGACCGCGGGCAACGCGCCGATGGCGAGCGCCCAGCGCCACCCGTCGTCGCTCGTCGGCACGACCAGATAGCCGATGAGGGCGGCGGCGATCCACCCGATCGCCCAGAACGCCTCCAGGAACACGATGATCCGCCCGCGGATCCGTGGCGGGGCGAACTCACTCATGAGGGTCGAGGCGACGGGCAGCTCGGCGCCGAGTCCGAGGCCGACGACGAATCGCAGCACGATGAGCACGCCGAGTCCCCAGGCGAGGGCCGACGCGCCCGTCGCGATGCCGAACACGAGCAGGGTGATCGCGAAGACGTGGCGCCGTCCGACCCGGTCGGCGAGCAAGCCCCCGAGCGTCGCACCGATGGCCATGCCGAGGAACCCGGCTGAGGCGATCCAGGAGAGCTCCGTGTTCCCGAGCTGCCACTGCACGGCGAGCTGGGCGAGCACGAAGGACACGAGTCCCACGTCCATGGCATCGAGGGCCCAGCCGACGCCGGAACCGACGAGCAGTCGCCCGTGTGCCTTGGTGAACGGGAGCGCGTCGAGGCGCTCGCTGCGGGTGCGGGGTGTGGTGGGGGCGGTGGACACGTCACCATTCTGGTGCAGGATGTGCCCACCGGCGCCGGTCCGTCGCAGATAGGCTGACGGCATCGAACTGCAGGCGTGCGGCCGGGCAGTTCACCCGCTCCGCCCGCCGTTCCGTCGAAAGGCCACTCCCGTGACCGATGCACCGTCTCCCGACCCGCAGCAGCCTGACGCCCGCCCGCCGCACTGGCCGACGGGTCAGCAGCCGCAGCACCCCTCCGGCCAGCAGCCGCAGGCGCCGTACGGGCAGGGACCGCAGCAGCAGAACCCGTACGGTCAGCAGCAGCCGCAGGCGCCGTACGGACAGGGACCGCAGCAGCAGAACCCGCACGGACAGCAGCAGCCGCCGTACGGACAGGGACCGCAGCAGCAGAACCCGTACCAGCAGAACCCGTATGGCGGGCAGCGGAACCTCTCCGGCGGACAGCCATACCAGCCGCAGCAGCCGTATCAGCCGCAGCAGAACCCGTACCAGCAGCAGCCGCCGCAAGGCCCTCCCGGGTACGGCCAGCAACCGCCGCCTCCCGGTGCCCCGAAGCGTAAGCGGACGGGGCTCATCATCGCCCTGGCCGTCGGTGTCCCGCTCGTGTTGGCGGCGATCATCACCGTCGTCGCCCTCGTGCTCACGCAGGGGGGCGCACCGGTCGCGGACCCGAGCCCCACCCGCTCGGCCACCCCGACGAAGACCGCTTCTCCGACGCCCACGGAGACGGACTCGACGCCGGAGCCGACGAAGACCTACGTCTCCATCCCGCCCGACCTCGACTTCGCGGCCGGGCAGGACGTCCCCACCGAATGGACGGCCTACCTGACGAACGACCTGGACTCGTCCTGGGCGGCGATCGGTCCGGACCGGAACGGCGTCGAGATCTACCGGAACGCGGCGACCTCCTGCGACGTCGGACTCGGCAACATCGCGTTGACGCCTGACGAGATCGCGGTCGGAGACGACGAGAAGTCGAGCGACGCCTACATGGCGAAGTACGTCGGGGCCGACTACGTCAAAGCGGACGGCACGACGGAACAACTGAACTACAACAGCGGTGGAGGCCTCATCGAGTTCCGGGTCCTGTCATGGACCCAGCCCTCGGGGGAGCGCACGTACTGGGGCGTCCGGTCGCTCACGAAAATGGGGATCCTCGTCGTCTTCACCTTCACCTGCCGCGATCAGGCGTCGCTCGACCTGCTCGCGAACGACGTCGTGAACCTCATCTCCGTGGAGCTGCTGCCGAAGCGCTGACCTGTCCCGTCGTCAGAACGCGCGGAGGACCGCCTGCGCGACCGTGAAGATCGCGAGGCCGGCGAGCGCGCCGACGATGGTGCCGTTCAAGCGGATGAACTGCAGGTCGCGTCCCACGAGCAGCTCGATCTTCTGGGTCGTCTCCCGGGCGTCCCAACGCTCGACGGTCTCGGTGATGATGCTCGCGATGTCGTGCCGGTAGCGGGTGACGACGTAGGACAGGGCGTCCGCGACGCGGGTGTCGACGCGGGTGGAGAACACCCGGTCGGTCGACAGTCGCCGGCCGAAGTCCGCGATGGTGCCGGCGATCCGCACGCGGAGGTCGCTGTCGGGGGCGTCGAGTGCCTCGAGGAACGCGCTCTTCGCGGCCGCCCAGGTCTTACCGGCGACCTCCCGGACACGAGGACTGTCGATGACCTCGTGCTTGGCGTTCTCGAAGCGGGTGATGGTCGCGTCGTCGTGCTGCAGTTGCTCCGCGAGCTCGCCGAGGTAGCCGTCGAGGGCATGACGGAGCTGGTGGTCGGGGTCCGCGCGGACGGCCTGGACGAAGGACACGGCCTCCCGGTAGAGCTTGTCGTCCACCAGCCGGTCGACGAAGGACGGCACCCAGGTCGGCAGACGGCTCGAGACCAGGCGTTCGAACGCCTTCGGATTCGTGCTCAGCCATTCACCCGTGCGGTCGAGGAGGAGGTCGACCGCGTCGTGGTGCGCGCCGACGCCGACGATGTGCTCGACCCAACGGCCGATGTTCGGGGCCCACTGCGGGTCGATGAGGTGTTTGGACGCCAACGCCTCGATGACTTCGCGGACGTCGTCGTCGGACAGCGTCTCCAGCAGACCCCGCACCGCGATGGACCCCTCGGCGGTGACCCGCTCGGCGTTCGCGGGCTCGGACAACCATCCGCCGAGCTTCTCCGAGACGGAGACGGACGCGAGCTTCTGCCGCACGACCTCCTCGGAGAGGAAGTTGGTCTCCACGAACTCGCCGAGGCTGACGCCGATCTCGTCCTTGCGCTTCGGGATGATCGCCGTGTGGGGGATCGGGATGCCGAGCGGGTGCCGGAAGAGGGCGGTGACGGCGAACCAGTCCGCGAGCGCCCCGACCATGCCGCCTTCCGCAGCGGCCCTGACGTACGCCAACCACGGGTAGCGTCCCTCGAGTGCGAACGCGACGGCGAAGATGACCGCCATGACGAGAAGCAGTCCGGTGGCCAGGCGCTTCATCGAGCGCAGGGCTCGCGCGCGGTCCGCGTCGGCAGCGGTGAGTTCGAGTGTGGGGGAGCTCGTCATCCGCCCATCCTAGGCTCGTCGCCCGTGTCCTCCGGTCCGATGGAGCAGGAGGACACCGTACCCCCTGGTGGTACCCTGAGCCGGTGATCGAAGACATCAAGAAGCGGGCCCTGCACCGGACGAAGATCCTCGAGGGCCAGATGCGTGGCCTCGAGAAGATGATCGAGAACGAGGACTACTGCATGGACATCATCACGCAGTCGCTCGCCATCCAGAAGTCGCTGGGGTCCCTCAACAAGCTGCTCGTCGAGAACCACCTGCTGACGCACGTCACGCAGATGTTCGAGGAGGGCGGGGACAGCAAGGACGCCGCGGTCGGCGAGCTCCTGCGGATCTTCGAGCTCAGCAACAACCGCGGCTGAGCCGGGCCGTCAGGCCGGCCCGAGCCGTCGCACGGGCCCGAGCAGAGCCGTCACGCGGGCCCGAGCCAGGCGTTCGCGACCGTTGCGTGGGCGGACTCGTCGTCGGAGGGATGGAACATCCCGGCGAGGACGTCGCGATACAGCCGGCCCAACTCGCTCGCGGCGAAGTAGCTGCCGCCGCCGGCGACCCGGATCGCCTGATCGACGACCTCGCGGGCGGTCTCCGTCGCGCGGACCTTGAGCCCGACGAGTTTCGGGAACCAGAGCGCGCCATGGTCGACCCCGTCGTCGAGGTCCCGGGCGATGCCGGCGAGCTGTGGCAGCATGCCGTCGTACGCGATGGCGGCCGAGGCGATCCGACGGCGGATGTCGGGGTCCGCCGCGTAGCTCGCACCTCCGGCCTTCTTCGACGTCTTCCGGTGGGCGGTCTCGACCGCGAGTCGGAGGGCGCGTTCGCCGATGCCCGTGTACACGGCGGCGATGAGGGTCTCGAAGCAGGCGAAGATCCCGAAGACGATGGGGTCCGGGTTGGGCCCGGGATCGAGGCGTCGGACGATGTGCTCCGCCGTCGACTCGGCCCCCTGGAGCAGGGTCGTCCTGCTCTGGCTGGCGCGCATCCCGACGGTGTCCCAGTCGTCGAGGATCTCGAAACCGCCGCGTGAGCGATCGATGAAGCCGTAGACGACCTTCGGACCGTCGGCCGAGGTCGTGTCGAGCCCGGTCGTCCCCAGCCAGGTCCACGCGGGCGACAGCGAGGTGAAGATCTTCCGGCCGTGGAACCGATAGGAACCGTCGGGGCCCGGACGGGCTTCGGTGTCGGATCCGAAGAGCACGAGATCGTTGCCCGCTTCGCTGACCCCGAACGCGTACAGCTCGTCCCCGGCAGCTCCCTCGAGGACGAAGCGGAGCGAGTCGTCTCCTCGGGCGTGGAGCAGTCGCGCGACCCCCGTCCACACGAGATGCATGTTGATCGCGAGAGCGGTCGCCGGGGCGGCGGTCGCGAGCCGGGACTGGAGCAGCGTGACCTCGCTCAGGCCGAGGCCGAGGCCGTCGAACTCCCCGGGGACGAACGCCCGGAGATAGCCGCACGCTCGCAGCTCGGCGAGGTCCTCGTCGAAGAAGGCGTTCTCACGGTCCGCCACGGCGGCACGTTCGCGGATGCGCTCGACGAGCCCGTCACTGAGGATCGAGGCAGGGTCGAACGATCGGTCGGACGGGTGGTGCTGCGCTTGAGCGGTCACCGGTCCATTGTCGCATCGGGCCCGGCCGAGGTGGCAGGTGTCTGCGAGCGGCGAGCAGCGCGCCGACGGCCCGACCTGACGAGGAGCACCACGACCGCGGCGACGACTGCGAGGGGGAGCAGCCACGGCACCAGGACGCCGACCACGACGACCAGTCCCGAGGCGGCGGCGACGAGCGCGTTCCACCCGGCGACCACGCCGCCCCAGAAGTCGGTGGGCACACCCGGCGCGACCACGCCTGGGGCCACGAAGCTCACGAACACGGAGGAGAAGTCGACCTGATCGGCGAGCGCGTCGCGCTGGGCGACCAGCCCGTCCAGTTCCGCCTGCCGCTGGGACAGGCTGGTCTCGGCGGCGAGGAGGTCGGCCGTCGTGGTCGAAGCCGCCATGAGTCCGAGCAGTCGGTCGACCGAGGCCTGGAGGGCGGTGACCCGCGCGTCGAGGTCGGCGGCCTGTGCCGTGACGTCCACCGCGGACACGGAGAGGTTGTTCACCGTGCCGAGCGCCTGCAGCTGCGCGAGCACGTCGTCGAAGTCGTCGGCAGGGATGCGGACCATCAGGGTCGCCTGCGCGGCCTGGTCGGAGGTGCCCGGAGTCTCGTCGCGGCTGTCGACGCGCCCGCCCGCGTCGGTGACGATCCGGGTGGCGTCCGTCGCGGTGCTGATCGGGTCGTCAGCGGTGACGGTGAGTGAACCGGTCGTGACCACCTGCTGTTGCGTGAGGTCGGGGGAGGCGGCGCCGTCGACGCCGACCTGCGCGTCGCCGGCGACCTGGCCGGGCGCGGGCATCGCAGCTCGCGAGTCGCTGCCGGCCTCGGTGCTCGACCCGGCCGAGCAGCCCGAGAGGACGAGCCCGACGAGGACGGCGGAGACGAACACGGTGGTGGTGCGGGTCACTGCGGAGCGCTTCATGGCATCACCCTAGGGAGCCGCCGCACCGCGGAGGTGCAGGGACCCTGGGAAGCGGGTCACGATCAGGTCTCGCGACGCGCATCACCCGAGGGAGCCGCTGCACCGCGGAGGTGCAGGGACCGTGGGAAGCGGGTCGTGATCAGGTCTCGCGACGCGACCGCTGTTCGAGTTGCAGCTCGGCCCAATCGCCGATGGCCTTCGTGGTCTCCGCCGGGCGGTCCCGGTGCACGTTGTGACCGGCGCCCTGGACGATCGTCAGGCTGACCTGGCGGTTGGCGAGGACCTCGGCGGCGAGCGCGCCGCGGAAGAGGCTGTATACCTCAGGGTCGGAGGCGATCACGAAGGTCGGGTTGCGCAGAGCGGCCGCCGCGGGGCGGACGTCCCACGGATGGTTCTGTTCGCTCGTCTGCTCGATCGCCCACCGGCTCGCCTCGGACACCGCCTGGACCTTGATCTCCACGTCGAGTGGGTGCCACTCGGGGTTCTTCGCGCGGACGGATGCGATCGTGTGGTCGGCGAAGGCGGCCTCCTGGCTGGCCCGGATGATCTCGGCGTCGTGGTCGTCGAGCGCGATGGCGGGGTCGAGCAGCACGACTGCCGCCGCCCATCGGGGATCGGCTGCGGCGGCGACCGCCGTGGCGGCGCCTCCGAGCGAGTGTCCGACGACGAGGTCCCACGCGGCGTGCCCGACGCCGGGCACGGGGGTCGGCCTGGTGGCCAGCAGATCGGCGGCGTAGGCCTCGACCCGGTAGTCCAACGCACGAGGGGCGACGCCGTGGCCGCGGAGGTCGACCGCCTCCACGAGCCAACCGCGATCGGCCAGGGCTGCGCAGATGCGCCAGGTGCTCGGACCGTTGCTGCCGAGTCCGTGGACCACGAGCGCCCGAGCCGGCGCGTCGTGGCGACCCCAGCGGTGACGTGGGAGCTCCACGGGCGTGATCGTGCGGGCGGCGAGGCTGGAAGCGGTGTCGACGACGGGCTCGGTCATGCGTTCAGCCTACGGTCTCGCGTCAGTCGAGCCGGTCCGGGTCGGTGCCGATGCGCTCGCCGTTCTCGAGCGCCGAGATGGCGGCCAGGTCGTCGGCGTCGAGGGTGAAGTCGAACACGGCGAAGTTCTCCGAGATCCGCGCCGGTGTGGCCGACTTGGGGATGACGATGTTGCCGAGCTGCAGGTGCCAGCGCAGCACGACCTGCGCGACCGTGCGCCCGTGCTTCTGTGCGATGGCCCCGAGGTCGGAGGTGGCGTCGGATCCGTCCGCGGCGGGCGTGAAGAAGCGGCCGCGGGCGAGTGGTGACCAGGCCTCGGTCGCGATGCCGTGTGCCGCGTTGACGGCGCGCAACTCCCGCTGGGGGAGGAACGGGTGGAGTTCGATCTGGTTGACGGCCGGGGTGACCTCCGCCGACTCCAGGAGCCGTTCGAGATGGCTGCGGTGGAAGTTCGAGACGCCGATGGAGCGGGTTCGTCCCTCGGCCCGCAACCGCTCGAGCGCGCGCCAGGTCTCGCGGTACCGGTCCTGGCGCGGGGCCGGCCAGTGGATGAGGTACAGGTCGACGTGGTCGAGGCCGAGGAGGTCGAGGCTCGTGTCGAACGCGCGCAGCGTCTCCTCGTACCCCTGATCGGTGTTCCAGACCTTCGTCGTGACGAAGAGCTCGTCGCGGGGGATGCCCGACTCGCGGATCGCGACGCCGGTGCCGCGCTCGTTGCCGTACAGCGAGGCGGTGTCGATGTGGCGGTACCCGACCTCCAGCGCCGTCTGCACGATCTCGGTGCTGGCCAGGTCCGGGACCTTGTAGACGCCGAAGCCGAGCTGGGGGATCGTGTGCCCGTCGTTGAGGGGGACGGTCGGGGTGCTGTCTGCCATGGCACCAGTATCCTCGACAGGGCCACCGTCACCGTCGAAAGGGAGCCCATGCCGCAACTCATGATCGTCACTGGGAGCGTCCGTCCCGAGCGGGTGGGCGGTGCCGTCGCCGACTGGGTCGCGGGTGTGGCCGAGGCGGACGAGCGGTTCACCGTCGATGCGGTCGATCTCCGGGAGCTGGCGTTGCCGTTCATGGACGAGCCCGCGCACCCGCGGAAGCGCGCCTACGTCCACCCGCACACGATCGCCTGGAGCGAGCGGGTCGATCGGACGGACGCCTTCGTGTTCGTGACGCCCGAGTACAACTACAGCTACGCGCCCGCCCTCAAGAACGCGCTCGACTACCTCATGCACGAGTGGGCGCGGAAGCCGGTCGGGATCGTCAGCTACGGCGGGCTGTCGGGCGGAACCCGCGGTGTCGTCGCGCTTCGACCTGTCCTGCAGGCACTCGGCCTCGTCAGTACCGGTGCGAACGTGGAGATCCCGTACGTCTCACGGCAGATCGCCGACGGGGTGTTGACGCCCAACGACCGCCAGACGACGATGCTCCCGATGCTGCTGGGCGAACTGGCCGCACTCGACGGGGCCCTCGCGCCGCTGCGCGCCGCCGACTGAAGCAGGGCGGCTCAGGACGGGTGGGTGTTGATCGGCTCGGTATCGGGGATGGGGCTCGCATCGCGGCCGCGGAGGTCGGGGTGCCACCGGTGACCGATCCACGGGATGACGAAGCCGAACAGCGCGAACACGCCGGCGACCCAGAACGCGCCGACCGCTCCGGAGCCGTCGATGAGGAAGCCGGCCGCCGCCGACCCCATCGCGGCACCGATGAGCTGGCCGGTGCCGACCCAGCCGTAGGCCTCGGCGGTGTCGCTGAACTTCACGCTCGCCGAGACGATGGCGAACAGCACGGCGAGGGCCGGAGCGATGCCGATGCCGGCGATGAAGAGGGTGACCGACAGCCACCAGGCGTTGAGGAAGAGGCTCGCGACGGCGAGTCCGGCGAAGACGATGAAGATGCGCCGCGCCAGCGCGTAGGGACCGATCGGGGTGTGTCCGAGGGCGAGGCCGCCGGCCAGCGAGCCGACCGAGAAGATCGCAAGGACGATACCGGCCTCGAGGCCGTCGTGCCCGAAGGTCGCGACGACGCCCGCCTCGACGGCCGAACAGGCGCCGATGAGGAGGAAGCCGACGACGGTGGCGAGGAGGACCGGTGGGCGCTTGAGCACCTGTCCGAGTTTGCGACGGCTCCTCGGGATGCGGACGCGCCCGACCTCCGGTGAGGAGATGAACCACAGGCAGCCGACGACCATGATCACCGCCGCCAGGGCGATGCCCCAGACCGTGCCGACCTGGGTGGACACGAAGGTGGTCACGACGGGCCCGAGCACCCAGATGATCTCTTGGGCCGAGGCGTCGAGGGAGAACAGCGGGGTGAGCTGCTGGGAGGTGACGAGCTTCGGGTAGATGGTGCGGACCGCGGGCTGGACGGGCGGCGTGCTCAGCCCGGCGACGAATCCGACCGCCATGTAGGCGGGGACGGTCATGGTGACGAGGGCGATGGTCGTGACGGAGACGGCACAGACCGCGAGGGTGAGGAGGAGCACCTTGCGGATGCCCCAGACGCCCATCCACCGACTCGTGAGAGGCCCGGCGATCGCCTGCCCGATGCTCGTCGCGGCCAGGACGAGCCCGGCGGCCCCGTAGGACCCGGTGACCTGCTCGATGTGGAGCAGGAAGGCCAGCGAGAGCATCCCGAACGGGAAGCGTGCAGTGAGCTGCGCCGCGATGATCCGGGCGACGCCGGGGGTACGAAGAAGGTCACGGTAGCTGCTCACAAGGACACCAGTCTAGGGACCGGTTCCGACACGCGCGACACGCCCGCGACACGCCCAAACCGACAACGGATGTCGGAGGTGCGGCGGAGAATCTCGCCTGTGGATAGATATCCCTCAGACGGGGGAGAAAAGGCCGTCAATCCGGGATTTTCGCGTCGCCCACGAGCGTTGTACCCAGTGGAGAACCGGTGGATAACTCGCCCGAAACGGTGGAGAACCCGGTGGAAAACTACAGGGCTGTAACTACTAGCCCTTGTGGTCGACCTGAAGACCGCCATCTATATGTAGTATTGGAACCCCGGCGCAGGACGCCGTGGGAATCACCAGATTTTGAGGGGAAGGCACGAAGAGCTATGGCAATCACGGTCTACACGAAGCCCAGTTGCGTGCAGTGCACCGCGACGTACCGCGCACTCGACAACAAGGGCATCGAGTACAACATCCTCGACCTCTCGGTCGACGAGAACGCGCTCGAGCAGGTCAAGGCCCTCGGCTACCTGCAGGCACCGGTCGTCATCACCGAGGAAGACCACTGGTCGGGCTTCCGTCCCGACAAGATCGAAGAGCTCGCCGCACGTCTGGCTTGAGCCCACGGTCGCAGGCGTCATCATGAGCCGGCTCCAGCAGCACCGCACCATCCGACCGTCCGGACGTCGACGAGGAGGCCACCCGTGCAACCACGGCTGATCTACTTCTCCAGCATTTCCGGCAACACGCATCGCTTCATGCAGAAGCTCGACCTGCCCTCGTTGCAGATCCCGCTGTATGCGAAAGACGAAGCCGTGCACGCCACGGCACCCTACGTCCTCGTGACCCCCACCTACGGCGGGGGCAACGGCGACGGAGCGGTGCCCAAACAGGTGATCCGGTTCCTCAACGTGGAGGCCAACCGTTCCCTGATCCGCGGGGTCATCGCCGCCGGCAACACGAACTTCGGCGAGGCCTATGGCCTTGCCGGCGACGTGATCGCCAGCAAATGCAAGGTCCCGCACCTGTACCGCTTCGAACTCTTCGGAACCCAGGACGATGTCACCACCGTCCACAATGGATTGGAATCATTTTGGCAGCAGCGCCAGTTTCAGTGATCGACGCACCGTCGACGAGCCAGATGGACTACCACTCGCTCAACGCGATGCTCAACCTCTACGGCCCGAACGGCGAGATCCAGTTCGACAAGGACCGTGAGGCCGCGCGGGAGTACTTCCTCCAGCACGTCAACCAGAACACCGTCTTCTTCCACTCGCTGAAGGAACGGCTCGACTACCTCGTCGAGAAGGAGTACTACGAGCAGGCGGTGCTCGACAAGTACTCGTTCGACTTCATCCAGGAGCTCAACGACCTGGCCTACTCGAAGAAGTTCCGCTTCCAGACCTTCCTCGGCGCGTTCAAGTACTACACCTCGTACACGCTGAAGACCTTCGACGGCAAGCGCTACCTCGAGCGGTTCGAGGACCGCGTCGTCATGACCGCCCTCGGTCTCGCCGACGGCGACCAGCAGCTCGCGGTCGCGCTCGTCGAGGAGATCATCGCGGGTCGGTTCCAGCCGGCGACGCCCACCTTCCTCAACTCGGGCAAGGCCCAGCGCGGCGAGCTCGTCTCCTGCTTCCTCCTCCGCATCGAGGACAACATGGAGTCGATCGCCCGTGGCATCAACTCCGCGCTCCAGCTCTCGAAGCGTGGCGGCGGCGTGGCGCTCTCGCTGTCGAACATCCGTGAGTCCGGTGCACCGATCAAGCAGATCGAGAACCAGTCGAGCGGCATCATCCCCGTGATGAAGCTCCTCGAGGACTCCTTCAGCTACGCGAACCAGCTCGGCGCGCGTCAGGGCGCCGGCGCGGTATACCTCAACGCACACCACCCCGACATCCTGCGCTTCCTCGACACCAAGCGTGAGAACGCCGACGAGAAGATCCGGATCAAGACGCTGTCCCTCGGCGTCGTCGTCCCCGACATCACCTTCGACCTCGCGAAGAAGGGCGAGGACATGTACCTGTTCTCCCCGTACGACGTCGAGCGCGTCTACGGTGTACCGTTCGGCGACATCTCGGTGAGCGAGAAGTACCACGAGATGGTCGACGACTCCCGCATCAAGAAGACGAAGATCAACGCCCGCGAGTTCTTCCAGACCATCGCGGAGATCCAGTTCGAGTCCGGCTACCCGTACATCGTGTTCGAAGACACGGTGAACAAGGCGAACCCCATCAAGGGCCGCATCAACATGTCGAACCTCTGCTCGGAGATCCTCCAGGTCAACACGCCGACCACCTACAACGAGGACCTCTCGTACAAGGAGATCGGCAAGGACATCTCCTGCAACCTCGGCTCGCTGAACATCGCGCTCACGATGGACTCGCCCGACTTCGGTCGCACGGTCGAGACCGCCATCCGCGGCCTCACCTCCGTGTCCGACCAGAGCCACATCTCCTCGGTGCGTTCGATCGAGGATGGCAACGACAAGTCGCACGCCATCGGCCTCGGCCAGATGAACCTCCACGGCTACCTCGCCCGCGAGCGCGTGCACTACGGCAGCCCCGAGGGCATCGACTTCACGAACATCTACTTCTACACGGTGGTGTTCCACGCGCTGCGTGCCTCGAACCTCATCGCCAAGGAGCGCGGGGAGACCTTCGACGGTTTCGCCGACTCGCAGTACGCGTCGGGTGAGTTCTTCGACAAGTACATCGACCAGGTCTGGGAGCCCGAGACGGCTCGTGGCCGCGAGCTCTTCGAGCAGGCCGGCGTGCAGATCCCGACGCAGGCGGACTGGACGGCCCTCAAGGCGTCCATCCAGGAGTACGGCATCTACAACCAGAACCTCCAGGCCGTCCCGCCGACCGGTTCGATCTCCTACATCAACAACTCCACGTCGTCGATCCACCCGATCGCGTCGAAGATCGAGATCCGCAAGGAAGGCAAGCTCGGTCGCGTGTACTACCCGGCTCCGTTCATGACGAACGACAACCTGGAGTACTACGAGGACGCCTACGAGATCGGTGCCGAGAAGATCATCGACACGTACGCCGCGGCGACGCAGCACGTCGACCAGGGTCTGTCGCTGACGCTGTTCTTCAAGGACACCGCCACCACGCGCGACATCAACAAGGCGCAGATCTACGCGTGGAAGAAGGGCATCAAGACCATCTACTACATCCGTCTCCGCCAGCTCGCGCTCGAGGGCACGGAAGTCGACGGCTGCGTCAGCTGCATGCTCTAAGGAGCTTCGCGCTTCGTCATCCGCACTTCGACAGGCTCAGTGACCGGGATTCCGGTCCCGGTCACTGAGCCTGTCGAAGGGCATCAGCATCACCGGTCCGTCGAGGGCCACGAGTATCACCGGTCCGTCGAGGGCCATCAGCATCACCGGTCCCTGAGCCTGTCGAAGGGCATCCGCATCACCGGTCCGTCGAGGGCCACGAGTATCACCGGTCCGTCGAGGGCCATCAGCATCACCGGTCCGTCGAGGGCCACGAGTATCACCGGTCCGTCGAGGGCCATCAGCATCACCGGTCCCTGAGCCTGTCGAAGGGCCAACCCCACTTCCCGATAGAGGACACCAATTCATGTCAGAGAAGCTCAAGCTGGTCGACCGCGTCCAGGCGATCAACTGGAACAAGATCGAGGACGAGAAGGACGTCGAGGTCTGGAACCGCCTCGTCAACAACTTCTGGCTGCCCGAGAAGATCCCGCTGTCGAACGACGTCCAGTCGTGGAACACCCTGACGCCGCAGGAGCAGCAGCTCACCATGCGCGTGTTCACGGGCCTCACGCTCCTCGACACGATCCAGGGCACCGTCGGCGCCGTCGCCCTCATCCCCGATGCGATCACCCCGCACGAGGAGGCCGTCTACACGAACATCGCGTTCATGGAGTCGGTGCACGCGAAGAGCTACTCCTCGATCTTCTCCACGCTCAGCAGCACGAAGGAGATCGACGAGGCGTTCCGCTGGTCGGTCGAGAACCCGAACCTGCAGAAGAAGGCGTCCATCGTCCTCGACCGCTACCACGGTGACGACCCGCTGAAGCGGAAGGCCGCCTCGACCCTGCTCGAGTCGTTCCTCTTCTACTCGGGTTTCTACCTGCCCATGCACTGGTCGAGCCGCGCGAAGCTCACCAACACCGCCGACATGATCCGCCTGATCATCCGCGATGAGGCCGTGCACGGGTACTACATCGGCTACAAGTTCCAGAAGGGACTCGAGAAGCTGACGCAGGCCGAGCGCGACGACGTCAAGGACTACACGTTCTCGCTGCTCTATGAGCTCTACGACAACGAGGTGCAGTACACGCAGGACCTCTACGACGAGGTCGGTCTCACCGAGGACGTCAAGAAGTTCCTGCACTACAACGCCAACAAGGCGCTCATGAACCTCGGCTACGAGGCCATGTTCCCGAAGACGGTCACGGACGTGAACCCGGCGATCCTGTCGGCGCTCTCCCCGAACGCCGACGAGAACCACGACTTCTTCTCGGGCTCCGGCTCCTCCTACGTGATCGGCAAGGCCGTGGTCACGGAAGACGAGGACTGGGACTTCTAGTCACCGCGCAAGCACTGCGCTGAACACACGAGGGCCGGATGGAATCCACGATTCCATCCGGCCCTCAGGCGTTCAGCGTGTAGCGGCGTCAGCCGCCGAGGCCACCGAAGCCGGCCAGGAAGAAGTAGAAGAACGCCGTCGCGCCCTGGACGACCGGGAGGAACAGCGCCGCGATCGCAGTGACCACGATCGTGAGGATGGCGACGAGTGAGACGAGACTCACGACACCGTTGCGTCCGGCGCTCGGCGTCTCGACGGATTCGGCGACGAGCAGCTCGTCCATGGTCGCTTCGGTCGTCAGCATCGTTCTCCCTGTGGCTCTGGTGTCCTCGACACTACCTGGCGATCCGCCGTGCGCCGCTGACTCGCCCGAGGATGTTCGAATCCGACGCGGAAACGCGCAGATTCGGGCGACTCAGCGACGGCTGGTGGTCAGCGGCGGGTGGACCAGAGGGCCCAGGCGATGAGCACGGGCTGGAAGAAGAGCCGGGTGAACCGGCGGCTGTCGGTGTCGAGACCGAAGGCGTCGCGGCGGTTGAGCCACTGGGAGAGGTTGCCCGGGAAGATCGCGGTGAAGAACGCCGCAGCGAGGTTGCCGACGGCCGTCCGCTTGACGCCTGAGGCGAGTGCCGCACCCAGCGCGATCTCGACGACGCCCGAGGCGAGCACGGTGGTGTCCTCGTCGATCGGCACCCATTCCGGCACCTGCGCCTGGAAGTCCTTCCGAGCGAAGGTCAGGTGGCTGATGCCGGCGAACACGAGTGCGCCTCCGAGCAGCAGACGTGCGGCGGTGCGGGCTTTCGATCCAGCCATGAGGGTCCTCTCGACGATGGTGATGTCACCACGCTATCCGGAGATCGGTGGACCGACGGCGGGTTGCGAGTGCACAGATGTCCAGCAGCAGGCCGCTCAGCCGTCGATCTGCGAGTTCGCGTCGAGACGGTGCCAGGTGCGGTTGTGGTAGACGAGCGGCGCGCCGTCGAAGCTGGGGCTGAACGTCGGGGCGGCGGGAGCGGGCGCCTCGGCGGCAGGCTCGGCCCGGACCGGCTCCTCGGCCGCTTGTGGCTGCGAGACGCTCGACTCCAGTGCGTGCACCGCGATGACCGTCGAGGTGCCCGCCTCCATGCGGTTGACGATGCGTCCGCGGATCCAGACGCCGTTGCCCGTGAAGTACGGCTCGCCCGTCGGCAGGCGGTCCCAGATGGAGGTGTCGGCGAAACGGTCGATCCCACTCGTCGCGCAGAGCTTCGCGATGTGCAGCTGCTCGGAACCCAGGAGGTGGACGACGACGGTGTCGGACGCGGTGATGGTCGGCGCGCTCGAGGACAGCGACGACACGGAGAAGACGAGGAGCGGCGGTTCCGCACTGACGGAGAAGACCGAGGTGGCGGTGAGTCCCACCGGCCCGCTGCCGTCGTCCGCGGTGATGACCGAGACGCCGGCCGGGTGCTGACGGAACGCCGCTTTGAAGTCGTCGGGGGACAGGGAGGCGAAACCGGGGGCGACCTCGCCACCGTCGACGGGAGACGGCAAGGTGGTCACGGAGGCGGCTGCCGGGTGGACTGAGCTCACGGGGGATCCTTCGAACGACTGTGGACGACTGCTGCAACGCCGATTCGGTGGACGCTGCACAGGCTACGTTTCGCTCATCCAGCCGGAGCTGCAACTCTGTTACCCGGTGTGACGGTGACCGAGCGGTCGGGCGTGGGTCGCGTCGACCTCGCGTGCGTACGCTGGACGCATGCCCATCCTCATCGCCCCGGACGACCTCGCAGCCCTGATCGCCTCCGAGACGCCGGTGCGCGTCCTCGACGTGCGGTGGCGACTCGACGCGCCGGACGGCCGGCCCGCCTACCTCGAGGGGCACCTGCCCGGCGCCGTGTATGTGGACCTCGACCACGAGCTGGCCGACCACGTGCCGACCGGAGAACCGTCCGTCCGAGGCCGCCACCCCCTGCCCGACCGTGAGGCGCTTCAGTCGTCCGCGCGATCGTGGGGCATCGACGACGGCGACGTCGTCGTGGTCTACGACGATCTCAGGAGCCTGTCGGCGGCACGGGCCTGGTGGGTGCTGCGGAACGCCGGCATCGCGGACGTCCGCATCCTCGACGGCGCGTTCCGGGCGTGGACGGACGCCGGACTGCCCGTGGAGCGCGGCCAGGTCGTCCCGGAACCCGGGACGGTCACGTTGACGACGGGTGTCCTGCCGACCATCGACATCGACACCGCCGCGACGTGGGCGGGCGAGGGACGGGTGCTGCTCGACGCGCGCGCCGGCGAACGGTACCGGGGCGAGGTCGAACCGATCGACCCTCGGGCCGGTCACATCCCCGGAGCGCTCAGCACGCCGACGACCGCCAACGTCGGCGCCGACGGCCGATTCCTGTCGCCCGAGGCCCTCCACGAGCAGTTCCTCGCCGCGGGCGTGCCTGCGGACGCGACGGTCGCGACCTACTGCGGCAGTGGGGTGACCGCGGCGCACAACGCGGTCGCACTCACCCTGGCCGGCTTCGAACCGGTGCTGTACCCGGGGTCGTGGAGCGAGTGGGCGAACCACCCGGAGCGTCCGGTGGCGACGGGACCGGACGCCTGAATCGCCGACTCCGGACAACGAGCTCGTCGAGATGCGCCCTTCGACAGGGTCAGGGACTAGGGTCCGCGAGCGGAGCCCTTCGACAGGCTCAGGGACGGGGTCCGCGAGCGGAGCCCTTCGTTCGCCAGGCTCAGGGACCGGGGAGCGCTAGCTCGCGAGGACCTTCTGCAGGCGCTGCAACGAGACCGATTCGGCCGTGCCCAGCTGCTGGGCGAACAGGCTGATCCGGAGCTCCTCGAGCATCCACCGGGCCTTCACGAGGTGCTCCGGAGCCTCGGCGGGCAGTGGGATCGTGCCGCCGGCGGCCTCGAACCGCGCCGACGCCGTCTGCGCCTCCGTCATCCACACCCGGTCGCGGTTCGGGTTGTCCGTCAGTCGCTCGGCGCGGTAACGGATGCCGGCGAGGTAGCGGGGCAGATGTTCGAGTCGTGCTGAGCCCGTCCGGGAGACGAAGCCCGGGAAGACCAGTCCGTCGAGCTGGCCTCGCATGTCGGTGAGGGCCGCGAGCAGCGTCATGCTCGTCGCCGCCTTCATGGCCTTCTCCGTGTCGCGCGCGGCCTGCAGGATGCGGGCGACGATGGCGACCGTCTGGAACATGCGGTCCATGACCGAGGCGGACACGCGGTCGCGAAGCGTCTCGTACTGCAGCCGGGAGAACACCTGTCCGTCGGGCACCACACGGAACAGGACGTCGTCGATGCAGGCGGCGAGGCAGTCCTCGAACAACGCCGGCGTCGACCGGTAGGGGCTCGTCGCGAGCGCGAGCTTCTCGTTGGCTTTGAGGTGCTGCTGCACATAGGCCGTCGGGGACGGGATCGCGAGCAGGAGGAGGCGGCGCACCCCCGCGGGCATGGCGCGGGCCTGGTCGGCCTCCGTGCTCATGATCCGGATCGACACGCTCGTACCGTCGTCGACGATCGCGGGGTAGCCGCGGATCACGCCGTCCTCCTGGCGAATGTCGATGAAACGGGGGAGGTCGTCGAAGTCCCACCTGGTGAACCCGGAGCGCTCGATGGCGTTGGGCACTCTGGCGGCCGCGACCTTGGCGACGCTCGCCCGGGTGCGCTGCTTGAGGCGCTGCTGCAGCTCGACGAGGTCCTTGCCGCTGGCGAGCGTCCGGCCGCGCTCATCGATGACCCGGAAGGTCACGAGCAGGTGCTCGGGGACGCGTTCCATCTCGAAGTCCGAGGCTGAGATGTCCATGTAGGAGAGCCGCTTGATCGCGTTCGCGAGACGGGTGGCGAAGGAGTCCTCGGCGGCGGGACTGCCGGGGGCGACCGCCGGGACGTCGGCGGGGAGCTCGGCGAGCAGCTTCGCCGCCCAGTCGGCCGCAGGCACGATGTTCCGACGCAGGGCTTTCGGGAGCGCTTTGATCATCGCCGTGATGAGGTCCCGACGGAGACCGGGGACCTGCCAGTCGAAACCCGCGGGCGAGAGTCGGTCGAGCAGGGCGAGCGGGACGATGACCGTCACGCCGTCGTCGTCGCTTCCGGGCTCGAAACGGTAGCTGAGCTTCAACCGCTGGTCGGCCTGCACCCACTCGGCGGGGAAGCGGTCCTCGTCCACCGCCGGAGCGTCCTCGGGGAGGAGGTCCTCCTGGCGCATCGTGAGCAGCTCGGGCTGGTCGACGCGCGTCTTGCGCCACCAGGACTCGAAGCCCCGCGTCGTCGAGACCTCGGAAGGGACGCGGGCGTCGTAGAAGTCGAAGACGGCTTCGTCGTCGAAGAGGATGTCGCGGCGTCGCGTCCGCTCCTCGAGCTCACTCAGCTCCTTGCGCAGCCGTCGGTTCGCGCGGTGGAAGTCGAACAGTTTGTCGCGACCGATGTCGTGGGTCCACTCGCCGTCGACGAGCGCGTGCCGCAGGAACAGTTCGCGGGCCTGCTCCTGGTCGATGCGACCGAACTGCACCCGGCGGCGCGGCACGATCGGCACGCCGAAGAGGGTCACCTTCTCGAAGGCGACGGCGGAGCCCTGGTTCTTCTCCCAGTGCGGCTCGCTGTACGAGCGCTTGCAGAGGTCGCCGGCGATCTGTTCCGCCCACGCCGGGTCGATCGAGGCGTTGGTGCGGGCGAACAGCCGGCTCGTCTCCACGAGTTCCGCGCTCATGACGGCGTTCGGCTGCTTCTTCGCGAGCGCGGACCCGGGGAAGAGGACGAAGCGCGTCTGGCGGGCGCCGATGTAGTCGCCCTTCTTCGCGGTCTTCGTCGCCGGTGGAGCGTTCCGGCCCTTCACGACCGGAGCGACGGTCTGGTCCTTCAGCCCGATGTGCGAGAGGAGCCCCGCGAGGAGCGACTTGTGGATGCCGTCGGGGTTCACCGCCGGCTCGTTGATCGTCAGGCCGAGAGGCTTCGCGAGTTGACGCAGCTGGCGGTAGACGTCGTGCCACTCGCGGACGCGGAGGTAGTTGAGGAACTCGTTCTTGCAGAGCCGACGGAACGCGCTCGACGACAGCTCGTCCTGTTTCTCCTCGAGGTAGTTCCAGAGGTTCAGGAGGGCGAGGAAGTCGCTCGTGGGGTCGACGAACCGGCGGTGCAGTTCGTCGGCCTTCTGTCGGTGCTCGAGCGGTCGTTCGCGTGGGTCCTGGATGGTGAGCGCCGCGACGATCGCGAGCACCTCCCGCGACACCCCGTGCTGCTTCGACTCCACGACCATGCGCGCGAACCGCGGATCGATCGGCAGGCGGCTGAGGTCGCGCCCCACCCGCGTGAGGCGTGGACCGCCGCCGCGAGGTGAGCCGTCGGCGAAGGTGCGCGTCTCGATCGCGCCGAGTTCGGACAGCAGATCGACGCCGTCCTTGATGCCCCGGGCGTCCGGTGGCTGGAGGAAGGGGAAGGCGGCGATGTCGCCGAGGCCGAGGGAGATCATCTGGAGGATCACCGCGGCGAGGTTCGTGCGGAGGATCTCCGGTTCGGTGAACTCCGGGCGCTTCGCGAAGTCGTCCTCCGAGTAGAGGCGGATGGCGATACCGTCGCTCGTACGGCCGGACCGACCCGAACGCTGGTTCGCCGAAGCCTGCGAGATCGCCTCGATGGGGAGCCGCTGCACCTTGGAGCGCACGCTGTAGCGCGAGATGCGGGCGGTTCCGGCGTCGATGACGTACTTGATGCCGGGCACCGTGAGGCTCGTCTCGGCCACGTTCGTCGCGAGGATGATGCGCCGTCGGAGACCTGCCACGGTCGATGGCTGGAACACGCGGTGCTGGTCGGCGGAGGAGAGCCGGCCGTAGAGTGGCAGCACCTCGGTGCCGGGCAGGTTGCGCCCGCGGATGGCGTCGGCGGCGTCGCGGATCTCCGTCTCGCCGGACAGGAAGACGAGGACGTCGCCCATCGACTCGCGCGCCAGCTCGTCGAGGGCGGCGTTGATGCCTTCGAGGTAGTCGCGGTCGGCGGCTTCGGACTCCGGGGCGTCCTCGTCGTCGTCGGTGGGCTCGTCGGCCACGAGCGGCCGGTAGCGGATCTCGACCGGGTACGTGCGGCCGGAGACCTCGACGATGGGTGCTCCGTCGAAGTGCTTCGAGAAGCTCTCCGGGTCGATCGTCGCGGACGTGATGATGACCTTGAGGTCGGGGCGCTGGGGGAGGAGCTGCTTGAGGTAGCCGAGCAGGAAGTCGATGTTGAGGCTGCGCTCGTGTGCCTCGTCGATGATGATCGTGTCGTACTTGCGCAGCATCCGGTCGCGGTGGATCTCGTTCAGCAGGATGCCGTCGGTCATCAGTTTGATCTTCGTCGCCTTCGACGCCTGATCGGTGAAGCGGACCTGGTAGCCGACGATGCCACCGAGCTCCTGGCCGAGCTCCTCCGAAATGCGTTCGGCGATCGTGCGCGCGGCCAGTCGTCGGGGCTGCGTGTGCCCGATGGACTCGCGACCGAGCTCGAGGCAGATCTTCGGCAGCTGCGTGGTCTTGCCGGAACCCGTCGCCCCGGCGACGATGACGACCTGGTTCTCGCTGATGGCACGCGCGATGTCCGCGCGGGCGGCACTGACCGGCAGCTCGGGCGGGTAGGAGATTCGGAGGTCGGACATCAGCCCTCCATCGTATCGGGCTGGACGCGGTGTGCTGCCGCTCCGGGCCTCCTGATGCGGCGAACCCTTCCTCCGGTCCCTGAGTAACCTCCTTCGGTCCCTGAGCTTGTCGAAGGGCGCACGAGGAACTTCCACAGTCGCTTCGACTCGGCATCTGGAATGTCAGTGGTCCATGATGAACTTGTTCCATGACCGAGACCACGCCAGCCGCGATCCGCGTCGGCGACGAATACGCCGCGCAGCTGGCGGAGTTCTCGGACGAGTGGACTGAGATCCACCGGCAGCAGGCCGTCTTGGACGCACGGAAGGCGCGTCTGCTGGCCCGCTCCGCCGCCTATGCCGATGCCTTCGCGGACGTCACGGTCCCGGCGACCTTTCCGCCAGCTGAGCGTCGGGCGCTGTCCCGTCGGTCGACGTGTGCGGCTCTCGCGATGGCGACCCGGATGCCGGAGCGGACGGTCCAGCTTGCAACGAACGACGCCGAACGTCTCGTCAATGACGCACCGGCCGTGCTGGCGTCGCTGGAGGCCGGCCACATCTCGGCGCGGCATGCGCAGGTGATCACCGATCAGCTCTGCGACGTCCCTGCTGCTGGACGGGCGGTGTTCCTCGACCGCGTCCTCGTCGTCGCCGAGCGCACCACGGCCGCTGGCCTCCGCACGAGCGCCCGCGTGCTGCGCGAGCGACTCCACCCCGAGTCGATCACCGCACGTGCAACCCGCTCCGAAGCCGACCGCCGGGTCGCGTTCGAACCCGAAGCCGACGGCATGGCATGGGTGCACCTCTTCACCACCGCACCCATCGCCCAGGGCATCATCGAGCGCGTCGAAGCAGCGGCCTCGGAATCTCGCGCAGCTGGCTACACCCGCACCTGCGCCCAGCTGCAGGCCGACGCCCTCGCAGCACTCGCGCTCACCGGCGTCACGCCCGAGGACGTGATGTCGAGCCCGGTGCTTCCGCATCCGATCGAGGTGCAGGAGCACATCAAGCCGACGGTGCAGATCACGGTGCCGGCGCTCAGCATGGCGGGCGTGAGCGATGCCCCGGCGATGCTCGACGGGTACGGCCCGATCGACCCCGAGACCGCGGCTCGCATCGCGGTGAACGCACCAAGCTTCACCAGGATCCTCGTCCAGCCGGAAACCGGCGCCGTCCTCTCCGTCGGGCGGAATCAATACCGGGTCCCGGCCGACCTGCAACGCGCGGTCCGCCTGCGGGACGGCACCTGTCGCGCACCAGGCTGCGGCAGGCGAGCCCGGGCCTGCGACCTCGACCACTCGGTCGCATGGGAAGACGGCGGGACGACGGATGTCGGTAACCTCGCCTGTCTCTGCCGACATCATCACCGGATGAAGCATCTCCCCGGGTGGAACCTCGATCATGGACCCGGCGGGGTCCTCGAGTGGACAACACCCGACGGCAAACGCCATCGAACGGAACCGGACCCCGCACCGTTCTGACCAGTTCCGGTCCCTGAGCCTGTCGAAGGGGGGTGGGTCCTCGTGGGCACTTCGACAAGCTCAGTGAGCGGGAGAAGTCTGTCGTACCGCTTCGGTCCCCGAGCTGTGCCGCACTTCGACAGGCTCAGTGACCGGGAGAGGTTCACTGAAGGTGATTCGGTCCCTGAGTTTGTCGAAGGGTGAGCGGGAGAGGGGCGGCCGGATGAACCCGGTCCCTGAGCCTGTCGAAGGGCAGTTGGGCTGTGGCACCTCGGTGTGAAGCGGGCACGTCTAGCGCTGTGTCGCAAATAGGGTTGCTTCGCAGAGTGGTTTGCGTTACAAAGTAGATATGACTTCACCGATGGAACCCACCGACGGCTCGGATGCGCTCGACCCGGCCGCCATGCTCGCTCTGCAGGAGCGACAGGCGAGCCGTGTCGACGACATCTTCACGAGGCCCACCATCGCGATCGTGTACATCTGGGGTGTCGCGTGGACCGTCGGGTTCCTCGCGCTCTGGTCCGCGAGCGACGAGAACCCCTGGTTCACCACCCCGCCGGCGGTCGCCGGGTGGCTCTTCGGGATCCTGATGGTTGGCGGCATCGTCTCGTCGTCGATCATCGGCTCCCGCGTGTCTCGCGGGATCCAGGGAGCACAGCAGGTGCAGGGGACCATGTACGGCATCGCCTGGGCGATCGGGTGCACGGCAGCGGCGGTGTTCGGCGGCGCTCTGTTCGCTGCCGGGATGGCACCCGCACTCGCCGCCATCTTCTACCCGGCCATCTACAGCCTCGTGGTCGGTCTGCTGTACCTCGCAGGTGGAGCAGTCTGGCGCGACCGCCTCATGTACGGCATGGGCATCTGGATCATCGTGGTCGGCATGGCCGCGCCGTTCTTCGGCTCGCCTGGCAACGCGCTCATCATGGCCATCGCCGGCGGAGGTGGGTTCCTCGTGTACGCGACCTTCCTCGAGGCGACCCGCCGTCGGCGTGCCCACCGATCGGCGGCGTGACCGATGGAGGAACTCGACCCCCTCATCCATGCCCAGGCCCGCCTGCGCATCATGTCGACGCTCGCGGCGATCGATGCGGACAGCAGCATGTCGTTCCCCCGCCTGCAGGAGATGCTCGACATGACCGCCGGGAACCTGTCCACACACCTGCGGAAACTCGAGGACGGCGCCTACGTCCTCGTCACGAAGACCCACCGGGGACGCACCCCGGTCACCTACCTGGAACTCACCACGCTCGGGCGCCGCGCGTTCGAGGACTACATGACCGGCCTCCGAGCGATGCTCGGCGGCGCGTCGGGAACGGGGACATCATGACGATCACATCACTGGCCACCCTCGAGGGCGTGACACGACGCTACGGCGACGTGACCGCGCTGCACGACGTCGACCTCAGTATCGAGCCGGGCTCGCTCGTCGGGCTCCTCGGGCCCAACGGCGCCGGCAAGTCCACCGTGCTGTCCCTGCTGCAGGGCACCCGACGTCCGACGACCGGCACGGTGACGCTCTTCGGCGGCGATCCCGCCCAAGCGGTCAACCGCACCAGGCTCGGATCGACACCGCAGGAGACGGCACTGCCGCCCACGCTCCGGGTGGGAGAGGTCGTCGACTTCGTCGGACGGCACTTCGCAGACCGCGTGCCGACGGCCGCCCTGGCGGAGCAGTTCGGTTTCGGCGACCTCCTCCGACGCCAGACGGGCTCGCTCTCGGGCGGCCAGCAGCGCCGCCTCGCGGTCGCACTCGCGTTCGTCGGCAGACCGCGTCTCGTGCTCCTCGACGAGCCGACGACGGGCCTCGACGTCGACGCCCGCCGGACCCTCTGGGACGCGATCCGCCGGCAACACGAGCTCGGGGCGACGATCGTCCTCACCAGTCACTACCTCGAGGAGATCGAAGCGCTCGCCGAGCGCGTCGTGGTGCTGGGGGATGGACGGGTCATCACCGATGCCCCACTGCGCGACGTGCTCGGGCTCGTCGGCATCCACCGGGTGCGGCTCCGGACCACCGACCCCGGAGCGGTGGAGCGGCTCGCCGGAGTCGTCCAGGCGAGTCGTGACGGTGACGTCGTCGAACTGGACGTCCGCGACGCCGATGCATTCGTGCGCGATCTCGTCCGGTCCGAGGTCCCGTTCACCGATCTCGCCGTGCGCGGCGCGACCCTCGAGGAAGCGTTCCTGACCCTCACCGCGGATGCCCGGGCGGACGTCGAACGGAGCGCCGCCTGATGGCCACCACACTCCAGCTCACCGCCCTGCACGCGCGGTACTCCCTGCTCGAGACCGTGCGCGTCCCGATCGCGCTGATCGGCTCGCTCGTCTTCCCCGCGCTCTCGCTGCTGTTCTTCGTCGTCCCGCAGGCGCAGGTCGCCGGCGATCCCGTCATCGCGACCCAGGCCGTCATCTCCCTCATCGTCTTCGCGGTGCTCGCCAACTCCCTGTTCGGCTTCGGCCTGACCATCGCCCAGGCGAGGGAGCAGGCGTGGGATCCGTACCTCCGCACCCTTCCGGTGACGGGTGTCGCCCGTGTCCTCTCGCACCTGTGCTCGGTCGGTCTCCTCGGGTTCGCGGCCGTCATACCGGTCGTCGTGCTCGGTGCGCTCGTGACCGCCGCCACCACGACTCCGACAGGACTGCTCGGTGGCATCGTGGCGCTCCTGGTGGGTGCCCTGCCGTTCATGCTCCTGGGCACCGCGATCGGGTACGCCCTCCCCAGCAAGGCCGCGATCGCGGTGGTGCAGGTGGTCATGTTCTCGCTGGCCTTCGCCGGCGGACTGTTCATCCCACCGTTCCTCTTCGCCCCGTGGCTCGACCGGCTGTCGATGTTCCTCCCGAGCCGCCAGACCCGGGAGCTCGTCGTCTGGGCGGTCCAGGGTGGCGAGTTGCCGTGGTGGTCGTGGGTCGGCGTCCTGGCCTGGACCCTCGTCCTGACCGTCGTGGTCCTCGCTCTCTACCGTCGCGACGAGGGCCGCCGCTACCGCTGAGGTCGACGGACACCTCGCCGAGCACCGACCGTCCCCGTGTGCTGTCACACGTCGACACACACCGTGCACCGGCCGCCAGGCGCTCGTACGCTGACGTCCATCCCGGCCGGACCACGGCCCATGACGAGCGGATGGAGCGACCCGTGTCCAACAGCGCAGACCAGACGAACGCCGCCGACCGATCGACGGGCGCGCACTGATGGGAGCCCCGGTCGTGTTCGGCATCGGCCCGATCTCGGTCGACGACCTCGTGGCCGTGTCCCGCGACGACGCCATCGTCGTCCTCGACACCCCGGCGCTCGACCGCATCGGCGCCGGCCGGGCCGTCGTCGACCGGCAGACGACGCCGATCGGCGTCGGTGCTCCGGGCCCTCGGTCCCAGGGTCCACGGATCCCTGGTCCCGCCGGGGGACGAGCGGCTCCGCGCACCGCGACGCTCGATGCCTCGGCCGTGGAGGAGCGTGTCGTCCATGACCGCCGTGGCGGCATCGGACTGCCGCTCTCGGTGGACCGTGCTCGGGCGGTGGTCGCCGCCCGGCTCGCCGGATGGACCCGTGGCGCATCCGGGATCCGCCTCGAGACGGCCGTGTTCGTCGCGGAGCTCCTCAACCGTGGGGTGACCCCGGTGATCCCGTCCGTCGGCTCCCTCGGCGACGGCGACGAGACCCACCTGGCGTCCGTCGCGACGCTCGTGATCGGGCAGGGGGAAGCGGTCCTCGCGGGTGAGCGGCTCTCCGCCCAGGTCGCCCTGTCGCGGGTCGGGCTCGCACCGCTCGACCTCGCTGTGCACGAGGGGTTGGCGTTCGTCCACCACAACGCCTACTCGCTCGGCGTCGGTGCGCTCGCACTCCACCGGCTCGGCGCGCTCAGCCGACTGGCGGACACCACGAGCGCGCTCTCGTCGCGGGCCGCTGCGCGGTCCGGGCTCGGCGGGCGAGGACCGGCGTTCGACGCGAGGGTCCTCGCCGGCAGCCCGTCGGCGGGTATCCGGGCCAGCGGCGAGCGGATCTCCGAGTTGTTGGCGACGCCGGTCGGCCCGGAGGGTGCGCGCGGCGGACGGGACCGGGACGGACTGCGGCTCCGGGCGACCCCGCAGATCAACGGTGCGCTCGCCGACGAGGTCACGGCGGCCGTCCAGCTCGTGGAAGCGACGCTCGGAACGGCCTCGGAGGACCCACTCGTCGATCAGGCGTCGGGCGTCCTGCGGACGGGCGGGCTGCTGCATGGCGCGCGGCTCGCCCGCGCCTTCGACGGGCTCCGCGCGGCCATCGCGCACACCGCTGCTGCCGCCGAGCGACGGCTCGGACGCATCACCGGAGGCGGGGTCGACCCGCGGGGGACCGGGCACGGGCTCGTACCGGGTCGGCTCGGTCAGTCGGCGGCGGACCTCGTCGCTGAACTGCGCGTGCTCGCGACCCCGGTCGTCACCGCCGGCGTGCCGGACGAGGACTCGGACGACCCGGCCTCCTTCGCCGGGACCTCGCTGCGACTGCTGGAACGCTCGACCGCCCTCCTCGCGGACGTGCTGGCGGTCGAGGCGGTCGTCGCGGCGGACGCGCTCGGCCCGGCGGAGCACGACGGATGGTCGGTCGGGTTCTCCGTCGCCCACGCCGGCCTCCGGTCGGCGATCGAGCAGGAGCTGCACGGTCAGCAGCTCGTCACGGCGGCGCTCGCCGCGTTGGGCGTCGACCGATCCTGAGCGACGGCGGCCGGCCGGCGAACGTGCGAGGGCGCACCCACGTCGTCGCATGCCATGTATTTCGACACGTGTCGAGGGGGTGGGCGATGTCAGTGCCCTCCGGTAGGTTCGGACCACCGACCGAGAGACGTTCAGCGAGCCACCGACCGCGGCGGCGACGACCCTTGGAAGACGACCTGTCACGAACAGCCGTGCAGAGAAGAGGCATCGGTCCAGCATGATCTCCTTCGAACACGTCTCCAAGCGCTTCGACGACGGCACCCTCGCGGTCGACGACTTCTCCCTCACGATCCCGTCGCGGTCCACCACGGTCTTCGTCGGGTCCTCAGGCTGCGGCAAGACCACGCTCCTGCGGATGATCAACCGCATGGTCGACCCGAGCGAGGGACGCATCGTCATCGACGACGAGGTCGTCTCCGCCGTCGACCCGGTTCGTCTCCGTCGCCGCATCGGCTACGTCATGCAGAACTCCGGTCTCCTCCCGCACCGCACCGTGATCGACAACGTGGCCACGGTGCCCATGCTCACCGGCGTCAACAAGAAGCAGGCCCGGGCGGACGCCCTCACCCTCCTCGACACCGTCGGACTCGACCGCGCGCTCGCCGACCGGTACCCGAGTCAGTTGTCCGGCGGCCAGCAGCAGCGCGTCGGCGTGGCACGAGGCCTCGCGATCGACCCGAACATCCTGCTCATGGACGAGCCGTTCGGCGCCGTCGACCCGCTCGTGCGTGCCGAGCTCCAGCGGGAGCTGCTCCGACTGCAGCGCGACATCGCGAAGACGATCGTGTTCGTCACCCACGACATCGACGAGGCCTTCCTCCTCGGCGACCAGGTCGTCATCCTGCAGAAGGGTGGCCAGATCGCCCAAGTCGGCACGCCGGCCGAGATCGTCGCCAACCCTGCCGACGACTTCGTCGCCCAGTTCATCGGCGCCGATCGTGGCCAGCGGACGCTCCACGTCGAGCGCGTCGACGGACGCGACGTGGTCGTCGACGAGTCGGGCCGCCCCGCCGGCGTCCTCGGAGCCGGGCCCGGCGCAGGCGACCGCCCTGGCCTGGACGTCCGGAAGGACGGCGCATCCACATGAGCTGGGTCATCGCGAACTGGGACATGATCTGGGACCTCACCCTCACCCATGTCCAGCTGAGCCTGCCCCCGATCATCCTGGGGTTCCTCATCTCCCTCCCCCTCGGCTGGCTCGCACACCGGTACCGGTGGTCGCGTGGCGTGCTGCTCACACTGAGCGGCATCCTCTACGCGATCCCGTCCTTGCCGCTGTTCGTCCTCATGCCGTCCCTCATCGGCACGAAGATCCTCGATCCGGCGAACGTCGTGATCGCGCTCACCATCTACGCCGTGGCCCTGCTCGTCCGCACGGTCGCCGACGCGCTCGACGCCGTCGACGCCGGGGTGCGGCAGTCGGCACAGGCCGTGGGGTTCTCCACCGGCCAGCGGTTCTGGCGGGTCGAGTTCCCGCTTGCGGGTCCGCTCATGCTCGCCGGCATCCGGGTGGTCTCCGCGAGCACGATCAGCCTGCTGAGCGTCGGCGCCCTCATCGGCGTCACGAACCTCGGCTACCTCTTCACCGACGGCTACAACCGGCAGTTCCCGATCGAGATCCTGACCGGCATCGTCGGGACGGTCGTGATCGCGATCGTGTTCGACGTCCTGCTGGTGCTCCTCGGCCGACTCCTCATGCCGTGGACGCGGATCAGCTCGAAAGGCGCGATCCGTCGTCGTCGCGCGGCCACCGAAGCCCGTGAGCTGGCGACCGCCGGGGGAGGAGCAGCATGATCAACTTCCTCGCCGCCTTCGCCTGGATCTTCGACCCCGCGCACTGGGAGGGCCCAGGCGGCATCCCCGTGCGGGTGCTCCAGCACCTGGCCGTGACCGGCCTGACCGTCCTCATCGCCTGCGTCATCGCGATCCCGCTCGGGCTCCTCATCGGGCACACCGGGAAGGGACGGGAGATCGCGGTCGCGATCACCGGCGCGCTCCGGGCGCTGCCGACCCTCGGTCTGCTCTCACTCCTCGCGCTCATCACGCTCGGGTGGGGCTTCTCCAGCACGAGTCTCGTCCCCGCGATCACCGCACTCGTCGTGCTCGCCGTCCCGCCCGTCCTGGCCGGTGCGTACGGCGGGGTCGAGTCGATCGACCGCCAGACCATCGACGCCGCGCGTGCCGTCGGGATGAACGAGTGGCAGATCCTCGGCAAGGTGGAGATCCCGCTCGCCCTCCCGCTCATGATCGGTGGCGTCCGCTCGGCGGTCCTGCAGACGATCGCGACCGCCACCGTCGTCGCGTTCCTCACCAACGGCCCCGGTCTCGGTCGCTACATCCTCGACGGCCTCCCGGTACGCGACTACGCGCAGATGCTCGCCGGCTCGATCATCATCATCGTGCTCGCCCTCATCCTCGAGGGCGTCTTCTCGCTGCTGCAGCGCGCGGTCGTGCCGCGCGGTGTCCAGGCGACCCACACGCGGGTCGACGAGACCCGGGGTCACGCCACCACCGGCGACGACCGGTCCACCGCACCAGACCCCGTCGTCGCAGAAGCGGAGGCGAACATGCAGACCGCGGCATACCGCAACAACTGACGCGTCCCATCATCCCGGGTGACAGCACCGCCCGGCTCCCAGACCCACAACGGCACCACCGTTCTCGCCCATCACAGATAGGAAACACCATGTTCACAGTTCGACAGGGTCGACGCCTCGCCGTCGGCATCGCCGCGACCGCCGTCGCGGCCCTCGCGCTCAGCGCCTGCTCCGCAGGCGACCCGACCGCCGGGGAGACCGCGGCATCCGACACGATCACGGTCGGCTCCGCCGGATTCCCCGAGTCGGAGATCATCGCCCAGATCTACATCCAGGCGCTCGAGGCCAACGACATCAAGACGGCCGAGTCCCTCAACATCGGCGCGCGCGACGTCTACATCGCAGCGCTCGAAGACGGCTCGATCGACCTCGTCCCCGACTACAGCGGCAACCTGCTGCAGTTCTTCGACGACTCCGCCACGGCCACGTCGAGCGACGAGGTCTACTCCGCCCTCCAGGAGGCCACGCCGAAGGGCTACGAGGTCCTCGACCAGTCCAAGGCGGAGGACAAGGACTCCTACAACGTCACGAAGGAGTTCAGCGAGGCGAACAACGTCACGAGCCTCGCCGACCTCGCGGCCCTAACCATCCCGCTGGCCATCGGCGGCGCACCCGAGTTGGCTGAGCGCCCGTACGGCCCGAAGGGCCTGACCGAGGTGTACGGCGTCCCCGCCGACAAGCTCACCTTCGTCCCGATCAGCGACGGCGGCGGCGCACAGACCACCGCGGCCCTGCTCGACGGCACGGTCCAGCTCGCCGACATCTACACCACGACCCCGTCGATCACCGAGAACGACTTCGTCACGCTCGAGGACCCGGAGAACCTGATCCTCCCGCAGAACGTCCTGCCGCTGATCAACTCGGCCAAGGCCAGCGACAAGGTCAAGGAGGTCTTGAACGCCGTGTCCGCGGAGCTGACCACCGAGGACCTCATCGAGCTCAACGCCCGCAACCAGGGCGACGAGAAGGCCGCTCCGAAGACCCTCGCGGCCGACTGGCTGAAGGACAAGAAGCTCTTCAGCTGAGCAGCAGCCACACGTCGATGGCGTCGTCCGGTTCTCCGGGCGGCGCCATCGCGCTGTTCGCGGGGAGCGCATCCGGCTGCAGCCGGATGTCCAGGGGGTCTCCGACACCTGAGGAGTTGATAGCGTCAGGGTATGAGTTCCGAGACCCCCGCAGAGTTCATCGCGTCCTGGACCGCCTGGCACACCGCTCGCGAGCGTTCCGTCCGAGCACCCCACGGTATCGCCGCCCTCCGGTTCACCCACTGGCTGACCGAGGAGGCGACCGCTCTCGAGGGCGCGCCAGGCACCTGGCGTGCGGACGCGACCGGCATCGTCGGTGAGCGGCTCACGGGCACCGGACTGACCACGCCGAGTGGCGCGCAGATCATGACCGACCGCGTCGAGCTGGTCCACGGTGACGAACTGCACTTCGGCGACGCGCTCCTCCGAGGTATGGAGCGAGACGGCGTCTACGCCCTCCGCGTGCTCGACCCGGAGGCGCCGACGCGGACCTCGCTCGCGGGCATCAGCGCGTTCGCCCCCGACGTCGCCTGGATCCGGCCGGCGCGGTTCGTGCCGTCCCCGGACGTCACGGTCGAGACCGAGTCGATCGACGGCCACGTCACGACCGAGACCCCCGTCGGCCGGGTCGAGTTCGAGCTCGGTGATGAAGCGGTCTCGCTGACGGTCACGGGCGGACCGAACGGACTCTGGGCGGTCTTCTCCGACGGCACGAGTGGCGACGAGAGCTACCGGTTCCGGTTCATCAGCATGCCGGCCCCGACCGCGGACGGCCACGTCCTCGTCGACTTCAACCGCGCGTACCTGCCGCCGTGCGCGTTCAGCGACCACTACGTGTGCCCGCTGCCTGCGCCGAACAACCGGCTCCGCACGCGGATCACGGCGGGCGAGCGACTGCCGCTCGGCCAGTAGGTCCCGGGCCACGGATCCCGCATGACGAACCGGCTCGCCGAGGCGATGAGCCCGTACCTCCGTTCGCACGCCGAGCAGCCGGTCGACTGGTACCCCTGGGGGCCGGAGGCCTTCGCCGAAGCGGCCCGTCGTGACGTCCCCCTGCTCGTCTCGATCGGCTACTCGACGTGTCACTGGTGTCACGTCATGGCACGCGAGTCGTTCTCGGACGAGCACATCGCCGAGCTCCTCCGCCGCGATTTCGTGGCGGTGAAGGTGGACCGCGAGGAGCATCCCGACGTCGACGCCAGTTACCTCGCCGCCGCCGGCGCGTTCACCCGTGACCTGGGCTGGCCGCTGAACGTGTTCGTGACGCCGCGCGGACACGTCTTCCACGCGGGGACCTACTCGCCTCCCGTCCCGCTCCGCGGGCATCCCTCGTTCCCGCAGGTGCTCGAGGCCGTCCGCGTCGCGTGGACCGAGCGACGGGAGCAGGTCGTCGCGAGCGCCGACGGACTCGCGCTGGCGATCGCCGAGACGATGTCGTCCACGGATGACGCCCTACTGCCGGAACCCGGAGACCTCGACGCGTCGATCGTGGCGGTCGAGGCGCTGGAGGACCAGGAGCTCGGCGGCTTCGGCACGGCTCCGAAGTTCCCGATGGCCCCGCTGTTCGACTTCCTGCTGACGCCGCGCGAGGGGGAGGTCGCCCGCCGCGGTGTCGACCTCGCGCAACGCACCCTCAGGACGATGGGGGCATCGGCGCTCCGGGATCCGGTCGAAGGCGGGTTCTTCCGGTACGCGGTCAACCGGGACTGGACCGAGCCGCACTACGAACGCATGCTGACGGACAACGCGCTCCTCCTCACCGCGTACACGCGGGCCTGGGCCGAGCGCCCGAGCTCGTGGGCGGCCAGTGTCGCCGCCGGGATCGCCGAGTTCCTCATCGGCACGCTGCAGCAGCCGAGCGGCGGCTTCGGGTCGGCGCAGGACTCCGAGAGCGTCGTCGACGGCATCGGATCGGAGGGTGGCTACTACCGACGCGATGCCGACGGCCGGGCGACGCTGACCCCGCCGGCCGTTGACCGCAAGGTGCTCACCGGTTGGAACGGGCTCGCGATCGGCGCGCTGGCGGAGGCCTCGACGGTCTTCGACCGCCCCGAATGGATCGAATCAGCGAGGTGGGCGGCGGACGCGGTGGTCGAGAACCACCTCGCCTCGGACGGCACGCTCGCCCGGGCCTCGCTCGACGAACGGCGGTCGGGTGCGGCTGCGGCCCTCGAGGACTACGGGATGCTCGCGGAGGGACTCCTGCGTCTCGGCCTCGCGACGGGCGAGGTCCGCTACGCGGAAGTCGCCCGCGACCTCGTCGACCGGTGCTTGCCGGACGAGACCGTGACGGACGAGACCGTGACTGACACCTCCTCCGCCACGGTGGCCGGCTTCATCCTGCCGGGCGGCGGCGACCCGGTGCTGTCGGCCCAGGGCATGCGGATCGACGGCGACCCGTCGGAGGGCGCGTATCCCTCGGGGATCTCCTCGCTCGGACGCGCGTCGCTGCTGCTGTTCCAGCTGACAGCAGACGGCCGGTTCCGGGACGCCGCCGAGAGCGCGGTCCGGTTCGCCGCGTCGGCTGCGCTGTCGGCACCGACCGCGTTCGGCGCGAGTCTGGCCCTCGCGGCATCGCTCACCGGGCCGGCGTCGCAACTGATCGTCGTCGGGCCGGATCGGGCGGATCCGGATGAGGACGAGGCTCGCGCGACGGCGAACCGGGCGATGCGCGACGCGGTCAGGACGCGCCGGGACGACGTCGTGGCGGTGGTCTCCGAGCGGCAGGCGGTGGCCTGGACGACGAGCGGGTTCGACGTCTTCGCCGAACGGACGAGTCGCGACGGCCGGTTGACCGCCTACCACTGCCGGGACTTCGTCTGCCGCCTCCCCGTGACGGATGTGGCGCAGCTCGACGCCCGCTGAACCAGCGCGCCCGTCGCCCCGACACCTGGGTGGGTCAGGCCCCGAAGGTGCCGTCCGGTCGGCCGAAGCGCAGCTCGCGGGCTTCGGAGCGCCAGCGCCCGAGGCCGCCGTCGAGGAGCGCGACGCGCTTGTATCCAGCTCCGGTCAGCGCCGCACGAAGGCGCTCGGCGGAGCGCCCGTCCAACTGGTCGTACAGGACGACCGTGTGCTGCTCCGTGACGCCGATGGCCGCCGCGCCGCGTCGGACCTCGTCCGGGGAGGATGCTCCGAGCCCCTGACGCGCGTCCAACAGCTCGACGAACACGGCACCGGGCACATGGCCGTCGAAGAGGTACAGGTCGTAGCCGCTCACCAGTCGCACCGGGCCGCCGTCCAGCGCAGGCAGCTCGACGACGCTCGCGTCGAGGACGATGAGGCTCTCGCTGCCGAGATGGTCCGCGAGCCACTGGGTGGAGACGAGCGGGTCCACCAGGAACGGCGCGTGCGTGGAGGTCATGCGCCCACCGTAGGAGGCCGCGGCCCGGATGACCACGGTGGTCGGCAACACGCGGTCACACGACGCCGCGGTTCAGCACTCGATGACGTTGACCGCGAGACCGCCCTCGCTCGTCTCCTTGTACTTCGTCGACATGTCGACGCCGGTCTGGCGCATGGTCTCGATCACGGTGTCGAGCGACACCAGGTGCGTCCCGTCGCCGTGCAGGGACAGGCGTGCGGCGCTGACGGCCGTCGAGGAGGCGATCGCGTTGCGTTCGATGCACGGGACCTGGACGAGCCCGCCCACCGGGTCGCACGTGAGGCCGAGGTGGTGCTCCATCGCGATCTCCGCGGCGTTCTCGACCTGACGCGGTGTGCCGCCGAGGACGGCGCACAGGGCACCGGCGGCCATGGCGCAGGCCGAGCCAACCTCGGCCTGGCAGCCGCCCTCGGCCCCGGAGATGGACGCGTTCGCCTTGAAGAGCGAGCCGATGGCGGTCGCCGTGAGCAGGTACCGACGGATCCCGTCGAGCGAGGCGCCCGGCACGAACCGCAGGTAGTAGCTCCCGACGGCCGGGATGATCCCCGCGGCCCCGTTCGTGGGTGCGGTCACGACCCGCCCGCCGGAGGCGTTCTGCTCGTTGACCGCCAGGGCGAACGCGTGCAGCCACTCCGTGGGGAGCTCACGCCCGCTCTCGGCCTCGGCCACGTCGAGGCGCTCACGGACGGCACGCGCCCGGCGCTTGACGCCGAGACCGCCCGGGAGTGTGCCGGTGTCGGCGAGCCCGGCGGTCACGCACTCGTGCATGGCCGTCCAGATGGCGTCGAGGCCGGCGTCGACCTCGACCGCGGACCGCAGGGCCTCCTCGTTGCGTCTCGCGATCGCGTCGATCGGGAGCCCTGTCTCGTCGCAGAGGCCGATGAGCGTCTCAGCGGTCCGGAACGGCATCGGCACGGGTGTCGACGGCAGCACCGTGCTCGGGTCGTCGCCGTCACGACGGATGAAGCCGCCGCCGACCGAGTAGTACGTCTCGGAGCGCACCGGGAGGTCGCTCCGCTGATCCCAGGCGTGCAGCGTCATGGCGTTCGGGTGGCCCGGCAGCCTCGTCCTGGGCACGAACGAGACGTCGTCCTTCGAGAACGCGATGGCCCGCGTCCCGGCGAGCGCGAGGGGAGCGCCGTCGGGGTGGTCGCTCCAGGCCCGGCGGACCTCGGCGGGATCGCACCCTTCGGGAGTGAGCCCCTGGAGTCCCGCGACGACAGCGTCGGGGGTGCCGTGGCCGATGCCGGTCGCGCCGAGCGATCCGTACAACGAGCACGTGACGCGGTCGACCCGGTCGAGCAGGCCGTCGTCCGCGAGCCCGGTGGCGAAGGCCAGGGCCGCCCGCATCGGTCCGACCGTGTGCGAGCTGGACGGCCCGATCCCGATGGAGAAGAGGTCGAACGCGGACACGTATGCGGTCACTGGACGACCCCCTTCGGTGCGACTGGCTCCTCTCACTCTAAGCGTCTTCGGCGCCGGGTGCGGTGTCAGCGGCCGTCAGCGGGTGTCAGCGGCAGGTGAGCGATCCGTGAGTGCCCCCGCCCACACTGTTGTCCGGGTCGCCCACCGGCGGACCACACCTGATTTCGAAAGGCATCCGCATGAGCATCAGCTCCGACTGGGCGATCGAAGCCCACGGCCTCGTGAAGACCTTCGGCGACAACCGGGCGGTCGACGGCGTCGACCTCTCGGTCCGCACCGGCACCGTCTACGGCGTCCTCGGCCCGAACGGCGCCGGCAAGACCACCACCATCAGCATGCTGGCGACGCTCCTGCGTCCTGACGCCGGCACCGCCACCGTCTTCGGACACGACATCCAGCGGGAGTCGCAAGTCGTGCGCCAGCTCATCGGCGTGACGGCGCAGTTCGCGTCCGTCGACGAGAACCTCTCGGCCACCGAGAACCTCGTCATCTTCTCGCGACTGCTCGGGCTCGGCCGCGCGGAGGCGAAGCGCAAGAGCGCGGAACTCCTCGAGGAGTTCGGCCTGAGCGACGCGGCGTCGCGACCCCTGAAGAAGTTCTCCGGCGGCATGCGTCGTCGTCTCGACCTTGCGGCGAGCCTCATCGCCCAGCCGCCCCTCATCTTCCTCGACGAGCCGACCACGGGCCTCGACCCGCGGACCCGCGCGCAGATGTGGGACACGATCCGCCGCCTGGTCGCGACGGGCTCGACCGTCCTCCTGACCACCCAGTACCTCGACGAGGCGGACCAGCTCGCCGACCGGATCGCCGTCATCGACCGCGGTCTCGTGGTCGCCGAGGGCACCTCCGACGAGCTGAAGGCCTCCGTCGGCGAGTCGTCGCTGCAGCTGCGGCTCGCGGACCCCGCCGACCTGGAGGATGCGCGACGGGTCATCTCGAGCGTCCTCGGCGTCGACACCGTCGTCTCACCGGAGGCCACCCGCATCACGGCCCCGATGCGCGACCCCGACGCCGTGACCGACCTGTTCATCACGCTCCGGGAAGCCGGGATCCGGCTCGCGGAGATGAGCGTCCAGAAGCCGACGCTCGACGAGGTCTTCCTCACCCTCACCGGGCACGGCGTCGAGGCGGACGACGCCGACGCCACGTCCGACACCGATTCCCTCGACACCGCAGAGCAGGTCCACGCATGAGCACGATCACCATCACCCCGGCCGCAGACCGGTCCCTCCGGAACCATGTCAGCCTCTCGCAGACGGTCCGCAACTCCTTCACCATGGCGTACCGCGGACTGCTCAAGATCAAGCGCACGCCCGAGCAGCTGATCGACGTGACGGTCCAGCCGATCATCTTCACGCTGATGTTCACATACATCTTCGGCGGCGCGATCGCCGGCGACGTCGCGAGCTATCTGCCGATCATCATCCCGGGCATCCTGGTCCAGACCGTCATCACGACCTCGGTCGTGACCGGCATCCAGCTCCGCGAGGACATGGACAAGGGCGTGTTCGACCGCTTCAAGTCGATGCCCATCGCCCGCATCGCACCGTTGGCCGGTGCCCTCCTCGCCGACACGGTGCGCTACACGATCGCCACGACGCTCACCTTCGCGATGGGCTTCGTCATGGGGTACCGGCCGGAGGGCGGCATCGGCTTCGTGGCCCTCGCCGGCCTCCTCGTGATCGTCTGCGCCTGGGCCATCAGCTGGATCTTCGCGTTCTTCGGGGTCATCGCCCGGAGCGCGAGCAGCGTGCAGGGCATCTCGTTCCTCGTCCTGTTCCCGCTGACGTTCCTGTCGAACGCCTTCGTGAACCCGGAGACGATGCCGAGCTTCCTCCAGGGCTTCGTGGACGTGAACCCGGTCTCGCACCTCGTGACCGCGGTCCGCGACCTCGCGAACACGGGTGTCTTCGGCGGCGACGCCTGGCTGGCGCTCCTCGGTGCCGCCGTCATCGTCGCGGTCTTCGCACCGCTCACCGTGCGGGCGTACATGCGCCGCGCCTGACGACGAGACGATCGCAGCGACCGATCAGTGCGCCGCCAGGGCAGGACTGCCGAGCAGTTCGAACGCCCTGGCGGCGCTCTCGTGCGCCTGCAGGGAGAGGGACCGCTCGGCGAGGCGTTCGCGCTCGGTCGCCGTGAGTCGCGCCGCCGCTGCTGCCTCGTGTGGTGTGCGGACGAGCGAGGGGATGTCCTGACGTGAGGCGAGCGCACTGGCGAGCGCGACGAGCTCGGCGCCGATCAACCGCACCTCGTCGTCCTCCGAGCGGACGTACCAGGCGCCGAGCGCGATGACGGTGGAACCCAGCACCGGTCGGTCGAACCGGTTCGGGAGGAGGCGTCCCAGCGCGATGGTGCGGGTGCGGACCCGCCGCGCGAGACGCTGGACCTCGGTGGCGTCCGGGACACCGTCCAGCACGGCGGCGGCGATCGCGGCGGAGCCGACGAGGGTGAACCACGGCGATCGGCGCGACTCACCCGGAGCGAACGCCACGAGCGCCTTCCCGTAGAGCTCGGCTCCCCGTGCGGCGTCGCCCTGTGCCCGCGCGATCTCGGCGAGACCGGCCCAGCCGATCGACCGCCGTTCGGGGAGCGGGGCGAACGCGGAGAACGAGACGTCGTCCGAGAGGAACCGGTCGAGCACGGTGGTGGCGGCGGCGTGGTCACCGCGGGCGATGTCGCCGATCGCGATCAGCCACTCGAGTTGACGGAGGTCCGCCTCGGCACCGATCGCGGTCAGCCCCTCGGCAGCGCGGGCCGCCCAGACGAGCGCCTCCTCCGGCTCGTCGTTCTGGCTGTGCAGCTGGGCGAGCATGTGCGCACTCATGGCGGCGCCCCAGACGTCGCCGAGCGTGAGCGAGAGGTCGTTCGCGCGCAGGGCGGCCGCTTCGGCGGCGCGGGGGTCGCCGTCGTTCTCCGCCGCCTGGGCCGACATGAGGTTCCCGAGGTTCGCGACGTGCGGGTCGGCCGACCGGGAGTACTCGCGGAGGAGGGCCTCCGCGTGTTCGGGGCGACCCGCGACCAGCAACAGGCTGACCATCGCGCGCATCCGTGGATCCTGTGTCGTCCGCGCCCGTTCGAGTCGGCGGAGGACGCCGATCGCCCGCGCGGACGTGCGGGGATCGGTGGCGAGGAAGGTCACGGTGATGATGGCGACGGCGATGGCCGGGGTGTCGGTCGACACCGACTCCGGGTCCTGATGGCGGAGCACGTCGAGGACGGCCGTTCCGAAGACCAGGACCTCCTGATGCGCGCTGCGGATCGTCCAGAAGAGGGCGAGTCCTGCGAAGACCGGGGCGACGACGTCGGCGCGATCGTCGGCGACGGCCCCGCGGAGCACGTCCACCAGGGTGTCCTGTTCGAGGGCGAGGCGCGCGAACGCCGCCACCTGTCGCGGTCCCTGCATGGCGGGGAGGAGCGTCTCCGCGAGTGCGACCGCCCACGTCCGAGTGCGGTCGAGTACGAGGTCGTCCTCGTGCGCCTCGGCGGACTTGATCGCGCCGAACTCGCGGACCGTCTCGAGCATCCGGAATCGGACGGTCCCGGTGGCCGGGTCGTCCTGCACGGTGAGCAACGACTGGCCGACGAGCGCGTCGAGCGCCTCCACGACCTCGACCTCGGGGGCGAGCACTGCTGCCGCCTCCAGATCGAAGCCGTCGGGGAACCTGGACATGCGACGGAGGACGACACGTTCGTGCTCGCCCAGGAGGTTCCAACTCCAGTCGATGACGGCGAGCAGGGTGCGGTGGCGCTCAGGAGCACTGCGATCACCGGCGGTCAGCAGGGTGAAGCGGTTCCCGAGTCGTCGCTCCACCTCCTCGACCGACATGGATCTGGTGCGCGCCGCCGCGAGTTCGATCGCCAGCGGGAGGCCGTCGAGTCTCGCGCAGAGACGTGCCGCGACGTCGAGTGGCACATGGAGACCCGGACGGGCGGCGCGGGCACGCTCGACGAACAGCCGCACCGCCGGGCCCGCGTGTTCGAGGTCGGTGCCGTCCACGGCAGCGTCCAGCGGATCGAGTTGGTAGACGTGCTCGGCGGCGATCGACAACGGGCTCCGACTCGTCGCGAGGACGCGGAGGTCGCCGGCCCAGGCCAGCGCATCGGCGATCCAGCGCGCCGCCGCATCCACGAGGTGCTCGCAGTTGTCCATCACGAGCAGCGTCGGCCGCTCCAAGAGTCGGTCGATGATGCGCTCGTGCAGCTCGACCGGTTGCACCATGATCGCTTCGCTCAGCCGACGCGGGGTCGGGGCCTCGCGGATGCCGAGTGCGGTCGCGACCGCGAGTGGCAGATCCTCCGGGTCCCGTACGCTCGCCAGTTCCACCACGACGACGCCGGGCGTGGTCGTGGTGGCACGCCGGGCGACCTCCTGGGCGAGTCGGGTCTTCCCGAGGCCACCGGGGCCGAGGATCGTGGTCAGGCGGACCTCGGACACCAGCGTGCCGATCGCATCGAGGTCGGTGTCGCGACCGAGGAGCTCGTTCGGCGCCGTCCGGAGTCCGAGCACCATGCTGGAGACCCGGGCGGCCAGGGGAGTGGCCGCCGGCGGAGACGGCTCGACGGCGTCCTGCAGGAGCGCCGCGTGTGCCGCGACCAGCGCCGACGTCGGGTCGGCACCGAGTTCGTCCCGGAGCCGGTGACGGTGGTCCGTGAAGAGCTGCATCGCGTCGGAGCGACGTCCGCTCTGCGCGTAGGCGTTGAAGAGCATCAGCTGGGTGGCGTCGTCGAGTGGATCGGCGGCGACGAGCGCCTCGAGATCGGTGATGACGGCCGCGCCGTCGCCGAGCTCGAGGCGGCTCTGAGCACGCACCCGGCGCAGGTCGTCGCGGAGCCGCGCCGCGCGGTGCGCCAGCTCGTCGCCGAGCGGGCCGTCCAGTTCAGCGCCTGGATCACCGGTCCAGAGGAGGAGTGCGTCCCGGGCGAGCGTGCCCGCGGTGTGCGGGTCGGCGGCGCGGATGGCCGTCGACGCCGCATCGGCCGCCTGCGCGGCGACGTGGAGGTCGACCAGGGACTGGTCGATCGACAGTCGATAGCCGGCGGCCGAGGAGTCGATGAGGTCGGGCGCCGACACGGCGCGCACCCGTGAGACCAGGGTCTGCAGCGCGGCTTTGGCACCCGCGGGCGGTGCGTCGTCCCACAGCTCGTCGATGAGGGCGGCCGTCGACACGGCGCGCCGGTCCGCGAGCACCAGGATCGTCACCAGCGCTTTGGCGAGCCGGCCGCCGGGTTCGACGAGCCGACCGGTGCGTCCCTCGACGAGCACCGGCCCCAGGACGGTCACTCGGAGGTTCGACGCAGGCACGTCACGAGTGTATCCAGGGCTCGTTACTTGGACCGGCCCGGTCACTGAGCCTGTCGAAGTGCGGTCCGTCGACACGCTCAGGGAACGGGTGTGGGAGCCCTCAGCGCAGGGTCTTGCGGGCGGTGATCTGGCCGGTGTCGAAGCCGAGCAGATGGAGGCCACCGTGGAACCGGGCGTGCTCCACCTTGATGCAGCGGTCCATCACGACGTTCAGACCCTTCGACTCGCCGTACTCGGCCGCCTCCTGGTTCCAGATGCCGAGCTGCACCCACACCGTCGGTGCTCCGATGGCGACGACCTCGTCGATGACCTGGGGGATGTCGCTCGCCTTGCGGAAGACGTCGACGATGTCGGGTACCTCCGGCAGGGAGGCGAGGTCGGGGTAGGCGGGCTGACCGAGGATCTCCGTGGCGTTCGGGTTCACGAAGTAGATCGTGAAGTCGCTCGACTGCTGCAGGTAGGTGCCCACGAAGTACGAGGAACGCGCCGGGTTCGGGGAGGCGCCGACGATCGCGACGGACTTCGCCTCGCGGAGGAGCTTCAGGCGGGCCTTCGCGTCGGGGCCCACCCACGTGCGCTGCGAACGCAGCAGCTTCGCGAGCGGCGAGTCGGCGGGCAGCGAGCAGGTGAGGCCGTTGGTGAGCCGGACCGTCTCGGTCGCGTCCTGGTCGGTCTCGGTCACTGCCGCGTCCGCACCGGTCAAGGTCGCGTCCTCACCGGTCACTGCCGCGTCCACACCGGTCACTGTCGCGTCCACACCGGTCACTGAGCTTGTCGAAGTGCTCATGCCACTACTCCTTCACCGCTGCGGCGAGCGCCTGGTCGAGGTCGTAGATGATGTCGTCAGGGTCCTCGATACCGACGCTCAGCCGGACGATGCCCGGCAGCACACCGGCGTCGACGAGTTGCTGGTCGGACAGCTGTGCGTGCGTCGTCGATGCGGGGTGGATGATGAGCGTCTTCGCGTCGCCGATGTTCGCCAGGTGGCTCGCGAGGTCGACGGACTCGATGAGCTTCTGGCCGACCTGACGGCCACCCTTCACCTCGAAGCTGAAGACCGAGCCCGGGCCCTTCGGCAGGTACTTGTTCGCGCGCTCGTGGTGCGGGTGGGCCGGGAGCCCGGCCCAGTTGACGGCGGCGATGCGCGGGTCGGCGTCGAGCCACTCGGCGACGATCCGCGCGTTGTCGACGTGGGCCTGGATCCGGAACGGCAGCGTCTCGACGCCCTGGGCGAGGAGGAAGGCCGAGTGCGGTGCGAGCGCCGGACCGATGTCGCGGAGCTGCTCGGCGCGCAGCCGGGTGAGGAAGGCGTACTCGCCGAAGTTGCCCGACCACTGCAGGCCGCCGTAGCTCGGGACGGGCTGGCCGAACAGGGGGAACTTGTCGGTGTTCCAGTCGAAGCGCCCGCTCTCGACGACGACACCGCCGAGGGTCGTTCCGTGGCCGCCGAGGAACTTGGTGGCCGAGTGCGTGACGATGTCGGCACCCCACTCGATCGGGCGGTTGAGGTAGGGCGTCGCGATGGTCGAGTCGATGATGAGCGGAATGCCGTGCGCGTGCGCGACGTCGGCGAGGCCCTCGATGTCGGCGATCTCGCCCGAGGGGTTCGCGACCGTCTCGGCGAAGACGAGCTTCGTGTTCTCCTGGATGGCGGCGGCGTAGTCGGCGGCGTCGGAGGACTGCACGAAGGTGGTCTCGATGCCGAACCGGCGGAGGGTGACGTCGAGCTGCGTGATCGAGCCGCCGTAGAGGTTGGCCGAGGCGACGATGTGGTCGCCCTGTCCGGCCAGCGAGGCGAAGGTGATGTACTGCGCGGCGAGGCCGGAAGCGGTCGCGACGGCACCGAGGCCGCCCTCGAGGCTGGCGATGCGCTCCTCGAAGCTCGCGACCGTCGGGTTGGCGAGGCGGGAGTAGATGTTCCCGTACTTCTGCAGGGCGAAGCGCGCGGCGGCGTCGGCGGTGTCGTCGAAGACGAAGGCGCTCGACTGGTAGATGGGCAGCGCCCGTGCGCCGGTCACCTGGTCGGGGATGTTGCCCGCGTGGATCGCACGCGTGCGGAAGCCATACTCACGATCTGCCATGCGTTCACGCTACCGGAGCACCGTCGAGCGCTTCACCGTGCTGCAACATTGCGTCGCATTCGACCGCACTGCACAGGGCCTGCCCAGGGCGTCGGCGTATCGTGTGGGACACAGCCCTCATCGGGCTGCCGGACGAGGGCGCAGTACCCGGAACGCGACAAGACTGACCACTGAGGAGTGATCGTCATGTCTTGGATCGTACTCATCGCGTCCGGTGTCCTGGAAGCCGTCTGGGCCACCGCGCTCGGCAAGTCCGAGGGCTTCACGAAGCTCTGGCCGACCGTGACGTTCGCGGGGGCGCTCGTGCTCAGCATGGCCGGCCTCGCCTGGGCCATGCGCGACATCCCGGTGGGCACCGCCTACGCGGTCTGGGTCGGGATCGGCGCAGCGCTCACCGTCGGATACGCCATGACCTTCGGCGGCGAGCAGCTGTCGGTCGTCAAGGTGCTGCTCATCCTCGGGCTCATCGGCTGCGTCATCGGCCTGAAGATCGTGGGCGGCGAGCACTAGCCGCGCTGGTCGGGCACGCACGCCTTCCTCAGGCCAGGTGCACCGCTCCGAGCGCGAGCACCGCGATGAGGAGCCAGGAGACGAGCCCGACGACGAGCGCGCGCCACCCGGTGGTGACGAGCGTGCGGACGCGGATCGCGGCGCCGAGTGCGAAGAGCGCCATCGCCAGCAGTGCGGTCTGCACGCCGTCGGCGACGTCGAGGACGAGCTCGGGCACCGGGAGCACGGTGCGGACGAGGACCGCGGCGATGAAGCCCGCGACGAACAGCGGGACGATCGGCGGTCGGGCTGCGGTCGCGGTCCCGTCGGCATCGACCTGAGCACCGGCGCCGGCCGACACCGCCAGGAGTCGGCGGCGCTCGATCATCGCGGCGGCGGCGACCATGGGGGCGAGGAGCACGACGCGGGTCAGCTTGACGACGACGGCGATCGCGAGTGCGCTCGTGCCGGCGATCTGGGCGGTCGCGACGACCTGACCCACGTCGTGCACGCTCGCCCCCACCCAGTGGCCGAACTGCTCGTCACTGAGCCCGAGTGGGCCGCGGAGTGCCGGGAGGACGAAGATCGCGAGGGTCCCGCAGAGGGTGACGAGCGCGACGGGCGTCGCCTGCTCCTCGTCCTTCGCCTTCACGACGCCGCTCATCGCGCCGATGGCGGAGGCGCCGCAGATGGAGAAGCCCGTGGCGATGAGGAGCGGTTCGGGGCCCGCGAGCCCGAGTCTCCGGCCGAGCCAGAGGGTGACGAAGAAGGTGACGACGACGATCGCGACCGTGGTGGCGAGCGTGACCCACCCCAGGCCGGCGATGTCGACGAGGCTCAGCTTCAGCCCCAGCAGGACGACACCGATCCGCATGAACCGTTTCGCGCTCATGCCGAGTCCCGGCTTCAGGACGCCCGCCGCGAGCCGCTGGAACGCGGGGAGCTGGCCCACCACCATGCCGAGCAGGACGCTCGCGGTCAGCAGCGGGACGACCGGCAGGAGGGTGTGGAGGCCCAGGGCGGCGAGCGCCGCTGCACCGGCGACGAGCACCCCTGGGAGCGCCTTCATCGTCGGCCTCCCGTCACACCCATGACGGCAACCAGGCGTGCAGGTGCCAGAACCAGTAGGGCACGGTGATGGCGGTCCAGAGCGGATACCAGAAGATGCTCAACAGCGTCGTGATGGTCACGAACACCCCGATGACGCCGACGCCGGCGAACCGTCGTTCCTCCGGGTCGTCGCGGGACCCGAGGATCTTCCCGATCGCGAAGACGAGCGCCAGGATGAGGTACGGCTCGAAGACGATCGTGTAGAACTGGAACACCGTCCGGTTCAGGTAGAGCAGCCAGGGCAGGTACCCCGCTGCGACCCCGAGGACGATGAGCCCGACCTGCCACTCGCGGTACCGGACGAGCCGGTAGACGCAGTACCCGAGCGCGACGGCGGCGCCCCACCAGATGAGCGGGTTGCCGATCGAGGTGATCGCGGAGGAGCAGGCGTCCCACGCGCAGTCGTCGGTCCCGGTGGCGGGGGACTGGTAGTACATGCTCGTCGGCCGGATCATGAGCAGCCAGCCGAGCGGGTTCGCGGCGTAGGGGTGCGGGGTGCTGAGGCCGACGTGGAAGCTGTAGGCGCTCTGGTGGTAGTGCAGGAGGCTCTGGAACCAGTGGGGGACCCACGCGAAGGTCCCGGTCCAGGCGTTCCCCACCGCGTCCGCCCACTGGCGGTCGTACCCGCCGGACGTCCTGATCCACCCGGTCCAGCTGGCGAGGTACACGACGGCGGCCACGGGGACGAGGGTCACGAAGGACACGGGGCCCTGCTTGAGGACCGCCGCGCTCGCCCACAGGGTGAGGCCCAGTCGGCGTCGGAGCAGGAGATCCGTGACGATCACGTACACGCCGAACGCGGCGAGGAAGTACAGTCCGTTCCACTTGACCGCGGTGGCCGCGCCGAACGCGACCCCTGCGGCGAGCAGCCATGGCCGCCACCAGAGGACGGGACCCCAGGCCGGATCGGCGCCCCTCGCCCGGGCGGACGCGACCTTCGCCGCCAGGCGTGACGCGTGCCACGACCGGTCCAACAGGATCGCGCCGAATCCCGCGAGCACGAAGAACATCACGAAGTTGTCGAGCAGCGAGACCCGGGCCATGACGATCGCGTGCCCGTCGATCGCGAACAGGAACCCGGCCAGGACGGCGAGGATCGACGAGGTGAACAACCGCTTGGCGATGAGCGTGACGAGCAGGACCGCGAGCGTTCCGGCGATCACGGTGGAGATGCGCCACCCGGTGCTGTCGTCGATGCCGAACACGGCGATGCCGAGCGCGATCAGCCACTTGCCGAGTGGTGGGTGCACGACGTAGGAGGGATTCGTGCTCGGGCTGCCCGCGTCGCCGTTCGCGAAGCCCTCGTCGGCCCCGTCCGGCCAGGTGCTCTCGTAGCCGTTCAGCCACAGCGACCACGAGTCCTTCACGTAGAAGGTCTCGTCGAAGACGAGCGAGTGCGGGTGACCGAGGTTCCAGAACCGCAGCACGAACGCGAGGAGCGTCACGGCGGCTGGGCCGCCCCAGATCCAGAGCTTCCGGCGGCGCTCGGTGCGGAGCATCCGCTCCCACCAGCGGTCGAGGCGGGATCCCGTCACAGGGGCTTCCAGAAGATCGACCGACACCGTCTCATCTAACCACCCCGACCGGATGGGAGACTGGTCCGGTGATCATCCTCGGAGCGACCCCCATCGGCAACCTCGGCGATGCGTCGCCACGACTCCGGGAGGCGCTGGCCGCGGCGGAGGTCATCGTCGCCGAGGACACCCGGACGGCCATCCACCTGCTGCGCGCCCTCGGTGTGGAATCGCGGCCGCGGCTCATCGCCATGCACGACCACAACGAGCGCGAACGCGCGGCCGAGATCGTCGAACTGGCCCGCGAGACCGACGTCCTCGTGCTCAGCGACGCCGGCATGCCGACCGTGTCCGACCCCGGCTTCCACCTCGTCGACGCGGCGGCGGCCGCAGACGTCCAGGTCACCGCGATCCCCGGGCCGTCGGCGGTCGTGACGGCGCTCGCCGTGTCCGGCCTCGCGACCGACCGCTTCACCTTCGAGGGGTTCCTCCCGCGGAAGCCGGGCGACCGACGCAGCAGCCTCCGAGCCCTCGCGACCGAGCCGCGCACGATGGTGTTCTTCGAATCGCCCAACCGACTCGCCTCCTCCCTCGAGGACATCGCCTCCGTGCTCGGAGCCGATCGTCGCGTGGCGGTGTGCCGGGAGCTCACCAAGCTGTTCGAGGAGGTCAAGCGGGGGACGGCCGCTGAACTGGCCGAATGGGCGTCCGGGGGTGTGAAGGGCGAGATCTGCATCGTCATCGCCGGTGCTGAGGCCGTCGAGGCCGATCCGGCCACCGCGCTCGAGCAGGTACTCGCGCTCGTGGCCTCGGGCACACGCCTGAAGGACGCCTCCAACGAGGTCGCCGAGGCCACCGGCCTCTCGAAGCGCGACCTGTACCAGGCGGCCCTCGCAGCCCGGCCTCCGAAAGCGTCGCCGGACGCGCAGGTGCGTCCCGCGCCGTAACAGGCACGGTGGCCACGCCCGCTCGTCCTAGGATTGACCCCATGGCCGACGGCACCTCGTTCTACATCACCACGCCCATCTTCTACGTCAACGATGCCCCGCACATCGGGCACGCCTACACGGAGGTGGCCGCGGACGTCCTCGCGCGCTGGCACCGTCAGGCCGGCGACCGCACCTGGTTCCTGACCGGGACCGACGAGCACGGCCAGAAGATCCTGCGCACGGCGACCGCGAACGGCGTGACGCCGAAGGAGTGGGCCGACAAGCTCGTGAGCGAGTCCTGGTACCCGCTGCTCGACACGATCGACATCTCGAACGACGACTTCATCCGCACGACGGACGTGCGGCACGAACAGAACGTCCAGCTCTTCCTCCAGCGCCTGTACGACGCCGGCTTCATCTACACCGGTGAGTTCGAGGGGTACTACTGCGTCGGCTGTGAGGAGTACAAGCAGGAGAGCGACCTCGTGCAGGGCACCGGTGAGTACGTCGGGCAGCTGGTGTGCGCGATCCATTCGAAGCCGGTCGAACTGCTCCAGGAGAGCAACTACTTCTTCCGCATGAGCGACTTCGCCGAGCGCCTGCTGGCCCTCTACGAGGAGCGACCGGAGTTCGTGCAGCCGGAGTCGGCGCGCAACGAGGTCATCCAGTTCGTGCGCCAGGGGCTCAAAGACCTGTCCATCTCCCGCTCGACCTTCGACTGGGGCATCAAGGTCCCGTGGGACGAGAGCCACGTCGTCTACGTGTGGTTCGACGCCCTGCTCAACTACATCACCGCCGCCGGGTACGGCTCCGACGAGGAGGCGTTCGCCGAGCGCTGGCCCGCCACGCAGATCGTCGGCAAGGACATCCTGCGGTTCCACGCGGTCATCTGGCCGGCCATGCTCATGGCCGCCGGGCTCGAGGTCCCGAAGCGGGTCTTCGGTCACGGCTGGCTGCTCGTCGGCGGCGAGAAGATGTCGAAGTCGAAGCTCACCGGTATCGCACCGAGTGAGATCACCGACACCTTCGGCTCCGACGCGTTCCGCTACTACTTCATGCGCGCCATCGCCTTCGGGCAGGACGGTTCGTTCAGCTGGGAGGACCTCTCCGCGCGGTACCAGGCGGAGCTCGCGAACGGCTTCGGCAACCTCGCGTCGCGCGTGCTCGCCATGGTGACGCGGTACTTCGACGGCGTCGTGCCGGCAAGCGGCCCTGCCGAACCGGCCGACGTGGCCATCCAGGAGACGGTCGCCCGGGCGGCTGCGGACGCCGACGCCGCGATCGAGCGCCTAGCCATCCAGGACGCGCTCGCGGCCATCTGGCGGATCGTCGACGAGCTGAACGGCTACATCACCGAGCAGGAGCCGTGGGCACTCGCGAAGGACGAGGCCAAGCGGGAGCGGCTCGGCACCGTGCTCGCCACGGCGGTCGAGGGCCTGCGCGCCCTGTCGGTCCTGCTCCACCCCTTCGTCCCGAAGGCGACCACCAAGCTGTGGTCCGCCCTCGGCGCTGAAGCCGCCCTCGGCGAGCTCGGCGCACAGCGCATCGGCGATGTCGGCACCTGGGGGCAGCTGCCCGCCGGCACCTCGGTGGCAGGGCTCGAGCCCCTGTTCCCGCGGATCGAGGCCGTCGCCGAATGAGCGGGGGCGTCGCGCCGGATCCGGCCGCCACACCGCACCTGCGGCAGCGCGAAGCGGGGGAGCGGAAGCAGCTGAGCTACCCCGAGGTTCCTGAGGCGCTGCCGGTCGCGGTCTACGACAACCACACGCACCTCGAGCATGCCGACGGCGACGCCCCGCTGACCCCGTCGGAGCACTTGGACCGCGCGGCCTCCGTCGGGGTCCGCGGCATCGTGCAGGTCGGCACCGACGTCGAGACCTCCCGTTGGTCGGCGGCGATCGCCGCTCGTGACCCCCGCGTGCTCGCGGCGGTCGCGATCCACCCCAACGACGCACCGGACCTCGACCGCGCGGGCACCCTGGACGAGGCGCTGGCCGAGATCGACCGTCTGGCGGCGGAGCCTCGCGTCCGCGCCGTCGGCGAGACCGGCCTCGACTTCTTCCGCACCGAGGAGGACGGCCGCGCGGCGCAGTTCGCATCGTTCGAAGCGCACATCGCCATCGCGAAGCGCCACGGTGTCGCACTGCAGATCCACGATCGCGACGCCCACGACGAGGTCGTCGAGACGCTCCTCCGAGTGGGCGCTCCGGAACGCACCGTCTTCCACTGTTTCTCGGGCGGCCCGGAGCTCGCCGAGCTGTGCGCCGAGCACGGCTGGTACGCCTCCTTCGCCGGGACGGTCACGTTCAAGAACGCCGCACCGCTGCGTGAGGCGCTCGCGATCATGCCCCGCGAGCTGATCATGGTCGAGACCGACGCGCCCTACCTCACGCCCGCCCCGTTCCGCGGTCGGCCGAACGCGCCGTACCTCCTCCCGTACACGGTGCGCGGCATGGCCGAGCACCTGGGTGAGGACGTCGCCGCGTTCGCGACGCAGCTCGCGACGAACACCGAGCGCGTCTACGGCTCCTGGGCCGGCTGAGACACTGAGCCCGTCACAGAGCCTCGCGCCTGTCGCCCGACGAGGACCGGCTCCCCGATCAGGGATACTGGAGGGATGACCGCCTCCGTCGCCCTGCTCGGCCCCGCCGAGATCCGAGATCTCGCCACCCTGCTGGACGTGACGCCGACGAAGAAGCTCGGTCAGAACTTCGTCATCGACGCGAACACCGTCCGCAAGATCGTGTCGGTCGCGCACGTCGCTCCGGGCGACGTCGTGGTCGAGATCGGCCCCGGCCTCGGCTCGTTGACGCTCGGACTGCTCGAGGCCGACGCGAGCGTCGTCGCCGTCGAGATCGACGGCCGGCTCGCCAAGCAGCTGCCGCTCACCGTGGGGGAGATGGCACCGGGCATGATCGACCGGTTGTCGGTCGTCCACGAGGACGCGATGCGCATCGAGGAACTCCCGGCGCAGCCCAACCGACTCGTCGCCAACCTGCCGTACAACATCTCCGTGCCCGTCCTCCTGCACTTCCTGGAGCACTTCACCTCGCTGACGGCCGGTGTCGTCATGGTGCAGGCCGAGGTCGGCTACCGACTCGCCGCCGGCCCGGGGAGCAAGGTCTACGGCGCACCGAGCGCGAAGGCCGCCTGGTACGGCGCGTGGCGCATCGCCGGCCAGGTGAGCCGCCAGGTGTTCTGGCCCATTCCGAACGTCGACTCCGTGCTCGTCGGATTCGAGCGACGCGCCGACGTCATCGGCACCGAGGAGGAGCGCATCAAAACCTTCGCGCTCATCGACGCGGCGTTCCAGCAGCGTCGCAAGATGCTCCGGCAGGCTCTCGGGAGCGTCCTCGGCAGCTCCCAGGCCGCGACGGAGCAGATGGAGGCCGCCGGAGTGAAACCGACGGCGCGCGGCGAGGAGCTCACGGTCCACGACTTCCTGTCGATCGTGCGTGCGGGACGATAACGTTGGCGCATGACCGCTGATGCTCGATTCCCGCTGAACGTCCCCGACATCCACCGCCCGTACGCTGCGGCAGACGACCGCTACGCGCGGAACGACTACCGCCAGGTCGGCACCTCGGGGCTCTTCCTCCCGCCGATCTCGCTCGGCCTCTGGTACAACTTCGGCGACAACCGGCCGTTCGACGGGCAGCGCGCGCTCCTGCGCCACGCGTTCGACCACGGCATCACCCACTTCGACCTCGCGAACAACTACGGCCCGCCCTACGGTTCCGCCGAGACGAACTTCGGTCGGATGATGCGCGAGGACTTCGGTCCGTACCGCAACGAGCTCATCATCTCCTCGAAGGCCGGCTACGACTTCTGGCCAGGCCCGTACGGCAACTTCGGTTCGAAGAAGTACCTGACCGCGAGCCTCGACGAGTCGCTCGAGCGAATGGGTCTCGACTACGTCGACGTCTTCTACTCGCACCGGGTCGACGAGGTCACGCCCATCGAGGAGACCGTGGGCGCGCTCGACGCGATCGTGCGCTCCGGCAAGGCCCTGTACGTCGGCATCTCGTCGTACTCGGCCGAGCGGACCGCCGCCGCACACGCCGTCGCTCGCGAGCTCGGCACGCCGCTCGTGATCCACCAGCCGTCGTACTCGATCCTCAACCGCTGGGTCGAGGACGGCCTCACCGAGGTGCTGACCGAGACCGGCCTCGGCGCGATCGCCTTCGTGCCGCTCGCGCAGGGCCTGCTCACCGACAAGTACCTCGGCGACGGCCCGGCCGAGCGTGCGACGAACCGTCCGTCCCTGCCCGACCGGCAGGTGAGCGAGGAGATGGCGACCCGCCTCCGGTCCCTCAACGACATCGCCGTGGAGCGCGGGCAGACCCTCGCGCAGATGTCGCTCGCCTGGGTCCTGAACAACCCCGCGATCACCTCCGCCCTCATCGGCGCCTCCCGCCCCGAGCAACTGGACGAGAACCTGGCGGCGCTCGACGGCCCCGCGTTCACGACCGAGGAGCTCGAGGAGATCGACCGACTCGCGGAGGGCGCCGACGTCAACATCTGGGCGGACTCCTCCGACAAGTGACGCGGTCTGAGGCGCCTGCTCGATCGACTAACTTGGAACAATGACCACCGAGGCCATCCTCAAGCACGTCCACGTGCGAGCACCTGGGAAGATCAACGTCTTCCTCAAAGTCGGCGAAGTGATGGACGACGGCTACCACGACGTCGCGACCGCGTACCAGGCGATCTCGCTGTACGAGGACGTGCACGCGTACCCGGCCGACGACTTCAGTGTGTCGTTCTCCGGCTCGGTGGACGTGTCGGGTGTGCCGACCGACACGAGCAACCTCGCCATCCGCGCCGCGAAGGCCCTCGCGAGGCGGACCGGGTACCGCGGCGGTGTCCGGCTCGAGATCGAGAAGCACGTCCCGGTCGCCGGCGGGATGGGCGGCGGCTCAGCCGACGCCGCGGCCACGCTGCTCGCCTGTGACGCCCTGTGGGGGACCGAACGCAGCCGCGACGACCTCCTGGCGCTGGCGGCACGCCTCGGCGCCGACGTGCCCTTCGCCCTGCTCGGCGGCACCGCTGTCGGCACCGGCCGCGGCGACCAACTGAGCAGTGCGTTGGCCAAGGGGCAGTTCGAGTGGGTGCTCGCCCTCGCCGACTTCGGCATGTCGACCCCGCAGGTCTACCAGGAGCTCGACGCCCACCGGGCGCGGCACATCCTCGACATCTCTCCGTCCGGTCGCCAGCCGACGGTCGACGCCGCGGTGCTCCAGGCGTTGCGGGCGGGCGACGCCCACCTCCTCGGCGAGGTCCTCTACAACGACCTGCAGGCCGCTGCGCTGCAGCTGCGCCCGGTGCTGGGCGAGGTGCTCGAGTTCGGCGACTCCCAGGGCGCCCTCGGCAGCCTCGTCTCCGGCTCCGGGCCGACGATCGCCTTCCTGGCTGCCGACACCGACGACGCCGTCGAACTGCAGGTGACGCTCGCCTCGTCCGGGCTGAAGGTCATCCGTGCCCACGGACCGGTCCACGGCGCCCGTATCGTCTCGCAGAGCTGAGACGCGGCCCGCACGACACGAAGCAGCCCCGGTCGGAGATCCGACCGGGGCTGCTGTGCGAGGTGGCGCGGTTCAGGCCGCGACGCCGCGCACGCGGAGCGAGTTCTCGATGATCGTGAGCCCCTCCATGCCGGGGAGCTTGGCGATGTGCCCGTCGATGCGGCGCACCTCGGCCAGGCCGTCCTCGTCGCCGAAGAGGTGGCCCATCACGTGCGTGACCTCGGAGTCGGGCATGACGCCCGAGCCGACGGGGCCCCACACCTTACGGAGCAGGAAGCGGGTGAGTCGACGTGCACTCTTCGACGACTCCAGGCGTGCCTTGGCCTGGCTCGCGTAGAACGCCACGTGACGCGTCTCCTGCTTCGCGATCCGCTTGAGGAGCACCGAGAGCACCGGGTGCCGCTCCAACTGCGCGAGGCGGGTGTACGCGGCGGTCGCGGACCACTCGTTCGCCGCGCCCCAGCTCATGTGCACCGCGATGAAGTCGGTGCCCACGAGGTTGCCGAGGATCGACTGCTTGATGGGGTCGAGGCGGTCCTTCCAGCCGAGCTTCAGGCGCGTCGCCTTGAGCTCGTCGAAGTCGACCGTGATGTCGTGGGCGGCGAGGACGGCGGCGAGCGCCTCCCCGTGCCAGAACTCTTCACGGTTCCACATCGTCATGAACGCGCCGACGTCGTCGTCCTCGTGGGACGGCGTCATGAGCATGTCGCGCAGATAGCAGACCGTGTGGTACTCGATGTCGCACATGTAGCGCAGGCTGCGCAGGGTGGAAGCGGGGAGCGGGTTCGTCTTGAATTCGTCGAAGTCGAGGTCACTCCAGTTCACCGAGACACTCGTCTCGGTGAACTTGTCGATGTCAAACGCCATGTGCGGTGGGGCGGTCGGGGATCGTGTCCTCGGCCGTCCGCTCTCCTCTCGGCTGTGCGGGGCGCGGTGCGCGGGTCAGTTCGTCTTCGGAGCGGATGCCTCCGGTGGTTCGTGCCCATTCTCGCACCGTCCACCGGCCGGCCTGCGCCAGCTTGTACAGGGTGTGGTCGGGGTTGACAGCGACCGGGTTCCCGACCAGCTGCAGCCAGGCGGCGTCCGCATGGGAGTCGCCGTAGCCGTAGGAGTGCGCGAGGTCCATGCCGTGCTGCTCGGCGTACTGCGTGAGCCAGGCGCCGCGCGCTTCGTCGACGAGCGGCGGGCTGTCGAGGTAACCCGTGAGGCGTCCGTTCTCGGCGTGCATCGCCCCGGCCACGACCTCGTCGAAGAACGGCTCGAGCGGAGCCGTCATGAGGTCGATGGTGCCGGTGACGAGGATCGTCCGGTGACCGGCTGCCCGGTGCGCGGCGATCTGCTCGAGCGCCTGGGGGAGGAGGCGGGACCGGACGGCCTTGCCGAAGCCGCCCCGGACGATCTTCTCGAGCTGCGCCACGTCGACGCCCTCGTAGCGACGCATGAACGTGCGGATGAACTCACCGCGGTCGCGGAGTTCAGCACCGATGTACCCCGGCATGGACGCGCCGAGCGCGGCGATTTCGATGGGCCAGCGCGACCGCGAGGTCGCGGCGAGCCGCAGCCAGAGGTACTGCTCGATGAGGTTCCAGGCGAGCACCGTGCCCTCGAGGTCGAACACCGCGAGGACGTCGTCGCGCACGGGCAGGATCTTCTGCTGCTTCGCGGCGCCCGCCTTGCGGTTGGCGAAGGCGCGGGTCAGGGTCGTGACGGCGGGGAAGTGGATGCGCTGGAAGTAGTCGTCCCAGTCGATCGTGGTGACGTCGAACCCGCGGTCCGCCTGCTGCTCGGGCGTCAGCGAGGCGTGCAGGGCACGGGTGCGCTGGTCGTCGAAGACGATCTCGCTCTGCACGTAGGAGCGGTAGAGCCCGGTGAAGTCGCGGAGCGAGCCGAGGTCGCTCGACGCCTTGCGGATCCGGTCCTGCCACCCGCGGGTGGTCGCGTTCGCCGGCAGGTGGGAGACGACCCGGCCGGCAGCCGTCGTCGCCTTCTGCCGCCGGTCGATGGAGCGCTCGATGGCACGCCCGCCGGGGAAGTTCCAGGTCGGCACGCTGATGTCGCCGGCGTCCGCCGGGATCGGGTGCTCCGTGAAGTAGCTGTGCACGTTCGCGTACATCTTGTGGAACGGCAGCGGGTTGCTGGCTCCGGAGCTCACGTGGAAGTAGCGCGCCGCAGCCGGCTCCGGCGGGGTCTGGGCCGCTGCGAGGATCGCGTTGACGACGAAGTCGACGGGGATGATGTCGAGCACGCTGTCGGGGAGGCCCGGGAAGTCGGGCAGCTGTCCGCGCCCGTAGGCGATGATCAGCGGGTCGGCGACCTTGTAGCCGTCGATCCAGCCGGGGAACGGGTGCGCGAGTGCACTCTCGATGATCGACGGGCGCACGACGGAGAGTCGGTTTCCCTCGCCGGCCCAGCGCTGTTCGGCGACCCGCTCGGCCATCGCCTTCGTGAAGGTGTAGACGTCGGTCCAGCCGAGGCTCTCGGCGCGTGCACGGCCGTGGGCGACGAGTCGGGCGTCGACCCAGGCGATGCGTGCGGCCTCGGCGGCGTTCGAGACGGCCTGGGGGCCGGCCTTGCCGTGCTCGCGACGGGCGGTCTGCATGAGCTTGCGCAGGACCTCCGGACGACGGGACGACTCCTCGGTGCGGACGCGTGCCGAGCGGGCGGCCTCGGCCTCGACGCGCCAGTCGACGTCGTGCGCGAGGCTGCGTTCCGGCTGGATGCCCTTCCGCGTGCCGCCGACGTAGGCGGTTGAGACGTGGACGACGTGCGGGGTCGCGCCGCTCTTCGCGAGCGCCGCGTACAGGGTGGTCGCGCCGCCGACGTTCGTGGCGAAGGCCTCGTCGATCGGCGGGTCGAAGGAGACGGTCGACGCGCTGTGGATGACGACGTCGAGGTCGGCCGGCAGCGCCATCTCGTCGAGGCCACCCTCGATCACACTGACGCGCTCGGCCACGATCGCCGCAGCGGCTTCGGCGCCGACGCGTTCGCGCCAGGCCTTGAACACCGGCTTGCGGAGCAGGGTCTGGAGACGGTCGCTCCCGCGGACCGACCCCTTCTTCCGGATGAGCAGGCTGACGCGGGTGGTCGGGTGATCGGCGAGCAGGCGCTCGAGCACCGCCTGCCCGAGGAAGCCGGTGCCGCCGGTGACGAGCACGTGCGCGCCGTCGAGGGCATCCGGGGCGGTGGTGGGCTGCTGAGCCTCCGGCTCCTGAGCGTCGGGCTGTTCGGCGTCTGGGGTGGGGTTGTCGGTCATCGGTTCTCCTCGAGGCTGCCGCGGCGTCCGCGGCGGGCAAGTCTGGCGGCGAGATGGAGGCCCGACTGACCGGGCAGCGCGTCGATCGACGCGTCGATGCCGAGGACGGCGGGGTCGCTCCAGGTGGCGGTGCTGCGGAACACGAGCGCGGCGAACCGCGCCGTCTGTCGGGGGCCGTTCGCATCGGAGCCTGTGGGCCACACGGCGTTCCGGATGCGGCGACGGGTGATTCCCTGCGCACGGGGCGATGTGGCGAGGCGGTCACTCGCCTGAGCGGTGAAGAACTCGAGGTGCCTGGCCTTCGTCTCGAGGATCTCGTCGACGAGGCGGTCGAGCACGGGGTGCGGCTCGCGCTCGCGCACCGCACGGTAGGCCGCGTGGGTGATGAGGTCGTCGATCGTCCCGATCGTCATGTGCCAGGCGATGATGTCCTCGCCGAGCACGTTCGCGATGAGGGCCTGGCCGATGGGCGCGAAGCGGTCGCGCACGCCGTGGACGGTGCGGCGGAGACCCGTCGAACGCGTCTTGTCGCGCGGGGTCCCGTTCGCCTTGAGCACGGTGTCGAGGGTGTCGGTGATCCAGTACTTCTCGTACGCCCAGGTGATCAGGAACGCGGTGACTCTGGCGTCCTTATGGGTGGGGGTGACGAGCACCCCGCGGAGGTACTGCATGGTCGCGCGCTCGATGTCCGACAGGGCGCGGAGCAGTGCGACCGTCTCAGCACTCAGCGGCGTCTCGGCGAAGGCCGCGGCGTCGATCTCCTTGCGACGACTGCCGACGGCGGACTTCGCGTAGTCGCGGACGCTGAACCCGTGGGCAGGCCGCAGCATGGCGCTCTCCTGCTCCGCGTGCTCGAGGGCCGCGGGTGCTGTTCCGCGCGGCGAATCCCGGTTCACCATGGCGTCTCCGTTCCGTGACGATCCGACCTCATCACTGTAGCTTGCAACGATACGCAACGCGTAGCGTATTCTGATCCCCATGGCTACAGCTCTCGTCACCGGTGGGACGTCCGGCATCGGTGCCGCGTTCGCCACGGCGCTCGCCGGACGGGGCTTCGACCTGGTGCTCGTCGCCCGTGACGTCGGGCGGCTCGAGCGATCGGCCGAGCGGCTGCGCGCGACCGGTCGCACCGTCGAGGTGATCAGTGCCGACCTCTCGGACCGCGCCGACGTCGCGAGACTCGCCGCACGGATCGAGGATCAGGCGTCGCCGATCGAGGTCGTCGTGAACAACGCCGGTTTCGGGGTGCACGCCCGCCTCACCGATTCCGACACGAGCGAGCTCGACACCGCGATCGAGGTCATGTGCCGGAGCGTCGCCACGCTTTCGGGCGCCGCGGCCCGCGCCATGCGGGAACGCGGACGCGGCACCATCATCAACGTCTCGAGCACGGCGGGGTACATCACCACCGGCGGTTACTCGGCGGTGAAGGCGTTCGTCACCACCTACACCGAGGCGCTCGCGGTCGAGCTCGCCGGCTCGGGTGTCCGCGTCACGGCCCTGTGCCCCGGGTGGGTCCGCACCGAGTTCCACGATCGCGCCGGCATCAGCACCCGATCGATCCCGTCAGGTCTGTGGATCGATGTGGACCGGCTCGTCGCCGACGCCCTCCGCGACGCCGGGAGAGGGGTCGTCGTCTCCATCCCGAGCTTCCGCTTCAAGGCCCTCATGGCCCTCGTCAAGTTCGCGCCCCGTGCGTCCATCCGGTGGATCTCCGGTCGGATGTCCTCGAGCCGTCGAGCCGCCAACGCCGCCCAGTCAGGAGCCCACCGATGACCGCAGAGCCGCGGTTCACCTCCTCCCTCCACGCCAACGCGCGGTTCGTCGCCCAGCGTCTGCTGTTGAAGCCGCTCGTCTGGTCGCTGACCCGCGTGACGGTGACGGGTCGCGAGCGCCTGTCGGGCGTGAGCGGTCCGTACATCGTCGTCGCCAACCACCAGTCGCACCTCGATGCACCGCTCGTCGTCGGGGCGATGCCGCGTCGGCTCTCGCGCTACCTCGCCGCCGGTGTCGCCGCCGACTACTTCTTCGACGTCCCCGCCCGCCGCATCTTCGCCGCCCTCTTCTTCAACGCGTTCCCGGTCGACCGCTCGGGTGACCGCAAGCGTGCAGGCGTGTCACGGGAGCTGCTCGAGGCCGGCGTCCCGATCCTCATCTTCCCCGAGGGCGGCCGATCGCGGACGGGTGAGCTCGGCCGGTTCAAGCCCGGTGCCGCGGCACTCGCCACGCGCCAGGGCATCCCCTGCCTCCCGGTGGCCGTCCTCGGCACCCACTCCGCCATGCCGAAGGGTCGCAACTGGCCCGTCCCCGGACGACCGCCGGTGCGCGTCGTCTTCGGGCAACCGATCCACCCGCAGCCGAACGAGACGCCCGTCCAGCTCATGGACCGCGTCGTCGCCGAGATCGTCGCGCTGCGCGCTTCGGTCGAGCCGGGAGCACACGTTTCGATCGACACACCACGAAAGGAAGCCGGATGACGTCTGTGGAGCACATGAAGTGGTGGGGCTGGGGAGTCGAAGGGGTCGCTTTCGAGCACAGCAACAAGCCAGACTTCGCGCCGTTCGTGAAGCAGGCCGTCGGTCTCGACCTCCGGAAGCCGGCGCAGGCACACCTCAGCTTCGACGAGCTCACCGTCCCAGCATCGCGCGCGTCCGACGAGTTCATCGCCGAGCTCTCGACGCTCGTCGGTCAGGGGCACGTGACCACGGACGACCAGGAACGCGTCGTCCACACCTACGGCAAGAGCATCCGCGACCTGCTCCGGATCCGCGCGAACGACCTGCCCCGCACGCCCGACCTCGTCGTCTACCCGGCTGATGAGGCCGAAGTCGCGTCGGTCGTCGCTGCAGCCGTCGCCACAGACGCCGTGATCATCCCGTTCGGCGGTGGCACCAACATCGCCGGCTCGCTCGACCCGCAGCCGACGGAGGAGCGGGTCATCATCTCGCTCGACCTCGGCCGGCTCGACCGCGTCCTGTCGATCGACGAGGGCTCCGGTCTCGCCACCATCCAGGCCGGCGCGCAGGGCCCCTCGATCGAGGAGCAGCTGGGCGCCAAGGGGTGGACGATGGGCCACTTCCCCGACAGCTTCACGCACTCCACGCTCGGCGGATGGGTCGCGACCCGCTCCTCGGGCATGCAGTCCGACAAGTACGGCGACATCGCCGACATCACCAAGGGCCTGCGGATGGTGCGCCCGAACGGCATCGTGGCGATCCGCCCCGTCCCGAGTGCGTCGACCGGCCCGAGCGTCCGCGAGATGATCATCGGCAGCGAGGGTCGACTCGGCATCATCACCGAGGTCACCGTGCAGGTCCACCGGACGCCCGCCGTCCGCGAGGTCCTCGGCTACTTCTTCCCCACCTGGGAGGCCGGGCTCGCGGCGATGCACGAGATCGCGGAGAGCGACGCCAGCCCCTCGGTCACCCGGGTGTCGAACGCCCGGGAGAGCGGCTTCTCGCTCGCGACCCGCAAGGCCAGCACCGGCGTCTCGGCGCAGGTCACCAAGGGCCTCATGAAGGTGCTCACAGCCAGAGGCTGGGATCTCGAGCAGCTGTGCCTCTCCTTCATCGGCTACGAGGGCAGCGCGTCCCATGTGCGATACGAGAAGGGCCTCGTCGGCTCGATCGTCCGGAAGCACGGCGGCATCGGCGTCGGCAAGGGCCCCGGTGCCCTCTACGACCAGAAGAAGTTCGACACCCCGTACCTGCGCGACTTCCTCCTCGACCGCGGAGCCGCGGCCGACGTCTCGGAGACCGCAGCGCCCTGGTCTCGGCTGCAGGAGGTCTACGACGCCGCGAACGACGCCGCCAACGCCGCGTACGACAAGCTCGGGGTGCACGGGTGGATCATGTGCCACCTCTCGCACTCGTACCACTCCGGCGCGTGCCTGTACTTCACCTTCGCGTTCATCACCGGCGACGACCCGATCGGCGAGTACGAGCAGGTCAAGTCGGCGATCCAGCAGGCGTTCGTCGACCACGGTGGCACCCTCTCGCACCACCACGCGGTCGGTGTCGAGCACTCGCCGTGGATGGAACAGGACATCTCGACCGAGGGCGTCGCGATCATGCGCGGCCTCTTCGACAGTGCTGACCCCGGCTCGAACTTCAACCCCGGCAAGATCCTCGCGGACTGAGTCGTTCCTCCGGTCCATGCGCGGTCTCCGGTCCCTGAGCCGTTCCTCCGGTCCCTGAGCCGTTCCTCCGGTCCCTGAGCCTGTCGAAGGGCGGGCTCAGGGCCGGAGCCGACCCGAGCGCGCCGCCGTCGCGGGTAGTCGGACGATGAGTGCACCGGGGTCGACGGTCAGCCTGGCCGCCGAGACCAGGCCGATGCCGTCGCCGTCTGCCTGGAACTCGGCGGGCGGTGAGACCGTCACGTCGATCCGTCGCACGCGCAGGTAGCGGAGCGCACCTCCGGCGGAGCCGGCCGTCTCGACGGCACTCGGCTGCACGCGGCTGCCCCGTGTCCGTCTGCCCTTGGAGAACCGGGCGACGGGATTGTTCGCGCGGTGCAGCCAGCGCGTGACCCGGACCCCGTCCCACCCCTCGAGGGACCGCACCATCAGGACGTCGAGTACACCGTCGTCGAGGAGTGCGTCGGGGAGGACGTCGAGGCCCGCCGAGACCGTGCCGCAGTTCCCGACGAACATCGTGTGCGTCCGTCCGCTCCGGATCGGTCCGCCGTCCTCCTTCCAGGAGACGCGAGGGCGGTCGCGGCGGAAGAGCCCGCGGATGATCGGCACGACGTAGGCGATCCAGCCGAAGCGGCGCTTCAGGACGGGGTCGGCGTAGGCCACCATGTCCGCGTCGACGCCGAAGCCCGACATGACGAGGAACGGGGTGCTGCGCCGGACGCCGTCGGGGTTCCGATATTCGATGACCCCGACGTCGACGCTCCGGTCCTCCCCGGCGAACGCGGCCCGCACCGCGGTGGCCGTGTCGATCGGGATCCCGGCGTTCCGGGCGAAGAGGTTCGCGGTGCCGACGGGGACGACGGCGAACGGCGTCCGCGTGTGACGCATCGCCCCTGCCACCTCGCGGACCGTCCCGTCGCCGCCGGCGGCGATCACGAGCGACGCGCCGTCTCCGAGCGCCTCCGCGACCTGGTCGACCGCGGTCGACCGCTCACGGGTCGGGATCCAGCTCGTCGGGCCCCAGCCGGCCTCGGCGGCGGCGGCGTCGACGAGCCTCGTCACGCGCTCGAGCTGGATGCGCGTCGGGTTGTAGATCACCGCAGCGTGCGGCGGGGTGCTGCCTCGCGTCATGCGGCCAGTGCCGGCCAGAGGACGGACAGGACCTGGTCCGCCCAGTCGTCGTCCATGTCGGCGCCGCGGACGAGCTGTCCGAGGACCGCGCCGAGGAGGAGGGTCGCGACGAGGCGGCCATCGAGTCCGGGCTTCAGATCGCCGGTGGCGATGCGTTCGTCGACGAGGTTGGACAATGCGCGCGCCCGGTTCCTCGTGAGGTCGCGGAGCAGGGTCGAGAACTCCGGATCGTCCTGGAGCAGGATCGACGCGATCGTTCCGCGCCCTACCACATCCTCGATCATCGTCCGGGCCTCGTGGAGCAGCCAGGTGAAGGTCTCGTAGGTCGGGAGGTCCTCCGGGATCTGGACCGGCGTCTCCATGGCACGAGCCACCGCGGCGGTCAGCAGCTCGGAGCGGTTGCGGTAGCGCCGGTAGATCGTCGTCTTCGCGACACCGGTGGTCTCGGCGACCGCCTCGATGTTGACGGCGACGGAGCCGCGAGATCGCATCAGGTCGAGCGCGGCGTCGAGGATGCGGTCACTCATCTGTTGAGCGCGGGACACACGTCGGGAGACGGGCACCGACCAACCTCCTCCGTGCGCGGCAGGATCCGGTCGGGTCGGTCCGTTGCGCTACGCCCACCGTAGCGCAATCGTGGGGGCGCGCAAAGGGAGGACGCTCAGTCCCAGCGGGGGTCGTCCGGGTCGGGGGAGTCCTCGCCGTCGGCGTCGGTCATGATCGTCGCCCCGTCGATCCAGTGCGTGAGTGCGTCGCCGTGCAGCTGCACGGGCGCGGGTGCGCCGAAGAGCTGCGGGTGCGTCACGGCCGCGAGCGGTGCGTCGCTCGCGAAGACGACGACGTTGCCGAGCGGCCCCTCGTCGTCGACCGGATCGAAGTCGAGGACGACGGCGACATGCGCGAACACGGTTCGCAGGGTCGCGGCCTGGCGTCGCGAGTAGTCGAAGGGGCTGCCGTCGAGGAGGTTCACCGCGATCACGCCGTCGGCCGCGGACCGCGCCGCCACCCGGCGGTAGAACTCGAGGCTCGCGACCCGACGATGGATCACCGCGGCGTCCCAGAGGTCGACGACGGTCACCTTCGCGTCCCGCCACGCCGTGACGTGCGCTTCGGTGGTGGTGGCTTCGTCGATCGGCTCGTCCGCGACGGCCCTGGCATCACCGAAGCGGACCTCGACCCGGTGGCCGTCCGGGAGCGGCAGCGCGTCCAGCATCCCGGCGTACAGCTCCGGCTCGAACTCGACGACGAGCTGCGGCGACCCTGGGCGCGTCGCCTGGACATAGCGGGGGAGCGTCAACGCTCCGGCACCGAGGTGGACGACGAAGAGCGCCTCGCCCGCCGGCGCCTCGGCGTCGATCACGCGCGCGATGTGCCGGATGTACGGGTACTCGAGCAAGCGGGGATCCGCGAGGGAGACCACCGACTGCGGGATGTCGTCGACGCTGAGCTCGTAGCGCAGCGTCCGCTTGTCGAGGAGGGTGATCCGGGCGTCGCGACGGCCGAACGGGAGCCGGCGGGAACGGGAGAACAGAGGCACCCGTGCAGCCTACGGTGCACGGGCGGTGGTCGACGCCCGGGCCCGGTATCGTTGACCGGATATGGCACACCTTCTCGGCGCTGAAGCGCTCCACCTCGAGTACCCGACCAAGGTCGTCTTCGACGGCATCACGATCGGGGTGAACGAGGGCGACCGCATCGGCATCGTCGGCCGCAACGGCGACGGCAAGTCCACGCTCCTCGGCCTCCTCGCCGGCCGCAAGGAGCCCGACTCCGGACGCGTGACGGTGCGCAACGGCGTCACGGTCGGCGTGCTCGACCAGTCCGACACCCTCGACCACGACAAGACCGTCGGACAGACCATCGTCGGCGGCTTCGACGAGCACGAGTGGGCGGGCGACCCGAAGGTCCGCGACGTCATCTCCGGCCTCGCCTCCGACATCGCCTGGGACGCCCTCGTCGCCGACCTCAGCGGTGGTCAGCGCCGCCGGGTCGCGCTCGCGGCCCTGCTCGTGGGCGACCACGACATCCTCTTCCTCGACGAGCCGACGAACCACCTCGACGTCGAAGGCATCACCTGGCTCGCGCAGCACCTCAACCGCCGCTGGTCGAAGAACTCCGGCGGCCTGCTCGTCGTGACCCACGACCGGTGGTTCCTCGACGCCATCTGCACGGCCACGTGGGAGGTGCACGACCGCATCGTCGAGCCCTTCGAGGGTGGGTACGCGGCGTACGTCCTGCAGCGCGTCGAGCGCGACCGCTCCGCCGCGGTGTCCGAGGCCAAGCGCCAGAACCTCATGAAGAAAGAGCTCGCCTGGCTGCGCCGTGGCGCTCCCGCCCGCACGGCCAAGCCGAAGTTCCGCATCGAGGCCGCCAACGCGCTCATCGCCGACGAGCCGCCCGTGCGCAACACGGTCGAGCTGGCCGGCATGGCGACCGCCCGCCTGGGCAAGGACGTCGTCGACATCCTCGACGTCACCGTGTCCTACGGGGACCGGACGGTCATCAAAGACGTCGAGTGGCGCATCGCCCCGGGCGAGCGCACCGGCATCCTCGGCGTGAACGGCGCCGGCAAGTCCACCCTCCTCGGGCTGGTCACGGGCGAGGTCGAAGCGACCGAGGGTCGCGTCAAGCGCGGCAAGACCGTGCAGGTCGCGACGCTCACGCAGCAGCTCGACGAGCTCGCCGAGTACGAGCAGGACCGCGTGAGCGACGTCATCGGGCGCAAGCGCACGAGCTACGTGGCCGGCGGCAAGGAGATGACCCCGGGGCAGCTGCTCGAACGCCTCGGCTTCACGAGTGCGCAGCTGTCGACGCCGGTGAAGGACCTCTCGGGTGGCCAGCGCCGCCGCCTGCAGCTTCTGCTCATCCTGCTCGACGAGCCGAACGTCCTCGTGCTCGACGAACCGACCAACGACCTCGACACCGACATGCTCGCCGCCATGGAGGACCTCCTCGACTCGTGGCCGGGCACCCTGCTTGTCGTCTCGCACGACCGGTACTTCCTCGAGCGGGTGACCGACCAGCAGTACGCGATCATGGACGGCCACTTCCGGCACCTGCCCGGCGGCATCGACCAGTACCTGGAGCTCAACGCCGGGACGGCCGGCAGCCGCTCCCAGGAGCACGACCGCCCGACGGCCTCCGGCGGTGGCCCGACCAAGAGGACGCCGAAGCTGAGCGGTGCGGAGCTCCGGAACGCGCAGCAGGAGATCAAGGCGATCGACCGCAAGCTCCACAAGCTCAACGGTCAGATCGAGCAGGCGCACGAGAAGGTCGCGGTCCACGACCAGAGCGACTTCGCCGGGATCACCGCGCTCGGCGCCAAGATCCAGGCCATGTACGGCGAGATCGCCGACCTCGAGGTCCGCTGGCTGGAGCTCTCCGAGCTCGTCGAGTAGTCCACTCGCGGCGGCCGGATCACCTCGATCGTCGCTCTGTTCCGAAGTGTTACGCACCGGTTCGTCATCCCTGCTAGGCCGACGTACCGTCGAATCAGCGTCCACCGGCGCGCACCACCCGAAAGAGGAATCACAGCAATGACCTTCTCGAAGAAGCTTCTGGCCGGACTGGCCATCATCCCCGCCATCGCGCTCCTCGCCGGATGCGCCGGCGGCTCAGGCGCAGGCGCCGCCGCTGAAGACAAGGGCACCGAGGCGAACCCCGTCAAGATCGGCGTCGTCGGCGCGAGCGACCCCTACTGGGAGACGTACAAGGAGGCCGCCGAGAAGGAGGGCATCTTCGTCGACATCGTCGACTTCGGCGAGTACACGCAGCCGAACCCGGCGCTCACCGAGGGCGAGATCGACCTCAACCAGTTCCAGCACATCGTCTACCTCGCGCAGTACAACGAGGCCTCCGGTGAGGACCTCACGCCCATCGGCTCGACGGCGATCTACCCCCTCGGCCTGTACTCGACCAAGGTCGACAGCGTCAAGGACATCAAGAAGGGCGACACGATCGCCATCCCGAACGACGAGAGCAACCAGGCTCGTGCGCTCCTCGTCCTGCAGTCCGCAGGCCTGCTGGAGCTGAAGGACGGCGGCAACATCTTCTCGACGCCGGACGACATCATCGCCGACAAGTCGAAGGTCACCGTCACCTCGCTGGAGGCTTCGCTGACGCCGACCTCGCTGCCTGACGTCACCGGCGCGATCATCAACAACGACTTCATCAACGACTCCGGCCTGAAGGCGTCCGACGCGATCGCCGAGGACGACCCGTCCGACCCGAACGCGCTGCCGTACGTGAACATCTTCGCGGCGAAGGCCGCCGACGCCGACAACGAGACGTACGCGAAGCTCGTGAAGATCTACCAGGACACGAAGTCCGTCGTCGACGGCGTCGTGGAGAACTCCGGTGGAACCGCGGTTCCGCTGAAGACCCCGGTCAAGGACCTCGTGAAGTCGCTCGAGACCGTCCAGAAGGACATCAAGGCCAAGGGCTGATCCGACGTTCAGAGCGTTCCTGTGGGAGGCTGTCATCCGCTTCCACAGGAACGCTTCGTCGTTTCACCGCCTCCTGATCACCCGACACACCGAGGACACCCCCATGCCACTCGTCAGCCTCCGAGACGTCGCGAAGCGGTACCCGTCTCCGCAGAAGGGCGCGGCGCCGATCGCCGCGATCGACGGCGTCGACCTCGACATCGAGGCCGGTGACGTCTTCGGGATTATCGGCTACTCGGGAGCCGGCAAGTCGACGCTCGTCCGCCTCATCAACGCGCTCGAGCCCGCGACGTCGGGGAGCATCGTCGTCGACGGCACCGAGGTGACGACGCTCTCGGAGCGCGGTCTCCGCGACCTCCGCCTCGGCATCGGGATGATCTTCCAGCAGTTCAACCTCTTCAATTCCAAGTCGGTGCGGAAGAACATCGCCTACCCGCTCGAGGTGGCCGGACGTCCCCGCGCGGAGATCCGCACCCGGGTCGATGAGCTGCTGAAGTTCGTCGGGCTGTCCGACAAGGCCGACAACTACCCGGACCAGCTCTCCGGCGGCCAGAAGCAGCGCGTCGGCATCGCTCGCGCGCTCGCGACCTCGCCCCGGATCCTGCTCGCGGACGAGGCGACGAGCGCCCTCGACCCCGAGACCACGCAGGAGGTCCTCGCGCTGCTCAAGCAGGTGAACCGCGACCTCGGCGTGACCATCGTCGTGATCACCCACGAGATGGAGGTGATCCAGTCGCTCGCGACGAAGGTCGCCGTCATGGAGCGTGGCAAGGTCATCGAGCAGGGCGACGTCTTCGAGGTGTTCTCCGACCCGCAGCACGCCGCATCCAAGCGCTTCGTGTCGACGGTCATCAAGGGCGTCCCGTCGCCGGCCGAGCTGGCGGTGCTCAAGGAACGACACGTCGGGCGCATCGTCACCCTGTTCTTCCGCGACGGCGACGCGTCGCAGGCGGGCGTCTTCCTCACGCTCGCGCAGGCGGGCGTCGACTTCGAGCTCGTCTACGGCGGGATCAACGACATCCAGGGTCGCGCGTTCGGCCACCTGACCCTCGCCCTGCGCGGCGACGACCAGACGATCGACGGGGCGCTGACCGCCATCGGATCCCAGGCAACCGTGACGGAGGTGCGCTGACATGGATGCACTGATCGATCTGCTCCCGAAGCTCGGCGACGCGACCGTCGAGACCCTCTACCTCGTCTCCTTCAGCCTGCTCTTCGGTGGGATCGCTGGACTCGTCGTCGGCACCGGCCTCTACGTGACGCGGCCCGGCAACCTGTACTCGCACCCGGTGCTCTACGGTGTGCTCAACGTGATCGTGAACATCTTCCGGCCGATCCCGTTCATCATCTTCCTGGCCGCCGCCCAGCCGCTCTCACGACTCGTGATCGGCACCGGCATCGGTGCGAACGCGTTCATCTTCATCATCTCCCTGGCGGCGACCTTCGGCATCAGCCGGATCGTCGAGCAGAACCTGCTGACGGTGTCGCCCGGCGTCATCGAGGCCTCGCGTGCCGCGGGTGCGAGCCGGCTCAGGACGTTGCTGAGCATCGTCCTCCCGGAGGCGCTCGGTCCGCTGATCCTCGGCTACACCTTCGTGTTCGTGGTCATCGTCGACATGTCGGCGGTCGCGGGCTTCATCGGCGGCGGTGGGCTCGGTGCCTTCGCGATCCAGTACGGCTTCCGGCAGTTCGAGCCGGTCGTCACGTGGGCCGCGGTGATCATCATCATCCTGCTCGTGCAGCTCATCCAGTTCTTCGGCAACTGGCTGGCCCGGAAGATCCTCCGCCGGTAGCTAGTCGAAGTCGAGGCTGAGCTTCCGCAGCAGGACGGTCAACCTGGCCTGTTCGGTCGAGCTCAGGCCGTCGAGCAGGTCCGCCTCGGCGTCGACGAGGCGCGTGATGGCCGCGTCGACCGTGTTGAGTCCCGCGTTCGTCATCTGCACGAGGATGCCGCGGCCGTCGTTGGGGTCGCCTTGGCGTTCGACGAGTCCGCGCTCGACGAGGCGGTCGATGCGGTTCGTCATCGTGCCGCTCGAGACGAGCGTCTGGAGCAGCAGAGCCTTCGGACTCAGCCGGAAGGGGGAGCCGGCGCGCCGGAGTGCGGCGAGGACGTCGAACTCCCACGGCTCGAGGTTCGACCGGGTGAAGGCCGCCCGACGCGCCCGGTCGAGGTGGCGTGACAGCCGGGCGACACGGGAGAGGATCTGGAGGGGCGAGAAGTCGAGGTCCGGGCGCTCGCGGTTCCAGGCGTCGACGATCCGGTCGACCTCATCGGTGCTAGCTGGCATCCCACCATTATCGAGGCACGCGGGCGTCGGGGCTCGATCGGCCGCCGCGAGCTGATTCCGAGGCGGCACATCCATGGCAGAATTGACCACGCTCCGCCGTCAGGCTGAGTGGTCCGCCATAGTGTAACGGCAGCACGGCAGCCTTTGGAGCTGTTCGGTCCAGGTTCGAATCCTGGTGGCGGAGCGACCGATCACCGACCGGGCGAGTGCCCGGACCGAGGGGGAGCACACGTGACCGACGACCGTCTGGCCATCATCATCCTGGCTGCTGGCCAGGGAACCCGCATGAAGTCGGCGCTGCCGAAACTCCTGCACCCGCTCGGCGGCGTGCCGATCGTCGGCCACGTGCTGGCGACCGCCCGGTCGCTCGACGCCGGGCACGTCATCGCCGTGGTCCGCCACGAGCGCGACCGCCTCGTCGAGGCCATCGAGTCGGAGCTCCCGGGCGCGACCATCGTCGACCAGGACGAGGTGCCCGGCACCGGTCGCGCGGTGGAGCAGGCGCTCCTGGCGCTGCCCGACGACTTCGACGGCGACGTCCTCGTGGTCAACGGCGACGTCCCGTTGCTGAACGCCGCCACGCTCACCACGCTCATCGAACGCCACCGCAACCACGACGTCGCGGCGACGATCCTCTCGGCCATGCCCGACGACGCGACCGGCTACGGACGCATCATCCGCACCGAGGCCGGGGCGCTCGACTACATCGTCGAGCAGAAGGACGCCACCGACGCCGAGCGGGCCGTCAACGAGATCAACGCCGGGGTCTACCTCTTCGGCGTGAGCCAGCTCCGCGACGCGCTCGCCGAGGTCACCACCGACAACGCCCAGGGGGAGAAGTACCTCACGGACGTCATCGGCCTCCTGCGACGCGCGGGCTCCGAGGTCTCGGCGCTCCCCGTGAGTGACTCCTGGCTGGTCGAGGGCATCAACGACCGCGCCCAGCTGAGCGCCGCCGCTGCCAAGCTGAACGCCCTCCTCGTGCGCGCCTGGCAGCTCGCCGGCGTGACCGTCCAGGACCCGGCCACGACGTGGATCGACATCAAGGCGCGGCTGCACGCCGACGTCACTCTGCTTCCCGGGACGCAGATCCTCGGCGCGACGGTCGTCGAGTCCGGTGCGACGATCGGTCCGGACACCACGCTCATCGACACCGAGGTCGGCGCTGGTGCGCGCGTCCGCCGCACGGACGCGACGCTGTCGGTCATCGGTGCCGGTGCCGAGGTCGGGCCGTTCGCCTACCTGCGACCCGGCACGGTGCTCGGCGAGCGCGGCAAGATCGGCACCTTCGTGGAGACGAAGAACGCGCAGATCGGTGAGGGGAGCAAGGTCCCGCACCTCAGCTACATCGGCGACACCGAGATCGGCGTCGAGTCGAACGTCGGTGCCGGAACGATCACCTCGAACTACGACGGTGTGCACAAGCACCGCACGACCATCGGATCGCACGTCCGTACCGGCGCGCACAACACGCTCGTCGCCCCGGTCAGCGTCGGCGACGGCGCCTACTCCGGAGCCGGCACCGTCATCCGCAAGGACGTCCCGGCAGGGGCGCTGGCGTTGACGGTCGCGCAGCAGCGCAACGTCGAGGGCTGGGTCGAGCAGAAGCGCCCTGGTACGGCGGCTGCGACGGCTGCCGGCGCTGCCTCGGCGGCACCGACCGTGGATGCCGTGTCGGACGACACGGCTGCGGCTGGTAACGTCGACTCGTGAGTGAGGCCGGAGGATTCCGGCAGAAGGCAGGGTCTGTGTCAGGCATCACGGCGGACAACAAGAAGCAGCTGGTTCTCGTCTCCGGACGAGCCCACCCGGAACTCGCCGAGGCGATCGCGGCGGAGCTCGACTCCGAGCTCCTCCCCACCGATGCCAGGACCTTCGCCAACGGCGAGATCTACGCCCGGTACGACGAGAGCATCCGCGGCACCGACGTCTTCGTCATCCAGTCGCACACCGCTCCGATCAACGAGTGGCTCATGGAGCAGCTCATCATGGTCGACGCGGCCAAGCGGGCGAGCGCCAAGCGCATCACCGTGGTCGCCCCGTTCTACCCGTACGCCCGCCAGGACAAGAAGGGTCGCGGACGCGAGCCCATCTCGGCCCGCCTCGTCGCCGACCTCTTCAAGGCCGCCGGCGCCGACCGCATCATGTCGGTCGACCTCCACGCCGCGCAGATCCAGGGCTTCTTCGACGGTCCCGTCGACCACCTCTTCGCGATGCCGGTCCTCCTCGAGCACTTCCGTGCCAAGCTCGACGCGTCGACGCTGACGGTCGTCTCGCCCGACATGGGCCGCGTCCGTGTGGCCGACATCTGGAGCGACAAGCTCGGTGCGCCGCTCGCCATCATCCACAAGCGCCGCGACCCGCTGGTCCCCAACCAGGTCAGCGTCCACGAGATCGTCGGCCAGGTCGAGGGCCGGGTCTGCCTGCTCGTCGACGACCTGATCGACACCGGACGCACGATCGTCAAGGCGGCCGAGGCGCTCAAGAACGCCGGCGCCATCGGCGTCGTCGTCGCGGCCACTCACGCGGTGTTCTCCGACCCGGCGGTCGAGCTCCTCCAGAGCGACGCCATCGACTCCGTCGTCGTCACTGACACGCTCCCGGTCGACGAGGCCAAGCGTTTCGACAAGCTGACCGTCCTCTCGATCGCGCCGCTCATCGCCCGCGCGATCCACGAGGTCTTCGACGACGGCTCTGTGACGAGCATGTTCGACGGCGCCGCGTAAGCCCGTCACCCTCCGCTGGTACGCAGAACGCCCGGTCCGAACTCGGACCGGGCGTTCTGCGTCTGCAGGCCGTGGGCTAGTGGCTCGAGCCCGCCTGCTCGACCTCGCTGCGGTCGCCCGACCAGAGGGTGTGGAACGTGCCGTCGAGGTCGACGCGCTTGTAGGTGTGCGCGCCGAAGAAGTCGCGCTGGCCCTGGACGAGCGCTGCGGGCAGACGCTCGGCGCGGAGGCCGTCGTAGTACGACAGCGACGACGAGAACGCCGGCGACGGGATGCCCGCCTGAGCGGCTGCGACGACCACGCGGCGCCAGCTGTCCTGCGCCTCAGCGACGGCGTCGCTGAAGTAGGGCGCCGTCACGAGGGCGACCAGCTCGGGGTTCTCCTCGTAGGCCTCGGTGATGCGGTTGAGGAACTGTGCACGGATGATGCAGCCGCCGCGCCAGATCTTCGCGATCTCGCCCTTCTTGATGTCCCAGCCGTATTGCTCGGCACCGGCGACGATCTCGTCGAAGCCCTGCGAGTAGGCGATGATCTTCGACGCGTAGAGCGCCTGGCGCACGTCCTCGACGAACTGGTCGGGGTCGGCGACGGTCCACTCCTCGGACGGGCCCGCGAGCTCGCGGGCCGCTGCGCGCTGCGCCGGCTTCGACGACAGCGAACGGGCGAACACGGCCTCCGCGATGCCCGACACCGGGATGCCGAGGTCGAGTGCCGTCTGCACGGTCCACGCGCCGGTGCCCTTGGCGCCGGCCTGGTCGAGGATGACGTCGACGAGCGGCTGCCCCGTCTTCGCGTCGACCTGCTTGAGGACCTCGGCGGTGATCTCGATCAGGTAGCTCTCGAGCGTGCCGCGGTTCCACTCGGCGAAGATCTCCGCGATCTCGGCCGGCGACTTGCCGGTGCCGCGACGGATGAGGTCGTAGGCCTCGGCGATGAGCTGCATGTCCGCGTACTCGATGCCGTTGTGGATCATCTTGACGAAGTGGCCGGCGCCGTCGGTGCCGACGTGGGTGACGCAGGGTTCGCCTTCGGCGATCGCAGCGATCGACTTGAGGATGGGGCCGAGGGTCTCCCACGCTTCGGCGGAGCCGCCCGGCATGATCGACGGTCCCTTGAGGGCGCCCTCCTCGCCGCCGGAGATACCGGCGCCGACGAAGTTGATGCCGGTCTCGCGGACGGCCTTCTCGCGGCGGATGGTGTCGGTGAAGAGTGCGTTGCCGCCGTCGACGATGATGTCGCCGGGCTCGAAGACCTCGGTGAGCTGCTGGATGACGGCGTCGGTGCCCTTACCCGCCTGCACCATGATGATCGCCGTACGTGGCTTCGAGAGCGACGCGGCGAACTCCTCGATGGTCTTCGACGCGACGAAGCCGGCCTCGGGGTGCTCGCTCACGAGCAGGTCGGTGCGTTCGGGGGAGCGGTTGTACACGGCGACCGTGTTGCCCTCGCGGCTCGCCAGGTTGCGTGCGAGGTTGCTGCCCATGACGGCCAGACCGACGACGCCGATGTTGGCGCGAGCTTCGGCGGTGTTCACCATGTGGTTCTCCTTCAGAGTGGGTGATGCGGGAAGCGTTCCGAGTGCTCAGGAGTCGACGGGGCGGCTGCAGGACAGCGGCGACACCCTCGTCGATCCGGGCACGGCCCGTCCTGCAACCGTAGCAAAGGGAGGTGTCGCTCCACCTCTCAATGACCCAGCGTGCAGGTGAGGTCCGAGCGGACCGTGCGGAGGTGTCCGGTATCGTGCTGTGCGGGTCGGGCGAGCCGGCCGCCCGGTCATCGGCCGGAGACCACAGGGGGTTCCGTGTGAATGCACCGCTCGTCGTCGTCATGGGCGTGTCCGGGTCCGGGAAGAGCACGACCGGGGTGCTGATCGCCGACCGGCTCGGGGTGCCCTTCGTCGACGCCGACGCCCTGCACCCGCTCGAGAACGTGCGCAAGATGGCCGCCGGAACGCCGCTCGAGGACCCCGACCGCTGGCCCTGGCTGGCCCTCGTTGGCAAAGCACTCGCCGACGCCTCGGACACCGGGCTCGTGATGGCCTGCTCCGCACTCCGACGGGCCTACCGGGAGGCGATCCTCGCGGAGGCGCCAGGGGTGCGGTTCGTGCTCCTGCACGGCTCGCGCGAGGTGCTCGGACGCCGGATGGAGGGCAGGAGCGGTCACTTCATGCCGCCGTCGCTCCTCGACTCGCAGTTCGCACTCCTCGAAGACCTGGACGCCGACGAACCGGGCTTCGTGGTGGACGTCGACGCCACCGTCGACGAGATTGTGGACGAGGCGGTCGCGGGCCTCAGCGCGGTGCGATAGACTCTCCCACTGAACTTCGGCGAGGGAAGCGGCCCGTGGCAGCTTCCGTGATCGACGCGGTGGTCTGGCTTCCGGCTTTTCCTCACGCAGATACGCGTTCGAGTTGACTCATCCATTCCGCCGCGCATCGTCGCGGCACGACCAACCGGGTGCAAGACCCGTGAGGAGAACATCATGTCCGATGACCTGAAGGTCACCGCGGAACTCCGCGAATCGTTCGGCAAGGGCGCAGCCCGCAAGCTCCGTGCCCTCGGCAAGATCCCCGCCGTGCTCTACGGCCACGGCACCGAGCCCGTGCACGTCTCGCTGCCCGGCCATCAGATGCTGCTCATCCTCCGCAAGTCCAACGCGGTGCTCGAGCTCGACATCGCCGGCAAGGGCCAGCTCGCGCTGGTCAAGGACGTCCAGAAGGACCCCGTGCGCCAGATCATCGAGCACCTCGACCTCATCGTGGTCAAGAAGGGCGAGAAGGTCCAGGTCGACATCCCCGTGACCATCGAGGGCGAGTCCGCCGCCGGCACCATCCTCAACCAGGACGCCACCACGGTGAGCCTCGAGGTCGAGGCGACCCACATCCCTGAGCGCGTCACCGTCAGCGTCGAGGGCCTCGAAGAGGGCGCCCAGATCCTGGCCGGCGACCTCGAGCTCCCGAAGGGCGCTTCGCTCATCACCGAGGCCGACGTCCTCATCGTCGCGATCACCGTCCCGGCCGCTCCGGCGGACGAGGAGACGGAGGCCGCTGAGGCCGCCGCCGAGGAGACCGCAGCCGAGGCCGCGGAGTAGTCACCACTCCAGCAGACGAACCTGTCGCCCGCCCGCCCCGATAGTCTCGGTGCATGGCAGGCGGCAGGTTCGCTCGGTTTCTGGCCGGTCTCACCGGTCGAGCCGAGGCGTTCGATCAGGAAGGCAGCATGGCTGCAGACACGTGGCTCATCGTCGGGCTCGGGAACCCGGGCGAGCAGTATGCCCGCAACCGGCACAACGTCGGGCAGATGGTCCTCGACGAGCTCGCGAAGCGCATCGGCGGAACTTTCAAGACCCACAAGGGCAACGCGCGCGTGGCCGAGGGGCGGCTCGTGCCGGGCGGCCCGAAGTTCGTCCTCGGCAAGCCCAACAGCTACATGAACCTCTCCGGCGGCCCCACCGCAGCGCTCGCCCAGTTCTTCTCCGTCGACCCCGATCACGTCATCGCCGTCCACGACGAGCTCGACATCCCGTTCGACTCGATCAAGCTCAAGCAGGGCGGCGGGCACGGTGGGCACAACGGCATCCGCGACATCGCCTCAGCGCTGAAGACCCCAGAGTTCCTGCGCGTCCGCGTCGGTATCGGGAGGCCGCCGGGTCGTCAGGACGCCGCCGACTTCGTCCTCAAGGACTTCGCGGGAACCGAGCGGGAGCAGCTTCCCCTACTGGTCTCCGACGCGGCCGATGCGGTCGAGCTCCTCGTGAACGAGGGCCTGCTGGCTGCACAGACCAGGTTCCACGGCGCCTGACGCCCGCTCAGCCGAGCGGTGAGCGGACTCGTCGGCCCTGGCGCGTGCCGGCGCCGACGAGCACCGCGCCCACGAGGAGCAGTCCGCTGATGAGCAGTGCAGTGGAGAGCGGGACCTCGGCTCCCGTCCGGACCAACGGCGCCTGCGGTTCGAGCGGTGCGACCCTCCACACGATGCCGAGCGAGGTGTGCAGCGCCCCAGTCGAGACGCGGGGTGCGTCCGGGAGTGGCAGGCGACCGGTGTCGGCGCGGTCCGATGCGCGCGAGTATCCGGTCAGGACAGCCTCGAGCGCGTGGACGAACGAGCCGTCGTCGAGGGCTTCCGGTGTCAGGACGAACGGCTCGCTGCTGGTGCATACCGTTGAGGCACCAGGCTCGATGAACTCGCTGCTGCAGGTGAGGCGGGTGTCCGGCGTCTCCGCGAGGGTGACGTCGCCCAGCGCGTTCTCGCCGGTGTTGGTGACCGTCGCGATGACACGCAAGCGGTCACCGGGGTCGGTCATCACGGTCTCGCCCTCGACCGGAACCCACGATCCGTCGGCACCCTGGATCTCGAGGCGGACGGTGCCCTCCACGGCCAGCACGGGGACGATCACGCGGTAGGTGGTCTCGTCCGTGCTGCTGAGCCCCGCGGCGGTCTGCTCCACGCGCACGACCGCCTCGCCGGACTCGACGACCTCGGTGTTCGCGCAACTCCACCGGCCGGCCGGGTCCACGGTGGTCTCACACGGGGTGTGGCCCTCCCCGTCGCGCACGGTGATGTCGGCGCCCGGCTCGCCCGTTCCGGCGAAGAACGGTCGTGAGGACTCGACGAGGGCGCCCGATGCCGGGCTCTCGATCGCGACCCGGTCGATGGCGGTCAGGGCGGAGTGTGAGCCGACGTCGAGCCCACGGACGGCGTCTCCCGCCACGGTGACGGTCAGCGCGCCGCGAGCGACCGGTGTTGCGTCGACCTCGATCGTGCAGGACTCCTCGCCCGCCGCGAGGTCGCCGGTGAACGCGATGTCGGCCCCGGACGCCGGAGCGGTCGCCTCCGCCGAGCAGCTCGTGGTCACTCGCGGATCGGTGGCGACCGCGAGTCCACCGGGCAAGGCCGTCTGCACGGACCAACCGGCCTTCGCGGCGAGTTCCGGGGTGTTGTGCACGACGAAGCGAAGACGCATCGTGTCCCCGACGAAGGCGGTGTCCTGCGACAGCTCGACATCGAGGGTCGGGGTCACGTCGATGATGCTCAGATCGTCGAAGGCGTGGTCGTTGCCCGATCCGCCGCCGTGATCGTTGCGCATCACGACACCGATCGAACCGTCGTCCATGAGGATGGAGGAGTCCGCCGCGAAATGGCCGGCACGGACGGCGTATCCCGCAGCGGTGTGGTCGGAAGCACGGTCGTCGCTGCACGGGTCGATGGCGGTGTCCGAGACCGGCCGCTCAGCACCGTCCTCCGTCCGCAGGGACAATCGAAGCGCCGGGGAGATCGCATCGCCGCAGTTCGTGGCGGCCGCATTCACCGTGGCCGTGAGGAAGCGGCCGGTCCCGCCGGTCAGCGGGATCGACGTGGTGGTCTCGAGTTCGACGGCGTCGTCCGGGCCGCTCCGCTCCGTGTACGCCGCCACCGCCGAATTCGTCGCCGGGTCGGTTCCGTTGACGAGACCGAGCACGCCTGCGAGGGCGCGGACCCGCGCATGGTTGCCGGGGAAACCGGAGCAGTCCGACGAGTCCTCCTCGACGTTCGCCGACGAGAGGATGAGGCCGTTGCAGGCGGAGCGGTCGGCCCAGAAGTCGTCAGACTCGAAGCGGGCACCGTCGGCGCCGACGTAGTCGCGGATGGAGGTGCCGCTCCCCGTGTCCGGCGCGCGTTCGAAGTCCTCGAGGAAGACCGGGGAATGTGCCGGTGCCGTCCCGGTGACGGCACTGACGGACCGGACCGGTGCGGACGGCATCGTCATCCTCGTCGCCGTCGCCGGCGACGAGGCGAGTGCGAGGTTGCCGGCTACGGCGACGACGACGGCGAGTGAGGCCGAACCGGCTCGAAAGCGGCGACCGGACGGATGAGTATGGAGCAGAGCACGCACGCGGGATCCCAACGGTATGGCAGGGGGAGGATCACCACTGTATCAACCGCTGATGTTCTAGATTTCAGTCGAGTGTCGCGTGGCCTGCGACGGGTCGGGCGCGTACGTACCGCGAGATCAGCAGCTCGTCCGATCGCAGGAGGTGCTGCAACCGCATCGGTCGCGGTGCTTCGGAGGCGGGACCCGCGGAGACCCGGACACTCTCCCCGCCGACGAGCGACGGACTGATCGTCAGACAGAGTTCGTCGACGGCGTCAGCGGCGATGAACGAGCCGAAGAGTGCCGGACCACCCTCGCACAGGATCTGCCGCAGGCCGCGGTCGGAGAGCGCCTGGACGACACGCGCCGGTTCGACGTGTTCGTCGCCGCACGCCACCACGTCGGCGACCGCCTCGAGTGCCGCGCGCTTCGCGGGGTCGGCGCGGTCGGTCGTCACGACGAGCGGCCGGACCGGTGCCTGGGTGAAGACCTCCGAGCGGAGGTCGAGGTCGAGCGAGCCCGACACGATCGCGAACACCGGGTGCAGGGGGAGGTCGTGGTCGTCGCGCCAGGCCGCGGCGTCGACGTCGAGCCGCATGGCACCGTAGCCCTCGTCGCGCACGGTTCCGGCACCGACGAGCACGACGTCGGAGAGTCGACGCAGGATGTCGAACACGGTCTTGTCGGCCGGGCCGCCGAGCCCGCCGGAGACGCCGTCGACGGTCGCTCCACCGTCCAGGCTCGTCACGAAGTTCACGCGGACGGTCGTGGCGGAGCGGTCCTCGACGGTGTAGGCCGCCACGAGCTCGTCGACCGACAGCGGTCGGTCCTGCGCGGGGACCAGGCTCGTGATGCTGGGGGTGCTCATGTGACTCCTCGAGGGTTCCGGATCAGACGTTGTGGACGGGCGCCACCGGGGCACGGAAGCCGAGGATCGCCTCGGTCATCCGCACGGCCGCGATCGACTCGGGCACGGCGTGCATCCGCACGATGCGGGCGCCGAGGAGGATGCACGCCGCAGCGGACACCAGGGACCCCTCGAGACGTTCCGACTTCGGGCGGTCGAGGGACTCGCCGATGAAGTCCTTGTTCGACACCGCGGCGAGCGTCGGCAGGCCGAGCGCGGCGATCTCGTCGAACCGGCGGGTGAGTTCGAGCGTCTGCACGGTGTTCTTGTTGAGGTCGTGCCCGGGGTCCACGATGAGCCGCGACTCGGGGACGCCGTGCGAGAGCGCGAGGTCGACGCGGGCCGCGAGGAAGGCGGCGACCTCACCGGCGACGTCGTCGTAGTGGGGGCGGGGATGCGGCTGCCTCGGCCTGGCCAGACTGTGCGTGATGACGAGGGTGGCCTCGCTCGCGGCGACGACGTCCGCGAGAGCCGGGTCGTGGATCCCCGTGGTGTCGTTGATGACGGAGGCGCCCGCCGCGATGCAGGCCGCCGCCACCTCGGGGCGGAAGGTGTCGACGGAGATCACGACGTCGCTCCGTGCGGCGAGCGCCTCGACGACGGGGAGCACGCGGTCGAGTTCCTCGGCGGTGGGGATCTCCGGCCCGGGGGCGAACTTGGCTCCGCCGATGTCGATCCAGTCGGCGCCCTGTTCTGCGGCGGTCACGGCGGCGTCGACGGCTCGGTCGAGCGAGAACGTCGCGCCCTGGTCGAAGAAGGAGTCCGGGGTGCGGTTGACGATCGCCATGACCGCGACCTGCTTCGAGAAGTCGAACGTCCGCGCTCCGATCCGGCGGATCGGTTGGCGGATCGGGGGGAGCGGGAAGCCGCCGGTCCGTTCGGGGTGTCGGTCTGACCGGGGCTCCGTGCTCGTCATGGGTCAATCATGACGCGTCCGGCGCGAGAGGATGCCGCGTGACGCGTCGTCCGCAGCCGATTGACAGCGGTGGCCGGTGGGCGATGGGGTCATGGGTGTCGGTGGCTCGGCGTAGGCTGTTCCGGTGACGCTTCAGGGTTTGACTCACGCGCTTCGGCGCGCCGCAACGATCGACGATGCCCTCGCGTACGCGGGCAAGAGCGCGGACTTCTCCGTGATCGACGGGCTGCGTGCACCGCTCCTCGCGGCGCTCATGGACGAGCGCGGTCGGCAGGGTGCCGCCCAGGCGGCCCTCGTCGTCACCGCGACCGGCCGCGACTCCGAGCGGCTCCGCTCCGCGCTCAGCGACCTCATGCCAGAGGCCGAGATCGTCGAGTTCCCGGCCTGGGAGACCCTGCCGCACGAGCGCCTCAGCCCGAGCGCCGAGATCGTCGGCCGACGCCTGGAGGCGCTGCGGCGGCTCGGCGCCTGGACGGGGGAGCGACCGTTCCTCCTCGTCGCGTCGGTGCGCGCCGCGCTGCAGCCCGTGGCCGACAACCTCACCGAGACCGCTCCGATCGAACTCGTCCAGGGCGGTCGCGGACACGACCTCGCCGCGATCGCGCTGCGACTCGTCGAACTCGCGTACACCCGGGTCGACATGGTGTCGCGGCGTGGTGAGTTCGCGTTGCGTGGTGGCATCCTCGACGTCTTCCCGCCGGTCGCCGACCACCCGTACCGGGTCGAGTTCTTCGGCGACGAGGTCGACGGCATCCGGGCGTTCTCGGTCGCCGACCAGCGTTCGCTGCCCGAGCCGGTCGACGCGATCCGCCTGCCGCCGTCCCGTGAGCTGCTCCTCAGCCCGGCCGTCCGGCAGCGCGCCGCGGAGATGCAGCACGAGTTCCCGAGCCTCACCGGGATCCTCGAGAAGATCGCGGAGGGCATCGCGGTGGAGGGCATGGAGTCGCTCTCCCCGGCCCTCGTCGACCGCCTCGTCCCGATCACTCACTACCTGCCGGATGGAGCGGCCATCGCCGTCGTCTCGCCGGAGCGCGTCGTCACGAGGTCGATCAGCCTCGCCGAGACGAACCGCGAGTTCCTCGCCGCCGCATGGAGCGCCGCGACCGTCGGTGCGAACGCGCCGATCGACCTCGCCTCCGGCGACTTCATCTCGCTGGGCGCCCTGAAGGAGTCCGTCACCTTCAGCGCTCCTGGCCAGCCGGCGCCCGACCACCCGTGGTGGACGTTCAGCGGCTTCCGCGCCGGCCCCGACGTCGAGACGCTCCCGGAGCACCTCGAACTCGACGAGCTCCTCACCGTCACGGTCGACGGCGACACCGTGCCGAGCTTCCACGGCAACGTCGAGGGCGCCATCGAACACGTCGCCGACCGCATCCGCGAGGGCTGGACGGTCATCGTCGCAGCCCGTGGGGTCGGTCTCGTCGAGCGCGCGGCGGACGTCCTCGCCGAGCACGAGATCGCGGCCCGCATGGTCGACGAACTGCCGGCCGACCCGGAGCCCGGGGTCGCCTATCTGCTGCAGGCCGACGTCGAGGGCGGCTTCGAGCTGGAGACGTCGAAGCTCATGCTGCTCGGCGAGACCGAGTTCTACGGACGCACCGCCGGGTACGACTCTCGCCTGGTCAAGAAGCTCGCCACCCGACGCAAGAACGTCGTCGACCCGATGCAGCTCCGGTCCGGCGACTTCGTCGTGCACCAGACCCACGGCATCGGCAAGTTCGTCGAGATGACCCAGCGCGAGGTCTCGAGCGGTGGACGCAACCCGGTGAAGAGCACCCGCGAGTACCTCGTGCTCGAGTACGCACCTTCCAAGCGCGGCTACCCGGGCGACAAGCTGCTCGTCCCCACGGACCAGCTCGACCTCCTCACCCGCTACGTGGGCGGCGAGGCTCCGCAGCTCAGCAAGATGGGCGGCAGCGACTGGTCGCAGGCGAAGAGCAAGGCGCGCAAGGCCGTCCGCGACATCGCCGTCGAGCTGGTCAAGCTCTACTCGGCGCGCATGGCGTCGAAGGGGCACGCCTTCGGCCCCGACACCCCGTGGCAGCGCGAGCTCGAGGAGGCGTTCCCGTTCGCGGAGACCCCCGACCAGCTGCAGACCATCGACGAGGTCAAGGCCGACATGGAGCGCGAGATCCCGATGGACCGCCTCCTCTCCGGCGACGTGGGGTTCGGGAAGACCGAGGTCGCCGTCCGTGCCGCGTTCAAGGCCGTCCAGGACGGCAAGCAGGTCGCGATGCTCGTGCCGACCACCCTGCTCGTCAAGCAGCATTTCGAGACCTTCCAGGAGCGGTTCGCCGGGTTCCCCGTGCACTTGCGGCCGCTCAGCCGGTTCCAGTCCGACAAGGAGGCGCGGGAGGCGCTCGCCGGACTCGCCGACGGCACGGTCGACGTCATCATCGGGACGCACCGTCTGCTGACCGACAAGGTGCACTTCAAGGACCTCGGCCTCGTCATCATCGATGAGGAGCAGCGGTTCGGTGTCGAGCACAAGGACGCCCTCAAGAAGCTGAAGACGAACGTCGACATCCTGGCAATGAGCGCGACCCCGATCCCGCGCACGCTCGAGATGGCGGTCACCGGCATCCGGGAGATGTCCACGCTTGCGACGCCACCGGAGGACCGCCACCCGATCCTGTCCTTCGTCGGTCCGTACAACGGCAAGCAGGTCGGTGCGGCGATCAGGCGCGAGCTCCTGCGCGAGGGCCAGATCTTCTTCGTGCACAACCGGGTCTCGTCCATCAGCCGCGTCGCGGCGGACCTCGCGGAGCTCGTCCCCGAGGCGCGCATCGCCATCGCCCACGGGCAGCTCGGCGAGGCCGCGCTCGAACAGGTCGTGGTCGACTTCTGGGAGCGCCGTTTCGACGTCCTCGTCTGCACGACGATCATCGAGACCGGCCTCGATATCTCGAACGCGAACACGATCATCATCGACCGCGCCGACAAGTACGGCCTGAGCCAGCTGCACCAGCTGCGGGGTCGTGTCGGTCGAGGCCGCGAGCGCGCCTACGCGTACTTCCTCTACGACGAGCACAAGCCGCTCTCCGAGACCGCCCACGACCGGCTCTCGACCATCGCGGCGAACAACGAGCTCGGCAGCGGCATGCAGGTCGCCCTGAAGGACCTCGAGATCCGTGGCGCCGGCAACATGCTCGGGGGCGAGCAGGCCGGCCACATCGCGGGCGTCGGCTTCGACCTCTATCTCCGCATGATCGGCGAGGCCGTGTCCACCTTCCGTGGCGACGTCGCCGAGGGGCAGACCGAGCTGCGGCTCGAACTGCCCGTCGACGCGCACATCCCCGAGGAGTACGTCGACAGCGAGCGGCTGCGGCTGGAGGCCTACCAGAAGCTGTCGGCCGCGTCCGGACCTGCGGCCAAGGACGGCCAGATCGACCTCGTGATCGACGAACTCACCGACCGATACGGCGAGCCGCCGGCGCAGGTGAGCACGCTCATCGCCGTGTCGCGGCTCCGTCAGCGTGCGCAGCGCTCGGGACTCAGCGACCTCATCGCCGTCGGACCGAACCTGCGGGTCACGCCCGCCGACCTCCCCGACTCCATCCAGACGCGGCTGCGACGCATGTATCCCGGCGCGAAGTACCTGGCCCAGACGAATACCGTCATCGTGCCGTTGCCGCGCGTCGGCGACGAACCGCTGGCCGACACCGACCTCATCGCCTGGGTGCAGCAGTTCCTGAACGCGATCTACCCGCTGCCGGAGGGCTCGACGTCGTCCTAGCGGGCAGCCGCAGATGGGCCCGCGGGACGACAGCGTCGGTACCCGCGGCCGATCCGACGGTCGTCGTCCATCCCTAGCGTGGAGGGATGAAGAAGTTCCTCCGCATCGTCCTCACCGGGATCGCAGCGCTCGTCGCGCTCGTGCTCGCCGGGCTCCTCACGACCACCATCGTCAACACCGCCGCATCGGCCTCTGAGGCCACGCGCATCGAGGAGTACGGGCAGCGGGTCGAGGTCGACGGCAAACGCATGAACGTGTCGATCACGGGGGAGGGTGATCAGACGATCGTCCTCCTGCCCGGCTTCGGCACCGGTTCGCCCGTGCTCGACTTCTCGCCGCTCGTCGGGGAGCTCTCGTCGTCGTACCGGGTGGTCGTGGTCGAGCCCTTCGGATACGGGCTGAGCGACCAGACCGACGTGCCGCGAACGACCGAGAACATCGTCTCCGAGATCCACGAGGCGGTCGCCGGGCTCGGCATCGACCGGTACGTGTTGATGGGGCACTCCATCGCGGGAATCTATGCGCTGGACTACGTCGAGCGGTTCCGCGGCGAGGTGACGGCGTTCGTCGGCATCGACAGCAGCGTGCCCGATCAGCCGGGCATGGATGCCGCGCTGCCGGTCGACGCCCTGCGTGCGGCGAAGGCACTCGGCATCACCCGGGTCGTCACGGCGCTGTCGGGCGACCCGTACCCGGATCCGCCGTACGACCAGCACACGCGTGAGCAGCTCGGGATGATCTCGCTGCGCAACACCTCGAGTGCGACGTCCTCGGACGAGATGTCGCGCATCGCGGCGAACTTCCGAGCGGCGAAGGGGAAGACCTTCCCGGCAGACCTCCCGGTGCTGCTCTTCGCCCAGCGGGACAACCCGACGGTGGCGGGGTGGCTGCCGCTCCATGAGGAGCAGGCTGCGAGCGTCGACCGAGGAGAGGTCGTGCCGCTCGACGCCGACCACTACCTGCACCACACGAAGTCCCGCGAGATCGCGGCGGACGTCGACCGCTTCCTCGCGACTCCAGGCGTCGGGTAGCCGGTCGCCGGGTCAGGCCGTCGGTCTGCGGACGGACGTATGCTGGTGCCCACGATCCCGTCGAGTCGGAGGAACCCATGGCGACCAGCATCCGGACGAAGCAGGAGCCGAAGGTGGTTGTGGCCGACACCGTGGCCCGGCTTCGACAGGCCTTCGACCGCGGCACCACCAAGCCCGTGGCCTGGCGGCTCCGCCAACTCCGTGCGCTGAAACAACTGCTCCTCGAACGCGGTGGCGAGCTCGAGCGGGCGCTGGCGACCGACCTGGGCAAGAGCGGTACCGAGGCGCAGATCACCGAGATCGGCCTCCTCGTCGGCGAGATCGATCACACGCTGAAGCACCTGAAGCGTTGGGTGCGGCCCCGACGCGTCGCGGTGCCACTCACCCTCGCCCCGGCGTCGGCATCGGTCGTGGCGGAACCGGTCGGCGTCGTCCTCGTCATCGGCCCGTGGAACTATCCGGTCCAGCTCTGCATCGGTCCCGTCATCGGGGCGCTCGCCGCGGGTGACGCCGTCCTGCTGAAGCCCAGCGAGCTCGCCCCCGCCACGAGCGCCGCACTCGCTCGTCTCCTCCCGGAGTACCTCGACGACCGTGCCGTCGCGGTGGTCGAGGGCGATGCGGAGGTCGCCAGCGCCCTCCTCGCCGAGCGGTTCGATCACATCTTCTACACGGGTGGAGCCGCCGTGGGCAAGGTCGTCGCCCGTGCCGCGGCGGAACATCTGACCCCGATCACCCTGGAACTCGGCGGGAAGTCGCCGGTGTACGTCGACGACACCGTGGACCTCGCGGACGCGGCCCGCCGGATCGTCTGGGGCAAGCTCATGAACGCCGGCCAGACCTGCGTCGCCCCCGACTACCTGCTCGCGACGCGGTCGGTCGCCGATCGGCTCGTCCCGTACCTGCGCGACGCGATCGCAGCCCTCTACGGCCCCGACCCCGCCGACAGTGCCGACTACGGCCGCATCATCTCCGACAAGCACTTCGCCCGGGTCAGCGGTCTACTCGACGGTCTCGAACCGGCTCTCGGCGGCGGGGTCGACGCCTCGGAGCGGTACATCGCCCCGACGGTCGTGAACGGCGTCGACGCTTCGGCGTCGATCATGCAGGAGGAGATCTTCGGTCCGATCCTGCCGATCCTCCACGTGTCCGGGCTCGAACAGGCCATCGCGCACATCCGGGCAGGGGAGAAGCCGCTCGCGCTCTACGTCTTTAGCGACGATCGCGCCACGCGGAAGCGGTTCACACGCGACACCTCCTCGGGCGCATTGGCGTTCGGCGTGCCGGCCGCGCACCTCCTCGTGCCGGGTCTGCCGTTCGGCGGTGTCGGGGCGAGCGGGATGGGCGCCTATCACGGCCGCCATTCCTTCGACACGTTCAGTCACGCGAAGGCGGTGTTCTCCAAACCGCTGTCCCCGGACACGCTGTCACTCGTCTACCCACCCTTCACCGAAGCGCGCGACCGGATCGCGCGACTGATCTCGAAGACCGGCAGCACCGACGACCGCCGCCCGTGGGGAGCCCGTCGGTGAGCGGCGAGCCCATCGGCGACACCTCCACTGAGCGCCTCGTCGACGCCATGCGGCAGATCCGCGACCGCTGCGTCTGGACGCAGGGCATCGACCACGACATGCTCGTGCCGTACCTCATCGAGGAGAGCTACGAGCTCGTCGAAGCGGTCGAGGCCGGGACGCGCGACGAACTCGTCGAGGAACTCGGCGACGTGCTGTGGCAGGTCGTCTTCCATGCGGAGATCGCGTCCCGTGACGCCGATGCACCGTTCGACTTCGACGACGTCGCCGAGGCCGTCACCCGCAAGATGGTCCACCGTCACCCACACGTGTTCGGCGACGAAGCAGCGCCGACCCCGGAGGACGTGGTGCGCGTGTGGAACGCTGCGAAGGCCGAGGAGAAGGCGAAGCGCAGCAGCGCGCTCGAGGGGATCCCGCAGGGGATGCCGTCGCTCGCCCTCGCCGACAAGGTGCTGGGCAGGGCCGTGCCGCTCGGGGTGGGCCCGACGGTCGACGCCGATGTCGTGGACGACGAGGACGCCCTGGGGGAGCAGCTCCTCGCCGTCGTTGCCGCAGCACGGGCGAACGGGCTCGACGCGGAACGGGCGCTCCGGGGTGCCGTCCGTCGGTTGAGCGCGCGAGTGCAGGACGCCGAGCGTCCGGTGGCGTCCCCGACGGACGGCTGAGCGAGGGGTCGCCAGGCGTCGGCTCGCGGAGCCGGTTCGCCGCCATGCCAGAATTGAGGCATGGCAGCTCCAGTGAACCCGCCGCGCGGCATGCGCGATTTCCTCCCCGCCGACAAGGCCCGTCGGGAGCACGCGCTGGGCACCATCCGTCGGGTCTTCACCGCACACGGCTTCGACGAGATCGAGACGCCCGTGGTGGAGGAGTACGACCGGCTGCACTCCGGGCTCGGCGGCGACAACGAGAAGATGGCGTTCAACATCCTCCGGCGCAAGCTCACTCCGGAGGCCATCGTGGCCGCGGCGGACAACCAGACCGAACTCACCGACCTCGGCCTGCGCTTCGACCTCACCGTGCCGCTCGCCCGGTTCTACGCGACGCACCGGGCCGAGCTCCCGCCGGTGTTCCGCTCGATCCAGATCGCTCCGGTGTGGCGCGGCGAACGGCCGCAGCAGGGCCGGTACCGCCAGTTCGTGCAGTGCGACATCGACATCATCGGAGAGTCCTCGAACCTCGCCGAGACCGAGCTCATCATCGCGACCCTCGGGGCCCTCGCGGAGCTCGGCATCACCGGCTGCAGCGTGCGGATCAACGACCGCCGACTCCTCATCGGCATGCTCGAGTCGCTGGGCTTCCCCGCCGACGAGCACGCGCAGGTGCTCATCACGATCGACAAGCTCGACAAGATCGGTCAGCAGGGGGTGGTCGCCGAACTGCGCGACCGTGGCGTCAACGCCACCGCCGTCGACGCACTCGAGGCCTTCTTCTCCCGTCCGCAGACGATGGAGTTCAACACCTTCGGCGAGCGGGCGATCCGCAAGGCGCTGCCGCTCGGTGCGGACGACGCCGTCGTCGCGGAGCTCGACGCACTCGGGAAGGCCGTCGCCGCGGCCACCTCCCTCCAGGGCCAGCCGGCCGACCCCTTCGCGAACCCGCTCGTGTTCGACCCCTTCCTGGTGCGGGGCATGGGGTACTACACCGGCGCCATCTTCGAGATCGCGCACCCCGACCTCGGGTACTCGCTCGGCGGCGGCGGTCGCTACGACGGCATGATCGGGCGTTTCCTCGGCCAGGACGTGCCGGCGGTCGGGTTCTCGATCGGCTTCGAGCGCATCGTCGACCTCATCGAGCTCCCCGCGGGCGCGGCCGCGGATGCCGTCGTGCTCGTGCACGACCGCGACGTGCCTCCCGTGACGCTCGTGGCGTTGAAGGCCAAGCTCGTCGCCCAGGGGCGTCGGGTGCGCCTCGAAGCCCGCGTGAAGAACCTCAAGGCCCTCCTCGACCGCGTGTCGGCAGCCGGCTTCGGCGCCTTCGCGTTCGTCTCGGCCGACTCGAACCTCGAGTCGCTCGAGTTCAAAGCGCTCGACTGACGATTCCCGCACCCGCTTCCCGCTCCTCGGCGCGCTTCCGAGCCGCTGCCCAGCTCGTCGGTGCAGGATGGAGCATTCGGCCGGATCCCCTCCCACGAGCGATCCGTCCGCTCTGCCCCCGATCGAAGAACTGGTTCCCCCGATGAGCGTCATGGCCCCTGCAGCGCGCCCTCGGCGCGCGCCGGAGTCGACCGGTCCCACGCGCCGCCGGGTGAGCCTCGCACGGCGCCGGGCGACCACGCTCGCGCTGGCCGTCGGTGTCCCGCTCGCCCTGCTGACGGCCGCCCACGCCCTCGTCCCCGACATCCTCGGCCTCGGACTCGTCTGGGACAACGCCCTGCCGTGGACGTGGGTCGTGCTGCCGGTGCTCTTCCTCGTCCTCCTCGTCGCCCGCACGCCGGGCGCCGTCATCGGTCTCCTCGCGCCGACGCTCGTCTGGGCCTTCCTGTTCGGCCCCGGCGTCGTCCCCATGGGTGACGCACGTTCGGCGGTCCCTGCCGAAGCCTCCCTCACGGTCGCCAGCCAGAACCTCGGGCCGGAGGGCGACCCCGCGGTCATCGCGGCTTCCCTCCAGGCCAGTGGGGCGGATCTCATCGCGCTCCAGGAGATCGAGGACCACGACCGCGAACCGCTCGCCGCGACGCTCGACGAGCAGTACCCGTACTCCGTGCTCACGGGGACGGTGGGTCTCTGGAGCCGCTATCCGATCGCCGACTCGGTCGGGTTGAAGCTCGGCCTCGACTGGTACCGGGCGATCAACGCCGTCGTCGACACCCCGTCCGGAGCCGTGAGCGTCTACGTGATCCACGCCGACTCCGCGCGTCCGGGTGCCCACGCCGAGCGGGACGTGATGCTCGCGGAGTTGGCCGACACCGTCGCGGCGAACACCCGTGATCGGATCGTCGTCATGGGTGACTTCAACGCCTCCGCCTCCGACCGGGCGCTCGCCGCACTCCAGAGCGAGGTGTCGGAGCCCAACCAGAGCGAGGGCGGCTTCGGACTCACCTGGCCGGCCGGGACACCGCTCATGCGACTGGACCACGTCTTCGTCCGCGGCATGACCGCGACCCACAACGCCGTCGGCGACGCCGAAGGCAGCGACCACCACGGCATCGTGTCGAGCTTCCGGCTCGACCGCTGACCGCGCGCCTCTGGCGACGATCCGCGGCTCTGCGCCCGTTCAGCCGATGTCACTAGACTGAGCGCGGGCGGCCGTCGTACCCGTCCCACGTCCCAATCCCCACAAGGAGAACATCAGTGGCACTCATCGAGGCAGTAGGCGCTCGCGAAATTCTCGACTCCCGAGGCAACCCGACCGTCGAGGTCGAGGTGCTCCTGGAAGACGGCACGGTCAGCCGTGCAGCAGTCCCGTCCGGCGCATCGACCGGTGCGTTCGAAGCGTACGAGCTGCGTGACGGCGATGCCGCGCGTTACCTCGGCAAGGGTGTCGAGAAGGCGGTCGACGCCGTCCTCGACGAGATCGGCCCGGCACTCGAGGGCATCGAGGCGGACGACCAGCGCCTCGTCGACCACACCATGATCGAGCTCGACGGCACCGAGAACAAGAGCCGCCTGGGCGCGAACGCGATCCTCGGTGCGAGCCTCGCGGTCGCCCGTGCCGCTGCGGACTCCGCAGACCTGTCGCTCTACCGCTACGTCGGCGGCGCCAACGCCCACGTCCTCCCGGTCCCGATGATGAACATCATCAACGGTGGCTCGCACGCCGACACCGGCGTCGACATCCAGGAGTTCATGATCCTCCCGATCGGCGCTCCGAGCTTCCGTGAGGCGCTCCGCTGGGGCACCGAGACCTACCACACGCTCAAGGGCCTGCTGAAGTCGAAGGGCTTCGCGACCGGCCTCGGCGACGAGGGTGGCTTCGCCCCCGACTTCGAGCACAACCGTGCGGCCCTCGACTTCATCGTCGAGGCCATCGAGCAGGCCGGCTTCACGGTCGGCACCGACATCGCGCTCGGCCTCGACGTCGCCTCCAGCGAGTTCTACAAGGAGGGCGCGTACCAGTTCGAGGGCAAGGCGCTCAACAGCACCGAGATGACCGCGTACTACGCCGACCTCGTCGCGAACTACCCGCTCATCACCATCGAGGACCCGCTGGCCGAGGACGACTGGGCAGGCTACGCCCACCTCACCCCCGAGCTCGGCTCCAAGGTCCAGATCGTCGGCGACGACCTGTTCGTCACGAACCCGAAGCGTCTCGCCGACGGCATCGCCAAGGGTGCGGCGAACTCGCTGCTCGTCAAGGTCAACCAGATCGGGACGCTCACCGAGACGCTCGACGCGGTCTCCCTCGCGCAGCGCTCCGGCTACACGACGATCCTGTCGCACCGCTCCGGCGAGACCGAGGACACCACGATCGCCGACCTCGCGGTCGCCACGAACGCGGGCCAGATCAAGACCGGTGCGCCTGCGCGCAGCGAGCGGGTTGCGAAGTACAATCAGTTGCTGAGGATCGAAGAGGAGCTGGGCCAGGCAGCCGTCTACGCCGGCCGCAGCGCCTTCCCCCGGTTCACCGCCTAAGCATCGTCACCTGAAGGCTCTCAGGGGTGCCGATCGGCACCCCTGAGAGCCTTCGTCGTGTGCGGGAGGCGCCTGTGAAGAAGCCATCGATGCCGGCCGGCGGCGAGTCGAAGCCCACGTCGTCCGGCAGCGGAGCAGCGTCCTCCTCGTCCTCCGGCTCGTCGAAGCAGCGACCGGCGTCGAAGCCCCGGTCGAGCTCCGCGGATGCCTCCGCCAAGCGCGCCTCATCGTCGTCCAAGCGCCCGACGGGAGCCACCGCGAAGCCCGCACGCGCCGCAGGCACAGCCCCGCGGTCGACGACGAAGGCCTCGCGATCAGCGTCGGCCGGTTCCTCGGCGCTGCGCTCCCGGACCGGCTCGACACGCACCGCCCCGGTACGCCAGTCGGACGCCGGCGGCTGGTTGCGGAGTCTGCGACTGTCCGGGTTCAGCGTCCTGCTCCTCGGGATCCTCGTGCTCGGGGTCGTCGTCCTCGCGCCGAACCTCAAGACCTTCCTCGAGCAGCGGCAGCAGATCGCCGCGCTGGAGGCCGGTGTCGCCGACACCCAGAAGCAGGTGGACGCGCAGCAGGCCGAACGCGAGCGCTGGAACGACCAGAGCTACGTCATGACGCAGGCGCGCGACCGACTGTTCTACGCCCTGCCCGGTGAGGTCAGCTACATCATCATCAACGACGTCGACCCGGCCTCGTTGCCCACCACCGAGACACCCGTGAGCGACACGCTCGTCGACTCGCAGTCCGACTGGCTCGACGGCCTGCTGTCCTCGCTCGTCGCCACCGGCTACTCGCCGGCCCCCGTCGCGACCGAGACCCCTGCTCCCACGCAGACGACGCCTCCCGTCGGCGGCTGACGTCCGGACGCAGTGGTGAACCCGGCGATAATGGAACCATGAGCACCCCTCCCTTCGGCCCCGTCTCCGAGCGCGACGTCGAGATCGTGTCGGCGCAACTGGGACGCCCGGCCCGAAACGTGGTCGGCATCGCGGCGCGCTGTGTCTGCGGCGCCCCGACGGTCGTCTCCACCGCTCCTCGCCTGGCCGACGGCACGCCGTTCCCCACGTTCTACTACCTGACCCACCCGGCCGCCACGGCCGCGGTCTCCTCGCTCGAGGCGACCCAAGTGATGAACGAGTACAACGAGCTCCTGGCCGAGGACGAAGCGGTCCGCGCCGACTACGCCACCGCACACACGGCCTACCTCGCCGACCGCACCTCCATCGCCGAGGTCGCCGAGATCGACGGGATCTCCGCCGGAGGTATGCCGGTGCGGGTCAAGTGCCTCCACGCGCTCGTCGGCCACGCCCTCGCGGCTGGTCCGGGCGTCAACCCCATCGGCGACCTCGCGCTCGACCGCGCGAGCTGGAGCCCCGAGGTGTGCGCATGCGCGGACGGCCAGGCGGGGCAGGGATAGGCCCCGCACGCGACGGGGGTCGCCTGTGGGGGAGTGACGGTCCGCGACGCGGAGACCGTCGTCGTCCGCACGGCCTCCGAGGTGCGCTGTCGGCGCTGTCCGTGGTGCTCCTGGCGTTCCTGCTCGTGGGGACGCAGGCGCTCCCGGCGTCGGCGGACACGGTGCGCGACATGCAGTACTGGCTCGGCGACTACGGCTTCACGACGGCGTGGGAGACGACGAAGGGCGCCGGTGTCACCGTCGCCGTGATCGACACCGGCATCGCGAGCGGTCCTGCGGAGTTGACCGGTGCGGTCGCGGGTGGCGTCGACGTCTCCGGGCTCGGGAGTCCCGACGGCCGGACACCGGTGGGCTCCGAGGGGAGCGAGCACGGGACGTTGGTCGCCTCGATGATCGCCGGACGTGGTCGCACGGGCGGTGCCGGGGTCATCGGTGTGGCGCCAGAAGCGCGCCTGCTCTCCGTCTCGGTCGGGTTCGGCTCCGACGGGTCGGCCGTCGTCCCCTGGGACGATCAGATCGCGACCGCCGTCCGGTGGGCGGTGGACAACGGTGCGGACGTCATCAACATGTCGCTGACGCGCAACAGCCTCGACTGGCCGACGAGCTGGGACGACGCCTTCCTCTACGCCTTCTCGCACGACGTCGTCGTGGTGGCTGCAGCGGGCAACCGGGGGAGCGGGACGGTCGAGGTCGGTGCTCCGGCGACGATCCCGGGTGTGCTGACCGTCGCCGGTGTGGACCGCGCGGGGTCGGCGAGCTTCGACGCCTCGAGCCAGGGCATCACGATCGCCGTCGCTGCGCCGAGCGAGCAACTCGTCGGGGTGACGCCCGCCGGGTCCTACGTGCAGTGGCAGGGGACGAGCGGGGCGGCACCGATCGTCTCCGGACTCGTGGCCCTCGTCCGCTCCGCCTGGCCGGAGCTCAGCGCCGCCGACGCCATCAAGCGCGTGACGGCAACGGCGAAGCAGGTGGGCGACTCCGCACAGAGCCCCATCTACGGGGCAGGACTGATCGACGCCGCGAAGGCGGTCAGCGGTTCCGTCGGCCCGGCGGCGACCTCGCCGGAGCAGCAGCTGTCCGACTGGATCACGCTCTACCGACGGGCCCCGCAGGCCCCCGATCCCGATCCGGGTGCCGAGCAGCCGTCGCCGACACCGGAGCCGGTACCCCCGGCGATCCCGGAGAACGAGGCCGTCGAGGTGCGCGCCAACCCGTTCCTCCCGACGCCGAGCACTCTGCTCTACGGCTCGCTGCCACTGGCGCTCCTCCTCGGAACTGGTAGCCTGGTCACGCTCGGTGTCATAGGCGCTACCAGGCATTTCAAGCGGGTGCTGCAGAAGTAGTACCCTGTTCCGATATTCTCAGACACTCATCTGAACCAATCGTCTTGACGTAGGAGATCGTTCGCCGTGCCCAAAATTCTGATCGTCGGTGGTGGTTACGCCGGGTTCTACACCGCATGGAAGCTCGAGAAGCAGCTTCGTCGTGGTGAGGCCGAAGTCACCATGGTCGACCCGCTGCCCTACATGACCTACCAGCCCTTCCTGCCGGAGGTCGCCGCCGGTTCCATCGAGCCGCGTCACGCGGTCGTCTCGCCGCGTCGCCACCTGAAGCACACCAACGTGATCACCGCCAAGGTCACGGGCATCAACCACGCCGAGAAGAAGGCGACCATCACGCCTGAGGTCGGTGAGCCCTGGGAGGCCGACTACGACATCATCGTCGTCACCGCCGGAGCCGTCTCCCGCACCTTCCCGATCCCCGGTGTCGCCGACACCGCGATCGGTCTCAAGACCATCGAAGAGGCCGTCGCGATCCGCGACCGCGTGCTCTCCAACTTCGACAAGGCCGCGAACCTGCCGGCCGGGCCCGAGCGCGACCGCCTCCTGACCTTCACGGTCGTCGGTGGCGGCTTCGCCGGTATCGAGGTCTTCGCCGAGCTGCGTTCGTTCGCGAGCTCGCTGCTGAAGTTCTACCCGCAGCTCTCCTTCGAGGACACGCACTTCCACCTCATCGAGGCCATGGGTCGCATCATGCCCGAGGTCAAGATCGAGACGAGCCACTGGGTCCTCAAGAACCTGGCCGAGCGCGGTGCGCTCGTGCACCTCGACACCCAGCTGCAGTCGGCTGTCGACGGCAAGATCGAGCTCTCGACCGGTGAGTCGTTCGAGTCCGACCTCATCGTCTGGACCGCCGGTGTCATGGCGAACCCGGGCGTCGTCCGCGGTGGCGACCTCCCCGTCGAGGAGCGCGGTCGCATCAAGACCCGCGCCGACCTCCGCGTCGGCACCGACGACGACATCGTCGAGGGCGCCTGGGCGGCCGGCGACGTCTCCGCCGTCCCCGACCTCAGCGGTGGTGGCGTCGGCGGGTTCTGCGTGCCGAACGCACAGCACGCCGTCCGTCAGGGCAAGCTCCTCGCGAAGAACATCACCGCGGTCCTCCGTGGCGAGGAGCCGAAGAACTACTTCCACAAGAACATGGGTGCGGTCGCCGGTCTCGGCATCGGCGTCGGTGTCTTCCAGTCCGGCAACCTCGCGATCAAGGGCCTCCCGGCCTGGTTCGCGCACCGTGGGTACCACGGGCTGGCCATGCCGAGCTTCGAGCGCAAGTTCCGCGTGTTCGGTGGCTGGTGGAACAACTTCTGGCTGGGACGCGACATCGTCTCCCTGTCGGCCGTGCAGAACCCGCGTGAGGCCTTCGAGACCTTCGCGTCGCGCCCGAAGCCCCCGGCAGACGCTGCGGCCCCCGCAGCAGCTCCGGCGGCTCCCGCAGCGGCTGAGAAGCCCGCTCGCAAGGCTCCCGTGAAGCGCAAGCCGAAGGCCGCCCCGGCCGAGGCCGCAGCGCCCGCTGCCGAGGCTCCTGCTGCCGAGGCTCCTGCTGCTGCTGCTGGCGCCCCGACCGGTGCCGACGACGAGCAGGCCTACGCGACGCCCGCTGAGGAAGTCAGCGCGAACAAGTAGTCCGGTGCGGAGCCCAGCTCCGTTCCTCGAGAGGCGCATGTCATCCGGTCCGCCGGGGCATGCGCCTCTCGGCGTTCGACGCCTCGATACGATGAGGTGCACGCCCCCGTAGCCCAACTGGCAGAGGCAGGCGACTTAAAATCGCCGCAGTGTGGGTTCGAACCCCACCGGGGGTACTGCCCCGGGCTCCGAGATCACGCGGATCCGGGAGGAGGACATCGCGTCCATCAGCGATGTCTCCTCCGGCGTCATCGAGCTTGTGTCAAGGGCGTTTGCGCTGCAGCGACGAAGGAGTACCGTCTGGCTGGTGAATCTGGATGTGAGACGTCGGAACATCGCGCGGGGTCGCTCGTCGGTCAGGGTCCGGGGCGGTGCCGTAGCCGTTGCCCTCGCCATGGTGGTGGTGTTGAGTGGCTGCTCGGGGGGTGCGGTCCCGGCGATCGGAGCGGCGGCGGTGCAGCTTGATTCCGCCGTGCAGACGGCATCCCTTGCTCTCCAGCAGGCGGACGCCGACATCACCTTCACGCCCGTCGCGGAGACGACGCTTGAGAACGCGATCACCGAGGTAGACGACGTCTCGACGCAGCTGAGCGAGACTCCGGTTCAGACCGGCCGCGAGCAGGATGCGAAGCGTGAGGCCACGGCCGTGCTGCAGGACGCCGTCGCAGTCCTCGACGATGCCCGCACGGCACTCCAGGCCGGCGACGACCTCCCCGACACCGTGGAGCAGTTGCAGCAGACGGCGAAGCAGACGGCCGAACTCCGCGAGCGGTGGGAGCCGTTCTCGTGAGCGGTGTGATGAAGCGTGTTCTCGGTGTCGCGCTCGGTGTCCTCACCGCGATCGGTGGCTTCCTCGACATCGGAGACCTCGTCACCAACGCGGTCGTCGGCTCGAGGTTCGGGCTGTCGCTCGCCTGGGTGGTGCTCGTCGGCGTCGTCGGCATCTGCCTGTTCGCGCAGATGTCCGGGCGCGTCGCTGCGGTGAGTGGCCGGGCGACGTTCGAGATCATCCGGGAGCGCCTCGGGCCGAAAGCAGGGCTCGCCAACCTGAGCGCGTCGTTCCTCATCAACCTCCTCACGCTCACGGCCGAGATCGGCGGTATCGCCCTCGCTCTGCAGCTCGCGTCGAGCGTGTCTCCAGGCCTGTGGATCCCGGTCGCCGCGTTCGCCGTCTGGCTGGTGATCTGGCGGGTGAAGTTCTCGATCATGGAGAACGTCACCGGGCTCGTGGGCCTGTGCCTGATCGTGTTCGCCGTCGCCCTGTTCCTCCTCGGCCCTGACTGGTCGAAGCTCGCGGAGCAGGCGTTCGCGCCGTCCGTGCCGGGTTCCGAGTCGGCGGGCGCGTACTGGTACTACGCCGTCGCTCTCTTCGGAGCGGCGATGACACCTTACGAGGTGTTCTTCTTCTCCTCCGGTGCGGTCGAGGAGAAATGGACGAAGAAGGACATCGGGCAATCGCGCATCAACGTGCTCGTCGGGTTCCCCCTCGGCGGTGTGCTGTCGGTCGCGATCGCCGCCTGCGCCACCATCGTGCTGCTGCCCCGTGGGATCGAGGTGTCCTCGCTGTCGCAGATCGTCCTCCCGGTGGCGGAGGCCGGCGGCAAGCTCGCGGTCGCGTTCGTGATCGTCGGCATCGTCGCAGCGACGTTCGGCGCGGCCCTCGAGACGACCCTGTCGAGTGGCTACACGCTGGCGCAGTTCTTCGGCTGGTCGTGGGGCAAGTTCCGGAAGCCGGCGGAGGCGGCGCGGTTCCATGTCGCGATGATCGTCTGTCTGCTCGTCGGCCTCGCCGTTTTGGCGACCGGTGTCGACCCGATCCTCGTGACGGAGTACTCGGTGGTGTTCTCCGCGATCGCACTGCCGCTCACCTACTTACCGATCCTCATCGTGGCCAACGACGAGCAGTACATGGGCGATGCGCGCAACGGCAGGGTGACGAACGCGTTCGCGCTCGTCTATCTGGTGATCATCCTCGTCGCCTCGATCGCAGCCATCCCCCTGATGATCCTGACAGGAGCCGGAGCATGACCCGCCGATCCAAGCGCTTCGACGCACCATTGCCGGTGCTGGAACCGGCCGAACAGTACGCCGGACAGGTGCTCGACGCCCGGCTGCACCTCCTCGACCGGCAAGTACTCGACCGCGACGGTGTCCCGGTGCAGGTCGTCGACGACCTCGAACTCAGTGACGTCCCCTTCGGCGAGTCGATCCCTTCGGAAACGCCGGCGCCGGTCATCGAGTCGATCCTCAGCGGCCCCGTCCTCGGCACACGGATATTCGGCGGACGTCCGCCCTCGAGTCGGTTCCATCGCGTGTCGTGGGACCGGATCGCGGAGATCGGCATCGCGATACAACTCGGCGTGGCAGGCTCGACGCTCGATGTGACGTGGGTCGAGCGTTGGGTGCGCGACCGCATCATCTCTCGCATTCCCGGAGGCCACCATGATCCTGAGTGACGTCCTGCGCTCGCGCGTCCTCGACGACGAGGGGCGGTCGGTCGGTATCGTCATTGACGCCCGGTTCGTGCTCGACGGCGTCCCGCATGGCCCGCTCGCCGACGCGCGCTTGGTCGGCTTCATCGTCAGTCCCCACACCGGTAGCTCGTTCCTCGGCTACGAGCGCCACGACGACGGCCGGCCGGCGCTCATCGCCCGCATCCTTCGCTGGCACCACCGAGGCTCGTTCCTCGTGCACTGGGAGGACATTGCGCGCCTCGACGATACACGCGTCATCCTCCGTCCAGGCTACCGACGGATCTCACCGGCGCTGCTCGGCGCCCAGCCACGGTGAAGCTGCGGCAAGAGCCGTAACCGGGTGATGCCGTTCGAGCGCCAGGGGCGCTCAAGGTCGACCGAACAGTCCGAATCCGGTGTCGTGTCCGAGCAGGTGCTGCCCGGTGGGTCGTGAGCGGTCAAGGCCTTGGCGGTGCGTGTGGCCTGAAGTTAGCGTGCGAGGCATGGATCCGAAGGAGAACGCAGCACAGGGTGACGAGCTGACTGCGGTGCCGACACCTCACGAACTCGCCAGAGACGCGATGGACGGCTCCGCTATTCCCGTGGAGACCGTGGACAGTGCCGGCACGGAGAATTCGAGTGAGACACTCGCGGAACGCATAGCGGCCACCGCGCTGCAAGGGGGTATTCGTGTCGGTGTGGCCGAGTCTCTGACCAGTGGGGCGATCGCGTCGACGCTCGGCGCCGCGTCAGATGCAGGCGAGTGGTTCTCGGGTGGAATCGTGGCCTACCGACCCGAGGTGAAGTTCGACGTACTCGGTGTTCCGCCAGGCCCGGTCATCACCGCGACTGCCGCGCAGCGGATGGCGTCAGGGTGCGCGCGCGTGCTCGCAAGCACGGCGACTGTCGCGGTCACGGGCGCGGGGGGCCCGGGACCGCAGGAAGGGCAGCGCGCCGGAACCGTGTTCATCGCCGTCCGTACTGAGCACGACGAAACCGTGCAGCAGTGCTGGTTCCCGGGCGATCCGAGAACGGTCGTGATGAAGACCGTCGAGGCCGCTCTGGAACTGCTGGCGACCACCCTGGAGAACGCCGCCTCCGGGGCGTCCCGCTCCGCTGAGTGAGCAGCCCGGCTAGTCCCACCGGACGACGCCGATGTCCGCATATGAGTTGGCGTACTTCTGCCCTGTGGGCGCTCTGGACTACACGATCCTCATCCGGTTCCGAACCGCCAGATCATCTGAGTTCACCCTCCTCTCGCCGGGCGCAGGCATCGCTCAACGGCGCGTGATCATGCACCCCGACGAGCCCGTCCTGTTCGAGTTCACCACGATCCTCGATCCCACTCCGGTGCGGGTAGTCGTCCCCGCAGACGACGTGGACTACTGCCGCCACTCCCGTGGAAGGATGGACGCATGGCTACCCGCACGATCACGACGCTCGTCGACGACCTCGACGGTTCCGACATCCCTCGCGGGCTGGGGGAGACGGTCCGGTTCGGCATCGACGGCGAGAACTACGAGATCGACCTGACCGACGACAACGCGGCGGCACTGCGCGAGACCCTGGCGTCATACGTCGAGGCCGCACGACCCGTCATCGCATCGGCATCGCTCCGCCGGCTGCACTGAGCGGTCGCCCGCACGGCGGTCGTACCCCACAGCACGTTCGCCCCGATCCTGCAAGGGTCCCTGCCGGGCGTGGGGGCGCGACTAGCGTGCTCAGCATGAGTACTCCGAGCGACCACGACCACGCCCTGAACGACGACGGGCAGACGAGCAAAGACCGCACGTACAGCCCCTCCAGCGAGGCGGAGACGGCGGCCAAGCAGGACGACGGGCAGCCCGTCGTCCGTGATCCCGACATCGCCTCCGGCATGATCAACGTCGCCCCCGGGACCGGTGGTCCGGACGACACCGGCGACGTCGACGTCGACCCGGGTGAGCTCCACATCCCTCGCGATCCCGACAGCGCGCACTGAGACAACGATGCCTCGAGCGTTGACCCCCGAACGGGGTGCACGAAACGCACGACGCGAACGCGACACGGCGGTGTTGCGTCACGCGAGGTGCCTCCCGTCCGCTACCTTCGAGGTGGGGGCGTCACCCGTGAGCCGGTCCCGGAAGCCGCAAGCTTCTTGGTCGACCGGTTGCTAGACGCCTCAAGTGAGGGCGAGGTATTCGGGTTACCTCGCCCTCACGCTTGCCCGCTGCATCTTCCGGCCCGGCCGTACGTCCTCGACGGTAGGCTGAAACGATGCAGGAGATCACCCCAACCGAACTGAGCAAGCTCGAGCAGGCCGTCATCATCGACGTCCGCGAAGCCGACGAGGTCGCCGTCGCCAGCGTGCCCGGTGCCCGGCACCTGCCGATGTCGTCCTTCCTCGACCACCTCGACGAGGTGCCCCGCGAAGAGACCGTGTACGTGATGTGTCACTCCGGCGGCCGCAGTGCCCGGGTCACGGGCTACCTCGAACAGCAGGGGTATGACGCCGTGAACGTCACCGGGGGCATCTCCGAGTGGGCCGCCAGCGGCCTGCCGGTCGAGCGTCCTGCCGACGCCGGCTGATTCGTCCCCGACGAGCGGATCGCGATCGTCGCGCGCCGTGCCGTGCGGTGCGGGCGATCGGATCAGCGCCGCTTGCGTCTCGCGATCTCGTCCGCGAGCTGCTGCACCAGGGCGGGGTCCGCGTCGCGCGCGAGGGCGACGTAGTGGTCCATGACGTCCGGGCGGTAGCGCACGGGCAACGTCTGTCCGGGGGCGAGTCGAGTGAGCTCCGTGATCGTGAAGCTCTCGTCGGCGATCCCGCGGAATGAGCGGCCGTCGGCGGTCTCCACGTCGAGCATCAGGACCAGGCGTGGATTGTTGTTGACCTCCCGCCAATCGACGAGGACACCGAGCGCCAGCGTCCCGGTCCGCAGTTCGGCGTTCCGCTTGCGAGCATCTCCGCTGAGGACCGGATTCGGGGCGACGCCGGGGAATGCGGGCCCGGCGCCCAGTGCTTCCCGACTCAGGTCAGGCCTGAGCTGCGCCATGAGATCGTCGAGCTTCCTCTTCGAGCCGAACATCCCGCACCCTCCCGCACCTCGGCACCGGGTTCTCGACCCGGTGTGTGGCCTTCACCGCGATTGTAGGCCAGGGCCGTTCGCGACCGCCGTCGCCGGAGGAGTCTGGCCTAGCGCGCGTCGATGAGCGGCCGGAGGTGACGGTTCCAGGCCCACGTCCCAGCTCCGACCGCCGCGAAGGCGAGCGACCCCAGCAGGAGTCCGACGAGCGTGTCACCCGCACCCGGAACCGTCGCCGTCGGGCCCAGGAGTCCGAACAGCAGTGTGAATCCCACGAACGCGCTGCCGAGCCACACCGGCCTCGACCAGGCGAGGATGGCGCGTCCACCGAGCGGCCCGAGGGGGAGGAGTGCGATCGACGCGGATCCGATCCCCGCGATCGCGGTCAGGTTCACGGCCTCGACGAGCATCGCGCCCACGCCGCTGCTCGGCTCGCCGGCCAGCGCCGACACGAGCCAGGCGATCGAACCGAGCCCGGCGGCCGCAGCGATCCGGGCCAGCGCGAGGCGGCCCGCGATGCGTGGTGTGATGGCGCCGCAATCGGTCTCCGCCGAGGATGTCGAGCCGGCTTCATGCGTTTCGGGTCTCCGTGTGGGTCGGAGTTCGGTCAGTAGCGCGAAGAGCAGAGCCGGCTGCAGGGCCAGGAGGCGTGAGAGCGCGGTGACGACACCGACCGCCACCAGTCCGCCGACACGGACGCTGACGCGCATCGAGCCCAGCCTGGCTCGGCGTGCGACGACGAGCTGCGCGAGGAGGCCCACGACGTTGATCGCGACCACGGCGATGAGTGAGGCGAACCACAGCCGGAGGTACGCCGGCTGACCGGTCACCGGGTGCGCGAACATGAGGATGCCTGCCGCGAGCACGGCGGTGACGACGGCCATCGCCGTGCGACTCGGGAGCGGGACCGACGGGACCCGCTCGAACTCGTCCCTCGGTCGGTTGCGCCCGGTCACCGCTGCACGACGACGGTCGGCGATCGTGGCGCGCCAGGGGGCGATGGAGGTAGCGAGGAGTCGGGCCGGGATCGCGATGAGCGCCACCGCCGCGAGGGCGAGGAGTGCGGCGAGCCACCAGACCGGCTGGCCGCGTCCGTCGATCGTGGAGGCGAGGGTTTGCGTGAACGGCGTCGTCCCTGACCAGAGTCCGCCACCACCGGTGGGTGGAGCGGCGCCTGGTGCCGGTTCGCCGCTCGGCGACGGGGTCGGCTGCTGCGTCCCCGGAGCGGGTGTCCCCGGCGCGGGCGCGGGCTCGGTGCCGTCGGACGGCGATGGGGAGGCGGACGGTGCCGGCGTGGCGGGCGCGGCCGATGCGTCGCCGAACGTCAGGGTGATCGCCGTACTCCCCCCGCTCGTGTTGCCCGCGGCATCCTGTTGGATCGCGAGGACGACGTGCGCGCCCTCCGGTACGCCCCCGCCCGAGCAACTCCACACGCCACCGGTGACGACCGCCGTGCAGACCGACGTCGAGTCGGCGAAGACGGTGACGGTCGCGCCCTCCTCGCCGGTGCCGGCGTAGCTTGCCGCCGAGGTCGGCATCGCCTGTCCGGCCGTCGGTGAGGACATGACAGGCGGGGCCGGAGCGTCGCGGTCGATGGTGAGCACGACCGGGGCGGACGCGTCGGAGCGCTGAGTGCCGCTGAACGAAGCCTGCTGCGTCGCCGTCACGGAGACGTCGCCGGCCGGCAGCGGCTCGCCCAGCACGCAGAACCAGCTTCCGGAGCTGTCCGCCGCGAAACTGCAGGTGGCACCGGAGTCGGCGCGGACCGTCACCGTCGCTCCGGGGTGGGCGGTGCCGCGGACGCCGCCGTTGCTCGGCGTCCCCTCCGTGATGGTGGGCGGGCCGAGCGCGGACACGGAGATCTGCGCGGAGAGCGTCTCCGGGCCGCCGACCTCGACGGCGGTGATGAGCAGTCCGCCGCCGTCTGGCAGGTCGATCGAGCAGGACCACTCGGTGCTGTCGTCCTGCGGCAGGATGCAGACCGGCTCGAGACCGTCGCCGACCTGCAGCTGGACCCCCGTGCCGGCGTCCTTCGTCCCGGTGACCGTGGTGCTGCCGCTGCCGATGAAGGAACCGGAATCGGGGCTCGTGATGGTCGGCCCGTCGAGCGGCGGTGGGGTCGGCGTCGCAGCGCTCTCGCTCGGGGTGGGGAGCGGTTCGGGCGTCGCCGATGCAGGGCCTGCGACGGTCGTCGTCCAGAGTCCGGCCGAGAGGAAGACGGCGAGGAGGATCGCGACGCGTCCGATCGAGCGATTCGATCGGACTCCTGTTACTGCGCGCGCGTGTTCCCCGGTCACCGTCTCCATTCCCCCAAGATCACTGCGGGAAGTCAACCTCCCGCGCCAGATCGGGTCACATTCTCGGCCGATCCGCACGGGAAAACCGTCGCGACAGGTGCGCTCGGGCCGGCGGTCCGCCATACTTGCGCGACTGGGTCATCCGTCCCAGTCGAATCGACCGCGATGGAGCGGTACGACCCGTAGGCGCCCCGGGAAGGGTTGCGATGCCGAGGATCTCCGTTGTCGACCGACGAGCCGAGCTGATCAGCGCCGCCCTCCGCGTCGTCGCAGCCGAGGGCGTCGCCGCCGCCACGACCAGGGCCATCGTGGCCGAGGCCGGGATGTCGCTGGCCAGCTTCCACTACGCCTTCGCCTCCCGCGACGAACTCCTCGCCGAACTGGTCGCGCACGTCGTCGAGCATGAACGCGTCGTCCTCGACGTCGGCGAGCTGCTGACGGACGAGGAGGCCAGTCAGGAGCATCCGCCCACTCTCGAGGCCGTCGTCCGTGCCGGCCTCGAACGCTACGTCGACCTCCTCCGCGCCGATCCGGCTCGGGAGGCGGCGATGCAGGAGCTCAGCGCCTACGCGATGCGGACGCCGGGCCTCGAGCACCTCGCGCTCGAGCAGTACCGACGGTACGAGGAGCTCGCGCGTGAGGCGCTCGCGCTCGCCGCCAGGGTCAGCGGCAGCACCTGGACGCAGCCCGTCGACGAGATCGCGCGGACCGTCATCGCCTTCACGGACGGCCTGACACTCGGCTGGCTGGTGCGACGCGACGATGCCGAAGCCCGGCGACTCGTCGGGACGGTGGCGCACCTCGTCGCAACCCTCGCCGAACCGGGATCGAGATGAGCGGCCTCGGCACCGCGGCAGTCGACCACCCGGCCGACCGACGGGTCACCGGGCGCTGGGTCGCCGCCTTCGCGGTCGCCTGGCTGGGCGTCTGGATGGCCCAGCTCGCCCCGCTGCAGCTCCTTCTGCCCGCGCAGATCGACGCGACGCTCGCTCCCGAGCACTGGGTGGACAGCGTCGTCGCCTTCGGTGTCGTCGCCGGGGCGGCCGGACTCTGCTCCATCGTCGTGTATCCGCTGACGGGCGCCCTGTCCGACCGCACACGGTCGCGGTTCGGGAGACGCCGCCCGTGGATCGCAGCTGGTGCGCTCGTCTTCGCCCTGGGGCTCGTCCTCCTCGGACTCCAGACCGGCATCGTCGGCATCGGCGTCTGCTGGTGCCTCGCCATCATCGGCTTCTGCATCCTCGGAGCGGCGCTCACCGCGACCATCTCCGATCAGGTGCCCGTGGGGCAGCGCGGCTTCGTCTCGGGGTGGATCTCCGCTCCGCAGGCCGTCGGGGTCATCCTCGGCATCGCCCTCCTGCTCCTGCTCGGCACCCAGATGGTCGTGGGGTACCTGGCGCTCGCCGTCCTCCTCATCGTGCTCGTCGTGCCGTTCCTGCGGCTACCCGATCCACTCCCGACGGGTGATCGACCCGTGCCACTCACCGCGCACGAGCTCCTGGAGAGCCTCTGGATCTCACCGCGACGCCATCCCGACTTCGCCTGGACCATGCTCAGCCGCGTCCTCGTGAACCTCGGCAACGCCTTCAGCACCTCGCTGCTGTTCTACTTCCTGCTCTTCGGGCTCGGGGACGCCGACGCCGAGACCGACCTCCTGCTGGTCACGGTCGTCTACACGGTGTTCGTCGTCGGGTCCTCGATCCTGCTCGGCCGACTGTCCGACCGCATCGGCCGACGACGAGTCTTCGTCGTCGCGGCCTCAGCCTCACAGGCGCTCGCCGCACTCCTGCTCGCGATCTGGCCCTCGCTGCCGATGGGGTTCGTGTCGGCGGCGCTCATCGGGCTCGGCTACGGCTGTTTCATGTCGGTCGACCAGGCGCTCGCAACGCAGGTCCTGCCGGACCCGGCGTCGCACGGCAAGGACCTCGGCATCATGAACATCGCCCAGGCGGTGCCGCAGGCGGTCGCTCCGCTCATCGGCGCCTGCCTCGTCGCCTGGCTCGGCGGATTCGCCGGCCTCTACCTCGTCTCCGCGGCCTGCGCCGTCGCAGGGGCGGTCGCCGTCACCCGAGTACGAGGAGTGCGCTGATGAGCATCGAACTGACCGCAGGCGGCCGGGTGTCCGACCCGATGCCCTGGCTCGACCCGAGACGGTACTGGGGCGGTATCGAGCGGGCCGTGTCGGACGTCGACTCGCCCGTCGCCGTCCTGCAGCTCGGAGCCCTCCGCCACAACACGCACGACATGCTCCGACGGGCCGCGGGGAAACCGATCCGCGTCGCCAGCAAATCCATCCGTGTCCGAGCGGTGATCGACGCGCTCCTCAGACAACCCGGATACGCCGGCGTGCTGGCCTACTCCCTGTCCGAGGCGCTCTGGTTGTCCGAGACGGTGGACGACATCGTGGTCGGCTACCCGACGGCGGAGCGGGGTGCCATCGCGCGGCTGGCAGCCGACGAACGGGCGGCCTCGCGGATCACCCTGATGATCGACTCCCTCGACCACCTCGACCTCGTCGACGCGGTGACACCTCCGGAGCGACGTGCACGCATCCGCGTGTGCATCGAGCTCGACGCCTCGTTCCGCGCGCCCGCCCTCGGCCACGTCGGTGTCCGCCGCTCGCCCCTGCGCACGCCGGACGAGGTCCGGGCTCTCGCGGAGGCGGTCGTCGCCCGACCCGGTTTCAGCCTGGTCGGGATCATGGCCTACGAGGCGCAGATCGCCGGGCAGGGGGACGACCTCGCGGGTCGACCGGCGTGGTCGGCTGCGCTCCGCGCGATCCAGCGGCGCTCGTGGGCCGAACTCCGGGAACGTCGTGCCGCCGTGGTCGCGGAGGTGCGAGCGGTCGCGGAGCTGGAGTTCGTCAACGGCGGCGGGACGGGATCCCTGGAGCTCACCGCGTCCGACGACTCGGTGACCGAGATCGCCGCCGGGAGTGGCGTCTTCGGCGGACACCTCTTCGACCACTACCGGGCGTTCACCCCGGCACCGGCCGCGGCATTCGGTCTGTCGGTCGTCCGGAAGCCGTCGCCGGAGCTCGCGACGATCCTCGGCGGCGGATGGGTCGCCTCCGGTCCGCCAGGGCTCGACCGCCTCCCGCTCATCGCGTGGCCGGAGGGCCTCGAGATGCTCCCGCGGGAGATGGCCGGCGAGGTGCAGACGCCGGTCTCCGGGGCTGCGGCTGCGTCGCTCCGGCTCGGTGACCGCGTCTGGTTGCGGCACACGAAGTCCGGGGAGCTCAGCGAACGGGTGGACGCCTTCCACGTGGTCGGGGACGACGGGGTGGAAGCCGTCCTACCGACGTACCGCGGCGAAGGGCAGGGGTTCGTCTGATGGGGAAGACGACATCGTGGACGAACTGGGCGCGGACCGAGCGGGCATGGCCCGTGCGGGTCGAGCGGCCCGACTCGGTCGGCGCGGTGCAGCGCCTCGTGCGTGCTGCAGCGGGGGCGGGCCTTCCGATCAAGGCGGTCGGAGCCGGACACAGCTTCACCGGGATCGCCGTCGCGCCCGGTGTGCTGCTCGAGCTCGACGCCCTGAGCGGTCTGGTCCGGGTCGATCGGGAACGCAACCGCGTGACCCTCCGCGCCGGTACGCGCCTCCATGACATCCCGCGCCTCCTCGAACCGTACGGTCTCGCCATGCCGAACCTCGGCGACATCGACCGGCAGTCCGTGGCCGGCGCGATCTCCACTGGCACACACGGGACCGGGATGGCGTTCGGCGGCATCGCGACGCAGGTCGTCGGGGTGACGATGGTGACGGCGGAGGGCGAGCTGCTGACGTCGGACGCCCAGCAGGAACCAGGGCTCCTCCCGGCGCTGGCGCTCGGGCTCGGAGCGCTCGGGATCCTCGTCGAGGTCACGCTGCAGTGCGTCCCGGCGTTCGTACTGCACGCGGTGGAACGGCCTGAGTCGCTCGACGAGCTGCTGCCAGCGCTGCTCGACCGGGCCGCCGCCGTCGACCACTTCGAGTTCTACTGGTTCCCGCACACCGCGACCGCCCTGACCAAGACGAACCACCGGCTGCCGGGTGACGCGCCCACCAGGCCACTCCGCCCGGTCGCGAAGTGGGTCGACGACACGCTCCTCGCCAACGGGGTCTACCGGGTCCTCTGCAACACGGGCGTCGTCGCGCCGGCCACCGTCCCGCGCGTGAACCGGCTCGCGGACCGCCTCGTCGGCGACCGTGAGTTCACCGATCGGTCGACGCGCGTGTTCACCACGAGCCGCACGGTGCGGTTCGTGGAGATGGAGTACGCGGTGCCGCTCGAGCACCTCCCGACCGCGTTCGCCCGGATCCGCGCACTCATCGAGGAGCGGGGGTGGCGGATCTCCTTCCCCATCGAGGTCCGGGTCGCGGCGGCCGACGAGCTGTGGCTCTCCACGGCATCAGGTCGTGCGACCGGATACGTCGCCGTGCACCGCTTCTTCCGTGAGGACCCGGGGGAGTACTTCCGCGCCGTCGAGGCGATCATGATCGAGTTGGGCGGTCGGCCCCACTGGGGCAAACTGCACGGCCGTGACGCGTCGTCCCTGCGCGGCGTCTATCCTCGCTTCGACGAGTTCGTCCGCCTCCGCGACCGCCTCGACCCCGGCCGCCTGTTCGGCAACCGGTACCTCGCCCGCGTCCTCGGCGAGTGACGGCCCGCCGGGTGTCCGGTGCGTCCGCGCTGCACGCCTGCTGCGTGCTTCCTCCGAACTCCCCAAGGGCACCGGTGGGTCGCAGGTAGAATGAGCAGACCCGCTCTCCATCGACTCACAAGGAGCCCATCCTCATGGAATGGCTGATCCCAGTCCTCATCGTCGTCGCCCTGGTCGTCATCGTCGGCATCTACTTCTGGGTGACGTACAACTCGCTCGTGACGCTGAACGTGCGGGTCGAGGAAGCATGGAGCGACATCACCGTCCAGCTGAAGCGACGCGCCGACCTCATCCCGAACCTCATCGAGGCGGTCAAGGGGTACGCGGCGCACGAGAAGGCCGTGTTCGAGAACGTGACGAAGGCTCGTGCCGAGACGCTCACCGCGCAGGGGCCGGCGGCCGTGAGTGAGGCCGAGACCCACATGCAGCAGGCGCTGAAGAGCATCTTCGCCGTCGCGGAGGCCTACCCGCAGCTGCAGGCGAGCCAGAACTTCCTCCAGCTCCAGTCCGAGATCGTCGACACCGAGGACAAGATCCAGGCCTCGCGCCGCTTCTACAACGGCGGTGTCCGGGAGCTGAACACCAAGGTCAAGGTGTTCCCGAACAACCTGTTCGCCAAGGGCCTCGGCTTCTCGGAGCACGACTTCTTCGAGGTCACCGACAACGCGGCGATCGCCGAACCGCCGCGCGTCCAGTTCTGACGTGCGGTAGCGCAGTCCCATGTACCGCGCCATCGCCAGGAACAAGCTCAACACGGTCCTGATCTTCGTCGTCTTCCTGGTCATCATCGGCGGCCTCGGTTGGCTCGCGGGGTATCTCTACCAGAACCTGACGATCACGATCGTGGTGCTCGTCGTGGCCGTCGTGTACGCGGTGATCCAGTACTTCTTCGCCGGGCGGCAGGCCATCGCGATGACCGGTGCGCAGCGCATCGAGCTGGCCGACAACCCGAGGCTGTACCGCATCGTCGAGAACCTCGCGATCACCACCGGGACGCCGATGCCCGAGGTGTACCTCATCGTCGACCCGGCGCCCAACGCCTTCGCGACGGGTCGCGACCCCCAGCACGCGATGGTGGCCGCGACGACCGGCCTCCTCGAGATCCTCAACGACGCCGAGCTGGAGGGGGTCATGGCCCACGAACTCGGTCACGTCCGCAACTACGACATCCGCGTGTCCATGGTCGTCTTCGGGCTCGTCGTCGCGATCGGGTTCCTCTCCGACATGCTCCTCCGGATGACGATCTGGGGTGGCGGCAACCGGAACAACAACAACGGCGGCAACCCCGTCATGCTCATCATCGGCATCGTGGCGATGCTCGTGGCACCGCTGCTCGCGACGCTCGTCCAGCTGTCCATCTCACGGCAGCGTGAGTACCTCGCCGACGCGACGGGCGCCCTCACGACCCGTCACCCGGAAGCGCTCGCGAGCGCGCTGGGGAAGCTCGCCGCCTACGGTCGACCGATGGCGAAGCAGAACTCGTCCATGGCGCACCTCTGGATCTCCGACCCGTTGAAGCCCGGCGCGGTGGCCCGCTTGTTCAGCACCCACCCGCCGCTTGTCGAACGGATCAAGCGCCTGAGCACCATCGGCGGCGGCTTCTAGGCGAGGGCCTCCCGGCCCCGGATACACGAATGGGGCGGCACCCGGAGGTGCCGCCCCATTCGGCGTTCAGGCGAGAACCGTTACTCGGTCTGCTCGTCGGAGTCGAACGTCACCGTGACCTTGTCGTCGGCGTCGATCGTGATCTTGCCGGGGAAGTTCAGGTACGTGTCCCACACCTGCTGACCCGCCACGGCGCTGCCGTACCAGGAGGCGTCGAACGAGCCGTCGATCCGGCCGTCCGAGGTGTAGAAGTACGAACCGCTCTCATCGACTTCGACGGTCGGGGGAGAGGTGAGCGTCCAGGTCACCGGGCCGACACTCGTGAACTGCTTCTGCTGCCAGTCCGGCATGACGCCACAGGTGGTGTCGAGCGTGGTGGCGTCGAGGCACTTCTCGATCATCGCGACGACCTGCTTCGTGACCTCGGTCGTGAGCGCCTCGGTGGCGGTCACGTCGATGTCGATGAAGGCCGAACCCTCGCCGGCGCTGTACGAGCTCAGCGTGATGGTCTGGGCGTCGCCCTGCAGGTACTTGCTCTCCGGCGGAGCGACCGTGTAGATGGCCGGGTAGGCGAACAGGCTCTCGTCGGACGCGCCGTCGAAGTTGACGCCGTTGACGCTGAACGCCGTGCCACCGAGACCGGTGTAGACGTTGATGCTGCCGACGAGGGAGCTGGCGAGCTTCCACTGGTCGAAGAACAGGAACTGCTTGCCTTCGCTCTCGAGCGTGACCGAGTCCTCGTACTTCTTGCCACCGAGTTCGTACGTGACCTGCACGCGTGCCTCGCCGTTGCGGTTGTAGACGCGGCCGACCTCAGGGTTCTTGATGCGCTCGTCGGCGCCCTTCAGGACCTCGTTGGTGAGCAGTGCGGTCGGCTTGACGGCGGCCGGAGCCTCGGCTTCGGCGTCCGCATCCGGATCGGCCGACGCGGACGGGTCCGGGGTGGCCTCGGGCTCTGCGGACTCGTCGTCGGTGCTGCCGACGATCGAGGGGTCCGGTGCGACGAGGCTCGTCGCGAGCTTCGCGTCGCCGGCGGCGATGGCCTTGAGGTATTCCTCGACCTTCGCCTGCGGGCCGAACGCCGTGGTGTTCAGCACGCTGATGGTGATGGCGGCGGCGGCGATGAGCACGAGTGCACCACCGGCGATCGACGACCACAGGATGATCCGCTTCTTCTGCTTCGGGTCCATCGGCTGCTTCGGAGCGCCGGTCGCGTACGGGTTCTGCGCCGTCGCGTACTGGCCGTTGGGCTGCTGGCCCTGCTGGCCCTGCTGGTACGGGTTCTGGGCGCCGGGCTGCTGACCGGTCTGCTGACCGTAGGGAGCCGGGGGCGCCTGGTTCGGCGTCTGCTGCTGCCCGGACTGGTACGGGTTCTGCTGACCCTGCTGACCCTGCTGACCCTGCTGACCCTGCTGACCCTGCTGGTACGGGTTCGGCGTCTGCTGCTGGCCCTGCTGGTACGGGTTCGGCGTCTGCTGCTGGCCGGACTGGTACGGGTTGGGCTGCTGCTGACCCTGCTGGTACGAGGGCTGCTGGTCGCCCTGGGACGGCTGGTTGTGCTGCTCGCCCGGGTTCGGTCGGCCTGGTTGCTGTGGTGTGGTGTCGTCGTTGCTCATGGGCGGGTTCCCCTCGTTTCGGACCATGAAGGTGCTCATCAACTTAGCAGTCGGTGTGCATCCCCTGAGAGTGATTGCGCCTCCTGAGCATGGGGAGTAGTACCCATCTCCGGCGCGCGCGAGCCGGGGACGAGCCGGGTGCCGACCGCATGCGCGAGGGGCGCCGCCAGCGTCCCGCGGTCGACGACGACCACCGCGTCGAGTCCCTGCCAGCGGGCCGTCTGTTCGAGGAGCTCCGCGAGGCGTCCTGCGATCGCGTCGTCGGCGACGGGACGAAGCCCTCTGGCGACGGCATCCTGGTGTCCACGCTCGAACCAGGCGGACTGGACCCGCAGGACCCCGGCCTGCCGGTCGCTCTTCAGATCGACGCGCGCGACGATCTCACCGTCGATGAGAACCGGTAGCACGTAGTAGCCGTAGACGCGCTTGGGCTCCGGCGTGTAGATCTCGATTCGGTAGTGGAGTCCGAACATGCGGAGGGCGCGTTCGCGGAACCAGACGACGGGGTCGAACGGGCTGAGCAGCGCGGCCCCCTCGATCCGTCGCGGCCGTCGGGCGTCGCGGTGCAGCCACGCTTCCTGCGGCCCACCGCGTCGGTCCCAGCCGGCCACGGTCACGGGTTCGAGGACACCGGAGTCCACAAGCTCGTCGACAGCTCGGCGGACCGCGGTCTGCGGCTTGATCCGGAAGTAGTCCGCGAGGTCCGCGACGGTCGCGACGCCCTGCGCTGCCGCTGCCTGCTCGACGAGCGCACGGATCGCGTCGGGCCGGGCGACGTCGAGGTCGAGGAGGTGCTGCGGCAGCACGTGCTCGGCCAGCGCGTACCGGCGTTCGAACCGGTCGCGACCGGCCGTGACCACCTCGCCGTACAGGAACAGGACCTCCAACGCCCGTTTCACATCGGACCATCCCCACCACGGTCCGCGTCGGACGTTCGCGTCGTGTTCGATCTCGCTCGCCTTCAGCGGCCCCTCGACGCGCAGGAGCGCTCGGACCCAGTCCAACATCTCCGTGTTCTGGCTCGCCCAGGTGGTCTCGTCGCCGACATGCTTCGCGCGGTGCCCGTCCATCCGCCACCGGAACAACGGCCACGAGTCGCGGGGGATGAAGGCCGCCTCATGCGCCCAGTACTCGAGGTAGGGCGCGTCGACTCCGAGGGTCAGCCGATCCAGCAGCGTCTTGTCGTATCCGCCGAGCCTCGCGAACAGCGGCAGGTAGTGACTGCGCTCGAACACGTTGACGGAGTCGATCTGCAGGAGACCCAGGCGATCGATCGCCGAGCGCAGGGTGCGGGTACCCGCCGGAGTCGTGCGCTGCGGGGCGCCGAACCCTTGCGCACCGAGCGCGATCCGTCGGGCGAGGGCGGGGGAGAGGGAAGCGGACACGGCCCGACGCTAGCACCGGCGTCGGACACCCGCCGTGCACCGGCGGAAGCACCACCGCCCGTCCGGCGTCCACATGCGCTCACCGGCATGTGCCAGCCATACACTTGAGCAATGGCGGACGACACTCCGAAGACCTGGTGGGGACGCTTCCTTCCCGAAGCGGCCGCGCCCGTGCGCGAACCGGACCTGAGCGGGTCGAGCAGCGTCCCGCGCGGCATGCGCGTGGCCGCAGCGTGGTCCTGGCGGATCCTGCTGGTGGCCGCGGTCGTCGCGCTGCTCGTCTTCCTCGTCGTGCAGCTCCGCCTCATCGTGATCCCGCTGCTCATCGCCGTCCTCGTCTCCGCGCTCCTGAAGCCCGTCGTCGACGTCCTGGTGCGGCACCGCTGGCCGAAGGGTCTCGCCATCGCGCTCGCGATGGTCGGCACCCTCTCCGTGGTGAGCGGACTGATCTTCCTCGCGATCTCGCAGATCACCTCGCAGTTCGCCTCCGTGCAGGCCCGTACCATGACCGCCTACGGCGACTTCAAGGCCTTCCTGCTCGCCAGCCCGTTGCATGTGACCGAGACACAGCTCAACGACTTCATCGCCCAGGCGTTCGACTCGCTCCAGCAGGACAGCCAGGTCCTGCTCTCGGGCGCCCTGTCGATCGGTTCGACGCTCGGCCATGTCGCGACGGGCGTCTTCCTGACGCTCTTCTGTCTGCTGTTCATGCTCATCGACGGTCGGACGATCTGGCGTTGGACGGTGCGCGTCTTCCCGCAGCGGGCACGCCCCGCGGTCGACAGCGCCGGTCGCGCAGGGTGGCGGACGCTCGGCAACTACGTCCGCACACAGATCCTCGTGGCCTCGATCGACGCGGTCGGTATCGGACTCGGTGCGTTCTTCCTCGGCGTCCCGCTCGCGATCCCGGTGGCCGTGCTCGTCTTCCTCGGCTCGTTCGTGCCGATCGTCGGCGCCGTGGTGACCGGCGCCGTGGCCGTCTTCCTCGCGCTCGTCTACAACGGTCCCGTCATCGCGCTGCTCATGCTCGGCGTCGTGCTCCTCGTCCAGCAGCTCGAGGGTCACGTCCTGCAGCCGCTCATCATGGGTACGGCCGTCAAGGTCCACCCGCTCGCCGTCGTCCTCGCCGTCGCGGGCGGCACGCTCGTCGCCGGCATCCCCGGCGCCCTGTTCGCGGTGCCCGTGGTGGCCGTGATCAACGTGATGGTCCACACCATCGCCAGCGGCACCTGGCGGACCGGCGGCAGTGCTCCGCCGGAACCGGGTGCCGAAGGCGCCATCTGGCAGACCGTCCCGAGCCCCAGGCGAATCCGTCCGGGCTCCCGCTCGTCCCACGAGCCGCAGGATCGCCCAGGCGATCAGGAGCCCCAGCACCCCAGCGAAGACCTCCGAGAGACCTCGTCCCCAGAAAGTCCAGGACCCCGCACACCATGACCGATTCAACGATCACCACACCCGTGTTCCCCGGCCCGTCGCTCGCCGCGTTCGAGCGGGCCAGGGACACCCTCGTCGGCACCGTCCAGCGCACGCCGATGGAGAGTTCGCGCTACCTCGCCGACGTCCTCGGCGTGCCTGTGCACCTCAAGTGCGAGAACCTCCAGCGCACCGGCTCCTACAAGATCCGCGGCGCGTACAACCGCATGTCCAGCCTGACCCCTGAGGAGCGGGCGCGCGGCGTCGTCGCGGCCTCAGCGGGCAACCACGCGCAGGGTGTCGCCTTCGCCGCCCGTGAGCTCGGCATCACCGCGACCATCTTCATGCCGGTCGGCGTCCCGCTGCCGAAGCTCGCCGCCACGCGCGACTACGGTGCGCACGTCATCCTGCGCGGCCACACGGTGGCGGAACCGCTGATCGCCGCCGCCGAGTTTGCCGCGGAGACCGGTGCCATCCTCATCCCGCCGTTCGACCACCCGGACGTCATCACCGGGCAGGGCACGCTCGGGCTCGAGATCCTCGAGGAGGTCCCCGACGTCGAGACGGTCATCGTGCCGATCGGCGGCGGCGGGCTCATCTCGGGTGTCGCGGGTGTCATGAAGCAGCGCGCTGCCCTCGAAGGACGCACCATCCGCGTGATCGGCGTCCAGGCGGCGAACGCGGCCGCGTACCCGGCGTCGCTGGAAGCCGGAACCCCGACGACCATCACCGTGCAGCCGACCATCGCCGACGGCATCGCCGTGGCCCGTCCCGGTGAGCTCAACTTCGAGATGATCAGCGCCCTCGTCGACGAGGTCGTCACCGTCAGCGAAGACGACCTCGCCCGGGCGATCGTCGTCCTGCTCGAGCGCGCCAAGCTCGTCGTCGAACCTGCCGGCGCCGCCGGTGTCGCGGCGATCCTGGCCGGGAAGATCGAACCGACCGGCACGACGGTCACCATCCTCTCCGGCGGCAACATCGACCCGCTCCTGCTCCAGCGGGTCGTCAGTCACGGCCTCGCGGCGTCGGACCGCTACCTGACGCTGCGCATCCCGCTGCCCGACCGACCGGGGCAGCTCGCACGGACGGCGGAGCTCGTCGCGCAGGCCAACGCGAACGTCATCGAGGTGCTGCACACCCGACACGGCCACGGCTTGCAGATCAGCGACGTCGAACTCGAGCTCAGCATCGAGACGCGCGGGCCCGACCACCGCGACCTCGTCGTGCAGACACTCCGCGAGGCGGGGTACGACCCGCAGATCGTCGACGACTGATCCGACCGACGGAACACAGCAGGGCCCCGCCGTATCGGCGGGGCCCTGCTGCGTCTGGTCGGTCGCGAAGGCGCGACGTACCGGATCAGGAACCGGTGTAGGTCTCCACCGCGCTGATCGACACGGTGATCTCCTTGCCGTTCGGCGCCTCGTAGGTGGTCTTCTCGCCGATCTTCAGACCGAGGATGGCGGCGCCGAGCGGGCTGCCCTCGCTGTAGACGTCGAGGTCGGTGTTGCCGGCGATCTCGCGGCTGCCGAGGAGGAACCGCTCCTCGCCGCCAGCGACGACGGCCGTGATGACGGTGCCGGACTCCACGACACCACTGGACTGCGGTGCCTCGCTCACCTTGGCGTCGCGCAGCATCTGCGTGAGCGTCCGGATGCGGGCCTCCTGCTTGCCCTGCTCGTCCTTCGCGGCATGGTAACCGCCGTTCTCCTTGAGGTCGCCCTCTTCGCGAGCCGCTTCGATGCGCTTGGCGATCTCCTCGCGGCCCGTCGTGCTGAGGTGCTCGAGTTCCGCCTGGAGCCGGTCGAAGGCCTGCTGGGTGAGGAACGTCTCCTGGATCTGCTCGGACACGATGGAACTCCTTTGCATGGTGGGTCCGCACACGACGGCCGAAACGCCCGTCATATGCCAGACGCCCCGGCGGAATGCCGGGGCGTATGAAGTACTGCCTTCGAGTATCGCACGATCGGCGCGCGAGTGCGGTGCACGCGCCGACGCCGTCGCGGGTCAGGAGCGGCGCTCGACCACCCAACAGGTGTCGACGACGCCGGTGTTGCTGAGCTCCGTGGTGCGGACGCTCTCCGTGAAGGTGCGGGTGCGCTGCTCGGACGGCGGCAGCTCGACGACCTTCCATCCGACGACCGCGAACTGCTCGTTGAGCGCCTGGACCGAGCAGGCCATGGGGGTGTCCTGCGGACCGGTGACCTCGAAGGACACGCTGACCATCGTGTCGTCGACGATCTCGTGCGCCGTGTTGCGCGACTCGATGCTCGGCCGACTGCCGTCGAGACCGGCCCACACGACCCACGCGATGAAGACGACGGCGAACGCGGCGGCGGCCAGCCAGATCAGGCGGCGGTCGCGGGCACGGTTGCCAGGGGTGCGTCCGTATCGCGCCGCGATGGCGTCCTGAGGGCCGGCATCCTGCAGGGGAGAGGTCACGTCACGGGCTCCGGTTCGAACGGTTAAGCTGGACCAGGAGTGCGAGACGCCTCGAGGTCGACACCTCAAGCGTATTGCCTCTTCCTGGATGCGGAGTCCCGACCGCGTCGTCACGTCACGAGTCGCGAAGCGGTCCCCTCGCGCAGACCAGCCGGAAGGCGGAGCACCATGACCATGAGACTGCTCGCCGTGCACGCGCACCCCGACGACGAGTCGAGCAAGGGTGCGGCGACCCTCGCGCACTACCGGAGCCTCGGCGCCGAGGTCATGGTCGTCAGCTGCACCGGTGGTGAACGCGGCGACCTCCAGAACCCCGGACTCGCCGACGTCGCGATGATCGAGCGCGACCTCCCCGGCTACCGTCGCCTCGAGATGGCCGCGGCGCAGGAGATCCTCGACATCGAGCACCGGTGGCTCGGCTATCAGGACAGCGGGATGGCCCGCGACGACGGCACGGTCCCACCCGCGAGCTTCGCCGACATCCCCCTCGAGGTCTCGACCGGTGTGCTCGTGCGCATCGTCCGCTCCTTCCGGCCGCAGGTCATCATCACCTACGACGAGAACGGGGGCTACCCGCACCCCGACCACATCCGGTGCCACGAGGTGAGCGTCGCGGCGTTCGAAGCGGCGGCAGATCCCACGCGCTATCCCGAAGCGGGCGAGCCCTGGCGGGTCGACAAGCTGTACTACGACCGCTCGTTCAGCCCCGCCCGGCTCGAGGCCGTGTACGCCTACCTGTTGGAGCACCACCCCGACGACCCGGCGGTCGAGCGATTGGCCGAGATGCGCGAGTGGATGGCCGGCCGGCCCGATCTCGCGACGACGCACGTGCGCGTCGGCGACTTCTTCGAGGCGCGCGACGCCGCGCTCCGGGCGCACGGCAGCCAGGTGCCGCCAGACTCACCGTTCTTCTTCTGGCCCAACGACGTCCTCCGTGCCGCATGGCCGTTCGAGGACTACCAACTGGTCACGTCGCACGTCGCGTCGACCACCCCAGAGTCGGAGCTGTTCGACGGCATCGACACCAGCGAAGGAACCGCATGATGCACCACCTGTTCACCGAGGTCCTGTTGGCGGTCACGCCGTCGCCGTCGCCCTCGCCGGCGTTCGACGAGAACCAGGTGACGCCGGGACCGTGGGGCTTCGTGATCACCTTCGCCATCGCCGGCGTCGTCGTGTTCCTCGTCATCGACCTGGTGCGTCGCGTGCGCCGGGTCAACTACCGCGCGGAGATCGACGAGCGGCTCCAGGCCGAGGTCGCCGAGCGGGCAGCCGCGGACCGCGCGGGGAGCGACACCGGTGAGGCGGCCCCCGCAGGCGTCGAGGACGACCCTCGCCCGCCGTCGGACCAGTCGGCCCGCTGACACCACCACTGCGACGACTCGCCGCGCGCCGGGCCGCCGCTCGTCAGCGTTTGTAGACCGGGTCGATCGCGATCAGCAGGATCCCGGTCCAGTGACAGAGGAACGCGAGCACCGTGCACAGGTGGAAGAGCTCGTGGAACCCGAACCGCCCCGGCCAGGGGTTCGGTCGCTTCATCGCGTACATGGCCGCGCCGACCGTGTAGAACAGGCCACCGGCGGCGACGAGCACCATCGTGGCGAAGTTGCCGCGGGCGATGTCGCCAAGGTACGCGACCGCACCCCACCCGAGTGCCAGGTAGAGCGGGACGTAGAGCCACCGCGGAGCGTTGATCCAGAACACGCGGAAACCGATGCCGAGGAGCGCGCCGCCCCAGACGAGCACGAGCAGGAGGTTGCCCTGCGCCGGTGGTAGCGCGAGCACGGCGAGCGGCGTGTAGGTGCCGGCGATCAACAGGAAGATGTTGGCGTGGTCGATCCGCTTGAGGAGGAGCTTGACCGAGGGACGCCAGGAGAACCGGTGGTACAGCGCCGAGTTCCCGAAGAGCAGCATCGAGGTGAGCACGAAGACCGTCGAACTCCACTTCGCGGCCGCGCCCTGTGCGAGCACGACGAGGACGATCCCGGCGACGATCGAGATGGGGAAGATCCCGGCGTGCAGCCATCCGCGCCAGGTCGGTTTGACCTCCTCCGGTGCGGCGGCATCGTCGGCGGCGACCTCGAGCAACGGCAGCTTCGGCAGCTCGGGGTCTCCACTCGTCATGGGTCCAGGATACGGGGTGGCACGGAACGCGTACTGGGAGCGATGCAGGAAACTGCACTAGCGTTGCAGGGTGATGACGAGGCATTCCGCACCGGTGGACGGCTTCCTGTACGGCGTCTACGCACGGCGCCTCCGGAAGGCGCTCACTCCGCAGACGCTGCCGCACCATGTCGCGATGATCATCGACGGCAACCGGCGGTGGGCCAAGCAGCTCGGGTACGACACAGCGGCGCACGGTCACCGGGCCGGTGCGGCGAAGATGCGCGAGTTCCTGACCTGGTGCGACGACCTCGGCATCGGCGTCGTCACCCTGTACCTGCTGTCGAGCGACAACCTGGTGAACCGCGCACCGGACGAGCTGGACGACCTCGTCGACATCATCGCCGACCTCGCCGAGGGGCTGTCGCACTACCGTGACTGGCGCGTGAAGCACGTCGGTTCGAGCGACGGTCTCCCGGAGTCGCTGCGCACGGCGTTGACGAGTGCGGAGGAGCGCACGGCCGACCGTGCCGGCATGCACATCAACCTCGCGGTCGGCTACGGCGGTCGCACGGAGATCGTGGACGCGATGCGCGCGATCGTCGCCAAGCACCACCTCGAGGGTCGGAGCCTGGAAGACCTCGCAGCGCTGCTCACCCCCGACCTCATCGGTGAGCACCTCTACACGGGAGGCCAGCCCGACCCCGACCTCGTCATCCGCACCAGCGGCGAACAGCGGATGAGCGACTTCATGCTCTGGCAGAGCGCCCACAGCGAGTTCTATTTCGTCGAGGCGCTCGGGCCCGACCTCCGCGAGGTCGACTTCCTCCGCGCCCTCCGCGACTTCTCCAGGCGGCAGCGGCGGTTCGGCGGATGAGCCGGTCCACGCCCGCCTCGGAGCCGGACGAGCCGGAGACGGCGTCCCGGTTGGAGACGTTCCAAGCGGGATTCGGTGAGGTCGACGGCTATCTCAACTACGGCAGTGTGGGTCCGTTGGCCGCGTCCGTCGTCCTCGAGGCCGCCCGCTGGAACGACGTGCTCGCGAGTGCGACGCCCGGCACGCTCGGCGCGGTCGACGGGCAGGACGAACGGATGCGGACCGCCGTCGGGACGCTCACCGGGTTCCGCGCCGAGCAGGTCGTCGCCCAGCCCAACACCTCGCAGGGCCTCATGCACGCGATGTTCGGTCTGAGCGGCACGGTCCTGCTCTCCCGCCTGGAATACCCCACGCTGCCGCTCGCCGCGGAGCGGGCCGCCGAGCACCGGCACCTGCTCAGGCCGAGATGGCTCGAGACGCGACGCGGGCACGTGACGGCCGAGAGCGTGCGCGAGCAGCTCGACGACGCCGTCACCGCCGTTGCCGTGAGCCTCGTCGACTACCGCACCGGCTACGTCTGCGACCTCGAAGCCGTCCGCGAGGTGATCGGCGACCGCCTCCTGATCGTCGACGCCATCCAGGGCTTCGGTGTGGTCGACGCCCCCTACGCCGTCGCCGACGTGGTCGCCTCGGGCGGGCAGAAGTGGATGCGGGCGGGCTGGGGCACCGGATTCCTCGCCCTGAGCGACCGCGCCGTCGAGCGACTCGAGCCGGTCTTCTCCGGCGTGACCGGCACCGACGAGCCCTGGCCGTTCAGCGCGACCCCGGCACCGAGCCGATCGGCGCGCGCGTACTCGATCACCAGGCCCGACCCGCTCGCGGCGGCACGGTTCGCGGCGTCGTTGGAGGACACGGTCGCCGTCGGCACCGCGACGGTCCACGCCGCGATCGCCGAGCTCACGGCCGAGGTGATCGAGCTCGCGGACGAGTTCGGCGTCGCGGTGGTCTCCTCGCGAGACGAGCACGAACGCGCGGGCATCGTCGTCCTGGAGCCGGAGGAGTCCGTCCTCGACACGCTGTGGACCTCGCTCGAGAACCACGGCGTCACCGCGACCATCCGCGCCGGGGCCGTGCGGCTCAGCGTGCACGCCGGTACCAGCCGGCAGACGCTGGACCAGCTGCGCGGTGCGCTGCTGTCGTTCGCGACGGCCGCGAGCTACTGAGCTGCCGTCCGACCACCGGCGGGCCAGAAGACGGCCCCCATCTGTTCACCTCCCCGTAACAGGACACGGGGCGTGTCGTCGCGTCGATGTCGGCGGCCGGACGTACGTTCATCTCATCGGGCATGGAGCCCGGTCGAGACGGCCACACAAGTTCGGCTCGAAACCCTGCAGGCGGCCGTTTCGCACAGTGATCCGAGCATCAGATGCTCGGGGTGGGAGTGGTTGTGGCCTCGCGAGAAATCCAGAACACGTCAGCCGGGACCGAGACGCGGGACGCGTCGACGAGACGGAGCCGGCGACCCGCCGACCACACGGCGAGCGGGGGGGATCAGGCGCAGGCCGAGATCACCTACGTGCTCGACACCTCCGTGCTGCTGTCGGATCCCAAGGCGCTCTTCCGGTTCGCCGAGCACGCCGTCGTCATCCCGGTCGTCGTCATCAGCGAGCTCGAGGGCAAGCGCAACGACCCCGAGATCGGCTACTTCGCACGTCAGGCACTCCGCATCCTCGACGAGCTCCGCATCGAGCACGAACGCCTCGACTTCCCGATCCCCGTCGGTGACGGCGGATCCCTGCGGGTCGAACTCAACCACTCGAGCATGGCCTCGCTGCCGTCCGGTCTCCAGCTCGGCGACAACGACTCGCGCATCCTCGCGGTCGCGCTGAACCTGGCGAACGACGGCCTGACGGTCACGGTCGTGTCCAAGGACCTGCCGCTGCGCGTCAAGGCGGCCTCCATCGGTCTGCAGGCGGAGGAGTACCGGGCGGAACTCGCGGTCGACTCCGGCTGGACGGGCATGTCCGAGATCACCCTCGGCTCCGAGGACATGAGCACGCTGTGGGAGCGCGAGGAGGGCACGACGCCGATCATCGAGGACCTGCCGATCAACACGGGCCTCGTGATCCACTCGGACCGGGGATCCGCACTCGGGCGGGTCACGGGCAAGCGCAGCTACAAGCTCGTCCGCGGCGACCGCGACGTCTTCGGTCTGCACGGACGCTCGGCCGAGCAGCGGCTCGCGATCGACCTCCTGCTCGACCCCGAGATCGGGATCCTCTCGCTGGGAGGTCGAGCCGGGACGGGGAAGTCCGCGCTCGCCCTCTGCGCGGGTCTGGAGGCCGTCCTCGAGCGACAGGCGCACAAGAAGATCATGGTGTTCCGCCCGCTGTACGCGGTCGGCGGCCAGGAGCTCGGGTACTTGCCCGGCGACCAGGGCGAGAAGATGAACCCCTGGGGACAGGCGATCTTCGACACGCTCGGCGCGGTCGTCTCGCAGAACGTGCTCGACGAGGTGGTCGAACGGGGCATCCTCGAGGTGCTCCCGCTGACGCACATCCGCGGCCGGTCGCTCCACGACGCCTTCGTGATCGTCGATGAGGCGCAGTCGCTCGAGCGCAACGTCCTCCTCACGGTCCTCAGCCGGATCGGGCAGAACTCGCGGGTCGTCCTCACGCACGACGTCGCCCAGCGCGACAACCTGCGCGTCGGCCGACACGACGGCGTCGCCTCGGTGATCGAGACGCTCAAGGGGCACCCGCTGTTCGCGCACGTCACGCTGACGCGCTCGGAGCGCTCGGCCATCGCGGCTCTCGTGACCGAAATGCTCGAAGGGAACGAGCTGGCCTAGCGGCCGTCGGCGGGGCTGGCTCGCAAGGCCCGCCCCGCCGACCCTGGCCGCCTGTGGAGAACGCTGCAGGCCGGCACGAGGATCCTCCTATCCTGACGGGATGCCCTCGCGACCGACCTCCTCCGGCAGGCGGCGCCGCCCGCGTGTCGCCACCGCGGCGATGGCCGGCTCGACGCTGCTGCTCGTAGCCGTCACCGTGGCCCGGCTCGGCCACGACCCGCGTCCGGTCGTCATCGTGCTCGTGTGGCTCGCCTGCATCACGCCGCCGCTCGTGTGGATCGACGTCGCGGAGCGGAGGCTCCCCAACCGTCTCGTGCTGCCGGCGCTCGCCATCGCGGTGCCGGTCACCGCGGTCGATGCCGCAGTGCGCCAGGTGGCCCCGCTCGAACCGCTCCTGATGGGGTTCGCGGTCGGCGCCGTCCTGTACGTGTGCGCCGTCTTCGGCGGGCTGGGCATGGGGGACGTGAAGCTCGGCGCGCTGCTCGGCCTCGCGGTCGGCTGCTTCGGGACGTCCGCGGTGCTGCTCTTCGCGGTGGTGTCGGTCTCCTCGGCCGGCCTCGCGGGTGCGGTCGTCGTGTTCCTCGCACGCTCACGTGGCGGCTCCGCCGGTTGGCGCACGCGCATCCCGTTCGGCCCGTTCCTGCTCCTCGGCTGCTGGAGCGCGATCGCCGTCTCGGCGTGACCACACGGACGGAGACGGCCACGGAACCGCGAGGGTTCCGGGGCCGTCCGGTCGTTCGACGAGCGGGTCGACTCAGCCGGGGTGCGTCATCGAGAGGACGTCGAGCGCCGTGTCGAGCTGCTCCTCCGTGATCTCGCCGCGTTCGACGAACCCGAGGTCGACGACGGCCTCGCGGACGGTCAGACCCTTGGCGACGGAGTGCTTGGCGATCTTCGCCGCCGACTCATAGCCGATGATCTTGTTCAGCGGGGTGACGATGGAGGGCGAGGAGCCGGCGAGTGCCGCAGCGCGGTCGAGGTTGGCCTCGAGGCCGTCGACGGTCTTGTCGGCGAGGACCCGGGTCGCGTTCGACAGGAGACGGATGCTCTCGAGGAGCGCCGTGCCCATGACCGGGATCGCGACGTTGAGCTCGAAGGAGCCCGAGGCGCCGGCCCAGGCGATGGTCGCGTCGTTGCCGATGACCCGGGCGCCGACCATCAGGACGGCCTCCGGGATCACGGGGTTCACCTTGCCGGGCATGATCGAGGATCCCGGCTGGAGGTCGGGGATGTGCAGCTCGCCGAGACCGGTGTTCGGGCCGGAGCCCATCCAGCGGAGGTCGTTGCAGATCTTCGTGAGGCTCACCGCGATGACCCGGAGGGCTCCCGAGGCGTCGACGAGTCCGTCACGAGCGCCCTGGGCCTCGAAGTGGTCCTGGGCCTCCGTGATCGGCAGCTCGGTCTCCTGCGCGAGCAGCTCGATGACGAGCTGGGGGAAGCCCTTCGGCGTGTTGATGCCGGTGCCCGTCGCGGTTCCACCGAGCGGGACCTCTGCGACGCGGGGGAGTGCCGTCCGCACCCGCTCGATGCCGAGCCGCATCTGGCGGGCGTAGCCGCCGAACTCCTGCCCGAGGGTGACGGGGGTGGCGTCCATGAGGTGCGTCCGGCCGGGCTTCACCGCGGTCTTCCACAGCTCGGCCTTGCGCTCGAGCGACACAGCCAGGTGGTCGAGGGCCGGGATGAGGTCATCGATGAGGGCGCTCGTGACCGCGATGTGCACCGAGGTCGGGAAGACGTCGTTGGAGGACTGCGAGGCGTTGACGTGGTCGTTGGGGTGCACCGGGCTGCCGAGGCGCGCGCTCGCGAGCGTCGCCAGGACCTCGTTCATGTTCATGTTCGACGAGGTGCCGCTGCCGGTCTGGTAGGTGTCGACCGGGAACTGCGCGTCGTGCGCGCCGGTGATGACCTCGTCGGCCGCTGCGGCGATCGCGTCGGCGACACCCTGGTCGAGGACGCCGAGCTTGGCGTTGGCGAGTGCCGCGGACTTCTTGATCCGGGCCAGCGAGGCGATCTGCGCCGACTCGAGTCCGCTGCCCGAGATCGGGAAGTTCTCGACGGCCCGCTGCGTCTGGGCGCCGTAGAGCGCGTTCGCGGGGACCCGCACCTCACCCATGGTGTCGTGTTCGATGCGGTACTCGGTTGCTGAGGTGTCTACCACGCTGTTCGTTCTCCTTCGTGCGATTGCGATGGTGGGTGCTGCGCCGGACGGCGAGCGGATGGTTATTCGGGGACCGTGACGTCGCCGATGACGATGTCGGCCATGGCGGTCCCCTCGAGGAGCTTGTAGTTCGCGCCGATGATGGCCACCGTGCCGGCGGCGACCGCGTCGCTGATGAGCTCGGACCTCGAGACGACCTCCATGACGGTACGCCGCAGGTGGCGGCGACCGACCTCCGAGGAGTCCACCGCGGCCGCGTCGATCGGGGCAGGTCCGGCGACGGCGCTCACCGCGGGGACGATCTGCTGGATGAGCCGGTCGATGTACGGCGGGAGCGGGACGGCGTCCTCCGCCTGCGAGTCGATCGCCGCGCGGACGGCACCGCACTCGTCGTGCGCGAGCACGAGGATGAGCGGGACCTGCAGGACGCCGACGGCGTACTCCAGGGTGCCGAGCACCGAGTCGGAGACGATCTGGCCGGCGTTGCGGACGACGAAGAGGTCGCCGAGTCCCTTGTCGAAGATGATCTCGGCCGCGAGACGGGAGTCGGAGCAGCCGAAGATGACGGCCTCCGGGGCCTGGGAGTGCGCGAGCGTGGCGCGGCGTTCGACGTCCTGCCGGGGGTGTGCGGGCTGACCGGCGACGAACCGCGCGTTACCGCGCTGCATCTCGCGCCAGACGGCACCGGGGCGCTTCTGGGTCATTCTGAGTCCGTTTCTGCGGGGGCGCCCGACGGGGCGTCGAGGTTGGCGGTGACCCCGGTGCGCACGGAGCGTGCGACATCGAGGACGTACTCGGACTTCGCCGTGCCGAACACGGCGATCGTGCTCCGACCGGCGACGGTCGACAGGGCGTACGCGACGTTGCCGTCGTCGGAGCCGCTGCCGTTCGCGTATTCGACCCACTCGACGCCGTCGATGGTGACGGTTCCGGTGGGCCGGGCTTCGTCGAGCTCGGCGAGGAGCCAGGTGTCGTTGGCGTCCACTCCTTGGACGAGGCCGACGAACTCGTCGTCGGGGGAGATGAGTCCGACGTTCCATGAGCGGATGTCGGGTGTGCCGGCGACCGGTGAGGCTGCGGTGCGGACGTCGGCGTAGTTGCTGCCCCACTCGTCGCCGAGCTCGGGGGTGAGGAGTGGGACGGGGAGGTCGGGCTGCGCCTGACCGGCGAGCTGCGCGTAGTCGACGGTCGGGCGTTCCGGGGCCTCGCCTCGGGGCACGGCGAGCACGATCACGACCACGAGGCCGACCGTGGCCAGGAGCGACAGGACGAGGTTGTTGACGGTCTTGCGCGAGCGGTACAGGCGGGAGTTCTCCGCCTTGCGGTCGGCGGTCTCCTGCGGCGTCTCGGGGCGGCCGAGCTCGGCCACGACGCGCGGCGGCTTGGTGTCCTTCACCGCGATGCGTCCGGAGTGCCGGATCCGAGCTGGGCGGCGCGAGCCGCGTCCAGCCGTGCCTTCGCGCCGATCAGCCACTCCTCGCAGCGCTGGGCGAGCTGTTCGCCGCGCTCCCAGAGCCGGAGGGAGTCCTCGAGCGACGCCGAGCCCTGCTCCAGCTCGGACACGACACGCACGAGCTCGTCGCGTGCCTGCTCATAGCTGAGCTCCTGGACATCGGAGGGGGTTGGCATGCTTCTATCCTATTCGTCGTCGGTCCGGGCGGCAGCCGTGGCCGGGCCGGTACTGGAGGCGCCGATCGCGCCGGAGGCGAGGGTGACCAGGAGCTCCGTCCCGGCGGGGGCGTCGCCCTCCGCGCGGATGACCGCGCCGCCCGGGACGCCGGCCTCCGGGTCCGCTCGCTGGACGATGGCGTAGCCGCGGTCGAGCGTGCGCTGCGGCGACAGGGCGCGGAGGTGTGCGCGGAGTTCCGTGACCTCGCGCTGGGAGCGCTCGACGGCGCGGTCGATGAGCTCGGCACCCCTCGCGACCGTGCGGGTCAGCTCGTCGGCCCGTGAGTCGACGATCCAGGACGGGTCGGCGAGCACGGGACGGGTGCGGAGGGTCGCGAGTCGGTCGATCTCGTGACCGAGCAACGAGGTCACCCGGGAGGACAACCGGACGCGGGCCTGCTGCACGCGAGCGAACTCCTCCGCGACGTCGGGGACGACCCGCTTGGCGGCGTCGGTCGGTGTGGAGGCGCGGAGGTCGGCGACGTCGTCGAGCAGTGGGCGGTCCGCCTCGTGGCCGATGGCGCTCACGAGGGGCGTGGTGCAGGCGGCCGCGGCTCGGACCACGCGTTCGTCGCTGAACCCGAGGAGGTTCTGGAAGTCGCCGCCCCCACGCGCGACGATGATGACGTCGACCTCGGGGTCGGCGTCGAGCGTCTGGAGAGCGCTCACGACGTCGCCGGGGGTGCGGTCACCCTGGACGGCTGCGTGGACGACGCGGAACCGGACCGACGGCCAGCGCAGCTCCGCGTTGCGCAGGACGTCCTTCTCGGCGTCGGAGTCCTTGCCGGTGACCAGCCCGATGCACTGCGGAAGGAACGGGAGCGGCCGCTTGCGCGACGCGTCGAAGAGCCCCTCGTCGGCGAGCTGCCGACGGAGTCGTTCGAGTCGCTCGAGGAGGTCGCCGATGCCGACGTGCTTCATCGCCATGACCTGCATGGTGAGCGTGCCGCCCTTGAGCCAGTAGTTCGGCTTGACCAACGCGATCACGTGGTCGCCCTGCTTGAGGTCGGCGGGGATCTTCGCGCGGACTGACGACCAGATGGTGAACCCGACCGTCGCATCGATCTCGAGGTCTTTGAGCTTGCCGTAGACGTTGCCGCCCGAGGCGCCCCACTGCGTGATCTCGCCCTCGACCCAGACCGTGCCGAGGCGGTCGATGTAGTCGCGGAGCTTCGTGCCGAGGAGCGCGACCGGCCAGGGGGCTTCCATGGTGGCCGGTGCATCGCTCATCCCTCAAGCCTAGCCGCGAGCACCGACGGCGCGGGGTCGCGGACCACCCGACCGTTCACGGCCGACTCCCGAGCGCTGCCGCGTAGAATCCACACGTGACCGATCTCCGCGACGCCCCAGCCATCGGCCTCGGCATGCCGAGGCTCCGACGCATCGCCGGACGCCTCGCAGACCTCCCCGTCGCCGGCGAGAAGCGCGTCCTGCTCGCCGCCCCTCGTGGTTACTGCGCCGGCGTGGACCGCGCGGTCGTCGCCGTCGAGAAGGCGCTCGAGCACTATGGCGCGCCGGTGTACGTCCGGAAGCAGATCGTCCACAACGTGCACGTCGTCGATCAGCTCGAGGCCCAGGGCGCGGTGTTCGTGGAGGAGGTCGACGAGGTGCCGTCCGGCGCGCACATCGTCTTCAGTGCGCATGGCGTCTCGCCAGCTGTGGTCGATGCCGCCGCCGACCGCGGACTGCTCGCGATCGACGCCACCTGCCCGCTCGTCACCAAGGTGCACCGCGAGGCCGTACGCTTCGCCCGCGACGACTACGAGATCCTGCTCATCGGACACGAGGGGCACGAGGAGGTCGAGGGGACGGCCGGTGAAGCGCCCGACCACGTCACGCTCGTGACGAGCCCGGAAGCCGTCGACGACCTCGTCGTCGCCGACCCCGACAAAGTCGTGTGGCTCTCGCAGACCACGCTGTCGGTGGACGAGACCATGGAGACGGTCCGCCGCCTGCGCGAGCGGTTCCCGAAGCTCCAGGATCCGCCGAGCGACGACATCTGCTACGCGACCCAGAACCGTCAGGTCGCCATCAAGAAGGTGGCCCAGGACGCTGACCTCGTGATCGTGGTCGGGTCGGCGAACTCCTCGAACTCGGTGCGCCTCGTGGAGGTCGCCCTCGAGTACGGCGCGAAGGCCGCCTACCGCGTCGACTACGCGCACGAGATCCAGCAGGCCTGGCTCGACGGCGTCGTCACGGTCGGTGTCACCAGCGGCGCCTCCGTGCCGGAGGTCCTCGTCGACGAGGTCCTCGAAGAACTCTCCGGAGCCGGCTACGGCGCGGTGCAGGAAGTCAAGACGGCCGAGGAGGACCTCATGTTCTCCCTGCCGAAGGAGCTGCGCAAAGACCTTGCCGGCACGACCGATCCGCGCGCCCTGGGAGGGCGTCGACCATGAGCGAATCCCGCCCCCGTCCGCAGTTCGGTGAGTACGCGCCCCCCGAGGAGCAGCGTGCCCGGATCGCCGAGCCCATCGACGAACAGCGGGCGGAGGAGCTCGGCATCGCAACGGTCGTCCCCGTCGAACGGCAACCGCGGCAGCAGCAGGAGCCGACCCTCCGCGAGCAGACGCGTGAGCAGGCGCATGAGCCTGGGGTGGTGCAGCCGGGCGCTCCGACCGTGGCCGCCCGACGACCCGTCGCCGGAGACCGGATCGCGACGTCTATCCTGCTCGGACTCGGCCTCGTCGGCCTGATCGTGACCATGCCGGGTCTGCTCGACCTCCCCGGCCTGATCCGCCCTGCACTCGTGCAGATGGGTGTCTCGGGGTACTCCTCGGACGGTCTCGCGAGCGCCATGGGCATCCTGGCGCTCGGTCTCCAGATCGCCCTGTGGGTGGGCGCCATCATCCTGTCGAGCCGGTCCCTCCGCGCGGGTCGACTGACCTTCTGGATCCCGCTCGTCGCCGGTGTCGCAGCGAACCTGGTCGTGGTGATCTGTCTCGCCGTGGCCATGGGGGCCGACCCGGCGTTCATGGAGTACGTCCGCTCGCAGCAGCCGTAGTCGTCCACACACGAAGAACGGGCCCGGCAGCGATGCCGGGCCCGTTCTGTTGGTGCAGGTGACTAGGAGGTGCTGGTGCCGTACGAGCCGAGCTGCTTCGTCGACTCCAGGACGCGAGCGGCCATCGCCGACTCGGCGACTTTGCCCCAGGCGCGCGGGTCGTACACCTTCTTGTTGCCGACCTCGCCGTCGAGCTTCAGCACACCCTCGTAGTTCGAGAGCATGTAGCCGGCGATCGAGCGGGTGAACGCGTACTGCGTGTCGGTGTCGATGTTCATCTTGACGACACCGTTCGCGACGGCCTCGGCGATCTCGGCGTCGGTGGAACCCGACCCGCCGTGGAAGACGAGGTCGAGCGGCTTGGGGCCGTGGCCGTACTTGGCGGTGAGGCCGTCCTGGATGGTCTTCAGCAGTTCGGGCTGGAGCTTGACGTTGCCGGGCTTGTAGACGCCGTGCACGTTGCCGAAGGTGAGGGCGGCCATGTAGCGACCCTGCTCGCCGAGGCCGAGCGCCTCGACGGTCGCGATGGCGTCGTCGAGCGTGGTGTACAGGTGCTCGTTGATGTCGTGGCTGACGCCGTCCTCTTCGCCGCCGACGACGCCGATCTCGACCTCGAGGATGGCGTTGATGGCCTTGGTGCGCTTCAGCATCTCGGTCGCGATCTCGAGGTTCTCCGTGAGCGGGACCGCCGAGCCGTCCCACATGTGGGACTGGAAGATCGGGTTGCGACCGGCCTTGACCTCTTCTTCGGAGGCGGCGATGAGCGGCATGACGAAGCCGTCGAGCGCGTCCTTCGGGCAGTGGTCGGTGTGGAGCGCGACGGTGACGGGGTAGTTCTTGGCGACCTCGGTCGCGAACTTCGCGAAGGCGATCGCGCCGGCGGCACGGTTCTTCACGGTGTGGCCGGCGAAGTAGTCGGCGCCGCCCGTGGTGACCTGGATGATGCCGTCGGAACCGGCCTCGGTGAGGCCCTGGAGGACGGAGTTGATGGTCTGGCTGCTCGAGACGTTGAACGCCGGGTACGCGAACCCGTTCGACTTCGCCTTGTCGAGCATCGCTGCGTACTGTTCCGGGGTGGCGACGGGCATGTCTTCTCCTTGCGTGGGGACGATTCGCCTTGAAGTCTAGTGACTCGGGCTCCGAGGCATACGGCACGATGGGGACATGATCGAGCGCACTCCGGACACCGACCTCCTCGACGGCTTCCTCGACGCCACGAGGGCCGCGGCTGCCGCCGTCGCGGGTCTCGTCGGAGGTGGAGACGGCATGCGCATCGACGGGGTCGCCGTCGATGCGCTCCGCCGAGCGCTCGAATCGCTCCCGGTCGACGGGCGCGTCGTCGTGGGGGAGGGCGAGAAGGACCGGGCGCCCATGCTCTTCGTCGGGGAACGTTTCGGCACGGGAGCGGGGCCGGCGATCGACCTCGCCGTCGACCCCGTGGACGGCACGAAGCTCGCTGCCTCCGGGAAGCCGGACTCCGTCGCCGTGATCGCCATCGCCCCGCGCGGTGCGATGTTCGACATCGGCCCGGCGTACTACCTCGAGAAGCTCGTCGCCGCCGGCGGGGGACGCGAGTTGTCGCTGGCCGACCCGATCGCGGTGACCCTCGACCGGCCCGCGGCCCGGCTGGGGCGGCCGGTCGAGCAGCTGCGGGTCGCGGTCCAGGACCGTCCGCGGAACGCGGCGACCGCCCAGGCCGTGACCGCCGCCGGTGCCGAGCTCGTGAGCTTCATGGACGGCGACGTCGCCCTGTCCCTGCGGGCCGCGGCCGCCGACGGCGACCTCGATCTGCTCCTCGGTGTGGGAGGAGCCCCCGAGGGCATCCTCACGGCTGCCGCGGTCCGGGCCCTCGGTGGTTGGATGACAGCGCGCTTCGCACCGCAGTCGCCGGAGGAACGTGCGCGGCTCGCCGAGGCCAGGACCGATCTCGATCGCGAGGTCCCGCTCGACGAACTCTGCCGCGATGACGCCTGGCTGCTGCTCAGCGCCGTCACGTCGACCGCGCTCGCCGCCGGAGCCGAACTCGCCGGAGTCCGGGTCGAAGCGGACGGCGGTGTCATGGTCGAGTCCGCCGTCGTCGGTCCCGGAAGCCCGCTGACGAGGTCACGGAAGCGCCTCGATCGAGACGCACCCAGCGGCCTTCCCAGCCCGGTTCGATAGGCTGAAACCCTCATCCACCGAAGCGTCGTGTCCCACGAGGCGAGCGATCCATGGAGGATCCAGTGACCCAGCCTGAAACCGGCTCCCACTATCTGCAGCCCGACCGCAACCTCGCCATGGAGCTCGTAAGAGCGACGGAGGCCGCCGCGATCCGGGCGGCGCCGTTCATCGGGCGAGGCGACAAGAACGCCGCCGACGGCGCAGCGGTCGACGCCATGCGCGCCTTCCTCGGCACCGTCAACTTCGACGGCGTGGTCGTCATCGGCGAGGGCGAGAAGGATGAAGCGCCCATGCTGTTCAACGGCGAGCATGTCGGCAACGGCCGCGGCCCGTCCTGCGACATCGCCGTCGACCCGATCGACGGCACGAGCCTCACCGCCGCAGGCCGCCAGAACGCCCTCTCCGTCATCGCCGTGTCCGACCGCGGCAGCATGTTCGACCCGTCCGCGGTGTTCTACATGGACAAGATCGTCACCGGCGCCGACGGCATCGGTGTCGTCGACATCAGCCAGTCCATCGGCGACAACATCCGCGAGCTCGCGAAGGCCAAGGGCAAGCAGCCCGAGGACATCCGCGTCGCCGTCCTCGACCGACCGCGCCACGCGCAGCTCATCGAGGAGATCCGCGCGGCGGGTGCCGGGACGCGTCTGCTGCTCGACGGCGACGTCGCGGGTGGCATCAACGCCGCGCGCTACGACTCGCGGATCGACATGTGCGTCGGCATCGGCGGCACGCCTGAGGGCATCATCACCGCGTGTGCGGTGAAGGCGCTCGGCGGGCTCATCCAGGGCAAGCTCATGCCGAAGGACGACGCCGAGCGTGAGCGTGCGCTCGCGGCCGGTCACGACCTCGACCGCGTCCTCGGCGCGAACGACCTCGTCCGCGGCGACAACACGTACTTCGTCGCGACGGGCGTCACCCACGGTGAACTCGTCGACGGTGTGCAGCGCAAGGGGCCGATCATCCGCACCGAGAGCCTCGTGCTGCGGTCGCGTTCCGGCACCATCCGTCGCGTCGAGGCGGACCACCTCGCGGCGAAGTGGCTGTAGCTGTTCCTCCAGCAGAGCGAAGCGCCCGGTTCCACCTCGCGGTGGGGCCGGGCGCTTCGTCGTGCGGTGCTCGTGCAGGTCAGTCCTGGAGCCGGTGCGCGAGCCGGGCCTCGAGCTCGCTCGGCTCGCCATCGGACGGCTCCGGCGAGGGCTGCGCCTCCGGTGCGGTGAGGCGCTTCGGTGAGGCGTCGCTCTGGCTCACCTGACCGATGACCGTCGCCTCGTCGAGGGCGTCGAGCTTGCGCGCCGTGACGAGGACGCGGGTCTCGAACGACGAGGCGAACTGGTTGTAGTTGGTGACCGTGCTCTCGATGGACCGGCGCAGGCGGTCGGCGTGGTCAGACAGCGTCGAGAGCCGTTGGTAGAGCTCCTTGCCGAGGTCGAACAGTCGCTTCGCGTCCTCGGTGAGGACGTCCTGCTGCCAGGTGAACGCGACCGTCTTGAGGACCGCCCACAGGTTGACGGGGGAGGCGAGGGCGACCCGTTTGCCGAAGGCGTAGTCGAGCAGGCTCGCGTCGGCCTCGAGCGCTGCGGCGAGGAGCGACTCGCTCGGGATGAAGCAGATCACGAACTCCGGGCTCGACTCGAGGCCGCGCCAGTAGCCCTTCGCCGCAAGGGCGTCGACGTGCGACCGCACGGCCTTCACGTGCTGCGCGAGGAGGGCGGTACGTCGTGCGGCTTCCTCGCCTGTCGCCGTGACGGGGATGGTGCTGGCTTCGAGGTACTGCGCGAACGGCACCTTCGCGTCGACCGCGATCGACTTGCCGCCGGGGAGTCGCACGACCATGTCGGGTCGGCCGATGCCGTTGTCGGACGTGATGCTCGACTGCAGGTCGAAGTCGACGCGCTGCGTGAGGCCCGCGGCTTCCACGACGTTCCGGAGCTGGGTCTCGCCCCAGACGCCGCGGGTGGCGTTGTTGCGGAGCGCCGAGGCGAGCGACTCCGTCGTGGACCGCAGGCGTTCCTCGGACTCCGAAGCCGTCTTCAGTTGTTGGGCGAGCTCACCGTGCTGGCGGCTGCGCTGCTGCTCGAGTTCCGCGACCTTCGCCTGCATGTGCTCGAGGCTGTGCTGCACGGGCGCGAGGGCCTGCAGGACCTGGCTCTCCTCGTGTTCCTGGCGCGATCGTCGTTCGGCGTCGGCGCGGTGGCGTTCGGCGAGCTCGCGGTACTGCTCGCGCTGGGCGTTCAGCTCGCGCCCGAGACCGTCGGCAGTGGCGTCGAGTGCGGCGAGTTCTGCGCGCAGCGCGGCCCGGAGTTCCGCCTCCCGGGCGGACGCATCGGCGAGGAGTTGCGCCTGCTGGCCGCGGAGGTCGGCGAGCTGGGCGGTGTGCCTGGCCTCGAGCAGCGCCGGGTCGACCGACCCCGCGCGGGCGCGCCGCTGCAGCAGGAGGACCGCCACGGCTGCGCCGATGACGAGTCCGATGAGGAGGCCGATCCCGAGGGCGAGTGCGCTGTCCATGCCCTCAGTGTGTCGCGGGCCGCCGACATCGCTCGGAGGCCGCGCGGCGACCGCGCGCTCAGGCGGCGACAGCTGTCCCGATCCGGCCGATCTTCACGCTCGTGAGCTGCGCGAGTTCGGCGATCGAGGAAGCTCCATGGCGGGCGGCGGCGTGGATGATGATGTGCGCGGAGGCCTCGGCGTCGCCGGTGGCGTCGTGGTGCTGGAAGTCGTCGAACCCGGCGGCGAGGGCCGCCACGGGGAGCCGGTAGGAGTCGAGCTGATACGTCTTGCGGGCGACGTTGAGGCTGCACAGGTAGCTGAGGTCGGGGCAGTCGAGGCCGGTGGCGGCGCAGCCACCGCGGATGACGCCCATGTCGAAGCCGGCGTTGTGGGCGACGAGGGCGTCACCCTGGGCGAAGTCGAGCAGGGTGTCGAGCTGGTCCGCCCAACCCGGCGCACCGAGGACGTCGGTCGCGACGATCCCGTGGATGCGCGTGTTCCACTCGAGGAACGCGTCGTGTCCGGCGGGGGGCTGGATGAGCCAGCCCGCGCGGTCGACGACGATGCCGTCGCGGACCCTGACGAGGCCCACGCTGCAGGCGGAGGCGGATGACGAGTTCGCGGTCTCGAAGTCGATGGCGGTGAAATCCAGTGGCACGTCCTCACCCTCGCACCAGCGTCCGACACCGCTCGGGTGGCACGCCGCAACCCGCTCGATCGACGGTGCCGATCCGTGCCCGGAGCGGAGGCGCGACCCACGGGGACGCGCGGACAAGTACGATAGACCCTCGTGGCTCTTACTCTCGGCATCGTCGGCCTGCCCAACGTCGGCAAGTCCACCCTGTTCAACGCGCTCACGCGCAACAACGTGCTCGCAGCGAACTATCCGTTCGCGACGATCGAGCCGAACGTCGGCGTGGTCGAACTGCCCGACGCCCGGCTCGGCAAGCTCGCGGAGATCTTCGGCAGCGAGCGCATTCTGCCCGCCGCGGTGTCCTTCGTCGACATCGCCGGCATCGTCAAGGGCGCGAGCGAGGGGGAGGGGCTCGGCAACAAGTTCCTCGCGAACATCCGTGAGGCCGACGCCATCGCGCAGGTCGTCCGCGGCTTCGCCGACCCCGACGTCGTGCACGTCGACGGCGATGTGAACCCGGCCTCCGACATGGAGACCATCAACACCGAGCTCATCCTCGCCGACCTCGAGACGCTCGAGAAGGCCGTCACCCGGTTCGAGAAGGAGGTCAAGGGCAAGAAGCTCGACCCCTCCGTCCTCACGGCGGCGAAGGAGGCGCAGGACGCGCTGAACGCCGGCACCCCGCTCTCGGCGACGAAGATCGACCTCGCGCCCATCAAGGAGCTCGGTCTCCTCACGGCCAAGCCGTTCATCTACGTGTTCAACGTCGACGAGGACGTCCTGCAGGACCAGGCGAAGCTCGACGAGCTGGCCGCCCTCGTGGCACCGGCGAAGGCCGTCTTCCTCGACGCCAAGCTCGAGTCGGAGCTCGTCGACCTCGACGAGGACGACGCCCGTGAGATGCTCGAGTCGACCGGCCAGACCGAGTCCGGCCTCGACCAGCTCGCACGCATTGGCTTCGCGACGCTCGGTCTCCAGACCTACCTCACGGCGGGTCCGAAGGAGTCGCGTGCGTGGACGATCCCGCAGGGTGCCAAGGCGCCCCAGGCGGCCGGCGTCATCCACACGGACTTCGAGAAGGGCTTCATCAAGGCCGAGGTCATCTCGTTCGACGACCTCGTCGAGACCGGCTCCGTCGCTGAGGCCCGCTCCAAGGGCAAGGCCCGCATGGAGGGCAAGGACTACGTCATGCAGGACGGCGACGTCGTGGAGTTCCGCTTCAACGTCTAGCCCGTCGAAAGCGCACGTCTCGTCGTCGACCAGCCCCCACGTCGACGGAAAGAGCACTTTCGGTCGTGGTCACCGCTTCCGCCGCTGTTCCGCGATCCACGTGTGATCGGCGATCGCGGCTGAGACGGCTTCGCGATACTGCGCGCCGTCTGCACTGCGGTACAGATCCCTGCTGAAGAACGGCGACTCACTCCGGTAGGGCGCACTGTTGTGGATGCGTCCGGCGAGGTCGGACAGGACATCGTGGTCGCCCGCGAGGTAGGCGGCGAGCTCGGTGTCGTTCAGCCGGATGAGCGCGGAATCGTCGATGAGGGCGCTGTAGCTGTACCTCGCGTCGAGGTAGAGCGAACCCTCCTGCTCGACGAGGAACCACATTCCTGGTTCATGGTCGACGTAGCGCACCGTCACCACCAGCGCTTGGCGCGGGGGACCAGGCCCGCGAGGGCTGCGAGCCCGGCGAACGCGCTGACCACCCCGAGGAAGCCCAGAGGGGTGTCGCGGAGCGGGCCGATGACGAGCAGGGCGCCGACTCCGAGCGCTGCCACGCCGAACCCGATGCGCCAGCGTCGCCCGGCTTTCGCCGATGGGCGGCGGCCGGGCAGGTCGGAGGGTCGCGGGCGCGCCCGGCGTCGAACGCTCAGCGGCGGTCCGCCGTCCTCGGGTCCGTCGACGGCACGACCGAACCCGTCGATCCACGGACCGGCACCGACCTCGGGGCAGCGGTCGTGGACGTTCGTGTCGCGGGTCGAGGCATCCGCCGGATGGGCAGGCATGGCTGCGGCGAGATCCACGTCGAACCTGACGGAACCGTCCGGCAGGAGGGCGTCGTAGCCGACGAACCGCAGCGGCCGTCGGCGCCATCTCGACGAGCCACGGAACGCCGTCGCGCGGACGGCGACGGGACGGTCGGGCGATTCGCGCATGGATCGATGGTGGCACATCCGGTCTCCGTGGTTCAGCACCCTGATGCTTCCGACGTCCCTGCCGCCAGCGCGGTCGTGCTCCGGCGGTACGCTCGATGAGGCGCCACCCGAACGGGCGCCTGGGGGAGGCCACGGGTGACGATCGATCTGGCGAGCATGCTGGTGGTGGCGGTGATCGTCTGCGCCGCGTGCGGGATCTTCTACGGACTCGACAGTGCGCGAACCCTCGCCGGACGCCACATGGCAGCCTGGATGTCCGGATTCGCCACCACCCTGCTCTCCGCGGTCAGCTATCTCGCCGCTACGCTCAACGGCGACTCGGTATGGATCGTCGCCGTCGCCAATGCCGCCATGGTCGCCTCGATCGCCGCCCTGTGGGTCGGGTGCCGGCTGTTCAACGGTCGACGCAGCCTCGTGCTGCTCGGCACCCTCTTCGTCGGCGTGACGGCGATCTCCGCCGTCCTCGACCCCACTGACGACCCGGAGTGGGCCGGCACCATCGCTCGGCTCATCTCGCTCACCATGCTGTCGCTCCTGGTCGCGTACGAGGCGCGACGGGGGCGGATGCGAACGGCACCGGCGTCACTGGTGCTCGTCGTGGTCATGATCCTGCACGCGGTGTTCACCGCCGTGCGCCTCGCGGTCTACCTCACGGCGGGTCCTCACTCGGAGATCTTCGAGCGGCTGTTCAGCACGCCCATCGTGACCTACATGAACCTCGTGTTCGTCGTCGCGATCGCCGTCGGCCTCGTCCTCCTGCGCTCCTGGGAGCGCAAGCAGCGCCTCTCCTCGGAGCGGGTGGGCGTCCGCGCGGTGGGGCGCCGGGCGTTCATCGCCGAGGCGACCCGACTCCGCGATGGGCAGCAACCCGATCGTCGCCTCGCGATCCTCGTGGTGGCCATCGACGGCTACGGCGACCTCCGCCGCGCCTACGGGATGGCGACGGCGGGGGAGCTGGAGGCACTGCTCGCAGCCGCGGTCTTCCGTGAGCTGCCGGCCGGGTCCGTCTGCACCCGCGTGTGGAGCGGGACGATCCTCGTGGCCACGTCGGTCGAATCGGGGCCGACCGGCCTCTCGGGTCTCCACGACCTCGCGGCACCGATCGCCGCAGGCTACCGGGAGGCCGTGACGCAGCAGCTCGACGGTTTCGCGGGCGCTGCCAACCTCGGTGTCGCGGTGGATTCGGCCGCGCCGACGCCCGTCGAGACCCTCGTGTCGATCGCACGGACGGCCCGAGCCGACGCGGAGCGGCGAGGCGAATCGGTGCGGGTCGTCGAGTCCGCGTCGGAGACGCAGGACCGCTGACGGCGGGTGCGGCTCAGCGACCCTGGCGCTTCTTGTACGGCAGCGGCTCGCCCTTGACCTTTGGCGCGCGGCCCTTGCCCTTGTTCGCTTTGGCTTTGCCGCCCGGCGCGGGAGCCGACTTCGCTGCTGCTGCCGCAGAGGCGTCGAGTTGGCGACGCGCCTCGATGAGGAACGCGTGGCCGGCGTCCGTCAGCTGCGTGGATTCCACGTCACGGGCGAACAGTTCCGCTCCGACGCTCTCCTCGAGCTTCCGGACGTCGGCGACGACGGTGCTCCGTGGCACACCGAGCGCCTTGGCCGCCTTCGCGAAGTGGAGGGTCTCCGCGGAGGCGACGAAGGAGCGCAGCTGCTTGTGATCCATGCCCTCAGCCTACGGTGACGGCGTCAGGCTGCCGACCAGTGTCGCGTCAGCCACCCAGCTGGTCGCGTCGGCGACGCCGCACGATCACCGAGGCGATACCCGCGAGCAGGCCGAGGCCGAGCAGGGAGCCGGCTGCGATGGCGAGCGTGGATCCCTGGAACCCGGTGTCGGGGAGCCTCGTGATGTCTCCGGCCGGAACCGCCGGCTGACCGGGGACCTGCGGGGTGCCTGGCGGGACGATGACGATCGTCGATTCGATGGAATCGTCGGGCGCGCCGCCGTTACTCGCGGTGATGGTGACCGTGTAGGTCCCGGGCGTCGTGGGCGTGCCGGTCACGCCACCGGTCACGCTGTCGAGGACGAGTCCCGGGGGCAGGGCACCCGAGGTGACCGTGTACGTGGCGTCGGGGCTGCCGGTGGAGGTGACCGTACTGTCGTAGGTCGTGCCGACGGTGCCGCCGGGGAGCGGAGCGGAGGTGATCTCCGGGCTCGTCGTGACCTCGGAGCCGCTGCCGTCGTCGCAGCCGGTCGGCCGGTTGATGACGGTGTTGATGAGCGTCACGGCGCCGGTGGACGCGAGGAGACGTCCCTCGACGACCGTGCCCGATCCCGTGGAGATGGACGTGTCGGCGAGGACCGTGCCGACGAAGGGAGCGCCGGCGTCCAGCGTTGCCGAGCTGCCGACGCGCCAGAACACGTTGCAGGCGCTCGCGCCGCCGGCGAGGATGATCGATGCACCGGTGAAGGTGTCCAGCCTGCTCGCCGCCTGGAAGACCCAGACCGACTCCGCCGTACCGGTGAGCGTCAGGTTCCCGGACAGGGAGATCACGCCGCCGGAGTAGACGCCTGGGGTGAGGTTCAGGCCGGTGAGTTCACCGACGCCCTGCGTGGTCGGGGTCAGACTGGAAGCGACACCCATCGCGGTGAGGAGATCGTTCTGCGCAAGGGCGGCGGGCTCGTTCGTCACGTTCTGTGTGCCGTTGACGATGCCCGGCGGGAAGCCCGTCACGGAGCTCTCCGGGCTCAGCCCGAGGTCGCCGTTGATCGTGGTCGCGCCGGTGTTGGTGACGGCCGATGCGGCGAGGACGCCGTAGCCGGCTGCCGTGCCCAGGTTGATCGGGCCGTCGATCGTGGTCGCGGCGTTCGCCGGTCCGGCACCGATGGCCAGGAGTCCGACGGTCACGACTGCCGCTGCGGCGAAGAGCCGTGGGCGAGTGCGAGCGGGTCTGGCGCTGCGGGCGGGTGGAGAGAGTTCGAGGCGCATGAAGGCCCCTTCCGTGTGGGAGGGGCGCGAAGCCAAAGAGGATGGCGACATCAACCGCAACTGCTCCCTGTGTAACACCTTCGGGGGGTGCCCAGTCGGTTAGTGCGGAACGCGTACCCGATCGTGATGTCGTGCTATTCGCGGGCGGGCGCGAGGGTGGCGCGGAATGAACGGTCTCCTGCGCTCGGCCCGAGTGAGACGATTGACCCATGACTGCAACGCTCGTGGCCCAAGGCCTGGCCGGAGGACACGGCCACCGCACCCTGTTCGACGGCCTCGATCTGACGGTGGCGCCGGGCGACGTCATCGGCGTCGTCGGGATGAACGGAGCGGGGAAGTCGACGCTGCTGCAGCTCCTCGGCGGCTCGCTCGAACCGCAGGCCGGCACGATCACGCTGTCGCCGTCAGACGCCTTCGTGGGCGCGCTCCCGCAGGAACACGAGCGCGTCATCGGTGAGAGCGTCGCCGCCTACATCGCCCGGCGCACCGGCTGTGCTGCGGCGACCGAGGCGATGGACGCGGCCGCCGCGGCGCTCGCCGAACCCCCGCAGGCCGGCGCGGACCCCGCGGACGTCTACTCCGCCGCCCTCGACCGCTGGTTGGCGAGCGGCGCGGCCGATCTCGAGGAGCGGATCCCCGCGGTCCTCGCCGACCTCGGGCTGGACCTCGACGCGGATGTCACGACCACGATGATGACCTCACTGTCCGGTGGGCAGGCCGCTCGCGTCGGACTGGCGGCGCTACTGCTGTCGCGATTCGACATCGTCCTCCTCGACGAACCGACCAACGACCTCGACCTGGACGGCTTGGAGCGGCTCGAACGCTTCGTGCAGGGATTGCGCGGAGGTGTGGTGCTCGTCAGCCACGACCGCGAGTTCCTCGCCCGCTGCGTCACGCGCGTCCTCGAACTCGACCTCGCGCAGCAGAGCAACCGGGTCTTCGGGGGCGGATACGAGGCCTACCTCGAGGAGCGCGAGGTCGCCAGGCGGCACGCCCGCGACGCCTATGACGAGTTCGCCGACAAGAAGGCGGATCTCGTCGGTCGCGCCCGGGTGCAGCGGGAGTGGTCCAGCCAGGGCGTGCGGAACGCGATGAAGAAGGCGCCCGACAACGACAAGATCCGGCGGAAGGCCTCGGCGGAGTCCTCGGAGAAGCAGGCCCAGAAGGTCCGGCAGATGGAGAGCCGCATCGCTCGGCTGGACGAGGTCGAGGAACCACGCAAGGAGTGGCAGCTGCAGTTCACGATCGGCAGCGCACCGCGCTCGAGCACGGTCGTCGCGACGCTCTCCGAGGCCGTCGTCCGGCAGGGCGACTTCCAGCTCGGCCCCCTGTCGCTCCAGGTGAACGTGGGCGATCGCATCGGCATCACGGGGCCCAACGGCGCCGGCAAGTCCACCCTGCTCGCAACGCTGCTCGGTCGTCGCGAACCCGACGCGGGCAGCGCGAGCCTCGGCTCCAGTGTGCGGATCGGCGAGATCGACCAAGCCCGCTCATTGCTCGTCGGCTCGGAGCCACTCGCCGACCGCTTCGAGGCGATCGTGCCCGACCTCAGCCCGGGAGAGGTCAGGACGCTGCTGGCGAAGTTCGGGCTGAAGGCCGACCACGTGAACCGGCCCGTCGACGAGTTGTCGCCGGGGGAGCGCACCCGCGCCGGGCTCGCCGTGCTCCAGGCGACGGGGATCAACCTGCTGGTCTTGGACGAGCCGACGAACCACCTCGACCTCGCAGCCATCGAACAGCTCGAGGAGGCACTCGAGAGCTACGACGGAACACTCCTCCTCGTCACCCACGACCGCCGCATGCTCGACACCGTCCGAATCGAACGGCGATGGGTCGTCGAGGCCGGCCAGGTCTCGGAGCGCTAGCCCGCGGCGTCGCGGCTCAGAGGCCGCGGACGAGCGCGTCACGCAGTTCGGGTCCGATGTCCTCGGGAACGTCGACGTCGACTGCAAGCGCCTGGATCGCCCGGCTGTAGTAGTTGCGGGCGGCCGCAGCGAGGGTGATGTCGAGGATCTCCCGGTCGGAGAAGCCGTGCTGGCGCAGGATCAGGCTGTCGGCGTCGGTCATCCGGTCCGAGTCGCGACCCACTCGTTCCGCGTAGGCCATCATCGCGACCTCCGCGGGGCTCAGGCCGGCGTCGCGATAGTCCGCCGCGATGCGCACGAGCTGGTCCTCCTCGAACAGCGACAGCGATCTCCGGCCGTGAGCGAGACGGCAATGCCGTGACCGCGTCCCTCGCGCCGCGGCGAGCGTCACGAGCTCGTAGCGTCGCAGGCCGAGCGGTCGGGCGATCTCACCGATCAGCGCCTCCCACGCGGCGTAGGCCCCGGGGTTCAACGCCATCACCTTCGTGTGCGCCGCGACGAATCCCTGGTCGGCGATGTCGTCGTCATACATCGCGGCCGTCGTCGCATCGGCATCGGCTTCGGGAATGGTGCGGAGGATCGACATGTCGGCCACCTCGTCGGAACGGGTCGCGGGCCGGGCGTCCGCGGCTACCGTTCATGATGGCACTCGAGATCGGCGCTGTCAGAACCCGTTTCCGGCGGGTCTCGGCGATCACATCGGCGTCCCCGGCCCCGGTTGTCGCCGGGGGAGACCCGCGCCCCGACAATGAGCGAGGACCCCGCGGCGTTCGCCAGGCGGGGTCCTCGTCGTTCAGAGGCCGCGTCAGTCGCGCAGCTGCTCCTTGTAGTCGTTCTTCGCCTCGGTGGTGTCGCGCTCGGCCTCGGCCTTCTTCACGTCGGCCTCCGCCTGCTTCACCTTCGCGTCGGCCTTGGCCTCGTCGACCTTGTCGCCGATCCGGTCCTTGGCGTCTTCGACGGTCTCGCCGATCTTCCGGCCGGTCGCCTCAGCAGCGTCCTTGGCGTTGTCCAGGAATCCCATGTCAGCTCCGTCTCTGATCCCGACTCTCGGTCACCGTTCAAGCCTCGCGGGCCCGCGCCCGCGCGGCAACCACTTGTGTTCCGAGGCGTGGACGGCTAGATCATGAGACGATCCGGCGCGCGGGGGCGCCGTCGCTCAGGGGGTGGGGGCGCCACCGTCGGTCGGGGTCGCGTGCGGCAGCCAGTCCTTGAGGATGACCTCCTCCGGGTCGACCAGACGCTCCGTGTGGAGGTCGTACTCCGGGTCACGCTCGGCGAGGAACCGGGTGACGGCGTCAGCGTCCTCGTTGTCGTGTCGACGTCGTGCGCGGTCTGCCGCGTCCTGCTCGGTGCTCATGGATCCCACCGTAGCTCAGCCTCCGGCGGAGGGTGCCGCCAGACACCCGGCGTCGGGCAGCCGTCACCGAACGCGCGGCCGGATCCGTCCGGTCGGTCGTCGTGGGGTTCAGCGGAGACCCGCGACGGCCTCCACCGAGGCGACGACGGCGCTCGCCGTCCGGTCCAGCTCGGCCGCGGTGACGGCGGCGGTCCAACTGAAGCGCACGGCGGTCTGCGCGACCTCCGGAGCGATGCCGATCGCGAGGAGGACCGGTGACGGCTCGTCGCTGCCGGCGGCACACGCGGAGCCGCTCGAGGAGATGACGCCCCGCCGTTCGAGTTCGAGGAGGACCGCCTCGCCGGAGGTCCCGGGGAACACGAACGATGCGATACCCGGTAGGCGTCGTTCGGGGTGGCCCGTCAACCGAGCACGCGGGACCTCGTTCAGGACCCTCGCGATGAACGCGTCACGCAGTCCGCTGACGCGGTCCACCGCTTCCACCCGATCACGCTCGGCGAGCTCCAGCGCCGTCGCGAGCCCGACGGCGGCGGCCACCTGTTCGGTCCCGCTCCGGCGACCGCGTTCCTGACCGCCACCGTGCAGGAGCGGTTCCAACGGCAGGGAGCCGCGCACGGCGAGCAGTCCGATGCCCTTCGGAGCACCGAGCTTGTGGCCGGCCAGGCTCAGCACGTCCACGCCGAGGCGATCCAGTCCGAGCGGCAGCCATCCCGCCGCCTGCACGGCATCGGTGTGGAACGGGACGCCTGCGGCCTGGGCGACGCCTCCGAGCGCCGACAGGTCCTGGACCGTGCCGATCTCGTTGTTGGCCGCCATCACCGAGACGAGCACCGTGTCCGGCCGGAGTGCAGCGGCGAGCTCGGCCGGGTCGACCAGGCCGGTCCCGTCCACCGGGAGGACGGTGGCCTCGACCCCGTGGAACCGCGTGAGGTATGCGACCGATTCCGCGACCGCCTCGTGCTCGATCGGCGAGGTGACGACATGGCGTCCGCGATCGAGGGCCGCCAGGGTGATGCCCTTGACCGCGAGGTTGTCCGCTTCGGTGCCGCCCGAGGTGAACACCACGTCCCCAGGTCGGACGCCCAGCACGGTCGCGACGCGTCGCCGGGCGTCCCGCAACGCCCCGGCCGCCGCCTCGCCGACGGTGTGATGGCTCGACGGGTTGCCGAAGGTGCTCGTCAGGTACGGCCACATCGCCTCGAGCACCTCCGGGCGCACCGGCGTCGTCGCCGCGTTGTCGAGGTAGAGCATCTCAGTCGACCGAGACGTCGAGTCCGAGGTCGAGGGAACGGACACTGTGCGTGAGGGCGCCGGAGGAGATGACGTCCACGCCGGTCTCCGCGATGGCCCGCACCGTCGACAGCGTCACGTTCCCGCTCGCTTCCACGATGGCGCGGCCGGCGATCAGCGCGACGCCCTCGCGGAGCTCGTCGACGCTGAAGTTGTCGAGCATGATCGTGTCGACGCCCGCCGCCAGCACCGCCTCGATCTGGTCCAGGCGGTCGACCTCGACCTCGATCGTCGTCGTGTGCGGGAGCTCCTCGCGAGCCCGCAGCAGCGCCTCGGTGACCGTCAGCCCGCGCTCGAGGAGGACCGCCAGGTGGTTGTCCTTGACCATGACGGCATCGGAGAGCGAATGGCGGTGGTTGTGTCCGCCGCCCGATCGCACCGCGTGGCGCTCGAAGACGCGCAAGCCCGGGGTCGTCTTCCGGGTGTCGACGATGCGGGCGCGGGTGTCGGACACGGCTTCGACGTACGCCGCGGTGATGGTTGCGATGCCGCTCATCCGCTGCACGAAGTTCAGGGCGACGCGCTCCGCGGTCAGGACGGCACGCGCCGGACCCGACACCATGGCGATGGTGTCGCCCGCGGCGAACCGTTCGCCGTCCGCGACGAGGAACGCGACCGTGATGCGCGGGTCGGTCAGCCGGAACGCCGCCTCGAACACGGCCGAACCGCTGAAGACGCCCGCCTCGCGCGCGGTCAGGGAGGCTGAGGCCGTGGCGTCCTCCGGGATGAGGGTCGCTGCCGTCAGGTCGCCCCACGGGGCGTCCTCGACGAGGGCCGCGGTGACGGTGGTGTCGATGAGATGTGGGGTCAGCATGGTGCGAGCACGGTTCCGTTCACGGATGGGTGGGTGGTGGGCTGGGGCGCGTCAGCCGGGGTCGCGAGGGTGATCGCGATCGGCGACGCCTGATCCGGATCGACACCGGGATGGTCGTCCCTGGCGTGGGCACCGCGTGACTCGGTGCGCGCGAGGGCAGCGGCGACAACGGCCCGGGCGAGCAGCAGGAGGTTGCGGTCCTCGGTGGCCGCGACCGACCGTGGCGCGGTGACGACGTCGCCGAGCTCGGTCGACCAACGGTCCAGGGTCCGGCGCGCGAGCTCGAGACCACGCGCGTCACGGACCAGCCCGGCATCCCGCCACATCACGGCGTGGAGCGCCGCGCGGCTGAAAGGCTCGACGGGATCCGTTGGGAGCCCGGGATCGTCATCGGCCGCACGGGGATCCAGGACGACCCGCTCACCGCCGAGCCTCGGGCGACCGGCGATCGCACCCGGTGCCGCATCGATCGCCGCGACGGCGCGGGCCGCGAAGACGGCACCCTCGAGGAGCGAGTTGGAGGCGAGGCGGTTGGCCCCGTGGACGCCCGTGCGTGCGACTTCGCCCACGGCGAGGAGCCCGGGCAGGGTGGTCCGGCCGTCGAGGTCCGTGGCGACACCGCCCATCCAATAGTGTGCGGCCGGGGCGACGGCGACCGGTGTGCGCGACCAGTCCACGCCGGAGGTTCGCAGGTGCTCGTCGATCCCCGGGAACCGCGCGGCGAGGCGGTCCGCACCGAGCGCGGTCGCGTCGAGTGTCACCGGGGCACCGCCCTGCGCGGCCATGGCCCGGGCGATCCCTCGGGCGACGACGTCGCGTGGTGCCAGCTCGGCGTCTGGGTGGAGCTCCCGCATGAAGCGTGCACCGTTCGCGTCCCGGAGGACGGCCCCCTCGCCGCGGACGGCCTCGGAGACGAGGAAACTGCCGGGTGCGGCGAGCGCGGTCGGGTGGAACTGGACGAACTCCACGTCGGCCAGCACCGCTCCAGCACGGAGTGCTGCAGCGGCGCCGTCGCCCGTCGCCACCGCCGGGTTGGTCGTGAACGGGTAGAGCTGCCCGACACCGCCGGTGGCGAGGATCACGTGGTCGGCGTCGACGGTGAACGCACCTCGCTCGGAGGACCGGAGGTGTGCACCGGTGACCGTCCCGGCGGTGACCACCAGGTCGACGAGGACGGTGTGCTCCAGCACGGTGACCCGCCGGGCCGCAAGCGTCTCGACGAGCGCCGTCTCGATCGCCGCGCCGGTCGCGTCACCGCCGGCGTGCAGCACCCGGGGGTAGGAGTGGGCCGCTTCGAGGCCCTTCGCGAAGCCGTCGCCGTCGCGGTCGAACGCCACACCGAAGGCGATGAGCTCGCGGATCCGTTCGGGCCCCTCGGTGCAGAGCACCCGGACGGCCTCCTCGTCGCACAGCCCCGCACCGGCCAGCAGCGTGTCCCGGACGTGGTCCTCGACGCGGTCGTCGTCGAACATGACCCCGGCGATCCCGCCCTGCGCATAGCGCGTGTTGCTCTGGCCGAGGACGTCCTTGGTGACGACCACGACCTCGTGCCGTTCACTCGCGTGGATCGCGGCCACGAGACCGGCGATCCCGCTCCCGACCACGAGCACCGTCGCCATGTCAGCCGGCCTGGGTTCCGACGGCGACCGGCGGCTTCGCGGCGAGCATGCGCTCGAGCGACAGGCGGGCCGGGACGGCCACGTCGTCGGAGACGGTGATGCGGTTGAGCACCTCGCCCGCGACGAGTCCTTCGAGCACCCAGGCCAGGTAGCCGGGGTGGATGCGGTACATCGTCGAGCAGGGGCAGATCACGTCGTCGAGGCAGAAGATCGTGTGCTGCGGGTACTGCGCGGCGAGGCGCTGCACCATGTTGATCTCGGTGCCGATCGCGAACGTGGTGCCGTCCGGCGCCGCCGCGATGGCCTTCTGGATGTAGTCCGTCGATCCCGCCTCGTCGGCGGCGTCGACGACCGCCATCGGGCACTCGGGGTGCACGATGACCCGGACGCCGGGGTGCTCCGCCCGGGCGCGGTCGATCTGGTCGACGGTGAACCGCTTGTGCACCGAGCAGAAGCCGTGCCACAGGATGACCTCTGCCTGCTCGAGGTCGGTCGCCTCGTTGCCGCCGAGCGGGCGGTTCGGGTTCCACATCGGCATGTGCTCGAGTGGCACGCCCAGCTTCTTGGCGGTGTTCCGACCCAGGTGCTGGTCCGGGAAGAACAGCACCCGCTGCCCGCGCTCGAAGGCCCACCGCAGGACCGTCTCCGCGTTGCTGGACGTGCAGACGATCCCGCCGTGCCGACCGCAGAAGCCCTTGAGCGCCGCCGAGGAGTTCATGTAGGTGACGGGGATGACCGGTACCCGGCCGTCGGCGTCCGGTTCGGTCCCGTAGAGCGCCTCGAGGGCCTCCCACGCCTCCTCGACCTGGTCGATGTCCGCCATGTCGGCCATCGAGCAGCCGGCGGCGAGGTTCGGGAGGATCACGGCCTGCTCGGGTCCGGACAGGAGGTCGGCCGTCTCGGCCATGAAGTGCACGCCGCAGAACACGATCGCCTCGGCCTCGGTGCGTGCCTTGGCCGCGTTCGCGAGCTGGAAGGAGTCGCCGATGTAGTCGGCGTGCTGAACCACCTCGTCGCGCTGATAGAAGTGCCCGAGGATCACGACGCGGTCTCCGAGGGTCTGCTTCGCGGCCACGATGCGGCGGTGGAGTTCATCGTTGGAGGCGTCGCGATAGGCGGCCGGGAGCTGGCCCTGCCGGGGCGAACCGGTCGGGATGACGTCGCCCATCGACGCGCCAGGGCCGTAGCTCGGCGGCTGCAGGTCGAACACCCAGGGCCCGGCCGCGAGCTCGGGCGCGCAGGTCGCGCCGTCGGACGCACCCTCGGTGATCTGCTGGATGGTGTCGTCGACGGATGCGGTGATGGTCATGCTGGCTCCTCGGACTGCTGACGGGTGGTCGGGGTGGACGTCGTGGGCCTGCGGCTCGTCGACCGCCCGGGCGACGGGGTCTCCGGTCGGGTGACGGGCTGGGTCCACCGGTAGAGCCGCGCCGGGCGGTGGCGCCCACCGGTACGGAGCTCGTCGGTCTGCAGGACGAGACCGGAGGACTCGACCTGGCGTCGGAAGTTCGCGGGGTCGAGCTGCTTCTGCAACACCGCCTCGTGCACCTCCCGGAGTTCGGAGAGGGTGAAGGTCTCCCCGAGGAAGGCGTGCGCGATGTGGCTGTACTCCAGCTTGTTGCGGAGCCGCCACAGGGCGTACTCGACGATGTCGCGGTGGTCGAACGCCAACGGGGGGAGTGCGTCGGCCGGGAACCAGCGGACGTTCTGGCCGAGCCGCGTGCGCTTCGCCTCGTCGGACCCGACGAGCGCCCAGTAGACGATCGAGACGACGCGCTCGGCGGGGGAGCGGTCGAGGTCGCCGAACGCGTACAACTGCTCGAGGTAGCGCGGGCGGAGGGAGGTGGTCGTCTCCAGGGTCGACGAGGCCGCGTCCGCGAGGGACTCCGCGGCACCGAGCGGGCCGCCCGGCAGCGCCCAGAGGCCGTCGTAGGGCTCACGGATGCGCCGGACGAGCGGGAGCCAGATGCCGGGCGCCGGATCGGTCGCGCCGAACCCGTCGTCGGCTCGGAGCGTGAAGATGACGGTCGAGACCGCGAGGCCGACCTGCGGGTCCGTCTGCTCCACGGGAGTCGTCGATCGCTGCATGGGGGTCTCCGTGTTCCGGAGCACCGGCGGCACTTCAGGTAGAAATGACCTGTACTCGATACAGGCTTAGTGTACACCTGACTCGAACAACGTCCTGCGCCGAGGCGACCACTCGCGATATGCTGGCGGCTCAATCGAACATCGGGCCGCAAACACGATGCGGGAGAGCCGGTACGCCGGCACCGAAGGAGCAAGCCTCCCCGCCAATCTCTCAGGTCCTGTACCGCATCGGACTGGCCACTCTGGAAAGCAGCGCACGTTCGTGGTGCGCTCGCCGACGGTGAAAGCAGTGTCCGCAGCAGCGGCGCTCGTGAAGCTCTCAGGCCAATGACAGAGGGGGAGTTCCCAACGGGCACCGTCAGGTGTCCGCAGCGCACCACGCGACCCCGGAGAACTCGTGACCGACCTCGAACGAACCAGCCCGCTCCATGCCGTCCACGAAGCCGCCGGCGCGAGCTTCACGGACTTCGCCGGATGGCAGATGCCCGTGCGGTACTCGAGCGACCTCGCCGAGCACCACGCCGTGCGCACCGCCGCCGGCATCTTCGACATCTCCCACATGGCCGAGATCCAGGTCGTGGGCGCCGACGCCGCCGACTTCCTCGACCAGGCGCTCGCGGGCAAGCTGTCCGCCATCGATCTGCTCCAGGCCAAGTACTCCCTGCTGCTGAACGAGGCCGGCGGCATCATCGACGACCTCGTCGTCTACCGCAACGGTGAGCACGAGTACCTCGTCGTCGCGAACGCGGGCAACCACGACGCCGTCGTCGCAGCGCTCACCGAGCGGGCCGCGGCGTTCGAGCACGTGGTCGTCATGGACCGCAGCGACGAGATCGCGCTCATCGCCGTCCAGGGGCCCGCCTCCCGCGCCATCCTCCAGGCGACCGAGGGGCTCCACATCCTGGACGAACTGCCGTCCCTCGACGAGGTGAAGTACTACCGCGCGACGGGTGCCTCCTTCGAGAACGGCACGGTCTTCATCGGGCGCACCGGGTACACCGGCGAGGACGGGTTCGAGCTGTACGTCGACGCGGCCGACGCCGTGGAGCTGTGGAACGCCATCGTCGCCGCCGGGACACCGCTCGGACTGGTCCCCGCCGGGCTCGCCAGTCGCGACACGCTCCGGCTCGAAGCCGGCATGCCGTTGTACGGCCACGAGCTCGGTCCGGACATGCTGCCCGTGCAGGCCGGACTCGGCCGCGTCGTCGCACTCGGCAAGCACGGCACGTTCATCGGTCGTGACGCCGTCGAGGCCGGTCCGGCGGACGACGCACCGGTGCTCGTCGCCCTCGTCTCCGAGGGGCGTCGCGCCGGTCGTGCCGGTTACCGTGTCCTCGCCGGCGACACGACCGTCGGCGAGGTGACGAGCGGGGCACTGTCGCCCACCCTCGGACACCCGATCGCCATGGCCTACGTGCACCCCGACCACGCCGAGCCGGGCACCGTGCTCGACATCGACGTCCGCGGCACGCGGATCCCCGCGACCGTCACCACGCTCCCCTTCTATTCGAGAGAGAAGTAACCCATGGCCGACAAGACCACCCTCAAGTACACCGCCGAGCACGAGTGGATCCGCGTCGAGGGCGATCTCGCCGTCATCGGGATCACCGACTACGCCGCCGAGAAGCTCGGTGACGTCGTCTTCGTGGACCTCCCCGCCGTCGGCGCGGCGCTCTCAGCCAGCACCGTGGTCGGCGAGATCGAGTCCACGAAGTCCGTCGGCGAGCTCTTCGCCCCGCTCGACGGCGAGGTCGTCGAGGCCAACGGCGCCGTCGTCGACGACCCGTCGCTCGTCAACAGCGACCCGTTCGGTGCCGGCTGGCTCGTCTCGGTGCGCTACGACGCGCTGCCCGACACGCTCCTCAGCTGGGACGACTACGCCGCGCTGGTGGGCGAGTGATGGCGGACCGCTTCGCAGAACGGCACATCGGAACCGACACCGCCGCCCAGGCGACGATGCTCGCCGCCGTCGGGTACGACAGCGTCGACGCCCTGCTCGCCGCGGCCGTCCCCTCCGCGATCACGGCCGCCGAACTCGCCTCGTCCAGCATCCCCGACGCCGCGACCGAGCGCGCGGCGCTCGCCGAACTCCGTGAGCTCGCCGGCCGCAACACGGTGAACCGGAGCCTGATCGGTCTGGGCTACTTCGACACGATCACACCGGCGGTCATCAAGCGGAACGTGCTCGAGAACCCCTCCTGGTACACGGCCTACACGCCGTACCAGCCCGAGATCTCGCAGGGCCGCCTCGAGGCGCTCATCAACTTCCAGACGATGGTCGCCGACCTCACCGGTCTCGACACGGCCAACGCCTCGATGCTCGACGAGAGCACCGCGGTCGTCGAAGGCATGCTCCTCGCGCGACGGGCCTCGAAGCTCGCCGACCCGACGTTCATCGTCGACGCCGACGCGTACCCGCAGACGAAGGCGCTCCTCCGGAGTCGCGCGGAAGCGGTCGGCATCGACCTCGTCGAGCTGCCGTTGTCGACCACCTCGCCCGAGGACCTCCCGGCGTCGTTCGGTGTCTTCGTGCAGTACCCCGGTGCCTCCGGGCTCGTGTGGGACCCGTCGGCGGTCCTCGCAGCGGTCAAGGCGGCCGGCGGCGTGTCGGTCGTCGCGGCCGATCTCCTCGCCCTCACGCTCATCTCCTCGCCCGGTTCCCTCGGCGCGGACATCGCGGTCGGGACGAGCCAGCGCTTCGGCGTGCCGATGGGCTTCGGCGGGCCGCACGCTGGGTACCTCGCGGTCCGTATGGGCCTCGAGCGCCAGATGCCCGGTCGCCTCGTCGGCGTCAGCCAGGACGCGGCGGGTCACCCCGCCTACCGGCTCACGCTGCAGACGCGCGAGCAGCACATCCGCCGTGAGAAGGCCACGAGCAACATCTGCACGGCCCAGGTCCTGCTGGCGGTCATGGCCGCGATGTACGCCGTGTACCACGGGCCAGACGGGCTCAAGCGGATCGCGCAGTCGGTGCACGCGACCACCGCGAGTGCAGCCCGTCTGCTGGGGTCGGCGGGTGTCGAGGTGCTCACGGAGCACTACTTCGACACCCTGCAGGTGCGCGTCGCCGACAGCGCAGCGGTGGTGTCGGGTGCGCACGACCGCGGCCTCCTGCTGTGGGCCGTCGACGAGACGACCGTCTCGATGAGCTTCGACGAGGTGAGCGCGGTCGAGAGCGTCGTCCCGACCCTCGTCGAGGTGCTCACGACCGCTGGGACCGCCACCGCCGGAGAGCCGTCGGCATACGTCTTCGACGAGGGGGCGTCCGCCTCGGCGTTCGGTCCGAGCGCCGTGTCGGAGTACCCGGCCACGCTCGCCCGCGAGACCGAGTATCTGACGCACCCGGTGTTCAACACCCACCACTCGGAGACCGCCATGATGCGGTACCTCAAGCAGCTTGCCGACCGCGACTATGCGCTCGACCGGGGGATGATCCCGCTGGGTTCGTGCACGATGAAACTCAACGCCGCCACCGAGATGGAGGCCGTCACCTGGCCCGAGTTCGCCGGGCTGCACCCGTTCGCCCCGCGTGAGGACGTCGCAGGCTCGCTCGAACTCGTCGACCAGCTCGAGACCTGGCTGGCCGAGGTCACCGGGTACGACTCCGTGTCGCTGCAGCCGAACGCCGGCAGCCAGGGCGAGCTCGCCGGTCTCCTCGCCATCCGCGGCTACCACCGCGCGAACGGCGACGAGCAACGGACGGTCTGCCTCATCCCCTCGAGTGCGCACGGCACGAACGCGGCCTCCGCCGTCCTCGCCGGCATGCGTGTGGTCGTCGTCGCGTGCGACGAGCAGGGCAACGTCGACCTCGACGACCTCCGGTCGAAGATCGAGGCCAACGCCGAGTCCCTCGCCGCGCTCATGATCACCTACCCGTCCACCCACGGCGTCTACGAGCACGAGGTGAAGACCATCACCCAGGCCGTGCACGACGCCGGCGGCCAGGTCTACGTCGACGGCGCGAACCTCAACGCGCTGCTCGGGTACGCGCGGTTCGGTGAGTTCGGCGGCGACGTCTCGCACCTGAACCTGCACAAGACGTTCTGCATCCCGCACGGCGGTGGCGGCCCCGGTGTCGGGCCGGTCGCCGCCAAGGCGCACCTCGCGCCGTTCCTGCCCGGTCACCCGCTGGCGCAGCGGGCCGAGCACCCGCTGCTCGGCGGCGGGACGGTCGTGCACGACGGCGGTCCGATCTCGGCGGCTCCCTACGGCAGCCCGAGCATCCTGCCGATCTCGTGGGCCTACGTCCGCATGATGGGTTCGGAAGGGCTCCGCGAGGCGACCGGGGCCGCGGTGCTCGCAGCGAACTACATCGCTGCGCGACTGAGCGACCACTATCCCGTCCTGTACACGGGCGACAGCGACCTCGTGGCGCATGAGTGCATCCTCGACCTCCGTCCGCTCAAGGAGGCGACCGGGATCTCCGTCGACGACGTGGCCAAGCGTCTCGTCGACTACGGGTTCCACGCGCCGACGATGTCGTTCCCCGTCGCGGGGACGCTCATGGTCGAGCCGACGGAGAGCGAGGACCTCACCGAGGTCGACCGCTTCGTCGACGCGATGATCGCGATCAAGGCGGAAGCGGACGCCGTCGCGGCGGGCGAGTGGCCTGCCGACGACAACCCGCTCGTCGGGGCGCCGCACACGGCCCAGTCGGTCATCGAGGGGGAGTGGACGCACGCGTACTCGCGCGAGCTCGCCGTCTACCCCGTACACACGCTCGTGCGCACGAAGTACTGGCCGCCGGTGCGTCGCATCGACCAGGCGTACGGCGACCGCAACCTCGTGTGCGCCTGCCCGCCGCCCGAGGCCTTCGCCTAGCAGGTCCATGAGCACTCCCTCGCCCATTCGTGGGCGAGGGAGTGCTCGTCCGCCCCGTGATGGGCGAACGGGTCGTCAGGAGGACGGCGTCGCGGCGAAGATCTCCGGCCACCAGGCGACGGCGAGCGGGAAGCCCGCGAACGAGATGATGTCGATGACCGTGTGCGCGACGACGAGCGGCATCACCCGCCCCCAGCGCTTGTAGCACCAGCCGAACGCGATCCCCATGGCGACGTTGCCGAAGAACGGCCCGATGCCCTGGTACAGGTGGTAGCTCCCGCGGAGGACGGCGGTCGACAGGATGATCGTCCACCACCCCCACCCGATCTCGCGGAGCCTGGTGTACAGGTAGCCGATGATGATGACCTCCTCCTGGAGGCCGGCGCGGAGGGCGGAGAAGACGAGCATCGGGATCGTCCACCAGTACATGGTGTCGGGGAACGTCGAGACCGCGACCGTGACGCCGAGTGCGCGGCCCAACGCGTACACACCGATGCCGGGGACACCGATAGCGGCGACGAGGAGCAGACCGCGGCCGAGGTCGCGTCCGGGGGAGCGGAGGTCGAGTCCCATCCGCGCGAAGCCGCTGCGTCCGGGCTGCCAGAGCAGGTAGATGACGAGGGCGACCGGCGCGAGCTGGAAGAAGAGCCCGAGGAACTGGTAGCTGAAGTCGAGCCACTCCCGGGTGGCCTGGGTGGTGTTGATCGCCGCAGATTGATCGGAGAGCGGCGGCCCCGCGGTGAGCTTCGCGATGAGCGAGATGATCGAGTACACCGCCGACGCCCCGAGGCTCAGCGCGAGGACGACGCCGATCTCCCACCACCGACGGTTGTTTCCGGCGCCCTCGGGGAGGTCCGGTCCCCGCTCGGTGGTGTTCTGTTCGCTCACCGGTCCATTCTGCTGGCTGGTGGCTCCGAGCGCACCGCATACCATCTGCGCGTCCGCTCGGCGGATATCAGGAGACGAACGCCTTACGATTCGTATCCAGAACGACGAAGTGACTGCACGAGTTTTGCGATCATGATCGTTCTGTTGCGTCGTGGGCGGGATCCGTGCACGAAAAAGCATCCGTGAGCAACAATCCGGCGATTGGGTTACCGCTGTGTAACGTTTGGCGTCCCAGTTTGCTCGCCGTCCTGCTTCTGCTTATCGTCAGAGTATTCAAAGAGCGATCCAGCGCACACGATGCGCTGTTTTCGCTTGCCCTTTCCCCAAGGAGGAACTGTGAAGTTCAGTCGGTTCGGCTCTGCCGCCGCCATCATCGCAGCAGGGGCTCTCGTCCTCACCGGTTGTTCCGGTGGCGGTTCCAGCAGCGAGAGCACCAGCAGCGCATCATCCGTCATCACGACCAACGGCTCCGAGCCGGAGTCGGGCCTCATCCCCAGCGACACCAACGAGGTCGGTGGCGGAAAGATCATCGACGAGGTCTTCGCAGGCCTCCGCTACTACGCGGCCGACGGCAAGCCGGTCGACGACCTGGCCGAGTCGATCGACACCGACGACTCGACCACCTTCACGATCAAGATCAAGGCTGATCAGAAGTTCACCAACGGCGACCCCGTCACCGCTGACTCGTTCGTCATGGCATGGCAGGACGCCGTCGTCAACCTCCGCAAGAACGCCTCGTTCTTCGCTGACGTCGAGGGCTACAACGAGACCGGCCAGCCCCTGACGGGCCTGAGCGTCGTGGACGACACCACCTTCACGGTGAAGCTGTCCGCACCTGCATCGGACTTCCCGCTGCGTCTGGGCTACTCCGCCTTCTACCCGCTGCCCGCTGCAGCGTTCGACGCGGCCGGCAAGGTCACGGACGAGTTCGGACAGAACCCGATCGGCAACGGCCCGTACAAGGTCGACGGCGACAAGGCGTGGAAGCACAACGAGTCGATCAAGCTCGTCAAGAACGACGAGTACAAGGGTGGCCGCGAAGCCAAGAACGGTGGCCTGACCATCACGTTCTACAAGGACTTCGACAGCGCCTACGCCGACCTGCTGAGCGGCAACCTCGACGTCCTGGACCAGATCCCGGACTCCGCGCTCTCCACCTACCAGGACGACCTGGGCGACCGTGCGGTCAACCAGCCGGCCGCCGTGTTCCAGTCCTTCACGATCCCGTCCCGCCTCCCGCACTTCAGCGGTGAAGAGGGTCAGCTGCGTCGTCAGGCCATCTCGTACGCGATCAACCGTGAAGAGATCACCAAGGTCATCTTCAACGGGACCCGCACGCCGGCGACCGACTTCACCTCGCCGGTCATCGACGGCTACTCGAAGGACATCGAAGGTAACGACGTCCTCAAGTACAACGAGAAGAAGGCCAAGGAACTCTGGGCCGAGGCCGACGCCATCTCCCCGTGGGACGGCTCCTTCCAGATCGCGTACAACGCCGACGGGCCGCACCAGGCCTGGGTCGACGCAGTGACCAACGGCATCAAGAACGTCCTGGGCATCGAGTCCTCGGGCGTCCCGGTCGCCGTCTTCGGTGACTTCCGCGCCGGCATCACCAACCGCTCCATCGAGACGGCGTTCCGCTCCGGATGGCAGGCCGACTACCCGGGTCTGTACAACTTCCTCGCTCCGCTCTACGCGACCGGTGCTTCCTCGAACGACGGTGACTACTCCAGCCCCGAGTTCGACAAGCTCCTCTCCGAGGGTTCGTCCGAGACCGACCTGGACGCTGCGAACAAGAAGTTCCAGGACGCCCAGGCGGTCCTCTTCAAGGACCTGCCGGCCATCCCGCTCTGGTACCAGAACGTGAGCGGCGGCTTCGGCGAAGGCGTGCAGAACGTCGAGTTCGGTTGGAACTCGGTGCCGCTGTACTACGAGATCACCAAGTAGTCTTGTAGCGGCATAGCTGGGTGGGTCCGGTTCTTCCGGGCCCACCCAGCTTCACGAGTTCAGGAGTCCCACACCATGGGCGGTTACATTCTTCGTCGTGTCCTGCAGGCTATCCCCGTACTGCTCGGCACGACCTTCCTCATCTATTTCATGGTCTTCGCGTTGCCCGGTGATCCCGTGCTCGCATTGTTCGGCGACAAGACGCCGAGCGCCGCGCAGATCGCTCAACTCAACGCCGAGTACAACCTCGACAAGCCGTTCATCGTGCAGTACTTCCTGTACCTCGGCGGCATCTTCACCGGCGACCTCGGAACGTCCTTCTCCGGGCAGCCGGTCAGCGAGATCCTCGCGCAGGCCTTCCCGGTCACGCTGCGGCTCGCCGTCATCGCCGTCTTCTTCGAGATGGTCGCCGGCATCACGATCGGTCTCATCTCCGGCATCCGCAAGGGCGGCATCTTCGACGCCTCGTTCCTCGTGGTCAGCCTGATCCTCATCTCGCTCCCCGTCTTCGTCATCGCGTTCGTCGCGCAGTACGTGTTCGGGATCCAGCTCGGGTGGTTCAGACCGACGGTCGGCCCGGGCGCGCCGATACAAGACCTCCTACTCCCCGCACTGGTCCTCGCCACCATCAGCTTCGCGCAGATCGTGCGGTTGACCCGGTCCTCGGTCATCGAGACGCAGTCGCTCGACTTCGTCCGCACGGCGTACTCGAAGGGCCTGAGCCGTCGCCGGGTCATCCCCGTGCACATCCTGCGCAACTCGCTGATCCCGGTCGTGACCTACCTCGCGGTGGACTTCGGTGTGCTGATCGTCGGCGCCACGGTGACCGAGGGCATCTTCAACGTCCCCGGTGTCGGTCGCACGCTCTACCAGGCCATCCTCCGAGGAGAAGGCCCGACCGTGGTGTCCTTCGTGACGGTGATGGTGTTGTTCTACCTCATCATCAACCTCGTCATCGACCTCTTCTACGCCGTGCTCGACCCAAGGATCCGCTATGTCAAGTAATGATCAGGAGCCGACGATCAAGCGATCCCCGAATCACTTCGTCGCGCCGCTCGAAGAGACCCCCCTCGCGGTCATCGACGCCGTCAAGGTCGACGAGAAGGTCAGCAACCTCTGGACCGACGCGTGGGCGTTCATGCGCCGTCGTCCCATGTTCTGGATCTCGTCCGTCCTCATCCTGCTCGTCGTGGTCGTGGGGCTGTTCCCCTTCCTCTTCACGCAGACGCCCCCGAACAACCAGTGCTTCCTCGAGAACAGCAACGGCGGGCCTGAGGCCGGCCACATCCTCGGGTTCACGAAACAGGGCTGCGACATCTTCGCGCGGGTCATCTACGGGACCTCCACGTCGCTGTCCGTCGGGCTCATCGTGACGCTCATCACCGCCACGCTCGGCATCGTGTTCGGCGCGTTCGCCGGCTTCTACGGCGGTTGGGTCGACTCGGTGCTGTCCCGCATCGGCGACATCTTCTTCTCCATCCCGTACATCCTCGCGGCCGTCGTCGTCATGTCGGTGCTCGCGAAGTACCGGAGCGTGTGGACGATCTCCTTGGCGATCGGTCTGTTCGCCTGGCCATCAGTCGCCCGAGTGCTTCGAGCGGAGGTGCTCAGGGTCAAGAACGCGGACTACGTCCAAGCGTCCATCGCGCTGGGTGTCTCCCGCTTCAAGATCCTCCTGCGCCACGTGCTGCCCAACGCGATCCCACCGGTGATCGTCGTCATCACGATCTCGCTGGCGTCCGCGATCGTCGCCGAGGCGACGCTGTCCTTCCTCGGCGTGGGGCTCGGAAGCGAGACCATGTCCTGGGGCAACGACATCAGCCAGGCGCAGCGTGACCTCCGCACGGCGCCGCAGGTGCTGATCTACCCGTCGATCGCGCTGTCGCTCACCGTGCTCAGCTTCATCATGATGGGCGAAGTCCTGCGAGACGCGCTCGACCCGAAGGCGAGGGCCCTGCGTTGAACGCGAGCCAGATGAACACCCAGCAGCCGCTGCTCGAGGTCAAGGACCTCGAGGTCACCTTCCGTACCCAGAGCGGGACGGTCCAGGCCATCCGCAAGACCGGGTTCACCATGATGCCCGGGGAGACCGTCGCGATCGTCGGTGAGTCCGGATCCGGGAAGTCGACGACCGCGCACGCGATCATCAACCTCCTGCCCGGTACCGGCAAGATCAGCGGGGGCGAGATCCTCTTCGAGGGGCGCGACCTCTCGAAGCTCTCCCGCAACGAGATCGAGGACGTCCGAGGACGCCTGATCGGTTTCGTACCGCAGGACCCGATGTCCAACCTGAACCCGGTGTGGAACATCGGCTTCCAGGTCGAGGAGGCCATCCGTGCCAACGGCATCGCCCACGGCAAGAAGGCCGTCCGCGCCAAGGCGATCGAGGTGCTCCAGCAGGCCGGCCTCTCCGACGCCGACCGTCGCCTGAAGCAGTTCCCGCACCAGTTCTCCGGTGGCATGCGTCAGCGCGTGCTCATCGGTATCGGTCTGTCGTCGAGCCCGAAGCTGCTCATCGCGGACGAGCCGACGTCGGCGCTCGACGTCACGGTCCAGCGGAAGATCCTCGACCACCTCGAGAGCCTGACCCGCGACAGCGGCACGGCGCTGCTCTTCATCACGCACGACCTCGGCCTCGCCGCCGAGCGCGCTGAGAAGCTCATCGTCATGTACAAGGGGCAGATCGTCGAGGCCGGTCCGTCGGTCGAGATCCTGCAGAACCCGGTGCACCCGTACACGAAGCGGCTCGTCGCAGCGGCGCCGAGCCTGGCGTCGCGTCGCATCCAGTCGGCGACCGGATCGCTCGAGACCCTCGACCACGAGGCTCCCGCCGGCTCCGAGGGCATCGACCTCATCGTCGCCGCCGAGCACCGCGCTGCGGCGCAGGCTGCCCAGCCGGACGCGGAAGCCGCGATCGTGGTCAAGGACCTCGAGAAGGTCTACAACATTCGTGGCCAGAAGGCGGCTGAGCGGGAGCTCAAGGCCGTCGACGGCGTCTCGTTCGAGATCCCAAGGGGCACCACCATGGCGCTCGTCGGCGAGTCCGGATCCGGCAAGTCGACCGTGGCGAAGCTGCTCCTGCAGCTGGAGACGCCGACGTCCGGCCAGATCCGCATCGGTGGCAAGGCGATGGAGGGGCTCGATCGCAAGGGCCTCCTCGCGCTGCGCCGGAAGATGCAGCCGGTCTTCCAGGACCCCTACGGTTCCCTCGACCCGCTGCGGAACATCGGCAACACGATCGCTGAACCGCTCGTCACGCACAAGGTGGGCGACAAGGCCTCCCGCCGTGCTCGCGTGCTGGAGCTCCTCGACCAGGTCTCGCTGCCGCAGGCGGTCGCGACCCGGTACCCGAACGAACTCTCCGGTGGACAGCGTCAGCGCATCGCGATCGCTCGCGCACTCGCGTTGAAGCCTGAGATCGTCGTCCTCGACGAGGCGGTGTCCGCGCTCGACGTCCTCGTCCAGGCGCAGATCCTGCAGTTGCTCGCCGACCTCCAGTCGGAGCTGCAGCTGACGTACCTCTTCATCACCCACGACCTCGCGGTCGTGCGCGTGATCGCCGACAACGTCGCGGTCATGCAGAAGGGGAAGATCGTGGAGGCGTCGACCACGGACGACGTCTTCGAGAACCCGAAGCAGCAGTACACGCGCGAACTCCTCGACGCCATCCCCGGCGCCGGGATCGAGCTCGCGCTGTAACCGGCGCACCACGTCGAAGGGCGGTACCGCGGAGTGATCCGTGGCACCGCCCTTCGGCGTTGCGGGAGGCGTCCGCCGGTCGCTAGCCGAGGAGCGCCGAGGCGACGCCCCAGAGGACGAGTGCGGCCGTGACGCCGAGGGCGACGACGTCCCAGCGCGAGGTGGCGAGGCGGTCGTCCTTCGGGTCGATCCGACCCCAGCGTTCGTGCGCACGGTCGATGAGGTCGACGGCCGTCGGACCCTCGTTGCCGGCGCGGCCGGGTCGGCGGACACCCGCCGCGCGGTCCTGGTGGTCGACCCCGCGTCGTCCGGCGCGTCCGCCGATCATCGACGGGCGGTCGAGACCGGCGCTCGGCGCGCCCCAGCTCGTGATCTTCCGACCGTCGCGGAGGAGCACCGTGAGCTGGTAGCGGCTGGTGGCCTCCTCCATGCGCGACCACGGGATGTCGTGGAGACGCCCCACGTTTACGATGGTCAGCTGCGACGGCTCGATGACGATGCAGGGGCGGACGAGGACGAGGTAGACCAGCCACACGACGAGGAGCTCCCACGGGAGCGCCTGGACCGCGAAGTTCCAAGCCCCGCGGCCGACGGCGTCGATGATGAAGAAGACCATGAGCAGGGCGGTGACCCCGAGGATCCAGAAGCCGCTCGTGCTCCGCAGAGTGGTCCGATTGCCGGCGTTCATCGCTTCGTTCACGTCCACCATCCTTCCAGGCCGCCGACCCGCGGGGCCGCACGGCTCGATCAGGCGGTGACGAGCCGGTCGCTCTCCGCATGGTGACACGCCACGAGCCGTCCGTCGACGGGGCGCTCTCGCGGATCGTCGCGTTCGCAGACCGCCTGCTTCTCCGCCGGCAGCAGCTGGAACAGCGGGCAGCGGCTCCGGAAACTGCAGCCGACCCGGTCGTCGCTGGGGGAGGGGAGGTCGCCGTTCAGCAGGATGCGCTGCCGGCTGCGTTCGATCTCGGGGTCCGGGACCGGCACCGCGGAGAGGAGCGCCTGCGTGTACGGGTGCTTCGGGTCGTCGAAGATCGTGGCACTGGGTCCGTACTCGACGATGCGCCCGAGGTACATGACCGCCACGTCGTCGGCGATGTGCCGGACGACGGCGAGGTCGTGGGCGACGAACAGGTACGAGAGTCCGAGCCGCTGCTTGAGGTCTTCGAGCAGGTTGATGACGCCGGCCTGGACGGAGACGTCGAGCGCGGAGACCGGCTCGTCGAGCACGAGGATCTTCGGTTCGACGACGAGCGCCCGGGCGATGCCGATGCGCTGTCGCTGGCCACCTGAGAACTCGTGCGGGTACCGGCCGGCGAAGGACGGTTCCAGGCCGACGAGTTCGAGCATGGCACCGACGCGGGAGCGGATCTCGGTGGGGGAGACCCCGTGGACGGTCAACGGTTCGCCGATGATGTCCTCGATCGTCATGCGCGGATCGAGCGAGGCCATCGGGTCCTGGAACACCACCTGGATGTCGCTGCGCAGCTTCCGGCGGTCGGGCTTCGACAGCGTCGCGGTGTCGACCCCGTTCACGTGGATGCTGCCGCCCTGCGTCCCGGCGAGTTCGAGGATCTCCATGATCGTCGTCGTCTTCCCGCAGCCGGACTCCCCGACGAGGCCGAGGGTGCGTCCGCGCTGGACGCTGAACGAGACCCCGTCGACCGCGCGGACGGTGCCGATGTTGCGACGGAACACGACGCCCTTCGTGAGCGGGAAGGCGCGGGTCAGGTCGCGGACGTCGAGGACGGTCTCCGGAGCGACCTCGGCGACGAGCTCCTCCGGTACGTCGTCCGGCCGAGGGAAGATCTCCGGGCGGCGCAGCGACCCGTCGGCGATCTCGCCGGCGCGGATGCACGCCGCCGTGTGGTTGACCGAGGTCGTCGGGTCCTCGACGGGACCGTCGAGGACGGGGAGCAGCGCCGGTTCACCCTCGAGGCAGGCGGCCACGGCGATCGGGCAGCGCGGGGCGAAGGGGCAGCCGGTCGGCACGGTCGTCAACAGCGGTGGGCGTCCCTCGAGCGGGACGAGTCGCTCCTGCTGGTTCGCGGCCATGTTCGGCATGGAGCGCAGCAGACCGATCGTGTACGGCATGAGGGGTTCGCGGAACAATGGGACGACGGGTGCCGTCTCGACGATCCGACCCGCGTACATCACGGCCACCCGGTCGGCGTTGCCGGCGACGACACCGAGGTCGTGCGTGATGAGCACCACGGCGGCGCCGGTGATGTCCTTCGCCTTCTGGAGCACCTCGAGGATCTGCGCCTGGATGGTGACGTCGAGCGCGGTGGTCGGCTCGTCGGCGATGATCAGCTGCGGGTCGTTGGCGATGGCGATCGCGATCATGGCCCGCTGACGCATGCCACCGGAGAACTCGTGCGGGAACGACTTGGCACGCCGCTCCGCGTTCGGGATGCCGACGATCTTCAGGAGTTCGACGGCCCGGGTCTCGGCGGCGCGCTGCGAGAGCGCGGAGTCGTGGAGACGGAGGCCCTCGGCGATCTGCTGACCGATCGTGTAGACGGGCGTGAGGGCCGAGAGCGGATCCTGGAAGATCATGGCGATGTCGCGCCCGCGGATCTTCGACAGTTCCTTGTCAGACTGGCCGAGCAGCTCGACGCCGTCGTAGCGGATGCTGCCGCTCACCTGCGCATTGGTCGGGAGCAGCCCCATGACGGCCATCGAGGAGACGCTCTTACCGGAGCCCGACTCGCCGACGATGCCGAGGAACTCGCCTCGCCGCACCTCGTAGGAGACACCGCGGACGGCGTGCACCGGCGTGCCGGCGTTGGGGAAGGTGACGCTGAGGTCGTCGACCTTGAGGAGCGGCGCGGTCGCCTGGGGGTCAGTCACGGTTGGCTCCTGAGGTCGGGTCGATGGCGTCGCGGAGGGCGTCGCCGAGGAGGCTCGAGGCGAGCACGGTGATGACGAGGATCGCTGCCGGGAAGACGAACAGCCAGGGCCGCGTCACGGCCGCACTCGCACCGGCGGCGAGGAGAGTACCGAGCGAGACGTCGGGCGCCTGGACGCCGAAGCCGAAGAAGCTCAGCGTCGTCTCCGACAGGATCGCCGCGCCGATGCCGAGCGTCGCGTCGATGATGAGGAGGCTCGCGACGTTCGGGATGATGTGCCGACGGATGATCGTGAACCCGGGGACGCCCATGAAGCGCGCGGCCTTGACGTACTCGCGTTCGCGGAGCGACATCGTCTGCCCGCGGATGACGCGGGCGAGCACCATCCAGCCGAACAGGACGAGGAAGACGACGAGGGCGAGCCAGGAGAGCGACTTGAACGCCGGGCTGAGGAGCACGAGGAGGAAGAAGCCGGGGATGACGAGGAGCAGGTCGATGAGCCAGACGATCGCCTTGTCCCAGACACCGCCGACGTAACCGGCGATGGCCCCGACGAGTCCGGCGATGATCGCCGCCCCCGGGCCGACGATCAGGCCGATGACGATGGACTTCTGCAGACCGACGAGGGTCTGCGCGTACACGTCCTGGCCGATGTTGTTCGTGCCGAACCAGTGCGACAGCGAGGGCGGCTGGCTGAAGGCGAGGCCGTCCTGGTCGGTGAAGGACCAGGGGGAGAGCATCGGGCCGATGAAGGCCCAGAGGATGATGAAGACGAGGACGCCTCCACCGATGCGGGCGCGCTTCGTGGCGAGCACCTTCCGGAGGATCGTGCGTCCGCGGGACTGCGGCCGCTTTGGTGCATCCCGCATCGTCTCGGGTTCGCCGACGGTGAGGGTCGATGGGTCGGTCAGTGCCATGTCGTTACACCCGCACTCTCGGGTCGAGCGCCGCATAGATCACGTCGGAGAGGGTTCCGGCGATCAGGACGAGGATGGAGGTGAAGAGGATCGTTCCGGCGGCGGCGTTGATGTCCGAGTTCGAGACGCTCGTGAGGAGGTACTCGCCCATGCCGTGCCAGCTGAAGACGTTCTCCGTCACACTCGCGCCGGTGAGGATGAGTCCGAAGGAGTAGGCGAAGAACGTCGACATCGGGATGAGCGCGACGCGGACGCCGTGTCGGATGATCGCGGAGCCGCGGGTCCGGCCCTTCGAGCGGGCGGTGCGGATGTAGTCGGCGCTCATCACGTCGAGCATGGCGCTGCGCTGGTACCGCGAGTACGAGGCGACGGCGCCGACGGTGAGGGTGATGGTGGGCAGCAGCAGATGCATCGCCCGGTCGCCGAACTGTGTCCAGAACCCGCCCTGTAGGCCGGCGGTGTACTCGCCGGTGAAGTTGATGACGTTCGTGCCGACCGCCTGGTTGAGCGACGTCGCGAGGATCATGAGCACGACGCCGATGACGAAGACGGGCATCGCGAGGATCGTGAACGAGGCGTAGGTGATGATCTGGTCGCTGGCCCGGTACTGCCGGACGGCGCCCCAGACGCCGAGGGCGACGCCGATGACCGCGCCCAGGATGGTGCCGATGACGAGGAGTCGGAGGCTCGTGCCCGAGCGCTCGAAGATGTCGGCCGTGACCTGGGTGCCGCGGGTGCTGACGCCGAGGGACCCGGTGGTCACGAGCTGGGTGACCCAGTCCCAGAGGCGTTCGAGCAGCGGCACCTTCGGGTTGACGCCCATCTTGTCGAGCGCCGCGTCGATCGAGGACTGCGGGATGGGCGGGTTCTTCCCGAGGAACCGGGCCGAGGGCTGGAGCGTCATGCTCACGAGCACGTAGCCCAGCATGGTGGCGATGGCGGAGAGGAACAGGTAGTTGACCAACCGCCGTGCAATGAACCCGATCATGTACCAGCCTTGCGAAGTCGTTGTGCGGGACCGCGTCGTCCCGTCAGCTGTGCTCCCCTCGTGGGGTGGAGACACTGTAACCCCGAACCATCGGGAATCAGAAAACGACGCGTGTTCCCAGGAAACGAAACGTATGTTTCCGGCTCGTACCGTCGAGAAATCGAAACGGTAACAATTCGTGCCCACTTGTGGGGGATCCCCGGAGCGGGTGCAAGATGGTCCCCATTGGCCTGCGCGCCTTCCGCTCCGCATCGGTGCGGCGTTGCGCAGTTACACGTCACGAAAGGTGGATCTCGATGAGTTCCAGAACACAGGGATCGAAGCGGCGCGGCGGGATGATCCTCGCCGGCGTCTCGATCGTCGCCCTCGCATTGACGGCTTGCACCGGAGGTGGTTCAGGCGGTGGCGGCTCGACGTCGAAGCCCGCCGAGCTGTCCGGCACCGGCTGGGAGCGCGCCGACGCCGACCAGATCGCCCAGGGCGGCACACTCAACCTCGCGGTCGACACGATCCCGGCCAACTGGAACCTCAACAACCTCGACGCCGGTACGGTCGACGACCAGTTCCTCACGAACCTGTACACGCCGTCGTTCGTCAAGATCAAGGAAGACGGCTCCTGGGAGGCGAACCCCGACTACGCGACCTCGGTCGAGCTGAAGAGCGAGGACCCGCAGGTCGTCGAGATCAAGATCAACCCCGACGCCGTGTGGTCCGACGGTACCGCGATCAGCTTCGACGACGTCGCTGCGACGTGGCAGTCCCTGAACGGCGCGAACGAGGCGTACGCACCCACGTCCACGAACGTGTGGAAGGACATCGAGTCCGTCACCGCCGGCGACAGCCCGCAGGACGTCCTCATCACGTTCAAGAACAAGAACGCGGACTGGCCGTCCATCCTCGGCAACATCTGGCCGAAGTGGCTCGGCGCGACGCCCGAGTCGTTCAACACCCTCTGGGCGACCGGACCGTACGCGGCCGACGGCACGACCTACGTCTCGGGTGGCCCGTACATCGTCAGCAAGATCGACCAGACCGGTGCCGTCGTCACCTTCGCGCCCAACCCGAAGTGGTGGGGCGACAAGCCGAAGCTCGACAACATCATCTTCAAGCAGATCTCCCGTGCCGGGCTCGCCCAGGCGTTCTCCAACAGTGAGATCGACGTCTTCAGCGTGGGTTCCAACGCCGACAACTACCAGACGGCTCAGAAGCGCAGCGACGCCGAGATCCAGCGTTCGCGCGGTACCACCTACAACCACATCACGCTGAACGGCACGTCCGAGGTCCTGAGCGACCCCGAGGTCCGCCAGGCGTTCGCCAAGTCGATCAACCGTCAGACCATCGCCGAGGCCCGCCTCGCCGCGATCGACGCGCCGACCGACCTGCTGAACAACCTCATCTTCCTCCCGGGCCAGGACGGCTACGAGGACGACGCCTCCAAGGTGCTCGGCTACGACATCGACGCGGCCAAGAAGCAGCTCGAGGACGCCGGTTGGAAGGAGGGCAGCGACGGCATCCGCGAGAAGGACGGCCAGAAGCTGACCGTCCGCTACGTCATCGACTCCGACAACCCGGTCTCCGCCGAGACGTCGCAGCAGGTGCAGGCCATGGTGAAGGAGTCGGGCTTCGACCTCCAGATCGACACCGTCCCCTCGGATGACTTCTTCACGAAGTACGTCACCACCGAGACCCGCGACTTCGACGCCGTGAGCTTCGCGTGGCAGGGCACCGCCTTCCCGATCTCCAGCACCGAGTCGATCTTCTACCCGGCCGACTCCGGGCAGAACTTCCCCGGCGTCACCGACGACTCCCTCGGTGACCTCTGGGCGAGCGCCAACGCGGAGCTCGACCCCGACAAGCGCCTCGAGATCGCGAAGGAGATCGACAAGAAGATCGTCGCCCTCGCGACCACGCTCCCGCTGTTCCCGGTGCCGTACACCTACGGCGTCAAGACCGGCCTCGTGAACTACGGGCCGACCCAGTTCGAGACCATCGACTGGAAGAACGTGGGCTGGAAGAAGTAAGCGACACGACGGGTTCCTCCTGAGGACGACGGGCATCGGCGGGAAACCGCCGGTGCCCGTCGCCGTTCAGCCCCCGGCCAGGACTCCTGCGGTATGATGGTCCGTCGGCACCATCGTGCCCGAATCCCATCCACTTGAAGGAAGCCACCCTTTTATGGCGCTCGCCACTCGTTCCGATCTGCGCAATGTCGCGATCGTGGCCCACGTTGACCACGGCAAGACGACCCTCGTCGACGCCATGCTGCGACAGACCAACTCTTTCGCCGAACACGCCCACCTCGAAGAACGCGCCATGGACTCGAATGAGCTCGAGCGCGAAAAGGGCATCACCATCCTCGCCAAGAACACGGCGATCTCGTACAAGGGCGAACACGCCACCGACGGCCCGATCACGATCAACGTCATCGACACCCCCGGCCACGCCGACTTCGGTGGAGAGGTCGAGCGCGGCCTGTCCATGGTCGACGGCGTCGTCCTCCTCGTCGACGCGTCCGAGGGCCCCCTGCCGCAGACCCGCTTCGTGCTCCGCAAGGCGCTCGAGGCCAAGCTGCCGGTCATCCTCCTGGTCAACAAGACCGACCGCCCCGACGCACGCATCGACGAGGTCGTCGTCGAGAGCCAGGACCTCCTCATCGGTCTCGCCAGCGACATGGTCGACGACGTCCCCGACCTCGACCTCGACGCCGTCCTCGACGTCCCGGTCGTCTACGCCTCCGGTAAGGCCGGCCGCGCGTCGTCCAACAAGCCCGCCAACGGCGAACTGCCCGACAGTGAAGACCTCGAGCCGCTGTTCGCAGCCATCCTCGAGCACATCCCGGCTCCGCAGTACGACGACGAGCACCCGCTCCAGGCGCACGTCACGAACCTCGACGCCTCGCCGTTCCTCGGTCGCCTCGCGCTCCTGCGCATCTTCAACGGCACGCTGAAGAAGGGCCAGACGGTCGCCTGGGTCCGCCACGACGGCGACGTCCACAACGTCCGCGTCACCGAGCTCATGATCACGAAGGCCCTCGACCGCTACCCGGCCGAGAGCGCCGGCCCCGGCGACATCGTCGCCGTCGCCGGTTTCGCCGACATCATGATCGGCGACACCCTGGCCGACCCCGAGGACGTCCGCGCGCTGCCGGCCATCACGGTCGACGACCCGGCCATCTCGATGACCATCGGTACCAACACCTCGCCGCTCATGGGCAAGGTCAAGGGCCACAAGCTCACCGCGCGCATGGTCAAGGACCGCCTCGACCGCGAGCTCATCGGTAACGTCTCGCTCAAGGTCCTCGACATCGGTCGACCCGACGCGTGGGAGGTCCAGGGCCGTGGAGAGCTCGCGCTCGCCATCCTCGTCGAGCAGATGCGTCGCGAAGGCTACGAGCTCACCGTCGGCAAGCCGCAGGTGGTCACGAAGCGTATCGACGGCAAGGTCCACGAGCCGTACGAGCACCTGACCATCGACGCTCCCGAGGAGCACCTCGGCGCGATCACCCAGCTCCTCGCCGCTCGCAAGGGCCGCATGGAGAACATGGCGAACCACGGCACCGGCTGGGTCCGCATGGAGTTCATCGTCCCGTCGCGCGGCCTCATCGGTTTCCGCTCCGAGTTCCTCACCGCCACGCGCGGTACGGGTATCGCCAACGCGTTGGCACACGGCTACGGCGAGTGGGCCGGCGCGATCACGACGCGCAACAACGGCTCGATCGTCGCCGACCGCTCCGGCGTGGTCACGCCCTTCGCGATCATCGCGCTGCAGGAGCGCATGTCGTTCTTCGTGCAGCCGACCGAAGAGGTCTACGAGGGCATGGTCATCGGTGAGAACTCGCGCAACGACGACATGGACGTCAACATCACCAAGGAGAAGAAGCTGACCAACATGCGTCAGTCTTCGGCCGACAACTTCGAGTCGATGACGCCGCCGCGCGTCCTCACGCTCGAGGAGAGCCTCGAGTTCGCCCGCGAGGACGAGTGCGTCGAGGTCACGCCCGAGCACGTGCGCATCCGCAAGGTCGAGCTCGACGCTCAGGCCCGCCAGCGCAGCTACTCGCGTCTCAAGAAGCAGTCCGAGTAGGCAGTAACCGCTCCAACCCGATGCCCGGTCCTCTCAGGAAGACCGGGCATCCGGTCGTTAAGCTGATCGCATGCGCCGACCCGCCTCCCTCGCCCTGCTGGCCGCCCTCGTCCTCGCTCCGACGCTCGCCGGGTGCAGCGTCATCGAGTCCACCGTCAAGGACTCCGTCGAGCAGGGCATCCGCGACGCCACCGGTGGCGACTTCGACGTGAACCTCGACGAGGGGCTGCCGGACGGATACCCCGTCGACGCCGTCCCAGTGGTCGACGGCACGGTCAACGGCGGACGTGGCACGGTCGACGGCAAGGACACCTTCGTCGTCACGGTGCAGGCGACCGACGCCGCCACCGCAGCCAAGGACGCGCTCGTCGCGGCGGGCTTCACGATCGACGGGGAGATCGCGAACGGCGACGGTTCGATCGTGACGCTGTCGACGACGGCCTACGACGTGAAGCTCGTCGCCTCGGCGGACAGCATCCTCTACACGGTGACGGTCAAGTAGCACTTCGACAGGCTCAGTGACCGGGGTCGGTGCTTCTCCGGTCCCTGAGCGCCCTTCCGGTCCCTGAGCGCCCTTTCGGTCCCTGAGCTTGTCGAAGGGCGCACTTCGACAGGCTCAGTGACCGGGCAGGGAGGGCTCAGTGACCGGGGCTCAGCGACCGGGCAGGTCCTACGCGAAGAGCGTCTCGCCGACCCAGCCGTCCTTGCTCGCGCCCGGCGGCACCGCGAAGATCGCCGACCCGACGTGCTTGATGTACTCGTTGAGCGCATCGGTGGCCAGCGCGCGCTGCACGTCGATGAACTGCTTCGGCGATCGCTGGTACGACATGAAGAACAGTCCGGCGTTCAACCGCCCGAGGTCGTCGTTGCCGTCGACGAAGTTGTATCCGCGTCGCAGGAGCTTCGTGCCCTTGAGCTGGGTCGGGTGCGCCAGGCGCACGTGCGAGTGCTTGTCGATGAGCGGCTGATCCGTTGCGCCGACCGCGTCGAAGTCGGGCTCAGTGAACTCCTTACCGCCCGACAGCGGTGCGCCCTCGCCCTTGCTCCGACCGATGACGCGCTCCTGCTCCTGGAGCTGCGCGCGGTCCCAGGTCTCGATGATCATGCGGATCTTCCGGACCACGAGGTAGGAACCACCGCTCAGCCAGGCGGCGCTGTCTCCGTCCTGAACCCAGACCTGCTCCTCGACCGTCTTGGTCTCCTCGGACTTGACGTTCGCGGTGCCGTCTTTGAAGCCGAACAGGTTGCGCGGGGTGACCTGGCTGGTGGAGGTCGAGGAGGTACGACCGAAGCCGAGCTGCGACCAGCGGATGGAGGCGCGTCCGAACGCGATGCGGCTCAGATTGCGGATCGCGTGCACGGCGACCTGCGGGTCGTCGGCGCACGCCTGGATGCAGAGGTCGCCGCCGGTGAGGCCCGCCTGGAGGTTGTCGCCCGTGAAGCGGGGGAGCTTCTCCAGCTCGGCCGGGCGCCGGTCGGCGATGCCGAACCGGTCCGTGCCGTCCTCGGCGGTGAAGAGCGTGGGTCCGAACCCGAAGGTGATCGTGAGCCCGCTGGCGGGCAGTCCGAGCGCTTCTCCGGTGTCGACCGGGGGAGCGAGCGGGGAGCCGTCGACGGCACCGCCGTCGGCGACCTCCTTCCCCTGCGTCATGCGTGCCGCGGCGACACTCCAGTCCTGGAGCAACTCGATGAGCTCCTCCCGGGTGGTCCCAGCCGACACGTCGTACGCGGCGAAGTGCAGGCGGTCCTGCGCCGGCGTCGTGATCCCGCTCTGGTGGGCCCCGTTGAACGGGTAGACCGTCGTGACGCCCGCGGCACTCGCCGAGGCGCTGACGGCGGCGGTGATGGCCGCGGTCGCCCCGGCTCCGGCCGCCAGCCCTGCGGCGCCCGCTCCGGCGAGGCCGAACAGCGCCCGGCGCGACAGCCCGCGCCGCGGGGCGTCGTTCGGTGGTGCGGACGCGGCGCTGGATTCAGGCGCGGTGGGCGTCGATCCTGCCTCGGGTCCAGGCGCGGTGGGCGTGGACCCTGCCTCGGTGGCAGGAGTCGTGGGGGGAGTGTGCTCGGTCATCGGACCTCATGCTATTCAGGGATGGCTGGAAGGCCGCAGGGCCGGAACCCCCAGAATGCTCTGAGCGGTTCCGGCCCGGCGCGCCGCGGAGGCGGCGGTGGATCCGTTCGGTGCTACTCGGCGACGCCGAGCACCGTGTGGGTGAGCTGCGACAGCGGCTCGGCGAGGGCGTTCACCTGGTCGGAGAGCTCCTTGCGCTGCTCCTCGGTGACGGTGTCGTAGCTCACGAAGCCGCTGTCGAGGCTGCCGTACTTCGCGAGCAGGTCCTGCAGCGCCGTGAACTCGGTCTCGATCTGGCCGACGAGCTTCGTGCCCGCGTCACCCTTGCTCGCGGCGATGTCCTTGACGTTGCCGAACGCGACCTCGGCTCCCTGCACGTTGGCCGCGAAGTCGTAGAGGTCGGTGTGGGACCACCAGTCCTCCTCGCCGGAGATCTTGCCGACGGCGACCTCGTCGAGGAGACCGATGGCACCGTTCGAGATGTCGCCGAGGCTCACGGTGAAGTCCTTCTCGGAGACGAGGTCGAACAGCTGCTGCACGTCGTCGACGAGTCCGGTGGCGAACTGCTGACGCTGTTCCGGCGTCGACGGCGTCCAGTCCGTCAGCGCGCTCGTGCCGTCGGAGTTCAGCGCGTCGGCTGCCGGCGGCCAGAGGTCCTTCTCGATCCGGTGGAAGCCGGTCCAGTCGAGTCCTTCAGCCACGGCGTCGACCTCGCGGTAGTCGATCTTCGGGTCGAGGTCGCCGAACGCCTCGGCCGTCGGTTCGATGCGTTCGTACGAGACGCGCGTCGTCGCGAAGAGCTGACGGGCGGTCTCATCGTCGCCGGCGGCGTACGCGTCGGTGAAGGCCTTCACCTGCGGCACGAGTTCGGCCACCTGCGACTTGATGTACGCGACGTAGTTCGTCACGGCCTGGTCGGTGAGCGCCTGCTCGTCCTTCGAGACGGCCGCGTTCTCACCGGTGACGGTGAACTCGGCGAGGCCGACGGGAGCCCCGACGAGCTGGAACTTGCAGGCCGTGTAGTACGTGCCGGGGTTCAGCTGAGCGACGTAGGACACCGTCTGGCCCGGCGTCACGTTCTCCTTCTCGCCGACGATGCGCAGCTTGTCCGAGGCGAGGATCTCGAACTCGTTGACGTCGGTGCCGTTGTTGGTGATCGAGAACGTCACGGCACCGGCCGTCGCCTTCGCGACGGACACCGAGCACGAGTCGTCGGTGATGGCGACGGTGAGTGCGTCGCTTCCCGTCTTGTTCGGGACGCATCCCGTGAGGGCGAGGGCGAGGACGCCCGCGCCGGCGAGGCCGGCGATGATGCGGTGCTGCATGGAGACTCCTGTCGGAAGGTGCTGGTGCTTGGTTCGTGGTGGGGCGGGGACCGGTCAGGCGTTCGTCGTGACCGGTTTCGTGACCGAGGTCGGGCGCCGACGGCCGAGACCCGAGACCCGGATGAAGCAGACGAGCGTGACGATCAGGTACAGCAGCCACGCACCGAACTGCGCCCAGGTCGGGGCAGGGGTGAAGTTGAAGAGTCCGCCGAGGACGGTGCCGTACCAGCTCGTCGGAGGGATGATCGCGCTCAGGTTGAACGCGGCCTGCCCCCAGCCGGGGATGACGCCCGCTTCCTGGAGGTCGCCGACGCCGTAGGCGAGGACGCCGGCAGCCACGACGACGAGGAAGAGCCCCGTCCACGTGAAGAAGGTGCCGAGGTTGATCCGGACGAATCCGCGGTAGATGAGATACGCGATGACGACGGAGGTGAGGATGCCGAGGAGCGCGCCGATCGAGCCGACGACGGCGCTCTCACCGGAGTTGACGCTCGCCCAGATGAAGAGGGCGGTCTCGATGCCCTCGCGGCCGACGCTGATGAAGCCGAGGACGACGATGCCGATCGCCGATCCGGCGACGGCGGCGTCGAGTCGTGACTCGAGGTCGTGCTTGAGCTCTCGGGCGTTGCGCCCCATCCAGAAGATCATCCAGGTGACGAGCCCGACGGCCAGGATGGAGAGTCCGCCGCCGAGGATCTCCTGCGCCTGGAAGCTCAGCCCGTACGGTCCCCAGGTGAGGATGGCACCGACACCGAGCGAGACGACGATCGCGACGGCGACGCCGAGCCACAACCGGGGGAGGACGTCGCGGCGGCCGAGCTTGTTCAGGTAGGCGACGAGGATGCCGACGATGAGGCCTGCTTCGAGGCCTTCGCGGAGGCCGATGAGGTAGTTCGCGAGCACGTGACCGGACTTTCGGGCGTCGAGCAGGCGGTCGCCCGGGGGAGGCCGTCGTCTGCGGGGTGGGGATGCATCCGAGGGCGCGCCGGGCGGGGACCGTGGTCCGGGCGGGGCGCTGCGACTTCGGAACGCGGTTGGGTAAGGCTAACCTTATCCGACGTCGACCATAGCGCCTGATGCTGAGGCTGTCCAGATACAATCGGCGGATGACCGATCCGGCCCCCGACCCCAGCCTCCCAGACGGCCGCACGGTCGGCGACGACCGCTGGTTCCCGCCGACACCGCCGCAGCAGGACGCACCGCACGAGCAGTCCACGGCGTCGCGGGTGATCGGGATCGTCCTCGCGTTCCTCGTCGGTCTGGCGTACGGCGCCATCGGCACGGTCGCGCACGCCTGGGCGCCCTCCGTACTCGGTGTCGCCCTCCCGGTCGGACTGGTGCTCGGGATCCTCGGCGTGGCCATGCTCCTGGTCGGACTCCGCATCGTCCTGGGGGACCGGCTCGCAGCGTCGGCAGCGGCCCTCGGGGTCATCCTCATGATCGGGATCCTGCTGCTCGAGAGCACCGGCGGCTCCGTCCTCATCCCGCAGGGCGTCTCGGGCCTCGTCTGGACCATCGCGCCCGGTCTCATCGCCGTCCTCGTCGTCGCGTGGCCGAAGCTCCCGGAGCGCGCCCGCACGCGCGACGACCGTCCCGCGGGACCGGCGCCCGAACCGTTCCCCGTCTCGCCGCAGGCGTAGACTGGACAACTCAGTGCTCGTGAAGGGAGCCACCCGCCCGTGACCTACGTGATCGCCCTGCCGTGCGTCGATGTGAAGGACCGCGCCTGCATCGACGAATGCCCCGTCGACTGCATCTACGAGGGTGAACGGTCGCTCTACATCCACCCCGACGAATGCGTCGACTGCGGTGCGTGCGAGCCGGTCTGCCCGGTGGAGGCCATCTACTACGAGGACGACCTTCCCGAGGAGTGGGCGGACTACTACAAGGCCAATGTCGAGTTCTTCGACGAGATCGGTTCCCCGGGTGGGGCCGCGAAGGTCGGCGTGATCCCCTCGGACCACCCGCTCATCGCCGCGCTGCCGCCACAAGCCCACGAGTAGTCGCGTGGCACTGCAGCCGCTGCCCGACTACCCCTGGGACCTCATGGTCCCGTATGCGGAGCAGGCCCGTCGCCACCCCGACGGCATCGTCGACCTCTCGATCGGTTCGCCGGTCGATCCGACTCCCGGCCTCATCCGGGATGCGCTCCGGGCGTCCACGGACGCACATGCGTACCCGACCACGATCGGGACGCCCGAACTCCGGCAGGCGATCGTCGACTGGTTCGCGCGCCGTCGTGGTGTCGAGGGGCTCAGTCTCGACGCCGTCCTCCCGACGATCGGCTCGAAGGAACTCGTCGCGCTGCTCGCCTTCCTCCTCGGCCTGGGCGCCGGCGACACCGTGGTCCACCCGGTGGCCGCCTATCCGACGTACGCGGTCGGCGCGGCGATCGCGGGAGCCGAGGCGTTCGCCTCCGACGATCCGTCCGAATGGCCGGAGAGCACCCGGCTGGTCTGGCTGAATTCCCCCGGCAACCCCGACGGTCGTGTCCTGTCGGTCGACGAGCTGCGCGCAGCCCGAGCCAGAGCCCGCGAACTCGGCGCCGTCCTCGTGGGCGATGAATGCTACGCGGAACTCGGCTGGGAGGGGGAGTGGTCCGACACCCCGACCCCGTCCGTGCTCGATCCCCGCGTGACCGACGGCGACACCGAGGGTGTCCTCGCGATCTACTCCCTGAGCAAGCAGTCCAACCTGGCCGGATACCGTGCCGCGTTCCTCGCGGGCGACGAGCGCCTGGTGCGTCGGCTGGTCACCGTCCGGAAGCACGCGGGTCTCATGCTGCCGGCCCCGCTGCAGGCCGCCATGGTCGCGGCGCTCGGCGACGACGCCCACGTGGCGGAGCAGAAGGCCCGCTACCGCGCCCGACGCGAGGTGCTGCTCCCGGCCGTCCGTGAGGCCGGGTTCCGGGTCGACCGCAGCGAGGCGGGACTGTACCTGTGGATCACCGAAGGCCAGGACGCCTGGGTGAGTATCGACCGCCTGGCGTCGATCGGTGTCCTGGCGGGTCCAGGGGTGTTCTACGGCGAGGCCGGACCGCAACACGTGCGGCTCTCCCTGACCGCCACCGACGAGCGCATCGCGGCCGCCGCGGCCCGACTTCGGGGACTCCGCCCGATTTCGGGGTGAACTCCAAGGAAGTCGCCGGATCACTGTGGGAAACAGCAGTAGGGTCCGAAGCCGATTAGGCTGTATGTGACACGCCGTCGTATCGGAGGGCGATGTCGAGTCCCTATCGCACAAAGATATGAGGAGGCGCCGTGGGCGACGTCGAGAAACAGGCTTCCACCGAGACGCAGCAGGTCACCCTGAACTACCCCGGCGGAACGGCCGAATTCCCGATCCACCAGTCAGCCCAGGGCGCGTCGAGTATCGACATCTCCTCGCTCACGCGGCAGACCGGCCTGACCACGCTCGACTACGGGTTCGTCAACACAGCGGCGACCAAGTCGGCGATCACGTACATCGACGGCGACCAGGGCATCCTGCGCTACCGCGGCTACCCGATCGAGCAGCTCGCCAAGCAGTCGACCTTCCTCGAGGTCGCCTGGCTGCTCATCCACGGTGAACTCCCGACGACCGACGAACTCGGCGGATTCGACGAGAAGATCCGGCGCCACACGCTCCTCCACGAGGACCTCAAGCGGTTCTTCTCGGCGCTCCCGCACACGGCGCACCCGATGGCTGTCCTGTCGAGCGCCCTGCAGGCCATGTCGACCTACTACGAGTCGGACGCCAATCCGCACGATCCCGACCACGTCGAGCTCACGACGGTCCGCATGCTCGCAAAGCTCCCGGTGATCGCCGCCTACGCGCACAAGAAGTCGGTCGGGCAGGCGTTCCTCTACCCCGACAACTCGCTGAGCTTCGTCGACAACTTCCTCAAGCTGAACTTCGGCAACCTCGCCGAGCCGTACGAGATCGATCCCGTCCTGTCGAAGGCGCTCGACCTCCTGCTCATCCTGCACGAGGACCACGAGCAGAACGCCTCGACCTCCACGGTCCGCCTCGTCGGCTCCACCGGAGCGAACCTCTACGCCTCCGTGTCCGCCGGTATCAACGCCCTGTCGGGTCCGCTGCACGGTGGCGCGAACGAAGCTGTCCTGCAGATGCTCGGCCGGATCCAGGAGTCCGGCGAGGGCGTGCAGCGCTTCGTCGACCGCGTGAAGAACAAAGAAGACGGCGTGAAGCTCATGGGCTTCGGGCACCGCGTCTACAAGAACTACGACCCGCGCGCCAAGCTCGTCAAGGAGAGCGCCGGCGAGGTGCTCCGGGCGCTCGGCATCAACGACCCGCTGCTCGACCTGGCTCAGGAGCTCGAGCAGATCGCCCTGGAGGACGACTACTTCAAGGAGCGCAAGCTCTACCCGAACGTCGACTTCTACACCGGCGTCATCTACAAGGCGATGGGCTTCCCGACGCGGATGTTCACGGTGCTCTTCGCCATCGGACGCCTGCCCGGGTGGATCGCCCACTGGCGTGAGATGAACCTCGACCCGCAGACCAAGATCGGGCGCCCGCAGCAGCTGTACACGGGTTCGCCCGAGCGTCCCTTCCCGACGCGCTAATCCTGTCGGTTCCTGAGCCTGTCGAAGGGCGGTTCCTGAGCCTGTCGAAGGGCGGCCCCGCATCCACCTCGGATGCGGGGCCGTTCTGCGTCCCGGGAGGCCGGGTCAGGCGTGCAGTGCCGCGTTCAGCTCGACGCCCGAGCCCGAGCGGGGGAGCACCTCGACGGCACCGGTGAGTGAGTTCCGACGGAACAGGAGGTTCGGGACACCCGACAGCTCGACCGCCTTGACCGTGCGCGGCGCGCCTTCGGCCGTGGCCGCAGCACCCGCGAGGACGACCTTGGTGCCCGCAGTCACGTAGAGACCCGCCTCGACCACCGAGTCGTCGCCGATCGAGATGCCGATGCCGGAGTTGGCGCCGAGGAGGGCGCGCTGACCGATCGCCACCCGCTGCGTCCCGCCGCCGGAGAGCGTCCCCATGATCGACGCACCACCCCCGATGTCGCTGCCGTCACCGACGACGACGCCCTGCGAGATGCGTCCTTCGACCATCGATGCGCCGAGGGTCCCGGCGTTGAAGTTGACGAAGCCCTCGTGCATGACGGTGGTGCCCGGTGCCAGGTGGGCGCCGAGCCGGACGCGCGAGGCGTCGGCGATCCGGACCTTGTCGGGCGTCACGTAGTCGAGGAGTCTCGGGAACTTGTCGATGCCGGTCGCGTGGATGCCGGCGCGGAGGAGCGACGGTCGGAGGCGGTCGAAGTCCGCGGGGTGGACGGGGCCGGCGTTGGTCCAGACGACGATGGGGAGGTGCGCGAAGACACCGTCGAGCGAGATCGTGTTCGGCTGGACGAGCAGGTGGCTGAGCAGGTGCAGCCGCAGGTAGGCGTCCGGGGTGCTCTGCGGAGCGGCCTGCAGCTCGATCTCGACCGTGACGATGTCGATGCGGACGGCCCGGCGCTCGTCGTCGGTCGCGAGGGCCTCGAGGTCTGCGGGGGCGATCCAGCGGTCGCGGCCCTCGGGGATCCGTCCGAGCGAGGGCTCGGGGAACCAGGTGTCGAGCACGGTGCCGTCGGCGGCGATGGTCGCGAGGCCGGAGCCCCAGGCGTGAGTCGGAACAGGGGTCTCGGCAGGCGCAGCGGTCATGGCTCCAGGGTACCGGCCAACACTCAGGTCGACGGCCAATACACTGGTGCCATGCCAGCCGAAGTCCCCGTACTCGACCTGTCCGTCTCCTCGGTGGAACTCACCCAGCAGCTGTGCGACATCGCCTCCGTCTCGGGGGATGAAGCCCGCATCGCCGACGCGATCGAGGCGTCGCTCGAGGGTCTCGAGCACCTGACGATCGTGCGCGACGGCGACACGGTGGTCGCTTCCACTTCGCTCGGACGTGCACAGCGGGTCATCATCGCCGGCCACATCGACACCGTCCCGATCAACGGAAACGTCCCGACCCGGTTCGAGGAGCGCGACGGCGAGGCGGTGCTCTGGGGTCGAGGGACGGTCGACATGAAGGGCGGCGTCGCGGTCCAGCTGAAGCTCGCGGCTGAGCTCGCCGATCCCATCGTCGACATCACCTGGATGTGGTACGACAACGAGGAGGTCGCATCCGACCTCAACGGCCTCGGGCGTCTCGCGCGGAACCGTCCCGACCTCTTCGTCGGTGACTTCGCGATCCTCGGCGAGCCGAGCAACGCCGGCGTCGAGGGTGGCTGCAACGGAACGCTCCGCGTCCACGTGAGCGCCCACGGCAAGCGCTCGCATGCGGCCAGGAGCTGGGTCGGCGTCAACGCGATCCACGCGATCTCACCGGTCCTCGCGACGCTCGCCTCGTACACGCCACGGGAGGTCGAGGTCGACGGGCTCGTCTACCGGGAGGGCGTCAACGCGGTCGGGATCACCGGCGGCGTCGCCGGGAACGTGATCCCGGACTTGGTCACCGTCGAGGTGAACTACCGCTTCGCTCCGAGCCGGACGGGTGCCGAGGCGCTCGCCCACCTCGAGGAGCTCTTCTCCGGCTTCGAGGTCGTGCAGACGGACGTCGCGGAGGGCGCTCGTCCCGGGCTCGACGCGCCGATCGCCCAGGACTTCCTGGCCGCGGTCGGCGGCACACCGGCCCCGAAGTACGGATGGACGGACGTCGCACGCTTCTCCGCACTCGGCGTCCCCGCCGTCAACTACGGACCGGGTGACCCGCTCCTCGCCCATGCCGACGACGAGCGCGTCCCGCTCGCACACATCCAGGACTGCGAGCGCGGGCTCCGCGCCTGGCTGACCGGGCCCGATGGTCGCTGACGCGGCCCACTCGACCGAGGTCGAGGAGCGGCCGTCGATGCTCCGGCGCTGGGCCCGCCTGCCCTGGTGGGGGCGGATCACCATCGTGTACGTGGTGTCGCGCCTGGTGACGACCGCGATGTTCGCGGTCGCGAGTCTGCTGCAGGCGCCGGACTCCCGGTTCGGCGCGTTCCCCTCGCTCGGCACGCTCGCCGCCGGCTGGGACGGACAGTGGTACTGGTGGATCGCGACGTACGGCTACCCGACCCAGCTGCCGCTCGACGACGCCGGCCGGGTCGCGGAGAACGCGTGGGCGTTCATGCCGGTCTATCCGGGGGTCGTGAAGGCGCTCTCGGTCGTCACCTTCCTGCCGTGGCCGGTCATGGCCGTCATCGTCTCGCTGTGCTGCGGCTTGGGGGCGGCCCTGCTGTTCCACCGGCTCCTGCGCATCCGCCTCGGCGATGAACGGGCGATGTTCGCCGTCGTGCTGTTCTGCATCGCCCCGCTCAGCGCCCTGTTCCAGGTCGCCTATGCGGAATCGATGTTCCTGCTGCTGCTGACGCTCGCACTGCTCCTGCTCGTGACGCGCCGGTACGGCTGGCTCCTCGCCGTCATCCCGGTCATGGCGTTCACCCGCCCCGGAGTCCTGGCCTTCTCGCTCCTGCTGGGCCTCCATCTCATCGTGCGTATCGTCACGCGACACCGCGACCCGCTCGCGCGCCGGGAGGTCGTCCTCATCCTCGCGGGCGGGGCCCTCGCTGCCCTCGCCGGATTCGCGTGGATGGTCATCGCCGGTCTCGTCACCGGGACGCCGGAGGCGTACCTCGAGACGGAGCTGGCGTGGCGGGCCGCCTTCATCGGGGAGCAGCCCCTCGTCCCGTTCTCGGCCTGGATCCAGGGCGGCCAGTTCTGGTTCGGGGATGGTCCGGGCATCGCCGTCGTCGCCGCGATCTTCGTCGGCTCCGTCGTGCTCCTGTTCCTCCCACCGGTGCGCCGGCTCGGTGCCGACCTCCGGTTGTGGGTGGGGTCCTACCTCCTGTACCTCTTCGCGGTGTTCTTCCCGCAGACGAGTGTCTTCCGGCTGCTCGTACCGGTCTTCCCGCTCCTCGGTGCGGTCGCCGTCCCACGGAACCGCTGGTACCGCGGTGGCGTCGTCATCGTCTCGCTGGCGTTGCAATGGTGTTGGATCTTCGTCATGTACGGCCTCGCGAACGCGTATTGGACCATTCCCTGAGCGCGGATCGGGCGTCATCCTGCGCCTCGCCGCGCCCAGGATTATCACGAGCCCCCGTGATACGAGATAATGGGGGTCAGTCGAATAACGAGAGGGGACTCGCATGGCCGCAATGAAGCCACGCACCGGAGACGGGCCAATGGAGGCCGTGAAGGAGGGTCGGCTCATCATCGTGCGAGTGCCTCTTGAAGGGGGAGGGCGTCTCGTCGTGTCGGTCAACGACGCAGAGGCTCAAGAACTGCATGATGCACTCGCGGGTGTGGTGAGCGCGGGCTGATCCCCGTCACCGACGCCGCATGAGCCGAGAACCGGCCGCCATCACTGCTCACAGAGTCAGGATGGCGGCCGGTTCGTCGTCGTGCGGGGAGGGCTCAGAGGTTCGGTTTGGTGATCTGCAGGAGGCCGTCGCCGGCCGGGGACAGGGCGCTGACGACCGCGTCTGACGCGGAGATCTCCTGGACGAGCGAGCGGAAGAGGCCTGTGGTCTCGTCCCGCTGAGCCGGATCGGCCACGCGGCCCCGCCAAAGCGCGTGCGGGACGAGCACGGTGCCACCGGGACGCACCAGACGGAGTCCGTGCTCGACGTACTCGATGACCGATCCCGGGTCGCCGTCGACGAGGACGAGGTCGTAGGAGTTCTCGTTCATCCGCGGCAGGACGTCGAGCGCGCTGCCGGTGATGAGGCGGATGCGGTTGGTCGTGATGCCGGCCTCCGTGAACGCCGCGCGTGCCTGCTGCTGGTGCACGATCTCGGTGTCGATGGACGTCAGCACCGCGCTCGTGGCGCCGCGGAGCAGCCAGAGCCCGGAGACGCCGGTGCCGGTGCCCACCTCGACGATGGACTCCGCGCGGGTAGCCGCGGCCACCACCGCGATCTGCGCGCCGATCGCCGGGGAGATCGGTTCGACGCCCAGTTCGTGCGCGTGAGCGCGCGCCGTGAGCATCGCCGCGCTCTCGACGACGACGTCGCCCGCGTACTTCCAGTTGAGATTGTGTTCTGACACCTTGCCTCCGGATCCCAGCGTATGGCCTGCAACTGCTCCGACAGCTGAGGCTCGCGCGGTAGTCTGATGTCGTGTTCGGTCTGACCTTCGACAAACTCCTCATCATCGGGGTCATCGCCGTGTTCCTGCTGGGTCCGGAACGGCTGCCGTACTACGCCTCGCAACTGGCGCGACTCGTCCGCACCCTCCGCGACCTCGCCTCCGGCGCCAAGGACCGGATGCGCGAGGAGATGGGACCGGAGTTCGACGAGGTCGACTGGAAGAAGCTCGACCCGCGTCAGTACGATCCGAGACGCATCATCCGCGAGGCGCTCCTCGACGACGAGCCTCCGGTGACGCCGACGGTCGCGACGACCGCTCCGCTCGACGCGGCTCCCGCAGCCGCGGCCGCCGATGCAGCCGTCCCATCGCTCGAGAAGCCGAAGTCGATCCAGGCGGCGACCGACGAGCGCCTGCGCCGACTCGCCGCCGGAGAGACCGCCGCGCCCCCGTTCGACCTCGAAGCCACCTGAGTCCGCTTCGGTCGCGCACGTCCGACCCGGACGGCTCAGCTCGTGCTGACGCCGAGACGACGACCGGCGAGGCCACGAGGTCTCGCAGCGAGCTGACCGGCCAGCCGGAGGATCTCGGCAGCCGCGGGATCCGTCGGATCCGAGAGGACGATCGGCAGCCCGGCGTCCCCGCCCTCCCGAAGCGGAACGCTGAGCGGGACCGAGGCGAGGAGCGGTACCGGGGCGTCCTGGCCGATCGACAGCCGCGCCGCGAGCGCCTCGCCACCCCCTGAGCCGAACAGCTGCAGGACGCTGCCGTCGGGCTGGGGGAGACCCGCCATGTTCTCGATGACGCCGTGGACGCGCTGCCCGGTCTGGCGCGCCACCACGCCGCTGCGCTCGGCCACCTCGGCGGCGGCCGGCTGCGGTGTCGTGACGACGAGCACCTCGGCGTGGGGGAGCAGCTGGCCGATGGAGATGGCGACGTCCCCGGTGCCGGGCGGGAGGTCGAGGAGCAGCACGTCGAGGTCGCCGAAGAACACGTCGGTCAGGAACTGCTGGATGGTGCGGTGGAGCATCGGTCCGCGCCAGGCGACGGCGACGGCGGTGGTGCCGTCCGTCGGTGCGTCGATGAACATGCCGATCGAGACGACCTTCACACCGTGGGCGACGGGCGGCAGGATCATGTCGCCGACCTGCGTCGGTTTGACGGCCAAGCCGTTCTCGACCAGTCCGAGGAGCCCCGGGATGGAGAACCCGTGGACGTCCGCGTCGACCAGGCCGACCCGCAGGCCGCTGGCGGCGAGTGCGACGGCCAGGTTCGCGGTCACCGTCGACTTCCCGACACCGCCCTTGCCGCTTGTGACGGCGTACACGCGGGTCAGTGAGTCCGGGCCGAACGGGATGCCGCGGGCGCTGCGGCCGCCACGCAGGCGCTCCGTGAGTGCCTGACGCTCCGCCGTCGTCATCACCTGGACGTCGACCGCGACGCTCGTCACCCCGGGGGTCGCCGCGGTGGCCTCACGCACGTCGCGCTCGATGCTCGCCGCTGCCGGGCAGCCGACGATCGTGAGCTTGATGGTGACGTCGGCGGCACCGGTGTCGTCCACCGTGATCGGGCCGACCATGTCGAGTTCGGTGATCGGTTTGCGGATCTCCGGGTCGATGACTCGGGCGAGCGCGGTCCTGATCCGCTCGGCGAGGCCGGTGTCAGCCGCGCCGGTGTCAGCCGCGCCGGCGTCAGCCACGCCGGCGCTCGGGCCCGTCGTGTTCGGGCTGGTCCGTGCGATCCCGATCGAGTTCCTCGAGGAGGGAGCGCAGTTCGGCGCGGATGAAGTCCTTCGAGGCCATGTCCTTGAGGGCCAGTCGCAGCGCGACGACCTCACGGGCGAGGTACTCGGTGTCGGCGAGGTTGCGTTCGGACCGCTGCCGGTCCTGCTCGATCTGCACGCGGTCGCGGTCGTCCTGGCGGTTCTGGGCGAGCAGGATGAGCGGAGCGGCGTACGAGGCCTGGAGCGACAGCACGAGGGTCAGGGCCACGAAGCCGATGTCGACGGAGTCGAACCGGAGGGCGAGTGGACCGTAGGTGTTCCAGGCGATCCACAGGATGACGAAGAGGGTGAGGCCGAGGAGGAACCACGGCGTGCCCATCGCCCGGGCGATCCACTCGGTGAACCGGCCGAAGCGGTCGCGCGAGGCCGGGGCGCGGCGGATGGAACGGACGGAACTCCGAAGCCCCTTCGGAGCGTCGAGCCGGACCTCATTGCGGGGTGCTCGTGCCACGACCTGCCCTCCTTCCGTTCGATCCGAGCCGCTGTTCCGACGCCGGGAGTTCATCGTTCTCGTCGATGCTGCGCCAGTCGTCCGGGAGCAGGTAGTCGAGGACGTCGTCGATCGTCACGACCCCCAGGAGCCGGTGCTGTTCGTCGACGACGGGTACCTGGACGAGGTTGTAGCTCGCGAGGATCCGCGAGACCTCGGCGGCGGAGGTCCGCACGCCCACCGGATCGAGGCTCTGATCGAGCAGGGTCCCGAGGCGCTCGTGCGGCGGGTAGCGGAGCATGCGCTGGAAGTGCACCATCCCGAGGAAGCGTCCCGTCGGTGACTCGTACGGCGGCAGGGTGATGCAGACGCCGGCCGCCAGCGCCGGTGCCAGCTCGGAGCGTCGGATCGACGCGAGGGCCTCCGCGACGGTGGCGTCGGCGGAGAGGATGATCGGCTCGGTCGTCATGAGGCCACCCGCGGTCTCCGGGTCGAACCGGAGGAGCATGCGGACGTCCTCCGCCTCCTCCGGCTCCATGAGCTCGAGGAGGTGCTCACCGCGGTCCTCGGGGAGCTGGGCGATGAGGTCGGCCGCGTCGTCCGGCTGCATCTGATCGAGGACGTCGGCTGCGCGGTCGTCGTCGAGCTGGGCGAGGATCTGGACCTGGTCCGTCTCTGGCATCTCCTCGAGCACGTCCGCGAGGCGGTCGTCAGACAGCTCCTCCGCGACCTCGATCATCCGGTCGCGCGGGAGGTCGAGGAGCGTGTTCGCGAGGTCGGCCGGTTTCAGGTCGGCGTAGGTCGCGATGAGCTGCTCGGCGGACTGGGCCTCGCCGAGCTCCTGCTCCTCGCGCAGCTCGTTCCAGGTGGCGAAGGTGGTCGGGCCCTTCACGAAGGGGGAGGCGGTGGTCTTCGGGCGGCGGACGAACAGCTGCGACACCTGCCACTCGCCGGGGCCCTGCTCCTCGATGGCGACGTCCTCGATCGTCGCCTCCTCACCGGTGGCGCGGAAGACGACGCGTCGGCCGAAGAGTTCGGCGATCACGCGCACCTCGCCACCGCGCTGCTCGAACCGGCGGACGTTGATGAGTCCCGTGGTGATGATCTGCCCGGCGCCGATGCTCGTCACGCGGCCGATCGACACGAACACACGGCGTTTCCCGGGGATCTCGACGATGAGGCCGACGACCCGCGGGGGTTTGCCGGTGCGGTAGACGACGAGCACGTCCCTGACCTTGCCGACACGATCGCCCGCGGGGTCGAAGACGGTGCACCCGGCGAGCCTGGCGACGAACACTCTGGTTGCACTCACGACTACTAACCTACCCGCCGGTGGTCGGCCTGGAGTGCCCGCTCGGGGCGGGGTGAGAGGATGGAGGCATGAGTGATCCGCGACAGTTCGGCCGGAAGGGCGCCCCGGCGCTCGGCGTCATCCCGCGAGGCGAGACGGTGGCCAGCTACGAGAGTTACGAGTCCGCGCAGGCCGCGATCTCGTCGCTCGCCCACACCGATTTCCCGGTCAAGGAGATCTCGATCGTCGGCAGTGATCTCAAGAGCGTCGAACGCGTCACCGGTCGCCTCAGCTACGGCCGTGCTGCGGGAGCCGGTGCGGTCAGCGGTGCCTGGCTGGGACTGTTCCTCGGGCTCGTCCTCGTCATCTTCAATCCCGAGACGAACCTCATGCTGCTCGGAGCCGCGGTGCTCATGGGTGCCGCGTTCGGCATGCTGTTCGGCATCGTGTCGTACTCGGTGACCCGCAAGCGGCAGGAGTACACCTCGGCCACGCTCGTCGTGGCGACGCGCTACGACCTCATCGTCGGCGGTGAGCTCGCGAACCGCGCACGCAACCTCCTGGAGCGCGGCCCGGAGACCGACGCGGGCTGATCCAGCCGCGTCAGGCTCCGAGCCGTCGCCCGGCGGACGGGCTCAGCGCGCGAGCCAGGCCTCGACCTCGTCCGCGGTGCGCGGGATGCCGGCCGACAGGTTCTCCGCGCCGTCCTCGGTGACGAGGATGTCGTCCTCGATCCGGACGCCGATGCCGCGGTACTCCTCGGGGACCGTGAGGTCGTCGACCTGGAAGTAGAGGCCGGGTTCGATCGTGAAGACCATGCCGGGCTCGATCACGGCGTCGGCGTACATCTCGCGGCGGGCCTGGGCGCAGTCGTGCACGTCGGTGCCGAGGTGGTGGCTCGTCCCGTGCACCATGTACCGCCGGTGCTGCTCGTTCTCCTTCAGGAGCGCTTCCTCGGCGGTGACGGGGAGCAGGCCCCATTCGGCGGTCTTGCGTGCGATGACCGCCATCGCGGCCGCGTGCACCTCGCGGAACCGGATACCGGGGCGGACGATGGCGAAGGCCTCGTCGGCCGCCTCACGGACGGCCTCGTAGACCCGTCGCTGGACTTCGGTGAACGTGCCGGACACCGGGATCGTGCGGGTGATGTCGGCGGTGTAGTAGCTGTCGAGCTCGACGCCGGCGTCGATGAGGATGAGGTCACCCGGGACGACCCGTCCGTCGTTGCGCGTCCAGTGGAGGATGCAGGCGTGCGGTCCAGCGGCGGCGATGGTCTCGTACCCGACGCCGTTCCCGTCGGCGCGAGCCCGCCCGGCGAAGACGCCCTCGACGATGCGCTCGCCGCGCTCGTGCGCGAGGACCTTCGGGAGTTCGGCGACGACGTCGTCGAAGCCGCGCGCGGTCGCGTCGACGGCGAGACGCATCTGCGCGATCTCGTAGGCGTCCTTCACGAGGCGCATCTCGGACACGGCGCGCGTCAGGGTGTCGTCGACGTCGACCGTGAGATCGGCGGCGTCGGCGGTGAACGCCGAGAGGTCGGCGGTCGCGATCGCGAGGTCGGCGGCCACCTGGGCGAGCGACGGACGCGCACCGATCCAGAACTCACCGATCGCGGCGTTCGTGTAGAACTCGTCGGTGTCGCGGCCCGCTCGCTCGCGGAAGTACAGGGTCGCGGTGTGGCCGGACTCCTCGGGATCGAGCACGAGGACGCTGTCGGGCTCGGTGTCGGCCGCCCAGCCGGTGTAGTAGGAGAAGGCGGAGTGCGCCCGGTACAGGTAGTCGGTGTCGTTCGACCGCTGCTTCATCCCGCCCGCGGGGAGGACGAGACGGTGACCGGGGAACTGTGCCGACAGGCGTTCACGACGAGCCGCTGCGAGGCCGGCGGTCTCCCGCGGCTCCGGCAGGACCTCGGGGCGGTCTGCCCACCCGGTGCCGATGAAGGCGCGGAAGCCCTCGGACCAGGCGGCCGCCCGGTTGGAGGTCGCCTCGGTCTGGACGGTGTTCGAACTGGATGTGTCTGCGGAAGTCGCCATACCTCCATTGTCGCACTGCGGTCGCGACAGGCGCCCGACCCTCAGCTCCCCGTGCGGGGGAGCAGCGTCGCGACCACGGGCCGGTGATCACTGCCCGTGCCGTCGACGTCGGTCAGGACGTGAGCAGACACCGTGACCCATCCCGGTGTCGCCATGACGTGGTCGATCGGTGCGCCGAGGACAGTCGGGAGCTCGGTCGGCCAGGTACCGAGCCCGGCTGCCGCGTCGGCCGCCGCGGCGTCGTGGCACGCGCCGAGGTCGCCGACGCCGCGCAACCCGGCGAGGTGGTCGAGCGTCGCGTTGAAGTCACCGGCCATGATCACGTCCGCGTCGTCGGTGCAGCGGCCGGCGAGATCGGCGAGCTCCGCACGCCAGTCGTCGAGCCGACTCGGCAGTGGGGCCGTGGTGTGGACCGCGACGAGGGTCGGTCCGCGGCCGAGGACCGGATCGGCGATGAGCGTCTCCGAGCGCTCGATGGCGGTCGGGCCGGTCACCGTCGGTGCACGGACCGCGTACTCGCCGAGTCCGGTGCTGATGAGGAGGCTCGTCCCTCCTGCGTCGGCGTCGGTCGAATGCGCAACCATCGGCCGTCCGGCGGCGGTCATCGCGGCGGCGACGACCGCCGCGGTGTCGGACGAGGTCTCCGGCAGGGAGACGACGTCGGCGCCCTCACGCACCGCGATCGCCGCGATCGTTCCGGGGTCGACGGCATCGCCGAGGGTGTTCCAGGTGAGGACCGTGACCTGATCCGCGAGGTCGGTCGCCTCTCCGGCGACCATCTGGTCGTCGATTCCGCGGTTGGCCGTGACGACGGCGCCGGTGACCGAGACCGCGGCGAGGACGACCGCCAGGATGGCGGGGAGCACGCGGCGGGACCCCCGGACGAGGATCGCCGTCACGAGGCAGAGCAGTGCGCCGCCCGCGGCGGCGATCGCCACGAGGAGGCGGAACGCGCTCAGTTGGACGACGACCTGGGCCTGCTCGAGACCGAACAGTCCGGGGAGGACGGCGACGACGAGCAGGGCCGTGGTCGCGATCGCGAGCACGGCCGCGATGACGCCACCGACGGTCTTCAGCACCCGCGTCAGCGTAGGCGAGCGGTCTGGGAGTCCTCGGGGCAGGACCTGCGACTAGGGTGGAAGCGTGGTGAGCGCTCGAGACATGCACGGCCCCGCCGATCTGCACACGCACTCGAGCGTCTCGGACGGCACGGAGACGCCGACGCAGCTGATGCGCGCTGCCGGTGCCGCGGGGCTCGGCACGATCGCCCTCACCGACCACGACTCCACCGCCGGTTGGGCCGAGGCGGCCGTCGAGTCGCGCCGCCAGGGCATCACCCTGCTCCCCGGAATGGAACTGAGCACCCGCTACGAATGGCGGAGCGTGCACCTGCTCGCGTACCTCATCGATCCGTTGAACGGCGACCTGCTCCAGGAGACCGCGAAGATCCGGGAGTCCCGGCTCCGGCGGGCCGAAGGCATCGTGGCACGCATCGGTGGCGACTACCCGCTGTCCTGGGCGGACGTCCTCGCGCAGACCCGCGAAGGTGCGACCGTCGGACGGCCTCACATCGCCGACGCCCTCATCGCCCTCGGGATCGTGGCCGACCGTGGCGAAGCCTTCGACGGCATCCTGCATCCGCGCACCGGGTATTACGCGCCGCACTACGCGCCCGACCCGCTCACCGCGGTCAAGCTCGTCCGCGCCGCCGGTGGCGTCCCCGTGATCGCCCACCCGGTCCCGGCTGGCCGCGACCGGATGCTGCCCGAGCCGTACTTCCGAGAACTCGCTGACGCGGGCCTGTTCGGGCTCGAGATCGAGCACCGCGAGAACACCGAGGAGGGGAAGGTCGTCGTGCGGCGTATCGCCTCCGAGCTGGGCCTCGTCGCGACCGGTTCGAGCGACTATCACGGGACCGGTAAGCCGAACCGCCTCGGCGAGAACACCACGGACATCGACGTGGTCCGGCGCATCGTGGCCGAGGCCACCGGCTCGGCACCCGTCCTGCCTGACTGATCTGCGGCGCGTCCGGAGTCCCGGTCGAACTTCCCTCGGTCACTGAGCCTGTCGACGTGCCCACGGGGCGTCCGGCTCCGAGCGCAGCGCTCGCGACATGCAGAACGCCCGCATCCGGAAGGGTGCGGGCGTTCTGCGTGGCGGACCTACGCCGTGGGAGCCGGGGGAGCGGTGCGGCGCGTCCGGCTCCGACGGCGGGGAGCGCTGTTGCCGTCGCGGTGCTCCGGACCGTGGCCGTCGTGGGTGCCTGCTGCGGGCGCGCTGCGGTCGACGGTGTCGGTCGAGGCGGCGTCGTGCGTCCGCGAGTGGGCGCGGGTGCTCGGCTGGGACTCGAGCCGGGTGCTGGTCGGCTGCGTGCGGTCGCCTCCGCGTCCGCCGCGCTCACCACCGCGACCGCCGCTGGTCCGTGAACCGTCGCGTCCGCCGCCGGTCCGCGAACCGTCGCGTCCGCCTGCGCTCCGCGAACCCTCGCGCCGCGGGGCGGGCTCGACGGCCTTGGCGGGCTTCAGCCGGCCCTTCGTGCCCTCCGCGATCCCGAGGTCGGTGAACAGGTGCGGGCTCGAGGAGTAGGTCTCCGTCGGTTCCGGCTGACCGAACTCGAGGGCGCGGTTGATGAGCGCCCACTTGTGGAGGTCGTCCCAGTCGACGAACGTGACGGCGATACCCGTCTTCCCGGCGCGACCGGTACGGCCGACGCGGTGGAGGTACGTCTTCTCGTCCTCGGGGATCGTGTGGTTGATGACGTGGGTGACGTCGTCGACGTCGATGCCACGAGCGGCGACATCGGTGGCGATCAGGACGTCGCGCTTGCCGGCCTTGAACGACGCCATCGCCCGCTCGCGCTGCTCCTGGTTCAGGTCGCCGTGCACCGCCGCGGCGTTGAACCCGCGGTCGGTCAGTTCCTCGACGAGCTTCGCGGCGGCACGCTTGGTCCGCGTGAAGATCACGGTCTTGCCGCGACCCTCGGCCTGCAGGATGCGCGAGATCACCTCGTCCTTGTCGAGCGAGTGCGCGCGGTAGATGAGGTGCTTGATGTTGGCCTGCGTGAGCCCCTCGTCGGGGTCGCTCGCGCGGATGTGGATCGGCTTGCTCATGAAGCGGCGGGCCAGGGCCACGATCGGACCGGGCATGGTCGCTGAGAACAGCATCGTGTGACGCGCGGCGGGGGTCTTCGAGAAGAGCTTCTCGATGTCGGCGAGGAAGCCGAGGTCGAGCATCTTGTCGGCCTCGTCGAGCACCATCTCGGTGATGCCCGAGAGGTCGAGGAGGCGCTGGTTGTTGAGGTCGATGAGACGGCCGGGCGTGCCGACGACGATCTGGGCGCCGGCCTTCAGCTGCTCGATCTGCCCCTCGTAGGCCTTGCCGCCGTAGATGGAGACGAGCGTCGTCGACCGGTTCGAGATGAGGATCTCGATGTCCTCGGACACCTGGACGGCGAGCTCACGGGTCGGGACGACCACGAGGGTCTTGACGCCGGGAGCCGGGTCGAGGCCGAGGCGCTGGACGATCGGGATGCCGAACCCGAAGGTCTTGCCCGTGCCCGTCTTGGCCTGGCCGATGATGTCCTGGCCGGCGAGCCCGAGGGGGATCGTCTGCTCCTGGATGGGGAATGGTTCGATGATGCCCTTGGTCGTGAGGGCGTCGACGATGTCCTGGTCGACACCGAGATCAGAGAAAGTCACGGAGATACCTGTCAGTGCAGTCATGGTCTACACCTTCGATTGCACACAGGTGTAGGGCCCCGATCCGACGCCGGGGCACGGCTATTCTACCCGGGACGTCCCGAGAGGCCGCTGGGCGCGCGGAACACGGCGATCGGCGCGCTGCGGATAGGGTGGTCGCATGGCTCGTTGGTTTGCACGACGTCGGCGTCCCGGCACCCAGACGCCTCGTCTGCGCTCGCGGGAGGACGCCGTCCAGGCGACCCGCGTCGACCTCCACGAGCTCGCGCCCAGCACCGCCGACTACCTCGGTCAGGTGGCGCAACTGCAGCTCGGGTTCTTCATGACGCTGTCGTTCGCGGTCGAGCACGCTCCGAACGACGCCGATCGGGAGACGGTCGCCGAGGCCGCCGCCACGGCGCTGCGCAAACACCAGGCGCTACTCGCCTGGCTCCGCCGGACGAGCGACGACCCGGGCGCCGTGCTCGAACCCTACGCACGCACGCGAGACGAGTTCCAGGCGATCCTGCGCACCGGCACCTGGGACGAACTCCTGCTGGGCGTCCTCGTGGCGCGGGGCTTCCTCGACGAGTTCTTCGCGCAGCTCGCGCGCGGCCTGGACGGGGCGGACGCCCGCGACCTGGCTGCGATCGTCGCCCCCGGTCCGGAGGAGGACCCGCTCGTCGGGATCCTGCACCGGGTGATCGCAACGCATCCCGAGCGCGCTTCGACGCTCGCGATGTGGGGCCGTCGGTTGCTCGGCGACACCATGCTCGTCGCCAGGTCCGCCCTCGTGACCGAGAGCAAGGCGCTGCCGGACGACGCCCGGGTCGAACCGGTCTACACGGAGCTCATCGCGAACCACACCAGACGGATGGACGCGCTCGGGCTCACGGCCTGACCGGTCGTCTCCTCCGACACGACGACGCCGCCGCTCCGGGTGGAGCGACGGCGTCGATCGATCGAGCGCCTCGGGTCAGGCGGCGACGCCCTGCTGCAAGCGGGTCAGCATCGCCTCGTCCGACGAAGTGCGGACGCGGACGAGTACGAGGTCGACCACCACACTCACGACGACGGACGCGCCGAAGGCGAGCACCCAGATCCAGCCGCCGTCCCACGCCATGCCGGCCCACGTCGCCGCGACCCAGACGACGGCGGCGACGAGCGTCGCGACCGCCGGGATGAGCGCGGCCCCGTGCTGGTCGCGGCCGGGCAGGAGGTATCGGACGGCGAGACCGAGGATGGCACCGCCGAGCACGACGAAGAGGAGTTCCATGGTCAGCCGACGAATCCGATGCGGCGGGACTCCTCGGTTCCGAGCTCGACGTAGCCGATGCCCGCGGTCGGGATGAGGTAGCTGGTGCCCTTGTCGTCCTTGAGCGCGAGCAGCTTGGCGTCCGTCTCGAGCGCGGTCTTGACCGCCTGCTCGATCTCCGACGCCGGCTGCGAGGTCTCGAAGCCGATCTCGCGAGGGCTGTTGAGGATTCCGATGCGAATTTCCACCTTGAGTGCCTTTCGGTTGCGTAGGGCAAGACTACGGGAGTCGTGGTCCTCCGACCGGCGCGGGTCGGCTGCTGTCAGCGAACAGCGGAACGCCGGTCGGCCGTCGCGGCGATGTCGGGAGGCTCCGGTAACGTGCGGACCATGACGGTTCCCGACGCCTCCGACGATCCGACGGGTGCGGTCCGTGACGCGGACCGCGCGCCCGTCGGCGGCCCGGCTGTCGGCACGTGCGTCCGGGTCGACGACTCGCAGGAGGCCGTGCTGCGGCTCGCGGACGACCGGTCCGCCGTCGTGCTCGGGGCTCCCGGCACGGGCAAGACCACGACGCTCATCGAAGCGGTCGCGGAACGCGTGCACTCGCGCGGTCTGCGTACCGACGAGGTGCTCGTCATCGCCTCCTCCCGGTCGTCGGCGCAGGTCCTCCGCGACCGCCTCGAGGCACGGGTCGCGCGCGCCACACCCGGATCCCTGGCGCGCACCGCCATCTCCCTCGCGCTCGAGGTCATCGCGGGCTCCGGGGCGTTCGCCGGTTCAGGACGACCGCGGTTGCTGACGGGCGGCGAGCAGGACCAGACCATCGCCGAGCGACTCCTCGGCGACGAACAGGACGCGACCGGTCCGCTGTGGCCCGCCGAGCTCGGTCCCGAGGTCAGGCGCCTGCAGGGGTTCCGCACCGAGCTCCGGAACCTCATGGAACGCAGCGTCGAACACGACGTCGCGCCTGCCGAGCTGCGTCGGCTCGGTACGGAGCACGGGCGTCCGGAGTGGGTCGCGTCCGCGGGCTTCATCGAGGGGTTCCTCGCCGACGACTGGCGCGGACACCTCACGCCCGCGGCGGCCCTCGCCCGCGCCGTCCGGCTCCTCGACGAACAGGAACCGGGAACGGGCGTGCTCGGCAGCCTGCGGGTGGTCTTCGTGGACGACGCCCAGGAGGCGACCCACGGCGTCCTGCAGCTGTTCGCCGCGCTCGCCCGACACGGGGTCACGATCGTCGCGTTCGGCGACCCCGACCTCACGACGGGTGCCTTCCACGGTGCCCGAGCCGACGCCCTCGGGCGGTTCGCCGAGGTGCTCGGTCGCCCGGTGGACACGCTCGTCCTCGGGCAGGTCCACCGCGGGACACCGGACATCCGGGCGACGGTCCGCGGCGTCGCCGAGCGCATCGGCACGGCCGGTGCCGGACTCCACCGCACGGCCGCATCACCGGTCGATGACGCGGAGACGCCCGAACACTCCGTCGTCACCGTGGCGGCCGGTTCCCCGGCCGAGCAGATCGCGGTCATCGCGCGCTTCCTCCGCGAGCGCCACGTCCTCGACGGCGTCGCGTGGGCCGACATGGCGGTGGTCGTCCGCAGCGGCGGGCTGATCCCGGCGATCGAACGGGGCTTGTCCTCCCTCGAGGTGCCCACCCGGGCGAGCACCGGCGGAGCACCGCTGCGCGACCACCCGTTCGTCAGGTCGGTCCTCCTCGCCATGTCGGTGGCACTCGGGCGGACGTCGCTCGACGCCGAGGTCGTGACCGAACTCCTCCACAGTGCGCTCGGCGGACTGGACTCGATCGGGGTCAGGCGACTCCGGGCCGCGCTCCGCCACGCGGATCTCGCTGAGGGCCTCGACCGCAGCGCGGACCGCCTGCTGGAGGAGGCGTTCGCCGTCCCCGGTGCACTCATCGGACTCGAGACGCCCTCCGCCGCCCGCGCCCGCTCACTCGCCGACAGCCTTGCCGAGGCGAGCGCGCAGGCGGCGGCGGGCGCTTCGGCCGAGGAGCTCGTCTACGGCCTCTGGTCGCGGAGCAGGCTCGAGCGCCCCTGGGTCTCGCTGTCGAAGGGCAGCGGTCAGGCCGCCGAGGAGGCGAACCGCGACCTCGACGCGATCACCCAGCTGGCCGATGCGGCACGTACCTTCGTCGAGGCGGAGCCCGACACCCCGGCCTCCGTCTTCCTCGACCGCCTGCTCGAACAGACGGTCGGCGACGACTCCCTCGCGCCGACGGGCCGCCGGGAGGCGGTCACGATCGCGACGCCCGCCGCCCTGGTCGGGACCGCGTTCGACACGGTCGTCGTCGCCGGCATGCAGGACGGCGTGTGGCCCAACCTGCGGGTCCGCGACTCACTGCTCGGCGCTTCGGAGCTCGTGGAGCTGCTGGAGGGCACGGCCACCGCGACGGCGGACGCACGACGCGCGGTCCTCCATGACGAGCTCCGACTCTTCGCCCAGGCGACCTCTCGTGCGCACCGGTCGCTCATGGTGGTCGCGGTCGTCGACGACGACCACCAGGCGAGCCCGTTCCTCACGCTGCTCCCAGAACCCGATCCGCACCGGGCATCCCTGTCACCCCTGTCGCTCCGGGGGCTCGTCGGCACCCTGCGTCGCTCGCTCACCCGCCGGATCCGCCCCGCGGACCCGGCCGAGCGTGCCGCGTCCGCCTCGGCCCTGGCCATCCTCGCGACAGCGGGAGTCCCCGGCGCTCCGACCGAGGAGTGGTACGGCGTGGCCGCACCGAGCTCGACGGCACCGCTGCACGACCCCGCCGTCGAGGAGCTGCCGGTCTCCCCGTCCCGCATGGAGGCCTTCGAGGAGTGCCCGCTGCACTGGGCGATCGCCCGACTGGGCGGCGGTGCCTCCGGGTTCGCCTCCGGTCTCGGCACGATCGTGCATGCCGCGCTCGAACACGCGGAGTCCTCCGACGAGGCCGCGCTCTGGGCGGCGGTGGAGGACCGCTGGGACGAACTCCACTTCGAAGCGGACTGGGAGGGCGCGGCGACGAAACGGCGTGCGGCGGAACTCGTCCATCGGCTGTCCTCGTACCTCCACGACGCGGAGCGCGCAGGAGTCACCTCGATCGGCAACGAGAGCCGGTTCAGCCTCCGCATCCCCATCGGTGAATTGGGCGGCGCGGCCGTGCTCGGCGGCTCGATCGACCGCGTCGAACTCGTGCCCGACGCCGACGGGACTCGACGCGTCGTGATCGCCGACCTCAAGACCGGCGGCTCGGCGCCCAGACAGGACCGGGAGGTCGCCGACATGGCGCAGCTCGGTGCCTACCAGCTCGCGCTGGCGTCCGGTGCGATCACCGGTACGGAGGGGCTGCTGAGCGGTGGCGCGAAGCTCATCGTCGTGTCGGCCGGCACGAAGCGCAAGGAGTACTACGACCCGGCCCAGCCCGCCTTCGACGACGAAGCCCTCGAGCGCTTCCGCGAGCGTGTTCTGGCGGACGCGGTCGGCATGGCGGGCGCGGTGTTCGAGGCCCGTGTCGGGACCCACTGCCACGACCCGTTCGCGTTCGGCGAGTGCGCCATCCACGTCATCCCGGCGGTGAGCTCGTGAGCACGGAGGAGACCTACTCGGCCGAGATGCTCGCCGGCCTGCTCGGCCTCCCACAACCGACGACGCAGCAGGTCGAGGTCATCGAGGCCCCCATGGCGCCCGTGCTCGTCGTCGCCGGTGCCGGGAGCGGGAAGACCGAGACCATGGCGTCACGCGTCGTGTGGCTGCTCGCCAACCGGCACGTGAGCGTCGACGGGATCCTGGGGCTCACCTTCACCAGGAAGGCCGCGGGCGAGCTGGCGGCGCGGATCGGCAAGCGGATCGCGGCCCTGCAGGACATCGGGATCCTGGATCCCGCGGCCGACGCGCTCTTCGACCGTCCCGAGGTGTCCACCTACAACGCCTATGCGAACGCCCTGTTCCGCGACAACGCCCTCCTGGTGGGCCGTGAGCCCGAGTCCGTGCTGCTGTCGGAGGCGTCCGCCTGGCGACTCGCGAGGCGCGTCGTGGTCCGGCACGGAGACGAACGGCTCGCCACCCTCGGCAAGTCCGTCGACCAGGTGGCCGAGCTCGTCCTCTCGCTGAGCCATGAGCTCGCCGAGATCGACGGCACCATCGAGGAGCTGCTCGGCTTCGTGGAACGGTTCGTCGGCATCGGCGAGCTCCCCGACGGTGGTCGCGGTGCCTACGCGCAGATCGACCAGGCCGTCGAGGTCGTGGGTGCCCTGCCGGTCCTGCTCGACCTCGCGCACCGGTACGCCGACGAGAAGCGCCGGCAGGGACTCGTGGAGTTCTCCGACCAGGTCGCCCTCGCCCTCGCCGCCTGCGAACGTTCACCGAAGGTCGCCGCCGTCGCACGTGATCGCGCGGGCGTCGTCCTGCTCGACGAGTACCAGGACACCTCGGTCGTGCAGACCAGACTGCTGTCGACCCTGTTCGCCGACCACCCCGTCATGGCGGTCGGCGACCCGCACCAGTCCATCTACGGCTGGCGCGGCGCGAGCGCGGCGAACCTCGCACGGTTCTCACGCGACTTCGGTCGGGAGGTCGCCGCCACCCAGTTCAACCTGTCCACGAGTTGGCGGAACGACCGCACGGTCCTCGAAGCCGCGAACGTCCTCGTCCGCCCGTTGCAGCAGCAGGCGCAGACGGCGGGGAAGCTGCGAGTCCTCGACCTCGAGCCGAAGCCCGGCGCCGGGGCCGGCTCCCTCGCCGTCGAGTTCCCCGAGACCGGTGCCGAGGAGATCCGGGTGGTCGCCGAGTGGTGCGCGGACCGCTTGCTCGCCGAACGCGGGGGAGATCCGGCCGGTTCGGCCGCGATCCTGTTCCGGGCGCGTCGACCGATGCAGGAGTTCGCCGACGGCCTCGCGGCGCTCGGCGTCCCCCACCACATCCTCGGCCTCGGCGGTCTGCTCTCCTCGCCGGAGATCGTCGACGTGACGGCGGCACTGCGGGTCATCCACGATCCCGGTGCCGGGTCCTCGCTCATCAGACTCTTAAGCGGGCCTCGCTGGCGGATCGGCGTCCACGACCTCGGACACCTCGTGGAGGTGGCCCGGTACCTGCAGGCCATCGACTGGAAGACGAAGCGGTACGACGCCGAACTGGCCGCCCGGCTCCGTGAGTCGGTCGCCGACGACGACGGGCGGTCGATCATCGACGCGCTCGACTTCATCGCCGCGGACCGCGTGCCGGCGGGCCTCGCCGCAGGGTTCACCGACGAGGCGCGTTCGCGTCTCCGGGAGGCCGGACTGGTGTTCGCCTCCCTGCGGCGTCGTGCGGGCAGCGGCCTCCCCGATCTCGTCAGAGCGGTCGAGCGCGAGTTGCGGCTCGACATCGAGGTCGTCGCGAACGAGTCGACCGGCTCCGCGGCGCGCGCTCCGGCCAGACTGCAGGCCTTCCACGACGAGGTCATCTCGTTCATCCAGGCGGAGGAGCAGGTGACGCTCGGCAGCCTGCTGGCGTGGATCGACCGATCGCTCGCCCGAGACGACCTCGGACCGGCGAGCGACGCACCCGACCAGGGTGCGGTCCAATTGCTCACCATCCACGGTTCGAAGGGCCTCGAGTGGGATCATGTCGCGATCCCGCGGCTCGTGGTCGACGAACTGCCAGCCAAGCCGAAGGACGGTAAAGGCTGGGTGCGTCTCGGGACACTGCCGTACGACTTTCGAGGCGACGCGGCGGAGCTGCCGGAGTTCGCCTGGCGGACGGCCGAGACGCGGAAGGAGGTCGTCGACGCTCAGCTCGCCTTCTCGGAGGCGCTCGGCGAACGCGCGCTCGACGAGGAACGCCGGCTCGCGTATGTGGCGGTGACCCGCGCCAAGCACGACCTCCTGCTCACCGGCTCGTTCTGGTCGGGCGATCGCAAGCGGCCCCGTGCTGCGAGCACCTACCTCCTGGAGCTGGCCGCGGCGGGCGTCATCGCGCCGCTCCCCGCAGCCTCCGCCTTCGAGGAGAACCCGGTCGACGCCGGTGCTGCGGTCCTCGACTGGCCACTCGATCCGCTCGGCGCGCGTCGGAGCGTCGTCGAGCGGGCGGCGGCCGAGGTCGACCAGCGGCGCGGACGGCCCGAGGCCGAGCTGCTGGCGACCCTCGGTCCCCTCGAGAACGAGCTGACGCTGCTCCTCGAGGAACGACGCCGTGCCGCGACGACGACCGCGCGCGGTGAACTCCCCGTGCGCATCCCCGCGTCCAAGTTCAAGGAGTTCGTCACGGAACCGGAGGCCGCACTCGAACGTCTGCGTCGCCCCGTCCCGCAGCGGCCCTACCGGCAGACCCGTCTCGGCACCCGGTTCCATTCGTGGGTCGAGGCGCACTACGGACGCTTCGGATTGCAGGAGCTGGTCGACGCGCTCCCCGAGGAGCTCGACGTCGAACGCCCGGGGCCGGACGCGTCGGAGGGGATCGGGTTCGACGAGCTCACCGAGCGGTTCCTCGCCTCGGAATGGGCGGACGTACGACCGATCGAGGTCGAGACCGAGATCCACGTGCCGCTCGGCGACACCGGACGGGTGGTGGTCTGCAAGCTCGACGCGGTGTTCGAGCGCGGGGACCGGTTCGAGATCGTCGACTGGAAGACCGGCGCGGTACCCACGACGCCGGAGGACGTGCGGAACGCCTCGTTCCAGCTCGCGCTCTACCGTCTGGCGTACGCGCACCACCGGGAGGTCGACCCCGAGCGCATCGACGCCGTGCTCTACTACGTGAGCCACGACGTGCAGCTCCGGCCGGAACGCCTCTACTCGGAGGAGGAGCTCCTGTCGGAGTGGGAGCGGTCCTTCGGGGAGGCCGCCGAGTCCCAGAGCTCGAACGACGAGGTGTCGATCTGATCCGTGGCGTTCGCGTCCGCGTCGGTTCCAGCGTGGTCGCGATCGTCGTCGGCCTCACCGTCGTCGGTGTCGTCATCGCCCGAGCCGCCGGGATCGCGGCCGAGGGCGCGCTCGAGCTCTGACCGGTCATAGGTGTCGGTCTGCATGGCGATGCCGGGGGAGGACGAGCCGATCGGCGTGCGGTCGAGCATGTCCTCGACCTCGTCGACGTCGAGGACGGGTCCGGTCGTGGTGCCGAGGGGGTCCGTCACGTCGCCGAGCACGCGGTCGACGAGCCCGTCGAGCATCGCGACGGCGTCCTCGACGATGGTCTCGTCGTGGCTGTCGCGACCGTGCAGGAGCCAGCGGGCGATCTCGAGTTCCGCGTAGAGGCGGGCGCGGAGCGTGACGAAGCGGTCGGGTCCGCGGGAGCACGAGGCCGCGTAGGCGGACAGCGCCTGCTCGCCGGTCGCGCCGAGCGTCGCGATCCAGTGGAGGTCGAGGGCCGGGTCGCCGACCCGCAGCGAGCCCCACTCGATGACGCCGTTGACCAGGCCGTGGCCGTCCTGACGGATGACGAGCACCCGGTCGGCGGCGAGGGATCCGTGGATGACGGTGGGCTGGAACTGCCAGAGTGAGTGGTCCTCGACGGCCGCCTGCCAGCGCTCGCGGACGGCGGTCGGGAGGAGCCTCGTCTCGGCGGCGCGGGACACGATGCGGTGCGCGTCCGCCCGGATGAGCTCGGTGGACAGCAGCGGGAGGCCCGCTTCCGCGATGAAGGCCGTCGGGAGGGAGTGGATCGCGGCGACCGCGGCACCGAGCGAGTCGGAGAGGACCTCGTCGCGGCCGAGCGCGGTCGGGTCGAGGTGACTGCCGGCCACGAAGTCGAGCACCACGGCGCGAGTGCCGTCGACGGGCAGTTGGCCCACGACGGTCGGGGCGTCGAAGGGCAACCTGCTGCGGATACCGGGCGTGAGTGCGCGAAGGGCGATGAGGTCCGCGGACTGCTCCGTCTCGGCCTGCTGTGAGGTCGGGATGCGCACGATGAGCTCGCGTCCGTCGGCCGTCACGAGACGGGCCGCGTCGTAGTTCCCCTCGCCGCCGGCGGTGTGCGCGCCGGACCCGCGGACCTGGAGGTCGGCGACGGCCGAGGTGGCCAACGCGGCTAGAGTGAGATGGGATCTGGCCATGACATCCAGGGTACGGGGCCGTCCCGGTGAGCCGCGCTCGCCACGCCCTCAGAGAGGTTGTCCATGACGATTCAGGTTCGCGCACTCGCCGGTCTACCGCTTGCGAGAGGCGGACTCGACCGTCACGGCGAGCTCCGTTCACGACCGGACGTGCTCGACGGACTGCGGGTCGATCCGAACGCCCGAGCCGTCGTCCTCCGCGGCCGGCGCGCACTCGTGACCGGCGACGCGCTCGACCTCCTGGATCCCTCGGACCTGCCCGAGCCGGAGCTCATGGTCTACCTCGGAAGCACCGTCGAGGACACCCCGGAAACCCCACCGGGCACCGACATCCTGCTGTGGGTCCTCGCCGACGCCGATGCCGACGCGATCACCGAGGATGAGGACCGCTGGTTCGACCTCCGCCGGAGCGGACACCGGCTGTCCGACCGCGACGTCGGGATCCTGGCGACGTCGCTGGCGATCGCCGGCTGGCACCGAGCCGAGCCGTTCTGTGCGCACTGCGGCTCGCCGACCACCGTCCGCAACGCCGGCTGGGCACGGCACTGCCCGGTCGACGGCAACGAACTCTTCCCGCGCATGGATCCCGCGGTCATCGTCGCGGTCGTCGATCCTCAGGGACGGATACTGCTCGGGTCGAACGCGATGTGGGAGCACAACCGGTATTCACTGCTGGCCGGCTACGTCGATGCCGGCGAGTCTCTCGAGCAAGCCGTCGCCCGCGAGATCTTCGAGGAGTCGGGGATGCGTCTCGGCACTCCCGTCTACCTCGGTTCGCAGCCGTGGCCGTTCCCGCGCTCGCTCATGCTCGGCTTCGTCGCCCCGCTCGCGGAGGATCAGGATCCGGAGGCGCTCGTCCCGGACGGCCAGGAGATCCTCGACCTCCGGTGGTTCACGCGGGAGGAACTCGAGGACCCGGCCACCGACGTCATCCTCCCCGGACCGTCGTCGATCGCACGAGCCGTGATCGACGAGTGGCTTCGCGGATCCTGGTCTCGATGAGGCGCGGCACCACCGAGGGGCCCCGATGAGCAGTCCGGCCGAACTGCTGGCCGGACTCGACCCCGACCAGGCCGTCGCAGCGGAGGCGCTCCGCGGACCCGTGTGCATGCTCGCCGGCGCAGGCACCGGCAAGACCCGCGCGATCACTCATCGCATCGCCTACGGGGTCGCGACCGGGACCTACACGGCGTCGCGCGTCATGGCGCTCACGTTCACCAGTCGCGCCGCTGCTGAACTGCGTGGTCGGCTCCGGGCGCTCGGAGCCGAGGGCGTCTCGGCCAGGACCTTCCACGCCTCCGCGCTCTCGCAGCTGAACTTCTTCTGGCCCCAGGTCGTCGGCGGTCAGGTGCCCGCGCTCGTCGAGAGCAAGGGCCGGGTGCTCGGGCACGCGGCCGAACGGCTCCGGTTGCGGGTCGACACCGCGACCCTGCGCGACGTGGCGGGCGAGATCGAATGGCGCAAGGTGTCCGGCCTGACCCTCGAGCAGTATGCGGCGTCGAACCGGCCGCTGCCGGCCAAGCTGTCCCTCGAGCAGGTCGTCTCGCTCCAGGAGACCTACGAGCAGTTGAAGGACGAGCGCCGACGCATCGACTTCGAGGACGTCCTGCTCGCCTGCGCCGGCATGATCGAGACCGAGCCCGCCGTCGCCATGCAGGTGCACGAGCAGTACCGCTTCTTCGTCGTGGACGAGTACCAGGACGTCTCGCCGCTGCAGCACCGACTCCTCGAACTCTGGCTGGGCGGTCGACGGGACGTGTGCGTCGTCGGCGACGCGAGCCAGACCATCTACTCCTTCGCCGGTGCCCGTTCCGACTACCTGCTCGACTTCCCGACCAGGTACCACGACGCCACGGTCGTCCGGCTCGAGCGCAACTACCGCTCCGCCCCGCCGGTCGTGGCCGCGGCGAACACGCTCATGCGGGGGCGCCCGGGGGCGTTGCACCTCTCAGCGGCCACCGCACGCGATGACGAGGGCACCCAGACCGCACGCCCTGAGACGCCGGCGGTCGGCCTGCGGCAGTACCCGAACGAGCTGTCCGAGGCGAGAGGCGTCGCCTCGGAGATCCTCGTGCAGCTGCAGGCGGGCGTCCCGGCCTCGGAGATCGCCGTGCTCTACCGGATCAACGTCCAGGCGGCGGCGTTGGAGACGGCCCTCGGCGAAGCCGGCATCCCCTACGTCATGCACGGCTCCAAGCGCTTCTTCGAGCTGCCCGAGGTACGGCAGGCCCTGCTCCAGCTCCGCGCTGCCTCCGTCTCGATCAGCGGTGAGCCCCTGTTCAAGTCCGTGAGCGACGTGCTCCGGTCGCTCGGCTGGAGCCAGGACCCGCCCGACGGCGGCGGCGCGGTGCGCGACCGCTGGGAGTCGCTCAACGCGATCATGGGGCTCGTTGACCAGGCGCCGGAGGGGACCTCGTTCCGCGCCTTCACGGATGAGCTGCAACTGCGGCAGACCGCGCAGCACGAGCCGACGGTCGAGGCGGTCACGCTGGCGACCCTGCACTCGGCGAAGGGCCTCGAGTGGGAGGCCGTGCACCTCATCGGGCTCTCCGAGGGCTATCTGCCGATCTCCTACGCGAAACAGTTCGAGCAGGCGGACGAGGAACGGAGGCTCCTCTACGTCGGCATCACGCGCGCCAAGCGGCTGCTCAACCTGTCCTGGTCCGAGACGCAGCAACGCGGTGGTCGTCGCGAGCCGTCGCGATTCCTGGCAGAGCTCGGCATGCGCACCTCGAGTGCTCCCGGACGACGCGGCGCCTGACCCCACCGGTCGCGGCGTCGACCACCAGCTGGGTGCTCGCGAGGATGGGCTGGGACGCGTCGAGGTGTCGGAGCACCAGACGGGTCACGCGGGTCGCGACCTCCGCACCGAGGAGCTGGGTGTCGAGTGGCGAGCGGTGCCCGAGAAGCTGGGAGGCGACGGCCGGCCAGGCCGGATCGTCGTCGGTGCGGTGCAGCTCGACGCAGTGCAGGCACGGCCCTGAGCCGGGTGTCACGAACGGCCCGATCCGGACGACACGATCGCTGAACACGACCGGCAGGTGCGGGACGTCGTCGCGCAGCCACCGCGTGTACCGACTCGGCGGGATGACGAAGTCGGCGACGAGGACGGCGACGTCGACCCGGCCAGGGTGCGACCCGGCTCCGGTCGACCCGGACTCCGGTGGCAGGAGTGCGACCGCCTCCTGCTCGGAGAGGAGGCGTCGGAGGAGCTCGGCCGCCAGGCTCGCGCCGTCCACGACGACCCGGTGCGTCACGGCGGGGCAGGAGGTGGGGCCGCCGTGCTCGATCACCGGGTCGAGCGTCGAGAGGACGCGATCGATCTCGTGGGCTGGGATGTCGAAGGCGTCCGCGAGTCGTCGTTCGACCAGAGCCGGGAAGCCGGCACGCAGTGCCGCGACGACCTGCTCGGTCTCGGTCCGGACGCTGTCGAGCACGACCGCTTCATCGACTCCCACCTGCAGGCTGTGCGGGGTTCGCCAGAGCAGCGGTCTCCTGGGATCGAGGCGCGTCGTCATCCATCGATGATGGCGGGTCGACGACCGGTCGCGTCGGCACTCTCCACAGCCCGCCCGGAAGGACGAGCTGTGGAGCGTCGCCGTGGATCAGACCGGGGGGCCGCCGGCACCGTTCGGGCCGGAGGGCTCCGAACCGGGCTCGTCGTCGTGCTGGTCGCCGCGTTCCTCGCCACGGAGGAGGTCTTCGAGCGCGAGATCCATCTCGTCCTGCTCGGGACGCTCACCCCTGGCCTCAGCTTCGAGGCGCGCGATGAGCGCCTCCGGGGCGTCGATGTCGGCTGCGGTCGGCACGAGGTCGGGGTGCGACCACAGGGCGTCGCGCTGCGCGGTACCGACGGCGTCGGTGACCTGCTGCCACATCTGCGCAGCCTCGCGCAGCCGGCGGGGTCGCAGCTCGAGTCCCACGAGCGCGCCCAAGGCCTGTTCGGCCGGCCCACCGGCGGCGCGGCGTCGGCGGACGGTCTCCGCGATGGCCGCGGAGCGGGGGAGACGCTCGGTGGCTGCCGCGGTGACCACGTCGACCCAGCCCTCGATGAGGGCGAGCGTCGTCTCGAGTCGGGCGAGGCTCGCGTCCTGCGCCTCGGTTCGGGCGGGGATGAGCGCACCGCTCGTCATGGCCTCTCGGAGTTCCTCGGGGTTCGACGGGTCGAAGCTCTCGGCGAGCTCCTCGAGTCGCTCGGTGTCGATCCGGATGCCGCGTGCGAAGTCGGTGATCGAGGAGATGAGGTGCAGGCGGAGCCAGCGGGCGTGGCGGAAGAGTCGTGCGTGCGCGAGTTCACGGACCGCGAGGTAGATCTGGACCTGATCCGCCGGGATGTCGAGACCCTCGCCGAAGTCGGCGACGTTCTGGGGCACCAGGGCGGCCTCGTTGTCGTCGAGCAGTGGGATGCCGATGTCGCCGCCGGAGACGACCTCCTTGGAGAGCTGGCCGACGACCTGTCCGAGCTGCATCGCGAAGAGCGTGCCGCCGATGCCGCGGACGAGCTGTCCGGCGTTCGCGATCATGCTCGACAGCTCCTCGGGCGCGCGTTCCGTGAGCACGCCGGTCAGGGCGTTCGCGATGTTCGTGGCCACCGGCTCGGCGAGCTGCGTCCAGAACGGCATCGTCTTCGTGGCCCAGCGCGTCCTCGTGTACAGGGCCGGTTCGCTCGACAGCTCGGCCACGTCGGTGACGTCGGCGAGCCACAGGGAGGCGATGTGGAACGCCTGCTCGAACGCCGCACGCTGCTCGGGCGTCGTGTCCTGGGAGCCGTCCCCGGCGATGGTCTTCGCCTGCTGGAGCGAGGTGTCCCAGTTGATGCCGTCGCCACCGGAGCGGAGTGCGCCCTGGAGCTGCGACATGAGCGCAGCGAGACTGGCCGGATCGCTGGGAAGGCCGGCGGCGCCGGCGAGCTGGCTCGGGTCGAACGAACCGTTGCCGGAGAGGAGCTCGCGGAGCATGTCGCGGAACTCGTCCTCCGGACTCTTGTCGGAATCCTCTGGCACGTCAGCCGCCTCTCAGATAGCTCGGTGCTGGGCCTTCTACGCTAGTCGCACCTCGCTGAAGAATCGCCGGGGTATGGTTGGTCGGGTTTCCGCCCACCGCGAACACTCCGGAAGGCTTGCATGTCGCTCTTCGCCGATGAGGCTCCCACCGCTTCGGCGCCGACCGGTCAGGGTCGCAATCGTCGCGCTCGGTTCGGTTGGATCGTGCTCAGCCTCTCGCTCGTCCTCCTCGGCGTGCTGTCGGCGGTTCCCGCGCCGTACGTCATCGAACAGCCGGGTCCCGTGTTCAACGTGCTGGGTACGACCGAGGGTGACGACGGCGACGTCCCGCTCATCGAGGTCCACGACGAGCAGACCTACGACACGGGCGGCACGCTCGACATGTTGACGGTCCAGCTGGTCGGGAACCCGCAACGGAGCCCGGGCTGGCTCGACATCGTCTCGGCCTGGTTCGACCCGAGCCGCGCCGTCGTGCCGATGGACCTCTACTTCCCGCCCGGCGTCACGACCGAGCAGCGCGACGAGCAGAACGCGACCCTCATGGTCGACTCGCAGCAGGACTCGGTCGCGGCGGCGTTGCGCGAGCTCGGGTACGAGGTTCCCGAGCACATCGTGGTGGCACAGATCGCGGAGGGTGCGCCCGCGCAGGGGGTGCTGCGGCTCGACGACGAGATCGTCGCGGTCGACGGCACGCCGGTGACCGGCCTGGCCGGCCTGCGGGACGCGATCAACGCCAACGGTACGGACGAGCCGGTCACGCTCGACATCGTGCGTGGGGGAGCGGCGAGCACCGTCGAGATCACGCCGACGACCGCGACCGCGTCCGACGGGACGACCTCGACCGTGATCGGCATCGGTACCAAGACGACGTACGACCTCCCCGTCGACATCACCATCCAGCTCGACAACGTCGGCGGCCCGAGCGCCGGCATGATGTTCGCGCTCGGCATGATCGACCTGCTCACCCCGGGTGAGCTCAACGGCGGGAAGGACGTCGCCGGTACCGGGACGATCGACGCCGACGGCAACGTCGGCGCGATCGGCGGCATCCGGCAGAAGCTGTTCGGCGCGAAGGACGCCGGGGCCGAGTGGTTCCTGGCGCCGGAGAGCAACTGCGACGAGGTCGCCGGACACGTCCCGGACGGCTTGACGGTCTTCGCCGTGAAGACCCTCGACGATTCGCTCGCAGCGCTCAAGGCCATCGCGGACGGAGCCGACACGAGCAAGCTGCCCACCTGCTCGGCCGGTTGACCGCTTCGGGCGCTCTCCCAGCCCGGCCGCTTTAGGATGGGTGGGACGACCCCTATCTGAAGAGGCCACACGTGACATCCGCAGCAGCAGAGAAGCCCCTGTCCACTCAGCGCCGACGCGCCCCGATCGCGATCACGGTGGCGATCATCGCCGCGCTCCTCATCGGGTTCTTCGTGTTCTCGGGGTTCTATGCCGACCTGCTGTGGTTCCAACAGCTCGGCTTCACCGAGGTCCTGACCACGCAGTGGATCGCGGCGATCGCCATGTTCCTCGTCGGGTTCGTGGGCATGGCCCTCCCCGTCTGGCTGGCCATCGAGATCGCCTACCGGACCCGTCCGGTCTACGCGAAGCTCAGCTCGCAGGTCGACCGCTACCAGCAGGTGGTCGAGCCGCTCCGCCGACTCGCGACCTACGGCATCCCGGCGCTCTTCGGGCTCTTCGGCGGTGTCGCCGCGGCCTCGCGCTGGCAGCTGGTGCTGCTGTGGATGAACGGCACCCCGTCCGGTACCAAGGACCCGCAGTTCAACCTCGACGTGTCGTTCTACCTCTTCGACCTGCCGTTCTTCCAAGCCGTGGTCGCCTTCTCCTCGGCGGTCGTCCTGATCGCCCTCATCGCAACCGCCGTCGTCACCTACCTCTACGGAGGCATCCGGGTGGTCAGCCGTGAGGTCTGGATCTCCATGGCGGCCCGCGTGCAGATCTCGGTGCTCGCCGCGCTGTACCTGATCCTGCAGGCCGTCAGCCTCTGGCTCGACCAGTACACGACGCTGAACGACACCGGCACGCTCATCACCGGTGCCTCGTACACCGACGTCGCCGCGACCATCCCCGGTCGGGTCATCCTCGCCGGGATCGCGCTCATGGTCGCCGTCCTGTTCGTCGTCACCGCGTTCACCGGCCGCTGGCGTCTGCCGCTCGTCGGTACCGCGCTGCTCATCGTCGCGTCCCTCATCGTCGGCAGCCTCTACCCGTGGATCGTCCAGCGTTTCCAGGTGGAGCCGAACGCGAAGAGCCTCGAGACGCCGTACATCAAGCGGAACATCGACATGACCCGCGACGCCTACGGGATCGCCGACGTCGAGGAGGAGGAGTACGCGGCCACCACCGACGCGACCCCCGGAGCACTCCGTCAGGACGCCGAGACCACGGCGAACATCCGGATCATCGACCCCTCGCTCGTGAGCGCCTCGGTCGCGCAGCTCGAGCAGTTCAAGCAGTTCTACTCCTTCGACAAGCAGCTCGACGTCGACCGCTACAACATCGACGGCAAGACGCAGGACGCCGTCGTCGCGGTCCGCGAGCTGAACGTCGCCGGCCTCGACAATTCGCAGTCGTGGATCAACAACACCGTCGTGTACACCCACGGGTACGGTCTGGTCGCCGCGTACGGCAACCAGCGCTCGGCCTCCGGTGAGCCGGTCTTCCTCGAGTCGGGCATCCCCACCACCGGCGCGCTCGGCGACTTCGAGCCGCGCGTGTACTTCGGCGAGCAGTCGCCCGACTACTCCATCGTCGGCGCTCCCAAGGGTGCGGACCCGGTGGAGCTCGACTACCCGTCGGGCACGCAGGGTGAGTCGCAGACCTACACGACCTTCGACGGCGATGGCGGGCCCAAGCTCGACAACGTCTTCAAGAAGCTCGTCTACGCGCTCAAGTTCCAGTCGGAGCAGATCTTCCTCTCCGACTCCGTGAACAGCCAGTCGCAGATCCTCTACGACCGCGACCCGCTCACCCGGGTCCAGAAGGTCGCTCCCTACCTGACGCTCGACTCCGACCCCTACCCGTCCGTGGTGGACGGTCAGATCGTCTGGATCGTCGACGGCTACACGACGAGCGCCAGCTACCCCTACTCGAAGACCGTGAGCCTGTCCGACACGATCTCCGACTCGGTCACGCCGGCGCAGAACTACGCGCTCGACGACGTCAACTACATCCGGAACTCGGTGAAGGCGACCGTCAACGCGTACGACGGCAAGGTGACGCTCTACAGCTGGGACGACCAGGATCCGATCCTCAAGACCTGGCAGAAGGTGTTCCCGTCGACGGTCAAGCCGATGTCGGACATGTCGGGCGATCTGATGAGCCACGTCCGGTACCCGGCCGACCTCTTCAAGGTCCAGCGTTCGGTGCTCGGCCAGTACCACGTCACCAACGCCGGTTCGTTCTACTCGAGCGAGGACGCGTGGGTCACCCCCAACGACCCGCAGTCGACCGACACGGAGAAGAAGTACCAGCCGCCGTACTACCTGACGATGCAGCTGCCCGAGCAGGACGCGCCGTCCTTCTCCCTGTACTCCACGTTCATCCCGCGTCAGGGCGGTGAGCAGTCGCGGAACGTGCTGACGGGCTACCTCGCGGTCGATGCGAACGCCGGCGCCGAGGACGGCAAGCGGAGCTCCGACTACGGCAAGATCAGGCTCTTGACCCTGCCGAAGGACGACACCGTGCCGGGTCCCGGCCAGGTGCAGAACACCTTCGACTCCGATCCGAGCGTGTCGAGCCAGATCAACATCCTGAAGCAGGGCCAGACCGAGGTGCTGAACGGCAACCTGCTGACCGTGCCGGTCGGTGGCGGTCTGCTCTACGTGCAGCCGGTCTACGTGAAGTCCACCGGTGACACGAGCTTCCCGCTCCTGCAGAAGGTGCTCGTCGCCTTCGGCGACCAGATCGCCTTCGAAGACACGCTGGACGAGGCGCTCGACGTCCTGTTCGGCGGCGACTCGGGTGCGGATGCGGGTGACACGAACGTCCCGGGCGACAGCACGACGCCCCCGACGGACGGCACGGACACCGGCGGCGGAACCGACACCGGCTCGACCCCGAGCACGGGTGACCCGACGGTGGACGCGCAGATCAAGACGCTGCTCGACCAGGCGAAGGCCGCGATGGTCGAGAAGGACGCGGCCATGGCGAGCGGTGACTGGGCTGCCTACGGGGTGGCGGACAAGAAGATCTCCGACGCACTGGCGCAGGCGCTGGCACTGCTGAACGGCTGATTCCGAGCCTGCAATCCGAACGGCGTCGCCCTGACGGGCGGCGCCGTTCGGCGTTCCAGGAGGAGGGATTCGACCGGAATCGGAGTGCTTGGCGGCACGCGATTTGCACGCCCTCAGAATGCATGCTAGGTTTATCTCTTGTGCCGCAGGGTGGAGCAGTTCGGTAGCTCGCTGGGCTCATAACCCAGAGGTCGTAGGTTCAAATCCTGCCCCTGCAACAGAAAAGATGAAATCCCGGTCTCCTCGAGACCGGGATTTCGTCGTTTGCGGGGATGATCGCCCGCCGTCGGCGGGCTGTGGGTCAGCCCATCGTCGCGACGTGGAGGCCGAACGCCGCGGCCACGCCGGCGTTGGTGACCGCACCCGCGTGGATGTTGACGCCCGCGCGAAGTGCTGCGTCGGCCGCCACTGCGTCGTTCGTGCCCTGGTCGGCGATGGCGAGTGCGTACCGGAGGGTGGCGTTGGTCAGCGCGCGCGTCGAGGTCTCCGGGACGGCACCGGGCATGTTGGCCACGCAGTAGTAGAGGCTGTCGTGGACACGGAACGTGGGGTCGTCGTGCGTCGTCGGCCGTGAGCCCTCGAAACAGCCGCCCTGGTCGATCGCGATGTCGACGAGCACCGAGCCGGGCTTCATGTCCGCCACCATGGCGTCGGTGACGAGCTTCGGGGCCTGGGCCCCGGGGATGAGCACCGAGCCGATGACGAGGTCGGCGTCGCGGAGCTGCTCCGCGATCTCGTACGCCGATGACGGCCTGGTCTGGATCTGCCCGCTGAAGCGGTTCTCCAGCTCGCGCAGGCGAGGGATGGAAATGTCGATGATCGTGACGTCCGCCTGCATGCCGAGCGCGTTGGCTGCTGCGTGCTCGCCGGCGACCCCGCCGCCGATGACGACGACCTTCGCCTTGGGGGTTCCGGGCACGCCGCCCAGCAGGATCCCTCGTCCACCGGTGGCGCGCATGAGGTGGTAGGCGCCGACTTGCGTGGACAGCCGTCCTGCGACCTCGCTCATCGGCTGCAGGAGCGGCAGGGAGCGGTTGGGGAGCTGCACGGTCTCATAGGCGATCGCGGTGGTCCCAGAGGCGATCAGGGCGTCGGTGAGCGGACGGTCCGCCGCGAGGTGGAGGTAGGTGAAGAGCGTCTGGTCGGCCCGCAGGAAGTCGTACTCGGCGGCGACGGGCTCCTTCACCTTGAGCAGGAGGTCGCCCGCCGCCCAGACGGAGGCCGCGTCGGTGGCGATGGTCGCGCCGGCGGCACGATACGCCTCGTCGAGATTGCCGGACCCGAGGCCGGCGCCCGCCTGGACGACGACCTCATGGCCGTGTCGGACGAGTTCGTGGACGCCGCCTGGCGTCGCCGCGACCCGGTTCTCGTTGTTCTTGATCTCCGTGGGGATGCCGATTCGCATGTCTGGTTCCTCTCGCAGGCTGGGCCAAGGCTCGGCTCTCCCGCTCGTCGGTGGACGGTGTGCGACTATTCTGAGGTTGCTGCGTTTCAGCCGGATGAACGCCGCAGCTTTTGCGGAATTCGCGTCTGAATTCGATGATGATTCGGCTGAAAAGGGACGTGGGCGCAGGATGACGAACAATCTGCACGGACGCGCGGACCTTGACGACGTCGATCACGCACTCCTGCGGCTCCTGCAGGAGAACGCACGCATGACGAACGCCCGCATGGCGGAGCTCGTCGGCATCGCCCCCTCGACGTGTGTCGCCCGAGTGCGGTCGCTCGTCGACCGCGGCGTGATCACGGGGTTCTCGGCGCGTATCGATCCGGTCGCGGTCGGGCTCGGTCTCGAGGCGCTCATCAGCGTCAACATCAGGGCGGGGGCTCGCGCCCGTATCGCCGAGTTCAGCGCCGGCATCCGACAGCTCCCGGAGGTCGTGCAGGTGTTCTTCCTCGGCGGCTCCGAGGACTTCGTCATCCATCTCGCGGCGCGGGACAGCGCCCACATCCGCGACTTCGTCGTCGAGCACCTGTCGGCCGATCCGACGGTCGCCTCGACCCGCACGAGCCTGGTGTTCGATCACTCGTTCATCGGCGTCGCGGTGGGGGAGTGAGGGCGATCCGCGGCTGTACCGGCCGGGCGAAGGTCACGAACGCATAACGAAGGACTCGGGCGGAAAACCCTGACCATGTTCGGTTTTGCCATGGAGGCCGTGCGCGATGTCCGCCTTTTGGGGGATCGTCGATTAGCCAGCAGCTGTGAGTTTCGTTAGCGTTGTCGACGGCCCGCAAGGGCTGACCTACGTAACCGCGTCCCGCCCCCTGTCGCCCCGTGACGGCGTGCTGGACGTACGGTCGAACGCCACGCGGTAGCCGTTGTCGCCCCACGTGATCCGAGCCCGCGCGCTGTCCATCAGTGCGCCGATGGGGCGGATCGAGAGCCGTTCGACCCGGCCTGACGATCGACAGGAAGAGCGCACCGCGGTTCCGCGTGCGCTTCCAGGAGAACACATGACCGAAACGATTGCCGTCTCCGCGACGGGACTGTACAAGGTCTTCGGCAGGAAGCCGAAGGAAGCCGTGAAACGCCTGCAGGCCGGTGCCTCGCGTGACGAACTCGCCTCCGGCGGGACCACCGCAGCCGTCATCGACGCCTCGTTCGAGGTGAAGCAGGGCGAGATCTTCGTCGTGATGGGCCTCTCCGGCTCGGGCAAGTCGACGCTGATCCGGATGCTCAACGGCCTGCTCGAGCCGACGGCGGGCACCGTGACCATCGCCGGGAAGCCGATCTCGGGGGTGTCCTCGAAGCAGCTGCGTGCGGTCCGACAGGACAACATCTCGATGGTCTTCCAGCACTTCGCCCTGCTGCCGCACCGCACGGTGCTCGAGAACGCCGCCTACGGACTCGAGGTGAAGGGTGTTCCTGCCGCTGAACGACGCGAGCGGGCCCAGGCCGTCGTCGAGCGCGTCGGGCTCGCAGGCTGGGAGGACAAGCTCCCGGGCCAGCTCTCAGGCGGGATGCAGCAGCGCGTCGGCCTCGCCCGCGCACTCGCCTCGGACACCGACATCCTCCTCATGGACGAGGCGTTCTCCGCGCTCGATCCCCTCATCCGCCGCGAGATGCAGGAGCAGCTCGTCGAGCTGCAGGCCGAGCTCGGCAAGACCATCGTGTTCATCACCCACGACCTCAACGAGGCGATGTTCCTCGGCGACCGGATCGCCGTCATGCGCGACGGCCGGATCGTCCAGGTCGGCACCCCGAACGACATCCTGACCGACCCGGCGAACGACTACGTCGCCCAGTTCGTCCAGGACGTCGACCGCGCCCGCGTCCTGACCGCCGGTGGCGTGATGGAACCCGCGCGCTCCGTCGTCTCCGCATCCGCCGGACCCAGGGCTGCACTGCGCATCATGCGCGACCTGCAGACCTCGACCGCCTTCGTGGTCGGTCCGGGTCGGCAGCTCCTCGGCGTCGTCCGCGACAAGGACGTGCTGCGTCTCGTCCGCGCGGGCGACCACGAGCTCGGCAGCGTCATCACCGCCGACCTCGCCACGGTCTCGCCGGAGGCGGCGCTCGTCGACCTCTTCGAGTCCGCCGTCGAGAGTGCCCTGCCCGTCGCGGTCGTGGACGAGCGGACGCGCCTGCTCGGCGTCGTCCCGCGGGTGACCCTGCTCGCCGCCGTCGGCAACGTCCCGACCAACACGGACGAGATCAGTCTCGTCGGGCCGCCGGCGACGGTGCCCGTCGAGCTCATCACGGCGACCCTGCGGTCGACCGCGGAGGACCCGCAGCACCCCGATGACGTGACCTCGTCGATCGAGACCAGCGCCGCCGAACCGGCAGCGATCCTGCCGGAAGGGAGTGTCCGATGAACGGCATCCGTCTCCAGTCGTCCGGGTTCCTGGACGCCATCACCCGCCCCGAGATCGGTGCGTGGGTCGAAGCCTTCGTCGACTTCATCACCGACGTCTTCCAGCCCGTCTTCGACGTCATCCGGAGCGTCTTCCAGGGGCTGTACGACGGCGTCGACCTCGTGCTCAGCGGTCCGCCGTTCTGGGTGATCATCATCGTCGCCGCCCTGCTGGCCTTCGTCGCAAGGGGCCCGGTGTTCGCCGTCGGCTCCGCGGTCGGGCTGCTGATCATCGTCGGCGTCGAGCAGTGGGACAACGCGATGGACTCGCTCTCGCTCGTGCTCGTGGCCGGACTCATCGCCATCGTGATCGGGATCCCGCTCGGCATCCTGGCGGCGCGCTCGAAGGTCGCGTCGTCGATCATCCGGCCGTTGCTCGACTTCATGCAGACGACTCCTGCGTTCGTCTACCTCATCCCCGCGCTCATCCTGTTCCGCATCGGCGTCGTCCCGGGCATCGTCGCGACGATCGTCTTCGCGCTGGCCCCGGCCGTCCGTCTCACGGAACTCGGGATCCGCAACGTCGACCGCGAGGTCGTCGAGGCCGGCAACGCGTTCGGCGCTTCCTCGTGGCGGATCCTCCGCCAGATCCAGCTGCCGCTCGCGATGCCGAACATCATGGCCGGTGTCAACCAGGTCATCATGCTCTCGCTGTCCATGGTCGTCATCGCCGGCATGGTCGGCGCCGGCGGTCTGGGTGGCGACGTCGTCAAGAGCCTCTCCCGGATCGACATCCAGCTCGGCTCTGAAGCGGGCCTGTCGGTCGTCATCCTGGCGATCTTCCTGGACCGCCTCACGGCTTCCCTCGGCGGCGGTCGCAAACAGCGCGGGAAGCGCACGAAGGCTGCCCCGTCCTCGCCCGGCGGGATCCGACCGGCGCCTGCCTCGAGCACCACGACGACCGACAGCACCGCCTCAGGCGAGGAGCAGCGCACTCCCGCCGAGTCGCCGACCGCCGTGCGGTGACCCACCGGCACACAGCTTCCATCCGACGACACCGATCCCCGCGCCACGCGGGACGAAAGGAATCATCGAACATGCAGTACCGCACCAAGATCGCAACCACCATCGCAGCGGGGGCGGCGGCGACGCTCGCCATCTCCGGCTGCTCCGCGGGCGCCTCGGATGAGACGCTCGAGAACGGCGACAAGCAGGCGGTGACCATCGCCGTGTTCAGCGGCTGGGACGAGGGCATCGCTGCCTCCGAGCTGTGGAAGGCCGTGCTCGAGGAGCAGGGCTACGACGTCACCCTCGAGGAGGCGGAGCCCGCCCCGGTGTTCTCCGGCCTCAGCACCGGTGACTACGACCTGACGCTCGACGTCTGGCTGCCGACGACCCACGCGAGCTACATCGAGAAGTTCGGTGACGACGTCGTCGACCTCGGCGCCTGGAACACCGACGCCAAGCTCACGATCGCCGTCAACGAGGACGCCCCTGTCGACTCGCTCGAGGACCTCGCGGCCAACGCGGACCTCTTCGACAGCCGCCTCGTCGGCATCGACCCCGGTGCCGGACTGACCGAGGCCACCCAGGACAAGGTCATCCCCGAGTACGGCCTCGACGACTGGGAGTTCCTGACCTCGGGCACCCCGGCGATGCTCTCGGAGCTGAAGGCCGCGACCGACGCCGGTGAGAACATCGCCGTCACGCTGTGGCGTCCGCACTGGGCCTATGACGCGTTCCCGATCAAGGACCTCGAGGACCCGAAGGGCGCCCTCGGGGATGCCGAAGGCATCCACAGCTTCGGCAAGGCCGACTTCGCGGACGAGTACCCCACGCTCGCCGGGTGGCTGAAGGACTTCGACTTCGACTCGGAGCGACTGTTCTCGCTCGAGAACGCGATGTTCAACGAGGGTGACTCGAAGGACTACGCGCCGGTCGTCAAGCAGTGGATCAGCGACAACCAGGAGTACGTCGACTCGCTCACCAAGTAGCGGATCGACGAGACGACGGGCACCGGAGCGATCCGGTGCCCGTCGTCGTGTGCATCGGAGCGTCAGCTGCGGAGTCGGGCGAGGCCGTCGACGGCCCGCTCCAGCACCTCGACGCGCTTGCAGAACGCGAACCGGACCAGCGACGCGTAGTCCGCGTCGTGCCGGTCCAGACAGAACGCCGACAGCGGCACCGCCACGACCCCGGCGAGCTCGGGCAGTGCCCGGCAGAACGCTGCAGCATCGTCGAAACCCAACGGGGTCGCATCGGCCACGATGAAGTAGGTGCCGTCCGGTCGGAAGGTGTCGAAACCGGCGGCGGAGAGGCCCGCGCTCAGGAGGTCCCGCTTGCCGCGCAGGCCGTCGGCGATGGCCGTGAACGCGGCGTCGGGCAGTCGGAGTCCGGTCGCCATCGCCGGCTGGAACGGTGCGCCGTTGACGTAGCTGAGGTACTGCTTGACCGTCGAGACGGCCGTGACGAGTTCGCGGGGTCCGCTCAACCAGCCGATCTTCCACCCGGTCGTGCTGAAGGTCTTGCCACCGGACGAGATCGTGAGTGTGCGTCCGGCGGCACCCGGCAGGGTCGCGACGGGGACGTGTCGGACGTCGAAGGTCAGGTGCTCGTAGACCTCGTCCGTCACGATGATCGCATCGTGGCGCTCCGCCAACTCGGCGATCAGGTCGAGCGTCGCGCGGTCGAGGACGGTGCCGGTCGGGTTGTGCGGCGTGTTGACGAGGATGATCCTGGTCCGGTCGGTGACGACGGCGCGGAGCTCGTCCGGGTCCGGCTGGAAGTCGGGTGCGCGCAGCTTGACCGTCCGGTGCCGGCCCCCGGCGAGGGCGATGAGTCCGCCGTACGCGTCGTAGAACGGCTCGAAGGTCACGACCTCGTCGCCGTGCTCGACGAGGGCGAGCAGGGTCGCGGCGAGCGCCTCGGTCGCTCCGGCGGTGACGAGCACCTCTCCCTGCGGGTCGGGCTGGAGTCCGTAGAACCGTCGCTGGTGCTCGCTGATCGCGGTGCGGAGGTCGAGGGTGCCCGGGCCGGGTGGGTATTGGTTCTCGCCGCGCTCGATGGCCGCGACCGCTTCGGCCAGGACCGCCTCGGGTCCGTCCTCGTCGGGGAACCCCTGGCCGAGGTTGACGGCTCCGGTCTGCAGCGCGAGCGCGCTCATCTCCGCGAAGATCGTCGACGAGACGTGTCCGTCCTCGTCGACGAGGCCGGCGCCTTCGGCGGTGCGCCGCCAGGGTCCGTCAACCACCATGTCGATCTCCCTCCGTGGCCGCGGGCGCGGGCCGCTCCCAATCTAGGACACCGTGCGCAGGTCCTTGCGGCGAAGCCCTAGCCGGCGCACAGCGGGCGCGAATGAAACACTCAGCTCAGCACGGGAAGCTGACTGCGCTTGGAAGGAGCAGAATCGCCATGACCGACACCGCAGACGGACAGCAGCCCGCCGAACACCCCCAGTCCACCCCGAACGGTGAGACCGCGCCGCAGTCCGCACCCGCTGAGCAGGCGGGCGGCACAGTGCCTCCCGCGGGCGAGGCACGGCCGTCGACCTCAGGAGCGTACTTCCCGCCCCCGACCGCGATGCCACCGGTCGCACCGCCCGCCGGTCAGCCGACGCAGCAGCCCTACGGCGCGGCCCAGCAGGGCTCGCCGTACCAGCAGGCGCCGCAGCACCCGTCCGCAGCCTTCTCCCGTCAGCAGCAGCCGAACCCGTACGCCGCCTACCAGCAGCCCACCGGCCAGCAGCCGCAGCCCGGTCAGCAGCACGGTCCCTACGGTGCGTCCCCGTACGCCCAGCAGCCGACCGGGCAGCACCCCGGCGTCCCGACGCCACCGGCGGCTCGGACGAAGAAGACCAACCGCCCGCTCGCGGGCATGGTCGCGATGCTCGCCGTCGGCGCCCTCATCGGAGGAGCGTCAGGCGCCGGGGCGACGCTCTGGGTCACGAACGCGACGAAGTCGAGTGTCTCGAGCAACGAGGCTGGCTCGAAGGCGTTCACCATCAACGACGACGCCGACGTGAGCCTGACCACGGCCATCGCTGCGACGGCCGGGCCGAGCGTCGTGACCCTCTCGGTCCAGGGCGGGCAGAGCGCCGGTACCGGTTCGGGGATCATCCTCAGCAAGGACGGTTACGTCCTGACGAACACGCACGTGGTCACCCTGGACGGCCAGGTCGCCGACCCGACCATCCGGGTCACCGATGCGAACGGCAAGCTGTACAACGCCAAGATCGTCGGCACGGACCCGATCTACGACCTCGCTGTCATCAAGCTCGAGGACGCCTCGGGTCTCAGCCCGATGGAGTTCGCGAACTCCGACAAGCTCAACGTCGGCGAGACAGCCGTCGCGATCGGTGCGCCGCTCGGACTGGCGGGGACCGTCACCGACGGCATCGTCAGCGCCCTCAACCGGAGCATCACCGTCGCCTCCTCCGCCGTTCCGGACTCCGGATCGAGTGACGACGGCGGGTCCGGCGACTCGAACGGCGACAACCAGAGCCCGTGGAACTTCGACGTGCCGGGGCAGACCACCCCGACCGCGCCCACCTCCTCGATCTCCATCGCGGTCATCCAGACCGACGCGGCGATCAACCCCGGCAACTCGGGTGGCGCGCTCGTCGATGGCACCGGCAAGCTCATCGGGGTCAACGTCGCGATCGCGAGCGCCGGAAGCACCGACTCGTCGTCGCAGAGCGGCAGCATCGGTGTCGGCTTCGCCATCCCGGCGAACATCGCCAAGCGCGTCTCGGACGAGATCATCAAGACGGGCAAGGCGACCCACGGCCTGCTCGGCGCGACCGTGAAGGACGCCTCGAGCGACGCCAAGAGCACGGTCGCCGGCGCGCTCATCGACAAGGTCACCGACAACGGCGCCGCGCAGGCCGCGGGTCTGAAGTCCGGGGACATCGTCACCGAGTTCAACGGCGTCCCGGTCACGGGTGCGAACGACCTCACCGCGCAGGTGCGAGCGCTCGCGGCGGGGGCGACGGCGAAGCTCACCTTCACCCGCGGCAACGACTCGCAGACCGCCGAGGTCACGCTCGGCGAGCTCGCGCTCTGACACCCGGGGCGTCAGGCCCCGGAGGACGCCCGCACGGCCACCGTGCGGGCGTCCTCCGCGTCCGGGCCACCCCGACGACCGGCTGCTAGGCTCGATCGAACGAAACACGGAGTGAACCCCCATGTCGAACGACACAGGCCAGGCCGACGCACCGTCGTCGCCCGGAGTCTCCTACGTGATGCCGGTGTTGAACGACGTCCGCCACGTCCGGGCAGCCGTCGACAGCCTCCTGGCGCAGGACTACGCCGGCGACGTGGAGATCACGATCGCCGTCGGGCCGAGCATCGACGGCACGACCGAGCTCGTCCGAGAGCTCCAGGCGGCCGACCCGCGCATCCACGTGCTGGAGAACCGTGTCGGGTCGACCCCGGCCGGGCTCAACCTGGCGATCGCCGCGTCGACGCATCCGATCGTCATCCGGGTCGACGCCCACTCGGAGCTGCCCGACGACTACGCGCGACTCGCGGTCGAGACCATGCTCCGCACGGGGGCGCAGAACGTGGGCGGCATCATGGACGCCCAGGGGCGCACGAGCTTCGAGACGGCGGTGGCGCGGGCGTATGGCTCGCGCGTCGGGCTCGGTGGCACACCCCACCACGTCGGCGGTCGAGAGGGGCCTGCCGACACCGTCTACCTCGGGGTCTTCGACCGCGAGATGCTCATGCGGGTGGGCATGTTCGACGAGCGCATCAAACGCGGACAGGACTGGGAGCTCAACCGCCGGATCAAGCAGGCCGGCGGCCTCGTCTGGTTCACGCCCGCGTTGCGCGTCGTCTACCGCCCGCGTGCGAGCATGCGCGCCCTGGCGCGGCAGTTCTTCTCCACCGGACTCTGGCGCGGCGAGCTCAGCCGGAGCTTCCCCACCCGCGGCACGCTCCGTTACTTCGCGCCGCCGGTCCTGGTGCTCGGTATCGTGCTCGGCACGCTGCTCGGGCTCGGAGGCCTGGTCCAGCTGGGTGCGGGGGCGACGCCGTGGCTGCTCCTCGGGTTCGCGGCCCCCATCGCCTATGCGGCCATCGTGCTGCTCGCGAGCATCGTCGTCACCGGGCGGGACGGGGTACGCACGAGCCTCTGGATGCTCGCCGTCCTGCCGTGCATCCACTTCTGCTGGGGCACGGGGTTCGTGCTCGGCTACGGCTCGCTCGCGAAGGGTATCTCCGCGCTGCGCAATCCACCGAAGGCGGTCTAGATGTCGGATCCCAGCACGGCCGGAACCGGTCCGAGGCTCACGCCCCCGCGGACGATCGCCGAGCTCCGTGCCGTGGCGCAACCGCCGGAGGTCCGCGCGCGGAAGAACGCCGAGCACTGGACGGCCGACCTCTACCTGCGAGACCTGTCGCCGTACGTCACGTGGTTGCTGCTGCGCACGAGCATCAGCGCGAACGGCGTGACGGGTCTGATGATCCTGACCGGCTGGGCCACGGCCGCCGCGCTCCTCATCCCCGGATTCGGGGGCGCGGCCCTCGCGCTCGTGCTCGGCCAGACGCAGATGCTCGTCGACTGCTGCGACGGTGAGGTCGCGCGCTGGCGGCGGACGTCGAGTCCGGCCGGTGCGTTCCTGGACTCGGTCGGCCACTACTCCACCGAGTCGCTCATCGCGATCGCCCTCGGCATCCGTGCCGCCGCGTGGCCGGTCGATGCGCCCGAAGACCTCGTCTGGATCACCCTCGGATTCGCACTCGCGCTGTTCGTCGTCCTCAACAAGGCGCTGAACGACATGGTGCGGGTCGCCCGCGCCGGGTTCGGGGCGCCGAAACTCACCTACTCGACCGAGGAGTCGGCGCCGCGCGGGGGACTGCTCGCTACCGCTCGGACGGTGGCGCGGTTCCTCCCGTTCCACCGGCTGTTCCACTCGGTCGAGCTCACCATGGTGATCTTCGCCGCTTCCGTGGTCGGCCTGTTCGTCGGCGACGTCGAGGCGATGCGCTGGGTGCTCGCGATCCTCGTTCCGCTCGCGTTCCTGACGCTCGTCGGGCACTTCATCGCGATCGTCTCGTCGAAGCGGCTCCACGCGTGATGTCCGGCCCGATCCCGGTCACGCGCTCCGTCGGCGTCGTGGTCTTGACGCAGGGGACCCGCCCGGTCGAACTCACCGCAGCCGTGGAGAGCGTGCTCGCCCAGCAAGCGGTGGAGCTCGACGTGGTGGTGGTCGGCAACGGCTGGCAGCCGACCGGACTTCCGCACGGCGCTCGAGGCCTGGCCCTGTCGGAGAACCTCGGGATCCCGGCCGGCCGCAACCGTGGTGCCGACGCCGTGCAGGGGGAGTACGTCTTCTTCCTCGACGACGACGCGACCATCCCGTCCACCACGTTCCTCCGCGACGCCATCGCGATGCTCGACGCGGACCGCTCCATCGGCCTCATCCAGCCCCGGCTTGCCGACGCGGACGGTGCAGCGACGCCGTCCCGCTGGGTGCCGCGCACCCGCGACAAGGACCCCGGGCATTCGAGCGCCGTGTTCTCCTGCCTCGAAGCGGCCGTCCTGTTGCCGCGGTCGGTGTTCGACGCCGTCGGTGGATGGGCAGATCCGTTCTTCTACGCGCATGAGGGCATCGAGCTCGCCTGGCGGGTCTGGGACCAGGGGAGGCGAGCCTGGTACGAGGCGTCCCTCGAAGCGAACCACCCCGTGACCGAACCGACAAGGCACACCGCCTACTACCGGCTCAACGCGCGGAACCGGGTCTGGCTCGCGCGGCGGAACCTCCCGGTGCCGCTCATCCCGCTGTACGTGGGCTCCTGGACCGCGATCCAGGTGATCCGGTGGTGGCGGAAGCCGGAGGCCCTCCGTCCCTGGTTCGGTGGCTGGCGCGAGGGGTGGCGGACGGACCCCGGCGAACGTCGTCCACTGCGCTGGCGGACGGTCTGGCGGATGACGCGCGCAGGGCGACCTCCGGTCATCTGAGTGGCGGGGGCCCGTCGTGATCCCACCGTGACCTGGCGTCGTTACGCTTGACGGATGCTGGAGCTGACATGGGACTGATCAGAGACGGTCGTCGTGCCATCACGCTCGCCAAGGACCTGCTCGCCAACCGCCGGGCCAGAGCCGTCCTCGCGGCGCAGATGCAGGCGGCGCCCGTGATCGAGCCGGGGCGCTACAAGGTGGCCGTGTACTTCGCGGACGGTGCCGTCAACATGTACCAGATCCGACAGTGGTACCGGCCGCTCGCCGAACTGTCGAAGCAGTGGCCCGTCCTCATCCTCAGTCGCGGTGCGACGGCTGCGGCGAAGCTGTTCGAGGAGTCGCCGATCCCGACGGCCTACGTCCGGACGGTCGTCGCCCTCGAGCGCACGCTGGCCGAACAGGACATCCGCGTCGTGCTGTACGTCAACCAGAACGCCAAGAACTTCCAGATGTTCCGCTACGGCTCCCGCTGGCACGTCTTCGTCAACCATGGCGAGAGCGACAAGATGTACATGACCACGAACCAGTTCAAGGCCTACGACTACAGCCTCATCGCCGGCCAAGCGGCGAGAAACCGGCTGGAGCGGGTGCTCTGGGACTACGACTTCGACAAGCGCGCGATCATGATCGGCCGCCCGCAGGCCGACCACTACTCGGGCGAACTGCCCTACACGCCCGATGAGCGGACCGTGGTCCTGTACGCGCCCACCTGGGAGGGCGACCGCGCGGCCGCGGCGTACGGCTCGATCGCGAGCCACGGCGTGGCCCTCGTCCGAGCGCTCATCGCGACCGGGCGGCACCGCGTCGTGTACCGCCCGCACCCGAGGAGCGGTGTCGTCGATCCGGCGTACGCGAGCGCGAACCGCGAGATCATGGCCGCGCTCCAGGAGGCGAACCGAGCGGACGCCTCGGCCCAGCACGTCGTCGACACGGGTGCCGACCTCGGTTGGCAGCTGGCGGCAGCTGACGCGGCGATCGTCGACATCTCCGCGATGGTCTACGACCGCCTCGCGAGCGGGAAGCCGCTCATGATCACCCGTCCCGTGAACCCGGAGGCGGAGATCGACACCGGAGGGTACCTCTCGTCGTGTGAATGGCTCGATGCCTCGGACGCAGCGGACATCGTCGACGGAGTCGACCGACTCCTCGGTGATCCCGAGACGGTCGCGCGACTGCAGCACTGGGTCGAGTACTACTTCGGCGACACGACGCCCGGGGTGACGACGGCGAGGTTCCACAGCGCCATCGAGCATCTGATGTCGGAGTGGGAACGGTTCGCCCTCGCGCACGCCGATGGCCGGCCGGAGCTCGACGAGCATGAGGACGATGAGGACGAAGACGAGGATGATGACGACGAAGGACGCGCCTGAGGCGCCCTGAGCCGTTGAGTCCGCGCCCAGGAGAACCGCGTAGGGTCGGGCAGGTGAATCCGTCCTCCGGGCGACTGGCCTCCCTCGACGGAGTCCGTGGTGTCGCCAGCGTCGTCGTGGTGCTCTACCACGTGTCGTTGCTCGCACGACCCTTCGCGACGGGCCGGATCTCGGAGCCCGCCTGGGACATCGCGACCGAGACACCATTGAAGCTGCTCTTCGCCGGCACCGAGGCGGTGCAGGTGTTCTTCGTCCTGAGTGGTCTCGTCGTCGCGCTCCCGCTGTTGCGAGGCGGCGCGAGCTGGCCGGGGTTCTTCGCCGCGCGGTTCGTGCGGCTCTACCTCCCCGTGTGGGGATCGCTGCTGTTCGCCGCCGCACTCATCCTGCTCATCCCGAGGGATCCCGCCTCGGTGACCACCGGTGAGTGGATCGCGAACGCGAACGCGACGAGCGTCGACCCGCTGCACCTCCTGACGGAGGCCACCCTGACACCGGCGAGCTACACCCTGGTGAACACCCTGTGGTCGCTGCGCTGGGAGCTGATCTTCACGCTCCTCCTTCCGATCGCCGTCCTGCTCGCTCGGTTGCTGCGCCGCTGGGCGTGGCCGGTCGCTGCGTTGATGTCCGTGATCATGGTGCTCGGACGGGTCGCGGGACTGGACGCCGCCGTGTACCTGCCGGCGTTCTTCATCGGTACGCTGATCGCCGTCCGGCTCGACGACCTCCGCGCCTGGGCGGCGGATCGGTCCAGCCCCCTGCAGTGGGCGATGCTCACGGGCGGCTCCGCACTCCTGCTCGTCGCGAGCTGGCTCTCCCGACCGTTCGTCGAGTCCTCCTCCACGCTGGGTCAGGCGCTCTGGGGTCTGTCGGGCGTGGGAGCGGCCGGTCTCATCGTCGTCGCCATCGGAAGCCCGTTCGCCCGGCGGCTCCTCGAGACCCCGCCCGTCCTCTGGCTCGGCAAGGTGTCGTTCAGCCTGTACCTCGTGCACGCCCCGATCCTGGCCACGCTCGCCTTCATGTTCGGCGATGAGCGCTGGTGGCTGGTCGGCATCGTGGGAGTGCCACTCAGCCTGCTGATCGCCGCCGGGTTCTTCCAGCTCGTCGAGCGTCCGTCCCACGGCCTGGCGCGCCGCGTCGGCCGAGGGGTGCAGACCGGGGTCGCGGCGGTGCGCTCCCGGATGCTCAGCCGACGCGAGGGACGAGCGCGTTCCGCTTCTTCCGACGAGCGGCCGCGTGCAACTCCTGAGCCCACCGACGGGTGACTGCTTCGTCGTCGTACTGCTCCGCGGTCGTTCTGGCGTTGCGACGCATCGCGTCGACCTCGGTTTCAGGAAGGGCGAGCAGGCGCTCGATGGCGGCCGACACGACGGTCGGTTCCGCGGACGGCACGAGGAACCCGTTCCAACCGTCGCGGACGATGTCGGCCGGTCCGTAGGGGACGTCGACCACGATGGGAAGACACCCGGCTGCCATCGCCTCGATGAGCACGAGCGGGAAGCCCTCCGAGGTCGAGGTCATGACGAGGAACGAACCCGAGCCGAGCTGCTGCCGGGCGGAGCGGTCGTAGCCGTGGAGGACGACGCGGTGGTCCGGGTCTTCGGCGGTGACGAGCGACTGCAGTTCGTCGAGCAGCTCGCCGCCGCCGTATACGTCAAGCGTCGGGGGAGGCCCATCCGTGGACGTGGCGGTGAGGACGGCGCGGATCGCGTGCGCCGGCCGCTTCCGGGCCGTGAGCGAGCCGAGGAACATCCCGCGGCTGCGCGGTCGAGGCGCACGTGCGACCTCCGGGGCGACGAGTTCGCGCGAGTTCGGGATGACACTGAGCGAGGCGTGCTCGCCGAGCATGGTCGTCACGTCCGCGAGCTGTCGATCACTGAGGAGCGCGACGAGGTCGAAGTCGTCGAGCGCCTCGAACACCGCTCGCCGCGACTCCCGCAGCCGACCGTGTGGCCGTTCCGTGCCCTGGAGGTGCGAGGCGTGCACGACGTGCGCGGTGACGACGTTGCGCTTCCGGTAGCTCAGGACGAACGGTGCGATGGTCTTGCTGTCGACGATCATCCAGGCCGGCCCGCCTGCGGTGATTGCGTCGAACCAGGCGCGGTACAGCGACCAGATGCGCCCCCAGGACCGGATGGGGCTCCCCTGCTCGTCGCAGAGGACGACCGAGCGGCCGCCCTTCACACCCCGCTCACGCGTGTCGCGGCGGTCGGACAGGAGCAGGGTGCCGTCGGCTCGGTAGACGTCCACCTGCAGGATCTGACCCGCGTCATCGTGGCGCTCGCGGCTGAGGACGGCGTCACCGCGGCGTCGTTCCGTGCCGACGTCGTCCAGGGGGAGCGGGGTGAACCCGTGGCGCGCCAGGTCGAGGGACCCACCCGGCAGCGGGTTGTCACGCAGCCAGTCCCAGAGGTTGACGACCCGGAGGCCGTCGATCAGGTCTCCGCGCGTGCGCAGCCGTGACGCCAACTCGGGGTAGTCCGGTCGGTGGTCGAAGGTGAGGACGTCGACCGGGGTGTCGGCCAGTCTGATGAACGCGCGGGAGCGCTGGAGCATCGCCTCGGTCATGCCGCCGAAGTCGTCCGACAGGCCCCAGGTCACCGCGAAGTGGCGACCTTCCGGGAACGGCTTCTGGGGGCGGCGCAGGAAGGGAAGTCTCACCCTCCGACGGTACGCGATGGACCTGGAGGGATGCCGCATCCCGGGCGGCCCGGTCGGGAGTGATCCGGAGCTCGCCTCGGGTGGTCAGGGGCGCTGCTCGGACCCGTCGCCGACGGCCGCATCGCCGCCTGACTCGATGGCCAGGTGCTTCCGGCGTCGGAACACCTGGTCGCGGATCTTCCCGAGGCCCGACCGGCCGGAGACGGCCCGCATCCGCGGCTCGAGGTCGAGTGGGACGACGAACGGCGCCGGTCCGAACGCCTGGCGCGCGGCACGGACGACCTGTCGGCCGAGCATGTGGTTGCCGATCCCGCCGACGGCTGCTCCGACGCCGAAGGGGAGCGCCTTGCCGATGACACCGGCGCTGCCGCTCGCCGCGAAGTGCTTCACGAAGCGCACCCGCAGCTGGTCGGCGACGGGACCTACGATCATCGACGGCAGACCCTGGGTGATCGTCTGGCCCCAGAACGCCTGCCGCGGGACTCCCTTGCCGGCCGCCTGGGATCCGAAGTTGCGCAGGAGGTCGGTTCCGGCCTTGCCGAGCATCATGGTCATGACGAGCGCGCGGGATCGCATCGGATCCGCCAGGGCGATGCCGTGGACCTCGGTGACCGACTGGGCGAACAGGGCGGTCGCCTCGAGGAACCCCGCCGTCTCGACACCGGAGAGAGCAAGGGTCGTCGCCGTCCCGATCGCCGGGACCACAGCGGTCGCGCCGACGGCGGCTCCCGTCGTCGTCACCGTCGTGAGGTACCGGCGCTCCAGGACGCGGATGAGCTGGTCGGCCGTCGCGTTCGGGTACATCCGCCGGATCGACCGGATGTGCGCCACGACCACCGGTCGCTGGACCCAGAGCAGTCGGTCGAGCGCCCGCACCCATCCCGGCTCGGGCAGCATGGGCTGCTGTGCTGCGGCGGTGGGGAACTGGGCGGGACCCGGAACGGGTCCCTGCTGCGGTCCGGTCATGACGACCTCCTCGTGGGCGGGGCGGCCAGTCTACGTCGACCCGCTGCGGGTCGACTGACGCTTGCTGGCGGGCTTCAGCTGTTGTAGTCGGCGTTGTAGCGGTCGAGCACGTCGTCGATCGGGGCGTCGAGTACGAGCGCCCCCTTGTCGAGGTAGAGGCCCCTCGTGCAGAACCGCCTGAGGTCCTTCTCGTTGTGCGAGACGAAGAACAGGGTCCGCCCGCCCTCGAGGAGTTCCTCGATGCGCCGATAGCACTTCTCGCGGAACGCCCGGTCGCCGACGGCGAGGACCTCGTCGACGAGGATGATCGGCTCTTCGAGCTGCGCGATCACCGCGAAGGCGATGCGGACCTTCATCCCGCTCGAGAGGTGCTTGTACGGGGTGTCGATGAAGTCGGCGATCTCGGCGAACGCGATGATGTCGTCGAACCGCCCGTCGATCTCGCGGCGCGACATGCCGTGGAGGCCGGCCGTCAGGTACACGTTGTCGCGGACCGTCAGGTCGTTGACGAAGCCACCGGTGATCTCGATGAGCGGCGCGACGCCCTCGCGCACACCGATGGTGCCCTCGTCGGGCAGCACGACGCCCGCGACGAGCTTGAGCAGCGTCGACTTGCCCTGACCGTTCCGACCGACGACGCCGATCGCCTCGCCGGGGGCGACATCGAAGGAGACGTGGCGCAGGGGCCAGAACTCGCCCGGCTTCGAGCGACGGTCGCGACCGGCGAAGAGGTCCTTGAAACTCCGCCGACCGCCGCGGTTGCGCCGGAACCGGATGCCTGCGTCGGCGACCGAGATCGCCGGCCGACCGGCGGTTGCGTTACCTGTGGGCATCAGATCTCCTTCAGCACGGAGCGCTCACAGCGCTTGAAGACGAGGAGACCGACCGCGAGGATGACCGCCGACATGGCGGCGGACACGCCCACGAGGTGCCAGTTGAGTTCCTGTGGGAAGAACGCGGAACGGTACAGCGCGAAGATGCCGCTGAGCGGGTTGAACGCGGCGAAGGGTTCGATCTTGTCGGGCAGCGCCGTCGTGCTGTAGATGATCGGCGTCGCGTAGAACATGAACCGCAGGATGAGCTTGACGGCTCGCTCGAGATCGCGGAAGAACACGACGAGCGGAGCGACGATCAGGCAGAGCCCGATGGTCAGGACGGCTTGGATGACGATGGCGAGCGGGAACAGCACGATGTCGAGGTTCACCTGCGCGCCGCTGAAGATCGCGAACGCCGCGAGGACCGGAAGCGCCGCGAGGAACTCGATGCCCTTCGACAGCACGATCCGATTCACCCAGATGGTCCGGGGGATCGTCGTCGAACGCACCAGCTTCGCCTCGCGCAGGAAGGCGCGCGTGCTGTCGGACACCGATCCGGTGAACCACATCCATGGCAGCAGGGCGGCGAGGAGGAACACGATGTACGGTTCCTCGCCGACATCGCGCCGGAACACCTGCGTGAAGACGAACCAGTAGATCCCGCTCATGACGAGGGGGTCGAGGATGGACCACACGTAGCCGAGCGCGCTCGTCGAGTAGCGCACACGCAGGTCTCGGACGGTCAGGATCCAGAGCGCGTGGCGATACCTCGCCGAACGCGACATCCTTGGCCGCGTTTCAGCAGAAGAACTCACGGGACCAACCTTATCGAGGCGACGCAGGAACGCCGCCCGCGACGCTCAGCGTCGGGACGGCGTTCGTGTGCGATGTGGACGGGGCCCTCAGACGAAGAGGTTCGCGCGCTCGAGGTCCTCGGCGAAGTCGACCTCGACCGCGTAGAGGTCGGAGATGTCGACCGGCTCGACGAGCATGCCTTCGCGCTCGATGGCGAGCTCGATGCCGCGCTCGAAGTAGTCCTGGTCGCCGACCTTGGTCAGGTAGCGGTGCAGCATCGTCTTGTCCTGCGACGAGATGTAGTTGATGCCCACGGCCTCTCCGAGCCCGCCGACGACGGTCTTCGAGAGCTCCTTGATGTAGCCCTCGGCGCTCGTCGTGTACTTGACCTCTTCGTCGGACACCTTGGAGGTGTTGACGGTCACGAACGAACGGTCCTTGGCGATCATCGCGGCAGCGCGGTCGAGGACGGCCGGGTCGAAGACGACGTCGCCGTTCATCCAGAGCACGCCGCCGGCCTGAGACGCCGCGAGGGCGCGCATGAGGCTCTTCGAGGTGTTGGTCTGGTCGTACTGCTCGTTGTAGACGAAGGAGGCATCGGGGAAGGCCTCGATGATGTGCTCGAGCTTGTAGCCGACGACGATCGTCACCTTGGCGCTCGCTCCGAACGCGTGGTGGATGTTGTCGAACTGCTGCTGCATGATGGTGCGGCCGTCGCTGAGCTCGGTCAGGGGCTTGGGGAGCGAGCGGCCGAGACGGCTGCCCATCCCTGCGGCAAGGATCACTACCTGGGTGGTCACGTTGTTCTCCTCAGTGTGGGTATGGAATCACGCGGTGCCACGATGCTGTGGACGATTCACCGAGGATTAACCAAGACGTGCATTGAAAGACACTCCGTTATGCCAAAATACAGGCTAGCCGCGGTGAACTCCGTCTGTCAGGGGTTCCCAGGGTCCGTTGTCGTTTTGTGATCGACCACCCGGCGTTTACACAGCTTGGGGGAGATGTGTCAACCGTTCATCCTGAGACTCCGCTGTCCGCTGCGGCCGCCGCTGTTGGTAGGTTTGCTTGGTGACTTCCACGACTCCGCCAGATCCCGCTCAGCAGCCCGCGCCTGCCGACGGCACGTCGACGAGTCCGGGCACGCCGAACCCCGCCGACGCCGCTGGTGCACCTGCGCCGACGACCGCTTCCGACGATCAGGGCGCTGCGACGCCGACGGCACCGAAGCGCGCACCCCGCTCGACCACGCCTCGGGCTTCCGGAACGGCGAAGGCCCCTGCGAAGCGGCCGAGCACGCCCCGCACCCGCACCACGTCGGCGAGCGAGGCCTCGGGCGAGTCCGGGGACGCGACCACACCAGCACCGAAGGCGACCACGGCACGCTCGACGACCGCTCGGACCTCGACGGCGAAGACCACGGGCACCAAGTCGACGACGGCGCGCACCACCGCCGCGAAGCGCACGCCCGCGAAGTCGGCTGCTGCAGCCGGTGGTGCGGAGGGCACTGGGTCGGCCGAGACGACCACCGCCCCGAAGGCGCCCAGGTCGACGACGGCGCGCCCCGCAGCCGCGAAGCCGGCGACCAAGGCCGCAGGCGCCAAGACGACCACCGCCCGGACCTCGACGACGAAGTCCACGACGGCCCGGACGCCGGCCAAGCGCACACCGGCGCGCACCAGCGCCGCGAAGCAGACCGAACAGACGGCAGCCGCGGTCGCCGGCGTCCTCGACGAGGTCAGCGCACCGGGGTCGGTCGACCGGGCGACGACGTCGGCGCCGTCCGAGCAGCCGTCCCCCGAGGTCGCCGAGCGGGTCATCGTCGACGAGCCTCGGCCCGACCACACGCAGACCACGACCCCGGCGAGCGCTTCATCCACCGCCGAGCAGGCTGCGGACGACACGGCTCCGCAGACGACGCCGGCACCGTCGGAGTCCGTGTCGGTGGCGCCTCCGCAGGAGGAGGTCGTCGCTCCGGCGGCAGCCCCCAAGCGTCCTGTCGGTCGTCCCGCGGCGACCCCGCCGTCCGCCGCCACCTCGTCGCCTGCGGCGACGACGGCGCAGCGCACCGAGGCTGCCGACGACGGCGCACATCCCGTCGTCCTGTCGATCTCGGGACTCGTCAAGCAGTTCGGCGACACGGTCGCGGTCGACGGCGTCGACCTCGAGGTCCGCCGGGGCTCCTTCTACGGCATCGTCGGGCCCAACGGCGCCGGCAAGACCACCACGCTGTCCATGGTGACGGGTCTCCTCCGTCCCGACGCAGGGTCGATCACCGTCCAGGGCGTCGACGTCTGGCAGGATCCCGCCGAGGCCAAGCGGGCGATCGGTGTGCTGCCCGACCGGCTGCGGCTCTTCGACCGCCTGACCGGCAGCCAGCTCCTGTACTACTCCGGCGTCCTGCGGGGGCTCGACCCCGCGACCGTCAAGTCGCGGACCGCCGATCTGGCCCGTGCCTTCGGCCTCGACGACGCGCTCGGTCGTCTCGTCTCCGACTACTCGGCGGGCATGACGAAGAAGATCGCCCTGGCAGCTGCACTCATCCATTCGCCGCGGCTCCTCATCCTCGACGAGCCCTTCGAGTCGGTCGACCCGGTGTCCGCGGCGAACGTCATCGAGATCCTCCAGCGGTACGTCGCCAACGGCGGAACCGTCGTGCTCTCGAGCCACGGCATGGACTTCATTCAGCGCGTGTGCGATCACGTGGCCATCATCGTGCAGGGCAAGGTGCTGGCCGCCGGGTCCGTCGACGAGGTGCGCGGAACGGGCACGCTCGAGGAGCGGTTCGTCGAGCTCGCCGGGGGCCGCAAGTCGGCAGAGGGAATGGAATGGTTGCACAGCTTCTCCGACTGAAACTGCAGCTGACGCTCAACGCGTTCCGCCGCAGCCCCTGGCGACTGGTCGGGCTCGTCCTCGCGATCGCGGTCGGCGTGTGGATCGTCGTGCTCGCGAGCACCGGTCTCGTCGCGCTGCGCGGTGGCGATCCGGAGGTCACCCGCAACCTGCTCGTGCTGGCCGGATCGGCCGTCGTCCTGGGGTTCATCATCCTTCCGCTCGTCTTCGGTGTCGACGATCAGCTGGATCCTCGGGCGTTCTCGCTCTTCGGGCTGCCCAACCGCACCCTGTCCGTCGGCCTACTCGTGACAGCGCTCGTGTCGGTGCCATCGCTCGTCCTCGCCGTCCTCGCGGCCTCGTCGGTGGTCACCTGGTCTCGGTCGCCGTTGCCCGCCGTCCTCGCCGTGGTCTCCGCGGTCCTCGGGGTGCTGCTCTGCGCGCTCCTGGCCCGGATCGCCACCTCGATCTCCGCGAGCCTCCTCTCGACGCGTCGCGCCAAGGAGGTCATGGGCGTCCTCGGGCTGGTGCTCATCATCGCCGTGGCCCCGGCGATCATCGCCCTCACCACCGTGGACTGGCAGCGCGACGGGTTCGCCGTCCTCGGCCGGGTCGCTGACATCCTCAGTTGGACCCCGCTCGGCGCCGTCTGGTCGTTCCCCGGTGATGCCGCACTCGGTGGCATCGCGCCGGCGATCGTCAAGCTGCTCCTCACCGCGGCGACCATCGCCCTGCTCTGGTTCGCCTGGCAGGCGTTCGTCGCCCGACTGCTCGTGGCGCCGGAACGCCTCGGGACGGGCCGCGACAGCACCGGTCTGGGCTGGTTCGACCTGCTCCCCGGTTCCCCGTCCGGAGCCATCGCCGCTCGGAGCATGACCTACTGGCTGCGCGACCCTCGGTACCTCGTCTCCCTCGTGATCATCCCGATCGCGCCCTTCATCTTCTTCGTGCCCATGCTCGTCGCCGGCATCCCGATGAACGTCCTCGCACTCGTCCCACTCCCGGTCGTGTGCTGGTTCCTCGGCTGGCTCCTGCACAACGACCTCGCCTTCGATTCGACCGCGGTCTGGTTGCACGTCGCCTCGGGGGTCCGCGGACGATCGGATCGGATCGGCCGGCTCTTCCCGGTGCTCCTCATCGGCATCCCGCTCATCGCGGTCGGGTCGACGCTGAGCATCCTGTTCTACGGCGACTGGGACGCCCTGCCGTCGATGATCGGCGTGAGCACGTGCCTGTTGTTCAGCGGTGCCGGTATCGCGAGCTTCGTGTCCGCGCGGTTCCCGTACCCGACGTCGCTTCCCGGCGACAGCCCGTTCCAGCAGCCGCAGGTCCCGGGCAGCAGCGGTATGTCCGCACAGTTCCTGAGCCTGCTCGGTACGGTGCTCCTCACGATTCCCGCCGGCTGGCTGGCCGTGCTCGGGCTCACCGGTGAGCCGAACTGGAACTTCGGGGCACTCGCGGTCGGTGCCGGTACGGGCATCCTGGTGCTCGCGATCGGGATCTTCGCCGGCGGTCGCGTCTTCGACCGTCGCAGCCCCGAGATCGTCGGCTTCGCCAGCTCGCACTGACCCGACGTCGGCGACCGGATCGGCCCGCAGGAGACCCGGGTGCCGTCCGGCGGTACCATGGAGCCATGGCGCAGCATGACAGCACGAAGCAGCAGATGAGCACGATCGATCCCGGTGGCACGCCCGACGGTGGGAGCACGGCGATCATGGATCGTGAGCTCGAGGAGCTGATCGAGAGCGAGAACATCGAGCCCGGCGATCACGAGCGGTTCTCGCACTACGTCAAGAAGGAGAAGATCCTCGAGTCGGCGTTGAGCGGCAAGCCGGTGAAGGCGCTCTGCGGCAAGAAGTGGACGCCGGGTCGCGACCCCGAGAAGTTCCCGATCTGCCCGGCCTGCAAGGAGATCTACGAGAAGCTCCTCCGCGACTGACGCTGGAGCGCACCGCGGCCGACGCTGAGACGCGTCGCCGCGGTCAGCCTTCGAGGTAGACGGTCGGAAGCACCGGGTCGCCGCGGGTGAGGCTGACGGCCCGAGGTGGCAGTTCCGCCACCGCCTGTGCCCGGTGTTCCCTCGCCTGGCGCGTCCCCGCGGCGCCGAGGTACTGCTCGTCCACGAGTCCGCCTTCGACGAGCTGGACCATCAGGGGGCGTTCCGAGGCGGCGTCGGCCGCACCCTCGTGTTCGCCCGCAGGACCGTCGCCGAGGTAGATGCGCTCCTCGCGGGCGACCCCGTGCCGGTCGTAAGCGCGGGCAGCGGTCTTGCGGCCGCCGACGGTCGCCTTCTCCGCGGACTTCTTCGCGACGCTGATCCAGTCGCCCTGGTCATCACGGTGCGCGACGAGCTTGTAGACCATGCCCATGGCGGGGGAGCCTGAGCCGGTGACCACGGAGGTGCCGACGCCGTAGGAGTCGACCGGAGACGCGGCCAGGGCCGCGACGGCGTGCTCATCGAGGTCGTTGGTGACGGTGATGCGGGTCGACGTGGCGCCGAGCTCGTCGAGGAGGCGGCGGACCTGGTCGACGACGATCGGCAGATCACCGGAGTCGATGCGTACGGCTCCCAGCTCCGGGCCGGCGAGGCGTACGCCGAGACGCACGGCCTCCTCGATGTCGTAGGTGTCGACGAGCAGCGTGGTCCCGGCGCCCATCGTGTCGATCTGGGCTCGGAAGGCGTCCTCCTCGGAGTCGTGCAGGAGGGTGAAGGAGTGCGCGGCCGTCCCCATCGTCGGGATGCCCCAGCTGCGTCCGGCCTCGAGGTTCGACGTGGCGCTGAAGCCGGCGATGTACGCTGCCCGGGCTGCGGCGATGGCCGACCGCTCGCCCGTCCGACGGGAGCCCATCTCGGCCAGGGGGCGGCTGCCCGCCGCTGAGGTCATGCGCGCGGCGGCCGTGGCGACGGCGCTGTCGTAGTTGAACACGCTGAGTGCCAGTGTCTCGAGGATGACGGCTTCGGCGAACGTGCCCTCCACGACCAGGATCGGCGAACCGGGGAAGAAGGCCTCGCCCTCGCGGTAGCCCCAGATCGAACCCGAGAAGCGGTAGTCGGCGAGCCAGTCGAGCGCCGTCGTGCTGACGACGCCCTCGTCGCGCAGCCACTCGAGTTCCGATTCACCGAAGCGGAAGTGCTTGAGCAGTTCGAGGAATCGGCCCGTGCCGGCCACGACGCCGTAGCGGCGGCCGCCGGAGAGGCGTCTGGCGAACAGCTCGAACAGACACTCCCGATCCGCGGTGCCGCGGTGGAGGGCGGCGTCCAGCATCGTGAGTTCGTATCGGTCGGTGAGGAGAGCTGAGGACTCGTGCACCCGTTCAGCCTAGCCGCGAGCGTGCTGGGAACGTGGTGATCGGTCGGTCACCGACGTCCATCGGCAGGGGCGGTAGGCTGGGTCATCGTGAACGACGCACCCATCGGCATCTTCGACTCCGGCGTCGGCGGACTCACGGTGGCGAGAGCGGTCAGCGACCAGCTCCCCGCCGAGTCCGTGATCTACATCGGCGACACGGCCCACTCACCCTACGGCCCGAAGCCCATCGCCGACGTGCGGCGCTACTCGCTCGAGGTCCTCGACTCGCTCGTCGACCAGGGCGTGAAGATGCTGGTGATCGCCTGCAACACCGCATCGGCGGCGATGCTCCGCGATGCCCGCGAACGCTACTCGGTCCCCGTGGTCGAGGTGATCCAGCCCGCTGTGCGGACCGCGGTCCGGAGCACGAGGAACGGGCGCATCGGCGTCATCGGGACCGAGGGCACGATCAACTCGCGGGCGTATCAGGACCTCTTCGAGGTCAATCCCGAGCTGACGGTGTTCGGCCAGGCCTGCCCCCGGTTCGTGGAGTTCGTGGAGGCCGGCGTCACGACCGGCCCCGACCTCCTCGAGGCCGCGGAGGAGTACCTGGCCCCGCTCCGGCACGCCGGCGTCGACACCGTCGTCCTCGGATGCACCCACTACCCCTTCCTCAAGGGCGCGATCAGCTACGTGATGGGTCCGCAGGTGTCGCTCGTCTCGAGCGACACCGAGACCGCGAACGACGTCTACCGCGTGCTCGTCACCCGTGACCTGCTGCGCGACAGCAGCGAACCTGCCACCCACCGGTACGAGGCGACCGGGAGCAGTGCCGACGACTTCATCGCCCTCGCCAACCGTCTGATGGGCCGGGAGATCTCCACCGTCTCGCTCGTCCAGACCGGCGTCATCGACCTTCCATCCCATTAGTTCGAGGAGCACATCCATGAGTGATATCGCGCGCGCCGACGGCCGCACCAACGACCAGCTGCGTCCCATCACGATCGAGCGCGGTTGGAGCGAGCAGGCCGAGGGTTCGGCGCTGATCAGCTTCGGCCGGACGAAGGTGCTCTGCACGGCCTCGTTCACCAACGGCGTGCCGCGCTGGCTGAACGGCAAGGGTCGCGGCTGGGTCACCGCGGAGTACGCGATGCTGCCCCGTTCCACCAACGAGCGGATGGACCGTGAAGCGGTCAAGGGCAAGATCGGCGGTCGTACCCACGAGATCTCGCGACTCATCGGTCGCAGCCTCCGCGCCGTGATCGACACCAAGGCCCTCGGCGAGAACACGATCGTCATCGACTGCGACGTCCTGCAGGCGGATGGAGGCACCCGCACGGCGGCGATCACCGGCGCCTACGTCGCCCTCGCCGATGCGATCGAGTGGGCGCGCGGTAAGAAGTTCATCTCGCAGAAGGCGTCGCCCCTCACCGACAGCGTCTCGGCCGTCTCGGTCGGCATCATCGACGGCGTGCCCATGCTCGACCTCGCCTACGTCGAGGATGTGCGCGCCGAGACCGACATGAACGTCGTCGTCACCGGCGGCGGATCGTTCGTCGAAGTGCAGGGGACGGCCGAGGGCGCCCCGTTCGACCGCCGCGAACTCGACTCCCTGCTCGACCTCGCCGTCGGTGGCGCTGCGTCGCTCAAGGCCATCCAGTTCGAGGCCCTCGGACGCTGATGGGCGTCGAGATCGTCCTCGCGACGCACAACCACCACAAGGTCGAGGAGTTCCAGCGGCTCGTCAGCCGCGACGTCCCCGGGATCACGGTCCTCGCCTACGACGGCCCGGAGCCCGTCGAGGACGGCACGACCTTCAGCGAGAACGCGTTGATCAAGGCGCGGGTCGCCGCCGCGCACACCGGCTCCATCGCGCTCGCGGACGACTCCGGCATCGGCGTCGAGATCCTGGGTGGATCGCCGGGTATCTTCTCGGCGCGCTGGGCCGGCTCGCAGCACGACTCGACCGCGAACCTCGCCCTCCTCCTCGATCAGCTGCAGGACGTGCACGAGGAGCATCGTGCCGCCTGGTTCGCCTGCCACCTCGCCCTCGTGGTGCCGCCTGGGATCGATGGGATCGAGCCGTTCGAGCACGTCGCCGTCGGAACCTGGCGCGGAGCCCTCGCGACGGAGCCGAGCGGGACGAACGGCTTCGGGTACGACCCGGCGTTCATCCCGGACGGTGAGCGGCGGACGGCGGCGGAGCTGTCACCGGCGGAGAAGAACGAGCTGAGCCACCGCGCGCTCGCCTTCCGAGCACTCGTCCCGGTGCTGCAGCGGCTCGTGCCCGATGGGCCCGCCTCGACCGCCAGCTGAGCATGATACTCAGGACCATTCCTATCTCGGCATGAACCCTTCCGCGGGCGCTGGGAAGCTCCTACGGTTGATGCATCATGGGTCACGATCACGCACACGCCGGCACCGCCAACCGCAGGAGACTCGCAGGGGCGATCGCCATCGTCGCGACCGTCCTCGTGGTCGAACTCGTCGGCGCCTGGGTGAGCGGTTCGCTGTCCCTGCTCGCCGACGCCGGGCACATGCTGTCCGACCTCACCGGGCTGATCATCGCGCTCGTCGCCACGATCGTCGCCGCCCGACCGGCCACCGACCGGCAAACCTTCGGGTATCAGCGCGCGGAGGTGTTCGGAGCGCTCATCAACGCGCTCATCCTGATCGCCGTCGCGGTGTCGGTCCTCATCGAGGGGGTGTCCCGCCTCCTCGAGCCGGCGGACGCGGAGGTCAAGAGCCTTCCGATGTTGATCGTCGCCGTCATCGGTCTCGTGGCGAACCTCGCCGCCCTCCAGGTGCTGCGCGGCGGCCGTGACACGTCGATCAACATGCGCGGTGCGTACCTCGAGGTCCTCGGCGACCTCCTCGGTTCGATCGCCGTGATCATCGCCGCGGTGGTCATCATGGCGACGGGCTTCGCTCAGGCCGATGCCATCGCGTCGCTCGCGATCGCCGCGATGATCGTGCCTCGGGCGTGGTCGTTGCTCCGCGACGTCGTCCACGTCCTCAGCGAGTCCGCACCGTCCGACACGGACGTGCAGGAGATCAGGGACCACCTACTCGGCACCGACGGGGTCGTGGCCGTCCACGACGTCCACGTCTGGCAGATCACGTCCGGCCAGCCGGTCTTCTCGGCACACATCGTCGTCGATCAGGAGGTGTTCGCCGATGGTGGCACGGGGGAGCTGCTCGACCGTCTCGGTTCGTGCCTCCACGACCACTTCGACGTCGAGCACTCGACGTTCCAGCTGGAACCCGAGGAACACGCCTCGCACGAGGAGTCGCACCACCGCTGACGCGTGGGCGGTCCGCCTGTCGCGACCGCTCGTGCGAGCGTCGCCACCGGTGATCAGACCGTGTCGTTCCCGCGGTCGCGCTTGAAGACGTCCTGGTCGGCGAGCTTCGAAGCCGCGGCCCGACGCTCCTCCTCGGTGATGGTGCCCTGCAGCGCCTTCGCCTTCCGGCTGGACTGGATGTAGTGCCAGGTGGTCGGGATGAGGGTGAGGACGACGGCTCCGATGAGGATGACGTCGATGTAGTTCTGCACGAAGGTGGCGACCGGGGGGATGTATCCGAGCAGGTAGCCGAAGAAGGTGAGCCCGGCGCCCCAGATGAGCGCGCCGATGAGGTTGTAGAGCGAGTACTTCTTGTAGTTCATGTGGCCGATGCCTGCCGCGACCGGGGCGAAGGTCCGGACGATCGGGACGAAGCGCGCCAGGATGACCGCGAGGGCGCCGAAGCGCTCGAAGAAGGCGTTCGTCCGCTCGACGTTCTTGATGCTGAAGAGGCCGGACTCCTTGCGTTCGAACACCTTCGGCCCGAGCTTGTGCCCGATGAGGTATCCGACCTCGCCGCCGAGGAACGCCGAGAACCCGATCGCGAGGCAGACCCACCAGATGTCGATCTCGATGACGCGGGCGGAGCCGAACGCGAGGAGACCGGTGATGACGAGCAGGGTGTCGCCGGGGAGCAGGAATCCGACGAGGAGGCCGGTCTCGGCGAAGACGATCGCGCAGACCACGACGAGGGCCCAGGGACCGACGGCCGTGATGATGCCCTCCGGGTCGAGCCAGGGGATGAGGGCGGTGTGGACCATGCGGAGCTCCTGCTGTAGGGGGAGGGATGGAACGGCGTACGACGATGTCGCGTGCGGGAGAAGGGACTTGAACCCTCACGCTCGAAAGCACAGGAACCTAAATCCTGCGTGTCTGCCAATTCCACCACTCCCGCGGCCCGCTCAGTCTACGGGAGCGAGGTCGGGAACGTCCTGAGCTTCGGGGGAGGAACCATGGCCAGCGGAGCCCGGGTCGGCCCGTGTATGCTCGGCTCCATGCGAACGACGTGTGCAACGAGCTGGTGGCCCGCCTCCTAGGCGGACCGCGCACGTGCACACACGACGACTCGACCGCCTGACAGGGCGGTCGTTCTCGTTCGGAGGCCCTGTCGGATCGGTCCCAGCCTGAGGACACCACCATGACCACCCTGCTCCACCGCGTGCTGCACGCCGGCCCCGACTTCCCGTTCGCGGTGCTCCGCCGACACGGCAGCGACACCGTCGACCTCTACACGGGCGACGTCGTCGACGTCGAGTCGCTCGCCGACATCCCGCTCGGATCCGCCGGCGACGACCACCAGCCCGAGGTCCTCACCCTCGTGCCCTATCGCCAGGTGCGCGAGCGCGGCTTCGCGGCGATGGACGACGGCGCTCCGCTGCGCTGCCTCGTGGTGAGCGAGCGTGAGACGGTGACGCTCGACGAGGTGCTCGACCGACTCCCCGCCGACGCGGTCCCCCTGGTCGACGGCGGGTTCGACGTCTCCGACGAGGACTACGCGTCGATCGTGCGCCGCGTCATCGAGGATGAGATCGGACGCGGCGAGGGCGCCAACTTCGTCATCCGCCGCGAGTTCACCGCGACGACCGAGGTGCCGGCCGAGCGCGCCGTCCTCGCGTGGTTGCGCGCGCTCCTGTCGGGGGAGACCGGCGCCTACTGGACCTTCGCCGTGCACACGCCGGGCGTCTCGATGGCCGGTGCGACGCCCGAGCGCCACGTCGCGGTCGCCCGCGACGCGTCGACCGGTGAACGCACCGTCACCATGAACCCCATCAGCGGCACCTTCCGCCACCCGCGCTCCGGCGCGACCGGCGACGACTTCCGCGCGTTCCTCGGCGACGTCAAGGAGACGGAGGAGCTCTTCATGGTCGTCGACGAGGAGATGAAGATGATGAGCCGGGTGTGCGCCTCCGGTGGACGCATCCTCGGCCCCTACGTCAAGCAGATGTCGCGCCTCACCCACACCGAGTACCTGCTCGCCGGGACGAGCGAACTCGACGTCCGCGAGGTCCTGCGGTTGACGATGTTCGCACCGACGGTCACCGGCTCGCCCATGCAGAACGCGTGCTCGGTCATCGCCCGCCACGAGCGGAACGCGCGCGGCTACTACTCCGGCGTGCTCGCGCTGTTCACCCCGGTGGGCGACGGCGACTACGAACTCGACGCACCGATCCTCATCCGCACCGCCTACGTCGACGACGCCGGTCTCGTCCGCGTTCCTGCCGGTGCGACGCTCGTCCGTCACTCGGATCCCGAGTCGGAGGTCGCCGAGACGGCCGCGAAGGCGGCCGGCGTGTTGACCGCGCTCGGCGTCATGGCACCCGCCGAACTCGGCCCGACCGTCGACCTCGCGGCGGAACCCGGAGTGCAGGACGCGCTCCGAGCGCGGAACGAGCGGTTGGCGTCCTTCTGGTTGCAGCCGCAGCACCCGGCGCCCGTCGGTGCACTCTCAGGCCGTACCGCGGTCATCGTCGACGCCGAGGACGAGTTCACCGCGATGCTCGCCCACCAGCTGCGCCACTTCGGGATGACCGTCAGCGTGGAGCACTGGTCGGCGGTGACTGACGCACTCGTGGACGTCGACCTCCTCGTCGCCGGTCCGGGTCCAGGCGACCCGCTCGACCTCGCCGACCCCCGGGTCCGCCGGATGCACGAGATCGTATCCGCGCGTCTCGCCGCCGGAGCGCCGCTGCTCGCCGTCTGCCTGAGCCATCAGGTGCTGGCGATCCAGCTCGGGCTGCCGATCGAACGCCTCGACGCGCCACGACAGGGGCTGCAGCTCGACCTCGACCTCTTCGGTGAGCAGTCGCTGATCGGGTTCTACAACACCTTCACCGCACGGCTGGCGGGTGAGGCTCCGGTCGGTGGGGTCGAGATCGCCGCCGATGCGGCGTCCGGCGACGTGTTCGCGATGCGTGGTCGTGGGTTCGCGTCGGTCCAGGGGCACCTCGAGTCGGTGCTGTCGCGCGACGGGCTCCGGACCCTCGGCTCGCTCGCGGGCCACGCGCTCGCGGGGGTCGCATCAGGGCGATCGGCTGCCGCCGTCGGCTCCTGAGCGTCAGGCACTGCCTTGGTGGTCGGTGTTGCCGATCGCCCAGGCGACGGGCCGGGCTGAGCAGTCGGTCAGGCGTCCGCCTGGTCGAGCGTCGTGAACGGCGTGACGTCGGCCAGCTGCGGCCCGAGACCGATGTCGATGAGGCGGACGTCGCCGGCGTAGGCCGAGCCGGGCGGGATGAGGAGCCCGGCCTTCACCGCGCCGAAGGTGACCGTGACCTCCGCCGGGAGGACGGCACCCTCGGGGACGCTTCCCTCGTCGGGGTCGATGCCGCTCGGGACGTCCACGGCGACGACCGTCGGTCCGCCGGAGTTCTGCACGACTGGGAGGACCGCCTCGACGATCGCCTTCGGCGCACCGCGCAGGGTGGGGTTCCGGCTTGCCCCGATGCCGAACACGGCATCGACGACGATCGCGGCGCCCTTGGCCTCGTCGGCGGTGTCGTCCGGTTCGGCGGGGGAGTTCATGAGGAAGCGGACACCGGCCTCGACCGCCGCGGCGTAGCCCGCCTCGTGGGCGTGGTCACCCGTCCTGGCCACGACGAGGTCGAGCGGGACGTCGTCCGGACCGGTCGTGCCGGCGAGCTCCGCCGCCGCGAAGAGGGCATCACCGCCGTTGTCGCCTGAGCCGACGAGCAGCAGGATCTTCCAGACGTCGGGTGCCTCGCCCTCGAGGCCCTCAGCGCGATCGGCGAGGACCGTCCGCAGTTCTTCGGCGAGTCCGTGGGCGGCTCGCGCCATGAGTGGTTCCCCTGCGTCCAAGAGTGGTGCCTCTGCGGCTCGGACCTGGTCTGCGGTGTAGCCGTTGATCATGGCGCCCACTCTTCCGGCTCGGGTCGACCGCCGCAAGCGGTTGCGGCGCGGGACCAGCACCGGAATCACCTCTGGATCCTGGCGTGCGCCGGGGCTACCATGCCTGCATGTGCCGGAACATCCACACCCTCCACAATTTCGAGCCGGCGGCGACCGACGACGAGGTCGGGGCCGCGGCGCTCCAGTACGTGCGGAAGATCAGCGGGTCGACGAAGCCGTCCCAGGCGAACGCTGAGGCGTTCGATCGAGCGGTCGCGGAGATCGCCCACATCACCCGCCATCTGCTCGAAGACCTCGTGACGACCGCCCCGCCGAAGGATCGCGAGGTCGAGGCGCAGAAGGCGAAGGAGCGTTCGGCGAAGCGGTTCGCGACAGCTTGAGCGCGGCGGGTTGAGCGCGACCGCCGGTTCCACACCTGGTCAGGCGAGTTCGAGTCGGATGTCCGGGTGGCCGGCGAAGACCTCGAGGAGCAGGTCGAAGTAGGTCTTGCCGCGGCCGGCGTCGAGGTCGTCGAGCTGCGCGGTGATCCGAGCCGTGTCGAACGGTGTGCCCCGCTCGAGCTTCTCCTGTAACCAGGCGCGGGTGGCCGTGACGCCGAGTGCGGCGCGGCTCGCGTCGTGCTCCGTCCAGACGAAGTGCACGTCGTCGAGATCGCGGAGCGAGCCGATCCCGCCGTAGAGGACGTCGTCGAGGGCGTCGAGGCTCGGGCCGAGATCCCAGTCCTCGTCCTGCATCACCAGCTCGTTCATCACCGCGTAGAACGAGAAGATGTCGTGGATGCGGGAGCCGTCGATGCGGAAGGTGGTCGGCACGGTCCCCGAGCCTAGTGACCGGTCGGTGACGCGTCGAGCGGGGGTGCTGTGGATAACTTCTGCGGGGTGTGGCCGGTGTTCGTCAGGATGGCGGCATGGGGACAGCGGCGGAGATCATCACGGCGCGCGTGCGCGATCGGGTGCGTGAGGAGTTCGGGGAGCCGGGTCGGCGTGGGGGAGCGGGGCGGATCGCCCGCGAGGAGGTGCGTCGCTACAACGAGCGGGCGTTGAACGACACGACGCCGCTCATCGACGATGAGCACGGGATGACGAGCGAGGTGCTCGCCGCGGTGACGGGGTTCGGCGCGATCCAGCCGCTGCTCGACGATCCGAGTGTCGAGGAGATCTGGATCAACGAGCCGACCAAGGTGTTCGTCGCCCGCGGCGGGGTGTCAGAGCTGACGGACGTGGTCCTCGGCGAGGGCGACGTCCGCGATCTCGTGGAGCGGATGCTGCGCGCCACTGGACGACGGGTGGATCTCGCGAACCCGTTCGTCGACGCCTCGCTTCCGGACGGCTCGCGGTTGCACGTCGTCATCCCCGACGTCACGCGTCGGCACATGTCCATCAACGTCCGCAAGTTCTCCGCACGGATCCGTGATCTCGGTCAGCTGGTGGCCGCAGGGTCGATCAGCTATCAGGCCGCCGAGTTCCTGCGCGCGAGCATGACCGCGGGGGCGAACCTGCTCGTGTCGGGCGCGACGCAAGCCGGCAAGACCACGATGCTCGGCGCCCTCATCGCCTCATTGGACCCGGCCCTCCGCATCGTCACCGTCGAGGAGACCTTCGAGCTCGCGCCAGGCAACCGCGACGTCGTCGCGATGCAGTGCCGGCAGGCCAGCCTCGAGGGCACGGGAGAGATCACCCTCCGACGGCTCATCAAGGAGGCGCTTCGGATGCGGCCGGACCGCATCGTCGTCGGCGAGGTCCGGGAGGCGGAGAGCCTCGACCTCCTGATCGCCCTCAACAGCGGATTGCCCGGGCTCTGCAGTATCCACGCGAACTCCGCGCGCGACGCGATCGGCAAGCTCTGCACGCTGCCACTGCTGGCTGGCCGGAACATCGACTCGGGGTTCGTGCGCCCGGCCGTCGCATCATGTGTCGACCTCGTCGTGCACTGCGAGCTCGACCGATCCGGACGCCGACGGGTGGCGGAGATCATCGCGGTCGGCGGGAGAGGGGAGTCCCACACGATCGAGGCCTCCACCCTCTTCGAGCAGCGAGACGGAGAGCTCCGCGCCACCGGTCGCTTCCCGTTGAACGACGCCAAGTACCGTGCGGCCGGGATCTCGCTCGCCTCGATCCTCGCCGTCGGCGAGCGATGAGTCTCGTCGTCGGAGCGGTCCTCGCCGCAGGCCTCCTCCTCACCGTCGCACCCTGGTGGTGGCCGGACCCGGAGCCGCTGCGCGACACCCTGGAGCGGTGGAGGCCGGTCGCTGCGCTCCGTGAACTCCTGATCCTGGCCGGTCTGCCCGGTCGGTACTGGGCGGCCGCCATCGTGGTCTCCGTCCTCGCCGGTTTCGTCTCCGGCGCGGTGGTCCAGGCGCTCTGCCGTGTCCTGCCGTTGAGCGCCGTCGTCGCCGTCGCCGGTCTCATCGCCCCGGTGATCGTGCTCCGAGCCCGTGCCACCTCTCGACGTCGCCTGCAGCGGGGACTGTGGCCGGATGTCGTGGACCACCTGTTGTCCGCGATCCGGTCAGGGCTCTCGCTCCCGGATGCGGTGGCCGCGCTCGACACCGTCGGACCCGCACCGCTCCGCCCGGCGTTCGCCGCGTTCAGCGCCGACTACCGTGCTGCCGGCCGCTTCGCCGACGGCATCGACGACCTGAAGACCGCGCTCGCCGACCCGGTCGCCGACCGCATCCTCGAGACGGTGCGCATGGCCCGCGACGTGGGAGGCACGGAACTGCCGGCGGTGCTCCGAGCGCTGTCCGCGGGGCTCCGTGAGGAGTCGGCCATCCGAGCCGAGGCCGAGGCGCGACAGTCCTGGGTGGTGAACGCCGCCAGGCTGGGCGTCGCGGCACCCTGGGCGATCCTCCTGCTCCTGTCGTCCCGGCCGGAGGCCTCGGCCGCCTACAACTCCCGGGAGGGGGCGGTCCTGATCATCGCCGGCGTCGTGGTCTCCGCTCTCGCCTACCAGGCGATGCTCCGTGTCGGACGCCTCCAGCCCGAACGACGGTGGTTCCGGTGAGTGCAGACGGAGCGTGGGCCGTCAGCCTCGGAGCGATCCTCGGGGTCGGCCTTTGGGCGCTCGCGATGCTCCTGCCGGCACTCGGACGACCGCGGCTCGCGGACCGCATCGCCCCCTATGTCGCCGACCTCTCCAGCGACGCCCGCTCACAAGCCGCGCGCCGCTCGACCGACCCGCTACCGGTCCTCGGGACCCTGCTGGTCCCGGTCCTCCGCGCCGTTCGATGGTCGCTCGGCCTGGTCGGCGCCGATCAGGAACTCGTCATCCGTCGATTGGGTCAAGCCGGGGGACCGACGCTGGAGCGGTACCGACTGCTGCAACTCCTCTGGGGGCTCGGCGGCTTCGCGGTCGCCGCGGCGCTCGCCGTGTTCTCCTTCAGCAACGGTCGGCTCCCGCTCCCGTTCGCAGCACCGCTTCCCGCGGTCGGGGCGGTGGCCGGGATCGTCCTCCGCGACCAGCTGCTGGCGCTCGCCGCCAGTCGCCGCCTCGCGCGGATCGAAGAGGAGCTGCCGACGGTGCTCGAGTTCCTCAGTCTGAGTCTCGCGGCGGGCGAAGCGATCACGGACGCTATGGACCGCGTGGCGCGCATCGGGTCCAGCGGGGAGCTCGGCAGGGAGTTCCGCCGGGTGATGGCGGACGTCTCCACCGGTATCCCGTTCGCCGCCGCACTCCGGCAGTTCGAGGCACGACTCGCGATGCCGATGCTGTCGCGATGCGTCGACCAGATCCTCGGTGCGCTCGAACGCGGCACACCGGTCGCTGCCGTGCTCCTCGACCACGCACACGACGGACGCGACACCGCCAAGCGCCGTCTCCTCGAATCCGCCGGGAAGAAGGAGGTCGCGATGCTCGTGCCCCTCGTCTTCCTGATCCTGCCACTGTCCATCATCATCGCCGTGTTCCCCGGGGTATTCGTGCTCCGGACCGGCTTCTGACGAAAGGTTCCACATGTCCTCCCCCTCCTTCCTCGACCGCACGCTCAACCGGAGTCGTTCCCTCTTCACCGAGGAGCGCGGCGACGTCCCCGGCTGGGTCCTCATCACGCTCATGACGGCCGGGCTCGTCCTCCTCATCTGGGGTGTCGCCGGCCCGGCGCTCACGCAGGTGTTCGAACAGGCCATCGACCGTGTCTCCGGCATCTGAGCCCGAGATCGGCGGATGGCGGAAGAGGCTCGTGCGCGGCGAGGACGGATCAGCCGTCGCCGAGTTCGTGTTCGTCGGAGCGATCCTCACCGTCCTGATGATGTCCGTGGTCCAGCTCGCGCTCGCCCTCCACGTCCGGAACACGCTCATCGACGCGGCGGCGGAGGGTGCCCGGCTCGGCGCGTTGGCCGACACCGAACTGCTCGACGGCGCCGACCGAGCACGCCAGCTCATCGCCGTCGCCGTGGGGGAGGGCTACACGGGTGACGTCGGCGCCACGCTGGCCGATCATCGCGGAGCAAGCGTCGTCACCGTGACCGTCCGCGCACCGCTTCCGGTCGTGGGCTTGATCGGTCTGCCCGGCGTGTTGGAGGTGGAGGGTCATGCGGTCCTCGAGACACTCGAGTGATGAGCTGCGTCGCCGACCGACCGCGCTGGACGACGACGGTTCGGCCTCCCTCGAGTTCATCACCGTCGGTCTGGTCCTCCTCGTGCCGATCGTCTATCTCATCGTCGCGCTCGCCGAGGTGCAGGCCGCGGTGCTCGCGGCCGGCGGGGCCGCGGCGCAGGCGGCGAAACTCTACGCGCGGGCCGACGACGACGCCACGGGTCGCGAACGCGTCGAGGACTCGCTCGCACTCGCGCTCGACGATTTCGGGCTCGACCGGTCCCAGTCGTCCGTCACGCTCGACTGCGCACCAGCCGGCCTCCCGTGTGGGCAGCGCGGCGGTGCCGTCACGGTCACCGTCGACATCCTCGTCGTCCTGCCGCTGATGCCCGAGATCATCGGCGTGCAGGCCGCGGTCCCCGTGACCGGCGTCGCCACGGCACCGATCTCGCGGTTCGATGACCGATTCGGCGAGGCGGAGTGAGGGAGCCGGGCGGACGACGACATCTGGACGTCGGCGAGGAGGACGGGTCCACCATGCTCCTGACCATCGGATTCGCCGTGGTGGCGCTCGCCGTGGTCCTCGTCGGGAGCGCCGCCACGTCCCTGTACGTGGAGCACAAGCGGCTCCTCGACCTCGCCGACCGACTGGCAGTCACCGCTGCGGAGTCCTTCTCCATCGACGACGTCACGTTCCAGCCGGACGGGACCGTCCGCCCCGTCCTCGACGACGACTCGGTCCGTTCGAGTGCACGCGACGACCTCATCACCGGTGGTGCGGGTGCGCTCACCGGCGTCGAGATCGTCGCGGCGCGGACCCCGGACGGTCGGAGCGCGGAGGTCTCGCTGGCGTCGGACTGGCGGCCGCCGATGCTGACGCTGTTCGTCCCGCAGGGCCTCCGGATCGAGGCGACCGCGAGTGCTCGGAGTGTCTTCTGGTGACGGCGGACGGGCCCCCCGACGATCAGGGGAACGGGCGCGTGCCGCGGTCGATGAACCGGGGTATGAACCGGAAGAGGAGGAACGCTCCGATGAGCCCGACACCGCCGATGGTGCCGGCGGCGAGGGAGATCGACGCAGCCGCGGTGATCCCGGACATCGCCAGTGGAGCGGCGGCGGTGCCCGCGTCGCCCAGGAAGCGATAGGCGCCGAGGAACGGCGCGGGTCGGTCCGGTGGCGCGAGGTCGGAGCCGAGGGTCATGAGGATGCCGCTGCCGAGGCCGTTGGAGAGTGCCAGCACGAGGGCGACGGCGATGAACCAGACCCGCGCTTCATCGAGGTCGTGCGTGAAGGCCAGGACGATGAACCCGGAGCCCAGCCCGATCATCGACGGGACGGCGGTCCAGATCCGCCCCCAGCGGTCCATCACCTGACCGCTGGCGTAGAAGAGGGCGAACTCCACCGCGCCGACGACGCCGATGATGAGCGCCGTGTCCGTCTCCGAGACGCCGATGCTCACGGCCCACAGGGGGAGCAGGACTGCGCGGCAGGAGCGCAGGGCGCCGACGAGTGCGGCGGTCGTCCCCATCCTGGTGAGGACCGCGCCGTGCGCGCGGATCGAAGCGATGAGGCCGCTCGACTCCTCGGACGCGAGCTCCTCACCCCCGGTCCGCTCCTCGCCGTCGGCGGTGCGCGTCGACGGCGGTCGCCCGAACATCTCCGCCGGGTCGGGGAGGACGAGCAGGGTGATCGCGGAGCCAGCGCAGCAGATGACCATCACCCAGAACGCCGCCTGCGACGTCCCGGTGAGGTGGATGACGCCTGCGGCCAGGAACGGTCCGATGAACGTGCCGGCGCGGAAGACACCGCCGAGGGAGGAGAGCGCCCTCGCCCGGTACCGCATCGGCACGTACGTCGTCATGAACGCGTGCCGTGCCAGACCGAACACGGCGGTCGCGAGCCCGATACAGAAGATGCCCACGGCAAGGACGAACGGATTGGGGGAGATGGCAGCCGTCGCGACCCCGACGACCGCGAGCAGCGCCGCCCACATCATCGCGAAGCGTTCGCCGATCCGACTGACGATCCACCCTGACGGGACGTCGCCGACGAGTTCGCCGAGCATGATGAGTGAGGAGATGACGCCTGCGACGGCGAGCGTCGCCCCCAGGTTCCCGGCGACGGCCGGGATGATCGGGATGATGGCGCCTTCACCGATCGAGAACAACAGCGTGGGGAGGAAGACCGAGACGGCCACGGAGCGCAGCTGGAACGGGCGTTCGTCGGAAGTCATCCCCTCGATCGTACGCCCGCGGCCCTGCGCGGTAGGCTGAAGCCAAATGTTTGACTTGGACCTCTCCACACAGATCAGTACCCTCCGCTCGACCTTCGACGACATCCGCACCGTCGTCGACGTCGACCGTCTCGAAGCCGAGATCGCGACGCTGAGCGAGCAGGCGGGTGCCCAGGATCTCTGGGACGACACGACGAACGCGCAGAAGGTGACGAGCGCGCTCAGCCACCGTCAGTCCGAGCTCGCCCGCATCACCAGCATCGCGAACCGGCTCGACGACCTCGAGGTGCTCATCGAACTCGCGACCGACGCCCAGGACGAGGAGTCGGCCGACGAGGCCCGCCAGGAGCTCATCAGCCTGCAGAAGGTGCTCGGCGACCTCGAGGTGCAGACGCTGCTGAGCGGCGAGTACGACCCGCGCCCCGCCGTCGTCACCATCCGCGCCGGTGCCGGCGGTGTGGACGCCGCCGACTTCGCCGACATGCTGTTCCGCATGTACCTGCGGTGGGCCGAGCAGCACAAGTACCCGGTCACCGTCATGGATACGAGCTACGCGGAGGAGGCCGGCATCAAGTCGGCCACCTTCGAGGTCGACGCACCGTACGCCTTCGGCACGTTGAGCGTCGAAGCGGGCACGCACCGCCTGGTGCGCATGAGCCCCTTCGGTGCCGCCGGCAAGCGTCAGACGAGCTTCGCCGCCGTCGAGGTCATCCCGCTCATGGAGGAGACGGAGATCGTCGAGATCCCCGAATCGGACATCCGTGTCGACGTCTTCCGGTCCAGCGGCCCTGGTGGACAGTCGGTCAACACGACCGACTCCGCCGTTCGCATCACCCACCTGCCGACCGGCACGGTCGTCTCGATGCAGAACGAGAAGAGCCAGATCCAGAACCGCGCCGCGGCCATGCGCGTGCTCCAGTCGCGACTCCTCCTCATCCAGAAGGAGCAGGAGGCCGCGACGAAGAAGGAGCTGGCCGGCACCATCACGGCGAGCTGGGGCGACCAGATGCGCTCCTACGTGCTCGCGCCGTACCAGATGGTCAAGGACCTGCGGACGGAGCACGAGCAGGGGAACCCCGCAGCGGTGTTCGACGGCGATCTCGACGGGTTCATCGCGGCGGGCATCCGCTGGCGGTCCATGTCGAAGCCGGAGTAGCGCACCGCGGCATAGTGTTCGCCCAGCCCTCGTACAGGGTACGGATCGCGGGCGTGTCCTGCCCGTAATCGGCAGGTCGCTCCTTAAGCTCAAGGAGCCATGATTCGGTTTGATCACATCTCCAAGAAGTATCCGGGAACCTCGCGTCCCGCGCTCAACGACGTCGATTTCGAAATCCTCCGGGGAGAGTTCATCTTCCTCGTCGGTGCCTCGGGATCGGGGAAGTCGAGCTGCCTCCGCCTGATGCTCAAGGAGGACAAGCCGAGCAAGGGCAAGATCCATGTGCTCGGCCACGACCTCGGTTCCATCTCGAACCGCAAGGTGCCGTACTTCCGGCGCAGCCTCGGGGTCGTGTTCCAGGACTTCCGACTGCTGCCGAGCAAGACGGTCTACCAGAACGTCGCCTTCACCCTCCAGGTGATCGGCAAGTCGCGCGGCTTCGTCCAGGAGGCCGTCCCCGACGTCCTCAAGATGGTCGGACTCGACGGCAAGGCGCAGCGCCTGCCGCACGAGCTGTCCGGTGGTGAGCAGCAGCGCGTCGCCATCGCCCGCGCGATCGTCAACAAGCCGCAGATCCTGCTCGCCGACGAACCGACCGGTAACCTCGACCCCGCCACCAGCGCCGGCATCATGCAGTTGCTGGAGCGCATCAACGCCGGTGGGACGACGGTCGTCATGGCCACGCACGAGGCCGGCTTCGTCGACCAGATGCAGCGTCGTGTGATCGAGCTGCAGGACGGCCAGATCGTCCGTGACGAACGCCACGGTGGATACGGCACGACCGCGGCCATCCCGGGTCTCGTCAGAGGATCCTCCAAGGCTGCCGTCCCGTCGGCACAGACAGCTCCCGCAACGGCCTCGACCCCGGTCGCGCCCGCCGTCGAGACCTCCTCGGTTCCGGTGACGACCACGACGTCGTCCGTCGCTGCCAGCTCCGAGCCCACGACGAGTGCCGTGGCCGCAGCCGCGGTCGCCGCAACCGCGACCACGCCGACCGCTCCAGCCGCGCCGACCGCGCCCGCCGCGGTCTCGCGCAAGACCACGCCGCGGGCCGACACCGACGAGGTCGTCACCCGGGTGTCCGGCTCGACGCCGATCCAGGAATCGGCCGCGGCTTCCGTCGCCGAGCCTGAGACCCCGGCGACGCGGGCCGAGGAATCGACACCGGAAGCGCCCGAGGCCGAGCCGACGACGCCGGAAGCGGAGCCCGCCGTGCCACCGGCGGCTGCGGTCCCGGAGGTCGCGCCTCCGCAACGCCTGAGCAACGCCACGGGCCCCATCGGGCTCCCGGCACGCAACGAGATCGACCCGATCGAGGTCGAACACCTGTCGCTCGCCGAGCGACTCGGTCTGCGTGCCGCGGCGCGCGGCACTGAAGACGGAGAGCAGAACGTGGGGCCGACCAAGTGAGACTCGCTCTGATCTGGTCCGAGGTCTGGAACGGCCTGCGTCGCAACGTCTCGATGGTCGTCTCCGTCGTGCTCGTGACGTTCATCTCGCTCACCTTCGTCGGTACGGCCGTCCTGCTGCAGATGCAGATCGGCCAGATGAAGAACTACTGGTACGACCGCGCACAGGTCGCGATCTACCTCTGCACCGCCGACAGCGCGGGCGACACCTGCGCCGCCGGCGCCGCGACCGAGGAGCAGCGCGCTGCCGTCCAGAGCGCCTTGGAGTCGTCGACCCTCGCACCCTTCGTGGACAAGTTCTACTTCGAGGACCAGGCGCAGGCGTTCACGAACTTCCAAGAGCAGTTCAAGGGCAACGACATCGCACAGTTCGTCACGGCGGACCAGCTGCCCGAGACCTTCTGGGTGAACATGAAGGACGCCTCGCAGTCCGACGTGCTCGTCGAGGCGTTCTCCGGCGTCGCGGGCGTGGAGCAGGTGACGGATCAACGCCAGTACCTCGACCAGATCTTCTCGGTCCTGAACATCGCCAGTTACACGGCGATCGGGATCGCAGCACTCATGCTGGTCGCCGCAGCCCTGCTGATCGCGACGACCATCCGATTGTCGGCGTACTCGAGACGCCGGGAACTCGGCATCATGCGATTGGTGGGTGCATCGAACCGGTTCATCCAGACACCGTTCATCCTCGAGGGTGTGTTCGCCGCGCTCATCGGCTCCATCCTCGCGGCCGGGGCGGTGATCACCATCGTCCAGGTGTTCGTCCAGGGATACCTGGCGGACCGCATGCGGTACGTCAACTTCGTCGATCTCGGTGACGCCTTCGTGGTCCTCCCGATCCTGCTGCTCGTCGGCGTGCTGTTGGCGGCGATCTCGGCCAACTTCGCGATCTCGCGGTACCTCAAGGTCTAGCGGGGAGGCAGTGCGGCCACCGCACCGCTCGCTCTGCGTTAGACTGACAGGCTGCCGCGATCGCGGCCGGTCCGTTCCGATGGATCCGAACCAGAACGTCAGGAGTACACCGTGCCGAGGGAACGGGGCGAGAACGTCGTGGCCACGAACCGCAAGGCCCGCCACGACTACACGATCGAGGACACCTACGAGGCCGGCATGGTCTTGACGGGTACCGAGGTGAAGTCGCTGCGAGCCGGGCGGGCGTCGCTCGTCGACGGGTACGCCTTCATCGACCGCCGTGAGGCGTGGCTCGACGCGGTACACATCCCCGAGTACGGCCAGGGCACGTGGACGAACCACCCGCCGCGGCGCAAGCGCAAGCTGCTGCTGCACCGCGAGCAGATCGACAAGATCGCCCACAAGATCGCCCCCGGTGGTTTCACCCTCGTGCCGTTGAAGATCTACTTCAAGGACGGCAAGGCCAAGGTGGAGATCGCCGTGGCGAAGGGCAAGAAGGAATACGACAAGCGGCATGCCCTGCGCGAGAAGCAGGACACCCGTGAGGCCGCGCGTGCGATGGCCACCAGGAACCGTCTCGGCGAATAGGTGACAGGCGCCACCTCGGCGCGGTACACTTGAAAGCTGCACCGCAAGGTGCTCGTCCACCGCTCGCGGTGGATTGACAACTCGACAGCGTGTGACAACGACCCTCTTCGCCTCGTACTCCGAGGCGCTGAGTCCATGGGGATGATCGGTTTCGACATTGCCTGCGAAACTGCGAGAAGCGGGTCGAGGATGCAGGGTTATCTCGTTAACGATCTCTGCAAAACAACAAGTGCCAACTCTAAGCGCACTGACTTCGCCCTCGCTGCTTAAGCGAGCCCGATAGTCCGTCAGACCGAGCGTGTCCCCGTCTCGGATCCTGGCGTCATCTAGGGGACTTGCTGGATGACGGAGCCGCGACGTCATCCGGGACTTTTCTTCGGCTGGGCCCGTCGACCAAGATGCCCTTGTCAATGGTCGGGGCCGAGTAGAACGCATTAAGGGATACGCCCGTAGAAGGCGCAGAATCACAGCAGTGGACGGGGGTTCAATTCCCCCCATCTCCACTCCGGACGTTGTCACACGCTGCCGAGTCGACGACAGGCCCCCGCTTCGGCGGGGGCCTGTCGTCGTTCCTGGGGTCGGAGGGGTACCGACGGGCTGCTAACCTGGGAGTCCAGAGGCCGCCACCACCCGGGAGACCTGCATGGCGACAATCCTGCTTGTTTTTGCTGCGATCGCCGTCGCCACGCCCACACTCACTCGAGTGCTGTCGACGAAGGTCTTCTACTTCATCGCGTGTATGCCCGCGGCGGCATTCGTCTGGACGCTCTTCCAAACCGGCACGGTCACGGCCGGCGGCACGGTCGTCGAGACGATCGAGTGGATCCCGCAACTGAGCATCGCGCTCTCGTTCCGGATGGACACGCTCGCCTGGCTGCTGTCCCTCGTGGTCACCGGCGTCGGTGCTCTCGTATTGCTCTACTGCGGCCGCTACTTCTCCTCGACCGAGCCCGGCCTCGGTCGCTTCGCCGCGCTCCTCTTCGCCTTCGCCGGCACGATGTTCGGTCTCGTGACCGCCGACGACATCATCGTCATGTTCATGTTCTGGGAGATCACGAGTGTGCTCTCCTACCTGCTCATCGGGCACTACACCGATCGCAAGGAGAGTCGCGGTGCCGCGCTCCAGGCGCTCCTGGTGACGACCTTCGGCGGGCTCGTCATGCTCGTGGGCGTCATCATGATCTCCGTGCAGGCGCAGAGCACCTCGCTCGCCTCGATCGTCGAGCAGGGTCTGACCGGCCCCGCGACCACCGTCGCCATCCTCCTCATCCTCGTCGGCGCGATCTCGAAGTCGGCGCTCGTGCCGTTCCACTTCTGGCTGCCGGCCGCGATGGCCGCACCGACGCCCGTGAGCGCATACCTGCACGCTGCGGCGATGGTGAAGGCCGGGATCTACCTCGTCGCGAGACTCGCTCCCGGTTACGCCGACACCCCGGGTTGGGACGCGATGCTCGTCGGCCTGGGTGTCCTCACCATGGTCGCCGGTGCCTGGCGGTCGCTGCGTCAGTACGACCTCAAGCTGGTCCTGGCCTACGGGACGGTGAGCCAACTCGGATTCCTCATGGTCATCTCGGGGTACGGCACCCGTGATTCGGCCCTGGCCGCCGTCGCGCTCCTGCTTGCTCACGCCATCTACAAGGCGGCACTCTTCCTCGTCGTCGGCATCATCGACCACCGCGCTGGGACGCGTGACTGGAGGCACCTCTCCGGTCTCGGGCGTCAGACGCCGGTGCTCGCCGTCATCGCGGCGATCGCGGTCGCGTCGATGGCCGGCATCCCACCGCTCTTCGGGTTCGTCGCGAAGGAGGCCGTCTTCACCTCGCTGCTGGAGGGCGCGCTCGAGGGTGACGTGTGGGGTTGGGTCGCGATCATCGGGACCGCCGTCGGGTCCGTGTTGACCGTCGCGTACAGCGCCCGGTTCCTCTGGGGTGCCTTCGGAGACCGGCGCGGCGCCGCGCCGACCGAACTGCATGCCGAATCCGGAACGATCATGATCGCGCCGGGCATCCTCGCCGTCGCGACCATCGCTCTCGGCTTCGCGACGAAGCCCATCGATACGGTGCTCGCGCCCTACGCGGACTCCGTGGGGGAGGGCGACTACCACCTCGCGCTCTGGCACGGCCTCGAGCCGGCGCTCGGCATCTCGGCCGTCGTCGTGCTGCTCGGTCTGCTGCTCTTCCGCTGGAGGCTCCCGGTCGCGCGTCTGCAGGACCGCCTGCCACCCCTCATCGACTCCTCGAAGGGGTACTGGGCGGCGACCCAGGGCATCGACCGGCTCTCCGCGAAGGTTACCCTGTTCGCCCAGCGCGGCGGGCTCGTCCAGTACCTGTCCACCATCCTCGTGGTCTTCGTCCTGACCCTCGGCACGATCGCCCTCCTCGGGCGCGCCTGGCCGAGTGAGATCCGGCTGTGGGACTACCCCGCCCAGGTGGCCATCGCCTTCATCATGGCGACCGCGGCGATCGCGGCCGCCCGGGCGAAGCAGCGCATGGCCGCCGTGCTGCTCGTCGGCGTCACCGGGTTCGGGCTCGTCGCGCTGTTCGCCCTGCACGGCGCTCCCGACCTCGCGCTGACCCAGGCCCTCGTCGAGACGATCACGATCGTGGTGTTCGTCCTCGTGCTCCGCCGACTCCCGGCCAAGATCGCCCAGCGCAACGCCCCGGTCCACCGCGTCCGTCGGGTCGTCATCGGCACGCTGACCGGCCTGGTCATGGGGCTCATCGGGATCATCGCCCTCGGCGCCCGACAGGCCGAGAGCATTGCGACCGAGCTGCCCAGGCTCGCCGTCGAGGAGGGCCACGGCAAGAACATCGTCAACGTGATGCTCGTCGACATCCGGGCCTGGGACACCATGGGCGAGATCTCCGTGCTCGTCGTGGTGGCCACCGGCATCGCGAGCCTGCTCTTCGTCTCACAGCGGGGCGCCGAGGTCCCGCGCCTCAGCGGTGCGCGGCGTCGACGGATCCCGGGCCTCCGATCCCAGGTCGTGTCAGACCCCCACCTCGCGGACAGCGAGATGGAAGCACCTCGCGACGCGGTGGGGCGGCACTCATGGCTCATCGGTGGCCGGGCGATCGCCGAGGCGAACCGTTCGATCCTCCTCGAAGTCCTCGTGCGGCTCCTCTTCCACCCGGCGATCGTCGTCTCCGTCTTCCTGCTCTTCGTCGGCCACAACGAGCCGGGTGGTGGCTTCGCCGGCGGTCTGCTCGCCGGCCTCGCGCTTGTGATGCGGTATCTCGCCGGCGGACGCTACGAGCTCGGCGAAGCCGTGCCGATCGATGCGGGCAAGGTGCTCGGCGTCGGACTGCTGCTCGCGGTGGGGACGGCCGTCGGTTCCCTGTTCTTCGGCGGTGAGGCGCTCCAGTCCGCGTACTTCTCGGCCGACGTCCCGATCCTCGGACACCTCTCGTTCGGCACGTCCAGCATCTTCGACATCGGCGTCTACCTCGTCGTCGTCGGACTGGCGCTCGACATCCTGCGCAGCCTCGGGGCCGAAGTCGACCGTCAACAGGAGGAAGCCGACATCGACGAGCAGAGTACGGACGAGTTCTCGGCGAGTGAGGCCGAGCAATGAGCGCCTCACTGACCCTCGTCGTCCTGATGGCCGTCATGTACGGCACCGGGGTGTACGTCATGCTCGAGCGGAGCCTCACCAGGTTCCTCATCGGGTTCGTGCTCGTCGGCAACGCGACGAACCTCCTCATCCTGATCATGAGCGGCCCGAGCGGCACCGCACCGCTCGTCACGGGCACCGCCTCCGACGACCGCATGGTCGATCCGGTGCCGCAGGTGCTCATGCTCACGGCCATCGTCATCAACTTCGGTGTGACCGCCTTCATCCTGGCGCTCATCTACCGGACCTGGTGGTTGGCACAGCTCGGCGACGAGGGTGACACCCTCAGCGATGAGCACGCCGACGACACCGAGGCGGCGACGGAGGCGGTCTTCAACCAGGTCGACCTGGACGACGAGGCCATCCAACGGGTCCTCGACGAGAGCAACGAGCACGGCGACGACAGTCACACGACCAGGAAGGGGGCAGGCGAATGAACGCACTCGTCCCGCTCGTGGTCATGATCCCGCTGATCGGCTCGGCGATCGCGCTCATGTTCCGCAACCGCCGCAAGACGCAGGTGGCGATCAGCGTCGTCGCGCTCACCGCGGTGACCGTGATCAGCGCGATCCTGCTCGCGGCAGTCGACCAGAGCGGCACGATCGTCGTGGAGCTGGGCGGCTGGTCCCCGCCGTGGGGCATCGTGCTCGTCGTCGACCGGCTGTCGGCGATCATGCTGCTCGTCGCGGCCCTGATGCTGCTGGGCGTCCTCATCTTCGCCATCGGTCAGGGCATCGTCGACGGCGACCGCGAGACGCCGGTGTCGATCTTCCACCCGACCTACCTGGTCCTGGCGGCCGGGCTGTTCGACGCCTTCGTCGCGGGCGACCTCTTCAACATGTACGTCGGCTTCGAGATGCTCCTCGCCTCCAGCTACGTGCTCCTCACCCTGGGCGGCACCGGAGCACGGATCCGCGCCGGCGTCACCTACATCGTCATCAGCCTCATGTCGTCGCTGCTCTTCGTCGCCGCGATCGCCCTCATCTACGGCGCGACGGGCACGGTGACGATCGCCCTTGTGGCAGACCGCGTGCGCGACCTGCCGATGGAGGTGCAGGCGATCCTCTGCGCCGCACTGCTGCTCGGGTTCGCGGTGAAGGCGGCGGTGTTCCCGCTGTCGTTCTGGCTGCCCGACTCCTACCCGACCGCGCCGGCGCCGGTCACGGCGGTCTTCGCCGGCCTGCTGACGAAGGTCGGTGTGTACGCGATCATCCGGACCGACACGCTCATCTTCAAGGACGTGCCGCTGGCGACACCGTTGATGGTCATCGCCTTCCTGACCCTGCTCATCGGCATCTTCGGCGCGGTCGCCCAGGCCGACATCAAACGACTGTTGTCGTTCACTCTGGTGAGCCATATCGGCTACATGATCTTCGGCATCGCCGTCGGCGGGGTCGCCGGTACCGCCGCGACGATCTACTACATCGTCCACCACATCGTCGTCCAGACCACGCTGTTCCTCACCACCGGTCTCGTCGAGCGGATCGGCGGGACGACCTCCATCTCCCGCCTCGGCGGGATCCTGAAGGCCTCGCCGATCGTCGGCGTGCTCTTCTTCATCGGAGCGATGAACCTCGGCGGCATCCCGCCGTTCTCGGGCTTCCTCGGCAAGATCGGGCTGTTCCAGGCGGGTGTCGCCCTGGGCGACCCGCTGTCGTACATCCTCATCGCCGCCGGAGCCGCGACCTCGCTCCTGACCCTGTACGCCCTGGCGCGCGTGTGGAACATGGGCTTCTGGCGTGGGAAGGACGAGGTCGCCGGATACTCCTCGCCGTTGCTCGACCAGCTCGCGGAGAGCCCCGAGGACTCGGGGTCGGTCGACACCAAGACCATCTCGCGCCCGATGATCGGTGCCACGACCGGCATGGTCGCGTTGACCCTCGCCCTGACGGTCTTCGCGGGGCCGCTCTTCGGACTGGCCACGCGGGCCGCTGAGAACATCGAGGACCCGGACAACTACATCACCGCGGTCTTCCCCGACGGAACGGAGCACCTGAAGTAATGCAACCGTCACGTCGTCGCGCACTGTTCAGCCAGGCCCTCCTCCTGGCCGGACTCATCCTGCTCTGGTGTCTCCTCTGGGGGATGTTCGACCTGCTCACCCTCGTGACCGGCCTCGGGGTCGCGTTGCTGGTGTCGTTCCTGTTCTACCTGCCGGCCGTCGAGCTGAGCGGCCGCATCAACCTCTGGTGGACCGCGATCTTCCTGGGCAAGCTCCTCGTCGACATCGTGCGGGCGAGTGCGGAGATCGCGTGGCTCGTCCTCAAGCCGAGGTTCCGTTCCAGTAACGCGGTGATCGCGGTCCGTCTGCGGACGACCTCCGACCTCATCATGAGCTGGACGGCGGAGGCGGTCTCGATCGTCCCCGGCTCGATCGTGGTCGACCTCGACCGCACGGCGTCGACGCTCTACCTGCACGCGTTGAACGTGCATGACGACGCCGACATCGACGAGGTCGTCGCCGAAGTCCTCGGAACGGAGCGACGGCTCATCCTCGCGATCGGTTCGCGCTCCGAGGCCGACGCCCTCCGCCACGACCATGACCACGTCTCGATCGGAAGGGGGCAGTGATGCTCGTCGTGATCATCATCGTCTCCGTGCTGTTCGGTGCCGCGGCCCTCGCAGCGGTCTACCGGATCATCCGCGGGCCGAGCCTCCTCGACCGCGTGATCGCCTCCGACGTGCTCGTCGCCACCGTCATGTGCGCGATCGGGGCCGAGATGGCGATCAACCGTCACACGGACGGCCTGCCGGTCCTCCTGGCGCTCGCGATGTTCGCGATCGTCGGCTCGGTCAGCGTCGCGCGCTTCATGTCGAAGCAGGACGACGCATGACCGGCGAGCTGATCCGCGACATCGTCACCGGTGCCCTCGTGCTCGTCGGGGCGATCATGTGCTTCGCCGCCGGCGTCGGCCTCCTGCGCTTCCCCGACGTGTTGTCCCGCCTGCACGCGGCGACCAAGCCGCAGATCCTCGGGCTCATCGCGATCATGGCGGACGTCGCCGTCTCGAGCCCGACGGTCGGGACAATCACGATCGCGATCGCGATCATCGTGTTCCAGAGCCTCACCGCGCCGATCTCCGCGCACATGGTCGCCCGGGCGGCGTACCGGAGCGGCAACTTCGACGCGGCCGTCCTCGTCCGCGACGAGCTCGCGGGACGCGAAGAACTCGGCGAGGAACGACATCCCGGCCACACGCCCGAATAGCGGCACAATGTCCCCATGGGAATGCTCATCTACGGGTCCGGCGACGAGTACGAGATCGAAGACCGCGCGCTCGCGCACCTGAAGGCCGTCATCGGGGCGAAGCTGCGCCGACAGGAGAGTTTCTTCCTCAGCTGGGCGAACGATCCCGAACACGGTTCGGGACGACGGTCGCTCTGGTTGTCCCCGAGCATCCCGCTGCAGTTCCGCTTCTTCGGGAGCCGCCCGCCGGAACTCAACCGCGCGTGGCTCGAGGTCCTCTCGGATTCATCGCACACCCCGCGAGGGCTACAGCTCATCCCGGAGTCCGAGGTCGAGGGGCACCTCGCGGGGAACGGGGCGTCGCGCGACGCGGGCACCGAGTCCCACGACCAGGACCACGGCTAGGACGATTCGTCCGTCCCCACGAGTAGGACACGGAGCGCCGTCTCCGGTGAGCCGCGACCGTCCGGAGGGATCGTCTCGCCGTGCGTATAGCGATCGACGACCCGCGGGTCGACGTAGCTGGACTTCGCGATCGCCGGGGTGTTGCCGAGGACCGCTGCGGCGTCGCGCATGGCCTGTGCGATGACCTTCGAGCGTGCCGTCTTACTCTGCACGGGTCCGGCCTTCGCCAGGCTCTCCGCGGCCGCGACGGTGCCGTGCAGCGTCCGGAAGTCCTTCGCGGTGAACTCGCCGTTCGTCAGCGCCCGGACGTAGTCGTTGATCTGGCTCGCCTGGAGGTGGCGCCACCGGTTCCCGTCCTTCCAGGCCAGGAGGCGGGCGTGCGGTCCACGGCGCTTCAAGGAGCGGATGAGCGAGGCCAGGTCGGCGTCGACGATGTCGGACTCCCAGGGCTGTCCGCTCTTCGCCGGGAACTTCAGCGCGACGGTGTCGCCGCTCACACGAGCGTGCGCTCCCTCGAGGGTCGACAGGCCGTGACTGCCGTTGGCCTCCGCATACTGCTCGCCGCCCACGCGCAGGGAGCCGGTGTCGAGCATGCGGAACGCGCCGGCTGACACCCGTGCCAGCGGGTATCCCTCGAGCCGGAGGTCCCGGGTGACCCGACCTCGCGCGGCAGGGAGCGCCTCTGCGAGGGCCAGGGCGCGGTCGAACTTGCTCCGGTCCTGACGCTCGCGCCACGACGGGTGGTAGAGGTACTGCCGTCGCCCGGCTGCATCGATCCCCGTCGCCTGGATGTGCCCGTTCGCGTAGGGGGTGATCCAGACGTCGTTCCACGCCGGAGGGACCACCAGGCCGTCGATCCGTGCCCGGATCTCCTGATCGTCGAGGAGCGAACCGTCCGGCATTCGATAACTGAAACCGCGCCCGGATCGAACCCGTCGGATGCCCTGTCCGTTCACGTCGCTGCGCCTCAGTCGTACCATCCGCCCAGGCTACGACGCGGTCGGATACCGCTCGGCGGGCTTGCGCCGTGCCGTGCGCTCGTGTCAGCCGACGGGTGGCAGCTCGGCGAGGAAGGCGTCGTGCAGGCGCCCGTTCGTCGCGAGGGAGCTCCGCGTGGAGATGGTCTCGATGCCGTCGATGTCCGTGAAGCGACCGCCGGCCTCGAGGACGATCGGCACGTGGGCGCCCAGGTCGTACTCCTGCACGCCGAATTCGGCCACGGCGTCGATCGAGCCCTCGGCGAGCAGCATGTAGGGCCACATGTCACCGATGGCCCGATCGCGCCACAGGGAGCCGCACAGGGCCAGCAGCTGGGGGATCCGCCCGACCGAGGCCCACTGCGCGATGCTCTGGAAGCTGAAGGACGCGTCGGCGAGGTCGGAGACCCCCGAGACGGACAGCCGGCGTGGGGTGGTCTCGCCGAACCGGACGCCCCACGCGCCGTGTCCGATGGCACCCCACCAGCGGGCGTGCATGGCGGGTGCGCTCACGACGCCGACGACAGGTACGCCGTCGACGGCGAGGGAGATGAGTGTCGCCCAGTTCGAGACGCCGCGGAGGAAGTTCGCCGTCCCGTCGATCGGGTCGACGATCCACTGCCGATCCGTCGGGCCCTGCGCGCCGTACTCCTCGCCGAACACGCCGTCGTCCGGGCGCTCGGTCTCGAGGATGCCGCGGATGGCGCGTTCGACGGCGAGGTCGGCGTCGGTGACGTGCGAGCGGTCCGGCTTGGTGGAGACCTCGAGGTCTCGGGCCTCGAAGCGGTCCATCGCGATGCGGTCGGCCGCGTCGGCGAGCCGGAGCGCGAGATCGAGGTCGGCGGGGGAGACGGTCACGGGTTCGGTCACCTCTCCAGGATAGGGTCGCGCGGGCCGGATCGAACGACGCTCGTGGGGTCGGCGACGTGCCGCCGCGACACGCCGACCGGCTCGATTTCGCACCCGGGCCAGTTGGGTGCTAGTGTCATATCTCGGTTCGGAACACTCCGATACCACGCACCTCTAGCTCAATTGGCAGAGCAACTGACTCTTAATCAGTGGGTTCCCGGTTCAAGTCCGGGGGGGTGCACCACACCAGCAACGGCCTCGTCTTCGGACGGGGCCGTTCTGCGTTTCGGCTCGACTCGCGTTCGGGCTTACGGCCCGACGAAACGCTCCGGTGACGTTTCGCGACAGCTCCCGTCCGATTCGCGTCATCGGAACCGAGTAGAGCGCGGGCATGAGACCCTGGAAGGGTCGGCAGCATGGCGGGATCGGGTCCTGCCCTTGCCGACGAAAGCCTCCGCGTGGTCACCCCACCGTGCGGAGCAGAGCGACGGTCGGGCATTCGTGCCCACCAGCGCCGTGACGCCTCATCGATTCGGGTTCGATGAGGCGTCATGCCCGCTCAACGGCCCGGTACGACGAAACGGCCGTCCACCGGAGTGGACGGCCGTTGTCGACGTGCGTGGCCGGTCAGGCGACCGAGCTGCGGCGCGCCGGCACCGGGTTGACGAGGCTCGCGTCGATGAACTCGGGTTCGGCCCAGACGGTGATGGGGTAGTGCTGCGGCTCGAGGAGGGTTCGCTCGACGAGCGTCGGCTCAGTGTCGTCAGCCGCCGCCTCGGACGGCGCGTCGATCGTCTCGGTGAGGGCCGCAGGTTCCTCGGCGACGGTCGGCTCGATGGCTTCGACGGCCTCGACCTCGCCGGCGGCGTCGACCGCGGACTCCTCCTGGCCACGAGACCAGAGCCGCCATCCGCGCGCAGGAGCGGCCTCGGCACGGACCGTCACCGCAGCCTGCTCGAGGTCGATGTCCGTCGCGATGTCGTGGGCGAGCTGCTGGGCGTAGACCTCGTGGAAGATCTCATCGCCGGAGCTCGGGGTGCGGCGCGACAGCACCCAGGCACCGTTGGCACCGAGCTCGCTCGCCAGTCGAGCGTGGACGAGGTCGAACAGCTGCTTCTCGGTCAGCTTCGATGCGGAGACTGGTGCTGCGTGGCGTCGGCGACCGAACATGGCGGGCCCTTCATCGAAAGCGGATCATCCGTGAGGCTGGACTGCCCTCATTGTCGATCACGAGGCGCGGAACGACGCGGAGACACGCGGGTGTGCGCTCCAATTCCCGGGTTCTCCGGGCGGTCGTGGTAGCGCGGGCGACGCGACCTCAGCGGCCGATCTCCGCCTGCTTGCTGTCGTCGAGCACCGAGCTGATCGCGAGGGCGAGCGAGATGCCCCAGCTCACCCAGAGGAGGGCGAGCTTCCAGTCCCGCGGTCCCTGTCGGGTCGCCTGGAGGGCGGAGATCCCGCCGAAGACCGTGGAGATCATGCTGCCGTTGAAGAGGAATTTGCGCATGACTTCACGCTAGCCGGTAGGGGAGGCCCCCCGCATCCGGGCTTTCCTTCGGGTTCTCGCCTGTGCTAGCGAATGCACGCTTCGCGAAGGCCAGTGAGGCGCGCAGCTGGCTGAGGCGGAGCGCGTCGCCGCCGGTTGCGGGCAGGTGCACCTCCGCGACGATGCTTCCCGACCAGTCCGCCGCGCGCAGCAGCTCGAGGACCTCGGCGACCGGCTGCTCACCGTCGCCCGGGAGGAGGTGCTCGTCGAGGAAGGCACCCCGCGGCGACGGTGCGGTCCCGTCGCACAGGTGCACGTGGCGGAGGCGGCCGCCGTAGCGGGTCGCGATCTCGAGCGAGTCCTCACCCGCGAGGGCCGCATGGGAGAAGTCGAGCGTCAGGGCGGCGCAGGCGAGCGGGGCCGGGTCGTAGCCGAAGGCGAACGGCTGCACCCGGAGCCCGCGGCTCTGGAAGCACGCCATGTTCTCGACGGCCAGCTCGAGTCCGTGCGTCTCGCTCAGCTCGGCGACGAGGTCGACGAAGGCGTGCGCGTAGCGCCGCTGCCAGCGGAACGGCGGGTGGACGACGACGGTCGACGCGCCGACGGCGGCGGCGAGCTCGGCCGAGCGGCGGAGCTTCTCCCGATGGTCGCGGCCCCAGACGAACGCGGTCCGGGTCAGGACCGGCGCGTGGATCGAGAGGATGTCGAGCCCGGTCTCGGCGGCGAGGGCGCGGAGGGCGTCGGCGTCCTGCGTGACGCGGTCCTGGGTCACCATGACCTCGACGCCGTCGTAGCCGGCTTCGGCGGCCAACTCGAACGCGCGCCGGGTTCCCAGCGGGTAGACGCAGGAGGTGCTCATGCCATGGCGGATCATCAGCGCAAGCATATGCTCGCCGTCTGAACACGCGGTTTCGCCATGCGGAACGCTGCTAGCCTGAACAGCGAACCCGAGTACCCCGGGAGGGCCATCATCACCAGATATTCCGCGCCTGACGGCGGATCAGCGTCGACCTTCGACTTCATCGTGGTATCCAACCGGCTGCCGGTCGATCGCGTCGTCGATGCAGACGGCGCCGAGAGCTGGCGGACCTCACCCGGTGGACTTGTGACCGCCCTCGAACCCGTCATGCGCGGTGCCGACGGCGCCTGGATCGGATGGGCCGGCTCTGCCGACCTCGAGATCGAGCCGTTCGACAACGACGACATGTGGATCATCCCGGTCCCGCTGTCCGAGGACGAGATCGCCCGCTACTACGAGGGCTTCTCGAACGACACCATCTGGCCGCTCTACCACGACGTCATCGCTCCGCCGAGCTACCACCGCGAGTGGTGGGACTCCTACGTCGCCGTGAACCGACGGTTCGCGGAGGCGGCCGCAGCGGCCGCGTCCGACGGCGGGACCGTCTGGGTGCAGGACTACCAGCTGCAGCTCGTGCCGAAGATGCTGCGTGAGCTGCGACCCGATCTCACGATCGGCTTCTTCAACCACATCCCGTTCCCGGCCTACGGCATCTACTCGCAGCTCCCATGGCGACGCCAGATCATCGAGGGACTGCTCGGCGCCGACGTCATCGGCTTCCAGCGCGTCGCGGACGCGGGCAACTTCTCCCGGGCGGTCCGCCGCCTGTTCGGGTACGAGACGAAGGGGGCCGCGATCCAGGTCCCGCTCGATGCGGCACTCGTGTCGGTCACGACGGACGCGGCACCGGTCGCCTCGAAGCGTGGCGCCCCGTACCGCACGGTGATCGCCCGGCACTTCCCGATCTCGATCGACAGCAAGGGGTACCAGGCCCTCGCGCAACGCCCCGACATCATCGCCCGTGCCAAGCAGATCCGCGAGGAGCTCGGCAACCCGGAGACGATCATGCTCGGCGTCGACCGCCTCGACTACACGAAGGGCATCGGGCACCGACTCAAGGCCTTCGGAGAGCTCCTCGCGCAGGGCAAGCTCGCGGTCGAGGACGTCACGCTCGTCCAGGTCGCCAGCCCCAGCCGCGAACGCGTCGAGACGTACCGTCAGCTCCGCGACGACATCGAGCAGACGGTCGGCCGGATCAACGGCGACTTCGGCACCATCGGCCACACCGCGATCCAGTACCTGCACCACGGGTACCCCCGCGAGGAGATGGCTGCCCTCTACCTCGCCGCCGACGTCATGCTCGTCACAGCCCTGCGCGACGGCATGAACCTCGTCGCGAAGGAGTACGTCGCCGCTCGCTACGACAACGACGGCGTCCTCGTGCTGAGCGAGTTCGCCGGCGCGTCCGACGAGCTGAAGCAGGCCCTCAAGATCAACCCGCACGACATCGAGGGGATGAAGTCGGCGATCCTCCAGGCCGTGCACATGACGAAGGCCGAGCGTGGTCGTCGCATGCGGGCGCTGCGCAAGCGCGTCATGGAGTACGACGTCGCGCGGTGGTCGGCGTCCTTCCTCGACGAGTTGCAGCGTGTGCGTGACCAGTCACCGACCATCGAGCAGGGGAGCACCACCCAGTCATGAGCACCACCGACGAGCCCACCGACACCCTCGGGGGGCTTCCCCTCGGACTGCGTGCGGAACTCCGCCGCCTGGCCGACGTCCCGAAGCTCCTGGTGGCCCTGGACTTCGACGGCACGCTGGCCCCCGAGGTCGACGACCCGGACCAGGCGCGGGCGCTGCCCGCGGCCCGCAAGGCCGTGTTGGCGCTGATGGACCTGGCAGGGACGCGCGTCGCACTCGTGTCCGGGCGTGCGATCGACAGTCTCGTGGCGGTGGCCGAGCTGCCAGACCACGCCCTGTTCGCCGGCTCGCACGGCGTCGAGATCCGTCTCGACAACCCCGACGACGCCCTCGCCCTCGACGATGAGGAGCGCGAACAGCGGGAGACCCTCCAACGGATCCTCCAGGACGTCGCGGAGGGTTACGATAATGTCTGGATCGAGCGGAAGCCGGCAGGGTTCGCCCTGCACACGAGGCTCGCCAGTGAAGAAGACTCCAGGATCGCCCACCTCGAAGCACTCGCCCACACCAAGGACGAGTTCGGCGCCCTGACGGTTCGAGAGGGCAAGAACGTCCTCGAGTTCTCGCTCAGGAGCGCGACCAAGGGCGAAGCCGTCGAACACCTCCGGCGGTACACCAAAGCAGATGCCGTGTTCTACGCGGGCGACGACGTCACGGACGAGGACGCGTTCGGCGCACTCGGCCCCGGCGACCTCGGGGTGAAGAGCGGCACCGGCGTGACCGCCGCCGACTTCAGGGTCGAAGGACCCTCCGAGATCGCGCGCGTCCTCGGCATGCTCGCGGAATATCGAAGCAACAAGGAAGCCGTAGACTCTTAAAATGCCAGAGATCGACATCAAACCACGCAGTCGTGCCGTCACCGACGGGATCGAGGCGACCACCTCGCGCGGCATGCTCCGCGCCGTCGGCATGGGCGACGAGGACTGGGACAAGCCCCAGATCGGCATCGCGAGCTCGTGGAACGAGATCACGCCCTGCAACCTCTCGCTCGACCGCCTCGCACAGGGGGCCAAGGAGGGCGTGCACTCCGGCGGGGGATACCCGCTGCAGTTCGGCACCATCTCCGTCTCCGACGGCATCTCCATGGGCCACGAGGGCATGCACTTCTCGCTCGTCTCGCGCGAGGTCATCGCCGACAGCGTCGAGACCGTGGTCATGGCCGAACGCCTCGACGGCACGGTCCTGCTCGCCGGCTGCGACAAGTCGCTGCCGGGCATGCTCATGGCCGCCGCGCGGCTCGACCTCTCCTCGGTCTTCCTCTACGCCGGATCGATCGCGCCGGGTTGGGTCAAGCTCTCCGACGGCACCGAGAAGGAGGTCACGATCATCGACTCTTTCGAGGCGGTCGGGGCCTGCAAAGCCGGCAACATGAGTGAAGAGGACCTGAAGCGCATCGAGTGCGCCATCGCCCCGGGCGAGGGCGCCTGCGGCGGGATGTACACGGCCAACACGATGGCGTCGGTCGCCGAGGCGCTCGGCATGAGCCTCCCGGGCTCGGCATCGCCCCCCTCGGCCGACCGCCGTCGCGACTACTTCGCGCACCGCTCGGGCGAGGCCGTGGTCAACATGCTCCGACTCGGCATCACCGCGCGCGACATCCTGACGAAGGAGGCGTTCGAGAACGCCATCGCCGTCGCGATGGCATTCGGCGGATCGACGAACGTGGTCCTGCACCTGCTCGCGATCGCCCGCGAGGCCGAGGTCGACCTCACGCTCGACGACTTCAACCGCATCGGCGACAAGGTGCCGCACATCGGCGACCTGAAGCCGTTCGGCCAGTACGTCATGAACGACGTCGACCGTCACGGCGGCGTCCCCGTCGTCATGAAGGCGCTGCTCGACGCCGGTCTGCTGCACGGCGACTGCCTCACGGTCACCGGCAAGACGGTCGCCGAGAACCTCGCCGACATCAACCCCGACCCGATCGACGGCACGGTCATCCGCACGCTCGACAACCCGATCCACGCGACCGGCGGCATCACGATCCTCAAGGGGTCGTTCGCGCCCGAGGGCGCCGTCGTGAAGACGGCCGGATTCGACGCCGAGGTCTTCGAAGGACCCGCGCGGGTCTTCGAACGTGAACGCGGAGCCATGGACGCGCTCACCGAGGGCAAGATCAACAAGGGCGACGTCGTCATCATCCGCTACGAGGGCCCGAAGGGTGGGCCGGGGATGCGCGAGATGCTCGCGATCACGGCCGCCATCAAGGGCGCCGGACTCGGCAAGGATGTACTACTGTTGACGGACGGTCGATTCTCAGGCGGCACAACCGGACTGTGCATCGGCCACATAGCACCCGAAGCGGTGGACGCAGGTCCAATCGCCTTCGTGCGCGATGGTGATCTGATACGGGTCGATATCGCTGGCCGCTCGCTCGACCTACTCGTCGACGAAGCAGAGCTGGAAGCCCGCCGCGACGGCTGGGCGCCTCTGCCCCCGCGCTATACCCGTGGCGTTCTCGCAAAGTACTCTCGTCTCGTGCACTCCGCAGCGGAGGGCGCGATCACGGGATAACCGAGCATCTCGTTCGTGCATCTCATCGCTGAAGGAATCATCATGCCCACGGAATCCCAACCCGTGCCTCATCCCAGAACACCTGCGGCCCCGGCCGCACCGGAGATCCTGACGGGAGCCCAGGCGATCGTCCGATCGCTCGAGCTCCTCGGGGTCACCGACATCTTCGGTCTGCCCGGCGGAGCGATCCTGCCGACCTACGACCCGCTGATGGACTCGACGAAGCTCCGTCACATCCTGGTCCGACACGAGCAGGGTGCCGGCCACGCGGCCGAAGGATACGCCGCCGCCGGTGGCGGGATCGGCGTGTGCATCGCGACGTCCGGCCCCGGCGCGACGAACCTCGTCACCGCGATCGCCGACGCCTACATGGACTCGGTGCCGATGGTCGCGATCACCGGTCAGGTGTTCTCGACCCTCATGGGCACGGACGCGTTCCAGGAGGCGGACATCGTCGGCATCACCATGCCGATCACGAAGCACTCCTTCCTCGTCAAGACCCCGGAGGAGGTCCCGGCGGCCATCGCCGCGGCCTACGAGATCGCGGGTACCGGCCGTCCCGGACCGGTGCTGGTCGACATCACGAAGGACGCCCAGCAGGCTGAAGCGCCGTTCATCTGGCCGCCGAAGGTCGACCTGCCCGGCTACCGTCCGGTGACGAAGGCGCACGGCAAGCAGATCCAGGCCGCTGCGCAGCTGCTCGTCAACGCCAAGAAGCCGGTGCTGTACGTCGGCGGCGGCGTGATCCGCTCCAAGGCCTCCGAGGAACTGCTCGCGCTGGCCGAGGCGACCGGGGCTCCGGTCGTGACGACGCTCATGGCTCGCGGGGCGTTCCCCGACTCGCACACGCAGCACCTCGGCATGCCCGGCATGCACGGCACCGTCCCGGCAGTGCTCGCGCTGCAGGAAGCCGACCTGCTCGTGTCGCTCGGTGCCCGATTCGACGACCGCGTGACCGGCAAGGCCTCGCTCTTCGCGCCGAACGCGAAGGTCGTCCACGTGGACGTCGACCCGGCCGAGATCTCGAAGATCCGCATCGCGGACGTCCCCATCGTGGGCGACGCGAAGGACGTCATCGTCGACCTCCAGTCGGCGTTCGAGGCAGCCGCCCGCGAGGTCACCCCCGACATCGCCGAGTGGTGGTCCTACCTCGACGGTCTCCGCGAGGAGTTCCCGCTGGGCTACGCCGAGCCGACCGACGGTCTGCTCTCGCCACAGCACGTGATCTCCCGCATCGGCGAGATCACCGGTCCGGAGGGCGTCTTCGCGTCGGGCGTCGGCCAGCACCAGATGTGGGCGGCGCAGTTCATCAAGTACGAGCGTCCGAACTCCTGGCTGAACTCCGGCGGTGCCGGGACCATGGGCTACTCAGTCCCTGCGGCCATGGGCGCCAAGGTGGCCCAGCCCGATCGCCACGTGTGGGCGATCGACGGCGACGGCTGCTTCCAGATGACCAACCAGGAACTCGCGACCTGCACGATCAACAACATCCCGATCAAGGTCGCGATCATCAACAACTCCTCACTGGGCATGGTCCGCCAGTGGCAGACGCTCTTCTACGACGGTCGGTACTCGAACACCGACCTGAACACCGGGCACGACACCATCCGGATCCCGGACTTCGTCAAGCTGGCCGAGGCCTACGGTTGCCTCGCGATCCGCGTGACGAAGGAGGAGGAGGTCGACGCCGCCATCAAGCTCGCCCTGGAGACGAACGACCGTCCGGTCGTCATCGACTTCGTCGTGAGTGCCGACGCGATGGTGTGGCCGATGGTGCCGCAGGGCGTCAGCAACAGCTACGTCCAGTACGCCAAGGACCACAGTCCGTCGTTCGATGAGGAGGCCTGAGCATGAGCAGCCACGTCCTGAGCCTCCTCGTCGAGGACAAGCCCGGTCTGCTGACCCGCGTCGCCGGGTTGTTCGCCCGCCGGGGCTTCAACATCGAGAGTCTCGCGGTCGGCCACAGCGAGATCGAGGGTCTGTCCCGGATCACGGTCGTCGTCGACGTCGAGGAGCTTCCGCTCGAGCAGGTGACGAAGCAGCTGAACAAGCTCATCAACGTCATCAAGATCGTCGAGCTGGATCCGGCGCAGTCCGTCCAGCGTGAGCACCTGCTCATCAAGGTCCGCGTCGACAACTCCACCCGTTCCCAGGTGCTGGAAGCCGTCAACCTGTTCCGGGCCCGCGTCGTCGACGTGGCGACGGACGCCCTCGTGATCGAGGTCACGGGCGACTCCGGGAAGACGACCGCGCTCCTCAAGGTGCTCGAGCCCTACGGCATCAAGGAGATCGCCCAATCGGGTCTCCTCGCCATCGGGCGCGGCTCGAAGTCCATCACCGAACGCGTCTTCAAGAACTAGTCGCATCTGCGGCATATTGCGAAACCACAACCAAGGAGAGAACCACCAGTGACTGAGATTTTCTACGACCAGGACGCAGACCTGTCGCTCATCCAGGGCAAGAAGGTTGCCGTTATCGGCTACGGCTCGCAGGGCCACGCACACGCGCTCAACCTCCGCGACTCCGGTGTCGAGGTCGTCGTCGGCCTGAAGGACGGCTCGAAGTCGATCGCCAAGGCCGAGGAGCAGGGCTTCACCGTCAAGAACGTCGCCGACGCCTCCGCATGGGCCGACGTCATCGTCATCCTCGCTCCGGACCAGCACCAGCGCACGATCTTCGCCGAGTCCATCAAGGACCAGCTCGCTCCGGGCAAGGCGCTCGTCTTCGGCCACGGCTTCAACATCCGCTTCGGCTACATCGAGGCTCCTGAGGGCGTCGACATCTTCATGGTCGCCCCGAAGGGCCCGGGCCACACCGTTCGTCGCGAGTACGAGGCCGGCCGCGGCGTCCCCGTCATCGTCGCCGTCGAGAAGGACGAGACCGGTGGCGCGTGGGCGCTCGCCTGGTCCTACGCCAAGGCGATCGGTGGCCTCCGTGCCGGTGGCATCAAGACCACCTTCACCGAGGAGACCGAGACCGACCTCTTCGGCGAGCAGGCCGTCCTGTGCGGTGGCGTCTCGCAGCTGATCCAGTACGGCTTCGAGACCCTGACCGAGGCCGGGTACCAGCCGCAGATCGCCTACTTCGAGGTGCTCCACGAGCTGAAGCTCATCGTCGACCTCATCTGGGAGGGTGGCATCGCCAAGCAGCGTTGGAGCGTCTCCGACACGGCTGAGTACGGCGACTACGTCTCCGGCCCGCGCGTCATCGACCCGAGCGTCAAGACCAACATGCAGGCGGTCCTCAAGGACATCCAGGACGGCACCTTCGCCAAGCGCTTCATCGACGACCAGGACGCCGGCGCGCCCGAGTTCCTCGAGCTGCGCAAGAAGGGCGAGGACCACCCGATCGAGGCCACCGGTCGCGAGCTGCGCAAGCTCTTCGCGTGGAACGCCTCGAACGACGACGACTACGTCGACGGCAGCGTCGCCCGCTAGTCTCCGCTCGTCCAGCCGCTCAGCGGCACCGAGCCAGAACGCCCGCCCCGATCCGCCGGGGCGGGCGTTCCGTCGTCTGCGGGAGCCTCAGGCCGTCGCTGCTCCGGTCGTGCCCGGCTCGAAAAAGATCTCGATGACCGGGATCGGGGTGTCGGGTTCACCGATCGGCAGGTGCAGGGTCACCGTGTCGGGACCGAGTCCCTTCGGTTGGGTGTGCTGGTTCGGCAGATCGTGCTCCGGGCGATGCACCTGGAACGGCACCTCGGAGCCGTCCGACAACAGCTGCGCGTAGCGCACCCGGCCGCCGAGACCGGGCAGGTGCAGGTGCACGAACGGCCAGGCGAAGACGTGTACGTACAGCCGGTCGCCGCGTTGCGTGTATCGGACGTCGGTCGGACTGCTGAACTCCGACGGGCCGCATCCTCGGATCGCCCGCTCGTGGAGTGCGAACCAGTCGGCGAGGACGTCGAGTCGTTCGATCGCGCGAGGATCGATCGTCCCGCGCGCGGTCGGTCCGATGTTCAGCAGCATGTTGCCGTTCTTCGAGACCGAATCGATGAGCATCCGCAGGAGCAGCTCCGGCGACTTGTAGTCGAGGTTGTCGCGGTCGTACCCCCAGCTGCCGTTCAGGGTCTGGCAGGCCTCCCACCGGAGGGGGTCGCCGTCGGGACCGACCGGCGTCACCACGGGCTGGTACTGCTCGGGGGTGGTGACGTCGCCCGGGAGCTCGAGGCGGTCGTTGATGAGGATCTCCGGCTGCAGCCCGCGGATCATCTCGACGAGTTCCTCGGAGCCCCAGTCGGCGGCGCCCTTCCCCGGCAGACCTTCGATGCCCTGCGAGTAGCTGAAGTCGAAGAAGAGGTAGTCGATCGGGCCGTAGCCGGTGAGCAGCTCGCGCACCTGGCCGTGCAGGTAGTCCCGGTAGCGGGACCAGTCACGGTCGGCGTTCGCTGCGAGCGCCTCGGGGTCGTCGCGTCGCGGGTGGATGCCGTCGACCGTGAAGTCGGGGTGATGCCAGTCGATGAGCGAGTGGTAGAAGCCGATCCGGAGCCCCTCGGCGCGGAAGGCCTCCACGAACTCCGCCACGAGGTCACGGCCGGCGGGCGTGTGCATGGACGTGAAGTCGGTGAGTGCCGAATCCCACAGGCAGAAGCCGTCGTGGTGCTTCGTCGTGAGCACCGCGTACCGGAAGCCGGCCGCCTTGGCCTGCCTGGCCCAGGCGCGGGGGTCGAACCGGTCGGGGTCGAAGTGCTCGCGGTAGCGCTCGTAGTGTTCGGCCGAGAGGTGTTCCCGCGTCTGCACCCACTCATGGCGTGCCGGGAGGGCGTAGAGGCCCCAGTGCAGGAACAATCCGAATCTCGCCTCGTCGAACCAGGCGGTGTCGGGTCGGGGGATGGTGGTCTCGGTCACGGCGGCCCTTCGATCGTCGAGTGGGTTCACGGCGGTGCGGGGGCAGGCTAACACGAAAGGTCGGATGTCTGCTGTCCGGTGGGCCGGCGTGGTCAGGACGGCGGACCTCCTGCGCGTCGACGGTTCAGGCGTCGTGGGGTTCGAAGACCTGCACGGGCACGCCGGTGTCCAGCGATGCCTTCGCCGCCAACGCGACCGTCAGGGCCGCGAGGGCACTCCGGCCGGTCACTCGGAACGGTTGGACGTCTCGCTTCACGCAGTCGAGGAAGGAGGCCATCTGTCGTCGGTAGGGATCGGTCTCGTCGAGGTCGTAGGAGCCGTGCGCGGCGGCCGATCCCAGCGCGTCGACCGAGAGCGGCGGTGCGTGGGTCGGGGACGCACCGACGAATCGGTGGGCGATGAGCCCGGTGCTGCCGAGCACCTCGATGGCCGAGCTGAATCCGAAGGCCGGCGGGAGCTCCATGGAGGTGAGGACGCGCCCGATCCCGCCGTCGGCGTAGTCGACCGTCGTCTCGATCGGGCGACCGGTGCCGGTGCGTCGTGCTGACACGGATCGCGGCTGACCGAGGAGCTGGTTCAGCTGGTCGAAGTCGTGGATCGCGAAGTCGACGAGGGGGCCGCCGGAGCGTCGCTCGTCCTGCCACCACGGTGACGGGGCGGCGGGGGAGCTCAGCCGTTCGGCCGTGACGGCGAGGGGTGTGCCGACAGCCCCGGCCCGCACCGCGTCGTCGATCGCCTCGTACCCGCCGAAGAACCTGACGACGTGCGCGACCATGAACGTCCGGCCGGACTCGTCGGCGGCCTGCAGGATCGCGTTGGCGTCGGCGAGCGTCAGGGCGATCGGTTTCTCCAGCAGGACGTGCTTGCCGGCACGGAGCGCCCTGACGGCGAGACCCCGATGGGTGTCGGTCGGCGTGCAGATGACGACGATCCCCACGGAGGCATCCAGGAGCACCTCGTCGACCGAGGTGGTGAGTCGTGCGGCCGGTGCCTCCGGCATGGCTCTCGGCGACCGAGCCGAGCACAGGTAAGTGATCCGGTCGGCTGCACCGAGTCCGGCGAGCGCGCGGACGTGCGCCAGTCCCATGGCACCGGTGCCGATGACGGCGATCCGGTCCGCCATCACCGCGTCACCGCTTCTCTCCAGCAGCCAGGTCCTCGCGCAGGCGGCTGAGGGTCGCGTCGTCGACGTCCCCGCCCAGCATCCTGATGCCCAGGGCGGCGGCTCCGACCAGGCCGTCGGCGACCGGGACGAGTCGGGCCCCGGCGGCAGCCGATGACAGGCGGTCCGCGGCCGAGGGGACGGACGGGAGGAGTCCGTCGACGAGCACGCTGCCGCCGACGACGAGCGTGCTCTCCCTGTGGTCCGAATCCGGAGCCAGCACCCGTTCCACGAGGACCGCCAGGCGGTCGACGGCAGCGTCGAGGATGGACCGCGCGACGTCGTCGTCCGCGGCTTGGAAGGCGAGCGGCGCCAGGCGGGCGATGGCGATGGGGGGACCGTCGTTCACCGAGCGGATGAGTGTGTCGAGTACCGGGGACCGGCGGTGGTCCGCGTCACCGGATGAGGACGGGTCCGGAGTGAACCCGACCGCCTGGGAGAGCAGCGGGGTGAGGCCCGTGCGGGGGCCGATGCCGTCGAGGTCGGCGGCGACCGCGCGGATCACGCGCCGGGCGATCCAGAATCCGGAGCCGCCATCGCCGAGGAGCCAGCCGGCACCGCCGACCTCCCGGACGACGAGACGGTCCTTGATCCGTCCCCCGACGCTCCCGGTCCCCGCGACGAGCACGACGCCGTCCGGCGACGCCGAGCCGGAGCCGTACATGCCGAGCAGATCCGGTTCGATCACGACCGGTCCGAGTCCGAGCGGTACGAGGTGTGCGTCCAAGGCGCGGCGGTAGGCGTCGGACACCTGCCCCGCCTGCGTGATCACCACGAGCGACCCGGACGGGAGGGGCGGTATGGACGACGTCGTCCTGGCCTGGTCGAGTGCGGCACGAGCCGCGAGCGCGATCTGCGTGGCAGCGCTGTCCACACCGGACGACGTCGGATTCCCGCCGCCCGCGCGCCCGGAACCGAGGCGACGTCCTGAGGCGTCCACGAGCACCGCGCGGGACGAGGTGCCGCCGGCGTCGACCGCCAGAGTTGTTTTCATCATCGTCATCATCTCGAAACATGTTGCCGTGGGCCACAACGTACTGTAAGAATCAGTTTCGCGTCACTCCAACGGAGGAGAAAAGGAATTTCCATGACTGTTTCCATCCGCACCGACCCACCGGTCGAGCACGCCACCGGCGTGACCAACCGGATTCGGTCGCGGATGCCGGAGATGTCCGGGGTCATGCTGCGTATCGCCGACTACCTGTTGGAGAACCCAGACGCGCCCCTCACCCTCACGATCGGTGAGCTCGCAGCCGATTCGGGCGTCTCAGCGGCGACCATCACCCGCTTCTGCCGGATCATCGGGTACACCGGCTACGCGCCGTTCCGGGTCGACCTCGCCAAGGACTTCGGTCGCAGCACCGCACGCGACTCCTGGCAGACCGACATCGGCCGGGCGTTCGGCCCCGACGACTCGGCTCCGGACGTCCTGAGCACGCTGCTCAACGCGCACACCCGGACGCTGCGGGAGACCGCCGACGTGATCGACCTCGAGGTCATGCTCGAGATCGCCGCAGCCATCGCGCGCGCCCGGAACGTCGACATCTACGGTGTCGGCGGCAGCGCGATGCTCGCCGACGAGATGCAGGCCAGGCTGTACCGGATCGGCATCAGCACGCACGCCTGGTCGGAGGTCCACGCGGGCCTCACGAGCGCGGCGATCCAGGGCCCGGACTCGGTCGCCTTGGGCATCAGCAACACCGGGCGCACCGAGGAGACCATCCAGATGCTCCGCCAGGCGGGTCGCGCGGGCGCGCTCACCGTGGCGATCAGCAACAACCCGGACTCCCCGCTCGTCGCCGCGTCGACGCTGGCTATCATCACCTCGGCCCACGAACGGTTCCTGCAGCCCGACGACCTCTCCGCCAAGCACGGTCAGCTGTTCGTCCTGGATCTGTTGTACCTGTTCGTCGCGCAGCAGAACTTCGAGCGCACGACCAAGCGCCTCGCGGCCTCCGCCCTTGCGGTCGCCCCGCACCGCCGACCCACCAAGGCCGGAGCCCTGTCCGAGACCGCCTCGCCCGCGGGCGTCTGAGAGGAACCGAATGAGCACCACATCCACCACCACCTGGACCGATCACGTCGATCGCTACACCGACGAGGTCACCTCGCGCCTCGCGGACATCACCCAGGCGGCCCGGTCCGGCGAACTCGACCCCGCGATCGACCTGCTGGTCGCGGCCCTCGAACGCGGAGCGGTCATCCAGGCGTTCGGCACCGGCCACTCGGAGGCGTTCGCGATGGAGATCGCCGGCCGCGCCGGTGGACTGATCCCGACGAACAAGATCGCCCTGCGGGACGTCGTCCTCCGCGGCGAACGGTCCGTCGACGACCTCGGTGGTGCCGCGCTGGAGCGCAGCGGCGACGTCGCGGCGGAGCTCTTCGCGATCTCACCGGTGGGGGAGGGCGACGTGTTCATCATCGCGTCGAACTCCGGCGTCAACGGGTCGATCGTGGGACTCGCCCTGATCGCCAAGGAGCACGGCCACCCCGTCATCGCCGTGACCTCGCTGGAGCACACCTCGCGCGTCGAGCCGAAGCACCCGAGCGGGCTGCGGCTCTCCGAGGTGGCCGACGTGGTGCTCGACAACCGCGCTCCGTTCGGCGACGCGACCATCGAGGTCCAGGACGGCGTCCCGGTCGGCGCGGTGTCCTCGATCACGGCGGCCTACCTCGCGCAGCTCCTCACCATCGGCGTCGCGGCGAGGATCGCGGCGACCGGCGAGACCCCGCCGCTCTACATCTCGGCCAACATCCCGGGCGGCGACGAGCACAACAGTGTGCTCGAGGACCGCTACCGGGGCCGGATCAGACGTGACGCCTGAACCCGAGGCGTCGCAACACCAGCACCACACACCCGACAACACCACCCCGACAGCACCACACCCGGGCAACATTCGAATCACTGGAAGGTAGACCGATGGACAAGCAGCCAGCAACGCTCCAACGCCGCGATTTCCTGCGAGGAGCACTCGCGACCGCGATCCTCCTCCCGCTGGGCGGGACGCTCGCGTCCTGTGTCGGCGGCGGAGGCGGGGCGACCACCACCGGCGGACCGGTCTCGGCCGACAACCCGTTCGGCATGGCCGCCAACTCGACGGTCGACGCCGTCATCTTCAAGGGCGGGTACGGTATCGAGTACACCGAGTTCGCCGGGAAGCTCGTCGAGAAGCAGCAGGCAGGCTCGACCGTCAAGGTCACGGCCGCGACGAACATCGCGCAGACCCTCCAGCCGCGGTTCGTCGCCGGCAACCCGCCGGACGTCATCGACAACAGCGGCGCCGGCCTCATCGGCATCAACACGATCCGCGAGCAGCTCGCCGACCTGACGGACGTCATCGAGGCGAAGAACTACGAGGGCAAGGTCATCAAGGACACCCTCTACCCGGGTGTCGTCGAGCCGGGCACCTTCGACGGCAAGTTCGTGCAGTTGAACTACGTGCTGACGGTCTACGCGGTCTGGTACTCGGCAGCGCTCTTCGAGGCGAACGGCTGGACGCCCCCGAAGACCTGGGCTGAGGCACTCGATCTCGGTGCGAAGGCCAAGGCGCAGGGCAAGTACCTGTTCGGTTGGGGCACCGAGGCGGCCACCTACTACCTGACGATGGCGATCGCGTCCGCGATCAAGGAGGGCGGCGACGAGGTCCGTCTGGCGCTCGAGAACCTCGAGGCGGACTGCTGGTCGAAGCCGGCCGTCCAGGACGTGCTCAAGGGTCTCAAGGCGATCATCGACGCCGGCTACGTCAAGCCCGGTGGCGCCGGAACGCAGTTCACCGCTGCGCAGGCGCAGTGGAGCAACTCGGAGGACTTCATCCTCTACCCCTCGGGTGGCTGGATCGAGAACGAGATGAAGACCCAGACGAAGGACGGATTCAAGATGACCGGCGCGCCCGAGCCGACGGTCTCCGCCGACTCAGCCCTGCCGTACTCGGCGCTGCACAGCACCGCCGGTGAAGGGTTCATCGTCCCGTCGCAGGGCAAGAACGTCGGCGGTGGCAAGGAGTTCCTGCGGGCCATGCTGTCGAACGACGCCGCGGTGAACTTCGCCAAGACGACCTTCTCGTCGACGATCGTCAAGGACACGATCCCCGAGGACGGCTTCGGCTCGACGGCGCTCGTGTCCCAGGTGAAGATGTTGAACGACGCGGGCACGGATGTGTTCTCGTGGAGCTTCATCGACCTGTACGGACTCAACACGGACCTCCTCGTCCTCTGGAACACGTTCCTGCAGGGTGGTTCCGACGTCGCCACGCTCACCAAGGGCATGCAGGACATCTCCGACAAGGTCCGCAGCGACGACTCCGTGGACAAGGTCACCGTCAAATGACGGCGGTCGGCACGCCGATCGGGAAGGTGGGAGGGGCTACCCCTCCCGCCGCCCGGCGGTTGCGCCGCCGGGACTTCACGTTCGACCGGGTCTCGTTCTTCCTGGTCTTCCTGATCGTGCCGGTGGTGGGGTACGTCGTCTTCGTGGTCTCACCGTTCGCACAAGCGGCGTACTACTCGTTGACGAACTGGTCCGGGTTCTCCCCGGGCATGGACTTCGTCGGGTTCTCGAACTACACGAAGCTCTTCCAGGACCAGACCTTCCTCCAGTCCATGGGCAACAGCGTCGCGCTCGCGATCGTCCTGCCGCTCGTGACCCTCGGGATCGCATTCCTCTTCGCCTCCCTCATCACGATCGGCGGGCCGAGCAACGGTCCGATCCGCGGCCTCCGCAACTCGAGCGTGTACCGGGTGATCACCTTCTTCCCGTACGTCGTGCCGGCCATCGTCATCGGCCTCGTCTGGAAGCAGATCTACGACCCGTCGTCCGGGCTGCTGAACGGCTTCCTGACCGGCATCGGGCTCGACCAGTTCACCTCCTTCGCCTGGCTCGGTTCGCCGGACACGGCGATGATCGCGACCATGTTCGTCATCGTCTGGGGACTCATCGGGTTCTACACGGTGCTCTTCATCGCGGCGATCAAGGGCGTGCCGGCCGAAGTGTACGAGGCGGCACGGATCGACGGCGCGGGCCGCCTGCGGACCGCGATCACGATCACGATCCCGCTGATCCGCGACAACATCCAGACGGCGTACATCTACATGGGCATCCTCGCCCTCGACGCGTTCGTGTACATGGCCGCGTTGAATCCCGGCGGCGGCCCGTCCAACACGACGCTCGTGATGTCGCAGCAACTGTTCACGACGGCGTTCACCAAGGGCCAGTTCGGCTACGCCTGCGCGATGGGGGTCGTGCTCGCGCTCGTCACCCTGATGTTCGCGGGCGTCGTCTTCCTGGTCAGCCGACTCACCGGCGGCAACGATGAAGGGGTGGCGGAATGACCGTCCAGACCACGGCGACGACCGCGAACCCGGCGGTCGTCGGAACCGGCACGCGCACACCGGCCAGCCGCAAGCCGACCACGGGCGACCGCGTCGTCGGGACGGCATCGCACACGGTGCTCATCATCTGGTCGATCGTGGTCGTCGTCCCGCTGCTCTGGACGGTCATGTCGTCGTTCAAGACAAGCTCCGAGATCTTCGCCTCGCCGTTCTCGCTGCCTTCGAAGTGGAACTTCGACAACTACGTGAATGCGTGGACGACGGCCGGTATCGGCAGCTTCTTCCTGAACTCGATCGTGGTGGTGTTCGGCGCCCTGATCGTGACCATGCTGTTCGGCTCGATGTGTGCGTATGTGCTGGCGCGGTTCCGCTTCTTCGGGAGCCGGGCCATCTACTACCTGATGCTCGCCGGCCTCACGTTCCCCGTGTTCCTCGCGATCGTGCCGTTGTTCTTCGTGCTGCAGAGCCTCGGGTTGCTCAACTCGCTCCCGGGACTCATCCTCACGTACGCGGCGTTCGCCTTCCCGTTCACGGTGTTCTTCCTGTTCTCGTTCTTCAAGTCGCTGCCGGTCTCCATCGCGGAGGCGGCCGCGATCGACGGAGCGGGGGAGTGGCGGACCTTCTTCCAGGTGATGCTGCCCATGGCGAGGCCGGGGCTCGCGACCGTCGCGATCCTCAACTTCGTGGGGCTGTGGAACCAGTTCCTCCTGCCGGTGGCGCTCAACTCGAACCCGCAGAACTACGTGCTGACGCAGGGGATGGCGTCCTTCGCCGCCCAGGCCGGGTACTCGGTGGACTTCGGTGCGCTCTTCGCGGCGTCCGTGATCACCGTGGTCCCCGTGCTCATCGTGTACCTGATCTTCCAGCGCCAGCTGCAGGGTTCGGTGTCGCAGGGCACGGACAAGTAGCGCAGCGGCGTGCGCGTCCTCGGCTCGAGCGGATCACTGGAACAATGGGTCCAATGAGCCTCCAGTCGCCAATCGCCGTCGAGATCGCCGTCCAGGACGTGGAGGGGGTCCGCATCGCCATCCGCGAGGGAGCCCAGCGGGTCGAGCTGTGCCAGGCCCTCGGCACCGGTGGGCTCACCCCCTCCATCGGACTGGTGATGGCGGCGGTCCGCGCTGCGGACGAAGCCGGGCTCAGCGACTTCGTGCACGTGCTCGTGCGTCCGCGAGAGGGCGGTTTCGTCTACTCGCCCGCGGAGATCGACGTCATGTCCGGCGACATCCTCGCGCTCGAGGCCGCGGGTGCTGCGGGCATCGTGGTCGGCGCTCTCCGGTCCGATCGCACGATCGACCTGGAGGCGCTGGCGCAGCTGCGTCAGGCTGCGGGCTCGCTCGCGGTGACGTTCCATCGGGCCGTCGACGCGACGACCGACCCCGTCCGGTCCGCCGACCAGCTGCGCGATGCCGGTGTGGACCGTCTGTTGACCTCCGGCGGCGCGCGGGCGAGCATCGACGGTGCGGAGAAGCTCGCGCAGATGGCCTCGAGGGGCGACAGCTCGATGCAGATCATGGCCGGTGGCGGCGTCACGATCGATGCGATCCCCGTCCTCGCCCGGGCAGGTGTCGACGCGGTGCACCTCTCCGCCCGTCGCCGTGCCGGCCGGGTCACGGAGACCGGCCCCGGCGGAGGGTCGCCGAGCTACGACATCACGGACGCGACGACCGTCGCTCGCGCGGTGGCCGCGGCCAGGCGCGCCGCCGTCGCCGTCTGAGATCCGTCGGGACCGACGGGATCGTCGACAGGTCCCGTCGAGCGATCAGATCGCCACGATGACGAGGGCGAGGATCAGCACGAGCTGACCGATGAGCCGTGGGACGAACGGCACGGCGAGGCGGCCGAACCGCTCGGGCTGCCGCGCGGCCGCGGCGTTTGCCGGGAACACCGCGACGAGGAACACGATCAGGCAGACCACTGCGGCGAGCCTGGTGGGTGGGACGAGCAGGCCGACGCCGCCCGCGATCTCGCACACGCCGGTGATGGCGACGAGCATCCGCGGTGTGATGGTGCTGCCCCGCAGGGGTCCCGGGATCATCGCGGCCATGGTCCTCGCCGGTCCCGGGAGGAAGTGGAGGACTCCCATGCCGATGAACATGATCGCGAGGACGACGGTCAGGGCGGACTGCAGGAGCGGGAACGGGTTCACCAGGCAATTCTGCTCCGTCGCGTCCGGATCGCCGCACTCGGTGATCGGCCCGGCGGCGATAGGCTGGCGGTATGACTGAGCCGCGGGACGAAGATGCGCTGAGCTGGGCGGGCGACGACGATCCGACGCTCGATGCCTCGGCTTCCGGCGACCGGACCACGCTCGAGCCCGCATCGCAGGAGCCGATCACGCGTGGTCGGGCGACCGCGGCGGTCCCGTCGGCCGCGGAGTCGGCCGGTCAGGTCGAAGAACCGGTAGCCCCTCCTGTCGAGGTCGACGTCGCGAAGCCGACCGACCCGGTCACGGATGAGGCTGCCGCCGGAGAGCGCGAGCAGATGAGCTCGGTCATGCTGGTCACCCTCGGCATCTTCGGTGGGGTCTTCCTGCTGTACAGCGTCGGTTGGCTGATCTCGGCGTTCCGTCCTGACGCGGCCGTCCCGAGCGATGCGGTCGGCCGGTTCATGTTCGATCTCGGACAGGGACTCGCGGTCGCCGCGGGACCCGTGTGGATGGCCGCGACGCTCTGGTTGACGCGTGGCGGCAGACCCGTCGTCAGGATCGCGATGCTCCTGCTCGGTGTCGTGCTCATCCTGCCCTGGCCGTTCCTCCGAGGAGTGTGACCCTGATGCCCTCCACCACCGCGGACCCCGTGTCGAAACCCGCCGCCGAGCGACCCGGCTGGCTCAGCTGGTCCATCGCCGTCCTGTTCGGCCTGTTCTTCGCCTATGACGTCTTCGAAGCCGTCGGCAACCTCGTCGGCATCGTCGGGACGGCGAACGGCCTCGCCGTTCCGGTCCTGCCGCTCGGCTGGGTCGTCCTCATCGGCGGCCTGCTCCTGCCGGTCGTGGCCTTCGCGATCGCCTTCTGGACCGGTCGCGAGCGGTCGCTCGGCGAGCAGACCGTGCGCTACCTCGTCGCCCTGTGCGTCGTCGCGGCGATCTCGCTGTCGGTCCTCGCGATGTTCGGCGCGCAGCAGCTGATCGACCTCTCCGTCTGACCCGGCCGCCGCATCGTCACACGACGAACCGCCCGGTGCGCCTCCGATAGGCTTGCGATGGCCGCCGGACACCGACGCGCTGCCCACCCCACTGCTACTGCGAAGGAACCGTTCCGTGTCGAAACCGGTCGTACTGATCGCCGAAGAACTCTCACCAGCAACCGTCGACGCCCTCGGGCCCGACTTCGACGTGCGCTCCGTCGACGGGACGGACCGCCCGGCTCTGCTCGCGGCGATCGCCGACGCCGACGCCATCCTGGTCCGATCCGCGACCAAGGTCGACGAGGAGGCCATCCAGGCGGCCACCCGGTTGAAGGTCGTCGCGCGCGCGGGTGTCGGTCTCGACAACGTCGACATCAAGGCCGCCACGACGGCCGGGGTCATGGTCGTCAACGCACCCACGTCGAACATCATCTCCGCGGCCGAGCTCACCGTCGGCCACATCCTGAGCCTCGCCCGCCACATCCCGGCCGCGCACGCCGCGCTCGCCCAGGGGCAGTGGAAGCGGTCCAAGTACACCGGTACCGAGCTCTATGAGAAGACCATCGGCATCATCGGCCTCGGCCGTATCGGTGCCCTCATCACGGCCCGTCTGCAGGCGTTCGGCACGAACGTCATCGCGTACGACCCCTACATCACGTCCGCTCGTGCGCAGCAGCTCGGGGTGCAGCTGGTCACGCTCGACGAGCTGCTGGCGCAGTCCGACTTCATCACCATCCACATGCCGAAGACGCCGGAGACGACGGGCATGATCGCCGGCCCGCAGTTCGCGCTCATGAAGCCGACGGCCTACGTCGTCAACGTCGCCCGCGGCGGCCTGATCGACGAGGACGCGCTGTACGAGGCGCTGTCCAACAACGTCATCGCCGGTGCCGGCCTCGACGTCTTCGTCAGCGAGCCGCCCACCGACACGAAGCTGCTCGGGCTCGAGAACGTCATCGTGACGCCGCACCTCGGTGCGTCCACGGATGAGGCACAGGAGAAGGCCGGCGTCTCGGTCGCCAAGTCCGTGCGCCTCGCGCTCGGCGGCGAACTCGTCCCGGACGCGGTCAACGTCGCCGGCGGCGTGATCGACCCCTACGTCCGTCCCGGCATCCCGCTCGTCGAGAAGCTCGGGCAGGTGTTCGCCGCGCTGTCGACCTCGTCGCTCACGAGCGTCGACGTCGAGGTCCACGGCGAGCTGAGCGGGTACGACGTCAGCGTCTTGAAGCTGGCCGCGCTCAAGGGGATCTTCACGAACATCGTCAGCGAGACGGTCTCGTACGTGAACGCCCCGCTGCTCGCCGAGCAGCGCGGTGTCGTCACGCGCCTGCTCACCGACGAGGTGAGCGAGGAGTACCGCAACGTCATCACGCTGCGCGGAGCCCTCAGCGACGGATCGCAGATCTCGGTGTCGGGCACGCTGACGGGCACGAAGCAGACCGAGAAGATCGTCGAGATCAACGGCTACGACGTCGAGGTGCCGTTCGCGAAGCACCACATCGTGATGGTCTACACCGACCGACCCGGCATCGTTGCCGTCTACGGCCAGCGGTTCGGCGAGGCGGGCATCAACATCGCGGGCATGCAGATCGCCCGTCACGAGGCCGGTGGCCCGGCGCTCAGCGTCCTGACGGTCGACTCACCGGTCGCCGACGACGTCCTCGAGGTCATCCGCGAGACGATCGACGCGACACTACTCCGCGAGATCGACATCACCGAGCAGTAGCCCGACCGCTGCTCCGACCCGATGCCCCGCGCCGTCCGGTGCGGGGCATCGTCGTCCGCAGGCCGAGGCGCCGACGCCGTTCCGGTGCGCCCGGCGGGCGTCGCGGCTCAGCGCCCGCCGGCGGGGAGCAGTCGCGCGATGACGGCCAGGAGCCGCTCGATCGACTCGTCGCTGCCCTCGTCGGGGTCGCTGACACCCATGCCGAGCTGCGCCGTGTTGGCGTAGAGGCCGTCGGACATCAACACGATGGCACGAGCGGTGTCGGGGTCGCCGACGGCGTCCTCCACCGTGCGCAACCAGCTCCGGCGGATGTCCGCCATCGCGTCGCTCGCCTGGGCGTGCTGTCCCTGCGCCAGCCGCGCGACGGCGATGATCGTCCGGTCGAACGGGGTGCCGCAGTCGACCGAGGTGCGCACGAAGTACTCGACGACGCCCTCCGGGGCCGCGAGCATCCGCGCCGTGTCGGCCTCGCTCATGTCCGAGAGCCGCTCGATGAGGCCGTCGACGAGGGCCTCCTTGCTGCCGAAGTGGTAGAGCAGTCCGCCCTTGGAGACACCGGCCGCCGCGGCGACGGCGTCGAGGGTGGCGGCGCGTTCGCCCTGCTCGATGAGGAGTTCGGCGAAGGCGTCGAGGACGCGTTCTCGGGCTGCGGTCTGCTTCGCCATGGCTCCATCGTATTCGGCTCGTCGGATTCGGATTGATACTATACCGGCTGGACGGTATAGTCGAGCGGGCGGCGCCCGACCGGCGCCGTTCTCCACGCTTTGAAAGAGGTCACCGTGTCCACCGCCACCGAACCCACCGCCGTCGCCGCTCCCCGTGCCGGTCGGCGAGCCTGGTTCGCGCTCGCCGTCCTCATGCTCCCCGTCCTGCTGGTGTCGGTCGACAACACGGTCCTCAACTTCGCGTTGCCCGCGATCTCGAGCGCGCTCACCCCGACCGGCACGCAGCTGCTCTGGATCGTCGACATCTACCCGCTGGTGCTCGCCGGCCTGCTCGTGTCGATGGGCAGCCTCGGCGACCGCATCGGTCGTCGTCGTCTCCTGCTCATCGGCTCCATCGGATTCGGTGTCGTCTCCGTCGCCGCGGCCTTCGCGCCCAGCGCCGAGCTCCTGATCGCGGCTCGGGCGGCGCTCGGGTTCTTCGGAGCGATGCTCATGCCGTCGACGCTCTCGCTGCTGCGGAACATCTTCCTCGACCGCGACCAGCGACGGTTCGCCATCGCCGTCTGGGCCAGCGGGTTCGCCGCCGGCAGCGCGCTCGGGCCGATCGTCGGTGGGATCATCCTCGAGCACTTCGCCTGGGGCGCGGTGTTCCTGCTCGCCGTCCCGGTGCTCCTGCCGCTCGTCGTCCTCGCGCCCTTCCTCATCCCGGAGTCGAAGGACCCCAACCCCGGACGCATCGACGTGCCGAGCATCCTGCTCATCCTCCTGACGATGACGCCGCTCGTGTTCAGCATCAAGCACCTGGCGGAAGCCGGCTTCGACCTGCTCACGGTCGTCTCGATGGTCGTCGGCGTGGTCAGTGGCGTCCTGTTCATCCGCCGTCAGCTCCGCCTCGAGCATCCGCTGCTCGACCTGAGCCTGTTCCGGCGGGCCTCGTTCAGCGGCGCCGTGGTCATCAACCTGCTGAGCGTGACGGCGCTCGTCGGTGGGCTGTTCTTCGTGTCGCAGCATCTGCAGCTGGTGCTGGGCCTGCAGCCGCTCGACGCCGGGCTCGTCCTGCTCCCCGGCCTCATCGTGATGATCATCGCCGGCCTCGTGATCGTGCCCATCTCCAAGCGGGTCCGTCCGGGCATCGTGGTCCCGATCGCACTCGTCGTCTCGGCCGTCGGATACGCCTCCATCGCGATCACCGGGGGAGACGTTTCGGCCCTCGGGATCGGCCTCGCGTTCGTCGCCCTCGGGCTCGGCATCGGCTCCGCCGAGACGGTGTCGAACGAGCTCGTGATCGCGAGTGCGCCGCCGGAGAAGGCCGGTGCGGCGTCCGGTGTCTCCGAGACCGCCTATGAGCTGGGCGCGGTGCTCGGCACGGCGACACTCGGCACCGTGCTCACCGCGTCCTACCGTTCCTCGGTCGTCCTGCCGGACGGACTGACCGCCGCCCAGCAGCAGGCGGCGGGGGAGACCCTGGGTGGTGCGGCGAACGTCGCCGAGCAGCTGCCCGGCGACCTCGCGGGTGCGCTCATGGACTCCGCGCGGCACGCCTTCGACAGCGGTGTCGGTGTCGCAGCGTGGATCGGCGTCGGCCTCATCGTGGCCGCCATGCTCGTCGCGGCGATCGGTCTTCGGCGGGTCCGGTAGGGCTCCGTCGATCGTGCCACCCGGAGACGGGTGGCACGATCCGCCCGAGGTCGGAGGCGTTAAGCTGGGCGCACACCGTCGTCGCATCCTCAGGAGTCGCATGTCCCGCACCGTCAAGCTCGCAGTCATCCCCGGCGACGGGATCGGTCCCGAGGTCGTCGGCGAGGCGCTCAAGGTCCTCGATGCGGCGGTGCAGGGTGGCGACGTCCGGTTCGAGCAGACGCCCTTCTCGCTCGGCGCCGCGCGGTTCCTCGAGACCGGTGACGTGCTGACCGAAGCGGACCTCGCTGCGATCGCCTCGCACGACGCCATCCTCCTCGGAGCGGTCGGCGGCGTGCCCGGCGACCCCCGGCTCGCGAACGCGAACATCGAGCGTGGACTGCTCCTCAAGCTCCGGTTCAGCCTCGACCACTACGTCAATCTGCGCCCGACCGTGGTGTACCCGGGTGTCCCGAGCCCGCTGAGCGAGCCCGGCGACGTGGACTTCGTCGTCGTCCGTGAGGGCACGGAGGGGCCGTACGTCGGCAACGGCGGAGCGATCCGTCAGGGCACGCCGCACGAGATCGCGAACGAGGTGTCGGTCAACACCGCCTACGGGGTGGAACGGGTGGTGCGCTACGCGTTCGCCGCTGCCGCCGCACGTCGGGGGAAGCTCACCCTCGTCCACAAGACCAACGTCCTCGTCTTCGCCGGGTCGCTCTGGAAGCGCGTCGTCGACGCGGTGTCCGCGGAGTTCCCCGACGTCGTGGTCGACTACCTGCACGTCGACGCGGCCACCATCTTCCTCGTCACGGATCCTGCTAGATTTGACGTCATCGTCACGGACAACCTCTTCGGCGACATCCTCACCGATCTGGCCGGCGCGATCAGCGGCGGCATCGGACTCGCGGCCTCGGGAAACATCAACCCGGACGGCACGTACCCGAGCATGTTCGAGCCCGTCCACGGATCGGCGCCCGACATCGCCGGGAAGCAGCTGGCCGACCCGACCGCCGCCATCCTCTCCGTCTCCCTGATGCTGTCGCATCTCGGCCTCGAGACGGAGGCGGCGCGAGTCGCCACTGCCGTCACCGCCGACATCGCCGCCCGCACCGGCGCAGCACGCACGACGACCGAGGTCGGCGATGCGATCGCGGCCCTCGCGGCGAACCGGTAGACGCCCACCAGACACGCAGATCACGACGGAAGACACCATCATGACGATCAACCTCCCCATGGCGCAGCGCGAACTCGCCTTCACCGTGACCCCCAACGAGCAGCCCGTCCCCGCCGCAGAGCGCGACGCGATCCTCGCCGACCCGGGCTTCGGGCAGCACTTCACCGACCACATGGTCGACATCTGCTGGTCCGAGCGCGGTGGATGGCACCGCCCACGGGTCCAGGCTTACGGTCCGATCTCGCTCGACCCGGCCGCCGCCGTCCTCCACTACGCCCAGGAGATCTTCGAGGGCCTGAAGGCGTACCGTCACGCCGACGGCTCCATCTGGTCGTTCCGCCCCGACGCGAACGGCCGCCGCCTGCAGCGCTCGGCCAAGCGGCTCGCGCTGCCGGAGCTCCCGGTCGAGTACTTCGTCGAGTCGATCAAGCAGCTCATCGCCGTCGACGGCTCCTGGGTGCCGTCGGCGCCGGAAACCAGCCTGTACCTGCGGCCGTTCATGTTCGCCAAGGAGGCCTTCCTGGGCGTCCGCCCGGCGAAGAAGGTCAACTACTACGTCATCGCCAGCCCGGCCGGCGCCTACTTCACCGGCGGCGTCACCCCCGTGTCCATCTGGCTGTCCACCGACTACAGCCGTGCGGGCAAGGGCGGCACCGGGGCGGCGAAGACCGGCGGCAACTACGCGTCCTCCCTGCTCCCGCAGGCCGAGGCGTACGAGCACGGGTGCGCCCAGGTGCTCTTCCTGGACGCACAGGAGGCGACCTACATCGAGGAGCTCGGCGGGATGAACGTCGTCCTCGTCAAACGCGACGGCACGCTCGTCACGCCGGAGTCGGACTCGATCCTCGAAGGCATCACCCGCGACAGCATCCTGCAGCTCGCGGAGGACCGCGGACACCGGGTGGAGCGCCGCCGGGTCACGATCGACGAGTGGCGCGAAGGCGTCGAGAGCGGCGACATCGTCGAGGTGTTCGCCTGCGGGACGGCTGCGGTCGTCACGCCGATCGCGCAGCTGAAGGCCAAGGACTTCACCGTGGGCGACGCCGACGCTCCGGCGGGCGAACTCACGATGTCGCTGCGCCAGGAACTGACCGACATCCAGTACGGCCGCCTGCCCGACCGCCACGGGTGGATGACGCGTCTCGACGCCGAGTAGCCTCCGAGCAGCCTGGGAAGCCCCGCACCTCGTGCGGGGCTTCCGTGTCGCCGGGGCACCTCGGGATAGGCTGGCCTGGTGAAAATCGCTCGCTTCAGTCACGATCAGGCCATCCGCTACGGCATCATCGACGATGCGGATCTCGTCGTCCTCGACGGCGATCCGCTCTACTCGGGCTTCGAACCGACGGGGGAGCGCGTCCCGCTCGCGGATGCGGTCCTGCTCGCGCCGGTCATCCCTCGCTCCAAGGTCGTCGCCGTCGGCAAGAACTACCACGACCACGCCGCCGAGATGGGTGGGGAGGCCCCCACCGAGCCGCTGCTCTTCCTGAAGCCCAACACCTCCGTGGTCGGGCCGGGGGACGCCGTCGTCTTCCCGAAGCAGTCCGAGCGCATCGACTTCGAGGGCGAACTCGCCATCGTGATCGGTGGCGTCGCCAAGAACGTCAGCGCGGAGCGTGCCGACGAGGTCATCTTCGGCTACACGATCGCCAACGACGTCACGGCTCGCGACCTCCAGGAGTCCGACGGCCAGTGGGCCCGCGCGAAGGGCTTCGACACGTTCTGCCCGCTCGGCCCCTACATCGAGACGGAGTTCTCCTTCGACGGCGCGACGATCGAGACCCGGGTCGACGGTGAGGTCCGCCAGCACGCCCCACTCTCCGACATGGTGCACTCCATCGGCGCGATCGTCGAGTACGCGTCCGCCGTCTGGACGCTCCTCCCGGGCGACGTCATCCTGACCGGGACGCCGGCCGGCGTCGGACCATTCACCGACGGCCAGGTCGTCGAGGTCGAGGTCTCGGGCATCGGCATCCTCCGGAACACCGGCCGCCGACCCTGACCCGCGTCAGCTGCGCTGACCGAGAGCGGTCAGCGCAGCTGCGACGTCGTCGTCGGTGTTCCAGAGGTGGAACGCGACCCTTGCCCGGCCGGCGCGACCCGATGCCGTGATCCCGGCCGACTGCAGCGCCCGGAGGTCGTGTCCATCGGGATCCGTCCACGTGACGATGGCCGAGGCCGTCCCGGTGAGGAGCGACCGGCTCTCGCCGATGCCCGCCCTGAGCGCTGCTGCGAGCCGGGTGTCGTGCTCGTACACGGCGACGGCGTCGACCGCCGCGAAGAGGGCGATGGCGGGCTCGGCGCCGACCCAGGCCTGCCAGGCGGGGGAGACGTCGAACCGTCGTGCGCTCTCGGCGAGATGCAACGACGGGCCGTAACAGGACGACCAGACGTCGTCACCCGAGTACCAACCGGCCTGGCTCGGCCGGAGGCGGTCCACCACCTCGTCGCGCACCGTCATGAACGCCACGCCTCGTGGCGCGCAGAGCCACTTGTAGGCGTGGCACACGGTGATGTCGTCGGCCGAGGCGTCGACGGGGAGCCACCCGGCCGCCTGCGTGAGGTCGTTGAGCGTCAGCGTGCCGTGGACGGCCGCCGCCTCACGGATCGCGACCACGTCGGCGACCGCGCCGGTTGCCGACTGCACCGCGGAGTAGGCGACGAGCCAGGTCGAGGCGTCGATGTGGGCAGCGAGTTCGGTGAGCGGTGCGTGGCGGACACGCACGCCGCGGTGCGCCTGCATGAGGAACGGAGCGACGAGTGAGCTGAAGTCGCCCTCGACGCAGAGGACCTCGGCGCCGTCCGGCACCGACGCCGCGACCATGGCGACCATGGCGGATGTCTGGGATCCGATCGCGACCGAGCGGACCGGCACGTGTACCAGCTCGGCGAAGGAGCCGCGCACCCGCTCGACGACGGCGCCGTAGGCGGCCGCATCGGTTCGAGCCGCCTGCCATGCGGAGAGATCGGCCGTGATCGCGTCCGTCGTGCCGATCGTCGGCAGTCCCAGCGTGCAGGCGGCCAGGTAGCCGGGTGCGGATGGGAAGGATCCGCTGGCTTCCTGGAGGCTGAGGGTGCTCATGCATCCAGTCTCTTCGCCGGGTATCCATACGACAAGGACCGACTCTCGATGAGAACCATAACGAGAGATTATGCTTCGAGGGTGTCCACCCTTTCACCGCAGCCCTCGTCATCGGCCCTCGACGCCGGTTCCCTCCTCGTCGTCGGCGCCATCGCCTCGACCGGATCGATCACGGCCGCCGCGCACGCGCTCGGCTCGAGTCAACCGGCGGTGAGCCAGCATCTCCGCAGGCTCGAGCGTCGGCTCGGCATGCCGGTCGTCGAGCGCGTCGGTCGGGGCGTCCGCCTCACCGAGGCCGGTGCGATCCTCGCCGGACACGCGGTTGCGGTGGACCGAGCGGTGCGCGCGGCGTCCGAGGAGGTCGCGGCACTCGCGGGATTGCGGAGTGGGCGGGTGCGCCTCGTCGCCTTCCCTTCGGCGTCGTCGATGCTCGTGCCGCAGCTCCTCGCTCGCCTGGCCGACGAGCATCCGGGAATCGGGGTCTCCTTCGTCGAGGCCGAACCGCCGGAGGCCGTCGCCGCGGTCCGTGCCGGTGAAGCCGACGTCGCGATCACCTTCAGCTACCCGGACGATCCGGACGACCCGCATCGGGAGAGCGCGGCCGGACTCCGCGTGCGCCGGTTCGGAACCGACCCGATGCGTCTCGTGCTCCCGGTCGGCCACGCTCGAGCCGGTGATCGACAGGTCGACCTCGCGGCCCTCGCCGGTGAGCGTTGGATCGCGGGTTGTCCGCGTTGCCGAGGTCATCTCCTCGGTCTCTGCCGGTCGAGCGGCTTCGAGCCCGTCATCGCGCACGAGACCGACAATGCGATCGCGGTCACCGCCCTGGTGGCGGCCGGGCTCGGCGTCGCCCTGCTGCCCACCCTCGCACTCGCGGCCGCGCAGCTGCCGACCGAGGTGGTCGTGCTGCCGACGCGCAACGACGACGACCGGGCGCTCCACCTCGTCAGCGCCGAGCACGCGGACCGTATCCCCGCCGTCGCTGCACTCCTGCGGATCGCCGCGTCCCTGGGCGGCGCGACTAAGATGACAGGCGATGTCTGACACGATTACGCACCCCTTCTCCACGGCTTCCGGCACCGACGTCCGCGTCCGGTTCTGCCCGTCGCCGACCGGCACACCGCACGTCGGTCTCGTCCGCACGGCGCTGTTCAACTGGGCGTACGCCCGGCACACGGGGGGCAAGCTCGTCTTCCGGATCGAGGACACCGATGCCGCTCGCGACAGCGAGGAGAGCTACGAGCAGCTCGTCGACGCGCTCACGTGGCTGCGGCTCGACTGGGACGAGGGCGTCGGCGTCGGCGGACCCCACGCGCCGTACCGGCAGTCCGAGCGGAGCGACATCTATGCCGACGTGATCGCGCGGCTGACGGCTGCCGGGCACCTCTACGAGAGCTTCTCGAACGCCGACGAGATCGACGCGCGCAACGAGGCGGCCGGCCGGCCGAAGCAGTTCGGGTACGACAACTTCGACCGCGACCTCACCGACGAGCAGCGCGCCGCGTTCCGAGCCGAGGGCCGCGAGCCGGCGCTCCGTCTGCGGGTCCCGGACGACGACCTCAGCTTCGACGACCTCGTGCGCGGTGAGATCACCTTCCCGGCCGGGTCGTTCACGGACTTCGTCCTCGTGCGCCCGAACGGCAAGCCGCTCTACACGCTCGTGAACCCCGTCGACGACGCCATCATGCAGATCACCCACGTCCTCCGCGGCGAGGACCTGCTGCCGTCGACGCCGCGGCAGATCGCCCTGTACCACGCGCTCATCGACATCGGCCTCACGACCTTCGTCCCACGGTTCGGTCACCTGCCGTACGTCATGGGCGAAGGCAACAAGAAGCTCTCCAAGCGCGACCCGGAGGCGAACCTCTTCCACCACCGCGACCGTGGCTTCGTGCCGGAGGGGCTCATCAACTACCTCGCACTGCTCGGATGGTCGCTGAGCGGCGACCGCGACGTCTTCTCGATCGACGAGATGATCGCCGCGTTCGACGTCGTCGACGTCAACCCGAACCCGGCGCGCTTCGACCTCAAGAAGGCGGAGTCCATCAACGGCGACCACATCCGACTGCTGGAGCCGGCCGACTTCCTCGGCCGCATCACGCCGTACCTCGTCGAGGCCGGTGTGGTGAGCGAGCCCGTCACCGAGGCGCAGCAGGCCGTGCTCGAGCAGGCCGCCCCGCTCGTCCAGGAGCGCATCGCGCTGCTCGGCGAGGTCCCCGCGCTCCTCGGCTTCCTGTTCCGCGGTGCCGCGGAGCTCGAGTACCAGGACGACGCGCTCAAGGGTCTTCCGGCGAACGCCGGCGAGGTGCTCGCCGCGTCCATCGGCGCCCTCGAGCTCGTCCCCGAGTCGGAGTGGACGGCCGGATCGATCCAGGACGCGCTCGCCGGTGCGCTCATCGAGGGCCTCGGACTGAAGCCCCGTATCGCCTACGGCCCGCTGCGCGTCGCGGCGTCCGGGCGTCGGATCTCCCCGCCGCTGTTCGAGTCGCTCGAGATCCTCGGGAAGACGGAATCGATCACGCGACTCGATCGGCTCTCCGCGCACCTCGCGTCATGAGCGACTCGTACGACGTCGTCGTCGTCGGTGCGGGACCCGCGGGACTCTCGGCCGCGCTGAACCTGGCGCGCGCGCGTCGGCGCATCCTCGTGCTCGACGGCAATCGCCCACGGCACGCTGCGACGCTGCGCTCGCACGGCTTCCTCACCCGCGACGGCATCGCTCCGCTGGATCTCCGGCGAATGGGGCGCGAGGAGGTCGCGGCGTACGCGAACGCGGAGGTCCAGTTCGCGTCCGTGCAGTCGATCGAGGCGACTGCTGACGGCTTCCACGTCGTCGCCCAGGGGGTCCGCGGCGAGCCGGATCGCGACGTCGTGACCAGGACGGTCGTCGTCGCGAGCGGTCTCACGGAGACGCTGCCGAAGGTCGCGAACCTGCGGGCTTTCTACGGAACTGATCTGCACAGCTGCGTCGAGTGCGACGGGTACGAGAAGGCCGATGCGCCGCTCGCGCTCATCGGCGAGACGACGGACCTGGCGGAATGGGCGATCCTCATCGCACAGTGGTCGTCGGACCTCATCGTCTTCACGAACGGCACCGACACCGTCACCGGCCCCGAGGAGGCCGCGCTCGCTTCCGCGGGCATCCGGGTCGAGCGCGGAGCGATCGCGGAGCTCGACGGCGGTCGCGACGGCTTCACCGGTGTCCGCCTCGCCGACGGTACGCTCATCCCGCGCTCCGGGGGCTTCGTGCGGCCGCAGTGGGCCGCGCCCCTCGGATATCTGGAACAGCTCTCACTCGATCGCGACACCGACGGGTACGTCGTGGTCGACGCCTGGGGTCGCACGTCCGTGCCGGGCGTGTACGCCGCCGGCGACATCACGCCTCCCGGCCCGCAGCAGCTCATCGTGGCGGCCGGGAACGGCGCTCGGGTGTCCAGAGCACTCAACCGGGACCTCGCGGGCGTCCCCAGCTGAGCGCTCGCGACGCGCCCGGGACGCTTCGATTTGAGACGGCCGCCTCCGTAGGCTAGTGTTGTTCTTCGGTCGGGGCTTCGGTTCTGACAGTGGGGTATGGTGTAATTGGCAACACGACTGATTCTGGTTCAGTTGTTCTTGGTTCGAGTCCAGGTACCCCAGCCAGACAGCAACATCACGACGAAGGCCCGCGATCACCTCGCGGGCCTTCGTCGTTTGTGGCGTGCTCGGCCCGTCGGCGGGACGGAGGGTGCAGTGGCACACCGACGTCCTCAACGAGGCCCCGAATCCTCCTCGACGGCAGTGCGCTCGAACGCGATGATGCGCTCGACCGCCGGGGCGATCTGCGACGCCATCCGACGGAAGACCTCCGGGCCCTGACCGAACGGGTCGACGACGTCGTCCTGGGCCGGATCCGGGAGTCGTGCGCTCGTCCGGTTGGCCGCCAGCTCGGGGGCAAGACGCGTCCAGCGCCCTGCTCGAGGGCGGGGAAGTCGTCCCGAGTCGACGGTGTCGAGGAGCCGGGCGAACTCACGCAGGGAGAAGGTCCGACGCAGCGCCTCCGGGCACAGCCTGAGGACGGCGCTGCGATGCTCCCGCGTCATGGTCAGGACGACGTCCTGTCGAGTGACGAGGCCCGCGGTGAGCTGCGTCGCGGTGAAGCCGGCTGCCGTCGCGGCGAGTGGACCGAGCAACGCCGCGCTCGAGGCGTCGATCGGGTGGCCGCGCAGCGCGCCCGTCCCGGCGCTCCGCACCTCGAAGCCGGACGCGTCGACCTCCGCCAGCCCGCCGCCGAGAAGAAAATGGGCATACGGGGATCGACAGATGTTGCCGGTGCAGACGATCAGGATGCGGGTCGGAGGCGGATCGAGCGGGGTGTTCATGCCGTGGTCCGCCGTGGTCGACGCGTCGGGGCGGTCCGGTGGTAGTACGCGTAGGACGACGACTGCTCTCCTCGAGCCACCTCGATGCGGTTGAGAACGACCCCGAGGAGCTTCGCCTGGACGAAGCTGAGGTTCTCGAGGGACTGCCGGAGCTGGTCGCGGTGCAGTCGGCCGTCGGCCGACGCCACGAGCAGGACGCCGCTCGCAAGCGTCGACAGTGCTGTCGGGTCCGAGACGTTGATGAGCGGGGGTGTGTCGATGACCACCACGTCGTACGCGCGTTCCATCTCTGAGAGTGCGCGCTCCATCGCCGCTGATCCGAGCAGTTCGCTCGGATTCGGCGGCAGCTCGCCGGAGGTGAGGACGGCGAGACGCCCCGCCCCGTCGACCGCTTGCGAGGCATCGCCGAGGCTGATCCTGCCGGTGAGCACGGTCGTGAGCCCGACCGCACCCTCGAGGCCGAACATCTCGTGCTGTCGGGGTCGGCGCAGGTCCGCATCGACGAGGAGGACGGAGTTCCCCGCTTCCGCGAGGACGAGCGCGAGGTTCGCCGCGGTGGTGCTCTTCCCCTCGCCCGGAACCGAGGACGTGACCATCACACTGCGGAGTCCGCCGTCGATGGAGGCGAACTGGAGGTGTGTCCGAAGCTGCCGGAAGCTCTCGGCGCGCCGGCTGTAGCTCTCCGTCGATCCGAGGATGAGTTGGGCCGCGTCGGTGGGTTCCGTGTGGAAGGCGCCGAGGATGCTCGTGTCCGTGAGCTTCTCGATCGCCGCGCGACCGCGGAGTCGGGTGTCGAGGACCTCGATCAGCAGCGTGATCCCGACGCCCAGGGCGAGGCCGGCGAGGATGCCCACCGCGAGGTTCTGCAGCACGTTCGGCGCGACGGGGGACCGGGGTGGAGACGCCTCTTCCACGATCGTCAGCCCGACCGGGGTCGGATCGCCCAGCGCACCGGCGGCGTCCACCTCGTTGGCGCTCTCGACGTCGTCGACGAGGTCGACGAGCACCTGGGCTGCGGTGTTCGCGATGCGGGCTGCCGCAACCGGATCGCTGTCGACGGCGGAGATGTCGATCAGGACCGACTGGGCGGGATTGGACGCTGAGATCGTCCCGATGAGCGACGCGGGGTCGAGGTCGAGGCGGTCGGCCACCGTGGACCGGACGGTCGAACCGGTGGCGAGGATCACGTACGAGGCGACGCGGCTCTGGGCGAAGGCGTTGCCCTGATTGAGGTCGCCGACGGAGTCGCCGCCGGTGACGGCGACGAACAGCTGGCCCGTCGACTGGTACACGGGTTGGGTGATGAGGGTGTACCCGTGGGCGAGCGCCGCTGCTCCCATGGTGATCGCGACGATGAGCAGCCAGCGATGGCGGAGGATGCGCAGGTAGTCCTTCAGGTCCATCCTGATATGTTAGTCGTCTGACATGTGCGTCGTGTCCGGCGGAGACGACGCAGGGCCCGGACTCACGAGTCCGGGCCCTGCGTGACGGTGGTGGAGCGGTCTGCCGGTCAGGCGGCCTTCCCGAACCGGTCGGTGCCGTTCGCACGAGGTCGGCGCGGGGCGCGGTTCGTCTGACGGACCGTCGGTTCGGTCATGACCGGTCGTTCACTGCCGACCACGGTGCGGTCTGCGACCCTGGCATCCCGATCCACGCTCGCGCCGTGGGCGACCTGGACGTCGGCGCCGAGACGGGCGTCGCTTCCGACCCGCGCTCCGCGTCCGATGACACAGCGCTCCCCGATGTGGACGTTCGCGCCGATGAAGGCGCCTTCGCCGATCACCGCGGACCGGTCGATCCAGGTTCCGGCACCGATCCAGGCGTTGGCACGGATGTCCGCGTCAGCCTCCACGAAGGTAGTGCGTTCGATGAACGCCGACGGATCGATCAGTGCACGAGCTGCGACCATGCCCTTGCCGTTCGGGTGGTGACGGTACCGTTCCACCTCGCCGGTCCGGCCTTCGATCTCTTCGTACACTCTCGCCATGGGTGACCCCCTTCTGGTCTACTCAACACTGGGGACAACGCCGGGTGGCTCCCGGTCATTCCTTCCCGGGGCCTGCCTGGGAATCCCATGAGTCTCGTGCTGTGCTGTAGAGGGTGTTCGGAGGAGGAGCCCGCCGCGGTTTGGTCGTGACGGGTCATTGGAAGTCGCGCGAACGGGTGTTCGCCCCGATCCGGAGCGCTTCCAACCGATCCGCCACCAGATTGACGATGCCTTCCGGTGATCGCTCCAGCATGCCGCGGACCACCATTGCCGGGGCTTCCCTGGCCACGCGGCGATACCGGTTCCAGACGCCGACACTGCAGATCACGTTGACGAGTCCCGCTTCGTCCTCGAGGTTCATGAAGGTGATGCCGCTCGCCGTCGCCGGCCGTTGCCGATGCGTCACGACGCCCCCGACCTCCACGCGACGGTCCGTCTGCGCCGTCAGGAGTTCGTCGGACCGCAGCGCCCCTCGTCGCATGAGCTCGGCTCGGACGTGGCGGATGGGGTGGTCGTCGGTCGACATCCCGGTCGACCAGATGTCGGAGATGAGTTGTTCGGCGGCCGTCGGAACCGGGAGCAACGGCGGCTGCACGGTCGTGAACGTCCCCTCGAGCTGGTCGGGACGATGCCGACTGGCCTGCGCTGCGCCCCACATCGCCTCACGACGGGTGAGGCCGAATCCGTCGAAGGCGCCTGCCGCCGACAGCGACTCCAACTGCGAGGAGCTCAGGCCGATGCGCCTGGCCAAGTCGGCCTGGCTGGTGAACAGCCCTCCGGACTCCCGTTCGGCGACGATCCGCTTCGCGAGCTCCTCACCGATCCCCTGGACGGAGGAGAGTCCCAGCCGGACGGCGAGTGCGCCGTCGCGCCGGTGTCCTGCCGAATCGTCGGGAAGGAGCGGATCGAAGAGCCCGGTCGGCCCCTGTTCGTGTTCGAGGCAGCGCGTGCGCCCGCCGGGAGCGACCGGGGCGCCGGGGGTGGCCTCCGGGTCGAGCGCTTCGAGGCCGGCCTGTGCGCCGGAGCGATGCAGATCGGGACGCAGGACGGAGACGCCGTGTCGGCGGGCGTCGGCGACGAGGGTCATCGGCGAGTAGAACCCCATGGGCTGCGCGCGGAGCAGGGCCGCGAGGAAGGCCCCCGGGTAGTGCAGGCGCAGCCAGGCGCTCACGTAGACGAGGAGGGCGAAGCTCAGGGAGTGGCTCTCGGCGAAGCCGAAGTTGGCGAAGGCCTGGATCTTGGCGTACACGGCATCGGCGTCCGCACCGACGATGCCGTTACCGGCCATGCCGAGGTACAGCGTGTCCTTGAGGCTCTCGATCTTCTCCTCGCCGCGCTTCGATCCCATAGCCCGGCGCAGGAGGTCAGCGTCCTCGGCCGAGCACCCACCGACGGCCATCGCCATCTGCATGAGCTGCTCCTGGAACAACGGCACGCCGAGCGTGCGTTCGAGGACCGGTTCGAGGCTCGGGTGGAGGTAGGTGATGGGCTCCTGGCCGGTCTTCCGGCGCAGGTAGGGGTGCACCGCGCCGCCCTGGATGGGCCCAGGGCGGATCATGGCGACCTCGATGACGAGATCGTAGAACCGGCGGGGGAGCAAGCGCGGCAGCATGCCCATCTGCGCGCGGCTCTCCACCTGGAAGACCCCGATGGTGTCGGCCCGGCAGAGCTGGTCGTAGACCCCTGCTTCGTCCTTCGGGATGGTCTCCAGGGTCCAGCGTTCCCCGGTGTGCTCGGCCACGAGGTCGAAGCAGTACTGGATGGCCGAGAGCATGCCGAGACCCAGGAGGTCGAACTTGACGAGACCCATCCAGGCGCAGTCGTCCTTGTCCCACTGGAGGACCGTGCGACCGTCCATGCGCCCGTGCTCGATCGGGCAGACCTCGCCGACCGGCCGATCGGTCAGCACCATGCCACCCGAGTGGATGCCCAGGTGCCGGGGCAGGGTGAGCATCTGCTGCGCAAGACCGACGACGCGCTCGGGGATGTCGTGGTCGGCGCTCGACATGACCCCGCCCCAACGCTCGACCTGTTTCGACCAGGCGTCCTGCTGACCGGGGCTGTACCCGAGCGCCTTGGCGGTGTCGCGGACGGCGAACTTCGGCCGATAGCTGATGATGTTCGCGACCTGAGCGGCGTTGCGGCGCCCGTAGGTCTCGTAGACGTACTGGATGGCCTCCTCGCGCCGGTCGGAGTCGAAGTCGACGTCGATGTCGGGCTCCTCCTCCCGCATGCTGGAGAGGAACCGTTCGAACGGCAGCTCGTAGAAGATCGAGTCGACGGCGGTGATCCCGAGCAGGTAGCAGACGGCCGAGTTCGCGGCGGAACCGCGTCCCTGGCAGAGGATGCCCCGGCCGCGGGCGAAACTGACGATGTCGTGCACGATCAGGAAGTACCCGGGGAAGTCCTTCTGCTCGATGACCTCGAGCTCCCGTTCGATGCGTCGGAGGTGTTCGGGAGTGGCGTCGGGGTACTTGACGGGGACGGCTTCGAGCACGAGGTGCCGAAGCCAGCTCATGGGCGTATGCCCCTCCGGGACGCGCTGTCGCGGGAGCTTCGGGCGGACCGCCCGCAGGCTGAAGGCGAGTTCGTCGGCCAGCTCGACGCTCCGTGCCACCGCTCCGGGATATCTGGCGAACCGGTCCGCCATCTCGGCTCCGCTCCGCAGGTGCGCGGTTCCGGCCGCGGGAAGCCATCCGTCGAGCTCGTCGAGGCTGCGTCGTGCTCGGACGGCCGCCAGCGCGGTCTGGAGTCGATGCTGCTCGGGCGTGGCGTAATGGACGTTGCCCGTGGCGACGACGGTGAGGTCGAGCAACGCCGCGATCTCGGCGAGTGCATCGTTCTCCGCCGAGTCCTCCGGGTGGCCGTGGTCGCTCAACTCGACGACGACGTGCTCCGGACCGAACAGGGCGACGAGTCGGTCGACCGCGGCGGCGGCGGCCTCCAGACCGTGCTCACGGAGCGCGGTGCGGACGAACCCCTTGCGGCACCCGGTGAGCACGGTCACGTGGCCGGCGACGGAGGCGGCGAGCCGCTCGAGGTCGTAGATCGGGTGGCCCTTCTCGGCTCCGTCGGCGAGTTGTGCGTCCGTGATCGCGCCGGCCAGGCGGTGATACCCCTCTGCTCGACGGGCGAGCAGGAGTAGATGATGCCCGACGGGGTCGGGGACGCCGTTCTGCGGCCGGTCCAAGCCGATGGACAGTTCGGCACCGTAGACCGTCCGGAGATCGGGGAACCGTTCCGCCGCCTCGGCCATCCGTACGACGCCGTAGAAACCGTCGTGGTCGGTGAGCGCGAGCGCGTGCAGGCCGAGTGCCGCAGCCTCTTCGACGAGCCGCTCCGGCGGGCTCGCGCCGTCGAGGAAGCTGAAGCTCGAGTGCGCGTGGAGTTCCGCATAGGGGACCCGCGTCGTCGTCGGGCGCTGCTCCGGTGGTTCGGGGACGTACGGTTGACGCTTCCGCGACCAGGCCGGGCTGTCCCCGCCGTCGGCTCCCAGCGGCAGGGTGGCCGGTCGGCTCGCGTCGGACAGACGGCGCTCGAACTCCGACCATGAGACCGGGGGGTTGTTCCATCCCATGCTGGGCTCCTTCGTCATGCGGTGCGGTGCGGACGTGATGCGGTTCAGTCGTAGCGGGCCTCGGCCCTCCAGCGCTGCTCCTCCAGCAGGAGGAGCCAGGCCTCACCCGAGTCGTCGAGGACCTGGAGACGGTGGACGCGATGGTGGCCGTCGTCGTCCCACCAGCGTTCGTCGATGCTCCAGGGGCCGGCCCAGCCGTCGATGACGTGCCAGTCCGAGAGGGCGAAGAACCGTGCGGGCGCTGCACTCACGGTGCTGCGCTCGTCGACCGCCACGGCCAGTCCCGTCGCGTCGACGACCTCGACCGGCACGGCGGTGTCGAAGACGGTCGACGGAGCCGCTCCCGGGATGGTCCCGGGCCAGGGCCGGTTCCTGCGTTCGGCCACGGCCGCCTCACCACCCGGTGGAACACTGCCCCAGGGAACCAGGATGCGGCGGTCGAGGAGGAGGCGTCCGCCGGACGGCACCGCGGTCACGACGCCGTCGTGACCGAGCATGCTCTGGACGCGGGCGAGTCCGCTGTGGATGCGTTCATCCGGTCCGCTGCCCCAGAGCCCTTCCTCGTGTTCCGCGGCGTCGTCGAGGGTCTCCGGGACGACCTCGACGAGTTCGACGGGGGAGGCGAGTCCGTGATCGATGTTGGACGCGCCCTGCAACTGCCAGCGCACGCGATCGAGGACGTCGCCGGCGGTGAACCAGCGTGGGTGGAGCCAGGTGCGGGTGGAGCGCTCCCCGCGCTCGCTCCGCATGCTGATCGTGATCGCGGTGGTCACGAGGCCGGCCTCGGCCAGGCCGGTGATGAACCGTTCCGCGGACTGCCGGAACCCGAAGGTCAGCTGGTCGATGCGGTCGAGCGGGGGCTCGAAGGCGATCGACACGGCCAGCTCCGTCGGCGGCACGCGAGGGACGACGCTTCGGGCGTCCGCGCCGGCTGCGAGGCGGTGCGCTCGGGCGCCGTCGGGGCCGAAGCGGTCGCGGACCTCGGTCGCGGGCAGTGCGCCGAACGCCCCCAGGGTGCTGATCCCGAGCCGGTGCAGCAGTGAGCTGAGTTCGGGGCGCCCGAGTGTGGACAGGGGGAGTGGGGCCAGGAAGGCGGGAGAGGCTCCGGAGGGGATGACGATGATCCGGGAACCGTCCTGCTGGAACGCGGTGGACCTCGCGGCCTGCTCCGCGGCGAAGGGGCCGTCGGCGATGCCGATCCGTGCATCGGGGACACCGAGCTCGTCGAGGCGGGCCAGGAGGACCTCCGCCGCAGCCGACTCGCCGCCGTAGTATCTGCTCGGTCCTCGGGATCGGATGGCGCAGAGCCCGGCCCGGAAGGGCTGGACGCCCGGCATGAGCTCCTCGATGCCGAGGAGGATCGGCTCGAAGGCGCGGGTGTCGACGACCGGGTCGTAGTCGGCGGTCGCCAGTTCCGGACAGCGGGCCTCAGCCTCGCGGACACGGAGTCCTCGCCGCACTCCCGCTGCACGTGCGGTGGCGTCGCAGGCCAGGACCTCACCATGCTCGACCAGGGCCAGCGGAGCGTCGGTCGTGTCCTCGGACAGTGTCCCGGAGAGTCGTGCCGCCACGATCGGCCAGTCGGGGCACCAGAGGACCATGGTGCGCTCGACCGGTCCCGCAGGCGGTTCGGTCGTCATCGGTTCACGACCATCGGGAGTCGGACGACCGTGTCGTCGTCGAGGAGGCCGGAGCCGGCGAGCGGCGCGGTGCGACCCTCGGTCGATCCCAGGGGCAGCGTCAGGTGTGCGGTCCTGGGCCGGCCCGCAGCCCCCTGGCCGAGCATCGAGCTGACGGTGAGCCGCCGATGCCGGAGATGTCCGTGCCCCGCCCCGAGGCCGCTCCAGGAGCTCTCGGTCACGCGCAATGTCGCATCGCTCTGCGGCCAGGAACCGAGGACGATCAGTGCGGCCTCGCGCTGCCGGAGGCGAGCCGCGAGTCTGGCGGCGTCGCTCGGGGCGATCCGTCCGGGAGGCGCTGTGATGAGCACGCCGGCGACGTCGGCCATGGCCGCGGTGACCGTGAGCCAGTCCGGACCGGGCTGGGGGACGAGGACGAGTCGTTCGAGGTCGATGCCCATGGAGGCCGCCGCCTCCACGCCGAACGACGGGAGACCGATGACGGCGCACCAGGTCCCGGCTGCGGACGGTCCGGCCATGAGCGACATGGCGAGTGCCGTGGAGCCGAGCACGGAGTAGCTGCCTCCGGCCTGGAGGGCGCCACCGGGCAGGAGCCGGGAGAGCTCAGGAGCGGTCGGCAGGGATCGGGTGTCGAGGCGCGTCCCCTGCATCCGCTTGATGCGCCCCTGGAGTTCGTGCAGCTCGGTCGCGGTGTCCGCCCTGACGGGGGAGTCGACGAGTGCGCGGAGGGCCATGGCTCAATATTCGAACATATCTTCGAACAAGTCAACCGGCTCGATCCGGTCTCGACGACGACTGACGGACGACTCGACCATGGTCCTGCATCCCACCGACACGCGGTCCGCGGTGTCAGCAGCGCCCGGTACGCTGGGCCCATGTGCGGACGTTTCGTCGTGACCGAATCCACCGAGGAACTCATCGAGCTCTTCGACATCGACCACGCGGCTGCCGAGCTGCCCGGGCCCTCGTACAACGTGCGCCCGACCGAGCAGATCCCGATCATCCTCGACTCGGTGAAGACGGGGCCGGTGGTCCGCCGGCTCGAATCGGCGCGGTGGTCACTCGTGCCGTCGTTCGCCACCGAGTTGAAGAGTCAGTACCCGACCTTCAACGCTCGCGCGGAGGAGGTCACCACCAAGCCCACGTTCGCGCCATCGGTCAAGCAGAAGCGCGCGTTGGTCCCTGCCGCCGGGTACTACGAGTGGCACACCGAGGGTGCGACGAAGACCCCGTACTACGTGCAGACCGCTGGTGGTGAACCGATCGTCTTCGCGGCCCTCTACTCGTGGTGGCGCGATCGCTCGCTACCGGACGACGACCCACGGCGTTGGGTGCTGAGTGCGACCATCCTCACGAGGCCGGCGGTCGGTCCCTTGCAGGAGCTGCACCCACGGACGCCCGTGACGCTGCCTCCGGAATGCTGGGACGCCTGGCTCGATCCGCACCACGAGGCCGACCAGGACGAGGTCGACGAGATGGTGTCCGCAGCGACCGACGTCGCGGAGCAGCTCGTCTTCCACCGGGTGGCGCCGTTGCAGGGCGATGGTCCTGAGCTCCTCCTCCCCGTCCAGGAGTAGCCGCAGGAGAGTCGCCCGGAGGCGCGGAACCGCCCCGGAGACACGAAACCCACCCCGGACACACAGAACCGCCCCTGACGCGAACGTCAGGGGCGGTTCTCGGTGTCTCAGACGCGAGGGCTGGAATGACCGGCCGCTCGGATCGTCAGCTCCGACTGATCAGAGAATCAGAGGGGGCGGATGTTCTCGGCCTGCAGGCCCTTGGGGCCCTGGTTGGTCTCGAACTCGACCTTCTGGTTCTCCTCGAGCGAGCGGTAGCCGCTCGTCGCGATGGCGGAGAAGTGTGCGAAGACGTCGGCGCTGCCGTCGTCAGGAGTGATGAATCCGAAGCCCTTTTCGGCGTTGAACCACTTCACAGTTCCAGTTGACATGTATTTCCTCTTTCATGAGTGACCGTTCCCGACTTTCGGGCCCGTTCGTCGCGGTGTTCTTTGCTCGCTCCTCAGAAAAGCAGCGTATCCATCGGTGGAAACGCGGCTTGAAATACCTGCGCAACACAACAACTTCGATCCACGTTAGCCCATCTCGGCTCGAAACGGCAGCCGAACACGTAACGGATTGGCCAATTCTGCGTCTTTTCTCGACAACTGGCGGGTGAGTGGCCTGATCTGGGGTCGGATGTCGTGATGTGGGGTGATTCTTCAGACACCGACCGTAGGCTGTGGCCATCTGCAGAGCTCGCGCTCGTCCGAGCATCCGCTCATCGCCCCGGCTGGGAAGTCGACACGATTCCTCCGGAGTGCCCATGTCAACTGAAGCCATCCTCGGCCCGGTTCGTGCCACGAGCCCCCGCAAGCCCGGCGCTGCGAACGTCACCAGCTCCTACTCGTCGCTGTTGAAGACGGTCCGCGAAGCGGGACTCCTCCGCCGCCACCGCACGTTCTACATCCTCACGTTCTCGTTCCTCGTCATCGCGCTCCTCGGCTGCGTCACCGGGTTCGTCCTGCTCCGCGAGTCCTGGTTCCAGCTGCTCATCGCCGGCGCGCTCGGCATCATCCTCACCCAGTTCGCCTTCCTCGCCCACGAGGCCTCGCACCGCCAGGTCTTCGAGTCGGGCCGCGCGAACGACCGCGCCGGCCGGTTCCTCGCGGCGGGCATCGTCGGCATCAGCTACTCGTGGTGGATGACGAAGCACACGCGCCACCACGCGAACCCGAACCAGGTCACGAAGGACCCCGACATCGAGATCGACACGATCTCCTTCATCGAGGAGGACGCTGCCAAGGCCAAGGGCCTGCAGGCCCTCATCACCCGCAAGCAGGGCTACCTCTTCTTCCCCCTCCTCATGTTGGAGGGCATCAACCTCCACGCGCTGTCCTTCAAGACCCTCTTCGGTCCGGGCAAGGTCGACGGCCGCGCCGCCGAGATCAGCATGATCGTCGCCCGCGTCGGTCTGTACCTGGCCGCGATCTTCCTCTTCCTGCCCGTCGGCATGGCGTTCGCGTTCCTCGGCGTCCAGCTCGCGGTCTTCGGCGTCTACATGGGTGCGTCCTTCGCGCCGAACCACAAGGGCATGCCGATCATCCCGGCCGACATGAAGCTCGACTTCCTCCGCAAGCAGGTGCTGACCTCGCGCAACGTCCGCGGCTTCGGCATGGCCACCTTCATGGGTGGCCTGAACTACCAGATCGAGCACCACCTGTTCCCGAGCATGCCTCGCCCGGCTCTGGCTCGTGCTCGCGTCATCGTGCGGGAGCACTGCGAGACCCAGCAGGTGCCGTACACCGAGACGACCCTGCTGCAGTCCTACGCCATCGTCATCGAGTACCTCAACCGGGTCGGCCTCTCGGCCCGCGACCCGTTCGACTGCCCGGCGGCGGCGAACTTCCGCCGCCGGTAGTCGACCGGTCTCAGACCTCGAGCGTGTCGAGCGGGGCGAGCGGGTAGTAGGTCCCGCCGCCCTGTTCGGTCGCCCACTGCAGGCGGTCGTGCGACATGCTCTGTCCCGGCCCCGAGAGCACCATCTCGTGCGTACCGAACGCGCGCTTCGGCGCGACGGCGGTGACGAAGTCCATGCCCTCGGAGATCTTCATCCACGGTGCACCCGCCGGGGCGGCCAGGACGTCGACCTCGACGCCCTCGGGGACGGCGAAGGAATCGCCGGGGTAGTACACGAGGTCGTTGATGAGGACGCCCACGTTGTCGATCACCGGGATCGACGAATGGATGACCGCGTGGGTCCCGCCGAAGAAGCGGAGCGTGAAGGGCCCCGCTTCGACCACGTCTCCCGGGGCGACGACGGTGATGTCGTACCCGTCCGCGGCGGCGGCCACACCGGCCGGTCCGTAGAGGACGGCCTCCGGGCTCGCGGCGAGGATGCGGTCGAGGTGCTCCGCGGTCCAGTGGTCGGGGTGCAGGTGCGTGATCAGGACCGCCGCGGTGTGCTCCACATCGGCGATCGGGGACGTGAACGCGCCCGGGTCGACGATCAGCTTGGCGCCGTCCGTCTCGAGGAGGAATGCTGCATGTTCGAACTTCGTGAGTCTCATACGACGAGTGAATACCGTGGGAGCGCCGGGGGCAACCCGGTCGTCCGGGCGTCCGCCCGCTGCGGGCCTGCCAGAATCGGCAGGTGACCATGCAGCCCCGACGCATCGGCGTCGCCATCAACCCGACCGCGTCGTTCGGCTCGACCCGCGCCGTGGGCCCGATGGTGCTCGACGCCCTCGAGCAAGCCGGGCATCGCGCCGTCCGCCTGCAGGAGCAGACCGTCGGACAGCTCCGGAGTGCGGTGCAGACTGCGATCGAGGCCGGGTTGGACGCGCTCGTCGTCGTCGGTGGCGACGGCATGGTGAGTCTGGCCGTCGAGGCGGTACGTGACTCGGGCCTGCCGTTCGGCGTGGTCCCGTCCGGTACGGGCAACGACATCGCCAGGGGACTCGGGATCCCGCTGGGGGATCCCACAGCCGCGATCGCGTCCCTGCTCCGTGCGCTCGAGGGCGAGCCGCGCGTGATCGACGCCGGCACGGTGACCGACGGCGAGCGGACGACCTGGTTCGTCGGTGCGGTGTCCGCAGGCTTCGACGCCCTCGTCAACGAACGGGCGAACCGCATGCGACGGCCGCGCGGGCGCAGTCGGTACACGATCGCGATCCTCCGTGAGCTCCTTGCCCTCCGCGCGCGTCGATACGAGCTGACCGTGGACGGGGCGCCGGAGACGGTCGACGCCGTCCTCCTCGCCGTCGCGAACAACACCTCGATCGGTGGCGGCATGCTCATCGCGCCACAGGCGGACCTTGCCGACGGCCGATTCGACCTCTTCGTCGTCGCACCCGTGTCACGGTTCCGGTTCCTCCGGCTGTTCCCCAAGGTCTTCTCGGGTGCCCACACGGATCTCGACATCGTGCGACTGTCGCGGGTCCGTTCGGTCTCGATCGCCGCGGACGGCGTCACGGCCTATGCCGACGGGGAGCGCATCGGTCCGCTGCCGGTCACGATCGATGTGGTCCCCGGTGCACTCCGCGTGCTCGCCTGAGCCTGTCCGGCCGACCGTGACCACGGCGCGACACGCCCGTCGGATGCCGCTGGTGGCCTCGATTTGTACGGCTCGAAATCGTATGGCATACTCATATCCGTTGCTTACGGCCCCATCGTTTAGCGGCCTAGGACACCGCCCTCTCACGGCGGCAGCACGGGTTCAAATCCCGTTGGGGTCACAACACCGAACGAAGCCTCGCTTTCCTGAGTCATCAGGGAGCGGGGCTTCGTTCATTTAGCGGCTCGAGCGTGCCCCGGGATGTCCACGCAGGCCCTCCGGGGTGAGCGGAAGGCAGGGCCCGCACCGATCTCGCCGAGTGCCGCTGCGTGCTAGCTTGGCCGGGTGACCGTGAAGCAGAAGCGCCGCGCTCCGGCGACAGCCGCAGTCCTGATCCTCGCCGCCCTGCTGACGGGGTGCTCCATCCCGGTGACGGGGGAGCCCGTAGCCGGCGGTGCAGGCCCCGTCGTCGACGTCGCCGGCGGCACCGACGACACCCTGCGCAAGGACTTCGACGCGAGTCCCCAGGAGGTCAACGACTACTGGACCGACGACAAGTTCGGGGGAGCGACGGCACCGGACCTGAAGCCGGGGGAGGACACGCTCACGGGTGACCAGGCCACCGGCGTGGTCGTGCACCCGAGTACCGGTGTCGGTCCCGACGTCGACGTCAAGGCCATCGCCCCGACAGCAGCCGGCGACCCGTACCCGGCGACCGGACTGGCGGCGGCCACGCAGGGACGTCTCTACTTCTCCATCGGTGGCGCCACCTACGTCTGTTCCGCGAGCGTCGTCAACGCCCCGACCATGGACCTCGTCCTGACGGCGGGCCACTGCGTCTGGGACACGTACGGCAAACAGCTCGCCGAGAACATCATCTTCATCCCGGCCGACGCGGCCAACGGCCAGACCCAGCCCTACGGGCAGTGGGCCGGGGTCAGCACCTACGTCCCCGACGAGTTCACGAGTGAGGCGACCTCGGACGCCAGTGGTGCGACGAGCGGCAACGGCTGGGCCTACGACTTCGCCTTCATCCGACTCGCTCCGAACGCTGCAGGCCAGAAGATCCAGGAGGTGACCGGCGGTCAGGGCATCTCCTTCGGTACCCCGCCAGAGGGCATCACCGTGATCGGTTACCCGTCGGCCGCCCCGTTCGACGGACAGTCGCAGCGCTACTGCGCGAGCCAGGCCGCCACCAAGGGCTATGCCGGCTACCGGGTCGACTGCCTCATGACCCCGGGGTGCTCGGGTGGCGGCTGGCTCACCCGATTGGATCCAGCCACCGGCGCCGGGTACGTCACCTCGGTCACCTCGCGCGGCGACGGTTCCTGGCTCGAGGGCCCCGTCCTCGGACAGCGGGCGCTCACCCTGTACAACGACGCTCTGGCGGAGGGGTCATGACCGCCCGCACGAGCATGACGCGACACCGACGGCAGATCGGTGTCCTGGCTCTGGCCGGGAGCGCCGCACTCGCCTTGAGCGCCTGCACGACGCCCGGATCGGCGTTCCCCGACGCCGCCGCCCAGCAGAGCTACATGCAGGATCTCGCCGAGGCGAGGTTCGAGCTGCTGTCGGCCCAGATCGGCCAGGCGCCGGACGTGATCGGGTCGGCCTACGTCCACGCCGTCTCGGGAGACCTCGAGTCGCACGAGAACGACTCGGTGGTCCTCTTCGGCGACCCGACCGCCTCGTTCAGCCAGGACAAGGGCTCCGCCGACGGCGACACCGTCGACATCTACCACCAGGCGGGAGTCGACTACGACCTCCTGCTGCTCGGAGGTGAACTCAAGGAGCTCGCGCCGACGGAGTGGGTGGCCGTCCAGACGCAGTACGTGGCCGAGGAGGACGCAGAGGGCTCACTCGGACCCGCCTGTGTCTACCCGGGCATCTCCATCGCCTGCGACATCTACTCCGCGGTCGAAACGACCCGTAGCTCGGGAGACGGCGCGCTCAGCAGCGTCGTGGTCTCGATGCGGAACGACGGCTCATCACAGATCTCGACGAGCGCGAGCCTCGAGAGCGTGCTGGCCGTCGGGACGCTCTTCGACCTCCCGGACGACCTCGTGTCGTCGTTCAGCGAGGACGACCTGGCGACCCTCCTGCCGGTGACGATCTTCCAGAACGCTGAGGGTGGCCTCGTGAAGATGGAGTTGAGCGGGACGGTCGAGAGCGAGACGAAGCTGCAGCTGCAGGCAGGTTTCGAGGTGTCGGGCACGTCGACGCTCGAAGACCTGCCGACCGCACCATCAGGATTCGACGTGACGGTGATCCCGGCGGCCGATCAGGCTGCGTTCTGGGATCGGATCGAGGAGTTGAGGAAATGACCGACGACCAGAAACCCGAGGACCTCGGAAAGCCCCCGGTCGGCGGCCCCCTGCGCCCCGACCAGCAGCCGCCGGGATTCCCCGACCCGAACGCACCCCGCCTGGAGTTCGGACCGGGAAGCCCGCAGCGTCAGACGCCGCCGCAGAACGGTGCACCCCAGAACGGTGCGCCGCAGGGTCAGAACGGACCGCCGCAGGGCGTCCCGTCGCAGAACGGCCCGTCTCAGCCGTCCGCACCTGGTCAGACCGGCGGAGGGCCCCGTCCGCAGGGAGGCGCCCCAGGGCAGCAGCCCAACGGTCCTGCGCCGCAACCGTCCGCCCAGCCCGGAGCGCCGTTCGCCGGCGCGCCCGGTGGGCAGCCGTGGGTGCAGCAGCAGCGGCCCTCGAACGCAGGCCCGAACCAGCAGCCGCAGCAGCAGGGGCGGCCAGGCGGTCCGGATGGGTTCCGGCCCCCGACATCGACTGGTCAGCCCGGTCACACGCCCGGGGGTCCTCAGCAGGGTCGGGCCCCCGGCCACGCTCCACAGGGACGTCCACTCGGCGCGCCGCAGGGCCAGCCTCAGAACCAGCCTCAGGGGTCGCAGGGTCAGCCTCCCTACGGTCAGGCACGTCCGACCGGGCCACAGCCCTTCGGTCCGGGACAGGCGCAGCACCCGACCGGCCCGTTCCAGCCAGGTCCGCAACAGCACGGATCGCAGTCCGGTCCACAGCAGACCGGTCCGTTCCGTCCCGGCCCCGAGTACGGCGTCGCGGGCCAGCAGCCTGCTCCGAGCCGGAAACCTGCGCGCAAGCCGCTCGGGCGCAAGCTCTGGATCGGCGTGCTCATCGGTGCGGTCGCCGCATCGCTCATCGCCGTTCCGCTCACCCTCCTCTCGGTCGGTCGCCTGTTCACACCGATGCTCGACCGCGGCTCGGTGCAGACCGGTGTGGCCGAGGTGCTCAAGCAGGACTTCGGCCTCGCAGACGTCGAGAAGGTCGAGTGCCCGAGTGACCAGCCGGCGAGGACCGGGACGCAGTTCGAGTGCACGTTCTCGTATAACGCGAAGAGCTACCCGGTGGCCGTCGAGGTCATCAACGACCAGGGGCAGTACCGCGTCGGGATCGACGCGCCGAAGTAGCCGGGGTGTCGGCACCGGCGTCCCCGCGAGCGACGACGGTGCCGACGGCTTCGCCACGGACCGGGTGGTACGCTGGGCGAATGTTGTCCGGGCTGCTCCTCCTTCCCAGCCGCGACGAGGCCTAGTTCCAGGCTCCCTCGTCGCGGAGGTCGCTGACGCCTGACCACTCATCGTTTGAAGGAATTCCACGACATGTCGCAGCTGAACGCCGATCCGTCCGTCCCGAGCATTCCCGAGCACCCGCGCACGCTCGCCGAGAAGGTCTGGGACGACCACCTCGTCGTCAAGGGTGAGGACGGCACGCCCGACCTCATCTACATCGACCTGCACCTCGTCCACGAGGTGACGAGCCCGCAGGCCTTCGACGGTCTGCGCCTGGCCGACCGGCCGCTGCGTCGCGTCGACCTCACGATCGCGACCGAGGACCACAACACCCCGACGCTCGCGATCGACAAGCCGATCGCCGACCTCACAAGCCGCACACAGATCGAGACCCTCCGTCGCAACGCCGCGGAGTTCGGGGTGCGGATCCACTCCCTCGGCGACCTCGACCAGGGGATCGTCCACGTCGTCGGTCCGCAGCTCGGCCTCACGATGCCCGGGATCACGGTCGTCTGCGGCGACTCGCACACCTCGACCCACGGCGCCTTCGGGGCCATGGCCTTCGGTATCGGCACCAGCGAGGTCGAGCACGTCATGGCCACGCAGACGCTGCCGTTGAAGCCGTTCAAGACCATGGCGATCACCGTCGAAGGCACGCTGCGGCCGGGCGTGACCGCCAAGGACATCATCCTCGCCGTCATCGCGAAGATCGGCACCGGCGGCGGGCAGGGCTACGTCCTCGAATACCGCGGCTCGGCGATCCGTGCGCTCTCCATGGAGGGCCGCATGACGATCTGCAACATGTCGATCGAGGCCGGGGCCCGGGCCGGCATGGTCGCCCCGGACCAGATCACCTACGACTACCTGCAGGGCCGCCCGCACGCTCCGACCGGAGCCGACTGGGACGAGGCCGTCGCCTACTGGGACACCCTCGCGACCGATGAAGGGGCCGCCTTCGACGCCGAGGTCTTCCTCGACGCCGACACGCTGGAACCGTTCGTCACCTGGGGCACCAACCCCGGCCAAGGCGTCTCGTTGAGCGAGAACGTGCCCGACCCCGCGGCCATCGCCGACCCGAACGAGCGGTCCGCCGCCGAGCGCGCCCTGGAGTACATGGCGCTCGAAGCCGGCACCCCGATGAAGGAGATCCCGGTGGACGCGGTCTTCATGGGCTCTTGCACGAACAGCCGCATCGAAGACCTGCGGGCGTTCGCATCCGTCATCGAGGGCCGCGCGAAGGCCGAGGGTGTGCGGGTCATGGTCGTCCCGGGTTCCGCCCGGGTTCGGATCGAGGCTGAGGCCGAGGGGCTCGACAAGATCATCACCGACTTCGGTGCGGAGTGGCGGTTCGCCGGATGCTCCATGTGCCTCGGGATGAACCCCGATCAGCTCGCTCCGGGCGAGCGCTGCGCCTCGACGTCGAACCGCAACTTCGAGGGTCGCCAGGGCAAGGGCGGCCGCACGCACCTCGTCTCGCCGCTCGTCGCCGCGGCGACCGCCATCCGCGGAACACTCTCCAGCCCTGCCGATCTCGAGGTCGAGCCCGGCAGACACGCCGCCACCGAGCAGGAAGGCGTGCACGCCTGATGGACAAGTTCACGACCGTCACCGGCGTCGCCGCTCCGATGCGGCGTTCCAACGTCGACACCGACCAGATCATCCCCGCCGTCTACCTGAAGCGGGTCACGAAGACCGGCTTCGAGGACGCGCTCTTCGCGGGGTGGCGTCAGGACCCCGATTTCGTCCTGAACCAGCCCGTCTACCAGGGTGCCAGCATCCTCGTCGCGGGGCACGACTTCGGCACCGGCTCGTCGCGTGAGCACGCCGTGTGGGCCTTGCGCGACTTCGGGTTCAAGGTCGTCGTGTCGTCCCGCTTCGGCGACATCTTCCGCGGGAACTCCGGGAAGCAGGGTCTCCTCGCCGCCCAGGTCAGCGAGGAGGAGCTCGAGCAGCTCTGGGCTGCGATCGAGACCGCTCCCGGGTCCGATTCCGTCGTCGACCTCATCGCCCGCACCATCACGGTCGGCGATCTCACGGTTTCGTTCCAGGTCGACGATTACACTCGGTGGCGGCTCATCGAAGGACTCGATGACATCGGGCTGACGCTCCGTAGCGAAGAGCAGATCACCGCGTTCGAGGCCCGGCGGCCGAACTGGCTGCCCCGCACCATTCCCGTCAAGTAGCAAGGCAGTAGGTACCGGTTTGAATTCACTCGTCCAGGCGTCACAGGCGGCAGGCTCGTCGGTCGGACTCGATGTCGACCGCATCACGATCAACGGCGGTATCCCGCTCAGAGGCCGCATCGAGGTCAAGGGTGCCAAGAACCTCGTGACCAAGGCGATGGTCGCGTCGCTGCTCGGCGAGAACGTCAGCGTCCTGCGCAACGTGCCGAACATCAGCGACGTCCGGGTCGTCCGTTCCCTACTCGAGATCCACGGCGTGGACGTGACGGAGGGCGAGAACCCGAACGAGCTCCGCCTCGACCCGACCAACGTCGAGTCCGCCCACATGGAGGAGATCGACGCACACGCCGGCTTCTCCCGGATCCCGATCCTGTTCTGCGGGCCGCTGCTCCACCGCCTCGGGGCGGCGTTCATCCCCGACCTCGGAGGCTGCCGCATCGGCGACCGCCCCATCGACTTCCACCTCGACGCGCTCCGCAAGTTCGGCGCGGTCGTGGAGAAGCTCCCGCAGGGCATCCGTCTCTCGGCCCCGAACGGTCTCCACGGGACGACGGTGCACCTTCCGTACCCGAGCGTCGGCGCCACGGAGCAGGTCCTGCTCACGGCGGTCCGTGCCAAGGGCACCACGGAGCTCAAGGGTGCGGCGATCGAGCCGGAGATCATGGATCTCATCGCCGTCCTCCAGAAGATGGGCGCGATCATCTCCTACGAGCCCAACCGCGTGATCCTCATCGAGGGCGTGGACAAGCTCGAGGGGTACGACCACACGGCCATCGGCGACCGCAACGAGGCAGCGAGCTGGGCGTCGGCCGCGCTCGCGACCGACGGCGACGTCTTCGTCGGCGGCGCGAAGCAGCAGGACATGATGACGTTCCTCAACATCTTCCGCAAGGCCGGTGGCGGGTTCGACATCACCGACGACGGCATCCGGTTCTACCGCAAGGAGGAGCTGAAGCCCGTGGTCATCGAGACCGACGTGCACCCCGGCTTCATGACGGACTGGCAGCAGCCCCTCATCGTCGCGCTGACGCAGGCGACGGGCGAGTCGATCGTCCACGAGACCGTCTACGAGAACCGGTTCGGCTTCACGGACGCGCTCAACACCATGGGCGCGAACATCGTCGTGCACCCCAATGGGCTGTCGGGTACGCCTCGTCGCGTGCCGCGGCGCAACCTCGAGCAGGCCGCCGTGATCAACGGCCCGACGCCGTTGCACGGTGCCGACATCGAGGTCCCCGACCTCCGCGGTGGCTTCAGCCACCTCATCGCGGCGCTCACCGCCGAGGGCAGGTCGACGGTCAGCAACGTCGGCATCATCAGCCGTGGGTACGAGAACTTCATCGTGAAGCTCCAGCAGCTCGGTGCTGACTTCGTCCTCGAAACGAAGTAGTCCGCCGTGGGGGTGGAACGGTCGAGGCCGTCGATCTACTGGTTGCTGTCGTCGATCGCGATCCCGCCGTTCAGTGCTCTCGTCAAGCTCCGCGTCCGGCACGGCGAACGCCTGCCGCAGGAGGGGCCGTTCATCCTGTCGCCCAACCACGACAGCGAGTTCGACCCGCTGATCATGGGCGTGGCCGTCTGGCGGCTCGGGCGACAGCCCCGCTTCATGGCGAAGGGCAGTCTGTTCACGGTCCCGGTGGTCGGGTGGTTGTTGCGGAAGTCCGGACAGATCCCCGTCGAGCGCGAGGGTTCAGCCCGCGGGATGGACCCGGTCAGCGCTGCAGCACACCTGACCGAACGCGGTCAGGGCGTCGTCGTATACCCCGAGGGTTCACTCACCCGTGACCCGGGCCTGTGGCCGATGCGCGGGCGAACCGGCGCGGTCCGGATCGCGCTCACGCACGGCCTGCCGATCATCCCCGCCGCGCACTGGGGCACGCAGGAGGTCATGCCGCGGTATGGCAAACTGCGGGTGTTCCCGTTGCGGAAGCGCGTCGAGGTCGCCATCGGCGAGCCGGTGGACCTCTCGGCCTTCGTCGGGCGGCAGCTAGACTCGAAGACGCTGAACGAGGCGACCGAAGTCGTCATGCAGGCCATCACCGCCCTCTGCGAGGAACTCCGCGGTGCCCAAGCTCCCACGGAGCGTTGGGATCCCTCGAAACACCAGCAGAAGGAGACAGGCCGCTTTGAGTCCTAGGAACGTTCCGCAACCACCGGCCGCCACGAGGGTCGCCGTGCTCGGAGCGGGCAGCTGGGGCACGACGTTCGGCAAGATCCTCGCGGACGGTGGCTCCGACGTGGTCATGTGGGCCAGACGGCCCGAGCTCGCGCGCGAGATCACCGAGGCCAAGCGCAACAGCGACTACCTGCCCGGCATCAATCTGCCGATGCGGATGACGGCGACCGCGAGCATGGTCGACGCCGTGCGTGGTGCCTCGGTCGTGTTCCTGTCCGTCCCGAGCCAGTCCCTGCGCGACAACCTCATCGCGCTCCGCCCGCACCTCGAGGACGGCACCATCGTCGTCTCGCTCATGAAGGGTGTCGAGCGTCGCAGCGGATCCCGGATGAGCGAGGTCATCCGCGAGACCCTCGACATCGACCCGTCCCGCATCGCCGTCGCCTCGGGCCCCAACCTCGCGCTCGAGATCGCCCGCGAGCAGCCGACGGCCGCCGTGATCTCCTCGGAGAGCCTCGAGACGGCGCAGACGGTCGCGCTCCTCGCGCGGAACCGGTACTTCCGCAGCTTCGTGAACACCGACGTCATCGGTACCGAGTTCGGCGGTGTGCTCAAGAACCTCATCGCCGTCGCGATCGGCATCGTCGACGGCGTCGGTTACGGCGAGAACACGAAGGCCTCAATCATCACCCGCGGGCTGGTCGAGATGACCGACTTCGCCGTGGCCCACGGCGCGCAGCCGGAGACCCTCTCAGGCCTGGCCGGGCTCGGCGACCTCATCGCGACGTGCCAGTCGCCGCTGTCGCGGAACAACACGGCGGGGCGTCTGCTCGGCCAGGGGTATCAGTTCGACGACGTCGTCAAACAGATGCAGCAGACCGCGGAGGGGCTCGCGTCCGTTGCACCGGTGCTCGAGCTGGCCAAGGCGAAGGGGGTCGCGATGCCCATCGTCGAACAGGTCAAGCAGGTGCTCGACGGCACGCTCGATCCGAAGGACATCGCACCGCACCTCACGACCGACGACGACGAACCCCAGGGGGAGAGAAGCAACGATGACGCACAAGACCGGAGTGGTGGTGCTCTTTGGAGGCCGTTCAAGCGAGCACTCGATCAGCTGCGCAACGGCGGGCGGCGTCCTCGCCGCGATTGACCGCGAACGGTACGACGTCTACCCGGTCGGGATCGCCCGCGACGGCTCGTACGTCCTCGAGGTCGACGACCCGAGCCGGTACGCGCTCGACCCCGCGCACTTGCCGGAGGTCGACCCCTCGCGGCCGGCCATGCGCTGGCCTGAGCGCGTCGGCAGCCGTGAGCTGACCGTGGTCGGGGAGGACGGCGTCCCGTTCACCCTCGGTCCCATCGACATCGTCTTCCCGATCCTCCACGGTCGGTTCGGCGAGGACGGCACCGTGCAGGGCATGCTCGAGCTCGTCGACCTCCCGTACGTCGGCTCCGGCGTCCTCGCGTCCTCCCTCGGCATGGACAAGCACTTCACGAAGACGGTGCTCCAGGCCGCCGGGATCGCCGTCGCGCCGTGGGTGCGGTTCACCGCCCACGAGTGGGCCACGGCACCCGAGGAGGTGCTCGCATCGCTCGGATCGCTCGGGTCACCGGCGTTCGTGAAGCCGGCGCGAGCCGGGTCGAGCGTCGGCGTGTCCAAGGTGTCGACGCCGGACGCGTTCCGTGCAGCGATCGAACTGGCCCTCGCCGAGGACTCGACCGTCCTCGTCGAGACCGGTCTGGTGGGCCGAGAGGTCGAGTGCGCGGTCCTCGAGTCCCTCCCCGGCGAGACACCTCGGGTCTCGGTGGCCGGCGAGGTCGTCGTGACCGGACGCGACTTCTACGATTTCGAGGCGAAATACCTCGACGCACCCGGTATCGAGCTCGTCTGCCCCGCCGACCTTCGTCCCGAGCAGTTGTCGGAGATGCAGGACCTCTCGCGTCGGGCGTTCGAGGCGTTGGGCTGCGCGGGGCTCGCCCGGGTCGACTTCTTCCTGACCGCGGACGGCTTCGTCGTCAACGAGGTCAACACCATGCCGGGGTTCACCCCGATCTCGATGTTCCCAAGCTGCTGGTTGGCCTCGGGACTCAGCTACCCCGAGCTCATCACCGAGCTGATCGAGGTCGCGCGCGCCCGCTCCTGAACGCAGCGCTGCCGGAACGGTCAGCCGTCGGTGGGGATCGGGAGCTCGGCGTCGCCGAGGGCGGTGCACTTCCCGGTGACGGGGAGCACGGACACGGCAGGAGCCAGATCAGCCAGGACGGTGCTGCTGGCGACGGCGTCGCCGTCGAGCACGATCTCGACCGCGGGCGCGCGCCCGAAGGTGGTGAACCGGTAGTTCGGCGCGTCGGCGTCGTCGATGATCCAGTCGACGCCGTTCACCGACTGGCACTGCTGCGTGGTCGGGCCGGGGATCGCGACCCCGCAGTGCAGGAGGACCGTCGCGGGATCGCCCCAGGCGCCGGTGGCCTGGGCGTCGGTCCCTCGCTCGGGCAGTTCGGCGACGACGTCGGGCAGACGCACCGTGACCTCAGCGCACTGCGGGTTGTTCGCATCGGCGGCGGGTTCGAGCGCGACGGCGGGCGCGCAGCCGGCGAGGGCCAGGGTTGCGGCTGCGGCGAGGGCGGTGGCGAGGAGCACACGAATCGGGGACATCGCCCACCAGGCTACCGTTGATCCCATGAACGAGTCTGGGAGCGCGTCCGACGATCACGGAACGGTCGGGCCCTGTGTCGGGGACCTCGCCGAGGGGGAGCTGCTCGAGCGCATCTTCCCTCGCCTGCCGCACGCCGACGCCGAACTCCTCGGGCCGGGTGACGATGCCGCGGTCGTCCTGGCGCCGGACGGTCGGTTCGTCGTCACGACGGACACGATGATCCACGGGCCGGACTTCCGACTGGCGTGGTCGAGCGCCCACGACCTGGGGTGGAAGGCTGCGGCCAGCAACCTGGCGGACGTCGCGGCGATGGGGGCGCGTCCGACGGCGCTCGTCGTCGCACTCGCCATGCCCAAGCACCTGCCGGTCGCCGTGCTCGACGGGTTCGCAGACGGCTTGCGCGACGCCTGTGCCGAGCTCGCGCCCGGCTGCGGTGTCGTCGGCGGCGATCTGGCCGTGTCCGACGTCTTCATGATCGCGGTGACGGCGTTCGGCGACCTGGAGGGTCGTGCCCCCGTCCGGCGTGACGGAGCGCGACCCGGCGACGTGGTCGCGGTCGCGGGGGAGTTGGGTTCGGCTGCGGCAGGTCTGCGACTCCTCTTCTCGCGTGGGGTCGACACCGACGGCGTGCCTTCGGCCGAGGCAGCGGCCGGCCTGCGACGCGATCACCGGGTCGAGGTGGAGGCACAACTCGCACCACGGCCACCGATCGCCGCCGGTGTCGTCGCCGCCGTCGCCGGTGCCACGGCGATGCTCGACCTGTCGGACGGGCTCGCGCTCGACGCCGGTCGCCTCGCGCGGGCGAGTGGGGTCGCGATCGACCTCCGGGCCGAGGACCTGGGTGCCGACGTGGCGCTCGCCCTCGCCGGCGGCGAGGACCACTCCCTTCTGGCGACGTTCCCGGCCGCCACCACGATCCCCGCCGGCTTCCGGACCATCGGCTCGGCCCGGGCCGGTGCCGGAGTCCTCGTCGACGGTCTGGCCTACGACGGCCGCGCCGGCTGGGACCCCTACCGGGACTGGGACGATGCGTCCGGTTGAGCGGTGTTCCCGGCCGTTATGGCGCGAGGACCGTGCGGTGACGCGGTGACGCGGTGACGGTGAAGCGGTGGCTCAGACCGGCGTGATCCACCAGACGACGGTCTCGCCGTAGGTGCTCTTCCGCAGGACCTCGAGCGCTGGGGGAAGGGTCGGTTCGGGCGAGCGGGAGCTCCGCTCGACGAGCACGAGCCCGTCGTCGGTGACCAGACCGACGAGCGCGGCGAGGTTGGCCGTGAGCTCCGCCTCGGGGAGGTCGTACGGGGGATCGATGAAGACGAGGTCGGACGGGACCGTCGCCCCGGACAGGTAGGCGCCGACCGATTTGGCATGCACTGTGATGCGTGGTGCCGCGCCGCGAGGCGCTGCCGAGGTCACGATCCTCGCGTTGTCCCGACACAGCTTCGCGGCCTCAGACCCGCGGTCGACGAGGGTGACCACTGCTGCACCCCGGCTGGCGCACTCGAGCCCCAGCGACCCCGACCCGGCGTACAGGTCGAGCACTTCGGCTCCGGCGAGCACGTCGCGGGCCTCCAGCGCGGAGAAGAGCGCCTCGCGGACGCGATCGCTCGTCGGTCGTGTACCGCTGCCCGGGACCCGGATCGTGCGTGATCCGGCGAAACCCGAGATGATCCTGATGCCGGCCATAGTCCCATCCTCGCAGGCTGCGCGAAGCCGAGCGAACCGCGGTGTCCGAGGTCCGGAATAGAATCGACGGCATGACGGGGATCGAGCTGGGCACGAAGCTCGGCGGTGTCCTCGGCGGACGGACCGCGACGGCACTCCAGAAGGCGTTCGGCGTCGAGACCGTCGGCGACCTCCTCGAGCACTACCCGCGTCGCTACGCGAAGCGCGGCGAGCTGACGGTCATCGGCCTGCTGCCGCTCGGCGAGGACGTGACGATCGTCGCCGACGTCCTCGAGGTCCGCGACCGCCAGATGAAGCAACGCAAGGGTTCCATCCTCGAGGTCGTCATCTCCGACGGTCAGGGTCGGCTCAACCTCACCTTCTTCAACCAGCCCTGGCGCGCGAACGAACTCCGGCCGGGACTCCGCGGCATCTTCGCAGGCAAGGTCGGCGACTACCGCGGCAGTTATCAGCTCGCCCACCCGCAGTACCAGATCTTCCCCGACGACGCTGAAGCCCCGGCGCTCGCCGACGCCCAGGCGAAGGCGTGGTCGGAGGCCCCCATCCCGATCTACCCGGCGACGAGCACGATCACGAGCTGGAACCTCAGACAATCCGTCGAGCTGGTTCTGGACGCCCTGCCGCCGCAGGAGGACCCCGTCCCGCGGTCGGTCCGGGCGGCGAGGGGTGAACTCTCCTTCGACGCCGCCATCCGTGCCGTCCACCGCCCGACGGTCGACCGCGACTGGCAGCGCGGTCGCCGCAGCCTGCGGTACCAGGAGGCGTACCTCCTCCAGACGGCCCTGCTCCAGCAGCGTGCGGCCACTCGTGCGCTGGCGGCCGAACCCCGCGTGCCGAAAGCCGGCGGCTACCTCGAGCGCCTCGATGCCGCGCTCCCGTTCGAGCTGACCGGCGACCAGCAGACGGTCGGCACGGAGATCGCGGCCGACCTCGCGCAGCCCAATCCGATGAACCGGCTCGTCCAGGGCGAGGTCGGCTCGGGCAAGACGCTCGTCGCCCTCCGGGCCATGGCGGCCGTTGCCGACAGCGGGGGACAGTCGGTGCTGCTGGCGCCCACCGAGGTCCTCGCGGCGCAGCATCTGCGGTCGATCGTCCGTTCGCTCGGCCCCGACCTCTCGGCCGAGCTCATGCCGACGCTGCTCACCGGCCAGCTGCCGACGTCCGATCGCAAACGGGCGCTGCTGCGGATCGTCGCCGGCCAGGCCCGGATCGTGATCGGGACGCACGCGCTGCTGGGTGACGCCGTGACCTTCGCCGATCTGGGGATGGTCGTCGTCGACGAACAGCACCGCTTCGGCGTGGAGCAGCGCGACCAGCTCCGTCAGAAGGGACGCACACCGCCGCATGTCCTCGTGCTGACCGCGACGCCGATCCCACGGACCGTGGCCATGACCGTCTTCGGCGACCTCGACGTCAGCATCATCAAGGAGCTGCCACGCGGCCGGCAGGGGATCGAGAGCTTCGTGGTCGCCCTGGCCGATCACCCACGGTGGATCTCCCGCGTCTGGGAGCGCCTCGCCGAGGAACTCGCGCAGGGGCGGCAGGGGTTCGTGGTGTGCCCGGCGATCGACGCCAAGGAGGTCGAGCCCGGTGAGGAACTCGAGGAGGACGCCGACCCGGCGCGCCCGATCGCGTCCGTGCTCACCACGGTGGAGCAGCTGCGTACCCACCCACTGCTGGCGTCCCGACGCATCGACGTCCTCCACGGCCGGATGAGCGCGGAGGAGAAGGACCGGACGATGCGGGCCTTCGCGGCCGGTGAGATCGACGTGCTCGTGGCGACGACGGTCATCGAGGTGGGCGTCGACGTCCCCAACGCCTCGACGATGGTCGTGCTCGACGCGGAGCGTTTCGGGGTGTCGCAGCTCCACCAGCTCCGCGGACGCGTCGGTCGAGGCGGCGTCCCCGGGCTGTGTCTGCTCGTCACCGCGGCGGAGACGGAGAGCACCGCACGCGAGCGCGTCGACGCGGTTGCCGCGACGCTCGACGGCTTCGACCTGGCGCAGGTCGACCTCGAGCTGCGGCGCGAGGGTGACGTCCTCGGCAGCATGCAGTCGGGCGGGCGGTCCTCGCTCAAACTGCTTCGGGTCGTGCACGACAGCGAGGTCATCATCGAGGCGCGGGCGGATGCCGCCGAGCTCCTCGGCACCGACCCCGACCTCGCCGATCACCCGGTGCTGGCCGAAGCGCTCCGCCGACGCCTCGACGAATCCGACCGCGCCGCGCTCGCCAAGAACTGAGCACCGATAGGCTGGCGGCATGAAGCGGATCGCCGTCGTCCCCGGATCGTTCGACCCAGTCACCCTCGGTCACCTGGATGTCATCGAGCGGGCGGCGCGCATCTTCGACGAACTGCACGTGCTGGTGGTGCACAACCCCGACAAGTCCGCGCTGCTGCCGATGCCGCAGCGGGTGTCCCTGCTCGAGCGCTCCATCGCGGACGGCGGATTGCCTGACAACATCGTCGTCGCGCAGTGGAACGTCGGCCTGCTCGTCGACTACTGCACGGACGTCGGCGCGAGCGTGCTCGTGAAGGGCATCCGCTCGCAGGTCGACGTCGCGTACGAGACGCCCATGGCCATCATGAACCGCAGCCTCGCCGGCGTGGAGACGGTCTTCCTCCTGCCTGATCCCGCGCACGCGCACGTCTCCAGTTCACTCGTCCGGCAGGTGGCCGCGCTCGGTGGCGATGTCAGCCCGTACGTCCCGCAGGTGGTGGCGACCTTCCTCCAAGAGGGCTAGGGCGTCCTCCCGGTCGGGTTCGGCGTAGAATCGTCGATCGTGACTAGGAAGAGAACGAACAATTCGCCGTTCAGCGTCAATGTGCGCGATCTGGTGAACCGTCCCGGGGAGATGCGCGAGCACGACCTCGAGGTGGTGCTCGCCGAGCGCTGGGGCGAGGGTCTGGTCGCCGTCCAGGAGGGCACGACGCTTTCCGAGCAGGTGCGTCTCGAGTCCGTGCACGAGGGGATCCTCGTGACCGTCGACGTCGACGCACTGGCGACCGGCGAGTGCGGCCGTTGCCTCCGCGACATCGAACTGCCTGTCGAAGTCGAGATTCAGGAACTTTTCGCGTATCCTAATTCGGAAGCGTCTGACTTCGAGGTTCACGACGACCACGTGGATCTTGAACCTCTGGTCAGAGATGCGGTAGTTCTCGCATTACCGTTTCAGCCGGTGTGCCAGCCGGATTGCCCCGGACTCGACCCCGAGACCGGTGAGCGGCTGGCCGAACGTCCGGAACGACACCCTCACGACGTCGCAGATCCTCGCTGGTCTGCGCTCGCGGGCTTGTCCTCAGACTCCGTACTTGACACAGACGCCAGTAGCGCCCAGCGCGCCGCTGCAGACACAGAAGAGAGATAGATCATGGCTGGAAACCCCCCGAAGCGGAAGGTCTCGCGCTCGAACACCCGCTCGCGTCGCTCGCAGTGGAAGGCCGCCGTGCCGACGCTCGTGAAGACGGTGGAGAACGGCCGCGTCACGTACAGCCTGCCGCACCGCGCCAAGGTCGTCGAGGACTCGCAGGGCACCGCCCTGTACCTCGAGTACAAGGGCCGCAAGGTCGCAGACGTCTGATCCGCGCGTTGAACGTCCGCGTTCGAACAGCGTGAACACGAATCATTCCGACCACACCGGAATCGGCTCCGCATCGGAGACCGATCCCGGTGTGGTCGTTTTCGCACGGCAACTGGGTGTCGACGTCTCGTACGAGCTGCTCGACTTGGCGCTGACGCACCGCTCGTACGCGTACGAGCACGGTGGACTCCCGCACAACGAGCGCCTCGAGTTCCTCGGCGACTCGATCCTCGGGCAGGCCGTCACCGTCATGCTCTACCGCGACTTCCCGCACCTTGACGAAGGGCAGCTGGCGAAGCGTCGGGCGAGCCTCGTCTCGACGATCGCGCTCGCCGAGGTCGCGCGTTCGATCGGTCTGGGCGAGCGGATCAAGCTCGGCAAGGGCGAGGACCAGACCGGAGGCCGCGACAAGGCGTCCATCCTGGCCGACACGATGGAGGCCGTCATCGGCGCGACGTACCTGTCGGCCGGACCCGACGCCGCGACGGCACTCGTCCTGCGCCTGGTGAACCCCCTCCTCGAGAACCCTGAGCGCTTCGGCGCGGCGATGGACCCGAAGACGAGCCTCCAGGAGGCCGCCGCGGCCATCGGTGCGCCGGCGCCCGTCTACGAGATCGCCAGCTCCGGCCCCGATCACAACCGACGGTTCGTCGCGACGGTCACCGTGGGCACCGCGGTCACGGCGACGGGCTCCGGCACGAGCAAGAAGCACGCCGAGATGGCGGCGGCCCTGGAAGCCTGGTCGAGGATCAGTGCCGGAACTCCCTGAGGTCGAGGTCGTCCGCGCCGGCTTGGAGCCCGCCGTCAGCGGGGCGACGATCGCCGGCGTCGAGGTCTTCGACGAACGCTCCCTGCGCCGCCACGCGAGTGGTGTCGCCGACTTCACGGCACGGCTGACGGGGCGGACCATCCGATCTGCCGTCCGACGCGGGAAGTTCCTCTGGTTCCCCCTCGACGACGATGAGGCGATCGTCGGTCACCTGGGCATGAGCGGGCAGATGCTGCTCCGGTCACCTGGCGATGACGCCGACCGACTCCTGCGCATCCGCTTGCAGCTGGAGCATCCCGAGCACGGCGAGCTCTGGCTGCACTTCGTGGACCAGCGGATCTTCGGCTCCATGGCGGTGACCGCGCTCGTCCCGACGACGGACGGAGCCGCAGGTGGGTTTGGCGACGAGGTCGCGATGGTGCCCGACCAGGTCGCGCACATCGCCCGCGACCCGATGGACCCGGCCTTCGACGACGCCGGCTTCCTCCGACGACTGCGCGAGAAACGCACCGGTGTGAAGCGGGCGCTCCTCGATCAGACCCTGGTCAGCGGGATCGGCAACATCTACGCGGACGAGTCGCTCTGGGCGGCGCGCATCCACCCCGAGCAGGAGACCGCCCGTCTCGGGCTCGGACGCGCCGGCCGGCTGCTCGAGGAGGTCCGTGCCGTGCTCGCCAAGGCCCTGGCCGAGGGCGGGACGAGCTTCGACGCCCAGTACGTGAACGTCAACGGTCAGGCGGGGTACTTCGCCCACAGCCTGAACGCCTACGGAAGGCAGGGCAAACCGTGCGCGCGCTGCGGCACGCTCATCGTCCGCGAGCAGTTCATGAACCGGGGCTCGCACCGCTGTCCCGTGTGCCAGCGCCGCACCTGACGATCAGTCGCTGCGGGGGAGTCGGCGCTGCCACTCTCCGGAATAGCCGACGATGCGGAACCCGAGTCGGTCGTTGATCGCGAGCATGTGCGCGTTCTCGTCGGCGTTCCAGCTGTAGATCCGGGACCGCTCGGGTGCCTGATCGGCGAGTGCGAGGAGGTTCGCCGCTTTCATCCAGAGTCCGAGGCCGTGTCCCCGGTGGTCGGCGAGCACGAGCGTGTCCCACTGCTCCGCGTGTTCCTTGCCCTCGCCGAGGACGAGCTCGCTGTACCCGGCGACCGCGCCGCTGTCGCGGTGGACGGCGGCGACGACGATCGCGTGGTCGCCAGACGCCGCCAGCTGTGCCTCGCGGGCGCGGACCCGCTCGGGCGTCCAGACCTCGGGGTCGAGTTCCAGATCGGCGGCCGGGATGTCGGTCGCCATGTGTCCGTGGGCTGTGGCGAGCGAGCCGAGCAGCTCGTCGGGGGTGCGGTCCACCCAGTGCACGAGGCGGTATGTGTGCCCGGCTCGGGCGGTCGACGTCGCGACGATGTCCGGCAGCTCCCCGAGCATCGAGGCGAGGTCGCAGCGGTTGGTTCGCTCGACCTGGGCGAGGGCGTATCCACGATCGAGCATGAACCGGCTCGCCGCGGCGTTCGCAGGGATAGCCCGTTCGCCGACGCTCGCACCGAGGAGTGGCTCGTCGGCCGGGATGTCGTCGACGGCGTGCTGGGTGAAGGCGGTCACTGTCGGGCGACCGGCCGCGAGGGCCCGTCGCTCCAGCTCCAGCAGGAGCGCTGTGCCGATCCCACGACGACGCGCGTCGGGGAGGACACCGACGTCCAGGGAGGCCGTCACCGCGTCGGCCTCGGCGCCGTACCCGAGCCAGCCGCGACCGACCACACGGCCGTCGAGGGCGGCGGCGAGCAGGACGCGTCGCTGGAACCGCTGGTCGCGGTACTCGGGCAGGGTCATGGCGGAGGTCAGAGCGAAGTCGTCGGTGGACCAGATCTCCGCTTCGAGCGTGTTCGCGACCTCCTGGACCGCTTCGAACACGGCTGAGCTCCCGGACGTTGGGATCTCGACCTCGTCGATCGTGACGCGCATCGTCGCCTCCCTCCCGCACCAGACCGTCCTGGGTGATGCGGTCCATGCTACGACCGCCCCGGCGGGCCGGCACAGCGTGGTGTCCCTCGTCCGTCCGCGGATTCGCTACCGTAGTGCACAGCATCCGCGACGCGGGAGAGGAGGTGCGCGTGTACCTGAAGAGCCTGACGCTCAAAGGGTTCAAGTCCTTCGCGCACCCCACCACCTTCGCGTTCGAGCAGGGCGTCACCTGCGTCGTGGGTCCCAACGGTTCCGGCAAGTCGAACGTCGTCGACGCGCTCGCCTGGGTGATGGGCGAGCAGGGGGCGAAGACCCTCCGCGGCGGCAAGATGGAGGACGTCATCTTCGCCGGCACGTCGACCAGAGGACCGCTCGGTCGAGCCGAGGTCACGCTCACCATCGACAACAGCGACGGCGCACTGCCCATCGAGTACACCGAGGTGACGATCAGCCGCACCCTGTTCCGCAACGGCGGGAGCGAGTACGCCATCAACGGCGACACGTGCCGGTTGCTCGATGTCCAAGAGCTCCTGAGCGACTCCGGCCTCGGCCGCGAGATGCACGTCATCGTCGGGCAAGGACAGCTCGACGCGGTGCTGCGGGCGACGCCCGAGGAGCGACGCGGCTTCATCGAGGAGGCGGCCGGCATCCTGAAGCACCGTCGACGCAAGGAGAAGACGCTCCGGAAGCTCGAGGCGATGCAGACCAACCTCACGCGGCTGAGCGACCTCGCCGGGGAGATCCGTCGGCAGCTGAAGCCGCTCGGCCGTCAGGCGGAGATCGCCCGGGAGGCGCAGACGATCGCAGCGGTCGTCCGCGACGCCCGCGCTCGGATCCTCGCGGACGACGTCGTGGGCCTCCGGCGTTCCCTCGACGAGCACAACCGGTCGGAGAGCGAGCGCCACAGCGAGCGCCTCGTCCTGCAGGAGCAGCTGGAACAGGCGGAACTGCGGATCAACCGGATCGAGCAGGCGCAACTCGGCGACGCGGTCGACGACGCCCGCCGGATCACCTTTGAACTCGAGAGCGTGCAGGAACGCCTCCGGAACCTGTACACGCTGGCCAACCAGCGGCTCGCCCTGCTCGGATCATCGACGGACACGACGGCCGCCGAACCGCGGATCACGAAGCAGATGGTCGCCGACGCGACCGCCGAGATCGACGGACTGCGGGTGGCGGTCGCCGACGCGGAGCGCGCGTTGCAGGAGGCGCAGGCGGACACCCGCGCGAAGCGCGCCGCACTCGACGCGGTGGACGTCGAGATCGCGGCGCAGAGCGCGCTCGTGTCACGACACGACCTGGAGCTCTCCAAGCTCGCGGGCGCCGTCGACGCCGCCGGGTCCAAACTCGCCGCGGTCCGTGGCGAGGCGTTGCGCCAGCAGAACGCGATCGACGCCGCTGCCCTCCGTCTGGACGCCGCACGGCTGGAGTACGAGGCGCTCGAGGACGACCCGACCCTGGCGGACGCCGCCGACTCCGGACTCGACGACGCCTACGAGGCGGCCCAACGCGGCGCAGCGGAGGCCGAGGGGGAGATCGAGGGCCTGCGCGAGCAGCTCCACACCCTCGAACGTGAACGCGATTCGCTCGGCGCCAAGACCAGTGCACTCTCGCGCGCCCTCGACCTCAAGACCGGCTCGGCCGAACTCGCTGCGAGCGGGATCGACGGGATCGACGGGATCGTCGCGGACCGGGTGCAGGTCCGACCCGGCCACGAGTCGGCGGTGGCCGCAGCGCTCGGCACGCTCGCGGAGGCCGCCGTCGCCGTCGACCGGCACGCCGCCCGTCGGGCGCTCGATCACGCGGCCGACCAGGATCTCGGCCGGGTCGAGATCGTCATCGCCGACGGTGCGCGACACGTCCCGGACGCGCCCGCCGGGTTCACCTCGGCTGCCGAGCTGGTGGAGGCCCCTCCTGGCGTGCTAGGGATCCTCGCCTCGGTCCTCGTCGTCGACTCGCTCGACGACGCGATCGCGGCGTACGACCGACTCGGCTCGTCACTCAGCGCGTTCACCCTCGTGACCCGTGACGGCGCGGTCGTCACGGACAGCATCGTCCGCGGGGGGAGCGGCGGAGCGCAGAGCCGCATCGAACTGCTGGCTGAACGCGATGCGGCAGCCGATCGACACGGCGAGGTCGAGTCGCTCATCGAACGGGCGCGCTTCGCTCTGGCCGAGCAGCGCACGATCCTGCAGGAGGCGAAGCAGACCGCGCAGGCGGCGCTTAGCGCCCTCCGCGAGTTCGACGCCAACCGTGCCTCACAGGCCGAGCGCGTGAACCGGGTCACGGTTCGGTACGAATCCGCGCAGGCCGAACACGACCGCCTCCTCGCAGCTGCCGGGACGGCGGAGGCGGCCGTCGCCGACGCCGCTGCCGCCGTGGAGCGGGCCAAGCTGGACCACGACACCGCTCGCGCGCGTCCACGACCGCTCCTCGACGTCTCGGCACGCGACGGGCTCTCCGCCGAACTGGACGCGGCGCGCGAGGCCGAAGTGCAGCACCGCCTCCTCCTCGAGACCGCGCGCGAACGCGTGCGGGCGGAGGAGCTCGCGGTCGCGAACCTCGAGCGGCAGCGGCAGGCCGACCAGGCGGCAGCTGAGGAAGCGGCTCGGCGTGCCGTCATCCGTGCGCGCCAGGCCGCGGCCGCCACCGCGGTGACGGAGGCGCTCCCGCCCGTCCTCGACTCGGCCGACCGGTCGGTCACCGAGGCCCGCGTCGCCCTCGCGGCAGCCGAGGCGACGCGGTCCAGCCGGAACGCCGAACTCGTGCGACTGCGCGGCGAGGAGCACACGCTCCGGCAGCGGCTGCAGGTCGTCACCGAGAGCGTACACGGCCTCGAACTCCAGATCTACGAGAAGAAGCTCCACTTGTCCGGTCTGCTCGAGCGCGCCGGGTCGGAGCTGGGACTCGTCGAGGACGTGCTCGTCGCGGAGTACGGGCCTGAGGTTCCGGTGCCCGTCGACCCGCCGACACCCCGCGCGACCGCCCGCTCGGCTGTGCGAACGGCCGACGACACCGGTCCGGAGGTCTCACCCGAGACGACGACACCCGACTCGGACGAGGCGCCCGAGGCACTTGCCGACGGACCCGCGACGCCGGACGCCGAGCCGGAGGAGGAACCTACCGAGGAGTCGGACGACGTGCCGACGACGCCCTACGTCCGCGCCGAGCAGCAGAAGCGTCTCGCAGCAGCGGAGCGCACCTACGCCCAACTCGGGCGGGTCAACCCGCTCGCGCTCGAGGAGTTCGCGGCACTCGAACAGCGCCACCGCTTCCTCACCGAACAGCTCGCCGACCTCACCAGCACCCGCGCCGACCTGCTGTCGATCATCGAGGACATCGACGGGAAGATGGAGGTCATCTTCGCCTCGGCGTTCGCCGACACCGAAGCGGCCTTCACCGAGGTGTTCCCGATCCTGTTCCCGGGCGGCACGGGCAGCATCTCGCTCACCGACCCCGAGCACATGCTCACCACGGGCATCGAGGTGTCGGTCAAGCCCGCCGGCAAGAAGATCGAGCGCCTGTCGCTCCTGTCGGGCGGGGAGCGCTCGCTCGCCGCGGTCGCCCTCCTCATCGCCATCTTCAAAGCCCGACCGAGCCCGTTCTACATCATGGACGAGGTGGAGGCGGCCCTCGACGACGCGAACCTCGGGCGGCTCCTCACCATCTTCGAGGACCTCCGTCAGACGAGCCAGCTCATCGTCATCACGCACCAGAAGCGCACCATGGAGATCGCCGACGCCCTCTACGGCGTCTCGATGCGCCAGGACGGGGTGTCGGCCGTCGTCGGTCAGCGCGTGGCAGCAGAACGCGCGAGCTGATCCGGTCTCGTCCCCACGCGACGGGACCGCGTCGCCGACGGCTACGCTGAGACCATGGCTGCACGCACACCCTGGTCACTCTCCGGTGCCCTCAAAGGCATGTTCCAACGTCCGACGATCGACGAGACCACCTGGGAGGACCTCGAGGACGCGCTCATCGGCGCGGACTTCGGCCCCGACGTCACCGAGTCGATCGTCACGGGCCTGCACGCCTCCGTTGACCGCTACCGCACCACCGACCCGCGCGACCTCCAGCGTATGCTGCGCGAGGAGGTCGAGGAGCGGCTGTCGAAGTTCGACACGACGCTGAAGCTCAGCGAGCGTCCGGCGGTCGTCCTCGTCGTCGGCGTCAACGGGGTCGGCAAGACGACCACCATCGGCAAGTTCGCGAAGTTCCTCCGCAACTACGACCGCACCGTCGTCGTGGGGGCAGCGGACACCTTCCGCGCCGCTGCCGTCGAGCAGCTGGCGACCTGGGCTGAGCGCGCGGGCGCACAGATCGTCCGCCCCCAGCAGCAGGGGCAGGACCCGGCCTCCGTCGCCTTCCAGACGATCGAGTACGCCAAGCAGACCGGCACCGAGATCGTCATCATCGACACCGCTGGTCGGCTGCAGACGAAGGGCGGGCTCATGGACGAGCTGTCCAAGATCCGTCGCGTCGTCGAGAAGCAGGCGCCCATCGCCGAGGTCCTCCTCGTGCTCGACGCGACGACCGGTCAGAACGGTCTGTCACAGGCGCAGGCGTTCATCGAGCACGCCGGGGTGACCGGGCTCGTCCTGACGAAGCTCGACGGCTCCGCGAAGGGCGGGTTCGTCCTCGCCGTGCAGGAGAAGACCGGCATCCCGATCAAGCTCGTCGGTCAGGGCGAGGGCATCGGCGACCTCACCGGCTTCACGCCGCACGTCTTCGCACAGAACCTGGTGGGCAGCTGATGGCGATCGAACACGACTACTTCGGCATCATCGCGACCGAGCCTGGCGGTGGCGTCTACTGGTCCGACAACATCGACGTCGGGGAGCAGTCCGTCTCCATCTCGTTGAGCGCCCCCGACGAGGACGACATCCCGGCCGACGCACTCGACCTGGCGGCGGCGATGATCCTCGCTCTGGAGGGCTTCGACCTGCGCTCGCGTGAGGCGATGCTGAGCGAGGTCGACGACCGCACCTCCGAGGTGACGGAGTACATCATCCAGGCCGTCGAGGAGCTGGGGGAGTCCCTGCCGGACGTCCTGGTCGACGAGTCCGGAGACCGCGACGTCGACGTCATCCGGTCGATGACGCTGCTGAGCGTCGGGTTCGCGCCGCATCAGCACAACGGCGACGAGGCGTTCGCGATCTTCGAGTACTCGCTCGACGCGGACCAGCTCGACGGCGTGCTCATGGTCGCATACACCTCCGACGGCGAGGTCACCGGGGTCACGAGCGAGGACTGAGCCCGTCAGGTCGAGGCGCCGGCCTCAGACCGCCTGGGCGAAGCCGAGTGAGGCGTCTGCGAGGTGCTGCAGTCCCTCGGGGACCTCGCGGCCCTTCGCGGTCATCGACTGCGCCCAGAGGCGTCCGGCGCGATAGGACGATCTGACGAGCGGTCCCGCGAGCACACCGAGGAACCCGATCTCCTCGGCCTCCTCCTTGATCTCGAGGAACTCCTGCGGCTTGACCCAGCGGTCGACCGGGAGGTGTCGAGGCGTCGGCCGGAGGTACTGGGTGACGGTGATGATGTCGGTGCCGGCCTCGTGCAGATCCTCGAGCGCCTGACTGATCTCACTCCGGTCCTCGCCCATCCCGAGGATGAGGTTGGACTTCGTGATGAGGCCGGCCGCACGCGCCTGGGTCAGGACGTCGAGGGAGCGCTCGTAGCGGAAGGCGGGCCTGATCCGCTTGAAGATGCGTGGGACCGTCTCAACGTTGTGTGCGAACACCTCCGGTCGGGAGGCGAACACCTCGCCGAGGAGGTCGGGGTTGCCGGAGAAGTCGGTCGCGAGGATCTCGACCCCCGTCCCCGGGTTCGTCTCGTGGATGCGCCGGACGGTCTCGGCGTGCAGCCACGCCCCCTCGTCGGGGAGGTCGTCGCGCGCCACACCGGTGACGGTCGCGTAGCGCAGCCGCATCCGCTGCACCGAGTCGGCCACCCGTCGCGGCTCGTCGCGGTCGTAGTCGGCCGGCTTGCCGGTGTCGATCTGGCAGAAGTCGCAGCGCCTCGTGCACTGCGACCCGCCGATGAGGAAGGTCGCCTCGCGGTCCTCCCAGCACTCGAAGATGTTCGGGCAGCCGGCTTCCTGGCAGACAGTGTGGAGGCCCTCCTCCTGCACGAGCGCCTGGAGCTGTCGGTACTCGGGTCCCATCGTCGCGCGGGTCTTGATCCAGTCGGGCTTCCGCTCGATGGGGGTCTGGGCGTTCCGGACCTCGAGCCGCAGGAGCTTCCGTCCGCCGGTGTCCGCCGCGGGAGCGGGTGCCGGTGCGCCGCAGCCGCTCACGCGGCCGCTCCGATCGTGGTCACGGACGCGGCCGTCCAACCGGGCCGGAGCGCTTCGAAGATCTCGGAGACGCGCTCGGCGACGTCGCTCGGCGTGATCCCTCGACCGAGCTCGGCGCTGATCGTGGTGACCCCGGCATCGGCGATACCGCACGCGACGATGTGGCCGAAGGGCTCGAGGGAGTTGTCGCAGTTGAGCGCGAAGCCGTGCAGCGTGACCCCCGCCTGCACCCGGACACCGACGGCGCCGATCTTCGCGGCCGGTCCGCCGGCGACGGGGTCGACCCAGACACCCGACCGTCCGTCGATGCGGCGGCCGATGACGCCGAGCTCGGTGATCGTCTGCAGCATGACCTCCTCGAGCAGGCGGACGTGTGCGACGACGTCGACCGGCTCCGGGAGGCGGACGATCGGATAGCCGGTGAGCTGCCCGGGGCCGTGCCAGGTGATGCGGCCGCCGCGGTCGACCTCGACGACCGGTGTGCCGTCGTCGGGACGCTCGTGGGGACGGGTCAGCTTGCCCGCCGTGTACACGGGCTCGTGCTCGCACAGGATGAGGTGCTCCGGCCCTGCTCCGCTGACGACCGCCTCATGGACCCGACGCTGCAGCGCCCAACCCTCGCGGTACGGGACGAATGCGGGCGCGAGCCCGGCGATGAGGAGCTGTGTCATGGCCGCCACGATAGCATTGTTGGACGCCGTCCAAATACTCATCTTCCAGCCGTGGCGGCGATCGACCGGGTCGCGTCGCGGTCTGCCCTAAACTGGAGGGATCATGGCAACGTTCGGCACACTCTCTGACCGCCTCGCGGACACGTTCAAGAACCTCCGCACCAAGGGCAAGCTCTCCGCGGCCGATGTCGACGGCACCGTCCGCGAGATCCGTCGCGCCCTCCTCGACGCGGACGTCGCACTCGACGTCGTCAAGGACTTCACGGGTCGCGTGCGCGAGCGCGCCCTCGGCGACGAGGTGAGCAAGGCGCTCAACCCGGCGCAGCAGGTCGTCCAGATCGTCAACGACGAGCTCGTCACGATCCTCGGCGGACAGCAGCGGCGTCTCGAGTTCGCGAAGAAGCCGCCGACCGTCATCATGCTCGCCGGACTCCAGGGTGCCGGAAAGACGACGCTCGCCGGCAAGCTCGCCAAGTGGCTCAAGAAGGACGGCCACACGCCGCTCCTCGTCGCGTCCGACCTCCAGCGCCCCAACGCCGTCAACCAGCTCCAGGTCGTCGGAGAGCAGGCGGGCGTCCCCGTCTACGCTCCCGAGCCCGGCAACGGGGTCGGCGACCCGGTCAAGGTCGCCCGCGACGGCGTCCGGTTCGCCGAGCAGAAGCTCTACGACACCGTCATCGTCGACACCGCAGGACGACTCGGCGTCGACGCCGAGCTCATGAAGCAGGCGTCGAACATCCGCAAGGCGGTCGATCCCGACGAGGTCCTCTTCGTCATCGACGCGATGATCGGTCAGGACGCGGTCGCGACGGCCAAGGCCTTCCTCGACGGCGTCGACTTCACCGGTGTGGTGCTCTCCAAGCTCGACGGCGACGCCCGCGGTGGTGCGGCACTCTCGATCGCCTCGGTCACCGGACGCCCCATCATGTTCGCGTCGACCGGTGAGGGTCTCGACGACTTCGAGCCGTTCCACCCCGACCGCATGGCGAGCCGGATCCTCGACCTCGGTGACATCCTCACCCTCATCGAGCAGGCGCAGCAGAACTTCGACGAGGAGGAGGCGCGCAAGGTCGCGGAGAAGTTCGCGACCGACTCCTTCACGCTCGACGACTTCCTCAAGCAGATGCAGCAGCTGCGCGGCATGGGTTCCATCAAGAAGATGATGGGCATGCTCCCCGGCATGGGGCAGATGAAGGAGCAGCTCCAGAACTTCGACGAACGCGAGATCGTCCGCACCGAGGCCATCATCCAGTCGATGACCACGGCCGAGCGCACGAACCCGAAGATCCTCAACGGATCCCGGCGCCTGCGCATCGCCAAGGGTTCCGGCATGACCGTCACCGAGGTCAACGCCCTCGTCAACCGCTTCGAGCAGGCGGCCAAGATGATGAAGACCGTCGCCAAGGGTGGCGTGCCGAACATCCCCGGGATGGGTCCGGTCCCCGGTGCGCGGACGAACCGACCGAAGCCGCAGGCCAAGAAGAAGGGTTCCCGCTCAGGCAACCCGGCCAAGCGCGCGGCGGAGAACGCCGGCGCCGTCGAGACGCAGGCCGCCGCTACGGGCGCTGGATTCGGCCTCGGCGGCGGTTCGTCGTCGGGATCGGCAGCCCCGACCGAGGCGGAGCTCGCCGAGCTGCAGAAGTTCCTGGGTCGCTGAGTCGAGCGGAGGTGGTATGTGCGCGCTGAGGACAGCGGCTTCGGTCGTTGCAGTCGTCCTGGCCGCGGGCATGCTCGCCGGGTGCTCCGCTCCGCCTCCGGGCGAACGCGTCCTGGGCACCTGGGGTGAGGGGACCGGCGCCGCCGACCCGCACCTGGTGTTCACCGACGACGGTCGCGTGAGTGGTTCGGACGGCTGCAACAGCCTCTCCGGCTCCTGGCGCGCCGAGGACGACGCGGTCGTCGTCTCCGACGTCGCGAGCACCCTGATGGCGTGCCCGGGCGTCGACACCTGGCTGCGGGGGATCGCACAGGCGACACTCTCGGACGACGGCCGCCGCCTGAACGTGACCGACGACGCCGGCACGCGGATCGGGACGCTCGACCGCGCTGAGTGACGCCGCCTCGTCAGGCGGAGGGCTGAACCCCGTGTCGCAGCTCCTTCGCGAGCGAGCTCACCACCGCCTGCAGGCTGCCGCCGTTCGCGTGGGCGACGGCGAGCTGCCGCTGGTAGCTCGCGCCGTGCTCGATGATCGTGGCGATGCTCGCCAGTTCTTCTGCACAGCCGAGCCGACGGGCGACCGGCGCGAGGGTGTCGAGCAGGTCGTGCAGGTCGTCGGTCACGAGGCGCTCGTGGCCCGAGGAGTCGAGGATGATCTCGGCGTCCAGGCCGTACCGCGCAGCACGCCACTTGTTCTCGCGGACGTACCACGGCTGCAGGGTCTGTAGGCGCTCTCCGGCGTCGAGGCGGTCGGACAGGTGCTCGGTGAGGCAGTGGATGAGCGAGGCGAGGGCCCCGAACTCCGCGACGGTCGACGCTCCGTCGCACGCACGCATCTCCACCGTGCCCCACTGCGGCGACGGTCGCACGTCCCAGCGGACCTCGGTGTGGTCCTCGATGATGCCGGTCACCGTCATGTCGTCGACGTAGGCCTCGAACTGCTCCCAGTCCGAGAGTTGGTAGGGGAGGCCCGCCGTCGGGAGCTGCTGGAACATGAGCGCGCGGTTCGACGCGTACCCGGTGTCGACCCCGCCCCAGTAGGGGCTGGACGCCGATAGCGCCTGGAGGTGGGGCAGATAGGTCAGCAGCCCGTTCATGATCGGGAGGACCTTGTCGACCGTCTCGACGCCGACGTGCGCGTGCACGCCCCAGATCATCATGTTGCGACCCCACCACTGGGTGCGGTCGATGAGCTTGTGGTAGCGGGGCTTGTCGGTGACCTGCTGGTCGTACCACTGGCCGAACGGGTGCGAACCGCTGCAGATGAGTTCGACGCCCATCGGATCCGTGATCGCCCGCACCTCGGCCAGCTGGCCTTCGAGGTCCGCGATCGCCTCGGGGACCGTGTGGTGCACACCCGAGACGAGTTCGACGGTGTTGAGCAGCAGCTCGTTGGTGATCTGCGAATGATCGGAACCGTCGCTCTTGCGAAGTTCCGACAGGACGGTGTCCGCTGCGCCGACGAGATCGCCGGTGTCGCGGTCGACGAGGGCGACCTCCCATTCGAGGCCGACGGTCGAACGCTCGGATCTGGCGAACTCGATGGGCATTGGCGTCGACCTCCCGCAGGGCGCGGCCGGATGCCACGCGCCAGCCCATCTTCACACGGGGTGGAGGGGTCATCCGGTATCGGTGTCGCCGGATTACCCAGATCGCCCGATGTCTGGCAGAATAGAGAGTTGAGTCTGCGCGGAGTTCGACCCTCTATCCGACGCCCGCAGCAACCACAGTTTTCGCGTCGAGCGTGTGGCCCCACCTTTCGGCAGCGAGCACATCAAACATCACATCATTCAGGAGAATCGTGGCTGTCAAAATCCGTCTCAAGCGTCTCGGCAAGATCCGTGCGCCGTACTACCGCATCGTCGTCGCAGACTCGCGCACGAAGCGCGACGGTCGTGTCATCGAGGAGATCGGCAAGTACCACCCCACCGAGGAGCCCTCGTTCATCGAGGTCGACTCCGAGCGTGCGCAGTACTGGCTCAGCGTCGGCGCCCAGCCGACCGAGCAGGTCGCAGCACTCCTCAAGCTCACCGGTGACTGGGGCAAGTTCAAGGGCGACAAGGACGCCGTGAGCACCGTCCGCGTCAAGGAGCCGAAGGCCGCCTTCGTCGCCGACGAGAAGAAGAAGCCCGTCCTCAAGCCGAAGGCTGAGGCCCCCGCGGCCAAGGCTGCTCCGGCCGAGGCCGAGGCGCCCGCTGCCGACGCCGCTGAAGCAGAGCAGGCGTAGTCTTGCTCGCTCCCGCGCTCGAACATCTCGTCAAGGGGATCGTCGATCACCCGGATGACGTTCGCGTCACGGCACAGAACTCCGCCCGTGGCGAGGTCCTCGAGGTTCGTGTGAACCCCGAGGACCTCGGCCGGGTCATCGGTCGTGCCGGCCGGACGGCCAAAGCCCTGCGCACCCTCGTGGCAGCGCTAGCAGACGGTCGGCGGGTCCGAGTCGACGTGGTCGACACGGACGCCTCCGGCGCCAGCGCGTAGGTGGCGGACGAGACGGAGCCGAAGACCCAGTTGCGGGTCGGTCGGCTCACGAAAGCCCATGGCCTGAAGGGCGCCCTGAAGGTCGAGCTCTACACGGATGAGCCGGAGCACCGGTTCACCCCGGGCGCGACGTTCACGCTCCAGGTCCCCGCAGGATCGAAGTGGCGCGGCAAGACGCTCGAGCTCATCGAACTGCGCTGGTACAACAGCCAGCCGGTCGCCTTCTTCGTCGGCATCTCCGATCGCAGTGAGGCGGAGACCCTCGTGAAGGCGATCCTCTGGGTCGAGCAGGACCCCACCGAGCTACCGGTCGACGACGACGCCTGGTACGACCACCAGCTCGTCGGGTTGGCCGTGCACCGCGACGGCGTCGCCGTCGGTACCGTCGCTCGCGTCGACCACTTCCCGGCTCAGGACCTCCTGATCGTGAAGACCGGCGACGGCGAGGTCATGGTCCCGTTCGTGAAGGCGATCGTCCCCACGGTCGACATCGCTGCCGGGATCGTCACGGTCACGCCGCCCACCGGTTTGTTCGAGGAACTCCCGGAGGCCGACGACGCCCCCGAGACGACGACGGCCGGCCCAGTCGAATCCGAGGCCTCCGACGAGGCTCAGGACGACACCGGAGCGTCGCAGCCGGAGCAGTAGATCGCGTTCCGAGTCGGTTCTCCCGGCTCGGAACACCCACGACGGAGGCGTCGGTTGCGTGCAACCGGCGCCTCCGTCGTCGTCTCCGGCAGATCACGCCGGCACTGGCTCGCTCTGACGATCACCGTCCGCGACCCGCTCGAGGACCGCGGCGATCCGGCCGGTGCACCCACCGCAGCCGGTACCGGCGCGGGTTGCCTTGCCAATGCAGGCGACCGTGGTACTGCCCGATTGCGCGGCATCCATGATCCTGCCGACCGTCACGCCGTTGCATGTGCAGACCGTCGTCGAGGGGGCGAACGCATCGGCGGAGGCACCACCGATCGCGTCCGGCCCGTCGAGCCGGAGGAGGACCGAGCGATCCGCCGGCAGTTCGCCGCCCCCGTCGTACAGGAGCGTCAGCTCGGCCGCAGTTCGCGGCATACCGACGGAGACGAAGGCGGTCAGGACCCCGGCGCGGGTGATCATCTTGACGTAGCGGCCGTGGTCGGGGTCCGCCCACACCGAGACGCTGCGCGGAGCGGCCGGATGCACGCTGCACCCGTCAGCGGTCGTCGACTCGACGTCCCAGGGCTCTGCCTGGACGTCGCCGACCGCGACGACGTCGACCCGCTCGGCCTTGAGTGCGACGGTGCTCGCCCGCTCGACCGGTGGTGGACCCAGCTCGAGCGGTGGTCCGCCGGCCGCGGCCTCGATCAGGAATCGAGCGGCGAGCCACTCGGCCTGCCGCCATCCTGGGCCGATGAGCCCCGACGGGCCGCCGGGGACGATGCGCTCGCTGCGCAGCTCCGGTGTCGGCGCCAGCACGTGCGCGCAGTCGCCGATGGCGAAGATCCGTTCGTCCGACCAGCTGCTGAGGTCTTCGCCGACGAGCACGCCGGAGCCGACACGGACCCCGGCGAGGATCGCCAGATCGGCGCGTGCGCTCACCCCGCACGACAGGACGAGCAGATCGCCGGTGATCCGTTTCCCGTCAGCGGTGATCAGCGCATCGAAGTGCCTCCCGCCCGCGGGGTCGTCCCGATGACCGATCGCCTCGGCGCGGCTGTGTGCGATGACCTCCACGCCTGCTGCCCGCAGCGCCGCGGCGAGCACGGAGCCGCCGCCGCGGTCGAGGTTCCGCGGCATCGGGGTGGGGCCGTGGTGGACGACGACCACGTCGGCGCCGGCGCGCGCGGCGGAGAGCGCGAGCTCCAGTCCCAGGACACCGGCACCCAGGACGACGATCCGGCCGCCGGATCGGACGACCCCGGCGACGGTGTCGGCGTCCGCGAGGTCACGCAGGGTGCAGACGCCGCGGGGGAGGTCGTGGTCGGACAGCAGCAACGACCGTCCATACTTCTCGAGCGCCGGGAGGTCCCGCTTCCGTCGATCGACGCCGTCGAGTGTCGGAACGTTCGCGCGCGCACCCGTCGCCAAGACGAGGCGGTCGTAGGGGAGCGTCTCCCCGGTGTCGAGTTCGACGGTCCGCGTCTCGCGATCGATCTGCATCGCGGTCGTGCCGCGCAGGACACGGATACCGTCCAGGGCGAGGTCCTCGGCACTGACGAGCGTCATGTCGGCGAGTCCGGTCGAGCCGACCGCGTGATCGGCGACCAACACCCGGTTGTACGCGTCGACCGGTTCCTGCCCGACCACGGTCACGTCGATCGAGCCGTTCCGCACGGCAGGGGCGACCTCCTCGGCGAATCGCGCACCGACCGGGCCGAATCCGACCACGACGATGCGGAGTGCGCGACCTGGTCGCGGACTCATCGGAGGGCTCCGGTCGCTGTGGCTTCCGGCAGCGGTGTGCCAGCGGCCGGGCGCAGCCGCACCGCCGCGCGCTTGAAGTCCGGCATCCCCGAGATCGGATCGACCGCGTCCTGCGTCAGGAGGTTCGCCGACGCGTCGCCCGGGTAGTGGAACGGCAGGAAGACGGTGTCGTGACGGATGTCGCCGTCGACACTGGCTCGAGCCGTCAGCGTGCCCCGACGGTTCGAGACCTCGACGAGTCCGCCCTCGACGATCCCGAGTCGTGCCGCCGTCGCGGGGTGGACCTGGACGAAGACTTCGGGACGGGCGTCGTCGAGCTCGGGGACGCGGCGGGTCTGGGTGCCCGACTGGTAGTGCTCGAGGAGGCGTCCGGTCGTCAGGGTGAGTTCCTCCCCGGTCTCCGGTGACTCCGAGACCGTCGCGGGGCGGACCGCGATGATGCGGGCGAGACCGTCGTCGTGTGCGAACCGTTCCGTGAACAGCCGGGGCGTGCCGCCGCTGCCGACGGGGAACGGCCAGTACGCGGCGAGCCCGGTGTCGAGGAGGGCGTGGCTCAGTCCCGAGTAGTCGGCGAGGCCTCCGGCGGATGCGGCCGCCAACTCGTCGAACACGATCGACGGGTCCAGCTCGAATCGGCCCGGAGCATCGAGACGACGGGCGAGTTCGTGCATGATCCAGAGCTCGCTGCGGACGCCGACCGGAGCATCGAACGCCCGCCGGCGGCGGATCACGCGCCCCTCCAGCGAGGTCATGGTGCCCTCCTCCTCCGCCCACTGCGTCGTCGGGAGGACGATGTCTGCGAGCGCGGCGGTCTCCGACAGGAAGAAGTCGCAGACGACGAGCAGCTCGAGGCGGCCGAGTCCGTCCCGGACCGTCTGCACGTTCGGAGCGGATACGACGACGTTCGAGCCGTGGACCAGGAGGGCGTGCACACCGTCTGGTTCACCGAGGCGGTTGAGGAGGGCGACGGCCGGCAGCCCGGGACCCGGGATCGACTCGACCGGTACACCCCATACCTCGGCGACGTGACGGCGGGCTTCCGGATCGGTGATCTTGCGGTACCCGGGCAGTTGGTCGCACTTCTGACCGTGTTCGCGACCGCCCTGGCCGTTGCCCTGGCCGGTGAGCGTGCCGTAGCCCGATCCCGGCCGGCCCGGTAGTCCGAGCACGAGTGCGAGGTTGATGGCGGCGGTGGCCGTGTCGGTGCCGTCGACATGCTGCTCGACGCCGCGACCGGTGAGGATGTAGGTGCCGTCCGAGGCGGCGAGCCGACGAGCCACGTCTCGGAGGACCGGCGCCGGCACGCCGGTCACGGATTGGACGCGTTCCGGCCACCACGCGCTCACGCTGCGGCGCAGGCCGTCCAGCCCGGTCGTGCGCTCGGCCAGGTAGGCCTCGTCTGCGAGCCCTTCGGCGAGGACGATGTGTGTGAGCCCCAGGAGCAGGACCAGATCCGTCCCGGGCGCGGGCTGCACGTGGAGTCCACGACCGGTCTCGGTGAGTCGCGCGGTGGCCGAGCGGCGCGGATCGACCACGATGAGGCCACCGGAGGCCTGAGCACCGACGAGATGACCGATGAACGGGGGCATCGTCTCCGCGACGTTGGATCCGAGGAGGAGGACGGTCGACGCACCGTCGAGGTCCTCCAGTGGGAACGGCAGCCCCCGGTCGATCCCGAACGCACGGTTGCCCGCTGCCGCGGCGGAGGACATGCAGAACCGGCCGTTGTAGTCGATCCGGCTCGTCCCGATCGCGATCCTGGCGAACTTGCCCAGCTGGTAGGCCTTCTCGTTCGTGAGGCCACCGCCTCCGAAGACTCCGATCGCGTCCGCCCCGCGCTCACCACGGATGCGGAGGATGGTCGATGCGACGAGGTCGAGGGCCGCATCCCAGCTCGTCTCGACCAGCTCACCGGTGGCGTCGCGCACCAAGGGGGTCGTGAGGCGATCGCCCCGCGCGAGGAGCTCGGCCGACGTCCACCCCTTCTTGCAGAGGCCGCCCCGGTTCGTCGGGAAGTCCCGCCCGGCGACGTCGACCGGGAGCCTCGGAGCGACCCCGTCCACCGCCGTCGTTCGGGTGAGGGACATCGCGCACTGCAACGCGCAGTACGGGCAGTGGGTGTCGGTCACCGGGGCGGTGGGACGAGGCATGCGTGGTCCTTCGGTCAGGAGCGGGTGGAGCGACGGCTCACAGTCGTTGGCCGGCGAGTGACGCGTTCTTGCGGAAGTAGACGAGGAAGGTGACCGCGAACAGGACGACATACGCGCCGATGAAGCCGATGAACGCGGCCGAGTAGCTACCGGTCGCGCCGTGCGAGAGCCCGAGGATCTGTGGGATGACGAAGCCGCCGTAGGCACCGATCGCGGAGATGAGCCCGAGCGCGGCGGCGGCCTTGCGCTGCGTCCCGACGTCGCCGCTGCGGTGGTGGGCGTCGCGCAGGCCGGATCGCGCCGCGAAGACGCTCGGGATCATGCGGTACGTCGAGCCGTTCCCGACACCGGCGGCGACGAACAGGAGCAGGAAGCAGCCGAGGAACAGCCAGAAGTTCGCCAGCGGCAGGGTCCACAGCACCGCGAGCGCTCCCAGGGCCATGACGGCGAACGCACTCATCGTGACGACGGCCCCACCGAAGCGGTCGGCGAGACGCCCACCGAAGGGTCGTGCCAGCGAGCCGATCAGGGCTCCGAGGAACGCGAGCGAGATCGACGCGGAACCGACGGCGAAGGAGGAGAAGTCGGGGAACTGGTCCGCGATGAGTTTGGGGAACACACTCGCGAAGCCGATGAACGAGCCGAAGGTGCCGATGTACAGGAGTGCGAGGAGCCAGAGGTGCGGTTCCCGCAGCGCGGCGGCGGATCCGCGGAGGTCCGCCTTCGCTGACGACAGGTTGTCCATGTAGCGGTAGGCACCGAACATCGCGAGGAGGATGAAGGGGACCCAGATCCATCCGGCGAGACTCAGGTTGAGGGTGGCGGCGGCTCCGACGGTGACCGCGATGGGGACGACGAACTGTGCGACCGCTGCTCCGAGGTTGCCGCCCGCCGCGTTCAGCCCGAGCGCCCAGCCCTTCTCCCGCTGCGGGTAGAAGTAGGTGATGTTCGACATGGAGCTGGCGAAGTTGCCACCGCCGAACCCGGCGAGTCCGGCGACGACGAGCATGACGCCGAACGGGGTGTCCGGATTGCCCACACACAGCGCGAGCGCGATGGACGGGATGAGGAGCAGCCCCGCCGAGATGATCGTCCAGTTCCGCCCGCCGAAGCGCGGGACCATGAACGAGTACGGGAACCTGAGGGTCGCACCGACGAGGCTCGGCATCGAGATGAGCCAGAAGGTCTCGGCCGTGGAGAACGAGAACCCGGCCGTCGGGAGCATGACGACGACGATGCTCCAGAGCTGCCAGACCACGAAGCCGAGGAACTCCGCGAAGATCGACCACCGGAGGTTCCGCCCGGCGATGCCGCGGCCCTCCCGGTCCCAGAACGCGCTGTCCTCGGGGTTCCACCCGTCGATCCAACGACCGGGGCGGTGGGTCAGTGCGACCGGGGTGACGGTCGGTGTCGCCGTGGTCGGTGGGGCGTCGACTGCTTCGAGGTTCGTGGTCATGGCTGCTCCGAGCGTTCGGTGAAGCGGGACGGGACGTGTGCTGTCTCCGAAGCTACCGACGCCGTGTTTCGGGGCCCCACCCGCGAGGTAACACCTGGATCACCGCCTGCTCACAGGCACTCATCACCCCGGTGAGGCGGATGACCGCCCGCGGTCCAGGAGCCGGACCGGCCGCCGTCAGACGTCGAGGCGGTAGCCGCGCTTGACGATCGTGTTGATGAGTCCGGGGACGCCGAGCGTCTGGCGGAGGCGGCTCATCTGTACTTCGAGCGCGTGGTGGTCCGCGGCTGCGGGCAGCGCGTCGGCCAGCGCGGAGCGCGAGAGGACGGCTCCGTTCGCACGGACGAGGGCGCGGAGGAGCGCGAGGGAGTTCGGGGGGAGCCGGACCCGCGAGCCGGGCAGCTCCACGATGGCGCCACGGATGGCGATCGGGCCGTGCAGCGTCTCGGCTCGGAGGATCGCGTGCTGTTCGAGATGCTCGCACAGCAGCCGGATGAGTGCCCCCATGCGGAACCGCTCGGGGACGATGGGCTCGATGTCCTGGGCGAGCAGTGGCGCCGCCGTGACCGGGCCGACGGCCGCGCACAGCACGTCGCGACGGAAGGCGTCGACGACGGCGTCCTCCTGACCGAGTGCCTCCGCGGCCGTGAACAGGGCGACGACCGACGGGGCGCTCGTGAAGGTGACCGCGTCGAGCGAGCCACTGACGATCGCCTCGACGAGTCGCCGCACGCGCTCGTCGGTCGCATCGGGGTCCGTCCACCGGTAGGGGGCGACCGTGTGCACCTCCTGGTGGACGGCACGGAGCCGTTCGAGCTGGCGCTCGTCGGTGTACCCGTGGAGCTGGACGGCGACGCGGAGACCGGCCGGGTAGTCGGCGACGACCTTGTCGACGAGGGAAGCGGTGGTCTCGCGGTCGCTCATGCCCACGTCGTTCAGACCGGCTGCTCGGATGGCACCGCGTGCCTTGGGACCACGGACGAGGATGGCCGTCTCGGCGAGCGCCTCGAGGAGTTCGTCGCCGAGTCCAGCGGCGTCGGCGACCTCGAACCACCGTCGGATGCCGTACGAGGTCGTGGCGAGCAGGACGTCGGGGCGTGCGGCGATGATGTCGCGCGTGTCGTCGATGAGCGGTTCGTCGTGCTGTGCGTGTGCGATCCGCAGCGTCGGTGCGTGCACGACGGTGGCGCCGCGCCGCTCGAAGGCGTCGATGAGGTCCTGCGATCGACGGTCGCTCGTCACGCCGATCCGGAAGCCCTCGAGCTGGTCCGCCCGGAATCCCGGGACCGGGGTCGTGACGTCCGGGCCGGCGTCAGCGGCCGGCGGGGTGGTGTCGGTCACGCCGATGCCCCCAGACGTTCGGCCCGCGCCAGCAGTTCCGAGGCCTCGGCGTCACCGTCGAAGGCGAAGGCGACGACGTGGCCGATCACGATGACGGCCGGTGACCGCACGCCGGCGGCCGCGGCGACGTGGAGGATCGTCCCGAGGTCGGCCACGGTGGTGCGCTGGGTCTCGCTGTAGCCGCGCTCGATGATCGCGACGGGTGTGTCGGCGGCGAGCCCCGAGGTGAGGAGCCCGTGGGAGATGGAGGGCAGCGTGCCGACACCCATGAGGACGACGATCGTCCCACCGAGGCCGGCGAGGTGACGATGTTCCTCGTCGGAGAGCGGCGCATGACCGCTGACCACGGTGAAGAGATGACTCAGGTTCCGGTGCGTGAGGGGGATGCCTGCCGCCGCGGGCACGGCGACGGAACTCGAGACGCCCGGGATCACGCGGACGGGGACGCCCGCGCGGTGGCAGGCCAGGACTTCCTCGCTGCCGCGCCCGAAGACGTACGGGTCGCCTCCTTTGAGACGGACGACCGCCGCGCCGTCGAGCGCGTGTTGCACCATGACGGTCTCGATGCCGTCCTGGCCGATCGGGTGATGGCCGGGGCGCTTGCCGACGTCGACGAGGAGCGCGTTCGGGGCGAGCTCGGGGAGGGTGTCGTGGGGTGCGAGCCGGTCGTAGAGGACCACGTCCGCGTCGCGGAGGGCCTCGACGGCAGCGACGGTCAGCAGCGCGGGATCGCCCGGTCCGCCGCCGACGAGCGTGACCCTGCCTGGACCCGACATCTACGCCCCTTCCCTCACTGGAATGGTAGGCCCTGCGAGATAGACGGCCTCGCCGCGCTCGATCTCCTCCGTCGTCGCGGGCCGGTACTGGCCTCGCTCCGCGACCCGCGCGAGTCGCGGTTCGGCGTCGCCCGGCTCGTTGACGAAGGAACGGAACCGGCGGAGGCGCTCCGGGTCGGCGAGGGTCGCCGCCCACTCGTCCTCGTACCCGTCCACATGGGCGGCCATGGCCTGTTCGAGTTCGGCGGCGAGTCCGAGCGAGTCCTCGACGACGACCTCCCGCACGTGGTCGAGTCCGCCGTCGAGGTCCTCCATCCACCTGGCGGTGCGCTGCAGTCGATCCGCCGTCCGGATGTAGTACATGAGGTACCGGTCGATGTACCGGATGAGCGTCTCGTCGTCGAGGTCTCCGGCGAGGAGCTGCGCGTGGGTCGGCTGGAACCCGCCGTTGCCGCCCACATACAGGTTCCAGCCCTGCTCGGTGGCGATGATCCCCACGTCCTTGCCACGTGCTTCAGCGCACTCGCGCGCGCACCCCGACACCCCGAACTTGAACTTGTGCGGTGCCCGGAGGCCGCGGTACCGGAGTTCGAGGTGGACCGCCATGCCCACGGAGTCCTGCACACCGAAGCGGCACCAGCTGGACCCGACACAGCTCTTCACGTTGCGGAGCGACTTCCCGTACGCCTGTCCGGACTCGAAGCCGGCGTCGACGAGGATGCGCCAGATGTCGGGCAGCTGTTCGAGGCGGGCGCCGAACAGGTCGATGCGTTGACCGCCCGTGATCTTCGTGTAGAGCCCGTAGTCGGTGGCGACCTGCGCGATCACCGCGAGCTTCTGCGGTGTGATCTCGCCACCGGGGATCCGCGGGACCACGGAGTAGGTGCCGTCCTTCTGCATGTTCGCGAGCGCCCGGTCGTTCGTGTCCTGCAGCGTCCCCCGGCCGCTGTCGAGGATGTACCCACCCTGCTGGCTGGCCAGGATGGAACCGATCACCGGCTTGCACACGTCGCAGCCGCGTCCGGTGCCGTAGCGAGCGAGGATCTCGTCGAAGGAGGTGAGACCGAGCACCCGGATGGTCTCGAAGAGCTCCTGCCGGGACAGTTCGAAGTGTTCGCAGAGTGCGCGCGAGACGGCGATGCCGGACTTGGTCAGCTCCGTCTCGAGGATCTTCTTCACGAGCGGGACGCAGGAGCCGCACTGGGTACCGGCGCGGGAGCAGGTCTTGAGCGCCCCCAACTCGGTGCGCGCCTCGCCGTACACGCCCGCGATCGCGTCGCGGACGGTCCCCGCGGTGACGGCGTTGCATGCGCAGACGAGCGCTGCGTCGGGGAGTTCGTCCCCGGCCGGTGCCTCGATCCCTGACGCCGACAGGTAGGCGGCCGGCTCACTCGACAGCTCGGCGCCGAGGAGCGGGCGCAGCGAGGCGTAGGGCGAGGCGTCGCCGACGAAGACCCCGCCCAGGAGGGTCTTTGCGTCGTCCGTCATGACGAGCTTCTGGTACAGCCCGCGTGCCGGGTCCGCGTACACGATCTCGAGACTGTGCTCGGTGCGCGCGAGCGCATCGCCGAAACTCGCGACGTCGACACCGGACAGCTTGAGTTTCGTGGCGTCGTCGACGGTCGTGAACTCCGCCTCGCCACCGAGCAGCCGATCCGCGACGACCTCGGCCATCGCGTTCGCCGGTGCGACGAGACCGGTGCATCGACCGTCGAAGCAGGCGACCTCGCCGATGGCCCAGACACCCGGCGCAGACGTCCTGCAGTCCGTCCCGATCACGACACCGCCGCGGTCACCGAGCTCGATCCCGGCATCGCGGGCCAGCTCGTCCCTGGCGCGGATGCCGATCGCGAACACCACGATGTCGACGTCGACCTGCTGGCCGCTCGAGAACTTCACGCCCGAGACACCGCCCTGCTCGTCCACGAGGATCGACCGTGGCCTCGTCCCCAGGTGCAGACCGATGCCCTGGCCGCCGATGATGCGCCCGAGGGCTCGACCGGCTCCCTCGTCCAGCTGGGCGGACATGAGCCACGACCCGGAGTGCACGACGCTCGCCTCGGCACCGAGCCGTGCCGCGCCACCGGCAGCCTCGAGCCCGAGCAACCCGCCGCCGGCGACGATCACCCGGGCGGGACGACCTCGCAGGGAGCCGATGCGCTCGATCTCCGACACCAGCAGGTCCACGTCGTCGATCGTCCGGTAGACGAGGGCGTGTTCCGAACCGTCGATCTCGGGCACCGGGGCCGAGGAGCCGGTCGCCAGGACCAGCTCGTCGTATGTGACGACCCTCCCCAGGGAGGTGTGCACCGTCCGGGCCTCGCGGTCGATCCGTTCGGCGCGTTCGCCCAGCAGGAGCGACACGTGCTGCTCGTCCCAGACACCCGTCGGCGCGAGCGTGAGGTCGATCGCCGCATCGTCGAGACGCTTGCTCAGTGCCACACGATCGTAGGGACGGTGGAGCTCCTCACAGACGACCGTGATGTGCATGGTGCGCCCGGCGTCGCGACTGTGCAGGGCATCGACCAGACGGTGTGCGGCCGGGCCGCCGCCGACCACGACGACGCGACGCGGCAGATCTCCTGCGGTGGGATCGATCATCATGGGCCCCCTCGGCTCGTGTTCCAGCGAGCGTACTGACGCGGCGTTTCCGGACCGTTGCCCGCATGTGTCCCGAACGCGTCCAGGACCGCACACGACGCCCGGGCGGATGTGAGGTCGGTTTCACCTCACCGAAACGTCACGGGTGATCCGACGAAACACCCCGCCCGTAGCGTCGGTGCTCCGACGCACGATCAGGAGGCCGACGATGAGCATCACGATGCAGGAGCACACCGGGCGGACGGCGCTCGCCGAGTGGCGACGCGTCTGCGCCATCGACGACCTCGAACTCTCCTGGGGCGAGGTGGCGTTGCTCCGCGCCCGGCAGATCGCGGTGTTCCGCATCGGCGCAGATGAGGTCTACGCCGTCGACCATCGGGACCCGCACACCGCCGCGCCGGTGATGGCTCGCGGCATCGTCGGTTCTCGAGGGGAGCGACCGACGATCGCGTCACCGTTGCACAAGCAGGTGTACGACCTCGGCACGGGTGAGTGCTTCACCGACCCGAGCCTCTTCCTCCAGACGTTCCGCACCCGCATCGTGGGCGGGTTCGTGGAGATCGAGCTGGGGGAGGACGCATGACCTTGCTCGAGACCGCGGTGCGCCGTCCGCAGACGCGTACGCGGACGAGTCCGGCGCTCCTGGCCGTGTCCCACGGGACGAGTTGCCCGATCGGACAGGCCTCCGTCGCCGCGCTCGTCGACGCCGTCGGACGATCGCGTGCCGACCTCCACGTTGCCGGTGGCTTCGTCGACGTCCAGCAGCCCGACGTCCCGGCCACCCTCGGTTCGATCGAGCCCGAGCGGCCCGCGGTGGTCGTGCCGTTGCTCCTGTCCGCGGGGTTTCACGTCCACGTCGACCTCGTCGAGGACCTCGAGGCGACGGATCGGCCGACGGCACTCGGACGGGCGATGGGACCGGACGACCGCCTCGTAGCGGTCCTCGCCAGGCGACTGGAGGCGCTGCACGTGACGCCCGACGATCGGATCGTGCTCGGAGCGGCCGGGTCCACCGACGCCAGGGCCGTCGCCGACTGCGTCGACATGGGACGTCGACTGGAGTCGCGACTGCGGGTGCCGGTCGAGACGGCGTTCGTCTCCGCGGCTCAGCCGTCGGTGCCCGATGCGGTGGTCGCGGCTCGAACGAGTCGACCGCGAGGGCGGGTCATCATCGCCACCTACCTGCTGGCGCCCGGCTACTTCGCGCGGCTGCTCGAGGAGGCGGGAGCGGACCTCGTGACGCCGCCGCTCCTCCACCTCGGCGAGGTTCCCGATCCGGGCATCGTCGACCTCGTGGTCGACCGCTACGAGGAGGTCTCGGCCGGACTGTCGGGCTGACCGGCGCGACCGGGACGACGACCGTCGCGCGAATAGACTGCTCCTCATGCGCATCGACATCGTCACGATCTTCCCGACCTTCTTCGATGCCCTGGACCTCTCACTGCTCGGCAAGGCGAAGCAGAGCGGGCTCATCGAGTTGGACGTCCACGACCTGCGGGATTCGACGCACGACCGTCACCGCACCGTCGACGACACCCCGTACGGCGGGGGAGCCGGCATGGTCATGAAGCCGGAGCCTTGGGGTGAGGCGCTCGACGGCATCCTGGGTGACGACACCGAGGAGGAGCCGCTGGTCATCTTCCCGTCTCCTGCGGGTGAGGTGTTCACTCAGGCCATGGCCCGCGAGCTCGCGGCCGAGCCGCACCTCGTCTTCGGCTGCGGCCGGTACGAGGGCATTGACCACCGCGTCTTCGACCACACCGCCAGCCGAGCACGGGTCCGCCTGGTGAGCCTCGGCGACTACGTCCTCAACGGGGGAGAGGTGGCCGTGATGGCGATGATCGAGGCGATCGGTCGGCTCGTCCCGGGCGTCGTCGGCAACCCCGAGAGTCTCGTCGAGGAGTCGCACGAAGACGGGCTCCTCGAGTACCCGAGCTACACGAAGCCCGCCGAGTGGCGAGGACTCCCGGTACCGCCGGTGCTGCTGAGCGGCAACCACGGTGCGATCGCCACCTGGCGTCGTCAGCAGCAGATCGAGCGGACCCGCGAGGTCCGCCCGGATCTGCTGCCCGCCGACGAGCCGGACGCCTGAGCGCGCCGGGGTCCTGTGCGTGACGGCTGTCAGGGCCGACGTCGCACGGCGGCGGCGATGCCGGCGATGACGAGGACGGCCCCGGTCGCGATGATCGCCCCGGTGATCCACCCCAGGGGGTCGATGCGCACCTCGGTGAGGTTGGTGACGAGCATGGCGCCGGCGAAGACGAGCAGGAGCACGCCCCAGAGGATCGTGCCGAAGCGCGGTGGTCGACCGCCTCGATCCTTCGGGCCAGCATCGGTCCTCGGCTCATCCGCCGTCTGCGCTGTGGCCGGCTGCGCTTTGGTCGACTCCGTGGTGGCCGTCTGATCGGTCTCCGACGGAGCCGATCCCGTCGCCGCGTCGGTTGGGGACGACATGTCCGCCGCTCCGGTCCAGTCGTCCTGCTCGCTCATCGTCCCGCCTCCGCTTCCTCGGTCACGACAGCGCTGCCGGCGACCGTCCACACCCGTACCCGTGTCGTGTCTCCTGACGCCGTTCGTCCGTACCGTGCCTCATCCTGGAACAGGGCTCCGCCGCGTCGGTCCGTCCGGTCCCGACCATCGCGTCCCGTCTCCAGGGTGCCCGCGATCGCTGAGAACTCGACGATCACCGGCACGTCCTCGGGGACGAGCACGTCGACCTCGCCTGCGAGGATCCACACGTCGATCGTCCCACCGCGCAACGCGTCGTCGTCGGCGAGCTCCCCGAGGTCGAGCGTGGGTTGGCCGGCGATCATCACGTAGCCACGTCGGTCGTCCGCATCCGTCGACGTCACGGTCCAGGTCGTGCGTCCGACCGGCAGGAAGGAGGAGCCGAGTGGGAACACCCCGGTGGCGAGCAAGGAGATCACGGCGGCCCAGGTGAACAGTCCGAGCCAGCCGCTCTCCCGTCCGCTGATGCCCGCGACGATCGTCGCGACGGCGAGCGCACCGAGCGCTGCGGCGAGCCCGATGACCACGACGACCGGGATCGAGAACCCGGCGCTCGCCGCGATGACGGCCGCGCCGGCACCGGCGAGCAGCGCCAGTCCGAGGGTGATCGCCACGAAGGCCGCTCCAGGGTGCTGGGCACGACGCTCACGAGCCTTCGTCTCACGCTCGGCCTGCTGCTCGGCTCGCTGGCGGCTCATCTCGTCCCGGAACTCCTGACTCGTCCAGCCGCGCTGCTGGCTCGGAGCCCCGTCCCACGCGGTGGCGGTGGCGGTGGTGGTTCCAGGGAGCGGGACGGTTGTGCCCGCATCATCAGGCCAACCATCGGCCTTCGCGAGCGACACCGGGTTCGCGGCACCGGGGGAGGCCGGGGCCGAGCCGGCAGCGCCCGAGGGGGAGGCTGTGGGCGATGGTGCCGTCGGCTTCGGGATCGAGGCGTCGCTGGTCCACGGGTCGCGCTGCGGCGGTGTCTCAGGCGGAGTCTCCCGCCCAGGGTCGCGGCGGGAGAACATCACGATCAGCCAGACCGCCGCGGCGACTAAGGCGATCACCCAACCGGCGGTCATGGTCGACTCCAGCCACCCCGGCAGGTTCCACGCATGCGGCACGCCGTCCCACCAGAGGCCGCGCATGAACGGCACGGCGGTGAGGACCGCGAGGATGCCGATCGCGACGATCGCCGGGTCGAAGACGCCCCGGATCGCACGCTCGAGGTGGATCCGACCCTGCTGGTCGGGGATGAGCGCCCAGCCCGCGGCGTAGACGAAGAGGACCGGCCCGCCCAGGATCGCGATGACGATGAGTGCTCCGCGCACGATCATCGGATCGAGGCCGAGCCGGGCCGCGACACCCCCGGCGACACCGCCGAGCCACGAGTCGCTCGAGCGACGGAGACCGGTGGACCGCCACCAGTCGAAGAAGCGTGTCGTCGGATCCTGCGGGGCGGGTGCCCCCGGTTCTGCTCCGGTGGGCGGCGTGCTGTGGTTCGTCATGGTCCGATTCTGGCGAAGCGTCCGGGTCGGGCCCATCCGGCATGACCCTGAGTGCACCCTGATCCTGCCGTCCCAGGGTGCCGACCGCACCCCGAACTGCTTGGATGGCTCCATGGGAACCGAGGTGATGATCCGTCCGAGGCGCCGCCTGCTCGGCGGTGTCTGCGCCGGCTTCGCCGAGCACACCGGTCTCCCCGTCGCTGCGGTGCGGACGGCGACGGTCATCCTCGCGTGCTGCGGCGGAGCGGGCCTGCTCCTCTACGTGTGGCTGTGGGTCATGACGCCGACGCAGGGCGCGGACGCACCGCTCGATCCTCGGGAGCACCTGCTCCGGCCGGCCTCGACCGATGAGGGAGTCGACCTCGACGGCCCCCGTCGCGCGCCGATCACGGAGGTGCTGCTCGGGATCGCCCTGCTCGCGGCCGGGACCGCGCTGATCGCGACCCGGACCGGGCTGGACATCCCACTCGAGGCCGTCATCCCTGTCATCGTCGTCCTCGCGGGAGCCGCACTCGCCTGGCGGCAGTTCGGCGAGCGTGGTCGCGGTGAGGGCTCACGTGCCCTCTTGATCCGCGTACTCGGAGCGCTCGTCCTCGTCGTCCTCGGCATCCTCCTGTTCTTCGTCACCGGTGACCGCCCGAACATGTGGACGGTCATCGTCGCCGCGATCGCCGTGCTCCTCGGGGTCGCCGTGGTCATCGCCCCCTGGGCGCTCCAGCTCAATCGCGACCTCGCCGACGAGCGCGCCGCGCGGATGCGCGAGGCCGACCGCGCCGAGATCGCCGCGCATCTGCACGACTCCGTGCTCCAGACGCTCGCGCTCATCCAGCAGCAGGCCGGTCCGGGGAGCGAGGCGTCCCGTCTCGCCAGGGCGCAGGAGCGCGAGCTGCGGAATTGGCTCTTCTCCGGCGGGACCGCTCCGACGGGCGACCTCGCGACCGAGCTGCGGACCATCGCGGCGGCGGTGGAGGCCGACCACGCGGTGCGCGTCGACGTCGTCGCGGTCGGGCGTGCGATCGACGACGCTCCGGAGCCGCTCCTCGCCGCCGTACGTGAGGCCGTGCTCAACGCGGCACGTCACGCCGGCGGCGACGTCTCCGTCTATCTGGAGACGGCACCGCAGCGGATCGAGGTGTCGATCTCCGACCGCGGCCCCGGCTTCGACCTGGAACAGGTCCCGCGGGACCGCCTCGGGGTCAGGGAGTCGATCATCGGCCGGATGCAGCGCATCGGTGGCGAGGCGACCATCCGTCCGGGGCCCGGCGGACGAGGTACCGAGGTCCGTCTCGTCCTGCCCGTGCACGACGCCGCGCCGACTGCGCCGCAGCCCGACACCGTCCCGACCGTTCCGAGGAGCCGACCATGAGCGACCGACCACTGACCGTCGTGATCGTCGACGACCACTCGATCTTCCGTTCCGGACTGCGCAGCGAACTCGATCCCGGCATCGAGGTGCTGGGGGAGGCCGGTGATGTTGAGGAGGCGATCCGGGTGATCGGGGAGACGCGCCCGCAAGTCGTGCTGCTCGACGTCCACCTGCCGGGTGGCGCCGGCGGCGGTGGCGCGGACGTGATCGCCGGCTCGGTGTCGATCGCGCCCGCCACCCGGTTCCTCGCGCTGAGCGTCTCGGACGCCGCCGAGGACGTCGTCCGGGTGATCAGGGCCGGTGCACGCGGCTACATCACGAAGAGCTCCTCGGGTGCCGAGGTCGCGGAGGCCGCACGGCGGGTCGACGACGGCGACGCGGTCTTCTCACCCCGGCTCGCGGGATTCGTCCTGGACGCCTTCGGTGCCGTGACGGGGGAGACGGCGGAGTCCGTCGACGAGCTCGACCGGCTGTCCGCCCGTGAGCAGGAGGTCATGCGCCTCATCGCCCGCGGCTACGCCTACAAGGAGGTCGCGACGGAGCTGTTCATCTCCGTGAAGACCGTGGAGACCCATGTGTCGAGCGTGCTGCGCAAGCTGCAGCTGTCCTCGCGCCACGAGCTCGCCGCCTGGGCGCTGCAGCGCAAGCTCCTCTGACCCCTCGGGCCCGGACCGACATCGGCCGACAGCGAACGACCAGTGCGCGCTCAGGAGCCCGGCGGTAGCCTGAGAGGCATGATCATCCGTCGGGCGTTCTACTACTGGCGATTCGCCGCGATCTTCGTGCTGCCCGCCTGGCCGTTCGTCGGATGGGGACTCTTCGGCGAAAGCGGGTGGAGCCTGTTCGGGCTCTTCATCGCCATGCCGATCCTCGCCATCGCGCTCGCGGCCACCGCGTTCCTCATCTCCGCGAGGGCGAGCGTCAGGACGACGAAGCTCGTGTCGTGGACGGATGTCGGACTCCTCGCCCTCTGGCACGTCACGATCATCTGCTTCGGTTCGTTCAGCTCAGGTGTCGCCCTCTGGGCGGTGCTCGGCGTCGTGGCGGGGCTCGCGACCTTCTGGGGCGTCATCGCGCAGCTCATCTCCGAGACGGCGCGCCGTGCCCGCGAGACGATGGCCGAGTTCGAGCGCATGGCCGCTGCAGCCGGGCCAGGCACGGCCCCCGGATCGGCGATCCCGCCGCAGCCACGGTTCGATCCCGGTCCGATCGACGGTGGGGAGTTCATCGTGATCGAGGAGTCCAAGCCCGACGAGCGTCGCTGAGCGGCCGTATCCGCCGCTGTCGCCTGCGCCGTACCGGGGCCCGGTTTCCCATCCGAGGCCCTTTCATGACACAATTGCTGTTTGTGCCTCCGCAGTTCTGCCACAGGGGAACGCCGGCATCGGGCACACCCTTCCTTCCGAACGTATTCAGCGGTCGACCTGTGGCGGTCGCAGAGATGGAATCATCATGCACATTCTCGACTCAGTCGATGCAGCATCCCTCAAGTCGGACATCCCCGACTTCCGCGCCGGCGACAACGTCAAGGTGCACGTGAACATCATCGAGGGCAACAAGTCCCGTATCCAGGTCTTCCACGGTGTCGTCATCGGCCGCTCCAACGAGGGTGTCCGCGAGACCTTCACGGTCCGCAAGGTGAGCTACCAGGTCGGCGTCGAGCGCACCTTCCCGGTCCACTCCCCGAACATCGACCACATCGAGGTCGTCACCCGCGGTGACGTCCGTCGCGCGAAGCTGTACTACCTCCGCGAGCTCCGTGGCAAGAAGGCGAAGATCAAGGAGAAGCGCGACAACTAGTCGTCCTCCCGGTCGCCCTCCGCGATCGTTCCTGAGCTCCCCACCGGATAAGCTGGTGGGGAGCTCAGGCGGTTAAATGACAGACAATTCCCTGGCGGCAGACGCGTCGCCCGACCACCAGCAGCGCCCCCGCGGCAAACGCGGAGCGCTGCTCTTCCTTCGCGACCTCCTCATCATCTTCGTGGTCGCGCTGCTGGTCTCCTTCCTCATCAAGACCTTCCTCGTGCGGTCGTTCTACATCCCGTCCGGGTCGATGGAGAACACGCTGCAGATCCAGGACCGCATCCTGGTGAACGAGCTCGTCCCCGACGTGGTCTCGCTGAATCGAGGCGACGTGGTCGTCTTCCAGGATCCGGGCGGCTGGCTCCCGCAGACGGTCGAGGCTCCGCAGCCTCCCGTCACCGCAGCCGTCGAATGGGTGCTGTCGATCTTCGGCCTCGTCGCTCCCGACAGCGACGACCACCTCATCAAACGCGTCATCGGGTTACCGGGCGACCACGTGTCGTGCTGCAACCCGCTCGGGCAGATGACGGTCAATGGGGTTCCGCTGAACGAACCGTACGTGAAGCTCCCGGCCGGCACCGAGAAGGTGTCCGGAGACCCGTTCGACATCGTCGTCCCCGAGGGCTCGCTCTGGGTCATGGGCGACAACCGGTACAACTCGAAGGACTCCCGGTACAACGGCGACACCCCCGGTGGGGGCTTCGTCCCGATCGACAACGTCGTGGGGCGCGCGTTCGTCATCACCTGGCCGTCCAGCAACTGGGCCTGGCTCGACAACTACCCGACCGTCTTCCAGGGCATCCCTGCCCCAGAAGAGGAGTGATGGCCGTCAGCGAACCGACCCTCGAGGTCGAGCACGAACTGTTCGCTGCGGGTGTCCCGTCGGTCATCGGCATGGACGAGGTGGGTCGCGGAGCCATCGCCGGCCCGGTGGCCGTCGGCGCCGCGGTCGTCGCCCCGGCGTGCGGGCCGTTCCCTGAGGGACTCCGCGACTCGAAGCTGTTGAGCGAGCGAGCGAGGACCCGCCTGGAACCGCTGGCCCGCGAGTGGGTGTTGTACGGGGCCGTCGGACTCGCGAGTCCGGCGGAGGTCGACGAGCTGGGCATCACCGCGTGCCTCGGACTCGCCGGCCGTCGGGCGCTGCTCGAACTGCACGCCGTCGGCGCGGACGTCACGGGATCGACCGTCCTGCTCGACGGCAACAGCGACTGGCTGAGCCGGGCGCTCCAACGACCGCTCACCATCACCACGAGGGTCAAAGCGGATCGGGACTGCGCGTCGGTCGCCGCAGCGTCTGTACTCGCCAAGGTGCACCGCGACCGACTGATGATCGACTTGCACGAGGCGCTGCCGGAGTACGGGTGGGAGGGCAACAAGGGATACGGCTCGGCGCAGCATCTGTCGGCTCTGTCCGAGCACGGCTTGACCCTCCACCACCGGAGCAGCTGGCTGCCCGCCTACACGTAGACTGGAGAGACCATGGACGAAGACGAGTTCGAAGACTACGACCGCGAGGTCGAACTGGCCCTCTACCGCGAGTATCGCGATGTCGTGGGTCAGTTCAAGTACGTGATCGAGACCGAGCGCCGGTTCTACCTCGCCAACGAGGTCGACCTCGTGCGACGCGACACGGCGAACGACTTCTACTTCGAGCTCTCCATGACCGACGTGTGGGTGTGGGACGTCTACCGGTCCGACCGATTCGTTAAGAGCGTCCGAGTGCTCACGTTCAAGGACGTCAACGTCGAGCAGTTGTCCTCGCGTGACTTCGAGCTCCCGAAGGAACTCACGCTCGACGAGTAGGCACGGTTCCCGCTACCGACAGCGCTCCACAGGCACGCCTCGCCGCGCGCTCGTCGACGACAGACCCACCCCCGGGTAACGAGCCTCGTCTGCACGCTTGGCTGGATGCCAGGAGGTGCACATGGCACGGAAGGACGAGCTCGGCCGACGCGGCGAGCAGGTGGCGGCGGATCATCTCGAGGCGTGCGGATACCGCATCCTCGACCGCAATTGGCGATGCCCGCAGGGCGAACTCGATCTCGTCGCGGACGACGACGGCACGCTGGTGTTCGTCGAGGTGAAGACCCGTTCCGGCGTCGGCTTCGGCGATCCCGCGGAGGCGGTCACGCCGAGCAAGCTGGCCCGGATCGGTCGTCTCGCCGGGGCCTGGTGTGCTGAGCACCGACCGCGCTCGCGGCGGATGCGCGTCGACGTCGTCGGCATCGTGCTGCCGTCCGAAGGGGACATGCGACTCCAGCACCTGCGGGGAGTCTCCTGATGGCCGTCGCACGCACCTGGTCGGTCGCACTCGCCGGCCTCACTGGCGCGATCGTGGAGGTCGAGGCGTCGGCCGCCGCGACCGTACCGGGCATGGCGATCGTCGGGCTTCCCGACAAGTCGCTCGGTGAGGCCGCGCACCGCATCAAGAGTGCGACGGCGAACTCCGGCTGCGAGCTGCCCGGTGGCAAGCTCACGATCAACCTGTCTCCCGCGTCGCTGCCCAAGCAGGGGAGCGCATTCGACCTCTCCATGGCGATCGCCTGTCTCGCCGTCGGCGGCCTCGTCCGCCGGGAGTCCGCCGAGCGGGTCGTCCACCTCGGTGAGCTCGGGCTCGACGGTCGACTCCGTCCGCTCGTCGGCGTGCTGCCGGCCGTCCTCGCCGTCGCCCGTGCCGGATACGACGCGGTGATGGTGCCGACCGCAAACGTCGAGGAGGCGCAGCTCGTGCCCGGCGTCACGGTGATCGGGGCGACCTCGCTGCGTGATGCGGCCATCTGGCACGGTGCAGAACTCTCTGCGATCGACCTCGAACCCGTCCGACAGCGGGTCGATCGGCTGCCCATGCCCGACCCACTCGATCTCGCGGACGTGGTCGGACAGCCGGACGCGGTCGACGCGATGGTCGCTGCGGCGGCCGGCGGGCACCACGTCATGATGGTCGGACCTCCCGGTGCCGGCAAGACCATGCTGGCCGCCCGGCTCCCCGAGATCCTCCCCGACCTCGAGCCCGAGGCCGCGGTCGAGGTCAGCTGCCTCCGCTCGCTCATCGGTCTACCGCCGGACGGAGCGCTCGCCCGACGACCACCGTGGGAGAGCCCGCACCATTCGTCATCGGCAGCGGCGATCATCGGTGGCGGTTCGCGCCAGATCCGGCCCGGAGCAGCCGCGCGCGCGGCGCACGGCGTGCTCTTCCTCGACGAAGCACCGGAGTTCCGCGCCGACGTCCTCGACTCGCTGCGTCAGCCACTCGAAGCCGGCGTGATCACCGTGCATCGTGCGCACGGCAGCGCGACGTTCCCGGCCGCCTTCCAACTCGTCCTCGCCGCGAACCCCTGCCCCTGCGGTCAGTACGGCACGGCGGACGGCGTCTGCACCTGTCCACCGCAGGCCCGTCGACGCTATCTCGGGCGGATCTCGGGGCCGCTCCTCGACCGGATCGACATCCGCGTGCGGGTGCACCGGATCACCTCGGCACTGACGAGTCTCTCGCAGGAGGGCGGGGTCTCCACCGCTGAGGCCCGTTCCCGCGTCGAAGCGGTGCGGGCCGCGAGTGCCGAGCGGTTGGCCGGCACCGGCTGGACCACGAACGCACAGGCGAGCGGCACCTGGCTCAGGAGCCCGCGGATGCGGCTGCCCAGATCCGTCACCAGCGCGTTGGACCGCTCCCTCGAGCGGGGAGGCATCACCATGCGTGGCTACGACCGCATCCTCCGACTGAGCTGGACGCTCGCCGACCTCGACGGGGCCGGCAGCCCCACAGCCGAGCACTTGGGGCGCGCCCTCTTCCTGCGGAAGGGCATCTCATGAGCGCGTGGTTCGGCTTGGACCGCGAGTTGGTCGAACGCCTCGTCCGCGGACTCGGCGGCCTGGAGTCGGTCGAGGCCGCGGGTAGTCCTCGCGCGGATGGAGGTGCCGAGCACGTCTCGGTGGCCGACGACGACGTCGGCAACACCGGGATCCGGGCGGCCTTCGCTCGGGCGGCCTGGACAATGATCGCCGAACCGGGCGATGGCGTGGCCGGGCTCGTGGTCGGTGCGCTCGGCCCTGCGGGCGCACTCTCAGCGGTCCTGGAACGGGTGGGGCCGACCGAACTGCAGCGCCGCATCCTCGGCAGCGAGTGGTCCAGTGGCTCGGGCTCGACGTCGGCCGATGCCGATGCCGAGTCCGAGGATCCCGCCGCGATTCCCGCCTCCCGCGTGCTCGGAAGTGCGCTGGAACGCTGGCGCCCCCGTCTCGTCTCGGCTGACCTCGTCGCCGCGTGCGAGACCGCGATCGAGGTCGGCGTACGACTACTCCTGCCAGGCGATCCGGGCTGGCATGCGGGGTTCGACCACCTCGGTGTGCACGCGCCGCACGCCCTCTGGCTACGCGGTTCTCCCGACGTGCCTGCGGGGGAACGCGCCATCGCGTTGGTCGGGGCCCGGGCCGCGTCCGGGTACGGCGAGCACGTCACCCTCGAGGCGGCGGCCGGGCTCGTCGATCGGGGCTTCGCGATCGTGTCGGGTGCCGCGTACGGCATCGACGGCGCGGCGCACCGAGCCGCCCTCGGGAGCGGAGGCCCGACCGTGGCCTACCTCGCAGGCGGGGTCGATCGGCCGTACCCAGCCGGTCACGATGCGCTCATCCGTCGGATCCGCGAGGCCGGTGGAGCCGTCATCAGCGAATCACCGTGCGGGTCGACACCATCCAAATGGCGATTCCTGCAGCGGAACCGACTCATCGCCGCAGCCTCGGCTGCGACGGTGGTCGTGGAGGCCGGAGACCGCTCCGGGTCGATCAACACGGCGGGTCAACCGAAGGGGCTATCGTTTGGGTGTCTGTCCCGTAGGCAAAAGCTGGACAGCTGCGACCGCCGCGTCTGACGACTGGCTGGCGTCTGCCCAATCGCCCGGTCTATCTCACCGGGGCCAGGCTCTCTGGATGATCTCAGTGCGAAAGAAGGTTGTCGTGCCATTCGGGCTTGCGTGCCGCGTCCAGGTGTCCGTCCACTAGGAGGCTGGGGCGTTCGCCGACAGGCGTGTCGGGACCGTCCCGTTCGGGAACACGACAGTGCGCGTGAGGGTGCCACCGGCGATCAGGTCGAGCTGCAGATCGAACCACTCCCAGTGAGCAGATGAGTAGGATCGGTGGGTGTGGTCCAAGACCGCGTCTCGCGTGCGCCGAGATGGCTGAACGTTCCGGCGCAGCGCATCGATCGCACCGACCGGGCGTGTCCCCGGCAGATTGCTTGGGGCCGACCGCTGCCCTGTAACCTACGAGGGTGCACATGAGCGTAGAAGAAGGTCAACCAACTGGAAGGCACGAAACGGAGCTCGCGAATGCGGTTCTGGCCTGTCGTGAGGAGTTCGCGGCCAAGTTCGCGACTTACGGGTACTCCTGGGCAATTCTTCGAGTGCCGTCGCTAGTTGATCGAGTGTGGACCAAAGCTGCGCGTATCCGGCGCCTCGAGGAGCTCGAGTCCCGTGCCGTAGAGCCGCGCATCCCGGAGGATGTGGAAGCAGAGTACCGCGGGGTAGTCAACTACTCGGTGATGCTATTGGATAGGCTCGACCACGAAGGTTTGACCGCCCCCCGCCTTGGATCCCCTCCCGCAGACCGGTGGGCAACGCCTCAGCGAGCAATGGCAACCTACGGGTCCATCACATCGGCGACTCGCGAACTGCTTGAACGTAAAGACCACGACTACGACGGCGCATGGAAGTCAATGCGTGTCACGACGATCACAGACGAAGTCTTAGTGCGAGTATCGCGAGTGAACTCGATTCTTGACGGTAGTGAACCTGATTCAGCAGTTCTCCGTGACCAGTTTCAGGACATCTTGAACTACGCGTTGTTCGCGATCGCGTTGCTATCGGTGAAGGAGTAACCCATGGCCCGTGGTCCAGTAGAGGACGGCTGTCGATTCTGTGAGCTGCCGGACCAGGATCGGGTATTGCAGTTGGATGATTCGTTCGCGATCATGTTTTCGCTCGGGCCACTCATCCCTGGGCATTTTATGCTTGTCGCGCGTGACCACTATCCAAGTTCAGCGGAACTACCGCCATCTCAGATCCCGAAAACTAGCCGAGTCATTCGTCGGATATTGGACGAATTATCGGACCGATTCGGCGAGTTTACTGCATTCGAGCATGGTCGAGCTGGTGCCTGCGTGCCGCCAGGGCACGGCGAGGACCACTGTTATCACGCACACGTTCACTTTCTTCCCAAAAATGTTGACCTAGCGGCGAGCGTTCGGGACGACTACGAGCTGATCAGTTTCGATAGCTGGGCATCGTTTCAAGCACAACATTCTGAGCACCCCGTACCTTACATAGCGGTCTGGGAAGGCGCCGCCGTGCATGCAGTTTTTGATCCTTCAAACCTACCGCACCACTATCTTCGAACAAAGGTTGCGACAACTCTAGGAGAGCCCTTGCTCGGAGACTGGGTCGCCTTTCCCCGATCGTGGGATATCGATACCGCGAAGGCAAGCCACGTTTTTGAATTCCTGCGGAAGGTAGACCTGACATGAAGAATTGGCTGCTACACGCCTTGGTCGGACAGAAGATCACCCGGGAGTCCTTCGATTCGTCTATGCAGGCGCTGGTTTCGCTCCGAGCGAGCACGTTCCACCTTGACCGAGTATCTGGACAGGGCGGGTGGTACCGCAGACTGGGCGATCCGGGTCGATTGGGGCACGTCGCGACCGCTCAGATGACGATCTTCGCGTTGGCTGCTCCTGACAGCGAGATTCAGTTCCAGGCATGCCTAAAGTTTCTCCTGGGTAGTCAGGCGTCCGATGGAGGCTGGCCCTTTGTGACCAATTCGGCCGGCCAGTCAGTAGTGGACGCCACTGGTTGGGTATTGCTGGCTGTGTCCGAGATGTACGACCGGCCGTCCCTTAATGCGCACCGGGCGAGTATGCGTGCGGCGATGGAACGAGGACGTAAGTTCATCGAGGCTTCGGAGCTGCCTGCCGGTGGCTGGGGCATTACGCCGGGTGCCGATTGGCGAGCGCTGAGCACAGCCATTGCCCTTCGGGCCCTGATCTCGCTGGGTGACGATCTGTCAAACCCGACCATCGATTCGGCTGCGCGAAGCCTGGTGAGCAAAATGGATCCAAACACGGGCGCTTGGTGTGATTCGCGCGGCAACCTTTCTATCGCGGCATCTGCAACGTCGGCGATCGCTTTGCAGCAAGTAAATACAAACGGCGCATTCGAGGCACCCATCAAGCGCGCTGAAAGATGGCTTGCTGACGTGCGAGAGCGTGATGTCTGGGGCGAGAAATCGAAGTACGTGTCCCACGAAGAGGTAGACTTTCTCGATGCCGCAGGTAATCGGTCAAGGGTCGAATACCACTTCTCCAGACGCCCTCACGCGATTGCTGCGTTGTGCAGAGAAGGTGTTGGGCCAGAGGTTTGCGATGGTCTGACGCACCTCCTATCAGCGCCTGCGGACAAGCCGCAGCAGTGGGGTGGTTGTAGCCAGCATGCCTGGACGAGTTGGTTAGTTTTTGACTGTTGGAATGCTCTCAGCTCCGCGCAGGCTAAACTCGGGCCAGATTGGCGAGAAGTCTGGTGGTCGCCCGGTAGGGTAGTTGTCTCATTGCGAACCGAGCGCTTCCCGAAAACGCTCGGGCGACGCTACTGGCCACATCTTATCGTTCTGGCCCTCGCCGCTTTTGTGGTCTGGGGCGCTGCGTCCAGTGGACTCGTTGACGGCATTGGCCCCCAGACGGTGACATTCGTTGTTACGACGATTCTCCTCGCTGTGCTAGCTAACCTGATCTCGACGGCAATACTTGACTGGCAGAGGAAGAAAACATGACGAAACCGATCTACGGACATGCATGGGGACTCATCGAGGCCGGGTTCTCCGGGGAACTTGCGGCCCAGTCGCCGGAAGACCTGCATCAGGTGATCGTTCAATCGCCTGACCGACTGGCAAAAGCGTTCGATTCGCTGCCGACCTGCGACCAGAGTGCCCTGCTCTCGGAAGTGTCAAATCTGTCGACCAGCTTCATCGAATCAAGCCGGTCCACCTCACCGGCGGCTTCCGTTCTCCACGAGGAGTTGGCCGAGCCGGCACCTCTAGGGGAAAGCAGGCCTAGAGCTTCGATGTCGAAGGACGATGCTGTGCGGGCAACAATGCATCTCGTCATCGGGTCGATTCTGCTTAGACGTGCCCTCACCATCATGCAGGATCCTGCTACCGGCGACGCTATTAGCTCCGCCGTTCAACTGAAGGGTGTGGATGAGAGAGTCGCGGCTCGCTTCTACCACTTCGCGGCATCAAAAGGGCTTGTCCCATCCGAATAGCGCCAACGTGTGATGCATAGTTCGTCTATCGGATCGACGTTCGCTCCTCGAGTGCCTGCTCGATGCATCCCCCTGAGCCGCTCAGTGGCGTGTGGCAGTTCATCGCCTGCATAGTCGCTGTGTCGTGCCAGGCATACGGCGTGCCGAAGGTTGAGCCGTTGGGTCCGACCTCCACTGGAGCGATGCACTCGCGTGACGAGGTCGATCTGGAAGCTGCCCATGCCGATTCTCGCCAGATAGCTCTGATAACTGAATTTATCGCGAGTAGCCTGTCGTCTGATTGATAGGACAAGGTCCCCGCTCCCTTGCTCGGCTCACCACGAACTCGGAGCGCGACGACTAGGCGCCGAGCGCAGTCTTCAGTCCGCTTGGAGACATCCGGACCGGGCATCTCGCGCGGGCAGGTAGTTCGGCAAGGAAGCGCCCCGGAGTCCGTAGGCGCGACTCTAGTCCAACCGGACAATCCGAGGTCTCCCGGTGATTGCTGAGCATCTAGACGATGTGGCGGTGGCGGCCACCGTCCGTGCGGGACCGGGAATCATCCCTAGGTACCTTGGGTCTCTGGCACGCGGAAGAGCTATGCTCACCAGATGATGGATCATCTCTCGCTAGTGAGGCAGTTTACTGGCGCCGAAGAAGCGTGGGAGGCGCGGCGTCATCTGGCCTACCGTAACGTTTGCGCTCTTCGTAAGATCCCGTCCGACCAGGGCGCCAGCGCCGGGCAACATCGATACTCTGTGTCGGTTGCGGGCGTCAACGCTGGATACACTGAGCGCACAGACACTAACGCTGTTCCGCCGGTCGAAGATGCGCTACGCGCAGTGTATTGGGGTGCGTTCGAATGACCGTTTCTGAAGAGGTGCCAGCGTCGGACGAGTCGAGGGCACGCCAGTACTCACCTGTCGTGTCGATCTACCAGAACCCGGAGCATGTTGCCGGCCTAGTTCAGCAGATCTTCAATGCGCCCCTTGTCACAAACGTGGTCATCGACACGGACCGCACGGACGAAGATAAGAAGAACCTTGATCTGGCAGCCTCCGCTGAGGCCGCAGGCGGCTTCAAGGTCCCGCTCGCCGGGGGTGTAGACGCGAAATTGGGGGCGAACGCGTCTCGGTCGAGCGGTACAGCGATTACAACGAGTTCACGCTCCTCGCAGTCCTTCGTGTATTCCCAGGCCTACTACCTTGACCTTGTTAGGCAGTCGCTCCGCGACCGGGCACTCCTGGTAGACCTTTCGGACGCAGACAGCGTTGACACCATGGCTATCGGAGACTTCGTTGAGTTCCAAGCCACTTTCACGGCGCCGGCGTTCCCGTCCATCATGGACGTTCTGACGCCAGATCTAGTTGGCGCGATCGTCGAATTCACGACTCGACGCTCCGGTCGCGACGGTATCGACTTCACGAACGTTGCAGGTCTCGCAGCAGCGGCGCAGGAGCTTGAGATGAAGGCATCTGCTCGAAGAGATCTTGCAGCTAGCGTGACGAGGGCGTTGCAGGCAGACTTCCGGCAAGAGCACACCCGAGAGTACTACGGTGCGATCACTGGCGTTCCTGGCATCACGGCAGTCACGATTTGTGACGCAGACAGGTTCCTCGTCGAGGACGAAGACCGTGTTCTGGATGGTTCCTACAGGGTGCTCGGTAAGGTGACGTCATTGCCTCGAGAAGACATGCCTGTCTTTGAGAGGAACAAGATGCTCAGTCAGATAGCGCCAGAGGCGGTAGACACAATGCTCGGTCAGGTGAAGGGCCAACTCGAGTCCCAGACGCGAGGTCTGCCGATCGGGCAGGAGCAGATCGACGAGCTTATGCAGGTCAGTCTTGACTCCAGGGTTCCCGGAAGAGCCTTCCAGGTCATCCCCATCGCCATCTTCGTCTGAGGGGCCCTCACCGCAGGTACAAGACTTGCGGGACGGCCGGTACCCACCGGCCCTCCCGAGCAACTCAGCGAAGCCCGCAAGGATGATTTCCGTCCGGCGTGGACCATGAGGGAGAGTCGCCGGTCTGCAGGCGTTGGTGCTGCGGCGCCTTCACCCTCGCTAGTCTTGCGGTTCGACGGGGCGCCTACTCGATTCAGCTGTGCCGGGTAGCGGAGTAGATGCCGTTGGGTGTAGCCGTGCTTGTTGAAGTTGCTACTCGGTGTTGTCTTCTCTAGCATCATCGCCCATGACCGTCGCGTCGCCCGTTCGGGAGGCGTGGATCGCCGAGTCGAGTCGGGTTATGCTGCCACCTCCGCCGCCGAGCACACGCTTGCCCACTGCGGCCACGGCATCCATGGCGTTCGGGGAATCGGGATCGAGAAGTCGCGCGTGACCCGTGACGACGTCGCCACCGCGCGCCGCTCGGTTATTGGCGGGTCGGTTGCTCAGGCGCGCGACAACACGCGCGTCGAAGTAGATCCCATGCGCGCTGTTGCGTTCCTTCACTCCGAGGATGTCAAGCCATCCAACGACAACGCCTCCGCAGGCGACCATTAGCGCGCCGGCCTGAAGCGGGTAGTCAGTGCCTGACTTCCACCACCGTGCAGCGGCGTCGAGGAACTCCTTATCGCTCAGGTGAGCTGCGTAGCCTGTGTACGCCCGCATCGGCAGAGTGCTCCGGTCGGCCGTTTCAGCGCTGGGTAGGCGGAGGACCGGTACGGTCACACCGGCGTCGTTGGTGACCTCGATGAGGACTTCGACCAGGCTGATCGCCCCGACGCTCGCCAGCGTGAGATCGGGGATAACGCCGGCGGCGAGTCCCTTCTTAAGCGGTGTCGGGCTCATTCCGAGAAACCGTGCGGCGGCACGGATCGGGAGAGCCTCACCGGTGTAGGTGGTGTCCAGTTCGAGCATGATTGTTGTCCGTTTCGAGTGCGGGTTCCGGCACCCAACCCGAGTCCTTGCGTGGCGGGTGCCGCGTTCGTCCGGGTCGTTTCTCGCCGACGTCTAGTCGCGTCCGAGGTGAGAGAACCGGGGTTAGCTTGGCAGACCCAGATGCAATATGCAACTGTTACTTGGCTAGTGACTGCGCTGGCAACCTTCCTCCAGAGGCGATGTTCTCATCCACGAGCCAGCGGCAGGAGCGGCCGCTACAGCACTTCGTCCGACTCTGACGAAGGCGTCTTCCGTCCGCAGTCCGCACCTACAGCGAATCAGCGATGAATCCGCCATCCCTTGCGGCGTCGATGAGCGGTCGAGCAGCCTCTTCACCAGCTGCCGCCCGAATTGCGTCCACGAGTCTCGCGATCCTATAGCTTGTCGTGTGGCCTCGCGCGCTCGTGTTGCTGACCCGTTCGGCGAGGAACGCCAGGAGCGCAGTGCCGTGTGTATCGAGCGCATTCTGCGGCAGGTCGGGATGGAAGGACCGCTCGCTTAGTCCGATGTTGTGACCACTGAACAGTGTCGCCGCCGCGGACGTGAACCTACCAACAGCGGGGACAGCGTCGGCCCAACGGGCAAGTTCTTCCGGGGTCGCGACCCGCGGTTGACCGGTGAGGCGGCGTTCTGCATGCTTGCCAAGCCAGCTACGCCACACCTCGGCTCCATCGACGCCATCTGACCGGATGAACCGCACTACGGTTTCCGCAAATGCGACGGCGTGTGCCCCGTCCGATGCGAGGACGATTTGATCAAGTAGTCGCCGTCTGTTTGCGGATGAGATGCCCGCGTAGGACACAATCGATGCAACTAGTCCAAGAAAGTTCTGTTGCAGCCTTGCGTCGTGTATCGCTTCGAGCCGCTCCATCTCGGCGAGGATGCAGTCCAGCAAGCCGGCCTGTAGAAGGTGGTCATTCCACCTGACGTGAAAGAGAAACGGGTACCAGCCAAACGCATGTCTCTCGTCATCGCGAAAGATTGGCAGCAGATGCGTGATCGCGAAGTCTTCATCAGCGGAGAAAAAGAAGAAGAGCTCTCCTGCGACAGCCGGTTGGGTGGCATCGAGAGAATGCCGGTTGCCGCTGAGTAGCGCAACAAGGGCCTCAGATTCCTCGTCGCTGAGCCCTGCCCAGTCATCGCGATGGTGCCGCCAGCGTCGGTCAACTTCTGCACCCCAGAACTGCGCAAGAAATCCAGGCCATGAGTTCATGTAGAGCGGCGCGAATGATAGCGGCGTCAAATCATCACTATGCGTGTAGGTCGCTCCCTGAGCCTCCCACAGGGCGCGCGCCAATATTCTCAGGGCCACAATTGAGGATGACTCCTCGAAGTCGATCCCTTGTCGGATCTGCTTCAGCAGGAACTGGCCGATCGCGTGTGCAGAGTCACGATCATCGACCATTGAACGGACTCGATCGGCGGGACCGGTACCTAGAGCGGCGAGCTCGGCCTCGGCCCAGCCGTTCACGATTGATCGGTGGAGATCGCCTTGTTGTGCGGCGAGGTCGCCACGACTGGCCACTACGTCCCATAGGTCCATTCCAAGATCGGGGCGGCGCTGAGTGGCGAGCGCGACGAGCTCGAGCGCATCAGACCAGTCGGGCTGTTCGAAGATTCGCTCAGAGTAGTCTTGAGAGAGCAACGCGTCGAGGGCGCCGGAGAGGTCCTCGTCGAGCCCGCGTATGAAGTCGTCGATGGGCATCGGTGGCGTACCGCCCCTAGTGCCGCTGGACATCCAGGTGTCGAAGTCAGGGTGTTCACCTGCACTGAGGTCAGGATTCTGCGCCTGGACAGAGTCCAATGCGGTTTGCGCCTCACTCCAATCTGGAGCGACCTGCGTTAACCATGCGAGTAGGTTCAACCTGGCAGACGTGTGATGCCGGCCATGGTCCGGGAGATCCTCCGGGTAGCCGGGGCCGGCCTCGACAACGGTCAAGACACGCGCCTTGCAGCTTGGTGTTGCATTGGGAACTGCAGCTTTGAGCACTTGATAAATCTCGTGCTTCAGGTTGTCCGCGTACAGGCCAGTTCGAGCGAGAACCCATTCAAGCTTCTCGTCATCGCTACGCACGGGATCTGAAGCGACAAGATGCAGCGCGAGGCGCCGCATCAGTGCGCGGCCGACTTCCCACCACTCATCGGGTAGTGCGGGCCGAACTAGCAGCGCCTTCAGCCCGTAGTCGCGAAGGCCGTCCACAATCGCGTCGAGTGGTTCACGCATCCCATCTTGCGCGTGCGGTTCGATCGCCGAACGACTGAATGTCAAGGGATCCCAACGACGCTCACCTCGGTAAGCCTCTAGGAGGTCGTATGCGCTCGTAAGTGCTTCTTGAAGAGCGCCTCCGAGCGACCGATCGCCCGCCGGAGCTGCCTCAACGCTGAGGCGAATCTGCTGCGAAAGTCCATGTTCGTCCGAGTTCCACGCGATACTGGCATCAGGCGGAACGGCGCGATTGTCGGACTCGCCGAGGTACCATCGTCGCTCCAAGCGGAGCTGGGGCCGCAGCGCCGTTCGCAGCACGGCCGTGCTGGGTGCCGCACCCTCGGACAAAAGGGGCGTCAGGAGGTCCGAAGTCAAAGGGGAGGAATGGCCCTGAATAGATGAGGATAGTACCACTCGCCAACGCCCTCCGGCAGTCGCATCTTCTCGCTCGAGCTCATCCATAACCCACGTTGCGCTTTGATATAGCGAGCCCGCCATTGACTGTCCGAGGCGTTGCAACGTTTGCAGGGCTGCTCCGTTGAGGTCGGGCGACTGGATGAACGTTCGCGCGAACCAGTGCCCAAGGACGGAGGGCGCCTCTGTAACATCCTGGAGATTGAAGAGCGCCTTGAACTCGGGAAGATCTTCCAGCCAGAGCAACCAGTCGAGCTTGGCGTCGTCTGGCAGCGTGCTAATGGCATTAGCGAAGTCTAAGGCGCCTTCCTCGGTGCTTAGGCGTACCTGTAGGTAGTCGCGGTCGGGCAGCGGGAGCTTAGTACCGCCAGTGACGATAGCCTGCATCAGGGCCCTGTGCTCGGTTTGCTTCATCCGTGCGCGCTCGCCCCAAGCATCGAGTGCCGCTACCAGCGCGCCATGGTTGCGCCCGACAGCCGGATAAGCGATGGGTTGAATTCCGAGGTACTTCCACTTCGCGTCCGACGGGTCATTCGTAAAAGCGAAGCGCTGAGTGGCTTCGTGCTCGCCTTCTGATGGCAGTCCTAGAGCGAGGTAGCGCATGATCACGTCATCGTGGCTGTATCCGACGAATACCACGGTGAATCGTGCGAACATAGACAGCAAGAATCGAGCTGCCCAGGCGTCGGTAATGTACGCGTGGCCGAAGTCGCGGTCCGTGAGGATCATCTCCTCCTTCGGGCGCAGCACCGAGCCGTGCAGATGGACAAGACCGGCGAAGTCTCGCCCAAGTGGCAATGCCGGCGAATGCCAGGTGTCAGGGATTGCCACGAGCGCTTCAGCAGCGGCCGATGCCAGGTGGTCGTCGTAGTTGGTAGTCACGACCCGGAAGGTGCTGCCCAGGCCGGCGAGAGAGATGATGGCGCGATGCAGTGAGTTGAACTTCGACTTAGGGTTGGCGATCAGCTCACGTGCGTGATGATGCACGTCGAAGTGCTGGGGCAGGGACTCCAGCTGCCCTACGAAGAAGTCCAACCCGCCGCGCTTGGAGAAGGGGTGAGCCGCACGGCGAGCGAGTTTTCTAGCGAGGCCTTCAAAAAGGGGGAGATTAGAAGGGCTCGCTAGTGATGCCCCTGCGCCGACAAAGAACACGAGTTTCCCCCGCTCATGAGCGTCAAGAATTTCGTCGGGCAGCTCTACATCACCGGTTATCCACATTGATCCTGGTCCCCTCCCGGGCCCGTGCCGGGGCCGCGGACTGCATCGCCCCGCTTGGTCGGAGATCGCTGTCGACCCAACTGTTTCCGGCGAGTAAAGTGTACTCGCCGGGAATCGGCAAGAGTCACCTGTGACTCCAGTGGCTTCGTGTCCGCGTGCCACAACAGCAATTCGGCATGGCTCCGTTCGTGTCGTGCGCGGTGCGCAAACACGATGTGTAAAGCGCACCTGCCGGCCTCTCTCGACGTCGCGGATCGGAATCTGCTTGAGTATCATCATGCCGTTCTCTGAAGTTCCCGAATCATCGCCCGTCAAGGGAGTAGTAACCGGAGCTGCTCTTGGTCTACTTGGCAATGTCCCTGTTGTCGGAGGCCTCGCCAGCGGAGCCCTCGCTGCAGCTGTCGCTGCAAAACAGCGCACTCGCGATGAGGAGTATTGGGCTTGGACTGCCGCCAGAGTTACCCTCCTGGAAGCACGACATGGCCAGTTCTTCGATCCGGCGGACGATGAATTCCTCGCCGCTGTTCATCGAACACTCCGAGCCGCGAGGGAGACGGCCGACCGGCAGAAGCGCCAGATGCTTGCTGAGGCTGTCGCCAACGCCGGAAGCTGGTCGACCACCGACCTCAACAGGAGAGAACGGTATTTGGACCTCATTTCGACCCTCACGCCAGGCCACATTCGAATTCTCCGATACCTGAGTTCGCCACAGGGGTGGTTTGCGAAGCATCGGCCGGAAGCGATCAGCGAGATCAGCAACTCGTACATGCAGTCCGTCGGGCAGGTGCTGAGCAGGTACTTTTTTGAGGGCGACGAGGAGTTGGCTCGGCGTGGTTTTGATGCCGTCAGCGACCTAGTGGCGGAAAGGCTCGTCCAGGTTGACCTCTCGACGATCGGGACAGGGCCTGGGGCGCTCGAGTCGCGGACAACGGCGGATGGAGAAAGCCTCCTCAGCTTTCTAGGCGACATTGGAGAGGACCCCACCGCGTAGGCGATGGCTGCGAGCCTCTGTTAAGAGGAGGCCGTCTTCCATCCTCGGAGGCGGCCCTATTGGGGACTGCGAAGAGCAAGGATCTTGGTCGCGACGCCGTTTCCGGTGCCGGCCAGCGTGTTGGTGAGTCAGCGTGCACCGCTAGTCTGAGAGCCCTCGAGCGATTGGGAGAAGATGGACGAGCGCCTTCCCAGTGCATGGGTCCAGCGGCGCGACATCGTCGCACGACTCGCGAGCGGCGGCCACACGGCTGCCATCGCAAAACTACTGGAGCTCTCGAGCGACGCCGATCAGGCCTTGATCGACGGCGAACTCGGAGACCTGCAGTGGTCTTCCCTGAAGTTCAGCTGTTCATCGCTACTCACGAATCTCGGTACTGATCGTCGCGACAGAGCCGTCATCACAGCCGGAATCGAATGTGCGCAGCAGATTCTCGACGACGAATCTGTCCCTGAGTTCCGAGGAAACGTTGAGTACAACATCGCCAACGGGCTCGCCGCTTTGAACATGGTCGATCGGGAAGAGTGGCATACCGCTGAGCCAGATGTCCCGCGCTCGGTCCTGGAGCTTCGCGACCGAGACCGGCTAAGGCGCGTGCGCTCGCTCTTCGCCAGGGTCGGGTACTCCGCCGAGCATGGCGACCTACGCGCTAGGGCTCTTTGCAATCTTGGAAACGCTCTAGATCATTCGGGTCGATGGCTTGAGGCCTACCAGGCCTACGTTGACGCCCTAGCGGCCGATCCGACGAACGGGAACGCGGCCGGAAACGCGGCCGAACTTCTGCGCATCAGAGCCGCCCGTGGGCGCGGTCTTAGCGGTCACTACGCCGCCGTATACGACAAGTATCGCAAGCAAGCTCAGCAGCACCGTGCCCGGACTGTTGAGGTTGCGGGCGAAGAAGTAGCATGCCGATGGGACGCTCTCCCTCCATCCGGAAGTCAGGGACACCTTTCTCATGACGGCAACGCGCTCGATGAGTATCAGCAGTGGATAAAGCGCCACCGTCTGGCCCTCACTGTTGCCGTCGAGGGACTCGGCTCCGACGATCTGCGGTGGGACAGCGCGATGATCGAAGCCGTAAGTGTCGGCCAGGACACACCTGATCCGCCCTTGATCTTCACCTCCATGAACGTGCTCAAAGCTGAGTATCTCGTGGCCCGACGCCTTGCTTACGATGGTGAAACCCGGCTGACGGATTCGATGTTCGAGCAGGATCCTGCCGACCCGGGCACCTACGCGGATACCCTGGACCTTTCGATCTATGGTGAGCCGACGGCACAGCTCGTTCTCGCCCAGCGCGCAACTTTGGACCTCCTAGACAAGATTGCCGTCGCTGCGAACGACCACTTTCAGTCCGGTGTTGAGCCTACCAAAGTGAACTTCTTCAACTATTGGCGCTTACGCGACGATGATCGACCTCGCGCGGAACTCCCAGTGCCCGACCAGATGGTGAGCGCCGCCGCAGCCCTCGCTGAATTGGCTTACGACATCGACGATGACGGAATGTACCCCGAGGCCAAGGTGCTGCGTAACGCCGGCACCCATCGCCTCGTGCACGTGACACACCTTGCACCGACGGGCGTCACGAAAAAAGCTCACAGTAGTGTCGACGCGGAGGCGCTCATCCGAGCGACCCACCAGTCGCTTCGTGTTGCTAGGTCCGCCTATATCTATCTCATCGACCTTATCCAGGATCAGCAGGAGAGCATCGATGATGAGCTCCGCGTCTCGCTTCCGCTTCCACTTCAGTACTGAGCATCATTGGGAGCGTTCAGCGGACTTCCGTGCGGGACAGCGACTGAATCGTGCCTGTCTGGCGAGCAGCGTCGACGCAGCCTAAGCGACTCGACGGTGCGTTCGGCGGTGCGACGTTCATTGAGCAACGTCCATGCAGGGGCAGCCCGTCCGTGCATCCGTTTGGGCGCGCGACGCGATCACCTGGGCAGGAATCGACGTCCGATGGGCAAAGCGTCCCGCGGCGGATGTCGTTCTTCGCCTGCAGGTCGGGATCGTCGGTCACTTGACTTCTTCTCGTGTCTGGATCGGCTCACGATACGACACCTTGACCTCTAGCCGCCGCCGACTCCACCCCGGTCAGCTAAGCGCGTCTCGCGCCCGGCGATGATGTCGTCGAGGACGTCGAGTGAACCCTCAAGGAGACCGTCGGGATCCTCGATCCCACCCGTGATCTGTCGTGCAACGAACTCGGCGTATCTGTCCCTGATGGACTGCGGCGTCATCATGGGTCGAGTCTCACGGATCAGGGCTGCCCGGGCTCTGAGTTATCCACAAGGGCTCGGCGTGCCCGGTACTGGGTTCAGCCTTCGAGGCAGGCCTTCGCCTCGTCGACGCCGTCCTCGGCCACCGAGAACTCCTCGCCGTTCATCTGGTGCGGCCACACGGTGAACTCGGCCGCGAAGCTGTCGATGGCGACCAAGGGACCGGAACCGGGAGTGAGCGAGCTGCCGATGCCCCAGACGCCGACCTCGGGCTCGTCTTCGAAGCCCGGTGTCGTGAAGCTCATCGCGACGATGTAGACGTCGCCGCGCTCGATGGACTTCACGGCGCCGGCGGCGATCGGGGTGATCGCGGGACCATCGTTGGCGCCGTCCGCGATCGCGCTCAGCAGCTCAGGTGGAACGGCCTCGCACGGGCGGCCGTCGCCGACGTTACCGCCGGAGCAGCCAGAGAGCAGGAGGACCGCTGCAGCGAGCACAGCGACGGGCGTGACGAACTTGGGCATGAGCCCCATTATGCCGAGCGGCGTCGATACGCTGAGGTCGTGAAACTCCGCTCCCTCTCGGCCGCTGCCGTCCTCCTCTTGTCCGCCCCGCTCCTCGCCGGGTGCATCACGATCAACGTGCCTGCAGCCGAGACCACTTCATCTTCCTCGGGCGAGACGGCCTCTCCTGACGGAGCTAGTGGTGACGCTGGGATCGACGATTCGGCAGCGCAGGCAGCCTTGGGCATCGCTGCTGGAGCGCTGTTCTCCTACGTCGAGACATACGCTCCGGCTGATTGCGACTTCGTCGGGATCACGGGGCTGCAGCTGGAACAGGCGACACCGTTGCCGAGCTACCGGGGTACCTACGAGATGATCACGACCAACATGGGACTCGTCTCCCAATTGTGTGCCAACGACCCGGCGGACAGTACCGCGCTCGATCTCGCATTCACTACCCGCGCTCTGGCGAGCGAGCTGCTGCTCGATCTGAAGAACCCGCTCGGCGGCGGCAAGGATCCGATCCCGGGAAGCCAGGCCGGCTGACCGTGGCCGCCGAAGACCCCTGGTACCAGCAGCTTCGCGTGCAGTGGAAGCCGCACCACGTGAAGCTCCTTCTGGTCGCCGAGTCGGCGCCCGACTCGGGTGCTGCCGCGGCGACGGAGCGCCGCTTCTTCTACGCACCGACCGTCTCCCGTGCCGACAACCTGTTCCGCGGCGTCGTCCTCGCGCTCTACGGTGCGAAGGTCACTACCGGTGACGACCGCACGCCGTGGCTCACGCGACTGCGCGATGACGGGGTCTGGCTGATCGACCTCGCGCCCTACCCGGTGAACAAGCTCTCCTCCGGCGATCGCCGACGGGCTCTCCTCGAGCACGCGCCGGCGCGCACCCGCGAGATCCTCGACCTCGCCCCTGACGGAATCGTGATCTGTCACGCACCCACGTTCCGGGCGCTAGCGCTGGCCCTCGTCGCCGCGGGAGCCCCACTGCTGCACGACGAGGCGATCCCGTTCCCGCTGGGGAACTTCCGGGCGCGCTTCGCCGCGGAGGTGCGTGAGGCGGTTGCGTCGCTGGGGCTCGGCGTACCGAGCATCGTCGCACCCTGAAGCGAGCCCTCATCGGCGGCCAAGGAGCCGATGAGGTGTTCTCACTCCGGACCTGGTGCCGTCGGCTCAGCTGCGACGTCCGGGTTCGGCACGTCATGCTCGATCGAGTCCTCGTCTCGAGCCGCCACCGATGCCTGTGCCGCTCGCGCATCACGAGCCCTGCGCAGGTCAAACGAGACCAGCCCGAACGTCCAGTCCGTGAGGTGGCCTTCCATCCGATCGAGGGCAGCGTATGCGTCGTACGCGTTGAAGCGGGCGAACAAGTTCTGGTCCTCGAACCGCTGGGCCTCAGCGCCGAGCGCATCCGCGAACGCATCGACGTCGGGCCTCACAGCGAACTGCCCCATGGCTGCTTCAAGCGGGTATCGCAGCATTCCTCGTGTGAGCGCGCGTCCAGAGTCGGGTTGGTGCCGGGGCTCGTCGGCCCGCTCCGGGAGTCGTCCGTAGATGGCTCGCCAGATCACAGCGAACGGCGTGAATGCGGGCGACCCCGGAATGGCTGTGTACATCCCCTCCCGGATGCGCCATCGCAGGCGACGACTTGACCGCTGCGGCCTGCGCATCCGACCGGCAACCTGCACGCATCCGCGGACGTCGACCCAACCCTTTGGGGCATCCTCGAGAATGGACGGCATGATGCTCCAGTAGTCCATGAGGAAGGTCACGCGACCGTAGGGTTCGAGACGCACCACGTCCTCGACCACGGCCCGTTTCGCTCCGAAAGATTCGGTGGCGAACATCCGAGGAGTGACAGTGTGCCGTTTCTTCCCGTGACCGCTGAAGCTGAGGCTCGGGGTGTGTACCGTCACCGCGACTTTGCCGCGATTCTCCACGACGACCTGAGCAAGTTCGAGTGCCCGCCCCTTCAGAACGGCTTCTACCGCCTCGTCGTTCCGGATCTCGAACTTGCCATTGTCCACAGTGGCGAGCATGTAGTCGGGCTCGAGGACCGCGGCGTTGAGGTAGACGCTGACCCGTCCTCCATCGAGAAAGTGCTTCACGATCTGCCAGCCGAGCGATGCGATCGCCATCAAGAACCCGAGCACAGAGATCACGAGAGCCCAGATGGCAACCGGCGCGCCAAGCAGCTCAGGTGTCACAGGTGGGATGCTCATGGTCCGATCGTGCCATCGAACCGACGTTCGGGGGCGAGCTCCGGCCCCGACACGCTGGGCTCCGTACTGACCCGCAGGCGCCGTCCTCTCCGAACTCAGGCGATCACTATGCTGAGCGACATGCACAGCACCATCATCAAGCGCGTCGCCGCGCTCACACTCCTCACCGCCGTCGCCTTCGGCTCGACCGCCTGCTCCTCCGGAGCCAGCACCAACGAACCCGGGAGCTCTGCGGCGCAGGCAACCTCCGAGGCTCCGAAGCCGGTCGACCTGACCGGCGAGTGGAAGCAGACGAACTCCAAGAGCGCCGACAGCTTCCAGACCGCGACCATCACCGGTGACACCATCGAGGTCTACTGGGTCGCGACCGACACGAAGTCGCTCTACTGGGCCGGAACCGTTGGTGCGCCGGCGGATGCGTCGCAGTCGTTCACGTGGGACTCGGCCAACGACACCTCGAAGACCGAGAGCGCCATCATGGCCTCCGGTGACGCAGCGAAGACGTTCACCTACGAGAACGGCGAGCTGTCCTACGAGGTCACTGCGCTCGGCACGACCATGACCGTCCGCCTCGAGCGGGAGTAGCCGGCTACTCGATCGCTACGCCACTGCGCCCCATCAGACGTCACCGTCTGATGGGGTGCTTCTTCTTTCGGACGCGCGATCAGCCGCGCGGGACCTGCAGCTCGACGAGGCGCGGATCATCGAGCTCGTAGGTCAGGTGCCCCTGCGCCGCGGCGTCGATGCAGACGACGGCGTCCGTGTGTCGGATGCAAGCGAGGTCGAGGAAGTCAATCGCCTCCGCCCTCGAGTAGGACGTGAACGAGCCGGCCGTCGGGTGTTCCTGGATACCGAGGATCCACTGCTCCGACGTGCCGCATTGGTCGAGGGTCGCCAGGAGCGCGACTTCGCTCTCGGACGGTTCGTTCTCTGCGGCGACCATGGCGTTGCTGCACTCGTCCGAGAGAAGAGGCTCGGCTGCGTTTCCCGCGGAGGATGGCGCACGATTGTGGGCGGCGATCGACTGCACGGTGATGATGTGGGCAATGAGGCCTAGAGCCGCAAGGCCTGCACCGATCTTCACACGCCGCCTCTGGAGAGCGGCGATTGCCTGGGGCGAGGCGGCAGCTGCTGCATCTTCAGCTTCCAGCTCCCGCTCAATCGCGACTTGCATGCGCCGCTCGGACGCCGAAGGTAAGTCGGCGTTACGGCGACCGGTCTCGAGTCGAGGCGTGTACTTACGAGGCCCCCAAGCGGCACCGTCCCACCAACGCTCGGAGCCAACCTCGTCTGGATCGGGGTACCAGCCAGCAGGCGGCGGCGGAGGAGGAGCGTCAGACATAGCCGGAAGCCTAGCGAACGGGCGCGAAGCAGGATCTCCTACGCAGCGCTTCGACCAGTCCGGCGAGGCAGCTTCGCCTTGACCCAGTACCCGGCAAGGAGCAGGAGAGCCGTGGCGATACCCGGCGCAGCCGCTGCAAGGACCAGGAACGTCACGACGATGCCGCCACTGAAGGACGGCTCCGTCAGCTCGGCAGACGCACGGTCGGTCTGCGTCAGCAACGGGACCCCGAACAGCACCCCGCAGAGACCCAATGCGCCCAACGCGTAGGCGACGACAAGAGTGAGGAGGACGCCGATGCTGACTCGCTTGCTCCCTACGAGGAACTGCATCGCTGCCCAGATCGCGAGAACGATGCCGATCGGGATCAGGATGAGGAGCCAGGAGTCAGTCATTGGTCCTCAGGGTACCGGGCGAGCTAGATTTGGCGACGGTGGGTGAGGGGATTTGAACGCTCCCCAAGATCCGGGCCGTATGCCGCTCAGTACAAGCGGTAGATAAGGTGGTCGTTAGTCAGGAACTCATTGGAGACGACTCATGGCAATACGACGCACCGTCACAATGGTTGACGACCTCAACGGTGAACCCCTTGATGACGGTGGAGAGTCGCTGTCGTTCCTCGTTGATGGTCGGGCTTACGAGATCGATCTCACGTCAGCGAACGCTGCGGCGTTCCGCGAGGCCCTCGCTCCGTATGTGGAGGCTGCGCGGCAGCTTCAGGGACCGCCGCGCACACGGAAGGCTCGCGCGAAGAGGTCGTGACGGAGCGGGTAATCCTTGTCTGTCTAGTCGACCAGTCGTCTGTACGCGGAGATCCTGTGGCCATCTGTAACGCGGTAGCTGAACGAAGGCGCCGACCTGAGTGGCGCAAGCGGGCGGACGATCGCGCCGACCCGCATGTATCCGTGTTCCCAGCCGCCATGTTCGTACACTTGCGATGCCAGCTGGCGGCCGAATAGCCCATTTTGAATGGGGCTGCTCTGTAGCGGATGACGTCTCGTCTCATGAGATGTGGACGCTCGTTGACGCCAGGCCAGATAGTCCGCGTATAGGCCGAGGACTGTGAAGCTCTCCGAAGCAAACTTCGGCTGCGCGTCAGCCCAGAACTCTTCGAATTCGTGGCTGCGATTGTAGGGAAGAGAATGGACGGGAACCGGGCGTGGAGCTCGCGTCTTGGAGGCCGCGTGGTGTGCTGGCCCCCGGCCTGAGCTCGTCCAAGGAAAGAAGGTCACTTGCATGTCGTCGACGACGTGCACGACGAGCTTGACAGATCGTGTTTCCGACTCGAGGGCGAGAAGTGAGTCAGTGAGCTTCGGGCCGAAGGAGGGTGCGATGACCATGAGCATTTGTCGCGCATTCATGTCGGCTGGAAGATCGCGACCGAAGCGCCTTCGGAAGGAGGCCTCGAGGTCTATGCGCGCGCGGTCTGCGGCCATCCTGATCAGGTCAGCTCTGCTCAGCGTCACGCACTGCCCCCAGTACCGCAGGATCTGCCCGACCACTTCGTTTGATGGGCTCGTCTTGCCCCACTTCAGTTCGATGAGGTAGATAGTTCCTTCGCGGTTGATCGCGAGCATGTCGATGCGCGAGAGATCTCGGAAGGGTATTTCGCACCCTATGAGGAGTAGCTCTTCGCCGAGTGGGGCGCCGACACGGGTGAGCAACTCGGCAACCGTGAGCTGCAGCTGAGCTTCTGTGGTGATCCTTTTGTTGGCGAACATGGGGCGGGTCACGTTCCTGTGGTTTGAGTGCTAGCTGCCAATAGCTTGACGACCCGTTCTGGGTCGCCGTGATTCAGTAGCCAGATCGCCGGGGAGACACGTCTGGTTTCGACGCGTGGACCCTGCTTGATGGTCATGAATCGCTCTAGTCGCTCGGGTGACCAGGATTGCGGAATGGCTTCGATGGTCTCACGAAGTCCCGGTAGGACGTGGAATCGGTCTCCGAACTGCCACATCGGGTACCTTCTCTTGCCTCCGACGGTGAAGGTGTACAAGTTACCTGTCGAGACGCGGCGCCGGATCTGGCGTAGGCCAACGCCCAGGTACCAGGCCGCTTCATCGTCGCTCAGGGAGTTGATGACGGCCAGCAGGTGGTCCTTTCGTTGCTTCGACAAGAACGTCCGTCGACGTCTTCGACGTGGGCCCCCTACGCTTTCCGGATCTGGCGCGCTGTCGATCGACTTCGGCGGCGCATCGTCGGCGAACTCATCCTCGGGGGCGTTCTCGAGAAATGTCGTCAGCGTATTGAGAATGGCGACCACGAGTTTCGCGTCGCGGCCACTGGACCCAACCTGCTCGAGGAGACGGTCGATTGCGGACGCGACTGAGGGGGATGACGCCCTCACGTTCGGAGTCTCGCGCCGGCGCGTGGCAGCCGCAGCGGAGTTTTCCCGTATCTGGGTCGGGCGGTCACTAGCTTCCATCATGAGGTGAAGAATCGCACTCGATCACGGCCCAGTCAAGCGCTCGTTCGGGAACGCCGTATCCACACAAAATACCTGATGAACCGCAATTTACTCCGGAACATTCATTCGTGCTGGTTCACGAGCAAGAATGACATCCGGGCTTGGGTGACGGTGGGCAGATTGTGGGCTGATATGGTCCAAAAGTAGACCGTGGGGTGGTCAGGAATGTCTGTGACCGCGGTTGGGCCAGTTGGTGGTCAGGTCGCGGGCCGGACGCACCCAGGATTCGCCCCCTGCGTTCGCCGAATCCGATGCCCGAACTTTGCGTGGCCAGATATCGGTCAGGTCTTGGGCCGAATGGGCCAGAGTGTGACCAGATGTGGGCACCAGCTGTGAGCTGTTATCGGGCCAGGCCGTCTTCGGACCAGTTGCCCGAGATGTCGGAGATGCTGCCGCAGCCCGATGGGCCGACGGATGTTCGCAAAGATGCGAGCGTTAGTCGCCGAATGAGCGGCCGCGATGCTTGTTCTCACCCTGCGGGTCTTCGAAGAGCTCAGGGAACCGCATTTTGCGCTTGCGCATGATCGACTCTGACGATTCCTTCGCACTTGCTGGCGCCGTCGGTTCCGTGGTCGTCAGCAAGTCCTGGGGGTCTTCGTTGACTGTCTCTGTGTGGGTGGTGGCTGGCCCTAGGAGCGGAGTGATGACGGGCGGCAACGACTCGGTCGCGAGCTCGCGTGTCGGCTCAGTGGATATGTGGGTGAACGTCTGCTGGAGTGCGAGGGATTCAGGGGCAGGCTCCTCGATCTTCGGCGGCTTATGCGTCCCGTGTAGTCGTGCTTCCTCGGCCTTCGCTGCGATGAACTCGGCGACTCGGCGATCGGTATCGGGGTCGAGCCGCGCACGGACCTCATCCATGGTCGCTCGGACACGATCGTCCATTGCGGCTCTGCGTGCCTTCGCGTCAGTAAGTGTCGCCGGCCGGGCTGGTTGGGCGTGAGGGTTGCTGACAGATGTGGCGTGCAGTCGTGCAAGGTGTGCGTCGTGGTTCTGCTGCAGACCTTGTTCGATGGCACCCATCTCGAACGGTGTGCCGAGCGTTGTGCACCGTCGGCGGTCGCTGGGGGAGGGGTCGGCGAGCGTGCCATCAGGGTTCTCCCGCATCATGCCGTAAGAGATTCCTCGGCCGTTCTTGCCGCGTTGTGTGATCTGCACCGCGCGGGCGCGGCCGGCCTCGACGAAACCGGCCCAGTCGGTCGCTGCCGGGTCTTTGAGTGCTCTTTCGATGCTGGATCTCAGCACGGCGACGCTGAATGGCTCCTTCGTACGCGGTTCTCCGAATTCGTCTGAGATGTCGCAGTCCACTTCCCAGAGCAGGTGACGTTCGGCTTCGTAGAGCTCGGCTTCTTCGGTGGATGCGGATCGGCGGAGCCCGCTCCGTTCGCCGCGTTCTCGGCGTTCGGTGGCGTCTGAGAATGCCTGTTTGAGGTCGGCTCGTTGCTCGAAGCCGTTGGCGTCGAGGACGCGCTCGTGGACTTCGACGAGGCGTGAGTGCATGACGACGCTGCTGTTGAGGCTCTTCCCTGTCGATTTCTCGATGCTGTTCACGACGATGTGGTTGTGGACGCAGCCGGTCTTGCCGTCGCGTTGGGTTACAACGAGTGCTTGGCGTCCAGGGAAGGTTTCCTCGGCGAGGGCTCGGCCGAGTTTCTGGGCGGTCATCCACGCGTCTGGTTCGTTGGGGTCGAGCTCGTTCTTCGCGAAGCTCTCGATGACGTGATATGCGTGGACGAACGCGCCTGGCCGGTCTTTGCCCCATTTCTTGCGGACGTCGCGCATCTGTTGCTTGGCGAGCGAGACGAGAAGCCCGCCGACGCCTGATGCCATGACGTAGCGCTCGCCTTGCTGCCCTGGCTTGTCGTTTAGCGCGTAATTGATGAGTGCGTCCGCTGAGCGTGTGGCGCTTGCCACGACGACGGGCATTAGCTTGCATCCGAGCGTGGCGGGAAGCCTCGGCTTACGAGGATCGCGATGCGTCGTTCGATGTCGTCAGGGACAGCGCGCATGTCCGCGACGCCCTCGAGGGCTTCCGCGATCTGCGTGGCATTGACCGGATCGCCCATGTTGAGTCGCTTCGCGATTTGGTTCAGATTGCCGCCGATGTGAGCGACGTGATTGCGGATCGGTGAGAGCTCGTAGCCGAGCCGATCCGAGACCCAATCCAGGGTCCAGCGCGACGTGTCTGGGCCGGCGCGCTCGATCGCTAGGGCTCGTGCTTCGACTTCGGCGGTTGCTTCCTTGTCGGTGATCAGTAACCGAAGCGCTTCGCTGAAGGAGACCTCTTCGAGGTCGCGCCCGGAGGATGTAGCCAAAGCTCGCCGCACGTCGTCGACTGCTCGTTCCTCGCTGTCCGTGAACCGGAGTGTGCGGCGCTTCGTGAAGTTGACGGCCTTCTTCCTTGAACGCTTCGGCGTCGCTTCGCTCGCCTCATCGTTCGTCGTCATCAGTCCGTCCACTTCACTCGGTATCTCTTGTAGTCCGGCCCTGTGTTCCCTCGCTCCGCGGGGTGGATCCAGCCTACAAGAGATACGGCAAGCAGTTTATCCGTCAGACATATCGCTTCGCTCATGTCTGCGTCTAACGGCTTGGTCATGCCACCGGCCCGACACCCGGGGGAGCGCGACCGCATCCCCCCACCTGCGGTGGGTCCCCCCTCGGTAACGCAGAAACCCCGTCGACACCTGTTCGGTGTGGACGGGGTTTCTCCGTGCATCGCACCACGGATTTACCGTGTTGCTCTATCGGTCATCCGGTGAGGGGCAGCCCCATCGGATGCCCGTGAGGAATGGCCAGGCTGTCCGCCGGAGATGAGGTGCGAGTCCGCTGCTGTTCAGGCACAACGAGGCCGTCAGGCTCGGCCGCGAGACGAGCGACCGCCTCGACGAGTCGCCCTGCCCGCTTGGTCTCATCCTTATCCGACGAGACCAGCACCAAACCGCTGCGACCTTCACGGGTCTTCGGACGTTCCGGTGCGACGCCAAGCATCTCGTAGAGCTCCTCGACGGCTGCGCAGCGGGCGAACGCGGCGGACTTTACCGATTCACGAATGTTGCGTTCGTAAGCCTCCTGTTCTTTCTGAAGTCTCGCTATCTGCTCGGCTCGCACTTGTGACTTTGTTCTGCGCATGTTCATTCCTGTCTTGCTGGTCGATCGGTCAGCCTTCTTCAAGAAGGCTCGGCGTCTGGGGTAGCGTGTTGCGGCCACGGTCTAAGCGGCGTCTGCCGCAGCTGTGCCGCCTTGATCCGTTGCCCGGTACCAGGCCGGACGCAGGTCCACTACGTTTTCCTCTGCGTCCTCCGCGCGTGCTGCTTGCAGGGCGAGCTGCAGATCCTGGGTTGCGCGTATCAATGCATCGTCGTATCGCGCTTGCGGCCCAAAGCTGCAGGCGCACCCCGACCCCATGCTGCGAATCTCCGCGTGAGTGCGTCGATGGGCGATGTCCGTCACGCCATCGTCATCGAACGCACGACGCTCCCACAGAGCAAGGTCATCCGCTACGAGACGTTCGAGTATCCGGTGGCGATCCGATGGACTCGACGCGGCCTGCTCCGGCCGGCTCGCGGGCACTCCGACATGAATATCTCTACCTCCGGTCGGAGCGCCGATTGGGCGTGCAGCATCGGCAGCTGCTAAAGCGTCGGCGGCTCTATCTCGATGGAGTACGTTACGAAACTGCTTCGACCGAGCCACCTTGTACCACTTAGCAGGTAGACCGTACTCCTCGAGAAGCGGCTCCTTTGCGAGCATGTGCACCGAGGCCTTCTTAGGAGCGCCGCGGTCCAGAGCAACCCACGCGCCACCGGCGTCCTTCACAGCAGATCTGATGCTCTGATCGAAGGTCGATCGATCGGATATCCGCCCACCTGGCTTGTTCCGATCGAACCAGACCTTGAACATCTCGTAGAGCATCTCAAGCGGCAGCAGGTCCCACTGGAGTTCATGTTCGTGCTCGGACCAGAACTGACGCGCCGCGTCATTGTGGATCTTTGCATCGCGCAGCAGATCGAGCGAAGATTCGGTCTCGCTGAACATCGAGAAGTCGGCATGCAGCGCGCGACGCAAGATGTACTGCAGCACCTCAGGACGACGCAGGTAGTCATCCTTGATGTACTTCCGTTCTCGACCCTCGAACTCTGCCGTCAACGAGATGAAGTGCCAGCGACGCCACATGCTGTCCGACCTGTCGGCAAACCGCGGAAGTTCGTTCAGGCAGTGAACTTGCGTACCCTCGAAGACAAGGTTGTAGGGGTGTAGGTACTTCGGGTTCACTACGATCGGCTCCCGGGTCGAGAGCTGCTTGATAGTCTCGGCGTTCTTCACGAAATCGTTCGTGGCGTTTTCGTCGGACACCACCAGAGACTTACCTGCGAGGAGCGGGAGAGTAGTGTCTTTCGACAGCATCCCGATGCTGGCACTGAGCGTGTTCTCCTCGCCAGCCAACCCGCGGCAGATCTGAATGATCGTCCCCTTGCCGTTGTTCCCAGTGCGGTTGAACAGGGCGACGGCCTTGTTCGTCCGGATGCTCGGCTGAGCTACAGCGGCGAAGAGGTCCCAGAGCTGCCGCTCTGTTCCGGGGTCGTTGTTCGCGATCGCCAGGATCCCTTGGTCCACATCCCAGACAGTGTCATCCTCCTCGTTCTGAATCACGGGGTTCGCGGCCTCGGCTACATAATCAATCGGAACCCGGCTGAGGAAGACGCGCTCGGACGAGTAGGGGTGAAGCTCGCGGGTCGCACGGTTGTAGTCGCCGTTTGCGACTGCAGCCCACTGTTGCGCAGAGTCCGTCGTCACGTTCGGAGCTTGCACGCGGAGGTGAGCGATCACATCTTTGTAGAAGTGCCCCGTGCTGCTGTTATACCTTGCGGCAGCCGCCTTGATGGTGTCCTCGCTTCGCACATAGATTCCGGCGCCTGGCACGTACATTGCGATCGAGTCGTGATCGCTAGGAGCTCCCTTCGTCGCTTGGGGTGAGACCAGGCGCACTACTCGATGCAGGGAGACGAGGATCTGTGCGACCTGACTGGCCGTGAGTGTTTTCAGAAGGCTCAGGTGGTTTCTCGTATTGAAGTCAGCGCCTGCGCCTGCGCTCTGGCTGCGGGCCACGTTCTCCAGCCTCAACCCCAAGTTCGTCGCGCTGAGAAGGTCAGCCTCAACAGTCCAGGGGTGAGGGGGACAGTTGGGATCGAGCTGCGCAAGGTATTCGGTCGTGGTCGAGGCGATGATCGCGTTGTACGAGCGCGCACTGGGTGGCGCGACCTGCTCGAGGTTGTTAATCTTGTTGTCAGCGCCGCCAAACGCTTTCGGGTCCGCTTCGCCATGGGCGGGGCGGACTCTGTTTTTCGCAAGGATCTGGTTCGCACTCATCACGCAGCGCCTCTCAGCCGGGCGGCGAGACGGTCACACTGCTCGTCAGAAAGCGGGCCGCTGAGGGCGTAGGCGCGATTCGCGGCGATCTCGAGGTCGGCGAGAGCTGCAGCTGCGCGGTCGCTCGATCCCTTGGCGCTTTCCAGGGACTCCAACGCAGAGAGACGGATGAAGTACTTCGCGCCCTTTCGTGTATACGGCAGCGAGCCATCCTTCACGCGACGACGAATCGTGTACATCGACCCAAAGCGCCGCTCGCCTCGTTCGTTGCGAAGCTCGGACGCCTCAGCGAGATCGAGTAGGGGATCGTCGGTCGAGCCTGCCGCGACAGGGGCGATCGATCTGTTTTCAGACATGGTTCTCCTTGAAAGTTGACTACTTTCAAGGGACCGAACCGCAGAACCTATTACCGGTTGCCTTTGCGGTCGTGCACCGATGGTGCATGTCCTCTTGTCGAACTACGTCGTGATGTTTCCAGTGCACTTCGAGATGTTCTTGCCCTTCCATTTTCGGGCCGCGGTAAACATACCTAGGCTCGCCTAGCTAAGTCAAGCTGAGATCACCGAAGAGTTGAGGATCGTTCATGTGGTGGATGACGCGTCGTTTCGGTCGTCACTCGCCTGAGACCCTCCTTTCACCCGAGTTTGGCCAGGTAAAGAGGGGATTCGGGGTCGGAGGTGACGGGTTGACATCGCACTGGCAAAACGCACTGTAAATCCTGTCGAGATTGCCTCCGGCCACAACTGTTTGACTGTCTGTCAACTCATCACCCACTCGTGAATACCCGTCGGGAATCCAGGCAGGATCGGGTGACGCGACGGATGACAGTCCGGTGATGGCTCCTGTGCTTCGTCACCCACTTCTTCTTCTCTGCGCGTGCTTCACGGACAGAGTGCGGTGCTTGCGCTGGCGGAGGCAGGGCTGCGTGCTGTGCTGGTTCTGGGATTGAAGTCTGGGTCGCGTTTGCTTGCCGTCTTGACTGGCGCTCCGCGGCAGCCGCTGTCGTTCAGTACTGGGCCCAGGACGATTCGTCGATGAAGGAAGACTTCGGTTCGGAAGTTGCTTACGCGGGTCAACAGCCTCGGCGATGGCGACCGATAGTGCCCGGAGGTCTGGAGCACAGTGCAGAAGCCCGCACGAGAGTGAAGGAGTCGTCTTCGGCCAGGCCTGCCTCCGCTATGACCTGCGGGACGCGCGTTGTCCCGGCGCGGTGAGGCGCGTCATCCTCCGCTCGACGAGCTCACGGTGCGAGAATCGACGCAACGGGAGGGTGGTCGCGCCAATGGGGACGGTTGAGTGGATCTCTGATGGCGTGAATCTGCCAGCTGAGGTTGAGGAAGCTTTCTGGTCGGACTCGCTTGTGTTTTTCTGTGGAGCAGGTGTTTCATCGGCAACCCCATCGAATCTACCGGGGTTCCGGGGGTTGGCTGAAGATGTGTCTCGCACATTGGGTCATCCTGAGCTAGTGCCGGCGGACGCGAGCTCGCCGGTTCAATTCGACGTGGTCATGGGCAAACTGGACGAGATCAGCGGGGATGTCCACAGCCGCGTGAGCGCCAGGCTGCAAGGGACGGTCAAACCGAATCCTTACCACTTCAATCTCTTACGTGTAGCAAGTGCGCATGGCATGACACCGCGAATTGTGACCACGAACTTCGATCTTCTCTTCGAAGCCGCCGCGACGGAGGTCGGACTCGATCCGGACGTGCACGTGGCCCCTGCTCTACCGCTTGGGGATGACTTCTCAGGAGTCGTCCACTTGCATGGCATACTCAATCCTCCCCCTTCTTCCCGTATGGTCCTCACTGACCGAGATTTTGGTAAGGCATATATAACCGAGGGATGGGCCACTCAGTTTCTTACGCGGATGTTTGCGCGGTACACCGTAGTCCTCATCGGCTACAGCGCTGAGGATACGATCATCCAGTACCTTAACCGCGCTCTGCCATACAATGGCGAACGGTTCGCCTTCACCAAGAATGCTGATGAGTATGAAAATTGGGAGCGGTTGGGGATTCGGGCAATGCCATTTCCGTCCACTCCCACAAGCACATATGGTGCGCTGGAGTCGTTCGTCGGCAGCTGGAGTGCACGCCTGTCGGCAGAGCCAACTCAACGATTCGACGAGATCATCGATTTCGTCTCAGCCGGCCCGGAATCAGCAGAAGTTTCGCCTCAAGAAACGGGCTGGAGACTGTCAGATCCGGCACTAGCGCGGCACTTCCGTAGCCACGCCCGAGCAGCAGATTGGCTCAGCGCACTCGACGCTCTAGGCGTGCTTAACGCACTGTTCGATTCGGACGCCCGGCCCGTGGAGAGCCCGCACGATTGGGCCCGATGGGTAAGAGAGTCGATCGACGATGACGATGGAGAGCTCCTACTTACTGTGTTGGCAGGCCACCAGGGTCTCCTGCAACCGGAACTGTGGTTTCAAATTTGGCACAAGATTTACAGCGATTTCAATGGCTCTGCCGGTCATCGCCGTCTGATCTTCGTCCTCATGTCCTCTCAGCAGCCCCGGGAGTCCGATCGCCTGTCGATGTTGCTGTCAAGGACGGTTGAGGCAGACCCACAGACAAGCGAGTTGCTGCTCTTGCACATGCTCAATCCTCGGCTAGAGCTCAAGGTGCAGAGTGGTTGGGGGTTCAGTGCTGATCATCTCGAGACTCGCCTGCGCCTGCACTGGCGCAGCTCGTCGATCCGCGACGCCTGGCCTAGGCTCATGCCTCAGCTATCTGATCGTAGCTACCTCCTGTCTGCTGTTCTGGATCTCATCCGCCTGGTTGAGAAGACCCATGCGTTCTTTACGGAGGGAGATCGCGAGGACGCGATCTCCCTCCGCAGGGAGCAGGTGGAACACGCGGAGCGGTCCTACAGAGACGACCCATACATGCTCGTGGTTGATATTGCGCGCGACCTATTACGTGAGCAGGTGCGCGACCAAGGGACACGCGATGCTATGCGCCTCGTTGAAGACCGATCGGAAATGGTTCAGCGTCTAGCGCTTGACGCGCTCGCCGAGGCCAGGAGCGCTGAAGCGGATGTGCTCGTCAAACTCCTGATGCAGCGCGCGCTTCCATTCGAGTATCGAAGTAAGCCTGAGGTGTTCAGGCTCATGGCGGCGACGTACAAACATTCCTCGAAGGTCACGCGGCTGGCCTTCATTGACTACGTCAGGAGCACCGATCGCGGGCCAAACGACGTGGAGGTGTCTGAATACACTAGATACAACGTGTTTGTGTGGCTTAGCAGATCGGCGGGTGGCGAGGATCCGGTTCAAGCCACGCGAGACGGAATGGAACGCGAGCATGGTTTCGCTCCTGAGGAGTTCCCCGACCTCAGGTCGACGCGCACCTTTTCGCGCATAGCCGATGATCCCAGGGACGCCGAAGGGCGCTTCCGGCTCATGAGTCTCGAAGGTCTGGTCCGAGCGCTCAGCGAGGATCAGACACTGCAGGATGAGTACTCGGCAGGGCCGACGCTGCGAGAGCTTCACGATTATCTTGACCACACTGTGTATGGGGGCGTACCTCTCTTAGATGAATTGATCCAACAGGAAGTCTGGAATATCCCAGCTTGGATTGCAGCCCTGCAGGTCATTGTCCGTGGAACGACCTGGTCGGCTGGCGACCTGCTCGGCCGGATCGAGAGCAACGCCGAAGGCGCGGCCGATATCGCGGCGCGACTCAATTATTCGGTTGCCTATCCGGAGAACATGCTCAACCGAGCGCTCGTCAACGCGCAAGAACGTGCCCGGCTGCTGCTGGGCCTTTGGCGACTTGCGAACCGGGAGACGGGCGCTGCCAAGACAGCAGATCTGACGGAGTGGCGGCAGACGGCGAGGGGATCACTCGCCCGCAGCTTTACAGGGACATTGCTTCGCGCGGTGCAGCAGGAGGGCGACGAAGCGCGGATTGATGAGGAGGGGGTGGTCGGGCTGCAGCAGCTATTGGACGCTCAGGCTGAAGATCCGGCAGATCCGAGCCCGATGATGCTCACCGAGTACGCGTCGAGCCTCCACTTCCGTGCTCCGGAATGGTTTGCTGAGCAACTTCTGCCACGCCTCCAGGTGCTAGACGGCAGCGCGCATTCAAACACTTTGTGGGCAGGGTTGCTCGCCCGAGGTCTCACCGGGAAACGGTTGCGAGAGCTGCTACAGGAGCAGGTTCGTACGGGATGGCCCCAGATCTCTCGCCGACTGCCGGCGTCGATCGAGCAGTTCGTACAGCTCCATTCAATCTGTTTCGTGTTCGACTTCGGACGGCCCAACCTCGAATGGGCAGACGCATTCCTGACGCATGCTCCCCACTCGGCACGAGCGCGATGGATTCAATCTGTCGCTCACTTCGTGGACCAGGAAGGAGATGCTGGCGAGTATCAGGAGCTGCTCTTCGCACACTGGGGTCACCGTCTCGACGGTCAACCCCCGTTATCAGAGGAAGAGCAGCGGGCTTTCTTGCGTTGGCTAGTCCTTCCCGGCATCGATGTCCCGCTGGCAGCAGAACTCTTTGTCCGTGGTCCAGTCGTTTCGGTTCGCGAGGAGGATCTCTATGGCTACTACGACCTCGACGAATTCCCCTACGAAGAGCACCCCGAGTCATACCTTCGCGTGGCTAATCACCTGATGCGAGGGAGTCTGACCCTGCCGCCGTTCGTCGACCAGATTCTGACTACAACCGACCTGGTTGTGACAACGAACGCGCCGCTCGTCCGGAACGTGCTCAACACCTTGCTGGGGCTCGGCTACTCGCCTGCCCGCGCACGGCTGGAAGCGATGGGGTGACGTGCGTTTAGCGCGTCATACACGCCATCACTAGACGCATGTCTGCGCCATGTCGGCGGCACAGCTAAGGGGTGATCCGATCGCGCACGACGTTCGCCCGAGGACCCGATTTCTGCGCTTGAGCTGCCCAGGACGCGTTATTCCTCCTGAAACGTCCAGCGAAGCCGGCGGTCAGTCCAAGCGCTCAAGGTGAACTTCTCGCCAGTACGCGGGTCAACGGTCCGCGGGCCACGGTCGGCCGGGTCGATCGTCAACCGGACTCCAAGGTCCGCTATCGCCCGACGACGTTCGAGCACTGACAGGTTGTCCCATTTCTCAGGGAGCGACTCCGCAAGCCGCATGTCGCTCAGAGGCGACTCTGCTCTGAGCGCTGAGAGCTTTGCCTGCTTGCGCTCGAGGCGCTCGCTCAGGTCCGAGAGCTTCTCGCGCGCCTTGACTTTGTCGATCAGCCCATCGCCGAGGAGTTCGGCGACGTCATCGCGCCGTCGCTGTAGATCCTCAATTTCCTCGATGACAGGCACCGACTCGTCGTCTGGGCGCAGGCGGGGAACCATGCGCTCATCCTGCAGCGTCCTGAGAACCCAGGCACGAACAGCCGCGTCCACGTACTCCCCGCTGATAGACGTGCAGTATCGCTCGAAGCACACGTAGGAGATCGTCTTCAGGCGGCTACCGTCCGAGCGTAAGCGCGGAGTACGGACGGGATTCCCGTTCGCGTTCACTGTATTCGTTCGCTGCCGTACATCTTGACCGTGGCTGAACAATTGCCCGCCGCAGACGCCGCAGGTGAGCATGCCGCTCATGAGGTGCTTCGGCGTCGCCGCCCAGGACTGCTTCCGCTTGCGGTTCAACTTCAGCTCTCGAAAGTCCGCCCACTCCCGTGGCGTGAGAATCGGCTCCCACTGAATGGTCTTGCCTTCATCGAGATCAACCGGCTCGCCCCTATAAGAAGGTACGCCGCCGTAGTGGGAGTTCTCCAGCAGACGCTGGACCCGTTCGCCTGTCCATCTGTCCGCAAAAAGCGGGAGGACAGCACGCCGATTCCAGTCGATTGCGAGCTGCCTGTAGCTCGTCCCGGCGGTGACCCGTCGATAGCCTTCCCGGAGAATTTCCCCCTCAGCGGGCACGATCGCGATTCGTCCTTCGACGCGTTCGTAGCCGTACGGCCTGTTGCTGAACTGCCAGTGACCGTGCTTGGCAAGCTGCACGTTCTTGGACACCTGGCGGAGCCGCTTCTGCTCTCCCTCGTACTGCGACCACGCTGAGACTGTGCGAGCGACGGCGCGGCCGGCTGGCGAGGCTAGATCGAGCCCGTTCTCCGCCGAAGTGACGAAATACACCGGGATGCCTAGGTCAATCACTCGCTCGAGGTCTTTCGTCAGGCGCAGAAGGCGATCCTGATGCCATGCGATGATCGAACGCGGACGCGATTCCAACATGGCCTCGAAGGCCGGACGGCGTTTCCCGCTGGTCGCGCTCTGGTCATTGTCGCTGTAGACCTGATCTACCTCGAGCCCGAGTCGTCCCGCGAGCGCTCGACACTCCTGCTCGTGGCGTGCGACGCCGAGCTCCTCACCACTGCGGTCCTGGGACATTCGGACGTAGATCACGCAGCTCGATTGAGCAAGACTTGCCATGGCCCGAGGCTAGCCCAAAGCACCCCCGCCGGGCATGCTGCGTCCCTCGGGCGTCCGCTCGGAGCCGTGCCCGGCCCGGTCACGAGTCCGTCGTCGGCTGGCTGTCACCGGCTGATCCGTGAGTACGCCGCCACCTGCGTGACGAACGCCGCGCAGATGGCGGAGCTCGCCGGGTGGACCGCGGTCGACGCGGACGCGCAGGCGTTCGCCTCACCGGAGGAACGCCGGGTCCGTGATGTGATGAGCGCTCGCTCGCCGCGCACCGTCGAGGCGCTTGCGAAAGCGAGTGGTCTGAGTCCTCGTGAGGTCACCAGCGTGCTCGGTGCACTCGATCTCGCCGGGGCCGTCGAGGAACGCGAACGGGGTTGGGTGCTCGTCGGCGGACGGGCGTGAGGTGATCGGTCGGCGGGGGAAGGCCACGGCGTCGGACGCGTGGGGCATGCTGTCCACGTGGACATCTGGAGTAGCATCGACGGGTTCTCGGAGCACCTCGCTTCAGAGCGTCGGTTGTCGCCGCAGACCGTTCGCGCCTACGCATCCGATCTCCGGCAGCTCGCCGACTTCGCCACCGGACGCGATGTCGAGCGCGTCGACGGCGTGACGCTGGACCTCCTCCGCGACTGGCTCTGGGCAGCTTCCGAGGCCGGCTCGTCCAAGGCGACGCTCGCGCGACGCACCGCCACGGCCAAGGCCTGGAGCGCCTGGCTCCTGCGCACCGGCAGGGTCGATTCGGACGTCGCGGCACGTCTCCGGAGTCCGAAGACGGGTCGGACCCTGCCACGAGTCGTCGGCCGGGGGCCGTTCGACGACCTCCTCGCGGGGCTCGAGGACCGCGCCGCATCGGGGGAGCCGAACGCCCTCCGCGACCTCGCCGTCGTCGAACTGCTCTACGCGTCAGCGCTTCGCGTGTCCGAGCTGTGCGGACTCGACCGGGACGACCTCGACCTCGACCGGCTCACCGTCCGTGTCACTGGCAAGGGCGACAAGGAGCGGGTCGTTCCGTTCGGCGTCCCCGCTCAGTCGGCGATCGTCGACTACCTCACGAGCGCCCGCCCGCAGCTGGTCGCCCGTGCAGCCGCGAACGACCGCGGACCGACGCCCGGCGCAGCCCTCTTCCTCGGCGCGCGCGGAGGGCGGCTCGGCCCGCGCTCCGTCTACACGCTCGTCGCCCGGCTCCTCGACGCCGTGCCCGGTGGTGGTCCGGCAGGGCCTCACGCCCTGCGGCACACCGCCGCGACGCACCTGCTCGACGGGGGAGCGGACCTCCGCGCGGTCCAGGAACTCCTCGGCCACGCGAGTCTCGCGACGACGCAGATCTACACGCACGTCTCCGTCGAACGCATCAAGGAGAGCTACCGCAACGCCCACCCACGGGCCTGAGCCTCCGCCGTCGCGGTCAGTGGGAGCAGGACGGCCGGTGGCACCTCGCCGAGCAGCAGCATCGGATTGACGTAGACGCCGTCGAGCCGCACCCCGAAGTGCACGCAGCCGTCGGCGCAGTGTCCGCCGACGTCGACCGTCCCGATCGGTGCCCCGCGGGTCACGCGGCTACCGACGTCGACCGAACCCACCACCGGCTCGATGCTCGAGACGTGTCCGTCGTCGTGCCGGATCACGACGAGTGGGCGGTCGACCACCGTCCCGCTGAACGTCACGACGCCGGCGGCTGCTGCGGCGACCGGCTGACCGGGTGATGCCGCGATGTCGATACCCCGGTGGCCGGCGCTGTAGGGGTCGGGCGGCGCGACGAACGGCTCGGTGACGACGTGCGGGGGAGCGATCGGCCAGCTCCAGGCCGGCGCCGCCCCAGACGTGCTCACGGGTGCGAGGAGCACCAGGCAGGAGATGAGGAACCAACTGGCGATCGAGGTCATCATGATCCGAGCCTGACGTGCTCGGGAGAGCGAGGGCCGGTGGGCACCTCGGAGCGGGGGGGACGGACCTGGTCGGACGGCCTGTGGAGCGCCGTCATCACGGTGGCCTGATGCTATGCTGAACGGAGCACCTCGCTCGTCGGGGTGACTACGCGTGCCATTTCGGCCACCACCTCCAATCGGTCCTCGCTCTCCGGAGCGTGGCGGACGTGCGCCGGGCACCAGGGACGAGGCCATCCGGTCCGTCAGACAACCGAGGCACTCCCACCCGTCCGCGTCAGCGGTGCGGTGGCGAGCGCAGAACAGGAGAACGGCTCATGGCCGTCGTAACCATCCGCCAGCTGCTCGACAGCGGCGTGCACTTCGGGCACCAGACCCGCCGTTGGAACCCGAAGATGAAGCGCTTCATCTTCACCGAGCGTTCCGGCATCTACATCATCGACCTGCAGCAGTCGCTCGGCTACATCGACCAGGCCTTCGACTTCGTCAAGGAGACGGTCGCCCACGGTGGCACCATCCTCTTCGTCGGCACGAAGAAGCAGGCGCAGGAAGTCATCGCCGAGCAGGCGACGCGCGTCGGCCAGCCCTACGTCAACCAGCGTTGGCTCGGTGGCCTCCTCACCAACTTCCAGACGGTGTCGAAGCGACTCGCCCGCATGAAGGAGCTCGAGGAGCTCGACTTCGAAGACGCCTCCAAGAGCGGCTTCACCAAGAAGGAACTCCTCATCAAGAAGCGCGAGCTGGACAAGCTCCACAAGTCGCTCGGTGGTATCCGCAACCTCTCGAAGACGCCGTCGGCGCTCTGGGTCGTCGACACCAAGAAGGAGCACCTCGCGATCGACGAGGCGCGCAAGCTCGGCATCCCGGTCATCGGCATCCTCGACACCAACTGCGACCCCGACGAGGTCACCTACCCGATCCCGGGTAACGACGACGCGATCCGTTCCGTCGGCCTGCTGACGCGCATCATCGCCGACGCCGCCGCCGAGGGTCTCATCCAGCGCCACCAGAAGCCGACCGAGGGCGACGCCCCGGCCGAGCCGCTCGCCGAGTGGGAGCAGGAGCTGCTCCAGGGCGGCGAGCAGGGTTCCGCCGAGACCGAGAAGGTCGCCGATGAGGCGATCGCCGCAACCGACGCCGTCGAGGCAGCCCCGGCTGTCGAAGACGTCGAGGTCGCTGCAACCGAGTCCGCCGCCGACGCCGAGGGCGCAGCTGCCGCCGTCGTCGCCGACGAGAAGTAATCAAGGAGGACACCAGCAATGGCCAACTTTTCTCTCGCTGACCTGAAGGTGCTGCGCGAGCAGCTCGGCACCGGCATGGTCGACACCAAGAACGCACTCGTCGAAGCCGATGGCGACGTCGAGAAGGCGACCGAGATCCTGCGTCTCAAGGGTGCGAAGGGTAACGCGAAGCGTGCCGACCGCTCCACGAGCGAGGGCCTCGTCGCCGCGAAGGAGAACGGCGACACCGCCACGCTCATCGAGCTCGCCTGCGAGACCGACTTCGTCGCGAAGGGCGAGAAGTTCCTCGCTCTGGCCGACCTCGTCCTCGACGCGGTCGTCGCCGCCGGCGCGACCACCGTCGACGAGGGGAACGCGGCTCCGGCCGACGGCAAGACCGTCGCCGAGGTCATCGCGGACTCCGCTGCGATCATCGGTGAGAAGTTCGAGCTCCGCCGCCTCGCGGTGGTGCGCGGTGAGCACTTCGCCGTCTACCTCCACAAGACCAACAAGGACCTGCCCGCGCAGGTCGGCGTGGTCGTCGGCTACACGGGCGACGACGCGGAGACGGCTCGCAGCATCGCGCAGCACATCTCGTTCGCCAACCCGTCCTACCTCAGCCGCGACGACGTCCCGGCCGACGAGGTCGAGAAGGAGCGCGAGATCGTCACCGAGATCTCGAAGAACGAGGGCAAGCCCGAGGCTGCACTGCCGAAGATCGTCGAGGGCCGCGTGACCTCGTACTTCAAGCAGGTCGCGCTCCTCGAGCAGGACTACGCCAAGGACAACAAGCTGTCCGTGCAGAAGGTGCTCGCTGACGCGGGCCTCACCGTGACCGGGTTCGCCCGCTTCAAGGTCGGCGCGTAGCAGTTGTGACGGGGTCCGGATCGCCAGTGGCGATCCGGACCCCTTTGCGTGCGCGGGCATACCCGCGCACGTGGGATCGGTGACGATCCAGCCAGCGAGTCGACGGCTGTCGCGGACAGCGGGCGGCTCCTGACGCTAAGTTGTGTGAGGGACGAGGAAGGACAGGCGGATGCCGGAGAAGAAGCGCAGGGTACTGCTCAAGCTGTCAGGTGAGGCGTTCGGAGGCGGCCAGTTGGGCGTCAATCCCGACGTGGTCGGGTCGATCGCCCGCGAGATCGCTGAGGCGACCGCCGAGGTCGAGGTCGCAGTGGTCGTCGGAGGCGGCAACTTCTTCCGCGGAGCCGAGCTCAGCCAGCGCGGCATGGACCGCGGCCGAGCCGACTACATGGGCATGCTCGGAACGGTCATGAACGCCCTGGCGCTCCAGGACTTCCTGGAACAGGCGGGTGCCGCCACGCGCGTGCAGTCGGCCATCGCCATGACGCAGGTCGCCGAGCCGTACATCCCGCTCCGTGCCGAGCGACACCTCGAGAAGGGCCGCGTCGTCATCTTCGGAGCGGGCGCCGGACTCCCGTACTTCTCGACCGACACCGTCTCGGCACAGCGCGCGCTCGAGATCGGAGCCGTCGAGGTCCTCGTTGCCAAGAACGGCGTCGACGGCGTCTACACCGCCGACCCCCGCGTCGACCCGACGGCGACGAAGATCGACACCATCTCCTATCAGGAGGCGCTCCAGCGCGGCCTCAAGGTCGTCGACTCGACGGCCTTCAGCCTCTGCATGGACAACGGCATGCCGATGCGCGTCTTCGGCATGGAGCCGGCCGGCAACGTCACGGCGGCCATCCGCGGTGCCGCGATCGGCACCCTCGTCACCTCCGCCTAGGCGGCAGGGCGGCCAGGCCGAGGCCAGCCGCCCGACTAGACTGAACCCAGTAATGCAATCAAAGGAGTGCTCGTGATCGCGGATGTCCTCTCGGATGTTAGTACCCGGATGTCGAAGGCCGTCGAGGCCGCGAAGGATGACTTCGCCACGGTGCGTACGGGTCGCGCCAACCCCCAGCTGTTCCAGAAGGTCCTGGTGAGCTACTACGGCACGCCGACGCCGCTGGCGCAGCTCGCCTCCCTGCAGAACCAGGAAGCTCGCACGATCGTCGTGACGCCCTACGACAAGTCCGCATTGCGCGACATCGAGCAGGCGATCCGCGACATCCCGAACCTCGGCGCCAACCCGACGAACGACGGCACCGTCATCCGGGTCACCATGCCCGAACTGACCGCTGAGCGTCGCAAGGAATACGTCAAGATCGTCCGCGGCAAGGGTGAAGACGCGAAGGTGTCGATCCGCAACATCCGTCGCAAGGGCAAGGACGACCTCGAGGCGCTCAAGAGCGAGGTCGGCGATGACGACGTCGCACGCGGCGAGAAGGAGCTCGAGGCCGTCACGAAGTCCCACATCGACGCCGTCGACGCCGCGCTGAAGGCCAAGGAGACCGAGCTGCTCTCCATCTGAGCCGCTGTCCCACCGCTGATTCCGTTCGCCGACCGGTCCCTCGACCGACGGCACGCCCGCTGGAGGTACCTGTGGAAGACGATGTCGCTCCCGGGCGATCGAGCGATCCGTCGAAGCCCGAGCCCGGCCGGTCCGGCAAGTCGGGTCCGCAGGAGTTGCGGTCCCAGCTGAAGGACCGGCGCGCGAAGTTCGAGCGGCAGGTCGACGCCAAACGTGCCGACATCGAACGGCAGGTCCAGGCGACGAAGGCGCAGTTCGACGCGACGAACGAACGCATCGAGGCGAGGGTCGGCCGCAACCTCGTGAACGCCATCCTCATCGGGGTGGCCGCAGGCGGCATCATGCTCGTGAGCCTGATCATCTTCAAGGTGATCTTCGTCGTCCTGGCCTCGGCCGTGGTGGCCTTCGCCACGCTGGAGCTGCGGAAGGCCCTCGAGCAGACCGGGCGCCGGGTGCCGGCGATCCCGACCGTCATCTCGGCCGTCGCGATGCAGCCGGCGGCGTTCTTCCTCCACGACGTCTGGCGTTGGTCCGTCGTCCTGCTCGGCATCCTGCTCGTCATCGTCTGGCGCGTGGCCGAGCAGGCCATCGCTTCGAAGCGGACCGACCTTCCCACGCTCGTCCGCGACCTCGCGTCCGGAACGTTCATCCAGGTCTACGTCCCCTTCCTCGCCTCCTTCGCCGTGTTCCTCGTCGCCCAGCCCGAGGGCGAATGGTGGACGCTGGCGTTCCTGATCCTCGTCATCTGCGTCGACGTCGGTGCTTATGTGAGCGGCCTGTCGTTCGGCAAGCACAAGATGGCGCCGGTGATCAGCCCGAACAAGACCTGGGAGGGCTTCGCCGGAGCGGGGGTCGTCTCGGTCGTGGCCGGCGTGCTGCTCGCCATCCTCATGCTCGGTGTCCCGTGGTGGGTCGGTGTCCTGCTCGGTCTGCTGCTCCTCGGCAGTGCCACGGTCGGCGACCTCGCGGAGTCGCTCATCAAGCGCGACATCGGCGTGAAGGACATGAGCTCGTGGCTTCCCGGGCACGGGGGATTCCTCGACCGCCTGGACTCGATCCTGCCGTCGGCGGTCGTCGCCTACGTGGTGTACCTCCTGTTCGGCGGACTCGCGGTCTGAGTCCCGGCTCGGTCCGATTTCGCCCGATCAGCCCCTCATGGGGGAGAATGGTCCGGTGAGCACGATCTTCCCCACCGCAAAACGTTCGAAGCGTGGCTACGATCCGGCCGAGGTCGACGAGTTCCTCGACCGCGCTCGCGCCGCCTACGGGCAGGACACCGACGCCGACGCCGATGCGATCCTGAGCGCGGAGGACATCCGGCACGTGGCGTTCCGGCTCGTCCGGGGTGGCTACAGCACCGAGCACGTCGACGCGGCGCTCGAGCGACTCGAGGACGCCTTCTCGCTCCGCGAGCGGGAGCGGTCGGTCGAGGAGCGCGGTGCCAAGGAGTGGCTGCGCGACGCCCGCGGCACCGCGCAGGTCATCCTCAACCGGCTGACGAGGCCGGAGGGCCAGCGGTTCCAGCGGGTGAGCCTGCTCGCCCGCGGCTACAGCCGGAAGGACGTGGACGCCCTCGCGGATCGCCTCGTCGCCTACTTCCACGACGGCACGCCGCTCAACGTCGACCGCGTCCGCACGGCCGTGTTCCGCAACGAATGGGCCGGTTACCGCGAGTCCCAGGTCGACGCACTGCTCGACAGCGTCGTGGACGTCATGCTGGCGGTTCGCTGAGCGTCGGGCGACCAGGTGGCCTGATCAGGCATTCTCGGCTACCATCGATGCATCGTGCCTCAAGACTCAACTGACGTGACCCCGTGGAAACCATCAGCCCAGCCGAACACCGGTAAGGCTGTTCAGGCCTACCATCGGCCGCGCTCTCGCGGCAAGAAGGTCCTCGGGATCTTCGCGGCGACGGCTGCATTCGGCTTCGTCGCCGTGACGATGGTCGACCCGACCTCGAGCGTCGTGGCGTCCTCCTATGCGGAGAAGCAGGCGCAGTTCGGTGGCAACGCCGCGCAGTCGGTCGTCGCAAGCTCGAACTACCAGTACACCTTCGCCCGCGACAGCTACGAGGTCGTCGCTCCGCCCCCGCCGCCTCCCGTGGCGACGCCGGCCGCGACCGGCGGCGGTTCCTCGTCCACGGGCAGTGCTCCCGCGGCAGGCACGCCCGACCCGGGTACGGCTCAGGCCATCGCATACGACATGGTCATGGCCAACGGCTGGGGCGAGGGCGAGTACAGCTGTCTCGTCTCCCTGTGGAACCGCGAGTCGGGTTGGAACGTGTACGCCTACAACGCCAGCTCCGGCGCCACGGGCATCCCGCAGGCGCTTCCCGGCTCCAAGATGGCCTCGGCCGGAGCCGACTGGGCGACCAACCCCGCGACGCAGATCACCTGGGGTCTCGGATACATCACGAGTCGGTACAGCACGCCGTGTGGCGCGTGGGCCCACTCGGAGTCCAACGGCTGGTACTGACCGGAACCGCCTCCCGACACGGTCGTGGAGGCTGAGCCTAGACTTGACCCATGCCCCGACACCACCGCCACCGGCCACGGCCCGGCGACGACGAGGGTAACGGTCTCGAACGGCTGATGGCGGGGTGGAAACGCACCGAGGACCATCGAGACGGATCCTGGTTCGTCCAGCCCGTCAGCGGTTCCAGCGCGCAGAAGACCTATGTGTGTCCTGGATGCGGACAGTCCATCCCGCCCGGCACCGCCCATGTGGTGACGTGGCGCGCTGACGGGGTCCTGGGCGACCAGGCCGACATCGCTGCCCGGCGGCACTGGCACTCGCACTGCTGGCGGATCCGGTGAACGCACGCACGCCGCGAAACGACCCGACCACACTGCCCCGGAGGACTGACTCATGACCGACACCATCGAGATCCGTGGTGGCGCCGAGCTCCCCGCCGTCCGCGAGGAGATCGAGCTGCACACGGCCGACGGCCTGACCCTGGTCGGCGAACTCGCGGTGCCGGCCGACGGCGAGATCGTCGCGACCCTGGTGACGCTCCACCCGCTGCCCACCGCCGGCGGGTTCATGGACTCCCATGTGCTCCGGAAGGCCGCGGCGCGCTTGCCTGCGCTCGCGGGGATCGCCGTGCTCCGCTTCAACACCCGCGGCACCTCGTCTCCTCGAGGGACGAGCGACGGCGCGTTCGACGGCGGCGTCGGCGAGCGGGCCGATGTCGAGGCCGCGCTCGCGTTCGTAGCCGAGCGCGGGCTTCCGCATCCGTGGATCGTCGGATGGTCGTTCGGGACCGAGCTGGCCTTGAAGTACGGGCGCGACCCGGCCGTCGACGGCGTGATCCTCCTCTCTCCGCCGCTGCACCGCACGACGGAGGACGAGCTCCGGGCCTGGGCCGGCGACGACCGGCCGATGGTCGTCCTCGTGCCCGAGTTCGACGACTACCTCCGACCAGCGGAAGCGGCGGAACGGTTCGGCGTCCTCCCCGGGGCCACCCTCGTCCCGGTGGACGGTGCCAAGCACCTGTGGGTGGGGGAGAGCCAGACCCGACGCGTGCTCACCGAGATCGTCGCTGCAGTGCGTCCCGAGGCGCTGCCGCTCCCGACGCACTGGCCTGCCCCCGGCCTCTCAGCGGCCGTCTAGCCGCCTCCCAGTCATTTCCGATAGCCTGAACCACCTGCGTCTCCTGCCGGCCCGACCCGCCGGATCCCGTCGGACGCAGGATCACCCGCGTCGCTCCGACGCCAGAGGAGAGTAATCCGTGCGTTTCGTTCTCGCCATCGCCGCGTTCGTCGTGGCAGCCGTCATGATCGTGACGGGAATCGCGCAACGGACCGTGTTCCTCTCGCCCGGCACCTTCAGCCTGTCCACGACGGTCGACAGCGGTGATCGGTTCATCGTCATCCCCGGGAGCGTGCTGCAGTCGCAGCCGGGAGCGCAGTCCATCGTGGCGGGCGCGGGCGGCGACACCCAGGTGTTCATGAGCTACGGGCGCTCCGACGACATCACGGCCTGGCTCGGCGACGAGCCCTACAGCCGCGTGGGCGTCAACAGTGCCGGCACCGCCCTGACGACCACCACCGTCGCCGCCGAGGCGGACGCGACCGACGACGGGGCGACCCCGAGTCCGGAGCCGTCGGCGACGCCGGCCACCGACGACACCACCACCTCCGAGAAGGGCCCGGACCCGCGCGGATCCGACCTCTGGCTCGGCGAGTACGACGAGGCGGGCGCGGTCATCGCGACGATGAACCTGCCGAAGGACATCGACGTGCTCATCGCGACCGACGGTACGGCCGCCGCTCCGGATTCCCTCCGCCTCTCCTGGCCACTCGACAACGCCACCCCGTGGGCCGGCCCGCTGATCGCCGGTGGCATCCTCGTGCTCCTCGCCGGCATCGTGCTCTACCTCTCGGGGATCCAGCGCATGCGTCGCTCGCGAGGCCCGCGTCGCAAGGGTCCGGGACAAGGACAGAAGGGCATCACGAAGATGTCGAGACAACCGAAGCCGCGCCGCCCCCGTGAACTCGGGGCCGGCAAGACGAAGCGCTCCCCGCTCCGCCGTTCCCTCGTCGTGGGCGTCCCGCTCGTCCTCATCGGCACGCTCGGTCTGAGCGGCTGCTCCCAGGACTACTGGCCGACCATCGGAGCGCCGTCACCGACGCCCACCGTCACCGCGACGGAACTGCCGGCCGACAGCCAGGACCAGGACTTCGCGGCGCCCGTCGTCACCGTGCCACAGGTCGAACGGATCGTGTCGCGGATTTCGACGGCGGCGTCCGAGGCCGATGCTGCGCTCGACGGCACCGCTGCGGCCGTCCGGTTCTCCGGGCCGGCGCTCGAGGAGCGCACCGCGAACTACGCCCTCCGCTCGAAGGTGGCCGACGCCGCCGGAGCGACCCCCATCCCCGCCTCGCCCGTCACGCTCACCCTGCCTCAGGCGACGGACGCCTGGCCTCGGACGGTCATGACCGCGATCCAGGACAAGGCCGACGAGACGGTGTCGCCGACGGTCCTCGTGATGACCCAGCAGGACCCGCGGTCGAACTACCAGGTCGTCTACGCGGAGAAGCTCCTCGAGGGCGCCCGACTCGAGAACGTCGCGCCCGCGACCATCGGTGCCGCGAGCGTCCCGCCGGACTCGAAGCTGCTCGTCATGCCCCCGGAGGAGATCGCCGCGGCATACGCCGACATCATCACGAACGGCGACGCGAGCACCTTCGCCGGCCTCTTCAACGCTGACGGCGACGTCTTCCGCACGCAGGTCGCCGCGGACCGCGCGACGAAGGCCGCCAACCTGCCGACGACGGCGAGCATCGCCTTCTCTGCGGCCGCCGGTACCGGCCCGAACGTCGCGCTGGCGACCAACGACTCCGGCGCGATCGTCGCCGTCAACGTGCAGGAGGGCGAGGTGGTCTCCGTCGTCACCGCCGGTGCTACCGTGAAACCTTCGGGTGCGGTCGCCGCGCTCTCCGGGATCACCGAGAGCGCGAAGGGGACACAGGCCACCTACGGCGACCAGCTCCTGTTCTACGTGCCAGCCGTCAACTCCGGAGAGAAGATCACCTTGCTCGGATTCACCCAGACCCTCATCGCCGCATCGGAGCTCCCGTGAGTGCCGCGGAGCCGAGCGCAGCACACCTGCGCGGCGCCGTCGACCTCTCCGGCCTCGCGCGTCGCCACCAGACGCCGCCCGCCGGCGCGCGGACGCAAGCAGGCGCGCCTGCAGAAGCGCCCGGCGCGACGACCGACCAGACCGTCCAGGTCCCGTCCCTCGTCTTCGACGCGACGGACGACGGGTTCGGACAGGTCGTCGAGCTGTCCTCCGTGGTCCCCGTCGTCATCGACCTCTGGGCCGAATGGTGCGGACCGTGCAAGCAGCTCTCGCCGGTGCTCGAGCGCCTCGCCGCGGAATACGCCGGCCGCTTCGTGCTCGCCAAGGTGGACGTCGACGCGAACCCGCAGCTCTCCCAGGCCTTCCAGGCGCAGTCGATCCCCATGGTCGTCGCCGTTGTGGGCGGACGCCCGGTGCCGATGTTCAACGGCGCGATCCCGGAGTCGCAGGTGCGTGACGTGATCGAGCAGTTGCTGCAGCTGGCCGAGCAGAACGGGGTCTCCGGTCGGGCTGTCGTCGCCGATGGCGACGCTGCAGCCCCCGCCGAGCCCGTGGAAGAGCCGCTGCCGCCCCTCCACGCCGAGGCGTACGAGGCCATCGAGCGCGCCGACTACCCGACGGCCATCGCCGCGTATGAGAAGGCCATCGCGCAGAACCCGAAGGATGACATGGCTGTGGCCGGCCTCGCCCAGGTCCGTCTGCTGCACCGCCTCACGGGGAAGACCCTCGATGAGATCCGCGGACGAGCGGCCGCCGCTCCCGACGATCTCGACGCCCAGCTGACCGTCGCCGACCTCGACCTCTCCGGAGGGCACCTCGAGGACGCCTTCGACCGTCTGCTGACGCTGTTCCCCGACCTCGACCAGTCGGGCAAGGACACCGTCCGGACGCGCCTGCTCGAGCTGTTCCAGGTCGCCGGCGTCACCGATCCGCGCGTCATGAAGGCCAGGGCCCGGTTGACCGGCCTGCTCTACTGACCGACCGATGCACGACGAAGGCCCGCCTCCCTCAGGAGGCGGGCCTTCGTCGTGCATCCGGGTGCCGCGGAAGCCTGGTCAGCCGACGTGCTTGAGCCAGATCATGCCGAGCGGGGGCAGCGTGAGCTCGGCGGAAGCCGGGCGTCCCGCCCACGGTGACGCCGACGCCTCGATCGATCCGTAGTTGCCCACGCCGGATCCGCCGTACTCCACGGCATCGGTGTTGAGGAGTTCCTCCCACCGACCCGCGCGAGGCAGACCGACCCGGTACGGGCCGACGGGGGCGCCGGAGAAGTTGACGAGCGCGGCAATCACGTTGCCGTCGTCGTCCCAGCGCAGGAAGGAGAGCACGCTGTTCTGCGCGTCCCCGGCGTCGAGCCATTCGAAGCCGGCGGCGTCGTGGTCGAGGGCCCAGAGAGCCGGGTGCTCCGTGTACACGGCGTTGAGTCGGGACACGAGGCCGAGCAGTGCCCGGTGGCTCGGCTGGTCGAGGATCCACCAGTCCAGACCGCGTTCCTCCGACCATTCGGAGGGCTGACCGAACTCCTGGCCCATGAAGAGCAACTGCTTGCCGGGGTGGGCCCACATGAAGGCGAGGTAGGCCCGCATGTTCGCGAGTTGCTGCCAGTGGTCACCGGGCATCTTCGCGAGGAGGGACCCCTTGCCGTGGACGACCTCGTCGTGGCTGATCGGCAGGAGGAAGCTCTCGCTGAAGGCGTAGACCATCGAGAAGGTGATCTCGCCGTGGTGGTGCGACCGGTAGAGCGGGTCGTGCTCGATGTACTGGAGCGAATCGTGCATCCAGCCCATGTTCCACTTCAGGCCGAACCCGAGTCCGCCCTCGCTCGTCGGCGCGGTGACGCCGGGCCAACTCGTCGACTCCTCGGCGATCATCACGATGCCGGGGTTCCGTCGATAGGCCGTCGCGTTCGCCTCCTGCAGGAGACTGATCGCTTCGAGGTTCTCGCGCCCACCGTGGACGTTCGGCAGCCACTCGCCGTCCTTCCGCGAGTAGTCGAGGTACAGCATCGAGGCGACGGCGTCGACGCGCAGGCCGTCGACGTGGAACTCCTCGAGCCAGTAGAGGGCGTTGGCCACGAGGAAGTTCTTGACCTGGGGCTGCCCGAAGTCGAAGACGAGGGTGCCCCAGTCCGGCTGTTCGCCACGTCGCGGGTCGGGGTGCTCGTAGAGGGGCTGACCGTCGAAGTTCGCGAGGGCCCACTCGTCCTTGGGGAAGTGGCCGGGCACCCAGTCCATGAGGACGCCGATCCCCGCGCCGTGGAGACGGTCGATCAGGTACTTGAGGTCGTCGCTCGAACCGAAGCGGCTGGTCGGCGCGTAGTAGCCGGTGACCTGGTAGCCCCATGAGCCGCCGAAGGGGTGCTCGGCGAGTGGCATGAACTCGACGTGCGTGTAGCCGAGCTCCGCGATGTACTCGATGAGCTGGTCCGCGAGGTCCCGGTAGCCGAGCCCAGGACGCCAGGAGCCGACGTGGAGCTCGTAGACGCTCATGGGGCCGTTGTGGGGATCGCTCGCGGCTCGCCGATCGAGCCACGCCTCATCCGTCCAGCGGTAGTCGCTGACACCGGTCACGGATGCGGTGGCGGGGGAGCGCTCGGTGAACCGGGCCATCGGGTCGGACCGACGGACCCAGTCGCCGTGCTGGGTCAGGATCTCGAAGCGGTACAGCTCGCCGGCGCCGATGGTGGGGATGAACAGCTCCCAGACACCCGTCGCACCCATGTTGCGCATGGCGTGCGCCGTGCCGTCCCAGGAGTTGAGATCGCCGATGACCCGGACCGCACGTGCGTGAGGTGCCCAGACGGCGAACGCGGTGCCGGCGACCGACTCGGTGACCCCACGCAGCTCGGTGACGTGTGCGCCGAGTGCGTCCCAGAGTCGTTCGTGGCGACCCTCGCCGATGAGGTGCAGGTCGAGTTCACCGATCGACGGCGCGAACCGGTACGGGTCGTCGGCGTTCCAGATCGACCCGTCGCTGTAGCGGGCGTCGAGCGTGTAGTCGATGATGCCGTCGACGTGGAAGCCCTGCCAGATGCCGGCGCGGACGTGCGCGAGCTCCACGCGCGCACCGTTGGCGAGCACCGCCGTCACCTGCTCGGCCAGCGGCCGTCTGGCGCGGACGACCACGAGGGGGTCGCTCACCCCGCCGAGGTCGACGAGGTGCTGGCCGAGGATCTGGTGCGGATCGTGATAGCGGCCCTCCGCGACGGCGTCGAGGATCCAGTCCTCGACGGAGGGGAGCGGGAGCTCCCGGGGCGCCGGTGTGGCGTCGACCGGCATCGGTGCGGCGCGACGGCCGGAGCGCTTCGGTGCAGCGGCTCCGTCTGGGGTCACAGGGCTGGTCGTCATGGTCGGATCCTCACGCTCAGGATGTGCACGGGCTCGGTGAAGGCGTCGAGGCGCACGAAGTTGCTGTCGGACCAGATCCACTCGGCCCCCGTGACGAGGTCCGTGACGTCGAAGCTGCCGCCCGGGACGCCACCGAACACGGTCTGGTCGAGGTGCACCATGGTCTGTCGGACCGAGTGCGGATCTAGGTTGGCGACGACGAGCAGGGTGTCGTGCTCACCGGTGCCGGTGAACCGCTGGTCGAGATGCTTGCTGAAGACGAGGATCTGGTCGTCGTCGCTCCAGTGGAAGCTGATGTTGCGCAACTGCCGGAGGGCGGGATGCGCACGCCGGATCTGGTTGAGCAGGGTGAGGTACGGCGACAGCGAGGTGCCGGCGGCTTCCGCAGCGGCCCAGTCCCGCGGACGGTACTCGAACTTCTCGCTGTCGATGTTCTCCTCGGCACCGGGACGGGCGACGTTCTCGATGAGCTCGTACCCGGCGTAGACCCCCCACGTCGGAGCGGCGGTCGCGGCGATCGCCGCACGCACCTTGTACGCCGCCCGGCCACCGAACTGGAGGTACTCGGTGAGGATGTCCGGCGTGTTGACGAACAGGTTGGGCCGGAGGAAGTCGGCGGTCTCGGTCGCTGCCGCGCCGAGGAACTCCTCGAGCTCCTCCTTCGTGTTGCGCCACGTGAAGTAGGTGTAGCTCTGCTGGAACCCGACCTTCGCCAGACCCTGCAGCAGGGCCGGACGGGTGAAGGCCTCCGCGAGGAACACGACGTCGGGGTCCGTCCGGTTGACGGTCGCAAGCAACCACTCCCAGAAGTCGAGCGGCTTGGTGTGGGGGTTGTCGACGCGGAAGATGCGGACACCGAGCGAGATCCAGTGCCGGACGATGCGCAGCACCTCGGCCCGGATGCCCTCGGGGTCGTTGTCGAAGTTGACCGGGTAGATGTCCTGGTACTTCTTCGGCGGGTTCTCGGCGTACGCGATCGTGCCGTCGGGGAGGGTCGTGAACCACTCGGGGTGCTCGGTCACCCAGGGGTGGTCCGGCGACGCTTGCAGCGCGAGATCGAGGGCGACCTCCAGGCCGACCTTCTTCGCCTGGCGGACGAAGGCGACGAAGTCCTTCTCCGTGCCGAGGTCGGGATGGATCGCGTCATGACCGCCCGCGGAACCACCGATCGCCCAGGGGGAACCCGGGTCGTGCTCGCCGGGCGTGAGGGTGTTGTTCGGCCCCTTGCGGAACGTCACGCCGATGGGGTGGATGGGCGGCAGGTAGAGGACGTCGAACCCCATCGCGGCGACGGCCGGCAACCGACCGGCTGCGCTGCGGAAGGTGCCCGACGTCCAGGAGCCGTCCGGGTTCCGCTCGGCACCCTCCGACCGCGGGAAGAACTCGTACCAGGAACCGACGCCGGCCCGGGTTCGCTCGACGCGGACCACGCGCTCGTCGCTCGTGCTCGCGAGACCGGCGAACGGTCGGCGGTCGGCGATGGCCAGGAGTTCGGGGTCGTCGAGCACCGCGAACCGGGCTGCCGGCTCGGCGTCGGTGTCGCGGAGGAGCTTGGCGGCGGCGGTGAGGAAGCGGCGGTCCTTCGCCGGGCGGAGCTTGTCCGTCGCGGCGCGCTCGAGGAGTTCCGCGCCGATGAGGTACATGAGCTCGACGTCGACGCCGGCCTCGATCTTGACCCGGGCGTTGTGCTCCCAGGTCGAGAACTCGTCGGCGAAGGCGCGGACCTGGTACCGCCAGGTGCCCTCGGTCGCGAGTTGGACCTCGACCTCGAAGCGGTCCGTGCCCGGGGCGCCCGGAGCCATCCGATGCGCGACCATCTTCCCGCGCGGATCGGTGAGCAGGAGCTCGACCCCGATGAGGTCGTGTCCTTCGCGGAACGCGGTCGCGCCGAACGGCACCACCTCGCCCGCGAACGCCTTGGCCGGCCAGCGGCCACCTTCGACCGAGGGGGTCGGATCCAGGATCGGGATGCGCCCGATGCTCGGGGACAGCGTGAGCGACACCGGTACGGCGTCGTCGACGGTGGAGGACTGCGGTACTGACTTCGGCATAGTGCGTTCCATCTCCTTCGGTGCCACTGGTCCGACCGTACCGCGAAACGACCACCGATGAAGGGGCGCGCGGGGTGTCGCGCGTCATGCTAAGGCCTCGGGCGCGGCCCTGTCCCGGGTGGCCGCCCGATGAGCGTTCGGGTGCGTTCCGCGGTTGCCCTAGAGTGAGCGCGTGAAGGCTATCCGCAGGTTTACCGTCCGCGCGCTCATCCCCGAGTCCCTGACCTCGCTCACCGCCCTCGCTGCGAACCTGCGGTGGTCGTGGCACGAGCCGACGCAGCGCCTGTTCGACGAGATCGCACCGGACGTCTGGCGCGAGTCCGACCACGATCCGATCAGCGGCCTCGGACTCGTGACACCGGAGCGACTGGCGGAACTCGCCGCCGATGCGGACTTCGTCGGCCGGGCCGACGCCTTGCACGCCGACCTCCGCCGGTACCTGCAGGAGCCGCGGTGGTACCAGGGCCTCCCGGACCCGAAACCACAGACGATCGCCTACTTCTCGCCCGAGTTCGGAATCGCCGCGGCCCTGCCGCAGTACTCGGGCGGACTCGGCATCCTCGCCGGCGACCACCTGAAGAGCGCCTCCGACCTCGGGGTGCCGCTCGTCGGCGTGGGTCTCCTGTACCGCTCCGGATACTTCGCGCAGTCGATCACGAACGACGGCTGGCAGCAGGAGTCCTATCCCGTGCAGGACCCCGACGGACTCCCGGTCACCGTGCTCCGGGAACCGGACGGGACACCGGTCACCGTCACCCTGGCGCTCCCCGACGACCGGAGCCTGTCGGCACGGGTCTGGATCGCCGAGGTCGGTCGGGTGCCACTGCTGCTGCTCGACACGGACATTCCGGAGAACGTGGCCGACCTGCGCGGCGTGACGGACCGGTTGTACGGCGGTGGCGGCGAGCATCGACTCCTGCAGGAACTCCTCCTCGGCATCGGCGGCGTCCGAGCGATCAAGCAGTGGAGCGAGCTCACGGACCACGCGCTGCCGCAGGTCTACCACTCCAACGAAGGCCACGCCGGTTTCCTGGGGCTCGAGCGGATCAGCGACCTCGTCGGCAACGGACTCTCCTTCGACGAGGCGCTGCAGCTCGTGCGGGGCGGGACCGTCTTCACGACGCACACCCCCGTTCCGGCCGGGATCGACCGGTTCGACCGCGAGGTGATCACGCGCTACTTCAGCGGTGACCTGCTCCCGGGCGTCGCCGCCCCGGACGTCCTCGCACTCGGCGACGAGACGGCGAACGGCGGCTCGGCCGACGTGTTCAACCTGGCGATCATGGGCCTGCGTCTGGCGCAGCGCGCGAACGGCGTCAGTCGGTTGCACGGCGAGGTGAGCCGGGCGATGTTCCGAGGCCTCTGGCCCGGCTTCGACGTCTCGGACGTGCCGATCACGTCGATCACGAACGGTGTCCACGCCCCGAGCTGGACGGATCCGTCGCTCGTCGACCTCGCCGCGGACCGGTGGGGGACGACCGACACGAGTCGGGCGGACTGGTCCGATCCGTCGCTCTCGGACGCCGAGCTCTGGTCGCGGAAGCACGGGATGCGGGAGCGCCTCGTCGCCGACGTGCGGCGCCGGATCGCCGATGGGTATCGGACCCAGAACCCGCAAGCGGTGCTCCCGTCCTGGATCGACGAACTGCTCGACCCGGAGGTGTTGACGATCGGGTTCGCCCGGCGGGTGCCGAGCTATAAGCGGCTCACCCTCATGCTGCGCGATCCCGACCGACTGCGCGCGATCCTGCTCCACCCCGAACGGCCCGTCCAGATCGTCGTCGCGGGCAAGGCACACCCGGCGGACGACGACGGCAAGCGGCTCATCCAGCGCCTCGTGCAGTTCGCCCAGGATCCCGAGCTCCGATCGCGCATCGTCTTCCTGCCGGACTACGGCATCGGGATGGCCAAGACGCTCTACCCCGGCTGTGACGTGTGGTTGAACAACCCGTTGCGTCCGCTCGAGGCCTGCGGGACGTCCGGCATGAAGGCCGCACTCAACGGAGCACTGAACCTGTCGATCCTCGACGGATGGTGGAACGAGTACGCGGACGGCGAGAACGGTTGGGTCATCCCGTCGGCGGACGGGGCGGCGGACGACGAGGAACGCGACGCCCTCGAGGCCACGGCGCTGTACGAGATCCTCGAGCACCAGCTGGTACCGCGGTTCTACGAGCGCGAGGACGACGGGCTGCCGCAGCGCTGGATGCAGATGGTGCGACACACGATCTCGACGCTGTCCGAACCGCTCAGCGCCGACCGCATGGTCCGCGAGTACACGGAGCGCATGTACCTCCCGGCGGCGGCGATGGAGCGCGAGCTGAACGCGTCCGATCAGCAGCGGGCGCGCGAGCTGGCAGCCTACAAGCAGCGGGTGCGCGAGGCCTGGCCGCAGCTGGCGGTCGCCCATGTCGAGAGCGGCGGTGTCGACGCGGTCCCGCAGGTCGGTGACGTGCTGCGGCTGCGCGCCTACGTCCAGCTGGGGTCGCTGTCACCCGAGGACGTGACCGTCGAGGTGGTCTGCGGGGTACCCGGTGCCGGAGGTGAACTGCTCGACATCCGGACGCAGCCGCTCGAGCAGCAGCAGTCCCCGTCGACGAGTCGGCCGGAGCACACACTCGAGTACGCCGGGACGCTTCCCCTCGATCGGGCCGGCGGGTTCGGGTACACGGTGCGCATCGTGCCGAGACACGAGCTGCTCCTCACCCCCGCGGAACTCGGGCTCGTCGCCGTGGCGGACCAGTAGGGCGATCTCCTCCGACGCGCCGGTGCGACCCTCGGACCGGTGCGTCGAGGGATCCGACTATCTGGCGATCCGCGCGACGACGGCGGAGACGGCCGATCCGAGGTCGGACGGGGCGAGTTCGAGGTCGAACCCGCGCCGACCACCCGAGACCATCACCGTCTCGTGCTCGAAGGCGCTCTCGTCGAGCACCGTCGGGAGCGCGGTGCGCTGCCCGATCGGGCTGATGCCGCCGACCACGTAGCCCGTCTTCCGCTCGGCGACGGCAGGATCCGCCATCGTCGCCCGCTTCCCGTCGAGAGCCGTCGCGAGCGCCTTGAGGTCGAGTTGGTCGGCGACCGGGACGATCGCGACGACGAGCGACCCGTCCACCTCCGCCAGCAGGGTCTTGAACACCCTGGGCGGATCGACCCCGAGCGCCGTGGCGGCTTCGAGGCCGAAGGCCGTCACCGACGGGTCGTGCCGGTAGGAGCGCGGGGTGAAGGGGATGCCCAGCGAGGTCAACGTCACCGTCGCCGGGGTGCCGCCGCCCTCGGCCCTGCGTTTCGCCATCGTCAGACGGCTCGGAAGAGCTGCATCGACGTCGCCGAGACCGGGACCGTCTGGCCGGGGACGAACTGCTCCTCCTCGGGCATCGGTGCGTCGTCCGCGGAGTTCCAGATGCGCACGAACGCGGTCACGCCCTCGTGCTCGGGCAACGTGACCTCGACCGGCTGCTCGACGCCGTGCACGATGAGCAGCACTCGGTCGAGCTCCTCGGACTCCGGCGTGCTCGTCGAGAAGAACTGCAGTGTCCGGTTCCGCGGACTCGTCCAGTCCTCGGTGCTCATGGTCGCGCCCGAAGCGTCGAACCAGTCCATGACGCTCGCGCCGGGCACCGTCGTCCCGGCGGCGGCGAAGTGCTCCGGTCGGAGGGCGGGGTGTTCGCGCCGGAGTTCGAGGAGCCGGCGGCTGTGCGCGAGCAACTGGTCCTGCCAGGGCTCCCTCGTCCATCCGACCCACGTCAGCTCGGAGTCGTGACAGTAGGCGTTGTTGTTGCCGCGCTGACTCCGCCCGAACTCATCGCCCGCCGTGAGCATCGGGACACCCGCCGACAGCAGGAGCGTGCCGAGCAGGTTCCGCATCGCCTTGCGACGAGCGGCGAGGATCGCGGGGTCGTCCGTCGGGCCCTCGGCACCGTGGTTGAAGGAGCGGTTGTTGTCCGTGCCGTCGCGGTTGGACTCGCCGTTCCCGACGTTGTGCTTGACGTCGTACGAGACGAGGTCGGCCAGGGTGAACCCGTCGTGGGCCGTGATGAAGTTGACGGAGGCCAGCGGACCGCGCTCAGCGGAGAAGGTGTTGCTCGATCCGGCCAGACGGGTCGCGAACCCACCGATCCCGACCGGGGCGTCCGCCCGTCTCGCGTAGTCGATGTCGGAGAGCCAGAAGTTGCGGACACGATCCCGGTACCGGTCGTTCCACTCGTGCCAACCGGCAGGGAAGTTCCCCGTCTGCCAGCCGCCCATCCCGACGTCCCAGGGCTCGGCGATCATCTTCGCGTCGACGAGCGACGGGTCGTGGACGATCGCGTCGAGCAGGGGATGGTCGGGCGTGAACTCGACCGCCTCGTTCCGACCGAGCGTCGCAGCGAGGTCGAACCGGAAGCCGTCGATCTGCACCTCGTCAGCCCAGTACCGTAACGAGTCGAGTACGAGCTGCTGGGGGACCGGATGGCCGAAGTCCACGGTGTTGCCGCAGCCCGTCACGTCGATGTAGGCGCCGGTGGCGTCCTGACGGTAGTAGGTCGCGTTGTCGATGCCGCGGAAGCTCGTGCGGGGGCCGCCGGGCCCCTCTTCGGCGGTGTGGTTGTAGACGACGTCGAGGATGACCTCGAGGCCGGCCTCGTGCAGCAGCTTCACCATGCCCTTGAACTCGCGGAGGACCTCGTCCGCCCCACCCGCCTGAGCCGTCTTCGTCGCGTAGGAGGCGTGTGGACTGAAGAAGTTCAGGGTGTTGTAGCCCCAGTAGTTGACGAGGCCCTGCTTGATGAGACGCTGCTCGGAGGTGAACGCGTGCACCGGAAGCAGTTCGACGCTCGTCACCCCGAGATCGTGCAGATGCGCGATCATCGCGGGGTGGGCGAGGCCCGCGTACGTGCCCCGCAGCTCCTCCGGCACGTCGGGGTGCAGCTTGCTCAGCCCCTTGACGTGCGCCTCGTACACGACGGTCCGGTCGAGCGGGACACGGGGTTTCTGCACACCGCCCCAGTCGAACGCGTCGTCGACGACGACGGAACGCCACTGCTCGGCCGACACGCGGGCGAGCCCGCGGGCGTAGGGGTCGAGCAGCAGCAGGCTCGGGTCGAAGGCGTTGTTCGGCGAGGACGGCCCGGAGGCGCGGACCGCATAGCGTCGCCCGAGCACCAGCTCCTCGGAACTCCCACTCCAGACCCCGTCGTCGTCGCGGGTCATCTCGACCGAGTGGGTGATCCAGTTCAGATCCTTGTCGTCGAAGATCACGAGTTCGAGGGCATCCGCATGCTCGGACCACACACGGAGCTCACCACCGGACGGGCCGAGGCGGACGCCGAGATCATGGAAGGGGTCACCAGCGTTCATGGGTTCTACAGTAGTGAGTGCGGGAGTGCGCGAAGATCCGCGGACACCGCGGCGAGGGGAGGAGCGGCATGGTGGTGTACCTGGACCACGCCGCGACGACCCCGGTGCGATCCGAGGTGATCGATGCCTACGCGTCCGCGATGGCGACCGTCGGCAACCCGGCCTCCATCCACGGCCCCGGGCAGCAGGCCCGCCGTCTCCTCGAAGAGGCGCGTGAGCGGGTCGCGGCGACCCTCGGGTGCGACCCCATCGAACTCGTCTTCACCTCCGGCGGCACGGAGTCCATCAACCTCGCCCTGAAGGGTCTCTACTGGCACCGACAGCAGGATCGACGCCGCGCCGCCGTGCTCGCACCCGCGGGGGAGCACCACGCCACGCTGGACACCGTCGAATGGCTCGAGCGCCACGAGGGTGCGTCCCCGCTCTGGATCCCGCTCGACGACCTCGGCCGGGTCTCACTCGACACGGCGGCCGAGCGCTTCGCCGACCACGGCCCCGACATCGCCATGGCGACGGCGCTCTGGGCGAACAACGAGGTCGGCACCATCCAGCCCGTCGTCCGGCTGGCGGCGCTCGCCGCAGCGGCCGAGGTGCCGTTCCACCTGGACGCGGTCTCGGCCTACGGACACCTCCCCATCGACCTCGCCGACCTTCGCGCCGCATCCGGATCGGTCGGTGCCAGTGGTCTCGTCGCGCTCAGCGTCTCCGCGCACAAGATCGGTGGTCCCGTGGGGATCGGAGCCCTGGTCGTGAGCCGCGCAGCCGTGGTGGAGCCGTTGCAGCACGGTGGCGGACAGCAGCGCGGACTCCGCTCCGGCACGCAGGACGTCGCGGCAGCCGTCGGGTTCGCCGTCGCCGCGGAGCTCATGGCGCTCGAGCGGACCGCGGAGCAGGAGCGTCTCGGCACCTTGCGCGACCGACTCGTGGCCGGCGTGCGGGCGACCGTTCCGGAGGCCGAGCTGACGGGTGATCCCAGCGAGCGACTCGCGTCGAACGCGAACTTCGTGTTCCCCGGCGCACAGGGAGACTCGATGCTCTTCCTCCTCGACCTCGCAGGGGTGGCGGTCTCGACGGGTTCCGCCTGCCAGGCCGGCGTCCCGGAACCGTCGCATGTCCTGCTCGCGATGGGACGCCCGGAGACGGAGGCCCGATCGGTCCTCCGGATCACGCTGGGTCGGACGACGACCGAGACGGACGTGGACGACTTCCTCCAGGCCCTGCCGCGCGCGTACGCACAGGCGAGTCGGGCCGGTTCCGCCGACCGCGACACGGCGCTGGGCGCTCGTCCCTGAGCAGCCGTCTCGTCACCGCTTGCGGGTGGCCGTCCAGCGGCTGGCGCGTAGACTTGCCCGGTGAAAGTTCTGGCAGCGATGAGTGGCGGAGTCGACTCCGCCGTGGCAGCGGCACGCGCCGTCGACGCAGGCCATGAGGTGGTCGGCGTCCACCTGGCGCTCAGCCGGATGCCGGGCACGCTCCGGACCGGCAGTCGCGGGTGCTGCACCATCGAGGACTCGATGGACGCCCAGCGTGCGGCGAACCTGATCGGCATCCCGTACTACGTGTGGGACTTCTCGGAGCGCTTCAAGCTCGACGTGGTGGACGACTTCATCGCCGAGTACCGCGCCGGCCGGACCCCGAACCCGTGCATGCGTTGCAACGAGAAGATCAAGTTCGCGGCGTTGCTCGAGAAGGCGCTCGACCTCGGGTTCGACGCGGTCGTGACCGGTCACTACGCCACGATCGTCACGAGCCCCGAGGGTGATCGTGAGCTGCACCGCGCGAGTGCCTGGGCCAAGGACCAGTCGTACGTCCTGGGCGTGCTCACCGCCGAACAGCTCGCGCACTCGATGTTCCCGCTCGGCGCGACACCGTCGAAAGCCGAGGTCCGAGCCGAGGCCGCGGAGCGCGGCTTCACGGTGGCGAACAAGCCCGACAGCCACGACATCTGCTTCATCCCCGACGGCGATACGAAGGGCTGGCTGGGGGAGCGGGTCGGCACCGAGACCGGCCAGGTCCTCGACCGAGACGGAGCCGTCGTCGGTTCGCACGAGGGTGCCCACGCCTTCACCGTCGGCCAGCGCAAGGGCCTGCACCTCGGCGTGCCCGCGCCGGATGGACGTCCGCGCTTCGTCCTCGAGGTGCGTCCGAAGGACAACACGGTCGTCGTCGGGCCGAAAGAGGCGCTCGCCATCGGCGAGATCGCCGGTTCGCGCTTCACCTGGGCTGGGAGGGCTCCGGAGGTCGGTGTCGCACCGATCCCGTGCGACGTCCAGATCCGTGCGCACGCCGACCCGGTCCCCGCCGCGCTGACGCTCGTCGACGGCGAGCTCGTCGTCCACCCGGAGACGCCACTCGACGGCGTCGCTCCCGGACAGACCGCCGTGCTGTACAGCGGGACGCGCGTCCTCGGCCAGTTCACGATCGACCGCACCGTCAGTGCGGTGCCCGTCGGAGCCGCCGCCTCCGCCTGAGGACCCCAGGAACGACGGAACGCCCGACGAGCCAGGCTCGTCGGGCGTTCTGCGTCGGTCGTCAGGATCGGGTCTGTGCGCCCGCCTTGGACTTCTTGGGCTTCTTGACGAAGAGGGTCTCCGCCTCCTCGAGCGTCAGGCCGTTCGTCTCGGGGATCTTCGCGAGGACGAAGACGAACGAGAGGAGCGCGAACAGCGCGTACATGCCGTAGGTCACCGGCAGGGAGAACGCGGCGAGGGCCGGGAAGCTGACCGTGATGAGGAAGTTCGCGATCCACTGCGCCATCGCGGCGACACCGAGCGCCTTCGCGCGCAGGCGGTTCGGGAAGATCTCGCCGAGGAGCACCCAGACGAGCGGTCCCCACGACGCGCCGAACGCGACGACGAACACGTTGGCGGCCACGAGGGCGATCGTGCCCCAGGGCTGGGGCAGCGAGACCTCGCCGGCGCTGTCAGTGACCGACTGCGTGAACGCGATCGCCATCGCGCCGAGCGAGACCGTCATACCGATGGAACCCGCGAGGAGGATCGGCCGTCGACCGATGCGGTCCACGAGCAGGATGGCGACGACGGTGACCGCGACGTTCGTCACCGAGGTGATGACCGAGATGAGGAGCGAGTCGGACTCCTGGAACCCGACGGCCTTCCACAGCGTCGTCGAGTAGTAGAAGATCACGTTGATGCCGACGAACTGCTGGAAGATCGACAGGATGATCCCGATCCAGACGATCGGCAGGAGCCCGAAGCGTCCGCCCCAGAGGGTCGCCTTCTTCTGCTGCTCATCGTCCTTCACCGCCTGCTCGGCGAGCTTGACGGCGCGATCCACCTCTTCCTGCGGCCAGACGGTCGCGAAGATCCGACGGGCCTCGTCCGACTTGCCCTTGCGGACGAGGAACCGTGGCGACTCCGGGAGCCGCATCGCGAGCACGCCGTAGACCACGGCCGGGAGCGCGCAGGCGATGAACATCCAGCGCCAGGCCTCGACGCCGAACCACAGCGGGTTCGGGGCGCCGCCGGCGGCGCCCGCCAGGACGGAGTCGGACAGGAGCGCGGCGAAGATGCCGAGCGTGATGGCGAGCTGCTGCAGCGAGGCGAGACGGCCGCGGATGGCGCTCGGGGCGATCTCGGCGATGTATGCCGGAGCCACGACCGAGGCGATGCCGATACCGAGCCCGCCGACGATGCGCCAGATCACGAGGTCCCAGGGGGAGAAGGCGAAGCCGGCTCCGAAGGAGGAGATGAAGAACAGGCCTGCACCGAGCAGCATCGTGAAGATGCGGCCGCGGCTGTCGGCGATCCGGCCTGCGAGGTAGGCGCCGAGCGCGCAACCGAGCAGCGCTGACGCGACCGCGAAGCCGATGAGCGCCTCACTGAGCGCGAAGTGGTCCTGCATCGCGTCGACCGCGCCGTTCACCACGGAGGAGTCGAATCCGAAGAGGAAGCCACCGACCGCGGCCGAGACGGAGATGCCGATGACGCGCGCGGTCAGCTGCTTGCTGGTAGGAGCCGCCCCCGTTCCCGGACTGCTGGACTGGGACATGGTTCCTCCGATTCCGCGCGCATGGTTCCTGCGGCACTGCGACACCCTACTCCTCGATGAGACCCGCCCCGACCCGGTTGCGCACATCTGGGAGGACGTGCCGGGTGTCAAGCGCCCGCCGGTGTCGGACGCCGCTCGTAGACTGGACGCCGTGGCGAACAGCACCGGACAGACCCTCCAGCAGGCATCGACCGAGGCCGAGGAACTCACCTCGCGCATCCTCGAGCTTCGCGACGCGTACTACGAGCGCGACGAGTCGCTCGCCTCCGACGAGGAGTACGACGCGATGCTCCGTCGGCTCGAGGAGCTCGAGCGTCTCTTCCCCGAGCTGCAGAGCCAGGACAGCCCCACCCAGACCGTCGGCGGGCGTGCCGAGACCACGCTGTTCGCCCCGGTCACCCACCTCGAGCGCATGCTCAGCCTCGACAACGTCTTCTCGATCGAGGAGTTCCTCGCCTGGGCCGCCAAGGTCGAGCGCGACGCCGGAGGGTCCGTCCAGTACCTCTGCGAACTGAAGATCGACGGCCTCGCCATCAACCTCCGGTACGAGCGCGGCCGCCTCGTGAGCGCGGCCACGCGCGGCGACGGCGTCGTCGGCGAGGACGTCACGGAGAACGTGCGGTACATCCGTTCCATCCCCGAACGCCTGACGTCGTCCGACCCCGGGGTCGAGTTCCCGGAGGTCGTCGAAGTCCGGGGCGAGATCTTCTTCCCGGTCGAGGCCTTCCGCGAACTGAACGCCAACCAGGCGGCCGCCGGTGAACGGGTCTTCGCCAACCCGCGCAACGCGGCGAGCGGTTCCCTGCGCCAGAAGGCGGAGAGCAAGAACCCGGCCCAGCTCGCACTCATGCACGACCGGCTCGGCCGCCTGCAGATGCTCGTCCACGGCATCGGCGCGTGGGAACAGCCGCCCGTCGCTCGGCAGTCACAGGTCTACGAGCTGCTGCACAGCTGGGGGCTCCCGACCTCCTCGCACTACCGGGTCCACGACGAGGCGACCGGTGCGGCGGAGTTCATCGAGTACTTCGGCGCCCACCGCGACAGCGTCGAGCACGAGATCGACGGCGTCGTCGTGAAGGTCGACGATCTCGCGCTCCACGGCGAGCTCGGCGCGACGAGTCGTGCTCCGCGATGGGCCATCGCCTACAAGTACCCGCCCGAGCAGGTGAACACGAAGCTCCTCGACATCGTCGTGAGCGTCGGGCGCACCGGTCGCGCCACCCCGTTCGCCGTCATGGAGAAGGTGCTCGTCGCCGGCAGCGAGGTGCGTCAGGCGACCCTGCACAACCAGGACGTCGTGAAGGCGAAGGGGGTGCTCATCGGCGACACCGTCGTCCTCCGGAAGGCCGGCGACGTCATCCCCGAGGTCCTCGGCCCGGTCGTCGAGCTCCGCGACGGTTCGGAGCGGGAGTTCGTCATGCCCGAGCACTGCCCCGAGTGCGGTACCCCCCTCGCCCCCGCGAAGGAGGGCGACATCGACCTGCGCTGCCCGAACGCGCGGAGCTGCCCGGCGCAGGTGCGCGGACGCGTCGAGCACATCGGCTCCCGTGGCGCGCTCGACGTCGAGGCGCTCGGCGAGGTGGCGGCAGCGGCGCTCACCCAGCCGGTGGAGCCTGCGGAACCACCGCTGACGACTGAGGCCGGACTCTTCTCGCTCACGATGGCCGACATCTTCCCGGTCACGGTGATCGTCCGCGACAACGAGACCGGGCTGCCCAAGCTCAACGAGGACGGATCCGAGAAGCGCGTCACGCCCTTCCGCCGCCGACGCGCCAAGAGGGACGGCGTGCACGATCCGGCCGCGGCCGAGTTCGACGGCGACGAGTCCTCGGTGCCGTCCAAGAACGCGATCGAACTCCTCGCCAACCTCGACGGCGCGAAGACCCGCCCGCTCGCCCGGTTGCTCGTGGCACTGAACATCCGCCACGTCGGCCCGGTCGCCGCCCGGTCACTCGCGGAGTACTTCGGTTCGCTCGATGCCATCCGTGCGGCCACCCGCGACGAGCTCGCAGAGGTCGACGGCGTGGGCGGGATCATCGCCGACGCCCTCATCGCCTGGTTCGAGGTCGACTGGCATCGCGAGATCGTCGAGGAGTGGACTGCGGCGGGCGTGCAGTGGGCGACACCCGGACACCCGGGGCCGGGCGCGGCGGTCGCGGCCGGTGGTGTGCTGTCCGGTGTCACCGTCGTCGCCACCGGTTCGCTCGAGGGCTTCACCCGGGAGGGTGCGCTGGAAGCCATCGTGCAGGCGGGCGGGAAGGCTGCGTCGAGCGTCTCGAAGAAGACCGACTTCGTCGCCGCCGGCCCGGGTGCCGGGTCGAAGCTCGCGAAGGCCGAAGCACTCGGTCTGCGGATCATCGACGCCGAGCAGTTCGCCCTGCTCGTCTCCGAGGGTCCGGCGGCGCTCGGCGAGCCGGAGGCCCCGGCCGCGGATGAGGCCGAGGGTGCGGCGTCCGCCGACGAGGTGCCGACGGACTGACCTCAGTCCTGGTCGGCCTGCAGCAGCTCGTCGCGGACCTGGCGCCGCAGCACCTTGCCGATGAGCGACTTGGGGAGTTCGTCGACGACGACGACCCGCTTCGGCACCTTGTACGGGGTGAGGATCTCCCGCGCCCAGGCTCGGAGGGCATCCGGATCCACGGTGGCACCGGGAGCCGCGACGACGGCCGCGACGACCTGCTCGCCGGAGTGGGGATCGGGGAGCCCGACGACGGCGGCGTCAGCGACCGACGCGTGCCCGCGGAGCACCTGCTCGACCTCGCTCGGCGACACGTTGAACCCGCCGGTGATGATGAGCTCCTTGATCCGGTCGACGACGGTCATGAACCCCTCCTCGTCGATGGACACGATGTCACCGGTGCGGAACCAACCGCCTGGGAGCAGGACGGCGGCGGTCTCTTCGGGCTTGTTGTAGTAGCCGTGGAAGACCTGCGGGCCGCGCACGAGCAACTCGCCCGCCTCGCCGGCCGGCCGGTCGGTCTCCGGGTCGTCGGGATCCACGACGCGCACCTCGGTGCTCGGCAGCGGGAGGCCGATGGTCCCGGGCTTCCGTGCGGTCGAGACCGGGTTCGCGGAGATGACCGGGGAGCACTCGGACAGCCCGTAGCCTTCGACGAGGAAGCCGCCGGACGCGGCTTCGAACGGGACGACGAGGTCGTGCGGCAGCGGCATCGCGCCAGAGATGGCGATCTCGGTGCCCTGCAGTGACACGCCCTGCTCGGTCGCCGCGGTCAGGAGACGGTCGGCGATGGGCGGGACGGCGGGCAGGAAGGTCGGCGGTCGCTTCTTCATGACCTTGAGGACGAGCGCCGGGTCGAACTTCGGGAAGAGGACGAGGCGCGAGCCCATGCTCATGGCGAACGTCAGGCAGAGCGTCAGGCCGTAGGCGTGGAACATCGGGAGCACCGCGTAGACGACGGCCTCCCCACGCTTCACCGTGGGCACCCAGGCGCGGGACTGCGCCGCGTTCGCGAGCAGGTTGCCGTGGGTGAGTGCAGCACCCTTGGGCGAGCCCGTCGTCCCGCTCGTGTACTGGATGAGTGCGAGGGCGTCGGTCGCGGGCTTCGGGTGGCTCGCCGGCAGCGGCCCCGAGGTCAGGAGCTGCTCCCACCGCACGGTGCCCGACACCGGCGCGGTGAGCTGAGCCCGTGAGGCTCTCGCCTTCGGGATGGGCAGACGGAGAGCGGCGCGCATGTGGAGCGGCATCGCCCGGGTCACGTCGATCGTCACGAGCGAGTGCACCGCCAGGTCGGCCGGGAAGTCCTGCAGGTGCTCGGCGACCTTGTCCCAGACGATCGCGAACGTCGCGCGGTGGTCCTCGAACTGGTGGCGGAGTTCTTGGGGGGTGTAGAGCGGGTTGTGCTCGATGACGACGGCGCCCAGCCTGAGGACCGCGTAGAACGCGACGATGTGCTGCGGGCAGTTCGGGAGCATGAGGGCGACGGGGTCTCCCGCCCGGACACCGAGTGCGCGCAGGCCGGCGGCGGCACGGGCGATGAGCCCCTCGAGCTCCGTGTAGGTGGTGGTCGACCCGAAGAACTCCAGCGCGACGGCGTCCGGGTAGCTCGCGGCGGAGGCTTCGACGAGATCGCCGAGGCTGCCGGTCTGCTCGGGGATGTCGTCCGGCACGTCGGCGGCGTAGCTCGCGAGCCAGGGACGCTCGTGCGCGGGACGGGGACGGCTGCTCGAGTCGTTCTGGGTCACCGTCCCACTGTAGGGGCGGAGCCCGACGGACGACCACGTCCCTGGCGAATAGACTGGAGCGACCGCCACCGCTACACGTACGGGAGACGCATGTCGGAAATCACTACCGAGCAGGTCGCGCATCTCGCGAACCTCGCTCGAATCGCCCTGAGCCAGGACGAGATCGCCCACCTCACGACGGAGCTCGACTCCATCGTGGACAACATCCAGAAGGTGCAGCAGGTGGCCACGCCTGACGTCCCGGCGACGAGCCACCCGATCCCGCTCGAGAACGTGTACCGCGACGACGTCGTCGGCAACACGCTCACGCGGGAGCAGGCGCTGCAGAACGCGCCGGAATCGGCCGACGGTCGCTTCAAGGTCTCGGCGATCCTGGGGGAGGAGCAGTGAGCGGGTTGATCGGTCTCACGGCAGCCGAGCTGTCGAGCAAGCTCCGCGCTGGCGAGGTCTCCAGCGTCGAAGCCACCCAGGCGCACCTCGACCGCATCGCGCAGGTCGACGGCGACGTCCACGCCTTCCTCCACGTGTCGGACCACGCAATCGACGTCGCCGCCGACATCGACGCACGCCGTGCCGCGGGCGAGGACCTCGGCGAGCTGGCGGGCGTCCCGCTCGCCATCAAGGACGTGCTGGTCACGACGGACATGCCGTCCACCTCGGGGAGCAAGATCCTCGAGGGGTACCTGTCACCGTTCGACGCGACCGTCGTCGCCCGGTCGCGTGCCGCCGGTCTCGTACCGCTCGGCAAGACGAACATGGACGAGTTCGCCATGGGCTCGAGCACGGAGCACTCCGCGTACGGCCCGACCCACAACCCGTGGGACCTCGACCGCATCCCCGGCGGTTCCGGCGGTGGCTCCGCCGCCGCGGTCGCCGCGTTCGAGGCGCCCATCGCCCTCGGCAGCGACACCGGCGGGTCCATCCGCCAGCCGGCGCACGTGACCGGCACGGTCGGCGTCAAGCCGACCTACGGCGCGGTCAGCCGCTACGGGGCGATCGCGCTCGCCTCCTCGCTCGACCAGGTCGGGCCGGTCAGCCGCACGGTCCTCGACTCGGGCCTCCTCCACGACGTCATCGCCGGGCACGACGCCCTCGACTCCACCTCGCTCCGCGACGCCTGGCCGTCGATGGCCGCTGCGGCCCGCGAGGGCGCGCGCGGCGACGTGCTGCGCGGCCTCCGGGTCGGCGTCGTCACCGAGCTCAACGGTGAGGGCTTCCAAGCCGGCGTGAAGAGCCGCTTCCAGGAGGCGCTCGCGGTACTCGAGGCGAACGGTGCCGAGATCGTCGAGGTCTCCGCTCCGAACTTCGAGTACGCCGTCGCCGCCTACTACCTCATCCTCCCCGCCGAAGCGTCGAGCAACCTCGCGAAGTTCGACTCGGTGCGCTTCGGCATGCGGGTCACGCCCGAGGGTGGCGGCACGGTCGAGCAGGTCATGTCCGCAACGCGCGAGGCCGGTTTCGGTCCCGAGGTGAAGCGACGGATCATCCTCGGCACGTACGCGCTCAGCGCGGGCTACTACGACGCCTACTACGGCAGCGCCCAGAAGGTCCGGACGCTCATCCAGCGCGACTTCGCGGCGGCGTTCGACCAGGTCGACGTCCTCGTGAGCCCGAGCGCCCCGACGACGGCGTTCAAGCTGGGCGAGCGTATCGACGACCCACTGGCGATGTACCTGAACGACGTCACCACCATCCCGGCGAACCTCGCCGGCGTGCCCGGCATCAGCGTGCCGATCGGGCTCGCCCCGGAAGACGGTCTGCCCGTCGGCATCCAGTTCATGGCGCCAGCACGGGAGGACGCCAGGCTCTACCGGGTCGGCGCCGCTCTCGAGGCGCTTCTCGAATCGACGTGGGGGCACACCCTCATCTCGCAGGCACCCGCTCTCGGAGGTCGGTAACCCATGGCCAAGGACAAGCTCCTCTCCTACGAAGAAGCCCTCGAACTGTACGAGCCGGTGCTCGGCTTCGAGGTGCACGTCGAGCTGAACACCAAGACGAAGATGTTCTCCTCGGCGCCGAACGGCTTCGGCGACGCTCCGAACACGAACATCTCGCCGGTCTGCCTCGGTCTGCCCGGGTCGCTCCCGGTCGTGAACGAGCAGGCGGTGCGGTACTCGATCAGCCTCGGGCTCGCCCTCGGCTGCTCGATCGCACCCTCGAGCCGTTTCGCGCGGAAGAACTACTTCTACCCCGACCTCGCGAAGAACTACCAGATCTCGCAGTTCGACGAGCCGATCGCCTTCGAGGGCTCGGTCGACGTCGAGCTGGCGGACGGCACCATCGTGACGGTGCCGATCGAGCGCGCGCACATGGAGGAGGACGCCGGCAAGCTCACGCACATCGGCGGTTCCACCGGCCGTATCCAGGGTGCCGAGTACTCGCTCGTCGACTACAACCGCGCGGGTGTGCCGCTCGTCGAGATCGTCACCAAGCCGATCTACGGCACCGAGCACCGGGCACCCGAGATCGCGAAGGCCTACGTCTCCGCGATCCGCGACATCGTCGTGGCGCTCGGCATCTCCGACGCGAAGATGGAGCGCGGGAACCTCCGCTGCGACGCCAACATCTCGCTGCGCCCGCGCGGCCAGGAGAAGCTCGGTACGCGCACGGAGACGAAGAACGTCAACTCCCTGCGTTCCGTCGAGCGCGCCGTCCGCTACGAGATCCAGCGGCAGGCCGCGATCCTCAAGGACGGCGGATCCATCATCCAGGAGACGCGGCACTGGCACGAGGACACCGGTGCGACGTCCGCCGGCCGGCCGAAGAGCGACGCCGACGACTACCGGTACTTCCCGGAGCCCGATCTGCTCCCGGTCGTGCCGTCGCCCGAACTCATCGAGGAACTCCGAGCGGCCTTGCCCGAGCAGCCGTCCGTCCGTCGTCGTCGGCTGAAGAGCGAATGGGGCTTCACCGACCTGGAGTTCCAGGACGTCGTGAACGGTGGTCTGCTGAACGAGATCACGGCCACCGTCGAGGCCGGCGCCGCTCCGGCCGCCGCACGGAAGTGGTGGACGGGCGAGATCTCGCGGATCGCGAACCAGCGCGATGTCGAGGCGACGAGCCTCGTGTCACCCGAGCACGTCGCGGCACTCGCGGCGCTCGTCGAGGCCGGAACGCTCAACGACAAGCTCGCACGCCAGGTGCTCGAGGGCGTCATCGACGGGGAGGGCGCTCCTCAGGAGGTCATCGACGCTCGCGGTCTCGCACTGGTGTCCGACGACGGTCCGCTGATCGCCGCCATCGACGAGGCACTGGCCGCTCAGCCGGACGTCCTCGCCAAGATCCGCGACGGCAAGGTCCAGGCCGCCGGCGCGGTCATCGGCGCCGTGATGAAGGCGATGCGCGGACAGGCCGATGCGGCGCGTGTGCGCGAACTCGTCCTGGAGCGCGCATCGCAGTAGCGGTCACCGCTGCACCATCGGGCCCGCGCCACCGTCGATGACGGCGGCTCGGGCCCGATGTCGTCGGCCAGGGGAAGCCCTGGTGCCGACTGCTGGCCCGGCATACACTTCCGCCATGCTGGTCGAAGGCACCATGCGGTGGCAGGTCACGGAAGACGCTCCGATGGCCCTCATGCTGGCGCTCGCGTTCCGCGACATGGCAGGGCTCGGCGAGCGATGCGTCGCGCAGCTTCCCGCGGTCACACCGGGTCTGGAGCGGGTCGACGTCACCGGCCTCGACCTCGACGCGCTCGCCGTCCAGTTCGACGGTTGGTGGACCGGGATCGCCCGTCGCGACACGCGCCTGTTCATGGCCGAGGTCCGTCCACCACACTTCGAGGTGTTCGATCGAGCCCTCGACCTGCAGGAGCTCGCCTACCGGGCGTACGACGACGCGCACCGCTGGGCGTCGGCTCGCATCCGGGAGTACGAGCGCGCGCTCGCAGGCCGATCGCCGAGTCGCCTCACCGACGTCTACGAACTCATCCGCGAGCGTCAGTTCGAGTTGCGCCGGCAATCCAGCTCGTTCCGGTTGGACCTCGAGGTGCTCCCGATCTGCCGACCGGGGGCCTGGGTGGTCGCGCCCGACACGATCGTGGTCAGTGAGTCGCTCCGGGACGACCAGGAGGCCTTCCGTGAATGGCTACGGCCGCTGGTCCACGGCCTGGTCTGATCCGCCCGCGACGCGCTCGACCGGCCGACGGGTCGGGTTCAGGAGCACGACCGCGATGATCGAGCCGACAGCGCCGGCAGCCGCCATCGCGGCGGTGAGCGGGTGGGAGATCTCCGCGAAGGGCATGATGAAGGCGCTCGCGAGCGCGATCCACACGGCGACGTGTGCAGGCTTGCGCTCCGGGTCGAGGCGCAGCTTGCGGGGGTGCTCGACGCGGCCGAGGAGTGTGCCGACGCCCGCGAGCAGAACCGCGACGACGAGCAGTACGACCGGTCGGGTCCACCACCATGCCGCACTCAGCGGTTCCGCGAAGGGGATGCCGAGGGCGAGCTGGAGACCGGCGACCGCGATGATCAGGGGGAGATGCCAGAGGTACACCGTCATCAGCCGGGACCCGATGAGGAAGACGACCGCTCGCGCGGCGCGGGTCCGCATGATCGCCGTGAGCAGCGGGTGCGCCAGGGCGAGCAGGGCGAGCTGCCCGACGCCGAGGACGACGAGGGGGAGGGTCGGTGGGTTGAGGTTGCCGAGCATGCTGGTCGAGTACGGCAGCCAGGTCGTGATCGGCACGAGCGCACCGTAGGAGACGAGCACCACGGCCACGAGGACGAGGCGCGGAACGGAGCGGAGACGTCCGTCGGCCAGGAAGAACCCGAACTGCTGCAGCAGCGGCCAGACGAACACCAGGTTGACGAGACCGATGCCCAGGAGACCGGTCGAGTAACGGACGACGTCGACGAGGATCACGCCGGCCAGCAGTGCCGCACAGGTCAGGAAGGGGTGGCGGTCGTGGCAGGTGGCGAGGAACGGGGCGACCGCCTGGCACAGCAGGTAGGCGGCCAGGAACCAGAGCGGGGAGCCGACGCCTGCGGCGACGGCCTCGATGATGGCCGGGTCGACACCGAGCGCCCCGGCGAGCCACAGCCCCGCGGCGAGGAAGAGCAGGACCGGGATCGTCGGCAGGGCGAGTCGGAACACCCGGGACCGGAGGAAGTTGCTGGTCCCGCCACCACGTCGGACGGTGCTGCGCCAGCCGGTGATCGTCGCGAAGCCGCCAACGATGAAGAACAACGGCATGATCTGGCCGAACCAGGTACCCGTGTCGAACCACGACTGCTGCTCGAGCGCTCGGGAGATGCCGATCGTGCCGTCCGGCTCGACGGCCACCGCGACCATCAGAAGGTGGACGATGACGACCGTCACGACGCACGCGACGCGCACGAGGTCGAGGGCGAGGTCCCGCCCGGAGAGGTCTGGGACCGCCGGGGCCGACCCGGTCCGCGTTCGCGTGCTCATCGCCGGACAGCCTAGCGTCGCCGGGCCCTCCCGCCTCGGCCCTTGTGGAGAGCGTGTCGGAGGCGACTGAGACAATGGAGGCATGAGTCGGCAGGATGGAGCGTCGCGTCGCGTCTCGGCGCACGATGCCGACGACAGCGGTACCCCCATCCTCCACGTCGACATGGACGCGTTCTTCGTCTCGGTCGAGCTCTTGGAACGGCCCGAGCTGCGCGGTCTGCCGATCATCGTGGGAAACAAGGAGGGGCGGTCGGTCGTCACCTCCGCCAGTTACGAGGCTCGCCGGTACGGCGTGCGAGCGGCGATGCCGGTGTCCCAGGCGATGCGCCTCTGTCCGAGGGCCGTCGTGTTGCCACCCCACCACGGCAGGTACCGCGAGTACTCCGACCGGGTGATGGAGGTCTTCGAGTCGGTCACGCCGCTCGTCGAGCCGCTGAGCATCGATGAGGCCTTCCTCGACGTGTCCGGCGCGGTCCGGTTGCTCGGGAGCCCACGGACGATCGCCGCGCTCGTGAAGCAACGGGTCCTCGACGCGACCGGTCTGCCGTGCTCGGTCGGCTTGGCATCGACGAAGTACGTCGCGAAGCTCGCCTCCGGCCTGTCGAAGCCCGACGGCCTGCTGGTCGTGCCCGCCGACGAGACCTTGGCGTTCCTCCACCCGTTGCCGGTCGGCGCGCTGTGGGGGGTCGGTGGTCGGACGGAGGAGCAGCTGACGAACCGGGGCATCCGGACCATCGGTCAGCTCGCCTCCACCCCGCTGTCGATGCTCCAGCGCGCGGTCGGTGAGGCCTCCGGTCGCCGACTCCTCGAGCTCGCGAACGGGATCGATCCGCGCGGCATCGAGCTGGCACGACGCGAGAGGAGCGTCAGCCACGAGGTGACCTTCCCGACGGACGTCTCCGACCCGACCATCCTCAAGCGCGAGCTGCTGAACCTCGCCGGTCTCGTCGCGATCCGGCTCCGGAAGGGCGGCTACGCCGGCCGGACGATCAGCATCCGTGTCCGCTATGCGGACTTCAGCGTCATCACGCGGTCGCGCACCATCGGCGAGGCCACGAACGTCGGGCGTCGGGTCTACGACGAGGCGGCGTCGTTGTTCGACGACCTCGATCGCGGTGGGCGTCTCGTGCGCCTCGTCGGGGTGAAGGTCGACCAGCTCGTCCCCGCCGATGAGGCCGGCGCCGGGCTCTGGGACCCGGACGAGGAGTGGCGTGAAGCCGAGCAGACGATCGACCGGGTCGCGAGCCGGTTCGGCGATCTCGCGATCGCTCCCGCCTCCCTCCTCGGCAAGCCGAGGCGTCGCGGACTCGGCAGTCGCGGAGACTCGCAGGGTGCTGGGAGCACGGATCAACCCCTTGGACCGGTGGATACCGAGCGGTAGCCTCGCGGTATGACGAATCTCGTGGAGAAGCTGGCAGAACAGGCGAAGGGGCTCGGCGTGTCCGCAGCCTACGGGGAGCAGCAGGACGTCGACGGCACGAAGCTCGTGCCCGTCGCGCTGACGTACTACGGCTTCGGCGGCGGCTCCGAGGGCGACGGCGACGACGCCCCGAGCGGCGGTGGCGGCGGTGGCGTCTCGATCCCGGTCGGTGCCTACATCAAGACCGACGAGGGTCTCCGTTTCGACCCGAACCTCATCTCGCTCATCGCCGTCGCGATCCCGTTCATCTGGGTGAGCGGCAAAGCTCTGGCCGGCCTCATCAAGGCCCTCAAGAAGTAGCCCTCCCCGTCGAACCCCTGTCGTGCGACTGCGCACGGCAGGGGTTAGACTCGTGCCACCACGGGAGTCCGGTGAACCGGGCTGAGAGGAAGGTATTCGCCTTCGACCGTCGAACCTGATCTGGATCATGCCAGCGCAGGGAGACCATTTCTCGCTATCCCGTGCTCTTTTCCGTCTACAGGAAGGGCACGTATCGTGTCAGCATCGACCAAGATCTCACCCTCTGAACGCGCTGCGTCGCGGACCTTGCGCTGGAGGGTCGTCGACATCGTCGTGGTCGCCGTGCTCGGCGTCGCGACCGGCCTCATCTTCTGGGCGTGGAACACGCTCGGATCACTCTGGTACGCGGGTGCCAGCGCCGTTACGCCCGGTTTCGGCGGGATCGCCGTCGGGATCTGGCTCCTCGGCGGGGTGCTCGGCGGACTCATCATCCGGAAGCCCGGCGCAGCACTCCTCGTCGAGACCATCGGTGCGATCGTCTCCGCCCTCATCGGCAACGCATGGGGCGTCACGACGGTGTACTCCGGCCTCGCTCAGGGCCTCGGCGCCGAGCTGGTGTTCGCGGCGCTCGCGTACAAGCGCCTCGGCCTCGTTCCGGCGATCCTCGCCGGTGCCGGCGCCGGGGCCGGCGCGTGGCTCCTCGAGCTCGTGATGTCGGGCAACCTCGAGAAGGGTGTCGAGTTCAACGCGATCTACCTCGGTTCGCTGCTCGTCTCGGGCGCGATCCTCGCCGGTGTCGTCGGCTGGGCACTCGTCAGGGCACTCGCGTCGACCGGAGCGCTCAGTCGGTTCGCGTCGGGGCGGGACGCTCGGCGCGAGGTCTGATCGTGCCGGGAGCGGCTGCGACCGGTCCGGCGCGCGTCGTCGCGCGGGACTGGGGGTGGCGTCATGCCGGTCGGAAGGCCTGGGCGGTGCGCGACCTCGACCTCGTGATCGAACCGGGCGAGCGGGTCCTCCTCCTGGGGGCGTCCGGTGCCGGCAAGTCGACGCTGATCCACGCACTGGCCGGCGTCCTCGGCGGTGCGGACGAGGGGGAGTCCCACGGCTCGCTCCTCGTGGACGGCGTTCCGCCTGAACGAGCGAGGGGTCGCATCGGGCTCGTGCTGCAGGATCCCGACTCGCAGGTGATCCTGTCCAAGGTCGGCGACGACGTCGCCTTCGGCTGCGAGAACCTCGGCGTCGAGCGCGAGGAGATCTGGCGCCGCGTCGACGCCTCGCTGGAGGCCGTCGGACTGGACCTGCCGCTGGACCACTCGACCTCGGCGCTGTCCGGCGGTCAGAAACAGCGGCTGGCCCTCGCCGGAGTGCTCGCCATGCACCCCTCGCTCCTCCTGCTCGACGAACCGACCGCGAACCTCGACCCGGCAGGGGTGGCCGAGGTGCGGGACGCCGTCGCTCGGCTGGTCGATGACGGTTCGTCCACCCTGGTCGTCATCGAACACCGCGTCGACGTCTGGCGCGAGCTGATGACCAGGGTCGTCGTGCTCGACGCCGACGGCGGTGTCCTCGCCGACGGGCCACCCGACCTCGTCCTGGACGACGTCGGGCAGCGCCTGGCCGATGCGGGTGTCTGGGTGCCGGGCATCCCGCTGGGGTTGGCCCCTCGTCCGGTATCCGGCCCATCTGCGGCGGTCATCACGACCGACGACCTGGCGATCGGTCGAACGCGGAAGCAGCCGGTGCAGGAGCACCTGGGGCTCGCGGTGCCCGAGGGCGCGGCGACCGTCATCGTCGGCCCCAACGGCGCGGGGAAGTCCACGCTCGCGCTCACGCTGGCGGGACTGCTGCCGGAGATCACGGGGACGGTGACCGCCGCTCCGCAGCTCGCCGGCAGGCTGGGATCCCGGCCGATCCGCTGGAAGTCCACCGAGTTGCTCACACGCATCGGGACGGTCTTCCAGGATCCCGAGCACCAGTTCGTCTCATCGACCGTGCGGAACGAGCTCGGTGTCGGCCTGCAGGCCCTCCGCTGGTCCCGGACCGCCATCGACGAGCGGGTCTCCGAGATCCTCGAGGCGCTCGGTCTCGGTCGTCTTGCCGAGGCGAACCCGTTCAGCCTCTCGGGCGGTCAGAAGCGCCGGTTGTCGGTGGCCACCGTCCTCGCCGCCCGGCCGGCGGTCATGGTCCTCGACGAACCGACGTTCGGGCAGGATCGACGCACGTGGTTGTCACTCGTCCGCCTGCTGCAGCACGAGCTCGAGCGCGGCGCGACGATCGTCTCCGTCACGCATGACGCGGGGGTCGTCGAACATCTGGGCGACCATCGCATCCTCCTCGAACCGCTGGAACTCGGGAGGCGGGCCGCATGACGAGCCTCACGGCAGCGGACCGCTCGACGGTGTTGCACCATCGACCGCCACTCGACCGCGTGAATCCGGTGACGAAGGTGCTGGCCGTTCTCATCCTGTCCGTCCCGTTGCTGTTGACGATCGACTGGGTGAGTGCGAGCACGGCGGTGCTGCTCGAAGTGATGCTGTTCCCGCTCTCCGGCCTGCGGTTCACCGCGCTGCTGAAGCGGGCACTGCCGGTGCTCGTCTTCGCGCCCATCGGCGGGATCAGCATGCTGTTGTACGCGAAGCCGGGAGGGACGGAGTACCTGTCGCTCGGGTTCGTCAGGGTGACGGACAACTCGATCGAGCTGGCGGTCGCCGTGACGATCCGCGTGTTGGCGCTCGGTCTCCCGACGATCCTGCTCTTCGCGCGGGTGGATCCGACCGATCTGGCCGACGGCTTGTCCCAGATCACGAAGCTGCCGTCGCGGTTCGTGCTCGGGATCCTTGCTGGGGCGCGGATGCTCGGACTCTTCATCGACGACTGGCGCAGTCTCGCGCTCGCCCGTCGTGCCCGTGGGCTGGGGGACCGGGGAGTGGTCCGGCGGTTCGCGTCCATGGCGTTCGTGCTGCTGGTGTTCGCCATCCGCCGCGGGAGCAAACTCGCGACGGCGATGGAGGCGCGGGGGTTCGGGGCACCGAACGAACGCACCTGGGCCAGACCGTCCCGCCTGGGCCGGGCTGACCTCGTCGCCGTCCTGGTGACGATCGTCATCATGGCTTTCGCGCTGTCCACGGCGGTCCTCGCCGGCACGTTCCGGGTCGTGGGCCAGTGAGCGCGGTTCCGCCGGTCCTGCTCATCGACGGACGGTCGGGCACGGGGAAGACGACGCTCGCCTCCTCGGTGGCGTCCGCATTGACGGCCAGCACGGTCGTCCACATGGACGACCTGTATCCGGGGTGGGAGGGGCTCGACGAGGGTGCTCGACTCCTCGTCGAGTGGATCCTCACACCGTTCTCCGAGCGGCGCGCGGGGGAGTGGCGGCGCTGGGACTGGGAACGGTCCGCCCGTGCGGAGGCGCACCTCGTGCCGAGTGACCGTCCACTCATCGTCGAGGGTTGCGGGTCGTCGTCGCGGGCGTCGCGAATACTCGCCGACACGGTGCTGTGGCTCGACGCGCCGGTGGTCCAGCGCACCGACCGCCTCATCGGGCGCGGTGACGGCGTCGACTGGCTCGCCGAGTGGACCCTCCAGGAGGACGCCTTCATCGAGCGGGAGCGGCCCGACCTCGATGCGGGTCTCCGCATCGAGGCGACCGGCGCCGCGGACCAGGTCTTCGCGCTCGTCCTCGACGCCCTGAGGCGCGACAGTCGCGGACGTTGGAGCCACTGGCTCCGTTCCTGAGACCCACGGTCCGGGTTCCCGGTCCCTGAGCCGGTCTGAGGGTCAGGTTCCGGTCATCGGTCCCTGAGCTTGTCGAAGGGTGGGTGTGCCCCCGGCAGGATTCGAACCTGCGACCAAGAGATGAGAAGGGTCCGCGATGTCGTGTGAGGTGCCCCCGGCAGGATTCGAACCTGCGACCAAGAGATGAGAAGGGTCCGCGATGTCGTGTGAGGTGCCCCCGGCAGGATTCGAACCTGCGACCAAGAGATGAGAAGGGTCCGCGATGTCGTGTGAGGTGCCCCCGGCAGGATTCGAACCTGCGACCAAGAGATTAGAAGGCTCCTGCTCTATCCCCTGAGCTACGGAGGCGGGCGTCGTCCAGGATACCGCAGCGGTGTCTCAGGCGCCGACGCCGAGGAGGCCGAGGACTCCGAAGACGAGCGACAGGGCTGCGAGGACGAGGGCGATGCTGATGAGGATGACGTGCACGCGCAGGAACGTCGTCGCACGTCCCTGATCGTCGCGGGCGCGCGGGTCGGCGACGATGCGCTTGAGGAAGCGGGGCCAGACGACGACGTTGTAGACACCGTTGACGAGCAGCAGGACGGAGATGGCGATGATCACCGCTCGAGTCTACGGAACCGGCGGCGTCGGTCGTGCTGAGTAGACTCGACCCATGAGCACAGCTGGGGACCGTCTGGTCTGGATCGACTGCGAGATGACCGGACTCGAGCTGGAGGTCGACGAACTCGTCGAGATCGCCGTCGTGATCACCGACTTCGAACTGAACATCCTCGACCCGGGTTACTCCGTCGTGATCAAGCCCGACCAGTCGGCACTCGACAACATGGGTGAGTTCGTGACGAACATGCACCGCACGTCGGGGCTGCTCGAGGAGATCCCGAACGGCGTGAGCGTCGCGGACGCCGAGTTCCAGGTCATCGAGTACATCCAGCGCTTCGTCCCGGACGAGTCGAAGGCACCGCTGGCCGGGAACACCATCGGGACCGACCGAGGATTCCTCGCGCGGTACATGCCGCGGCTCGACGCCCACCTGCACTACCGCAACGTCGACGTCTCCTCCATCAAGGAACTGGCCCGTCGGTGGTACCCGCGGGTGTACTTCAACGCCCCGTCGAAGCACGGCGGACACCGCGCGCTGGCGGACATCCTCGAGTCGATCCGTGAGCTCGCCTACTACCGCGGAGCGTTGTTCGTCGACCTCCCCGGCCCGTCCTCCGACGACGCGAAGCGGGTTTCGGAAGCGGTCGTGTCACGGTACGCCCCAAACATGTAATAGACTCGTCCAGTCGCTTGTGACGCGGTCTCCGCGGAGCAGGTCGCATGGTGGGTATAGCTCAGTTGGCAGAGCGCCTGGTTGTGGTCCAGGAGGTCGCGGGTTCAAGCCCCGTTACTCACCCCATGTCGTACAGAAGCCGGAGGATCCCTCCGGCTTCTGTCGTATCCGGGGAGCGGGCATGTTGGAGCTGGACACCGAGGCGTTCGAAGCCCTCGTGGTGGACGAACTCGACCGCTTGCCCGACGAGATGGTCGACGGTCTCGACAACCTCGTCTTCGTCGTCGAGGACCGGCCTGAGAACGGCACGCTCGACACGCTCGGGCTGTACGACGGCGTCGCCCTGACGGAGCGCGACCGCTACGGCTTCGGCGAGATGCCCGACCGGATCATCGTCTACCGCGAGCCGCATCTGGCGGCGTGCGAGACACTCGACGAGCTCGCCGACGAGATCCAGACCACCCTGGTCCACGAGATCGCGCACTTCTACGGCATCGACGACGAGCGGCTGCACGAGCTCGGCTGGGCCTGAGACCCGCCTCGCCCACCGAGCCGTGTTTCCGGTGTGTTGCAAGTGCCTCGGAGTTCCGGGTGCGCCTCCGGTGAGCGAGTAGCCTGGGGACATGCGCGAGATCCAGGCCCGCATCATTGCGGAACTCCATGTCAGCCCCACGATCGACCCGTCGGCCGAGGTCCGTTCCCGGATCGACTTCCTGAAGTCGTACCTGCGGGCAACGCACACGAAGGGGTTCGTGCTCGGGATCAGCGGGGGACAGGACTCGTCGCTCGCCGGGCGCTTGTGCCAGCTCGCGGCGGAAGAGGTCCGAGCCGAGGGTGGCGAGGCCCGGTTCGTCGCCGTCCGTCTGCCGTACGCCGTGCAGCACGACGAGGACGACGCCCAGTTGGCGCTGTCGTTCATCCGCCCGGACGACTCCGTCGTGTTCAACATCCAGCGTGCGGTCGACGGGTTCGAAGCCGAGTACGCGGATGCGACCGGCGAACCCCTTAGTGACTTCGTCAAGGGCAACGCGAAGGCGCGCGCACGGATGGTCGCGCAGTACGCGATCGCCGGTCAGCAGGGGCTCCTGGTGGTCGGGACGGACCACGCGGCCGAGGCGGTCACCGGCTTCTTCACGAAGTTCGGCGACGGCGGGGCCGACGTGCTCCCGCTCAGTGGCCTGACGAAGCGTCAGGGGCGTGCGCTCCTCGAGTCGCTCGACGCTCCGGAACGCCTCTACCTGAAGGCCCCGACCGCCGATCTCCTCGACGGCACCCCCGGCCAGACCGACGAGGAGAACCTCGGACTCAGCTACCAGCAGATCGACGACTTCCTCGAGGGGAGCGAGATCGATCCGGTGGCCGCCGAAGCGATCGAGGCCCGGTACGCGGCGACGGAGCATAAGCGGCAGGTCCCGGTCAGCAAGTTCGACACCTGGTGGCGCTGACCACGCACCCCTGACACGAAGACGGCGGCCCGATCGGATGATCGGGCCGCCGTCTGTCAGTCGCGGTGGTCAGCTGACGCTGGACTGCTTGCGTTCGGCTTCCAGGACTGCGACGTCGTCGATGATGCGCTGCGTCGTGCTGGTGTTGATCGTGCCGCCCGTCGAGCGAGTGATGTCGCCGGGCCGTGCAGCCGGGGCGGTGGACGCGGGCTTCACAGCGGCGTACTGCTCGTGGTGCTGCTTGGCGACCCACGACTCCTGCTCCGCGACGAGCGCCTGTTCCGATCCTGTGGACTCGGCGCGCCAGCGACGGAGGTCGCCGTCGAAGTCCTTGCGGGCCCGTGCCGGCTTCTTCGACCACTCGACGAGGCGGTCGCGGAAGTCCTCGACCACCGGGTCCAACTCGTACCCGAACGTCGCGGAGTTGCGCTTCATCTCGTGGAGCTGGTGGTTCGCCCAGTCCGCAGCGACGGCCGCACCCTTGATCGGGCTGAGCCGCACGAGGGTGTCGGCCTGGGCGACGGCCCGATCGCTGAGCACCTGCTCTTGCGGGGTGAGCGAGTTCCAGACGCTGGCCTCGGTGGCGGCGTCGACGAGCGCCAGGATCGCGACGTTCTTCTGCTCTCGATCTCGCTGGTCCACGATGGCTCGCAGCGCGCGACGGCTTGCGCCGGCGGCGACGAGGGAGGACACCACGACGGCCACGATGAAGAGGGCCGCAGCGAACAGCATGGGGCGGACCTCAGCTGAGGTCACCCACTCTACGAAGTCATTCCACCACTGCATGGGCCGCAGACTACCCCTCGTTCGGGCGTGAACACGGGCGACGCACCGGGGTCGACGGGAACGGCGGGAGGGTAGCCGCTCAGTTGCGGAAGGCGTCGATGGCGACCGCGAGATCGCTGAAGCTGCCCAGCGGGGCGTACTCGAGGACCGCCGGTCGGAACCGGTTGGCCCGGTATTCAGGAACGCCGTCCGCTCCGACGGCCTCGATGTTGCCGAGCACGCGGCCGTCAGGGGTCGTCACGCGCCAGTAGCCGGGACGGATGCTCAGGGCGTTGGGCATGGGACTCCTCGTGCGCTGGTGGGGCGATGCCGGACTGGGACTGCCGGCTGGTACTCGTCAGCGTATGCGGGGCCACCGACATCGGCCCTGGTCAGAGCGGAGCGAGGGTCCTCCACAGCGAGGTGCGCGGTTGTGGACATTGACGAGGGTCGCCCGGCTCGACACGGGGCCCACGGGATCGGTGAGGCTGACAGTGCGTCCGGGGTGGCGATCGGCACGGACCCGCCCCGGACGCTTCCGCGATCCACCGCCAGGATCGTCGGACCGACAGGAGAGGAACCCATGAACGACCAGATCACCGTCTGCGGACACGTCGCGACAGACCCCAAGCACCATCGCACGACGTCCGGGCTGGACATCACCAGTTTCCGCCTGGCGTCGCAGCAACGTCGGTACGACCAGAAGCAGGGTTCCTGGGTGGCGCAGGAGACGAACTGGTACACGGTGAGCGCCTTCCGTGGATTGGCGACCGCCTCCGCCACATCGCTCGTCAAAGGACAACGCGTGATCGTGCTCGGCCGGTTGCGGATCCGCGACTGGGAGCAGGGTGAGCGACGAGGGACGTCGGTCGACATCGAAGCCGATCACATCGGGCCCGACATCGGCTGGCAACCGAAGGGGTCCGGTGAGTCGCCGGTCGGAGCGGGGGTGTCTCCGGCGCCCGCCGCATCCGAGTCGACCGGTTCCGGAACCGGAACCGGGGAGTGGGCGTCGGCACCGCCGCAGGACACGCCGTTCTGACGCGCCGCGTAGACTGCTCGACGTGCAGAAGAGCCTCCGCGACCGCCCCGTCTCAGCCGTCACCTCGATCCGTCGCCGCACGTCGATCGCCGGCGTCCGGGTCGGCGTGGTGCTCGGTCTGCTCGGCATCGCCGTGACCGGCTGCTCCCAGCCCGCTCCCGAGCCGACGGCCACGCCGAGCCAGACGCCGACCGCCACTGAGACGGCTCCGGCGGCGCCCGTGCTGCTCCCCGAGGGCACCGCCACCGACAACCTGCCGTTCTTCGACGCCGTGAACGCAGCCACGCTCGCCGCGAACCCCGCCGCTGGCGGCCAGGCGATCATCGACGGTCTCGTCGCCGCTGGCTTCCCGAAGGCGGAGATGGAGGTCTCCTCGGACACGACGAGCATCGGCGAGCCGGCCGACTCGATCCAGTTCGCCATCCGGTGGCAAGGGCAGTGCATTCTCGGGCAGAACGGGCCGGCGACGGGGTATCACTCGTCGGTGGTGTCGCAGCTCGACACCGGGCGATGCCTCATCGGGGTCACGCGCGCGATCGACTGGTAGCGCCGCCGACCACTCACGGGCTGGTGCAAGCCGTGGGCATGCCATAACCTGAAATTTCAGATATCGCCACCTCCTAGGTGGCTCGATCCGGAATCGAGGGCCCGCATGACCGCCAACCCATCACCTGGCGGGGAACCTGCCACCGAGGCCGTCTTCCTGGCCGAGGAACGTCTGGCCGTGGCGCCGACGGCGTTGGCGCATACACTCAAGCCTCGTCATCTGGCGCTGATCGCCCTCGGCGGCATGATCGGCGCCGGGCTCCTCGTGGCGTCGAGCACGGCGATCCTCGCAGCGGGACCCGGCGTGATCCTCGCGTACGCCCTGGCCGGCGTGGTCGTGGTGCTCGTCATGCGCATGCTGGGGGAGATGGCCTCCGCGTCGCCCGAGACCGGGTCGTTCTCCGCCTACGCCTCGCGCTTCATCGGCCCCTGGGCCGGTCTCGCGATCGGGTGGCTGTACTGGTGGTTCTGGGTCGTGGTCGTCGGCATCGAGGCGACGGCCGCAGCGCAGATCGTCAGCCAGTGGGTGCCCGGTCTCCCGCAGTGGATCCCGGCGCTCGTGATCACCGTCGCGTTCCTCGCCGCCAACCTCGTCTCAGTGAAGTCGTTCGGTGAGTTCGAGTTCTGGTTCTCCTCGATCAAGATCACGGCCGTGGTCCTGTTCATCGCGCTCGGTTCGCTCATCATCGTCGGCGTCATCCCGACCGAGACGGCGACCGTCGCCAACCTCGCTCCAACGGACGGGGGCTTCCTGCCGTTCGGTATCGGCGGCGTCCTGGCGGCGCTGCTGCCGATCATCTTCTCGATGTTCGGTGCCGAGGTCGCCACGATCGCGGCAGGAGAATCGGTGGACCCGAAGGGTGCCGTCCGGCGAGCGGTGAACTCGGTCGTCTGGCGGATCCTGCTGTTCTACATCGGCTCGATACTGGTCGTCCTCATCGTTGTGCCGTGGACGGAGATCACGCCGGGGATCAGTCCCTTCGTCACCATGCTGCACGCCGCCGGGATCCCCGGTGCCGGCGTGGCGATGGACATCATCGTCTTCACGGCCCTGCTGTCGACGCTCAACGCCTCGCTGTACACGGCGTCGCGCATGCTGTTCTCACTCGGAGGCCGCGGGGAGGCCCCGCGAGCGGTCCGCGCGACGACGCGACGCGGCACGCCGGCGGTCGCGATCCTGTGCTCGGCCGTCATCGGGCTCGTGTGCGTCCTGTTGAACTACCTCGCACCGGACGAGGTCTTCACCTTCCTCGTCAACTCCACCGGCGCGATCGCGATCTTCGTGTGGATCGTGATCGCCGTCGCTCAATTGCGCAGCCGACGGTTCGACCAGGTCTCGGCGTCGGAGAGCAGCGACCGTGCCGGCGGGATCCGCATGTGGGGACACCCGTGGCTCACGGTCGTGGTCGTCGTCGCGCTCGTCGCGCTGCTGGTGTCGATGTTCTTCGGCGGACCCGCGCGGCTCCTCGAGGTGACGACGAGTTGCGCGATCGCGGCGGCGGCCGTCATCGCGGGAGTCGTCGTGCAGCGCAAACGGAGGGTCCGCCCGTAGACTGGACGGCGACATGGCTGAATACATTTACTCGATGGTCCGCGCCCGCAAGGCGGTCGGCGACAAGCTCATCCTCGACGACGTGACGATGGCGTTCCTGCCCGGAGCGAAGATCGGCGTCGTCGGCCCGAACGGTGCCGGTAAGTCCACGATCCTGAAGATCATGGCGGGGATCGACACCCCCTCGAACGGCGAGGCGAAGCTCACGCCGGGCTTCAGCGTCGGCATCCTCATGCAGGAGCCGGAACTCGACGAGGACAAGACGGTGCTCGAGAACGTCCAAGAGGGCGTCGGCGAGATCAAGGGCAAGATCGACCGCTTCAACGAGATCTCGCTCGCGATGGCCGAGCCCGACGCCGACTTCGACGCCCTGCTCGCCGAGATGGGCGTGCTGCAGGAGGCGATCGACGCCGCAGACGCCTGGGACCTCGACTCGCAGCTGGAGCAGGCGATGGACGCCCTGCGCTGCCCGCCGTCCGACGCCACGGTCGCCCACCTCTCCGGTGGCGAGAAGCGTCGCGTCGCACTCTGCAAGCTGCTCCTGCAGAAGCCCGACCTCCTGCTCCTCGACGAGCCCACCAACCACCTCGACGCCGAGAGCGTGCTCTGGCTCGAGCAGCACCTCGCTCAGTACGCGGGCGCCGTGCTCGCCGTCACCCACGACCGGTACTTCCTCGACCACGTCGCAGAGTGGATCTGTGAGGTCGACCGCGGTCGCCTCTACCCGTACGAGGGCAACTACTCGACCTACCTCGAGAAGAAGGGCGAGCGTCTCAACGTCCAGGGCAAGAAGGACGCCAAGCTCGCCAAGCGACTCGCGAGCGAACTCGAGTGGGTCCGCAGTAACGCGAAGGGCCGCCAGGCGAAGTCGAAGGCTCGTCTCGCTCGCTACGAGGAGATGGCGACGGAGGCCGAGCGCACCAGGAAGCTCGACTTCGAGGAGATCCAGATCCCCGCCGGTCCGCGACTCGGCTCGACGGTCCTCGAGGCCAAGAAGCTCGAGAAGGGCTTCGACGGACGCGTCCTCATCGACGACCTCTCCTTCAGCCTCCCGCGCAACGGCATCGTCGGCATCATCGGCCCGAACGGTGTCGGTAAGACCACGCTGTTCAAGACCATCGTCGGCATCGAGCCGCTCGACGCCGGTGAGCTCAAGGTCGGCGAGACCGTGAAGCTCTCCTACGTCGACCAGTCCCGTGGGGGCATCGACCCCAACAAGACGCTCTGGGAGGTCGTGTCCGAAGGGCTCGACTACATCCAGGTCGGCAACCAGGAGATCCCGTCCCGCGCCTACGTGTCGACCTTCGGGTTCAAGGGCCCGGACCAGCAGAAGAAGGCCGGCGTCCTCTCCGGTGGTGAGCGCAACCGACTGAACCTCGCGCTGACGCTCAAGCAGGGCGGTAACCTCCTGCTGCTCGACGAACCGACCAACGACCTCGACGTCGAGACGCTCTCGAGCCTCGAGAACGCGCTCCTCGAGTTCCCGGGTTGCGCCGTGGTCATCACCCACGACCGGTGGTTCCTCGACCGCATCGCGACGCACATCCTGTCGTACGAGGGCACCGAGGAGAACCCGTCGAATTGGCACTGGTTCGAGGGAAACTTCGAGTCCTACGAAGAGGACAAGATCAAGCGCCTCGGACCGGACGCGGCAAAGCCGCACCGCTCCGCGTACCGCAAGCTCACGCGCGACTAGGACTCGTGCGAACGGCCCATCGGCTTCTGCCGGTGGGCCGTCGTCCGTTCACGACCCGTACGTCCCCGACCCACGGAGGGCCCAGCAATGACCAGACTCCACGTGCCGATCCCACTGCGGTGGGGCGACCTCGACGCCTTCAACCACGTCAACAACGCCTCGATGCTCAAGCTGCTGGAGGAGGCGCGCGTCCGCGTCTTCTGGATCCCGACGGTGGCGTCGGAGGACGTCCCGCCGACCGCGGTCATCGACGCGAGCCTCGAGGCCGAGACGCTCACGCTCGTGGCGCACCAGGAGATCGAGTACCTGGCCCCGATCCCGTACCAGCGCGATCCGCTCGACGTCCAGCTCTGGATGGGCAAGATCGGCGGAGCCAGCCTGCAGGTCGCGTACGAGGTCTACTCGCCGCTGGGTGGGGCATCGCAGACGCTGTACGCCCGAGCCTCCACGACGGTCGTCATGGTGGACGCCAAGACGCTCAAGCCGCGCCGGATCTCGGACGTCGAACGTGCCGCATGGGAGCCGTTCCTCGAGGATCCGATCGAGTTCTCGCGGCGCTGAGCGACGCCGGTCACCGAGGCGTCGGGAACCGCACCATGCCCTCCTGGGCGACGCTCGCGACGAGGCGACCCGCCCGATCGTAGATGCGCCCGAGGGACAGACCTCTTCCGCCGGTGGCGCTCGGGGAATCCTGCAGGTAGAGCAGCCACTCGTCGACGCGGGCGGGTCGGTGCCACCACATGGCGTGGTCGAGACTGGCGATCTTGATGCCCGGGGTGGCCCACGGGACGCCGTGACGACGGAGCACCGGCTCCAGGATCGTGTAGTCGCTCGCGTAGGCGAGCGCGGCACGGTGCAGCGCGGGGTCGTCGGGCAGGTCCTCGATCGTCTTGAACCACACCGCTTGCCGGGTGGTCCGCTCGCCCTCCACCCGGAGGTAGACGGGGGAGCCGACGTGTCGGAGGTCGAAGGGGCGTCCCGTCGCCCACGCCTCGGCGGCCGGGTGGTCGATCCCGCTGAGGAGCTCGGCGGCTGACGGGAGGGTCTCCGGGTCCGGGATCCCGTCGGGCAGCTCGATCTGATGCTCCGGGCCCTCGTCCTGGGTCTGGAAGGACGCGATCATCGAGAGGATCGGCACTCCGTTCTGGTACGCCTGCGTGCGCCGGGTGGCGAAGGAGCGTCCGTCGTGGATGCGGTCGACCGCGAAGGTGATCGGCAGGTCGACGTCGCCCGGTCGGAGGAAGTACCCGTGCATCGAGTGGATGATGCGCTCGGCGTCGACGGTCCGGGTAGCGGCGACGACGGACTGGGCGAGCACCTGACCACCGAAGACCCGCCCCTGCGGCATCCATTGCGATGGACCGGTGAAGATGTCCTCGTCGGTCCGGACACCGGGAGCACTGAGGTCCAGTGCGGTGAGCAGGGAGTGGATCGGTTCCTTCACGCGAACACGCCTTTCATCCGGGGGTCGAGGTTCGGTCGTCGATGCCCGACCCGACCCGCCGAGTCTATCCAGGCGCTGGCGACGCGGTGCCGGAGCGCACGCGGCGGTGGCGTAGATTGAGAGGAGATGTCCACCACCTTGCAGCTCCTCGACGCCACCTCGCTCGCCGACCTCCGCACCTTCCTCGCACGCGCCGCCCGGATCGACGACTCCGGTGTGCGACTCCTGGCTGCCGGGGACGTCCTGGCGGTCTCCGCCCCGGTGCTGCACCCGCAGGGTCTGCTCGACCGGAGTCCGACGATCATCGGGATGCGCACCTTCGCACTCGCCGAACCCGCCACGGCCGACGTACTCGCGACCCCGCGTGAACTCATCGACCGCATCGTCCGAACGCTCGGCGGCGTCGCTGCCGAGGACCTGGTCGCGGATGCCCGCGAGACCGTGCCGCTCGAGCTGCCACCGTCCACGAGGACGGCCCCGTGGGTCGGACAGGCACCGCCCCGTGGCGGCTGGGAACGTGCGGGCGATGTGGACACCATCGAGCTCGAACTCGTCGCCAGGACGGGGGCCTCGGAGATCGCCGAGACGCTCCCCACCGCGGTGGGCGATCAGATCGTCCAGAAGGTGCGGTCGCAGGTCTGGTCCCGGCCCCTCGGCGACGGCCACGGACTCCCGACCGGTGCCGCGTTCGCCGCGGTGGGCCTCGGCTTCATCGCCGAGCCGGAGCGCGCGGCCGTCTTCCGCTCAGGCGGATGGGTCCGTTTGAGCACCCGACGAGGGCATGTGCTCGCGGGCGCCGTGTCCTGATCCTCAGGCGCCTGCCATCGTCCGGCCGGCGGTCCGTCCGCTGAACAGACACCCGCCGAGGAAGGTCCCCTCGAGCGCGCGGTAGCCGTGGATCCCTCCACCGCCGAAGCCAGCCGCCTCACCGGCGGCGTAGAGGCCGGGCACCGGGTTCCCGTCCGGGCCGAGGACCCGACTCGCGAGGTCGGTCTCGAGCCCGCCGAGGCTCTTGCGGGTCAGCACATGCAGCTTCACCGCGATGAGCGGTCCCGCCTTCGGATCGAGGAGCCGGTGCGGTGCGGCGACGCGGATGAGTTTGTCGCCCCGGTAGGAGCGGGCACCGCGGAGCGCCGTGATCTGCAGGTCCTTCGTGAACGGGTTGTCGATCTCGCGATCGCGAGCCTCCACCTCGGCGATGACGTTCGCCGCGTCGATGGGCGTCTCCGGGCTCAGTTCCTGCATGCCGGCGATCAGCTCGGTGAGCGTGTCGGCGACGACGAAGTCCGCGCCGTGCTCCTTGAACGCCTCGACCGGCCCGGGCGCTCCCGGGCCGATGCGCTTCGCGAGCAGCCCGAGGTCCTTCCCGGTGAGGTCGGGGTTCTGCTCGCTCCCCGACAGCGCGAACTCCTTCTCGATGATCCGCTGGGTCAGCACGAACCAGCTGTGGTCGTGGCCGGTGGCACGCAGGTGCGCGAGGGTACCGAGCGTGTCGAAGCCCGGGAAGAGCGGCACCGGGAGCCGCTTCCCGGTCGCGTCGAACCAGAGCGAGGACGGCCCCGGCAGGATCCTGATGCCGTGTTGCGGCCAGATCGGATCCCAGTTGGTGATGCCTTCGACGTAGTGCCACATCCGGTCGCCGTTGATGAGATGCCCGCCCGCACGCTCACTGATCGCCAGCATGCGTCCGTCGACGTGCGCGGGGACCCCGGAGAGCATGGTCCTCGGCGGCGTCCCGAGCCGGGCCGGCCACTGTTCGCGGACGAGATCGTGGTTCCCCCCGATGCCACCGCTCGCGACGAGCACCGCGGGCGCCTTGCACGAGAACTCGCCGACGACCTCGCGCGAGCTCGGAGCCCCGCGCTCGGCATGCGACGGGGCCAGCACGGAGCCGCGTACGCCGACGACCGCGCCGTCCTCGGTGAGCAGCTCGTCCACACGGTGCCGGAAGTGAGCCGACACCGTGCCGTCCTCGACGCCGGCGTTCACCCGTCGGACGAAGGGCGCGACGACACCGGGTCCGGTGCCCCAGGTGATGTGGAAGCGGGGAACGGAGTTGCCGTGGCCGATGGCGCCGCAACCGCCCCGTTCCGCCCAGCCGACGACCGGGAAGAACCGCACGCCCTGGTCGTGGAGCCAAGCGCGCTTCTCGCCCGCGGCGAAATCGAGGTACGCCTCCGCCCAGCGCTTGGGCCACTGGTCCTCGGGACGGTCGAACGCTGCTGCGCCGAACCAGTCCTGGGTCGCGAGCTCGAGCGAATCCCGGACGCCGAGGTGGCGCTGCTCGGGGGAGTCGACCAGGAACAGGCCGCCGAACGACCAGTGCGCCTGGCCACCGAGGTTCGACTCCGGCTCCTGTTCGAGCAGGATGACCCGCTTGCCGGCGTCGATGAGCTCTGCAGCTGCCACGAGCCCCGCCAGCCCGCTGCCGATCACGATCGCGTCGGCCTCGGTTCGATCGGCGGACGGGTTGGGAGGGACGGCTGCTGGCATCTGCTGACTCCTTCGGCACGGACGTGCGTCCGATCCTACGACCGTGCGGCCGGAATCAGAGAAGACTGCGGCGCGGTGCCCCTGGGTCCTCGTCGAAGGTGTTGACCATGGCGTGGGCTGCCCGCTCGAGGTAGTCCCAGAGCGTCGCCTCGTGCACCGGCGCGAGGTCGAGGCTGTCGACGGCGGCGCGCATGTGCAGCAGCCAGCGGTCGCGAGCGTCGGGGTTCACGTGGAAGGGCTGGTGTCGGAGCCGGAGACGCGGGTGGCCGCGTTCGGCGCTGTAGGTGCCCGGCCCACCCCAGTACTGCTCGAGGAAGAGCATCAGCCGGTCGGCCGCCGGACCGAGGTCCTCCTCGGGGTACATCGGTTTCAGGACGGGGTCGCCGGCCACGCCGCGGTAGAACTCGTCCACGAGGGCCTTGAAGGTGGCGTGTCCGCCGACCTGCTCGTAGAAGGACATGCCTGGTGCCTGGGAGCCGGTCACTGCTGCCCTCTCGGGGGTCGCTTGGTCTTCGGCGCCCGTGGAGGGACCACCGTGGTCGGGTGGGTGCGCGGGGGACGCGAACCGGTCACGCTTGCGGCACCCTCGAAGCCCGAGAGGACGATGCTGTTGAGCGACGGCAGCTTGACGTCCATCTCGTCGACGGCCCGCTTCAACCGCATCCGCAGTTCGCGAGCCACGTCGTCCTTGGCACTCGTGCGCGTCTTGATCACCAAGCGGATGACGAGTGCGTCGCCCGAGATCGACTCGAGACCCCACAGTTCGGGCTTCTCAAGGATGCGGGAGCGCCACTTGGGGTCGTGGGCGAGTTCGTTCGCCGTGTCGAGCATGCGCTCCTGGACGGCCTCGACGTCGGTGTCGTACGGGATCGCCAGGTCGATGATGACCCGCGACCACCCCTGTGACATGTTGCCGACCCGCAGGATCTCGCCGTTGCGGACGAACCAGAGCGTGCCGTTGACGTCGCGTACCTGGGTGATCCGGATGCCGACGGTCTCGACCACACCGGTGGCGGGTCCGAGGTCGACCACGTCGCCCACGCCCAGTTGGTCCTCGACCACCATGAACAGGCCGTTGAGGATGTCCTTGACGATGTTCTGCGCGCCGAAACCGAGGCCGGCACCGACCGCGGCCGTCAGCAGGGCGAACGAGCCGATGATGCTCGAGTCGATGACGTTGACGACGAGGATGGCCGCGACGATGACGATGGTGACGTTGACGATGTTGCTGAGCACGGTGCCGAGGGTCCGCGTGCGTTGGACGAGTCGGACGGCGGCAAGCGGCGAGGCGAGCAGCGATTGCGTGTCGGTGACGTCGGCGCTCTTCTTGACGCCACTCACGATGCGGCCGACGACGCGTCGGATGACGAATCGGAGCACCCATGCGGCGGCGAACGCCAGGCCGATCACGACCACCACGCCGATGATCTTCCACCCCGCCGTCCAGAGGAAGGCGGTCACGTCAGGCCAGATCTCATCCCAGTTCATATGGGCCTCAGTGTATCGAGCGACCCGGAGTGAACCGTGTGAGCCGCCCGAGTGCGAGCCGGACGGTGCCTGCGTGAACGGTCATGGACGCACGAGTCCGTGCTTGTAGGCGAAGATGACCGCCTGCACGCGGTCGCGCAGCTGCAGCTTCATGAGTACGCGACCGACGTGCGTCTTCACCGTCGACTCGGAGAGGACGAAGTGGGTGGCGATCTCCGCGTTGCTCAGCCCCTCCGCCATGGCGACGAGGATGTCGTGCTCCCGCGGTGTCAGCTCGGCGAGTTCTGCTGCCGAGCCGTCTTCGGCGGCCGTGGGGGTGCCGGGGAGGGCCGTCGCGAAGAGTTCGAGCATCCGCTTCGTGATGCGGGTCGAGACGGCGGCGTCGCCGGCGTGGACCGCGCGGATCGCGGACGTCAGCTCGTTCGGCAGGGCGTCCTTCAGGAGGAAGCCGCTCGCGCCGGCCCGCAGCGCTCCGAAGGCGTACTCGTCGAGGTCGAAGGTCGTCAGGATGATGATGCGGCTGTCGGGGTTCGCGGCGACGATCCTCCTGGTCGCCTCGATCCCGTCGAGTCCCGGCATCCGGACGTCCATGAGGATCACGTCCGGCCGCAGGCTGGCGGCGAGGTCGATCGCCTCGGCGCCGTTCGAAGCCTCACCGACCACGTCCAGATCGTCCTCCGCGCCGAGCACGAGACCGAATCCGAGCCGGATGAGCTGTTGGTCGTCGACGAGCAGGATGCGGACGGGGTCGGTCATGGTGTGGTTCCTCGTGGTTCGGTGGTCGGCGGGGACGTTCTCGACGGGCGTGGTTCCAGGGGGAGGACGGCATGGACGCGCCACAGCCGATCGCCGACGGCTCCGGCGGTGACCCGACCTCCTTGGAACGCGACGCGTTCGCGGAGGCCAAGCAACCCCTGGCCGGCGCCGAGCGACGGCGCGTCCGGAATGGAGCCGTCGTTCTCGACGATGAGCTCGAGGTGCTCGTCGTCGGTGGTGATGACGACGTCGACGCGCTTCGGCCGCTCCGAGTACCGCAGCGCGTTCGTGAGTGCCTCCTGCGTGATCCGGTGCACGGCGAGCAGGATCGACGGGTCGTCCGTTGACGGCCCCGAGACGGTGAGTGCGACCGGCAGGCCGAGCCCGCGGAAGGTCTCGACGAGCGCGGGGATCGACGCGGCGTCGGGTTGCGGAGCGAGGGGTGCGCTGCCGGTCTCGCGGAGGACGCCCAGCATGCGTCGCATGTCGACGAGGGAGCCGCGGGCGGCGTCGGTGACGGCGGTCATGGCGGACCGGGACGCCGCCGGGTCCTTCGTCGCCAGGGCCCCCTCGCTGAGCGCGACGATGACGGTGAGACTGTGGGAGACGATGTCGTGCATCTCGCGGGCGATGCGGGTCCGCTCGGCGACGGCGGCGAGCTGGGCCTGCTGGTCGCGCTCGCGGGCCAGCTGCGCCGCCCGATCGACGAGTGCTTCGACGTACCGCTTGCGATTGCCGACGTTGATCCCGATCAGCAGCCCGAAGAGCGCGAAGAGGACGACCGAGATGATGGTCTGCTGCGGCTCTCCCGGCTCATGTGGTGCGGCCCAGGGCAGGAACGGGGCGAGGACGGCGACGACCGCGGCGGCGGCGAAGGCCTGCCAGCCGAGTGCGACGGTCCGGTACACGGCCACCGAGTAGAGCAGGATCGGCACGGCGAACGCGTCGACGCCCACCGTCTGTGCGACCGAGACGAGCCCGACGGCGATGACGAGCACGGTCATCGCGAGCGGGCGCCGTCGCCTGAGCAGGACGGCGAGTGTCGTGATGCCCACGATCGCGACGGCGAGCGCGATGCGGCCGGGCTGGGCCGCCAGGTCGACGTCGAACCACTCGACGGTGCTGACCGAGAGCGCGACGAGGAGGTACCCGGCGGCGATGAGCGAGTCGGCGGTCCACGGATGCCTCGACCACCAGCGTCGGACGACCCCGGGTGGGCGCGGGAGCATCAGTGCGGCCTCCGTCGCGGCCCGGTCCCGGTCGGAGGACGGCTTCCGAGCGGTCACGACGAGGACGACCCTGAGGGTCGGTCGTCGTTCACTGGTCGGCGCATCCCTCCAGGATACGGAGAACCCCTCCACAGCGGGTCGTGCCGTGGAGGGGTTCTCGCCAGAGGATCCTGGTACCGGAGTGCTATCCGGCCGAGTGGATCACGCGGCGTCCCGTGCCTGTGCCGCGAGCGCCCGCTCGACCCCGGCGAGGGCTTCGACGAGCATGCGTCGGAGTGCCGGGATATCGGCGTTGGCTTCCAACCACGCGCGGGTGCGGTCGCGGAGCTCGGTGGAGGCGAGCGCCGCCGGGTAGAGCCCCTCGACGATGTACTCGGCGATCTTGTAGCTGCGCGACTCCCAGACCGAGGTGAGCGCGGCGAAGTACGGCTCGACGAGCGGCTGCAGGACGGCCGGGTCGATGACATGCCCGAACCCGAGACCGACGTTCCGGACGATCGCATTCGGCTGGTCGTCGTGCTCGACGACCGAGTCGAACGCTGCGCGCTTGCCCTCGACGGTGGGGATCGTCGCCCGTGCACGAGCGGCCGCCTGCGCACCGTTGGCCGTGTTGTCCTCGGCGAGCGCCGCATCGATGTCCGAACCGTCCGCGAGACCGAGGAGGACCAGTCCCTCGAGGAGCTCCCAGCGGAGGTCGGTGTCGATCTCCAGGCCCGGGAGTGCCGCGGAGCCGTCGCGCAGTGCACGCAGGTGCTCGCCGTGCTCGGGGGTCGAGGCGAGGGCGGCGAAGAACTTCACGAACTGGAACTGCGCATCGGAGCCGGCCTCCGCCTCCTGGGCGAGCGTCCAGAGCGCGTCGCCGACCCGGGAGATGGTCGCCAGGCGGCGTTCCGGAGCGACGTAGTTGCGCGCGGCCAGACCGAGCTGGCCGAGCGTGGTGCGCAGGGTCGTCGACTCGGTCTCCGTGGCGATGTTCCCGAGGACGAGCTCCACGTAGTCGGAGGCGCTCGACTCGGCGTCGCGGGTCGCGTCCCAGGCAGCGCCCCAGACCAGCGAGCGTGCGAGCGGGTCCTCGATCGAGGCGAGGTGGCCGATCGCCGTCGCGAGCGACCGCTCGTCGAGGCGGATCTTCGCGTAGGCGAGGTCGTCGTCGTTCAACAGCACCAGGTCGGGCTGCGTCTCACCGACGAGGTCCGGCACCTCGGTGAGCGCCCCGTCGACGTCGAGTTCGACGCGTTCCGTGCGGACGAGCTTGCCGTCCTGCAGCCGGTACAGGCCGATGGCGAGGCGGTGCGGACGCAGCGTGTCGTAGTCCGCCGGGACCGTCTGACGGACGGCGAACGCGGTGAACGCGCCGTCGGCGTCGACCGTGAACTCCGGGCTCAACGTCCCGACCCCGGCGGTCTCGAGCCACAGCTTAGACCACTCGCGGAGGTCGCGTCCGCTCGTCGCCTCGAGCTCGACGAGCAGGTCGTCGAGCACGGTGTTGCCGAACTCGTGCTTGCGGAAGTAGTTGCCGACGCCGGCGAAGAACGCCTCGATGCCCACCCAGGCGGCGAGCTGCTTCAGGACGGAGCCGCCCTTGGCGTAGGTGATGCCGTCGAAGTTGACCTGGACGTCCTCGAGGTCGTTGATGGTCGCGACGATGGGGTGCGTCGACGGCAGCTGGTCCTGGCGGTAGGCCCAGGTCTTCTCCATCGCGTTGAACGTCGTCCACGCCTCGGTCCACTCGGTTGCCTCAGCGGTGGCGATCGTCGAAGCCCATTCGGCGAACGACTCGTTCAACCACAGGTCGTTCCACCACTTCATGGTGACGAGGTCGCCGAACCACATGTGGGCGAGCTCGTGCAGGATCGTGACGACCCGGCGCTCCTTGATCGCGTCGGTCACCTTCGAGCGGAACACGTAGGTCTCGGTGAAGGTCACCGCGCCGGCGTTCTCCATCGCGCCCGCGTTGAACTCGGGGACGAAGAGCTGGTCGTACTTCTCGAACGGGTACGGGTACGCGAACTTCTCCTCGTAGTACGCGAAGCCCTGACGCGTCTTCTCGAAGATGTAGTCGGCGTCGAGGTGCTCCGCCAGGCTCTTGCGAGCGAAGACGCCCAGCGGGATGGTCCGGCCGTCGCTCGAGGTGAGCTCGCTGCGCACCACGTCGTACGGGCCGGCCACGATCGCGGTGATGTAGGAGGAGATGCGCTGCGTGGGTGCGAAGCTCCAGGTCGCCGCGCCGTCGTGCGCCGGTACCGGCTCAGGCGTCGGGGAGTTGCTGACGACCTGCCAGGCCGCGGGCGCCGTGATCGTGAAGGTGAACGTCGCCTTCAGATCGGGCTGCTCGAAGACCGCGAACACCCGACGGGAATCCGGCACCTCGAACTGGCTGTACAGGTACACCTCGCCGTCGACGGGGTCGACGAAGCGGTGGAGGCCCTCACCGGTGTTCGTGTACTCGGCGTCCGCGTGTACGACGAGCACGTTCTCCGCAGCGAGGCCGTCGAGCTGGATGCGCACGCCGTCGGAGACGGTCGACGGGTCGAGCTCGACGCCGTTCAGCGTGACGGAGTGGACGGTGCGCGTCATGGCGTCGATGAAGGTCGAGGCGCCCGGTTCACCGGTGAAGCGCACCGTCGTGGTGCTGCGGAACACCTCGGGACCGGTCGTGAGGTCGAGCACGACCTCGTAGCTCGACGTGTCGACGAGCGCCCTGCGCTCCTGGGCTTCGACTCGGGTGAGGTTCTCTCCTGGCACAACTGCTCCCTGGTGTTGATGGACACGTGACGTGTGAACTGCACGTGGTCGCTCGTGACGACCGCGGCACGATCAACCAGCCTAGACCCGCCGTCCATCGGTTTCGGGGGAGTCGACGGGGATCGGCGCGTAGGGTGACGGCATGACGACTTCCGCTGCAGACAACACCCGCGTCGACTTCTGGTTCGACCCCTCCTGCCCGTGGGCCTGGATGACCTCGCGTTGGGTCGACGAGGTCACCGAAGCCAGGAACCTCGACGTCCACTGGCACATCATGAGCCTCGCCGTCCTCAACGAGGACCAGGACGTCAGCGACGACTACCGGGCCTTCTTCCCCCGGGCGCTCCGATACACGCGGCTCGTCGCCGCTGCGGCAGCCGAACACGGACACGCGGTCGTCAAGCCGCTCTACGACGCCCTCGGCACGCGGATCCACCCCGGCGGACGCGCGGAGGACGTCGACGCCGTGATCGCCGAAGCCCTCGCCGAGACCGGGCTCCCGGCGGCGCTCGCCGAAGCGTCGACGACGGACGCCTACGACGGGCCCATGCGCGAGAGCCACTTCGACGGCATCGGACGGGTCGGTCAGGACGTCGGCACCCCCGTCATCGCGATCGACGACGTCGCGTTCTTCGGACCCGTCATCTCGCCAGCGCCGAAGGGCGAGCAGGCGCTCGCACTGTGGGACGGTGTCGTCGCCGCTGCCGCCTACCCGGGCTTCTTCGAGCTGAAGCGCAGCCGTACGGCGGACCCGATCTTCGACTGACGCGACGCCGGCGCCCGGAACCCTAGACTTTCCACATGCGCATCCACATCGCCACCGATCACGCCGGTCTCGAGCTCAGTCAGTTCCTGCAGGACCACCTGCGCGCAGCCGGTCACGACGTCGTCGACCACGGCCCGGCCGAGTACGACGCGTTGGACGACTACCCGGCGTTCTGCATCAACGCGGCGAAGGCCGTCGTGCGCGACCAGCAGGCCGGTGTGGACGCCCTCGGCGTGGTGTTCGGCGGCTCGGGTAACGGCGAGCAGATCGCCGCGAACAAGGTCGTCGGTGTCCGCGCGGCGCTCGTCTGGAACCTCAGCACGGCGCAGCTGGCGCGGCAGCACAACGACGCCAACGTGATCTCGATCGGTGCGCGTCAGCACAGCACCGACGAGGCGGTGTCGTTCATCGACGCGTTCATCGCCGAGCCGTTCAGCCTCGAGGAACGTCACGCCCGCCGGATCGCCCAGCTCGCCGAGTTCGAGGCGACCGGCACCATCGCCGGCAAGCACGTCGACGCCTGACGCGTCCTCCACCGCCACCGCGCGGCGCGCCGGATCGCGCCCCCACCGAGTGAGGAGTCACCATGCCCGAGGGGCACTCCGTCCATCGCATCGCCCGACAGTTCGCTCAGAACTTCGTCGGACACCGGGTCGCCGTGTCGTCTCCCCAGGGGCGCTTCGCCGAGGGTGCCGCCGTGCTCGACGGACGGACGGTCACCGACGCCAAGGCCGTGGGCAAGCAGATGTTCCTCGAGTTCGACGACGGACTGTGGTTGCGCGTGCACCTCGGTCTGTACGGCGCCTGGGACTTCGCCGGTGAGATCCGGTCGGACCCGACCATCGCCGCCTCGAACGGCCGCATGGGGCAGACGAACCAGCGCGGCACGGTGCTCGACGACGACGATGCGCCGATCCACGATGCGGACGGCGAGAACTCCCTGCACAGCATCGGTGCACCGCGCCGGGCCAGGGTCCGGATGTCCGAGCAGTCGAGCCCGCTCGCCGAGATCGACGAGCGGTTCCCACCCGAACCGGTGGGTCAGGTGCGCGTGCGGCTGTTGACCGAGACGACCGTGGCGGACCTCCGTGGGCCGACCGCCTGCGAGGTGATCGACGCCGCCGGGGTACAGGCCGTCTTCGATCGGCTCGGACCGGATCCACTGCTCGACCCGAGTGCGGAGGCAGGGGAGCGGTTCGTGTCGCGTGCGCACCGCAAGGGTTCCCCGATCGGTCTGCTCCTCATGGATCAGCAGATCATCAGCGGGATCGGCAACGTCTACCGCGCCGAACTGCTGTTCCGCGCCCGTCTCGATCCGCACCGCACCGGTAAGACGGTCCCCGTCGAGACGCTTCGCGAGATCTGGCTCGATTGGACGCGGTTGCTCGCGATCGGGGTCGAGACCGGCCAGATGATGACGATGGACGACCTGTCGGCGGCCGACTACCGCCTCGCGATGGCCAACCGCGCCGATCGCCACTGGGTCTACAAGCGGGAGGGACTGCCGTGCCGGGTCTGCGGGACGAACATCCTCCTCGAGGAGATGGGCGCCCGCAAGCTGTACTGGTGCCCGAACTGTCAGCGCTGAACCGAACCCGCCTGCCGAACCGACGAGGACCGATGTGATGACCGAGCACCGCCCTGGACCCGACGGCGACCTCGTCACGACGATCGCCGACGTCCACCTGTCCGGACCGCGCCGCGGAGGCTCGTCCGATGCCGAACGGGTCGACGTCCTGCTGGAGGACGGCTCGATCGTGGCGATCCGACCCGCCGACCCCGAGGTTCTGCTTCGCTCTGACCCCGGGGTGTTGGACGGCGGTGGTGGCTTCCTCCTGCCGGGGCTCTGGGACCACCACGTGCACTTCACCCAGTGGGCGCGCACGGCCAGGCGCGTCGACCTGTCCTCTGCTGAATCCGCCGCCGAGGCGGTCGAGTTGGTCGCTGAGCGGATCGCCCAGGAGGTCGACGGTGACGGCTGGGTCGAGGGCGCGAGGTTCCGGGACGCCCTCTGGCCGGACACGCCGACGTTCGCACTGCTCGACGCGATCGCCCCGGACCGTGAGGTCGTGCTGGTCAGTGCCGACCTCCACTGCTGTTGGCTGAACAGCGCAGCGCTCCGGGCCACGGGCTTCGCCGACCATCCCACCGGCCTGTTGCGGGAGGAGGAGTCGTTCGCCGTCCTCAAACAGCTCGACCAGGTCGCCGACGAGCTCTCCGACCGCTGGGTCGACGCCGCCGCCGATCAGGCGGCATCGCGCGGCGTCGTCGGTGTCGTCGACCTGGAGATGCGCTGGAACGCCGCGGACTGGATCCGTCGGGTCGGGAACGGGACTCGCGCGCTCCGCATCTCCTTCGGTGTGTACGCCGAGCACCTCGAGCGCGCGATCGACGCCGGGCTCGTGACCGGGGGAGTGCTCGCCGGAACGGACGGCCTGGTGCAGGTCGGCCCGTTCAAGGTCATCACCGACGGATCTCTCAACACCCGGACGGCCTGCTGCGAAGCGCCCTATCCGGGTTCGGCTCCCGGAACCGACGCGCACGGGATGCTCAACGTCCCGCCGGAGCGACTCACCGCATTGCTCACCCTGGCGACCGCCAACGGCCTCCACTGCGCGGTGCACGCCATCGGTGACCGCGCCAACACCCTCGCGCTCGACGCGATCGAGACGACCGGCGCGAGGGGCACGATCGAGCACGCGCAGCTGCTCCGGGCGTCGGACCTGGAGCGGTTCGCGCGGACCGGAACAGCGGCCAGTGTCCAGCCGGAACACGCGATGGACGATCGGGACATCGCCGAGGTCCACTGGGCCGGGCGCACCGACCGTGCCTTCGTGCTCCGCAGCCTCCTCGATGCCGGCGCCACGCTCCGGCTTGGTTCCGACGCCCCGGTCGCTCCGCTCGACCCGTGGGTCTCCATCGCCGCCGCCGTGACGCGCAGCCGCGATGGACGCGAGGCCTGGCACGGGGAGCAGGCCATCACGGTCGAGGAGGCACTGGCGGCGTCGACCAGAGGAGACGATGACGTGGTGGCCGTCGGCCGCCCCGCCGACCTCGTCGTCGTGCCGTTCGACCCGTTCTCCTGCGCACCGGAGGCCCTGCGCACCATGCCGGTCCGTGCGACGATGCTGGGTGGGCGCCTGACGGCCGCTCCATCCGTCCGCCCGGCCGGGGGATAACCCCCGATCGGAACGGGGCGTCCACCGGATGCCGTTCGTCGGCGGAGCCGAACAGACTGAGGCGAGCCCGGTGCGAGAGCCGGGACCGCTCCGTCGAAAGGACCTCCTTCATGACCACCGCCATCGGCCGACAGCTCGACGCGTCGGCGAAGCCCGATCCCTCCACCCGAGGCGCATGGCGATACGGTCGGCTCTGGCGGGACGTCCCCGGATCGCTCCTGTTCCTGCTGCCCAACCTGCCGATCGTCATCGCCGGCTGCGTCGTCGCCGTGGTGATCCTCTCCCTCGGCTTCGGGCTCGCGATCCTGGGGGTCGGTCTCCTGATCATCGTCGGCGGCCTCTGGGTGTCGCGGGCGTTCGTGGAGCTCGAGGTCGCGCGTCTCCGCACGACGGGTCTCCCGCCGATCCGAGGAGGAGCCTGGCGGTCGTCCATCGGGACTGAGACGACACTGGGTGCCGTGCTCGCTCCACTCGCCGGACCGCGTTGGTGGCTCGCGGCCCTGCACACGGTCATCGTGAACCCGATCGTCGGGGGCATCACCTGGGGGCTGACCATCACCTGGACCGTGGGTGCCGTCGCCGGCACGACGTACTGGATCTGGGCGGACCGGCTCTCGGCTGGTTCCTCCTCGGGCTTCGCGGAGCTGCTGGCTCCCACGCTGGACCCGTCGGACGCGTTGCTCGCCGACAAGCTCTGGAACCTCTCGCTCGGCGTCGTGTTCCTCGTGACGCTTCCGCTGGTCCTCCGGGTGCTGGTGCTGCTGCACCACGCCATCGCCTCCGGGCTGTTCGGTGCGCGGCCACAGGAGGAGCTGCGAGCCGAGCTCCTGGCGGAGCGGCGTGCACGCGGTGCCGCCGTCTCGGCTGAGGCGGGCGCGGTGCGGCGGCTCGAACGGGACATCCACGATGGTCCGCAGCAGCGACTCGTCCGGCTGCAGATGGATCTCGCGGCCGCCGAACGACGCCTCGACACGGACCCCGCCTCGGCACGCTCGCTCCTGGGTGAGGCGCGCGCCCAGGCCGCCGAGACGCTCGACGAACTTCGTGCGCTCTCGAAGGGCCTGATGCCGCCACTGCTGCAGGACCGCGGCCTCGTCGCCGCACTCGACGACCTCGCCGCGCGGTGTCCGGTGCCGACGAGGACGGAGCTGGCGGTCGTCTCATCGGTGACGCTGCCTCGTGAGACGGAACGTGGGATCTACTTCATCGTCGCCGAACTCCTGACCAACGTGTCGAAGCATGCGGATGCGCGGCGCGCCGGCGTCGAGGCCCACGTGACAGTGGACCAGCAGCTGGGTTCGCGGCTCTCCCTCCGCGTGACCGATGACGGTCGGGGCGGCGTGCACCTGGAACCGGGCCACGGTCTCGAAGGCCTGACGGAACGCGCGCAGGGCCTCGGCGGGAGACTGGTGATCGAGCCGGCCCCGGTGTGGGACGGCGTCGCACGTGGCAGCGCCGTCTCGATCTCGCTCCCCGTAGGCTGAACGCGTGATCAGCCCTGACCGTGCCGGTAGAGGACCGCTCCGCATCGTGATCGCCGAGGATTCGACACTCCTCCGCGAGGGCTTGATGCGGCTGTTCGACGAGGCCGGCTTCATCACGGTCGCCGCCTACGCCGATGCGGAGGCGCTCCAGCGCGGGCTCGCGGCGGACCGACCGGACCTCATCGTCATGGACGTCCGCATGCCGCCCACGTTCCGGGACGAAGGGGTCCGCGCAGCGATAGCGCTGCGCGCCGAGCATCCCGACCTCCCCGTCCTGCTGCTCAGCCAGTACGTCGAGACCGTCTACGCCCGGGAGCTGCTCGCGGACGGCGGGCGTGGGATCGGTTATCTCCTCAAGGACCGGGTCGCCTCGTTGGAGGAGGTGCAGGACGCCATCCACCGGTTGGTCGAGGGAGGGACCGTCCTCGACCCCGACGTGGTCCGCACCCTGTTCGCAGCACAGCGCGACCCGTTGGCCGGCCTGACCCCACGTGAGACGGAGGTGCTCTCCGCCATGGCGGAGGGGCGCACGAACACGGCGATCGCCGAACGCCTGCGGGTCGGTGTCGGTGCGGTCGAGAAGCACATCTCGGCCATCTTCCAGAAGCTCGGTCTCGAGGACTCCGGGAGCGACCACCGACGGGTCCTCGCGGTCCTCGCCCTGCTCCAGCGCAACGATTGATGGGTGACACGCGCGACGAAGGGGCAGTCACGGATGACTGCCCCTTCGTGGGTGACGCTGGCGGGTCGCCCCGCCGGGGTGCTACCGGCTGAGGTGGGCGAAGAGGAACCAGCGGTCCTTGTCGAGGCCGCGGGCGATCTCGATCGCGATGTCCTGGCTGGTCTGGTCGAGCTCATCGAGCTCGTCGACCGCGGTGTTGACCGAGGCGGAGGCGGCGTCGATGAGGGCGATGACCTCGGCGATGGTGCGGTCTGACTGCTGGAAGCCCTCGCTCAGCTCGGGCGTGCTGGTCTTCGCGGCAACGGTGCTGAGGCGTGCGTCGACCGGGAGGCCGAGGGCGACGATGCGCTCTGCGGCGAGGTCGGCCCACTCCTGCGCGTGCTCGACGATGTCGTCGAGCAGCTCGTGGACACCGATGAAGTTCGCGCCACGCACGTGCCAGTGGGCCTGCTTGCCGTTGACGACGATGGCGGTGAGGTCGACGACGACGGGGCTGAGGAACTGCGCGGTGCCTGCTGCGACGTCCGGGTTGGCGACGGCCTGCGGAATGGAGGTGGTGATGTCGGTCATGGTGTTTCCCCTTCGTTGACGAGTGAGGCCCTGGTCGGGCGGATTCGTCGGTCTGCTTGAATGCAACGGTACTCAGCCGCAGACATTCCGCAAGGAAGTCGAGGCTCGGCTTACGAAGGGTGCACTCAGCAAGGAAAGCCTGACCGTACCGGCGATTCACCCCGGAACGACGCGGGTTCCCGTCGGCCGGGGCCGCCTGCGATAGCGTGGCCGGTATGACGCTGCACGGTACGGTCAGGAAACTCTCAGACGGACGCTCGCCCCGGATCGACCCGAGTGCCTATACGGCGCCGGGCTCCGTGCTGGTGGGCGCCGTCACGCTCGCCGAGGATTCGAGCGTCTGGTACAACGCCGTCCTCCGCGCGGACTCCGACTCGATCACGCTCGGCACAGGGTCCAACATCCAGGACGGGGTCGCCGTGCACACGGACAGCGGCCACCCGACGGTCATCGGACGCAACGTCTCCGTCGGGCACAACGCGGTCGTCCACGGCTGCACGGTCGAGGACGACTGCCTCATCGGGATGGGTTCCGTGGTCCTGAGTGGCGCCGTGATCGGTGCCGGGTCGCTCGTCGCCGGGGGAGCGGTGGTCCTCGAGGGCATGATCGTGCCGCCCGGTTCGCTTGTCGCGGGGGTCCCGGCCAAGGTGCGGCGGGAGCTGACGGCCGACGAGCGGGAGGCGATCCGACAGAACGCCGCACACTACGTCGCGCTCAGAGCGGTCCACGCCGCAGTCGTCGACGAAGACTAGCGGCGGCGTGCGTCGCGCTTCCTGAGGCGACGCTGCGCGGCGAGCGAGCCGGACAGGCAGACGACGCAGCCGATCATGCAGATGAGTCCGACGCCGAGTCGCCCGGTCGCGAGTGCGTACACCCCGACGAAGAAGACGAGCGCACCGGCCACCGTCCAGATGTGGGGCCAGATCGCGTCGAGTCGCATGCGCTCAGCCTAGGGCGTCGCCCATGCGATATCGCCGCCCGGACCTGTCGAAGCGCTCAGCGGCGGGCCTCGCGCTCCGGCGATCCTCTTCCGGTCCCTGTGCCTGTCGAAGGGCGCGGCGCCAGGAAGTACCTGCGCGGTAGCCGAACCGTCGCGCCTGCCTTCGCGGCGCTGCCTGGTTCTGAGGAATGGAGAGGGGATGACGGGAATCGAACCCGCGTAATCAGTTTGGAAGACTGAGGCTCTACCATTGAGCTACATCCCCGAGGCGTCGCAATGCGACGAACTCACCCGGTAATGCTACTGCATCCCGAGCGCCCATCCGTGCAGCTCCGTGTCCCGAGGCCCGTTCCGCCCCGGAAACCGCACAGGGGCCGCACAGATTCTGGGCTAGACTGACCGAGGCCATTTCGCCCACCGCTCGTCGGTCGGGCCGGCTGGCCGGATTGTCGCCGATCCGGGGCGTAGCTCAGCTTGGTAGAGCGCCCGGTTTGGGACCGGGAGGTCGCAGGTTCGAATCCTGTCGCCCCGACTCCGTTTTGCGTCCTCAACTGAGGCAGAATCCCCGACACAGGAGAAGTAATCACGTGAAGACCACGGTCGAGAAGCTGAGCCCCACTCGCGTCAAGCTCGCCATCGCGGTGACGCCCGAGGAGCTCAAGCCGAGCATCACCCACGCCTACGGACACATCGCCGAGGACATCAACGTCCCCGGCTTCCGTAAGGGCAAGGTGCCACCGGCGATCATCGACCAGCGCGTCGGCAAGGGCGCCGTGATCGAGCACGCCGTCAACGAGGGCCTCGACGGCTTCTTCCGTAAGGCACTCGAGGAGAACGAACTCCGTCCGCTCGGCCGCCCGCAGGCCGACATCGTCGAGTGGCCGAACGAGAAGGACTTCTCCGGCGACCTGCTCGTGAACATCGAGGTCGACGTCCGTCCCGAGATCACGCTTCCCGCCTACGAGGGCCTCAAGCTCACCGTCGACGCCCAGGAAGCCGGCGAAGCCGACGTCCAGGACGAGCTCGACCGCATCCGCGCACGCTTCGGCACGCTCGTGACCGTCGACCGCCCGGCCAAGACGGGCGACTTCGCCCAGCTCGACCTGGTCGCCAAGATCAACGACGCCGAGGTCGACCGCGCGAGCGGCGTCTCCTACGAGATCGGTTCGGGCGAGCTGCTCACCGGCATCGACGAGGCACTCGACTCCCTCACCGCCGGTGAGACCACCACCTTCACCTCGCCGCTGCTCGGTGGCGAGCACGAGGGCGAGGATGCCGAGGTCACCGTCACGCTGACCGCCGTCAAGGAGCGCGAGCTTCCCGAGGCCGACGACGACTTCGCTCAGATCGCGAGCGAGTTCGACACCATCGACGAGTTCAAGGCGCAGCTGCGCGAGGTCGTCGAGCGCCAGCAGGTCATCACCCAGGGCCGCGACGCACGCACCGCGCTCGTCGACGCCATGCTCGAGGCCGCGCAGATCCCCGTGCCCGAGAGCGTCATCGAGGACGAGGTGCACCGTCACCTCGAGGGCGAGAACCGCCTCGAGGACGACGAGCACCGCGCCGAGGTCACCGAGTCCAGCGAGAAGGCGCTGCGCACGCAGCTCCTCCTCGACGCACTCGCGGAGTCGCTCAACGTCCAGGTGAACCAGAACGAGCTCACCGAGTACCTCATCCAGAGCGCGTCGCAGTACGGCATGGAGCCCGGTGAGTTCATCGAGGCACTCGGCCAGCAGGGTCAGATCCCCGCCATGGTCGGCGAGGTCGCCCGCAACAAGGCCATCGCCATCGCGCTCGGCAAGGCCGAGGTCGTCGACTCCAACGGCAAGCCCGTCGACCTGAGCGACTTCGTCGCCGTGGTCGAGGACGAGGACACCGCCACCGAGACTGCAGCCGACGAGACGACCGAGGCTCCGGCCGAGGACGCCGCCGACGAGGCTCCGGCCGAGGCAGAGCCGAAGAAGGCCGCCGCCAAGAAGGCACCTGCGAAGAAGGCGCCCGCCAAGAAGGCACCGGCCAAGAAGGCCGCTGCCGACGAGGCCGCTGCCGAGTAGGACAGCACCAGCAGTGACGACAGGGGCGGAAGCTATTCCGCCCCTGTCGTCGTCTCCGGACACGTCAGCCGAAAGGGAGCCATCATGACGACGACCGACGCAACCGGCTGGGACGACCGCGTCGCAGCCGTCTGGGCCGACGAGACCATCGACGACGAGCAGCGCATCGCGGCCATCGACGCCCTGGCCGCCGAGCGTCCGCCGGGTGACGCCCGCGCCGCGTTCGAGGCTGCCGGTGCACGCGACTCCGCCGGCCACGAGGTCGAGGCCGAGGTCTGCTATCGCGCCGCGCTCGAGGCCGGGCTCGACGAGGAGCACCGTCCGCAGGCGATCATCCAACTGGCCAGCACCCTCCGCAACCTCGGCCGGACCGCTGAGAGCGTCGTCCTGCTCGAACAGCAGCTCGCGGACGATCCGACCGGTCCGTACGCGGACGCGACCGCGGCCTTCCTGGCCCTGGCGCTCGCCAGCTCGGGGGACCCGCGTCGAGCGACCGCCGTCGCCCTCCGCGCTCTCGTGCCGCACCTGCCGCGATACCACCGGTCCGTCCGCGCCTACGCCGACGAACTCGAGACGGATCCGCTCCGCTGAGCCCCGACGGTCGCACGGTCCGTCCGCTCGCCGTCCGCTGCCGGCGAACCCCGTCGCCCGGGAGTCTGCCGAGGGCGAACAGGGCGTTGGTGGTGCGTCGCCTCCGATAGATTCGAACCACTGCACAACCGAAACGGAGCGATAATGGCCGAACCACAGTTCTCGCCCAGTGTCTTTGACCGCCTGCTGAAGGACCGGATCATCTGGCTGGGCGCCGAGGTCCGCGACGAGAACGCGAACGAGATCGCGGCCAAGCTGCTGCTCCTCGCCGCGGACGACCCGAAGCGCGACATCTACCTCTACATCAACTCGCCCGGTGGCTCCATCACGGCCGGCATGGCCATCTACGACACCATGCAGTTCGTGCCGAACGACATCGTCACGGTCGGTATCGGCATGGCCGCATCGATGGGTCAGCTCCTCCTCACGGCCGGCACCAAGGGCAAGCGCTACATCACCCCGAACGCCCGCGTGCTCCTCCACCAGCCGCACGGCGGATTCGGCGGGACGTCGAGCGACATCCAGACCCAGGCGCAGCTCATCCTCGACATGAAGCGCCGTCTCGCCGAGATCACCGCGGCGCAGACCGGCAAGAGCGTCGAGCAGATCAACGCCGATGGCGACCGCGACCGCTGGTTCAACGCCGAAGAGGCGCTCGAATACGGTTTCGTCGACCACCTCCGTGAGTCCGCGCTCGACGTGGCCGGCGGCGGCGGAACCGTCGACAGCGACAAGTAACCCGGCTTCGACCAGACAGGAATGCAACACATGGAGACTCCAACGTTCAGTGCGGCGGGCCGCTCGCTGCAGATGCCGGGTGCTCGCTACATCCTCCCGAGCTTCGAAGAGCGCACGGCCTACGGCTACAAGCGCCAGGACCCGTACGCGAAGCTGTTCGAGGACCGCATCATCTTCCTCGGCGTGCAGGTCGACGACGCATCGGCCGACGACATCATGGCCCAGCTGCTCGTGCTCGAGAGCATGGACCCCGACCGCGACATCGTCATGTACATCAACTCACCCGGTGGCTCGTTCACCGCGATGACGGCGATCTACGACACGATGCAGTACATCCGTCCGCACGTCATGACGGTGGTCCTCGGACAGGCGGCCTCCGCCGCTGCCGTGCTCACCGCCGCCGGCACGCCGGGCAAGCGCCTGGCCCTCCCGAACGCCCGCATCCTGATCCACCAGCCCGCCGTCGGCGAGGCCGGCCACGGACAGGCTTCGGACATCGAGATCCAGGCGGCCGAGATCCTCCGCATGCGCGGCTGGCTCGAGTCGACCCTCGCACACCACTCCAACCGTTCGGTGGAGCAGGTCAACAAGGACATCGACCGCGACAAGATCCTCTCGGCCGCCGAGGCGCTCGAGTACGGTCTCATCGACCAGGTGCTCACCTCGCGGAAGAACCCGGTCGCGGCCATCACGGCCTGACCCGGCTCCCGTGCTCACGACTCGGCGCGTCATCCCAGCGGGGTGGCGCGCCGAGTTGTCGCAGGGACAGGTTAGGCTCGGAGCACCGAATCTCCAGGGAGAGGGAAAGACATGGCACGGATAGGCGAAAGCGCCGATCTGCTCAAGTGCTCGTTCTGCGGCAAGAGCCAGAAGCAGGTCCAGCAGCTGATCGCTGGTCCCGGCGTGTACATCTGCGACGAGTGCGTCGAGTTGTGCAACGAGATCATCGCCGAGCGACTCGCTGAAGCGAGCGAGGAGACGGTGAGCGAGTTCGACCTCCCGAAGCCGAAGGAGATCTTCGCCTTCCTCGAGGAGTACGTCATCGGCCAGGAGGCCGCGAAGAAGGCGCTCTCGGTCGCGGTGTACAACCACTACAAGCGCGTCCGCTCACGCGCCACGCTCGCTCCCGCCGAGACGGTGCACGACGACATCGAGATCGCGAAGAGCAACATCCTCCTCATCGGCCCGACGGGCTGCGGCAAGACGTATCTCGCGCAGACCCTTGCGAAGCGACTGAACGTCCCCTTCGCCGTCGCCGATGCGACCGCACTGACCGAGGCCGGCTACGTCGGCGAGGACGTCGAGAACATCCTCCTCAAGCTCATCCAGGCCGCCGACTACGACGTCAAGCGCGCGGAGACCGGCATCATCTACATCGACGAGGTCGACAAGATCGCCCGCAAGGCTGAGAACCCCTCCATCACGCGCGACGTCTCCGGTGAGGGTGTCCAGCAGGCGCTCCTCAAGATCCTCGAGGGAACCGTCGCCTCGGTACCCCCGCAGGGCGGCCGGAAGCACCCGCACCAGGAGTTCATCCAGATCGACACGACGAACGTCCTGTTCATCGTCGCCGGGGCCTTCGCCGGGCTGGAGGAGATCATCTCCTCCCGCGCGGGCAAGAAGGGCATCGGCTTCGGCGCACCCCTGCACAGCAAGGGCGACGACGTGAACCTCTTCGGCGAGGTCCTGCCGGAAGACCTCCACAAGTTCGGGCTCATCCCCGAGTTCATCGGTCGCCTGCCGGTCGTCACGACGGTCACGCCGCTCGACCAGCATGCGCTCATGGAGATCCTCACGGTCCCGAAGAACGCGCTCGTGCGTCAGTACCAGCGCATGTTCGAGATCGACGGCGTCGAGCTGGAGTTCGACCAGGCGGCACTGGAAGCGATCGCCGACCTGGCCGTCCTCCGCAAGACCGGTGCCCGAGGGCTCCGAGCCATCATGGAAGAGGTGCTCGGGCCGATCATGTTCGAGGTGCCCTCCACCGACGAGGTCGCTCGCGTCGTCATCACCCGGGAGTCCGTCGTCGAGAACGCGGCCCCGACGATCGTCCCGCGTGCGGCTCGCCGCCAGGAGAAGTCGGCCTAGACGACGCCCGGCGGTCATCAGCCCGCCGCAGCCCTCGGATCCTCCGGAGTGGCTGCGGCGGGCTTCGTCGTTCAGTCTTCGAGCCCGCGGCGTCGGAGGAGCGGCTCGATGACCGCGTCGCGCCCACGGAAGTCGCGGTAGGCCTCCAGAGGATCCTTCGAACCGCCGACCCCGAGGAGCTTGGTGCGGAATCGGTCGCCGTTCTCCCTCGTCAGTCCGCCGTTCTCCGTGAACCAGTCGACGGTGTCCGCGTCGAGCACCTCGCTCCAGATGTACGAGTAGTAGCCGGCGTCGTATCCGCCCGAGAAGGTGTGGGCGAAGTACGTGCTCGCGTACCGGGGCGGCACGGCCGGATTGTCGAGCCCGGCGGACCGGAGTGCCGCCGCTTCGAACGCCTCCACATCGTCGACCCGGTCATCTGCACCGATGCTGTGCCACGCCTGGTCGAGCATCGCCGCAGCGAGGTACTCGCTCGTCGAGAAACCCTCGTTGAAGCCCTCGGACGCCTGGAGCTTCGCCACCAGTTCCTGCGGCATCGGCTCACCGGTCTCGACGTGCCTGGCGTAGCCGGCGAGCACCTCGGGCCACAGCATCCACATCTCGTTCACCTGGCTCGGGAACTCGACGAAGTCCCGGAAGACGTTCGTACCGGAGAACCGCGGGTACTCGACCTCCGCGAAGAGACCGTGCAGCGCGTGGCCGAACTCATGGAAGAAGGTCGTGACCTCGTCGAGACTCAGCAGGGTCGGCTCGCCCTCGGCCGGCTTCGGGACGTTCAGGTTGTTGACCACGACGGTGGGCTGGTCGAGCAGGCGGTTCTGGGAGATGAGCGCGTTCATCCAGGCGCCGCCGCGCTTGCTGTCGCGGGTGTACAGGTCGAGGAGGTACAGGCCGAGGCCGGAGCCGTCCTCGTTCCAGACCTCGAAGACACGGACGTCGGGGTGGTAGCCCCGGAGATCGGTCCGTTCGGCGAAGGTGATGCCGTAGAGCTTGGTCGCTGCGGCGAACACGCCGTCGAAGAGGACCCGCTCCGCTTCGAAGTAGGGGCGCATCACGCTGGTGTCGACATCGAACCGGTCGATCCTGACCTGCTCGGTCGCGAACGGCCAATCCCAGGCCTCGACGGTCTCGAGACCGGTGACCCGCTCGAGCTCGCGCTGTTCCCGATCCGCGTTGCGGGCGGCGGGGATCGCCAGACGGGAGAGGAGCGCTGCGACGGCCTCCGGGGTCCCCGCGGTCTGGTCCGCGGTGACCACTGCCGCGTGCGACGGGAACCCCAGGAGCGCGGCGCGCTCGGCTCGGAGACGGGTGATCTCGAGGACGAGGTCGCGGTTGTCGTTCGGTCCGCCGTGCGTGCCGCGGGCACGGGAGGCCGTCATGATCCGCTCGCGGACGCCACGGTGCGTCAACGACGACAGCGCCGGATGGCCCGTCGGGAGGACGAGGGTGACGAGCCAGCCGTCGAGGCCTCGCTCGGCGGCCGCCTGGGCCGCGGCGGAGATCTCGCCCGCACTCAGGCCGTCGAGCTCCTCGGCATCGGTGAGGTGGACGGCGAGCTCGTTGGTGTCGGCCAGGAGCCGCTTCTCGAACCGGGTGGTCAGTGTCGAGAGGCGGAGATTGAGGTCGGAGAGCCGCTGCTTCTCCTCGGCGTCGAGACCGGCGCCCGCGAGCGTGTGCTCGCTGTACACGCGTCGGACCAGGTAGACCGCCTCGGCGGTCAGCTGGAGGTCGTCGAGACTCGCGTGGACCGCCGCGATCCGCGCGTACAGCGCGGGGTCGAGCCTGATCGCGTCCTCGTGGGCGGCCAGCTGCGGAGCGAGCTCCTCCTCGAGTTCATTGGTGAACGCGGAGCTGTCCGCCGAACTCTGATTGAAGAAGACCGCTGCGACCCGCCGGAGGATCGCGCCGCTCCGTTCGAGCGGGATCAGCGTGTTCTCGAAGGTCGGCGCGTCGTCCTGCGCGGTGATCGCCGCGATCTCATCGAGTTGCTGCGCGAACCCGGCTGTGAAGGCGGGGCGGAAGTGCTCCGCGCGGATCTCGCCGAACGGCGGCAGCTGATAGGGGAGCGTGCTCGGCTCGAGGAACGGATTCGTGTGTGATTCCATACCTCACCCTATCCAGCGTGCCGGGGAGGAGGCTCAGTCCTCGTCGTCGTGGTCGTCGTCCGGTCGGGTGAGGCTGACGGATCCGTCCGCGTGCTGACGGATGGTCGTACCGTCGTCGAGCTCGACCACGGGCCGGCGTTCGAGCCAGGTGAGGGTCCAGCGCCACGAGGACGTGTCGACACCCTGCGCGAGCAACTCATGCTCCTCAGCGGCGATGGCCGTCTGCACCGGCGTCGGCACGTTCTCCGGTGGCTTGGCGCCGAAGGCCCAGCGGGTTCCGAGTTGCATCACGGCTCCAGGTCGTAGGTGACCCAGCTCGTGCGGGTCGCCAGCTTGTCGTACACGGCCTGGGCGCGCTCGTTGTCGGCGGCGGTGATCCACCGGACGACGCTGTGACCGTCCGCCTTCGCGAGGTCGCGGACGTGCTCGATCAGCGCGGTCCCGACCCCGCCGGTGCGGGCGTCCTCGGCGACGAAGAGGTCGTCGAGGTAGAGCCCGGTCCCACCGGCGAGGGCACGGGGGAACACGCGATAGTGGGCGAGCCCGACGAGGGCGCCCTGTGCGTCCTCAGCGACGAGCGCGGTCAACGGATGGGTCGGGTCGCTGAGCCAGCCCCACACGAGCACGGCCTTCTCGTCGGTCAGGGGGTTGCCGTAGAACTCCCCGTAGCCGGAGTACAGCGCGTGCCAGGCGAACAGGTCGCTCTCGACGGCGGGACGGATGGTGACGCTCATGCGCGTGCCTCCTCGGCGTCGGCCGCCGGCATGAAGACGATGTCGCCGACCGACAGGACGTCGGCGGTGCGGAACTCGAGGGACTCGATGCGTCCGACGGCGCGGAGGTCGTCTGCGACGAGCTCGAGCAGCTCGATCGATGCGGCGGGTCCGGCGATGACCGCGGAGTCCACCGGGGTCTTCTGGGACGCCTTGGCGTCGGTCTTCGCGCGCCGGATGCCCGTGAGCGCCTCGCTCGCGAGCTGCAGCACCTGCGGTTCGCCCGCCGCGAGTCCTGCGAACTCCTCGTCGGTCGGCCAGCTGGCACGGTGCACGGAGCCGTCGTGCGTCCAGGACCAGGCTTCCTCGGCCGCGAACGGGATGAACGGGGCGAACAGGCGGAGCAGGGTAGAGAGCGCGATCCGCAGCGCGGCCACCGCCGAAGCCTGCTCAGGGCTCTCTTCGCCGTAGGCCCGCTCCTTGACGAGCTCGAGGTAGTCGTCGCAGAACGTCCAGAAGAACGCCTCGGTGAGCTCGAGGGCGCGCGCGTGGTCGTAACCGGCCAGCGCACTGCTGGCGTCGGCGACGGTCTTGCGGAGCACGCTCAGCATGGCGAGGTCGACGGCCTCCGTCACCGGGGCGTCCTCACGACCGGTGAACCCGAGGATGAACTTCGAGGCGTTGAGCACCTTGATCGCCAGGCGCCGGCCGATCTTGATCTGCGTCGGGTTCTGCGGGTCGAAGGCGGCGTCGGTGCCGAGACGGCTCGAGGCCGCCCAGTAGCGGACGGCGTCCGAACCGTGCTGCTCGAGCATGGCCGCCGGCGTGACGACGTTGCCCTTCGACTTCGACATCTTCTTGCGGTCGGGGTCGACGATGAAGCCGGACACGGAGGCGTGCTCCCACGGCTTCCGGTCGTACTCGAGGACGCTGCGGAGCATGGTGGAGAACAGCCAGGTGCGGATGATGTCCTGACCCTGCGGGCGCAGCGAGTACGGGAAAACGAGGTCCCAGAGCTCGGGGTCGCGCTCCCAGCCGCCGGCGAGCTGCGGGGTGAGGCTCGACGTGGCCCAGGTGTCCATGACGTCGACCTCGCCCACGAACCCACCGGGGACACCGCGCTGCGACTCGTCGTAACCGGGTGCGGCATCGCTGGACGGGTCGACGGGCAGAGCGGCGTGGTCTGGCGCGATCGGCTGGTCGTAGACCGGGTTGCCGTCGGCGTCGAGCGGGTACCAGAGGGGGATCGGCACTCCGAAGAAGCGCTGGCGGGAGATCAACCAGTCGCCGGACAGGCCACCGACCCAGTTCTCGTAGCGCACGCGCATGAAGTCGGGGTGCCACTCGAGCTCCGAGCCGAGTTCGAGGAGGCGGCCGCGGAGCTGTTCGTCGCGGGCGCCGTTGCGGATGTACCACTGGCGGGTCGAGACGATCTCGAGCGGCTTGTCGCCCTTCTCGAAGAACTTCACCGGGTGGGTGATCTGTTTCGGCTCACCGATCAGGTCGCCCGAGGCTGCGAGGAGGTCGACCACGGTCTGCTTGGCGCTGAAGACGGTCTTCCCGGCGAGCTGCGCGTACGCCTCGAGGCCGGCTTCGGAGGTGATCGCCTCAGGCGCCTCCGAGATGACGCGGCCGTCGAAGCCGAGGATCGCTCGGTTGGGGAGGTCGAGTTCGCGCCACCACACGATGTCGGTGATGTCGCCGAAGGTGCACACCATCGCGATGCCGGCGCCCTTGTCGGGCTGGGCGAGGTGGTGGGCGAGCACGGGCACCTCGACGCCGAACACGGGCGTGGTCACGGTCGTGCCGAACAGCGGCTTGAAGCGCTCGTCGTCGGGGTGGGCGACGAGGGCGACGCAGGCGGGGAGGAGCTCCGGCCGTGTGGTCTCGATCTCGATGGTGCCGCCGTCGGGGCGGTGGAAGGAGAGTCGGCGGTAGGTGCCCGGCTGCTCCTTGTCCTCGAGCTCCGCCTGGGCGACCGCCGTGCGGAAGGTGACGTCCCAGAGGGTCGGCGCCATGGCCTGGTAGGCCTCACCGCGGTCCAGGTTGCGCAGGAACGCGAGCTGGCTCGCCGTGATCGACTCGTCGCCGATGGTGCGGTAGCTCTGCGTCCAGTCCACGGAGAGGCCGAGCGCACGCCAGACGGCCTCGAACTGCTGCTCGTCCTCGACAGTGAGGCGCTCGCACAGCTCGATGAAGTTGCGACGCGAGATCGGGATCTGGTCGGCCGCCTTGGTGCTCTTGTTGTCGCCACCCTCGAACGGCGGGGTGAAGTCCGCGTCGTAGGGGAGCGTCGGGTCGCACCGGACGCCGTAGTAGTTCTGGACGCGGCGTTCGGTCGGGAGGCCGTTGTCGTCCCAGCCCATGGGGTAGAAGACACGCTTGCCGGTCATCCGCTGGTAGCGGGCGATCACGTCGGTGTGCGTGTAGCTGAAGACGTGACCGATGTGCAGGGAGCCGGATGCGGTCGGCGGCGGGGTGTCGATCGAGTAGATGCACTCACGCGTGGCGCCGTCGCGCTCGAACCGGTAGGTCCCCGCGGACTCCCAGGAGGAGCCCCACTTCTGCTCGAGACCTTCGAGGGCCGGCTTGTCCGGGATGCTGGCAGCGGTCATGAGGCGATCTCCTGCTGATATGTGCGGCACCGTGTCTGCGTGCCTGAGTGTGTGGGAACATCCCATGCTATCGCAGGGGACCGGGAGGACGCCGGACCGCAGACCGTCATCCTCCGCCGATAGCATCGGACCGTGTCGACCAGAGCCGCCTCCGGCCGCGTGAGAGCCGACCTCCAAGGCCTTCGCGCCGTGGCGGTCTCGCTCGTCCTGGTGTTCCATCTCTGGCCGGGGCTCGTGCCGGGCGGGTTCGTCGGCGTCGACGTGTTCTTCGCGATCTCCGGGTTCCTCATCACGGCGCACCTCCTCGCCGAGGTCGAGCGATCCGGTTCGGTCCGACTCGGGCGGTTCTGGGCCCGGCGCGCACGACGGCTGCTCCCCGCTGCGCTCACCGTCCTCACCGCGACCCTCGTCGCGAGCTGGTACCTCGCACCGCTCGGGGACCTGCCCCGGTTCCTGCGCGAGATCGCGTGGTCGGGCCTGTACATCGAGAACTGGGCGCTCGCCGGATCCGCGATCGACTACCTCGCGGCAGAGGACGCTCCGTCGCCCGTGCAGCACTTCTGGTCGCTGTCGGTCGAGGAGCAGTTCTACCTCGTCTGGCCGATCCTGGTCCTCGTCGCCGGCTGGCTCGCCGTGCGGTTCGCCCGACGCTCGGCCGCGCCGTCGGTACGGCGTCGGGGCGTCGCGATCGCGATCGGACTCGTCTGCATCGCGTCGGCCGCCTGGTCGGTCGTCTTCACCGCGCAAGACCCGTCCCCGGCCTACTTCGCGACGACGACGAGGGCCTGGGAGTTCGCCGCCGGCGGACTGACGGCGATCCTGGTGGCCGAGGGAGCCCGGCGCGGGTGGGCGCTGCGGGCGGGTGCGCGCACGGTCGTCGCCTGGCTCGGGTTCGCCGCGATCGGGGCGGCTGCCGTCTGGTTTTCGGGGGAGACGCCCTTCCCGGCGTTGACCGCGGCGCTGCCGGTGGGCGGGACGATCGCCGTGATCGCGGCCTGGGCCCCGGACGTCCGGTGGTCGCCGACCGCGCTGCTCGCCCGGGCGCCGATCCAGTGGCTCGGCGACCGCTCCTACGCGGTCTACCTCTGGCACTGGCCCCTCATCGTGTTCGGCGGGATCGTGCTCGCTCGGTCGGCCTCCATCCCCGAGCAGCTCGTCCTCCTCGTCATCACGGGCGTCCTCGCGGAGGTGACGACGCGGTTCGTGGAGCGCCCGATCCGGTTCGGGCGGATGGCCGGTTGGCAGCCACGACGGGTCATCAGCGCGACCGCCCTCGCGATGAGCGTCCTGTTGGTCGCCTCGATCGGGGTGCTCCCCGGTGCCGAGGCGCGCATCGCGGCCGAACAGCAGCGCATCGAGACCCTGGTCGCGACCCCGTCGAACTGCCTCGGTGCCGCGGAGCTCGTCGATGCTGCAGCGTGTCCGCGGGACGACGGAGCGTCATCGGACGGCAGGGAAGGCTCCGGTGGCGAGACCTCGCGCGACGGTTCCTCGGCGTCTCCCGGGGACGAGACCCGCGGGGTCGTCATTCCCGACGCGTCGCTCGCCGACCTGCCGCCGGACCGCTGCATCACCGACATCCGGGCTGCCGCGTTCGAGGTCTGCGCCTACGGTGCCAGCGCGGAGCAGGCGACGAGGACGGTGGCGCTCATGGGCGACTCCCACGCCGAGCAGTGGTTGCCGGCGTTCGCGACGGCTGCCGAGACGAACGGGTGGCGGCTCCTCGTCGCGGCGAAGAGCTCCTGCCCGTTCAGCGACGCCGAGCGCACGGAGCCCGGGACGAGCGCGGCGGTGCTCGCCGAGATGCGCGCCGGGTGCCTGAGCTGGAACCGCGACGCCCTCGAGCTGCTGCAGGACGAACCGGAGATCGACACGCTCGTTGTCTCGGCGCGCGCACGCAACCCGGTCGTCGCCGAGGGGGACCGCGACTGGCGGGAGGTGGCCGCAGAAGCCTATGCGGAGCGCTGGGCGCTCGTGCCAGCGACGATCGAGCAGATCGTCGTCCTGCGTGACACCCCGACGATGTCTGACGACGTGCTGGAGTGCGTCCGCGACGACGCTGATCCGGAGGACGGGTGCGCCCGGGACCGGAGCGACGCGCTCACGGAGGATCCGCAGTACGAGGCCGCACTCGCGAGCACCGACCCACGGGTCCGCGCCGTCGACCTCTCGGACGCCCTGTGCGCGTCCGATCGGTGCTCGCCGGTCATCGGTGGTGTCCTCGCGTACCGCGATCACCACCACCTGAGCTGGGTGTACGCCGAGACCCTCGCGCCCGTCGTCCAGGCGGTGCTGGACCGGATCCCGACGCCGGAGTCAGGCGCCGTCGCGCCCTGATGCCGCACCGGGCGCGATGAGGCGCGGAGCGTCGGCTGCGAGTCGGGCGGTGTAGGGGTGGGCCGGGGCGGTGAAGACCTGCTCGGCGTCGCCATGCTCGACCACCCGCCCGTGCTGCATCACGGCGACCCGGTCGCTCATGTGCCGGATGACGCCGAGGTCGTGGGAGATCAACAGGTAGCTCAGGCCGTGGCGTCGCTGCAGCTCGTCGAGGAGGTCCAGGATCCTGGCCTGGACGGTGACGTCGAGCGCGGAGACGGGTTCGTCGAGGATGAGCGTCGACGGTCGACTCGCGAGTGCCCGCGCGATCGCCACGCGTTGCCGCTGCCCGCCGGAGAGGGTCCGCGGGCGCGCGCGAGCCAGCGAGGGATGGAGGCCGACGTCCTCGAGGAGACGGGTGATGTCGCGAGGTGCGACTTCGCGTCCATGAACGGCGTCGGCGAGGATGGCGTCGACGCGCCAGCGTGGATCGAACGAGCTCAGCGGATCCTGCGAGACCCAGCCCAGACGGTTCCGTCGTGGACGACGCGCTCGCTCATGGAGCTCCGACCATGGTTCGCCCTCGAGGAGCACCGTTCCCGACTGTGGCGCGGTGAGGCCGAGTGCGATGCGGGCGAGGGTGGTCTTGCCCGAACCGGACTCGCCGACCACGCCCAGGGTCGTCCCCGGTTCCAGGCGGAGCGAGACGTCGTCGACCGCCAGGATCGCCGAGGCGCCGCGGCCACGCTCGAAGCTGCGGGAGACGGATCGGAACTCGAGCGCGGGTGCGTCCGATCGGTCCTGCGTCGTCGGGCGGGTGCGCGTCGCCGGCTGTTCGGCCACCGGTGCCGCGTCGACCGGCTGGTCTGCGCTGAGGCGTGTCCCTCGAGCGCGGTCGGTGGGGACCGCGGCGATGAGGGCCCGGGTGTACGGGTGTGTCGGCCTGGTCAGCAGCTGTTCGGCCGGCCCCTGCTCGACGACGACACCGTGCTGCATCACGACGAGGTGGTCGGCGATCGACGAGACGACGGCGAGGTCGTGGCTGATCAGGAGGAGGCCCGCCCCGCGTCGCTTGACGTCGTCGAGGAGGCCGATGACACGTGCTTGGACGGTGACGTCGAGCGCGGTCGTCGGTTCGTCGGCGATGAGGAGGTCGGGGTCCAGTGCGATCGCCGACGCGATGAGCGCGCGCTGACGGAGTCCGCCGGAGAGTTCGCCGGAACGTTGGCCGATGCGGGAAGCCGGGTCGGGCATGCCGACGGAGTCGAGGAGTTCGAGCACCCGCCGGGTGCGGGCGGTCCGGTCGAGGTCGGTGCCGAGTCGGAGTGCGTCGTCGATCTCGCGCCCGATCGGTCGCAAGGGGTCGAGCGACACGAGGGCGTCCTGGAGGACGAGTCCGATGCGACGCCCGCGCAGGCGTCGCCAGGCCGATGCTCCGAGTCCGCGGAGGTCGGTGCCGTCGAAGTCGAGTCGAGTGGCCGTCACCCGCGCAGATGCGCCGGCGAGGCCCAGGAGCGATCTGGCGGTCACGCTCTTGCCGGAGCCCGACTCGCCGACGATCGCGACGCAGGTGCCGCGCTCGACCTGGAAGGAGACGCCGGAGACGACGGCGTCCCCGCTGTCGAATCCGACCGTCAGTGCTTCCACCTGGAGCAGTGGACTGGTGTCGCTCATCGGCCATCCTCCCGAGATCGGCGCTGGAGACCCCGGCCGAGGACCGTGGTGGACAGGGCGGTCGCGACGATCATCAGACCCGGGAACGCCGTGAGCCACCACGCCGTCGCGAGGTAGGTTCGTGCTGCGGCGAGCATGGCACCCCATTCCGGCGCGGGTGGTTGCGCCCCGAGCCCGAGGTAGCTCAGGGCGGACGCCCAGACGACCGCCTGTCCGATGCCGAGGGTCGCGAGGACGAACAGCGGGGCGACGGCGTTCGGGAGGATGTGTCGGAACAGGATCCGGGCCGGCCCGTGCCCGAGCACTCGCGCGGCCTCGACGAAGTCGGAGGAGCGGACCTGGAGCAGCTGACCGCGGATGAGGCGCGCATAGCCCGGCGCCGTCGACAGGCCGACCGCGATCGTCGCCGTGACGGGACCGGGCCCCGCGATGACGATCACGAGGAGCGCGAGCAACAGGCCGGGGAACGCGAAGAGCACTTCGAGGACGCGTCCTACGGCGAAGTCCGCGATCCGCCCGCCGACTGCGGCGATCGTCGCGAGGACTGCTCCGAGGATCAGTCCGATGGCCGTCGCGGCGACGCCGATGAGGAGCGAGGTCCCCGCACCGTGCACGACCCGGCTCCAGACGTCACGGCCGGACTCGTCCGTGCCGAACCAGTGCGTGAGGGAGGGCGGCGAGAACGCGGCCCGCGGGTCGACCGCCGTCGGTGACGCTGTCGCGAACAGCTGGGGGGCGAGCGCACAGCCGAGCAGGAACAGCACCACTACAGCAGCGACGATCTCGGGTGCGCCGAATCCCGACGACCGGCGCCATCCGCGGCGGACCCGGGCGTCGGCGCTTCCGGACGCCGGCGTGATCGCGAGCCCGCTCATGAACCGGACCGCCGGATCCGGTCGCGTGGGTCGAGCAGCTCCGCCGCGAGGTCCGCGAGGAACATGACGACGACGTACGCCACCGCCGAGCTCAACACCACGCCGGTGACCACCGGGACATCGCGGACGGTCACCGCCTGGAGCAGCGTCCGCCCGAGGCCAGGCCGGGCGAAGATGGTCTCCACCACCACCGCGCCGCTGATGAGGTACCCGAAGGCCCATCCCGACAGGTTGACCGCGGGCACGGCGGCGTGGCGTAGGCCGTGTCTGAGCAGGAGGCCGGTGGTCGATTCACCACGGGCGGCCGCGGAGACGGCGAACGGTGCGCTCCCCGCGTCGAGCAACGGTTCCCGCATCACCTGGGCCAGGAACCCGGCGACCGGGATGGCCAGGGTCAGCACCGGGAGGATGAGACCGACCGCATCACCCGTGCTCACCGGAGGGAGCCATCCGAGCCAGGTGCTGAAGAGTGTGATGAGGACGGTCGCGAGCCAGAACTGGGGGAGCGACGCCGCCACGAGCTCGACGGCCGATCCGAGGGCCGCGGACACCCGCCCACCACGGGTCGACCAGACCGCGAGGCCGAGCGCGAGGAGCCAGGCGACGGCGAGCGACGCCGTCGCCAGTACCAGCGTCCCGCCGAGCTGTTCGCCGAGCACCTGGGCCACCGGCGTACGAAGGGACGCCGACTCGCCGAGATCCCCCTGGACCAGTCGGACCAGTTGCGCGAGGTACTGCACGAGGAGCGGCTGGTCCAGGCCGTACTGCTCGCGCACCCGCTCGAGCGCTTCAGCCGACGCCTGGGAGCCGGGGCCGCCGAGATAGGCCTGCGCCGGATCGCCGGGGATCAGCCGGACGGCGAAGAAGGTGACCGTCGCGACCGCCCAGAGCACGAACACCGCACCGGCCAGACGCGCCCCGATCCGCCCGGCCAGGCGGCGGAGGTCGCGTCCAGAGCGGCCGACGGAGCTCACTCCACGAGCCAGGCGTCCCCGAAGACCGGCGTCGACACCGTCGGCAGCGCGCGGACGCCCTGCAGCGAGGTGCTCAGCAGGAAGTGGTTCTGCTGGTCGTAGAGCGGCAGGATGTAGTAGCCGTCGAGGATGATCTGCTGCGCCTGCTCGTAGAGGAACGCCCGCTCCTCGGGATCGAGGGTGTCGCTCGCCTGCTTCAGGATCTCGTCGAGCGCGGGGTCGTCCAATTGGGCGTGGTTCGCGAAGTAGCCGCTCGGCGCCGGGACGATGCCCGAGGAGTCGTAGAGCACGCGGAGCACGTCCGGTCCCACCTTCGTGTACGGGGCGCTGACGGCCTCGTAGGCGTTGGAGCCGAGTGCCTCGTACCAGCTCGAGAGATCGAGCAGCTCGAGCTGCACGTCGAAGCCGGCGTCACCGGCTCCGGCCTGGATCTGCTCGAAGAGCGACTGCTCGGCCGGGATCGACTGGTTCGTGCTGACGGGGAACCGCACGGTCAGCCGGACGCCGTCCTTCGTCCGCACGCCGTCCTCGTCCTTCTCGGTCCAGCCTGCCTCGTCCAGGAGCTTGTTCGCGGCATCGAGGTCGTAGCCGAACAGGCTCTCGTCGGAGTAGGCGGTGGCCTCGGCACTCGACAGCGGCGAGTAGGAACGCTTCGCCGTGCCGAAGAACAGTGACTCGATGCCGGCGTTCACGTCCGTCGACCGCACGAAGGCCTCACGCACGCGCTGGTCGTCGAACGGCGCCTGTCCCGCGTTCAACTCGATCCGGTTCGAGGCACCGGGGCGCGGTGCGTCCAGGTCGACGATCGTCTTCGAGTCCTTCGCCTGCGCGATCGTGTCGGGCTGCGCGTTGTCGATGATGTCGACGTCGCCGCTCTGGAGCGCCGCGAAGCGCGACGCGGAGTCGGGGATGAAGCGCCACGTGATGCCGTCGAGGTACGCCGGCCCGTCGTTCGCGGCGTCGCCCGGTGCCGAGTCGTAGGCGTCGTTCCGGACGAGCGAGACGTGATCCTGCTTCACCCACTCGTCGACGACGAACGGTCCGGTACCGACCGGCGCATCGCAGTTCGCAGCCTCACCGCGGGCGATCCCCGTCGGGGACTCCATCGCCGTCCACGGCTGCGACAACGACTCCAGGAGCGCGCTGTCGGGAGCGGAGAGGATGAACCGGGCCGTCGTGGCGTCGACCGCCTCGACCGACGCGACCTTACCCACCGCGAGGTAGCCCGTGGACGACTTCGTCGCCGGGTCCTGCAGATGCTCGATGTTCGCCTTGACCGCTGCCGCGTCGAACGGGGTGCCGTCGGTGAACGTCACGTCCGACCGCAGCGTGAACTCCCAGGTCAGACCGTCCTCCGACGTCGTCCAGGACTCGGCGAGCCACGGGATGATCTCACCCTTCGCGTCTCGGGAGACGAGCGGCTCGAGGAACTGTGCACTCAACAGGGCCTGCGGGTAGTTGCCGCCGACGTGCGGATCGAGACACGTGGGCTCGGCGTCCCCGCTGGCGTAGACGAGGGTCCCACCGGCCTTCGGCGTGCTCGACGCGGCCGGCGTCCCCGGTGCACACGCTGCGAGCAGGACCGCGAGCGGAACGAGCGCCGCGGCGACGCGCAACGGACGACGCGAGGACGCAGGGCGTCGACGGGCAGGGGAGGGGGATGCGGGCACAGGGACTCCAGAAGGCGATCGACCGGGTGCTGAGGGCCCGGTGGCGGCGTCGGACGAATTATTGGACGCCGTCTCGGAACCAGCATAGAGCCTCGGCACCACGCCCCGACCCCTCGCACGACGGCTAGGCTCACAGGCGGCGGAAGGAGCCCCCATGGCGAGACCACCGGCACGGAACGCCGTCGGCAGACCCCGACGATCCTCCCGACGCGTCCTCGAGGAGGCGGCCGCCGAACTCTTCCTCGAACAGGGATACCCCGGCACCACCGTCGATCAGATCGCGAGCCGCGCCGGCGTCAGCCGCAACACCTTCTTCAACTACTTCGGCTCCAAGAGCGACGTCCTCTGGGTCGACGTCGACGCTGCGCTCGCCGGACTCGAACGGGCGCTCGCCGCAGCCGGGGACGCCCCCGCGACGGATGTCGCCGACGCCATGCCGTCACTGCAAGCCGCGCTCCTGGGCATCGCCGAGGAGCGCTCGAACGGCGCCGTGCCCTGGGCGCTCACGCAGATCGAGTTGATGGACACCGCGTGGGAGCTGCAGGCGTCCGGCCTCGAACGTCTGCTGCGTCTCCAAGCCGTGCTCCGGGTCTCGCTCGCGCGCCTCGCCGTCCGCGCCGACGAGCTGACCATCCGGTCCGCCGCAGCGGCGCTCGCCGGCGCGATCGTCGCCGGCGCCGGGGCCTGGGCGGCCGCAGGTGTCGGCCGGGGCGAGCTCGGCGACTACCTCCGCCGCGCGATCGCTCCGGTGGTGGACGGGTACGGCCGCGCGCTCGCCCGGATCGACGGGCCGAGTTCCTCGTAGCCGACCCTCCTCGGAGCCGCTCCGCAGGCTGTACGATGGGACCATCGACATCGATCCGGCCATCACCGGGGAGTCCTCGGCAGAACAGCGACCGCTCAGCGGGAGCCCAGTAGAACCGAGCGGGTCAGGCCCGTCACAGCCGATGCAGAGCGGCCGTTCCAGCGGAGCGGCAAGCGGGGTGGTACCGCGTCGGCAACGCCGGCGTCCTCGCAGGACCCACGAGACCTGCCAGGAGAACGATGAGCTACCCGAAGTCCCAGGAACCGACCCCAACCGAGTCGGCGTCGAACGGCGCTGCGTTCGGCGTGACGCCGTCGCCCAGCTTCCCCTCGATCGAGGAGGGGGTGCTCGCCCGATGGGCCGCCGACGGCACCTTCCAGGCCTCCATCGACCAGCGCGAGGGCGCTCCGGAATGGGTGTTCTACGACGGCCCACCCTTCGCGAACGGCCTCCCGCACTACGGACACCTCCTCACGGGCTACGCCAAGGACCTCTTCCCCCGGTTCCAGACGATGCGCGGCAAGCAGGTGCACCGCCGGTTCGGCTGGGACACCCACGGCCTCCCCGCCGAGCTTGAGGCGGAGCGCCAGCTCGGCATCACCGACAAGCGCCAGATCGACGAGATGGGGCTCGCCGCGTTCAACCAGGTCGCACGTGACTCCGTCCTCCGCTACACGGAGGAGTGGCAGGACTACGTGACGCGCCAGGCGCGCTGGGTCGACTTCGAGCACGACTACAAGACCCTCGACGTGACCTACATGGAGTCGGTCATCTGGGCCTTCAAGCAGCTCCACGACAAGGGCCTCGCCTACGAGGGCTACCGGGTGCTGCCCTACTGCTGGCGCGACCAGACGCCGCTCTCCAACCACGAGCTGCGGATGGACGACGACGTCTACCGCTCCCGCCAGGACCAGACCGTCACGGTCACCTTCCCGCTGGTCGGTCCGAAGGCCGAGAGCCTCGGGCTTACCGCCGTCCGCGCGCTCGCCTGGACGACCACGCCCTGGACCCTGCCGACGAACGCCGCGCTCGCCGTCGGGCCCGACATCGAGTACGCGGTCGTCCCGGCCGGTCCGAACGGCACCCCCGACGCCACGGTGCTCCGCGAGGAGGGCTCCTCCCACGCCGACACCGAGGTCCTCGGCGGCGAGTACCTCATCGCCTCGGCGCTGCTCGGCAACTACGCGAAGGACCTCGGCTACGACTCCGCGGCCGAGGCGCAGGCCGCCGTCTCCCGGACGATCGTCGGGCGCGAGCTCGAAGGCGTCTCCTACGACCGCCTCTGGGACTACTACGCCGACGCCGAGTGGGGCATGGAGCAGGCCTGGCGCATCCTCGTCGCCGACTACGTGTCGACCGAGGACGGCACCGGCATCGTGCACCAGGCCCCCGCCTACGGTGAAGAGGACCAGAAGGTGTGCGAGGCCGCCGGTATCCCGGTGATCGTCTCCGTCGACGACGGCGGGAAGTTCCTCCCGGAGGTGTCCGACGTCGCCGGTCTCCAGGTCTTCGACGCCAACAAGCCGCTCACCCAGCTCTTGAAGGCTCAGGGCCGCCTCCTGCGTCAGGCGAGCTACGAGCACTCCTACCCGCACTGCTGGCGCTGCAAGCAGCCGCTCATCTACAAGGCGGTGTCGAGCTGGTTCGTCCGCGTGCCCGAGTTCCGCGACCGCATGGAGGAACTCAACCAGGAGATCACCTGGGTGCCGGAGAACGTCAAGGACGGACAGTTCGGCAAGTGGCTCGCGGGTGCGCGCGACTGGTCGATCAGCCGGAACCGGTACTGGGGTTCACCGATCCCGGTGTGGAAGAGCGACGACCCGGCCTACCCGCGCATCGACGTGTACGGCTCGCTGGACGAGCTCGAGGCCGACTTCGGCGTGCGCCCGACCGATCTGCACCGCCCGTACATCGACGAGCTCACGCGGCCGAACCCCGACGACCCGACCGGCCGGTCGACGATGCGCCGCATCACCGACGTCCTCGACGTCTGGTTCGACTCCGGATCGATGCCGTTCGCCCAGGTGCACTACCCGTTCGAGAACCGCGAGTGGTTCGACTCGCACAGCCCCGCGGACTTCATCGTCGAGTACATCGGCCAGACGCGTGGGTGGTTCTACCTCCTGCACGTGCTGTCGACCGCGCTGTTCGACCGGCCGGCGTTCACGAGCGTCGTGAGCCACGGCATCGTCCTCGGCAGCGACGGCCAGAAGATGTCGAAGTCGCTGCGCAACTACCCGGACGTCAACGAGGTCTTCGACCGCGACGGCTCCGACGCCATGCGCTGGTTCCTCATGTCGAGCTCGGTGCTGCGCGGCGGCAACCTCGTCGTGACGGAGGAGGGCATCCGTGAGGGCGTCCGCCAGGTGATGCTGCCGTTGTGGAACACCTGGTACTTCTTCTCGCTGTACGCGAACACGGCGGTGCCTGGTGGCTACGACGCCGAGTGGCGCACGGACTCCACCGACGTCCTCGACCGCTACATCCTCGCCAAGACGCGTGAGCTCGTCGTCACGGTGACCGATCACCTCGAGGCGTTCGACGCGACCCTCGCGGCGGCCTCGCTGCGGGACTTCGCGGACGTCCTGACCAACTGGTACGTGCGTCGCTCCCGCGACCGCTTCTGGTCGACCGACGGTGGCGCCTTCGACCGCGACGCCTTCGACACGCTTTACACCGTCCTCGAGACGTACTGCCGGGTCGCTGCTCCACTCCTGCCGCTCATCACGGAGCAGGTCTGGACCGGCCTGACGGGCGAGCGCAGCGTGCACCTCACTGACTGGCCGGAGCCCGAGGCGTTCCCGGAGGACGCGGCACTCGTCGAGGCGATGGACCGGGTCCGCGAGGTCTCCGGTGTCACCCTCGCCCTCCGCAAGCAGGCCGGTCTCCGTGTCCGGTTGCCGCTCGCATCGCTCACCGTGGTCACGCCCGACCCCGCGTCGCTCGCTCCGTTCGAGGCGATCCTCCGCGAGGAGCTCAACCTCAAGGCCGTCTCCTTCGCCGAGTTGACCGACACCAGCGGCACCGAGTTCGGCGTCACCTCGCGCCTCTCGATCAACGCCCGCGCGGCAGGCCCGCGCCTCGGCAAGACGGTGCAGCAGGCGATCAAGGGCGCTCGGAGCGGCGACTGGTCCGAGGTCGACGGCACGGTCATGGCCGGCGGCATCGAGCTCGTCGACGGCGAGTACGAGCTCGTCATGGAGGCGTCCTCGGGCGCCGCCGGTGGCGTTGCGCTCGCGCTCCTGCCCTCGGGTGGCTTCGCCCTGCTCGAGACCACGCTGACGCCCGAGCTCGAAGCGGAGGGACTCGCCCGCGACGTCATCCGTGCTGTGCAGGACACCCGGAAGGCGGCGGACCTGCAGGTGAGCGACCGGATCCGGCTGCAGCTCCGATTCGAGGACGACGCCGACGAACGCGCGGTGCGCAGTGCTCTCGACGTGGTCGACCTCGCCGGCGACACCCTGGCGACGTCCCTGACCTGGTCCGACGACGAGGCCCAGGCTGGAGCGTCGGGCTTCGCCCAGTCGTTCGCGGCCGGGAAGTTCGGCAACGCCGGAGCCTTCACCGTGACCGTCGCGCGTGCAGAGGAGACCGCCGATGTCCGATGACCTGATCCCCGGAGACGAGTTGTCCGCGGCCGATGCCGCCGACGCCGTGTACCGCGAGCTCCTGGAACGGCTGGGGGAGGCCCAGCCGCAGCCGCGTCTCGGTGCCACCAAGCGGGCGCTCGAGCTCCTCGGCAACCCGGAGTCGTCCTTCGCGATCATCCAGATCGCCGGAACGAACGGCAAGACGAGCACGGCGCGCATGATCGAGAGCATCCTCCGCGCCCACGGGCTCCGCACCGGTCTCTTCACGAGTCCGCACCTCGTCCGGTTCACCGAGCGCATCGGGATCGACGGCGAGCGGATCTCGGACGAGGCCGTCGCCAGGAACTGGGACGACATCAAGCCGTATCTGGCGATGGTCGACGCCGAGCTCACGGCGGCCGGTGAGCCCGCGCTGACCTTCTTCGAGGCGCTCACCGTCCTGGGATTCGCCTGCTTCGGCGACGCCCCCGTCGACGTCGCCGTCGTCGAGGTGGGGATGGGCGGTGCCTGGGACTCGACGAACGCCGCCGATGCCGAGGTCGCCGTCTTCACGCCCATCGACCTCGACCACGTGCAGCGTCTCGGCAAGACGATCGCCGAGATCGCGCGCACCAAGGCCGGCATCATCAAGCCCGGGGCGCAGGTGGTCTCGGCCGCGCAGCACCCCGACGCGCGTCAGGCGATCGTCGACGCCGCCGCGGCGGTCGACGACCCGGCCGTGTTCGAAGGTGAGGAGTTCGCCCTCGTGCAGGACGCCGTGGCGGTGGGCGGACAGCTCATCACCGTCCGAGGGCGTGCCGGCACCTACCCGGAGCTCTACCTCCCGCTCTACGGGGACCACCAAGGACGGAACGCGACCCTCGCGATCGCCGCGGTCGAGGCGTTCCTCGGCGGAGCGACCCAGCCGATCGCGGAGGACGTCCTCGCGGAGGGCCTCACCGAGGTCGCCTCCCCGGGGCGTCTGCAGCTCATCGGCACCGAGCCGACCGTGCTCGTCGACGCGGCGCACAACCCGCACGGTGCCGCGTCCCTGGTCGCCGCACTCGGCAGCTACTTCGACGTCGACGAGATCGCCTTCGTGGTCGGCATCCTCCAGGACAAGGACGCCGCCGGCATCCTGACGACCCTGGCGCCCGCCGCATCCGGCTTCTTCTTCACCCAGTCGGAGTCGGAGCGGGCGATCCCCGCCGAGGAGCTCTCGCGCCTCGCCGCGTCGCTCGACCTGCCGGCGTCGACCTTCGCCGACACGCTCGACGAGGCCGCTGAGGACGCACGGCGCTGGGCCGAGGAGGCGCCGCGCCGGCTGGTGGTGATCACCGGCTCGATCACCCTCGTGGGCGAGGCGATCGAGATCGCCGACGACCGGGAATGGAAGGCGACCGCATGAGCGGCATGGCACGGAGTCGGGCTCTACGGAGCATCAAGCAGACCCTCGGATCGATCATCCTCGGCTTCGAGATGATCGTCATGTTCCTCGGCGCGCTCGTCATCTTCGGGCTGAAGGCCCTCCCGGCCCCGGTCGCGTTGATCGGCGGAGCGGTGCTGTGCCTGATCATCGTCGCGACGATCCCGCTCCTGCGATTCCGCTGGGGGTATTGGCTGGGCTGGGCGGTGCAAGCCGCTATCGTGGCTACCGGCCTGCTCGTGCCGATGATGTTCCTCGTCGGCGGGATGGCCGCAGCCGTCTGGACCTATGCGATGGTCCAAGGCGACAAGATCGAGCGTCAGCAGGCGCTCTACCGAGAAGCGAAGGATTGACCGTGGCTGTTGAAGAAACCCTGGTACTCGTGAAGCCTGACGGCGTCGCACGCAACCTGACCGGCGAGATCCTCCGTCGGATCGAGGCGAAGGGCTATTCGCTCGTGGACCTGCGCATGGTCGAGCCGGACCGCGAGCTGCTGGCCGCCCACTACGCCGAGCACGAGGGCAAGCCGTTCTACGAACCCCTCGTCGAGTTCATGCTGAGCGGTCCCGTCGTCGCGATCCGCGTCGCCGGCAACCGCGTCATCGAAGGCTTCCGCTCGCTCGCCGGCACGACCGACCCGACCACCGCCGCGCCCGGGACCATCCGCGGCGACTTCGGCCGCGACTGGGGACTCAAGGTCCAGCAGAACCTCGTCCACGGTTCGGACAGCGCCGAGTCCGCCTCCCGCGAGCTCGCGCTCTGGTTCGCCTGACGCCCCGACTCCGCACGACGAAGCCCGCCTCCGATTCCGGGGGCGGGCTTCGTCGTACGCGTCCGGCGGCCGTTCGGGCCGCCACCGGCTACAGGTAGGACAGGACGTCGAGGCGGAGCTGGGCGATGACCGCCACCACGAGGTAGCACCCGAGCGTCACCACCACGATCCAGGAGGACACGACCCCGGCGACGCGGCGGACGGCGGGGGACGCCGGGATGATGCCGTTCCGCAGGGTGAACGCGGTCACCGCGATGAACGAGGGGATCGTCACCGACCAGGTGACCATGCACCACGGGCACAGCGTGCCGAGGACGAAGATGCTCTGCGAGATCAGCCAGATGACAAATCCCAGGGCGCCGAGGAACCCGATGTTGAAGGCGATCCAGAACCACCGCGCGAACTGCGCTCCGGCGAGGACCGCGACGCCGACGGCGATCGGGGCGATCCAGGCGGCGAGGCCGATGATCGGGTTCGGGAATCCGAGGATGGCACCCTGCCAGGAGTTCAGGTTGACCCCGCACTGCACGAGGATGCTCAGATTGCAGCCGAGCTGGGCGTTCGGATCCTGCAGGAGCTGGAACTTGTCGAGGGTGAGCGCGAACGCCGCGATCCACCCGATGACACCTGCGACGATGAGGAAGATGGCGAGGCCCCTGGGGCGCGCGTCGATGACCGGAGTTGACACGCCCTGATTCTCGCACGCTGGACTGAACGGCGGCGGGACATGCCCGGGTGGTCCGTACTCAGGACCGTCGGCCCTGTTCGTGCGATAATCGTGGGGTGGTGCCCGAGCCGCGCTCGACCGCACGACACAACAGGCTTGTTGGGCAATGAGAGCCCAGGACCCGCCGGCACGTGCCGGCACGATCGTGAGAGCTCCGAGAGCCAGCGATCACACAGGATTTGCGAACGGCTGCACCCGCGGCCGCACGCACGAGACGAAGAACCGGAGGGTGGCGCGGCCACCGACCCGGCATAGGGGAGTACACCAGGAATGGTGAAAGAGCACACCGAGGATCCGGCCACGCCGGGGACCGAGCACGAACCGACCGACCAGCACCTCACGACGCCCGAGACGGCGGACGAGTCGACCAGCACCGAGACGGACGCCCAGGCGGCCGGGCCCGACGAGCAGTCTGCACCTGCCGCACCGGTGCGTCCACCGACCACCATGCTGCTGTTCCAGGCGCCGGACCTGCCGCCGATCGTCCACCGCGACGACGAACCGCTCGAGGCGGAGCTCAGCTCGTCGAGGCGTCGCACGCGTCGTCGTGCCGGCGAGGACGGACCGGAGCAGGGCGAGCGGGGTGGCGAATCACGCCCCGACACCCGCAACGTGGTCAAGGTCCGCACGCCGCGCGAGCCGGAACTCATCACCGAACCGCAGAAGGTGCGCGGCTCGACGAGGCTCGAGGCCAAGAAGCAGCGTCGCCGTGACGGACGCGACGCCGGTCGTCGTCGTCCGGTCGTCACCGAGGCCGAGTTCCTCGCCCGCCGCGAATCGGTCGACCGTGTCATGGTCGTCCGCTCCAAGAACGGCAAGACGCAGATCGGCGTGCTGGAGGACGGCGTGCTCGTGGAGCACTACGTCGCCAGGAGCCAGGAGGCGTCGCTCATCGGCAACGTCTACCTCGGCCGTGTGCAGAACGTCCTGCCCAGCATGGAGGCGGCGTTCGTCGACATCGGTCGCGGACGCAACGCGGTGCTCTACTCCGGCGAGGTCGACTGGGACTCCGTGGAGACGGGCAACCAGCCTCGCCGGATCGAGCTCGCGCTCAAGGGCGGCGACAAGGTCCTCGTCCAGGTCACGAAGGACCCGGTCGGACACAAGGGCGCGCGCCTGACGAGTCAGGTCTCGCTCCCCGGTCGGTACCTCGTCTACGTGCCGAACGGCTCGATGAACGGCATCTCGCGCAAGCTGCCCGACACGGAGCGCGCCCGCCTGAAGAAGATCCTCAAGGAGGTGCTCCCGGAGAACGTCGGCGTCATCGTCCGCACGGCCGCCGAGGGCGCGACCGAGGAGCAGCTCACGCTCGACGTCACGCGGCTGAAGTCGCAGTGGTCGGAGATCTCCCGTCAGATCGAGACGGTCCAGTCGCCGGCACTGCTGCACAGTGAGCCCGACCTGCTCATCAAGATCATCCGCGACGTCTTCAACGAGGACTTCCACAAGCTCGTCATCCAGGGCTCGGACGCGCTGCAGGACATCCAGAGCTACCTGCGCGGTGTCGCCCCCGACCTGCTCGAGCGCGTCGAGCCGTATGACGGCACGGGCGACTCCTTCGTCGACTACCGCATCGCCGAGCAGATCGAGAAGGCGCTCGACCGCAAGGTCTGGCTGCCGTCCGGCGGATCCCTCGTGATCGACCGCACCGAGGCCATGACGGTCGTCGACGTCAACACGGGGAAGTTCGTCGGTTCCGGCGGCAACCTCGAGGAGACGGTCACCAAGAACAACCTCGAGGCCGCTGAGGAGGTCGTGCGTCAGCTGCGGCTGCGCGACATCGGCGGGATCATCGTCGTCGACTTCATCGACATGGTGCTCGAGTCGAACCGCGACCTCGTGCTGCGCCGCCTCGTGGAGTGCCTCAGCCGCGACCGCACGAAGCACCAGGTCGCCGAGGTCACCTCGCTCGGTCTCGTGCAGATGACGCGTAAGAAGCTCGGCCTCGGCCTGCTCGAGACGTTCAGCGAGCCCTGCGAAGTCTGCGCCGGACGCGGCGTGGTCGTGCACCACGACCCCGTCGTGAAGCACCGCCAGACGCCGCAGCCGGAGCAGCAGCGTCGGCGCGGCAAGGGCGGGTCCCAGGGCGGCCAGCCGTCCTCGAACGGCCAGAGCGCCCAGCAGAAGCCGGCCGGACAGACGCACGGGATCACCGACGACGCGAAGAACGCACTCGCCCTGATCGCGGCGCGCACGCTGCACCACGAGGAGCTCGCCGCCGCCGAGGCCGTGGCCGACGCCGTCGTGGCCGAGGCGCAGCACACGCAGTCGCAGCACTCGGAGGCGCAGGGTTCCGAGGAGCCGGTCGCGGACGAGTCCACGACGTCACCGGAGGATCAGTCCGGGTCGCACGACGGTCGTCGGAGCCGGCGCGAGAAGCGCGAACCGCGCCGTCGCGGCGGTGACGGGTCCCGCCGGGGTGCTTCGGAGGAACGCCCCACCGAGGCGCCGAGCGAATCCGCCGCCCCGGCGCTGGCCTTGCTCGACCTGCCGATCGCACCGGTCGCCGACAAGCCACGTCGCGCAGCCGTCGCGGACCCCGAGCACCTGCTCGAGTCCGTCCTCGACGCGCTCCCCGAGCCGAAGCAGCCGGGTCAGGGTCGCGGCCGCAGCCGCCGGGTGTCGACAGCTTCACTCGCGGGCGGACAGGCCGTCGGTTCGGACCGCGCGCAGCGTCAGGCCGAATAGTCCGGTCGCATCAGGACGGCGCGTCTCCTCGGGAGGCGCGCCGTTCGCGTGCGGTGATGCGCAAGCCGCTGGCGATGAGTCGACGGACGAGTTCGCCGCCGGTCACCGCGACGGCGCCGGCCGCCACGAGCGACGCATGGCGCTCGGCGGGGACGTCGTAATGGTCGAGGTCGAACGATCGCGGCGGAAGCCCGGTGCGTCCGGCGAAGGCGTGCAACTCCTCCAGGGAGCTGTCGCTCACCACGTGGGACCAGAGCGTGCCGTGCGCCGGCCACAGCGGGGGATCGATGAGCACCGTCATGCCTCCATCCAACCATCGAGCCTCTCGCGCGATTCCCATCCGTGGTCGGACGCGCCGGGCACCCGGCCGGCGTTCAGGAGCCCCCGGGGTACACTGGTCGAGTGCGTCCGGTGTGGGAGCCGTGAGGAACAGCCTCGGTCACGAGGTTCTGTGCCCACTGGTTTGACCTGGACTGCACGATGAAGTAAACTCGACCGTTGGTGTGCATTGAGTTTTCAATGCCACGCCCAACGGTTTTCTGCCATCAAGGTGTCCCACGTGTTCGAGCCTTTCCGAGCAGTAACTTCCAGCAACAGTCAGTCGGAGCGTTTCGCTCCCCAAAGAACGGGTACGTAGTGGTTTACGCAGTTGTGCGCGCCGGAGGACGGCAGGAGAAGGTCGAGATCGGAACCATCGTCACGATGGACCGGGTCAAGGCCGACAAGGATGGCAACATCGAGCTTCCCGCGGTGCTCCACGTCGACGGTGAGAAGATCATCTCCGACGCGAAGTCGCTCGCGAAGATCACGGTGACGGCCGAGGTGCTCGAGAACCTCCGCGGTCCGAAGATCATCATCCAGAAGTTCAAGAACAAGACCGGTTACAAGAAGCGTCAGGGGCACCGTCAGGAGCTCACGCGCGTCAAGATCACCGGCATCAAGTAAGGCATCGAGGAGAAGAAGAGATGGCACACAAGAAGGGTGCGAGTTCCACTCGCAACGGTCGTGACTCCAACGCACAGCGTCTCGGTGTGAAGCGCTTCGGCGGCCAGGTCGTCCTCGCGGGCGAGATCCTCGTCCGTCAGCGCGGCACGCACTTCCACCCCGGCGCCAACGTCGGTCGTGGCGGCGACGACACGCTGTTCGCCCTCGAGGCCGGCTCCGTGCAGTTCGGCAACAAGGGCGGCCGCAAGGTCGTCAACATCGTCGCTGCTGCAGAGTAGCAACAACGTCTTTCCAGCAGGGGGCGGGCTTCGGCCCGCCCCCTGCTGTCGTACAACCGAGTTCCACGATCCAGAGAGGGGCTGAGCGTCCATGGTCACATTCGTCGACCGGGTCACACTGCACCTGCGAGCGGGCGGCGGCGGCAACGGCTGCGTCTCCGTGAAGCGCGAGAAGTTCAAGCCGCTGGCCGGCCCCGATGGCGGCAACGGCGGACACGGTGGTGACATCGTGCTCGTGTCCGATCCTCAGATCACGACGCTGCTCGGCTACCACCGGTCACCGCACCGGAGCTCCGACACCGGTGGCTTCGGCATGGGCGACCACCGCAACGGGTTCCAGGGCGAGACGCTCATCCTGCCGGTCCCGGTCGGGACGGTCGTCAAGGACGTCGACGGCGTCGAACTCGTCGACTTCGTCGAGCCCGGCATGGAGTTCGTCGTCGCCCCCGGCGGCCAGGGCGGCCTCGGGAACGCGGCACTCTCCTCGACCAAGCGCAAGGCCCCCGGGTTCGCGCTGCTCGGCACACCCGGCTGGGAAGGCGACGTCCTCCTCGAGCTGAAGACCGTCGCCGACGTCGCGCTCGTCGGGTACCCCTCCGCAGGCAAGTCCAGCCTCATCGCGGCGATGTCCGCGGCGAAGCCCAAGATCGCGGACTATCCGTTCACCACGCTCCACCCGAACCTCGGCGTCGTCGAGGCCGGCGAGGTCCGCTACACCATGGCGGACGTCCCCGGACTCATCGAGGGTGCCAGTGAGGGCAAGGGCCTCGGTCTTGAGTTCCTGCGTCACGTCGAGCGCTGCTCTGCGCTCCTGCACGTGCTCGACTGCGCGACGCTCGAACCGGGACGCGACCCGATCAGCGACCTCGACATCATCCTGGCCGAGCTCGCCGCCTACCCGGTGCCCGAGGGACAGACGCCGCTGGTCGAGCGCCCGCAGCTCATCGCCCTCAACAAGATCGACGTCCCGGAGGCGAGGGAGCTCGCCGAGTTCCTGCGTCCCGACCTCGAGGCGCGCGGCTACAAGGTCTTCGAGATCTCGACGGTCTCGCGCGAAGGCCTTCGACAGCTCTCGTTCGCGTTGAGCGAGCTTGTCGAGGAGAGCCGCGCCCGCGCAGCCCTCGAGGCCGCCAAGCCCCGGATCGTGCTGCGCCCGAAGCCCGTCGACGACTCCAAGTTCACCGTCACGGTCGAGGGTGGCACCTACGGCAACCTCTACCGCATCCTCGGCGCGAAGCCGGAACGATGGGTGCAGCAGACGGACTTCAACAACGAGGAGGCCGTCGGGTTCCTCGCGGACCGCCTGGCGAAGCTCGGCGTCGAAGAGGCGCTCTTCAAGGCCGGTGCCGTCGCCGGCGCGACCGTGATGATCGGTGCGGGTGGCGGTGTGGTCTTCGACTGGGAGCCCACACTCACGAGCACCGCGGAACTGCTGACGCAGCCGCGTGGAACGGACCCGCGTCTCGACGCGAGCCACCGCCCGACGCGCAACCAGCGTCGCGACGAGTACTTCGAGCGCATGGACGCCAAGGCCGAGGCCCGTGCCGAGCTGCTCCGCGAACGTGCGGCCGGCCTCTGGAACGACGACGAGGGCTTCGAGGTCGGCTCCGTGCCGGCCGACGCACAGCAGGACGAGGGTGTCACGACGGAGGGCGACGACCGGTGACCATCCACCAGCGCAGTGGCATCCCCACGGCGCGACGCATCGTCGTGAAGGTCGGGTCCTCCTCGATCAGTGGCGACAACGCGGGGCAGATCACGGCGTTGGTCGAGGCTCTGGCCGAGGCGCACGCCCGAGGCACCGAGGTCATCCTCGTGTCCTCGGGCGCCATCGCGACCGGGATGCCCTACCTCCGCCTCGACGCCCGTCCGAGCGACCTGGCGACGCAGCAGGCGGCTGCAGCCGTCGGGCAGAACGTGCTGATCTACCGGTACCAGGACAGCCTCGACCGGTTCGGTATCGTCGCGGGCCAGGTGCTACTCACCGCGGGCGACCTCGAGAACCCCAGTCACCGCAGTAACGCCCAGCGGGCGATGGAACGCCTCCTCGGGTTGCGCATCCTGCCGATCGTGAACGAGAACGACACCGTCGCGACGCATGAGATCCGGTTCGGCGACAACGACCGCCTTGCCGCCCTCGTGTCGGTCCTCGTCGCGGCCGACGTCCTCGTCCTCCTGAGTGACGTCGACGCGCTGTACACCCGCCCTCCGCACGAAGCGGGTGCCGAGCGGATCGAGGAGGTCCCGTTCGGAGATACCCTCTCTGGCGTCACGTTCGGCGACATCGGCTCCGCGGGCGTCGGCACCGGGGGAGCGGGCACGAAGGTGTCGGCCGCCCGGTTGGCCGCCGAGGCGGGAACCTCCGTCCTCGTGACGTCGACGACGAACGTCGCGTCCGCCCTCCGCGGTGAGCATCTCGGCACCTGGTTCCAACCGGCGTGACGCGGAGAGCGTCCACCAGACGCCGCTGAGTAGAATCGACGCATGTCGTCGCCAACCACCACCGTGCTGCCGCTCGCGGATCGTCTCACCGCTGCGAAGCGTGCCTCCCGGGTCCTCGCCCAGGCGACCACCACGCAGAAGAACCGGGCCCTCGAGGCCATCGCCGTCGCGATCGTCGAGGGCGCGGATGCGGTCATCGCCGCCAACGAGCGCGACCTCGTCGCGGGACGTGAGCAGGGCATCAGTGTCGGCCTGCAAGACCGTCTCCGCCTCGACCGGGGCCGCATCGACGGGCTCGCGGTGGCGGTCCGCGACGTCATCGCGATCGTCGATCCGGTCGGCCAGGTGGTCCGCGGGAGCAATACTCCGGACGGGGTGAAGCTCGAACAGGTACGCGTCCCGTTCGGCGTGGTCGGCGCGATCTACGAGGCGCGCCCGAACGTGACGGTCGACATCGCCGCCCTCGCGATCAAGAGCGGCAACGCCGTGGTGCTCCGCGGCGGGTCAGCGGCGGAACACTCGAACGCGGTCCTCGTGGGGCTGCTGCGATCGGCACTCGAGTCCGTCGGCCTTCCCGGGGACGCGGTACAGACCATCGACGAGTTCGGTCGCGACGGTGCGAAGCAGCTCATGAACGCCAGAGGCCTGATCGACGTCCTCATCCCGAGGGGGAGCGCGTCACTCATCGAGACGGTCGTCCGGGAGTCGACGGTCCCCGTGATCGAGACCGGCGCAGGCGTCGTCCACGTGTTCCTCGACGAGAGTGCCGAACTCGACTGGGCCGTCGACATCGTGCGCAACGCCAAGGTGCAGCGCCCATCGGTCTGCAACGCGCTCGAGACGATCCTCGTCCACCGCGGTGCGGCCGCGCGCCTGCTGCCCGCCGTGCTCGGCGACCTGCGCGAGCACGGGGTGCTCATCCACGCCGACGCACGTGCCAGCGAGTTCTTCGCCGACGTCGTGCCCGCCGTGGAGGAGGACTGGTCCACCGAACACATGTCGCTCGAGCTCTCGGTGCGCGTGGTCGACGACCTCGACGCCGCGCTCGAGCACATCGACCGATACTCCACCGGACACACCGACGCGATCATCACGAACGACGTGGTGAACGCCGACCGGTTCCTCGCCGAGGTCGATTCGGCCGTCGTCATGGTCAACGCCTCGACCCGCTTCACCGACGGCGCCGAGTTCGGATTCGGCGCCGAGGTCGGCATCTCGACGCAGAAGCTCCATGCCCGGGGACCGATGGGACTGCCGGAACTCACGAGTACGAAGTGGCTCGTGCGTGGTTCGGGCCACACCCGTCGGTAGTCGCTAGACTGGTACGGGCGTCACGAGGCGTCGCACAGAAGGAGAGATCATGTCGATTGCCGCGTCCGTCTTGGCCACCGCCGTCCTGGCTGAATCGGAGCACGCCGTCGAACTCGCCGCACCGACCTGGGTGTTCGGCGCGGTCGCCCTCGTGCTGTTCGCCATCCTCGGTGCCGTGACCTTCAGCTACCGCGACGTCGCCAACCGCCATGCCGACAAGGGCGAGTCGGCCGCCGCTCACGGCGAGCACGGCCACTAAGCTGTCCGGCGTGAGCGCGCCCGTCACCGAGACGACCACCCGTCGTCCTCGGATCGGGGTCATGGGCGGGACGTTCGACCCGATCCACCACGGGCACCTCGTCGCCGCCTCGGAAGTCGCGCAGCACTTCGATCTCGATGAGGTCGTCTTCGTCCCGACCGGCATGCCGTACCGGAAGTCGGGCGTGAGCGACAGCGAGCACCGCTACCTCATGACCGTGATCGCCACCGCAGCGAACCCCCGCTTCACCGTCAGCCGGGTCGACATCGACCGAGCCGGACCGACGTACACGATCGACACGCTGCGCGATCTGCGCCGCAAACGTCCCGATGCCGAGCTGTTCTTCATCACGGGTGCCGACGCGATCGCCCAGATCCTCAGTTGGAAAGACGTCAGAGAGGTCTGGGACCTCGCTCACTTCGTCGCTGTGAGTAGACCGGGACACGATTTGAACGTTTCCGGATTACCACAGCACGACGTAAGCTTGTTGGAAGTTCCGGCCCTAGCGATATCGTCGACGGATTGCCGGAGCCGGGTGAGCAAAGGCTTTCCGGTCTGGTATCTGGTTCCCGACGGTGTCGTGCAGTACATCACCAAGCACCACCTGTATCGGAGTGAAGCCACATGACCGCGTTGCCAGAGGATGCGCCCCTGACCAGGCGACAGGCTCGAGCGAGCCAGCAGCCGTCGACGTCCGCTGACGAAACGACGCCGGACGCTGCTGCGCCACGGACACGACGCGCGTCGACATCCGAACCCGTCGCCGGGGGAGCGATCCCCGAGCAGGCCACGTCGCGCGACGAGAGTGCTCCAACGCCTTCGTCCACGTCACCCGCGCCGTCGTCGAGCGCTCAGGCATCCGGTGCACCTGCTCCGGCTCCGACCGGTGGACTCACGCGCCGTCAGTTGCGAGAACTCGAGCGCACCGGCTCGATCGAGCAGGTGGGCTCCCCGGCAGCGCCGGTCGCTCCTCCGGTCGAGCAGCCGGTCCCTTCGGTCGCCCTGCCGCCGCGGACGCCAGACCAGGTGGTCGCTCCGCCCCAGAAGCAGAACAAGGCGGCCCGTCAGCAGGCCGCGAAGCTCGCGCAGCAGGAAGCGGACGCCAAGGCTGCCGCTGCAGCTGAGCAGGAACGTCGCGAAGCCGAGGCCACCAAGCAGGCCGAGCAGCGCCAGGCCGCGGAGCGCAAGGCGGAAGAACAGCAGGCCGCCGAGCGCAAGGCCGCTGAACGCAAGGCGGCCGAACGCAAGGACGCTGAGCGGGCCGCCGCCGACGAGCGCGCAGCCAAGGCCCGGTCCGCTGAGGCGCCGACGCCTTCCGTCACCCCCGCCGCTGCGGCGTCCGCGGCCCCCGGTTCACTCTTCGACGTCTCGGACCGCGACGACATCTCCGAGGACCCCGCGTCGACCCTGTCGAAGGGGTTCGGGCGCGACTCCATGCTCGTGGCGGCGCTCGAAGCCGAGAAGGCTTCGCAGGCCGACAACGAGGTCGCGTTCGAAGACCTCCTCGGAAGCGGCATGACGAGCACGGGGCAGATCACCACGAGCTCGCTCATCATCCCCGTCGCTCCCTCGCAGGCTGAGGCGGGCGCCACATCCAACTCCACGGGCGAGATCCTCATCACCGGAACCATCGATCTGCCCCGCGGACTGGGTTCCGCCGGTCAAGACCCGAACCATTTCGACGGTGCAGGGATCGACCGACTCATCGAGGGCGACGAGCTGCCGGCGTCGGTCACTGCAGCGTCCCCGGTCGCGGCAAGCCGCGCGGTCAGTAGCCACGGTTCCACCCGCGACGTCGTCCCGGCCACCACCAACCAGAGCAACAAGCTGCTGATGACGCTCGCGATCGCCGCCGCAGTGCTCGCCGCCGGCGTGATCGCGGTGCTCATCATCGGTTTCTTCGGCGGAGCGTTCTAGCCCTGCCGACATTCATCCGATCGCGCACCATGCGATCGCCAGAGGAGTACACCACATGACCCTGTCCGACACCACACTGGACGCCGTCCAGCTCGCAGCGACCGCAGCCGAGTCCAAAGGCGGCGAGGATCTCGTCGCGCTCGATGTCTCCGGTCCGTTGCCGTTCGTCGACGCCTTCCTCCTCGTCACCGGTCGGAGTGAGCGCAACGTCGTCGCCATCGCCGGCGAGGTCGAAGACCGCCTGAACGCGAGCGGCGTGAAGACGCTGCGACGCGAAGGCAAGTCCGAGGGGCGGTGGATCCTGCTCGACTTCGGCGAGGTCGTCGTCCACGTCTTCCACGAGGAGGAGCGGATGTACTACTCGCTGGAGCGTCTGTGGAAGGACTGCCCGGTGATTCCGCTGGTCTCGTCCGCACCGCAGCCCGCGAACTGACCATCCCGTCGGTGCCGAGCACCGAAAGTGGTCACAACCGCTCTCAAGATGTAGTAACCTATTCAAGTTGCTTCCGCTGAAACAGCAGGGGCAAGCAAGTTGAATACGGGTCTGTGGCGCAGCTGGTAGCGCACCTGCATGGCATGCAGGGGGTCAGGGGTTCGAGTCCCCTCAGATCCACCCGAACACCGAGAAGTCCCCGTCAGCCGAACAGCTGACGGGGACTTCTGCGTTGTTGAGACTCTAGGTTGGGCGAGGCCGTGAGGTCAGTTCACCTCGTCGGGGTGGCTGCCGACGCGCTTGCCCGAGTCGAGGGCGTCGACGGACGCGATCTCGTCGGCGGAGAGATCGAAGCCGAAGACGTCGAAGTTCTGGGCGATGCGCTCGCGCGAGTTCGACTTCGGGAAGACGATGAGCCCGTTCTGCAGGTGCCACCGGATGACGACCTGCGCCGGAGTGACGCCGTGCGCCTCGGCTGCAGCGGAGACGGCCTGCTCGCCGAAGAGGTCGTACTTGCCCTGACCGAGCGGGCCCCAGGACTCGATGTGGATGCCGTGCTCGGCACCGAAGGCACGCAGCTCGCGCTGGGCGAACGCCGGGTGGAGTTCGATCTGGTTGACCGCAGGGACCGTCTCGGAACCCGCGATCAGCTTCTCGAGGTGCTCGACCTGGTGGTTCGACACGCCGATCGAACGCGCCTTGCCGGCCGCCTTGATCTCCTCGAGGGCGAGCCACGCTTCGAGGTAGTCGTCCTTGGCCGGGGTCGGCCAGTGGGTCAGATACAGGTCGACGTGGTCGAGCCCGAGCTTGTCGAGGCTCTCGTCGATGGCGGTGTGCGCGGACGCCTTCTGGTGGCGGTCGTTCCAGAGCTTCGTGGTGATGAAGAGTTCGTCGCGGGGGATGCCCGACTTCGCGATGGCGGCGCCGACGCCCTCCTCGTTCTTGTAGATGGCAGCGGTGTCGATGTGGCGGTAGCCGACCTCGAGCGCGTCCGAGACGATGCGCTCAGCCTCCTGCGGGTCGACGAGGAAGACGCCGAAGCCGAGCTGAGGGATGGTGTGGCCGTCGTTCAGGGTGATGGTGGGAACTGTCATGTCCTCATGCTGGCACCGGAACCGTCCGTCCGGAACGGGTCTTCGCCCTGCGCGTAACCGGTCGACACGCATGGGAATACCCGCGGCGACACGGCGCTTGTCTTTCGAGAGGGCAGGCGTCTGCCCGTACGACGGCCGAGGCCTGAGAAGGATGACACCGCTATGACGACTGAAACCGTGCCGAATCCGACCGGTTCCGTCCCGACGACCGGGAAGCCCTCGGACGACCGCCTTCCACCCGGGTCCAAGCTCCTGATCGGGCTGCTCCTGGTGTCGGCGTTCGTCGTCATCCTCAACGAGACGATCATGAGCGTCGCCCTACCGCGGCTCATGGAGGACCTCGACATCACGGCGAGTTCCGCGCAGTGGCTGACCACCGGTTTCATGCTCACCATGGCCGTCGTGATCCCCGCGACCGGGTTCCTCCTGGACCGGTTCTCCCTCCGGACGATGTTCATCACCGCGATGGTGCTGTTCAGCCTCGGCACGCTCATCGCCGCGCTGTCCCCGGGATTCGGCACCCTCCTGCTCGGTCGTGTCGTTCAGGCCAGCGGCACCGCCATCATGATGCCGCTGCTCATGACGACCGTGCTCAACGTCGTGCCGGTCTCGGCACGTGGCCGGACGATGGGTGCGATCTCGATCGTCATCTCGGTCGCGCCGGCCGTCGGGCCGACCGTCTCCGGGCTCATCCTCAGCGTGCTCGACTGGCGCTGGATGTTCTGGATCGTCCTCCCCATCGCCGTCGCCTCGCTGGTGCTCGGCGCTGTCCTCGTGCGGAACGTGACCGAGCCGCGTAGGGTCCGCTTCGACGTGCTGTCGCTCGTCCTCTCCGCCTTCGCGTTCGGTGGCCTCATCTTCGGTCTCAGCAGTATCGGCGAGTCCGCCGAGGGACACGCGCTCATGCCCGTCTGGATCCCGCTCGCGGTAGGCGTCCTGGCCCTCCTGGGGTTCGTCCTCCGGCAGCGCGGGCTGGCGCGCGACGATCGAGCGTTCATGGACCTGCGCACGTTCGCGAACCGTTCGTTCACCGTCTCGATCATCCTCGTGGCCATCGTGATGATGGCGTTGTTCGGCTCGCTGATCATCCTGCCGATCTACCTGCAGACCGTCCTCCAGGTCGACACCCTGACCACGGGCCTCATGCTGCTGCCGGGCGGCCTGACGATGGCCGCTCTGGCGCCGCTGGTCGGGTCGCTGTTCGACCGGTTCGGTCCGCGTCCGCTGGTGATCCCCGGGGCCTTCGCCGTGAGTGCTGCGCTCTGGCTGCTGACGATGCTCGGCGTCGACAGCGCCATCGTCATGATCATCGCCGTGCACGTGCTGCTGAGCGCCGGTCTCGCGTTCATGTTCACACCGCTCCTCACCTCGGCGCTCGGTTCACTGCGGCCCGAGCTCTACCCGCACGGCAGCGCCATCGTCGGCACGGTCCAGCAACTGGCCGGTGCAGCGGGGACGGCGTTGTTCATCACCATGATGTCGACCACCGCGGCGGCTCGTGCGGCGGTCGGGAGTTCCGCGGTCGACGCGACGGCAGCCGGCGTGCAGGCTGCGTTCATGTGCGGCGCCGTGCTCTCGCTGCTCGCGATCGGTGCGTCGTTCCTCATCCGGCGGACGGACCAGGCTGCGGCGGGCGTGCACGTCGGTCACTGAGACGCACGGCCTCGGACGGCGTCAGCGCAGCCAGCGCATCGTGTAGGCGTCGGCGAGGATCGGCATCGCGGGACCGTTGAGCGCGGTTCGCAGCGCGAGGTCCCGGATCCCGACGAGCGGGCCCGGCAACGGACGCCCCAAGCGCATGTTGAGCTCCGCCTGCCATGAGGCCCGACGGATCGCGCGCTGTTGGCGGGAGACGGCCGCGGCCACGTCGCGCTGTGTCGAGAGATGCCCGGTGGTCATGCGGGCGATCAGTGGCGCGAAGACCCGTGCGTCGGACCAGCCGAGGTTCATGCCCTGGCCGCCGATCGGGCTGATCTCGTGGGCGGCGTCGCCCAGATAGACGACCCGACCGTCGACGACGCGCTTCCGTCGTCGACGAAGCACGCCGAACGCGCTGAGCATGGTGTTCGTCGCCGGATCGACGTCGTCGCCGGTCCGGTCGGCGACGAGGGCCGCGAGGTCGGACGCGGTGGGTTCCGGGCGGGCGGCATCCTGATCGTCCGAGTACCCGGTGTGCACGACGTATCGTCGCATGCCATGGGGGAGCGGGAAGGACTCCACGACCCCTCGGTGGTGCAGGTGCACCCTGGCGATGGAACCTGCCCCACTCCGATCCGCGACGTCGCCCATGAGGTACCGGTCCCGGTATCGATGCAGGGGGCCTGGAGCCTGCATCCCGTCGACGGTGGCGCGTCCTCCTGCTGCGACGACCACGACGGCTGCGCGGGTGCTCACCGTTCCATCGGCGTCATTGCCGGACACGAGGACGCCGTCCTCGGCCGGCGTCAACCGCGTACAGCTCGTCCCCGTCCGGAGCGATCCCGGCGCGACGGCTTCGAGTCGAGCACGGAGGATCCGTTCGGTCCGCCATTGCTCGAGCGCGGCGACGTAGGGGTGCGGGACGGGCCGATCACGGAACACGACCGCCCCGAGGCGTCGTCCGGCGTTCCAGGCTTCGCCCTGGTCGATCCGGACCGCGTCGCGGCGGATCTCGTCGAGGACACCGAGATGCTCGAACAGGTCGAGCGACGGCGGGTGGATCCCGATCGCCCGGGTGCCGGAGGGGGAGCCCAGCCGTCGCTCCCAGACGGTCACGTCGACGCCGGCCTGAGCGAGCAGGATCGCCGACACGAGGCCGACCGGTCCGCCACCGATGACGAGCACCTCGGTCATCGTGGGCCGTCCGCTGCCGACGAGACGGTCTGCGAGAGCAGGAGTCGCATGGGGAAGCTGCGCTCGACGGTCCAGTCGTCGGGCACGACGCGCTGCAGCTCCTCCTGGCGATAGCTGCGACGGATCGAGCGGAGCCCGTCGACGTGCAGGAAGGAACGCCTTCGTCCTGCACGGGTGGCGAGCCCGTAGACCGCGTACGCGAGTCGGTTGCGCTCGAGGTCGCTGTGCAGGACGAGTCGTCTGGCGATCCGTGAACTGTCGGCGAGCAGGCTCGACAGGCCCGCGGGATCGAGGTGGTGGAGCACGTGGTTGGACAGGACGATGTCGGCCTCCTCGCCAGCGGCGACGAGGTCACTGCTGTGCGCCGGACGGAAGGCGACGGGGCCATCCGGGTACCGGCGACGGGCGAAGGCCACGGACCGCTCGTCGGGATCGATCCCGACCACCTGCACGGGGAGGTGGTCGGCGTGCGCCCAGTCGGCGATGGCCACGGCGACATCGCCACCACCGAAGCCGATGTCGAGGATCGTCGTGGTCCGGGACGGGTGGAGGAGTGGACGGATGCGCGACCGGTACAGACCACGCCAGCCCGAGACGAGCCGGTTCACCGTCGCGAACCTGGCGTAGGTGGCGTCCAGCAGCGCGGGATCGCAGTCGGGATCGTCCATCAGTTCGAGGAGATCCGTCGCACGGCGGCCGAGGTCGGGCAGCATCAGGCTCGGCCGGCCCGGAGCCGGAGCAGCGCGCTCTCGATCGTCAGTCCCGGACCGAAGGCGAGGGCGCACACCCGTTCATCGGCATCGGTCGGCGCGCCGTCGAGCAGGCGCTGGAGGATGAAGAGCACGGTCGCGCTCGACATGTTGCCGTACTCGCGGAGCACCGTGCGCGACGGAGCCAGCAGTTCGTCGTCGAGCCCGAATCCGCGCTGGACCCGGTCGAGGATGCTCCGGCCACCGGGATGGATCGCCCACCGGTCGATCGATGAGACCGGGGCGTCGTCGGCTGCGGCGAGGAGTGGGCGGAGGGCGATCTCGAGGTGCTCGCCGATCAGCTTGGGCACCGCGCCGCTCAGGACCATCTCGAACCCGTGATCGCCGATCGTCCAGGCCATCTCCGTCTCGCCGTCCGGCACGAGCGCGGTGGACCAGCCGTCGAACTCGAGCGCGGGCGCGGAGGATCCGGTGTCCCGACCGGTCACGACGGCGGCCGCAGCACCGTCGGCGAACACCGAGGAACCGAGGATCACGTCGGGGTCGTCGGAGGAACGGAGGTGGATGGAGCAGAGCTCGATGCAGACCACGAGGACGACGGCGTCGGGGTCGGCTGTACAGAACGCCTCTGCGGCGCGAAGGGCGGGGAACGCGGCGAAACACCCCTGGAACCCCAGGTGGTAGCGCTCCGTGCCCGGGTCCAGCCCGAGGTCGCGCACGAGGAGGTATTCCGGGCCGGGCGCGAAGAACCCGGTGCAGGACGCGGTCACGACGTGGGTGACGTCCGCCGCCGACAGGCCGGGGGCGGCGTCCAGTGCCCGCCGTGCGGCCTCGAGGAGCAGCGGGGGAGCGTGCTCGATGTAGGCGTCGTTCCGCACGCCGGTGGGCGGGGAGAGCACCTGCCGCTGCGCCGCGTCGTAGAAGGCGGCCGTGGTCGTCTCGACCTCATGGTCGAAGGCGTCGATGACGGTGTGCCTGGTGTCGATCGCGGACGCGTCGAAGGCGGCGCCGATGAGACGCTGGGCGAGCCGGGTCCGCCCGGGTTGGTCGCGGAACACATCCCTGATCTCGTCTTGATGGAGGATGGTCTGAGGAACGGCCACGCCGATCGCCCTCACGGAGACGGTCATGCTCCAGTGTACCGCCGTGGCTCGGGCTTCACCCTAAGCTGAGGCGGTGTTCTCCATGGTCCGTCGTCTGTTCGCGTCCTCGCATCCCGGGCCGACCGTCGCGGTGACCGTTCTCGCGGTCGTGCTCGGATCGGCCGTCGGCCTGCCACCCCTCCGGACGGCCCTGCTCGGCGTGGTGGTGTTCGTCGGGCAACTCTCGATCGGCTGGTCCAACGACTGGCTCGACGCCAGGCGGGATCGTCGCTCGGGACGACAGGACAAGCCGGTCGCGCGCGGCGACCTCAGCGTCTCGGCAGTCCGGGCGGCGGCGCTGCTGGCCGGTGCGGCGAGCATTCCGCTCTCGGCATCACTCGGCTGGGCGTCGGCGGCCTCGCACCTGCTGTTCCTCGTCTGCGGATGGGCCTACAACCTGGGTCTCAAGGCGACGGCCTGGTCGGTCGTCCCGTTCATCGTGGGGTTCGGCGCACTGCCCGCCGTGGTCACCTTCGCTGCCGTCCCGCCGATCGTGCCGGCCGCGTGGACGCTCGCCGTCGGTGGTCTGTTCGGTGTGGCGATCCACTTCACGAACGCCCTGCCCGATCTCGAGGACGACCTGCGGACCGGCGTCCGTGGTCTGCCGCACCGGCTCGGCGCGCGGACCGCCGGTCGGACGGCCTTCGTCGCCCTCGGCGTCTCAGGCGTGGTCGCCGTCCTCGGACAGAGTGGGATCTTCGTCGGCAGGCCGACCGCACCGCCGATCGTCGGGGTGCTGGGCGCCGTCGGTGTCCTCGCGCTCGTCGTATGGGGGCTCGTGCTCGTCGGAACCCGAGCGCCGGACCGTCTGCTGTTCCGGCTCATCATCGGGGCCGCCCTGCTCGTCACCGTGGTGCTGGCGGTGGCCGGGACGAATCTCGGTGCGGCCGAGGCCGGTTGAGACGGGGCGTCAGTACCAGTTGGTCGCTTCCGAGTGCGCCCACGCGCCGCAGGGGGAGCCGTACCGGCTGTCGATGTAGTTCAGGCCCCAGTTGATCTGCGTCGCCGCATTGGTGCGCCAGTCGTCGCCGGAGCTGGCCATCTTGCTCCCGGGCAGGGACTGCGGGATGCCGTAGGCGCCGCTGGACTCGTTGTAGGCGTTGACGCGCCAGCTCGACTCCCGGGTCCAGAGCTGCAGCAGGCACTGGAATTCTCCGCTGCCCCAGCCGTAGGCGCCGATGGCGGACTGCGCGTACGCCTTCGCGCCCGCCGGGTCGGCTGCGAGGTCCGGTGGCGGCGCGCTCGTGGATCCCTCGCCACCGGTGGCCTCGTTGCGTCGCTGCTCTTCTGCGGCGATCGCCTCCTGGCTCTGCGCGTAGGCCTGTTCGACCGCCGCGGTGGTGTTCTTGAGGACGGCGAGCTGCTGGTACAACCGGTCGCGGTTGGCCTGCTGCTCGGCGACCGCCGCATCGGCGGCGTCGCTCGCAGACTGCGCCGTCTCGTAGCTGGCGTCCGCCGCCTCCGAGAGTCGCTGACGTTCGGTCTCGGCCGCAGTCGCCTGCTCGGCGAGCGCGGTCGCCGTGTTGCTCGCGGCGGTCGCGGACGCGAGGTCTTGAGCCGAGGTCTCGCTCAGCTTGCTGATCGCGCTGAGCTTGGAGAGGAGGTCGTCGTCGGCCGCGCCGGAGAGGACGAGGGAGAGCGTCGGGTCGACACCGCCGGTGCGGGTCATCTGGGCGATGACCGCTCCGGCCTGACGCTTGCTCGATGCCGCTGCCGAAGCTGCTGCGGTCGCCTGCGCACTGATCGTGTCGGCGACGGCGGCCTGCGCGTCGAACGCCGCCTTGGCCTCACCTGCCGCCGCACCCTGGCGGACGGCTTCATCGCCGAGCCGGGCGGATTCGTCGCGCAGTCCGTCGAGGAGGGACACGATCCGGTCGGCTTCGGCCTGCGCGGTCGATTCGTTCGCCTTGGCCGCCTGGACGTCGTCCCAGCTCGGGTAGTCGGCGGTCCGGAACGAGGTGGGGGTCACGGCGGCCGCCGGGCTTGCGACCGACACCGCGATGACGAGCGCGGCGCCGAGGGCGGCGGCTCGCGAGACGCCCCTCGAGCGGGGCGAGAGGGCTGTCAGCGGCTTGCGCATGCGTCCATCCTGGCGGTCACCCACGCAAGTGTAGCCGCCGATGTCACATTCGTCACTCCTGCCACACCGGGAGCGACGCCCAGCCTGCGTGGAAGATCCGAGCCTAGAGTGGGCCGGTGCAGCTGGGACGACGAGGGTTTCTCGCAATCGGCGCCTCGATGGCGGCGGGTGCCGTCCTCGGCCTGTCCGGGTGCACGGAGCCCGGATCCCCGAAGCCGTCGAGCCGTCCCACCAGCACGACTCCGGCTGTCGCCGACCAGCGTGCGGCCGCTGAACTCGCCGCGATGACCCTCGAGCAGCGGATCGCATCCATGTTGATGCTCCATGCCCCGGGCACCGACCCGGGCACGCTCCGGGCGTTCGTCGAGCGGTATCAGCCGGGCGGGTTCATCATCATGGGCGACAACGTGCCGGGTCTCGCGGGGCTGCCCGCGGTGACGAGCGCCCTCAGCCCCGACCCGACCATGCCGCTGCTCATCGGCATCGACCAGGAGGGCGGCGATGTCCGGCGCATCGACGAGGACGTCTTCGCCGCTGCCGACACCCTGAAGTCGCAACCGGCCGCTGCGAGCGAGGAGGCGTTCCGCCAACGCGCTGTGATGCTCGCCGGTGCCGGCTGCACCGTGAACTTCGGCATCGTCGCGGACGAGACCGCCGATCCGAGCTCCTTCATCTACGACCGTGCCCTCGGGACGACGCCGGACGCCTCGGCGGAGCGGGTTGCCGCGGCCGTCCGTGGTGAGCGGGGTGCGGTGCTCAGCACGCTGAAACACTTCCCCGGCCATGGCCAGGCGCCGGGAGACTCGCACTCGACGGTCCCGACGACCGCCATCGGTGCCGCGGACTGGGCTGCGACCGATGCCCTGCCGTTCGTCGCCGGTATCGACGCCGGGGCCGAGGTCGTGATGTTCGGCCATCTGGTCTACTCGGCGGTCGACGCCGTACCGGCGACGCTCTCGGCGGCCTGGCACGAGCGCCTCCGGAACGACCTCGGCTTCACCGGTGTCACGATCACCGACGACATGCTCATGCTGCAGCACACGGGTCTGCCGGAGTACCAGAACCCCTCGGAGAACGCGATCCGCGCCGTGGCCGCCGGCAACACGATGCTGCTCTACGTCCTCGGGGCGGAGCCGTCGTCGACCGGTGTCGATCCGGCCGTGCTCGTCGCCGACATCGCCGCCGCGGTCAGGTCCGGGAGGATTCCGGAGTCGACGGTCGCCGACGCGGCGCACCGACTGCTGCGCGTCCGGCTCGGCCTGCCGTCGCTCCGGCCGATGTCGCGCTGATGTCGGTGAGGAGAATTTCTCGGGGATGCGGGAATAGCTCCCAGGTCCGTGCGTTTGAATAGAACGTGGCGCGAGCGCGCCGCACATCGACGCAAGGAGTACCGCATGACCGACACCCTGACGATTCCCGGCTACAAGGTTGGCACCTGGGAGGTCGACGCCACGCACAGCGAGGTCGGCTTCAGCATCCGCCACATCATGGTCTCGAAGGTCAAGGGCAAGTTCGAGCGCTTCAACGCGACGTTCGTCACGCCGGAGAACCCCCTCGAGACGAAGATCACCGCGTCCGCCGAGGTCGCATCGATCAACACGAACCAGGCCGACCGCGACGGTCACCTCCGCACCGGCGACTTCTTCGACGCCGAGACCTACCCGACGATCGACTTCGTCTCGACCGGCGCCCGCGCCAAGGGCGACGACTTCCTGGTGGACGGCGACCTCACGATCAAGGGCGTGACCAAGCCCGTCACCTTCACCGTCGAGTTCGGCGGCTTCGCGACCGACCCCTACGGCAACTACAAGTTCGGCGCCACGGCGACCACCGAGATCAACCGCGAGGACTTCGGCCTGACCTACAACGCGGCGCTCGAGACCGGCGGCGTGCTGCTCGGCAACGACGTCACGATCACCATCGAACTGCAGGCCGCGCACCAGGCGTAGCCCCAGGACGTCGAAGGGCCGGTGGAGCATCGCTCCACCGGCCCTTCGTGTATCCGGCCGGCTCAGGTCGGCTCGCCGACGATCTCGTCGCGCACGCGACGGAGGTCCTCCATGAGTGATCCGATGAGGATCCAGTGCTGGGGGTGCGGGCGGGCGATCACGAGGGGAGCGGTCAGCGCCGGGATCTCCGCGGTCTCGGTCGGCGGCTCGTCGGACGCGGCACGACCGTTCACCAGCAGCCTGAGATCGTGGGCCGCCCGCGTCAGTTCGACGGCGATGTCCGCCACCGTCGGCTCCTCATGCAGGGTCGGGTCGTCGTGATCGTGCACCGAGCGCGCCATGCCCAGCGTCCTCGTGACGACCGGCTCCAGTCGACGCAGCAGCAGGCGCTGACGGTCGAGCTCGTCACGGTGCCTCGATCGACGAGGGTTGAGCAGCAGGCTGTCATCACCTTCCTTCACCGCGGCGATCGCCCGGTCTCGCAGGGGCTTCAACGCCCGGGCCTCCTGGAGCAGCGCCACCAGCTCCGCGTCCGTGTTCGCACGCGTGAGTGAGGTGGCGAGATGGTCCAGGGTGTCGGCGCACGCGAGCGCGAGGGTGGTCACCGCCTCCTTCGCGGGAGCGAGGAGGACCGGTGCGACGAGGACGACGTTGACGAGGAGTCCGATGCCCGCGCCGAGCACGGTCTCGACGATCCGCGCGACCGCGTAGTCCGGGGTCGCAGCGCCGATCGACAGCACCAGCATCGCGCTGATCGGGATCTGGTTGGCGGATCCGGGCCCGAGGCGGAGGACCCATCCGAGCAGGATGGAGATGACGATGGCCAGGAGCACGATCCAGGCGGAGTGTCCGAAGACGATCCCGATGGCCGTCGCGAGGATGACGCCCGTGATGACCCCGAGGCTGCGCTCGAGCGCCTTCCCGAACGACTGGTTGACGCTCGGCTGCACCACGAGGATCGCCGCGATGGCGGCGAAGACCGGGAGCTGGCCCGGGATGATCGTGATCGCGACGATCCAGGACGCGACGGCGGCCAGCGCCGTCTTCAGCACCTGGAGCAGAGGCAGCCGCGATCTGATGCGCAGGACGGGGACGACGGACATCGGTGCCGTCAGAGCTTGTCGTGGAGCTGGTCGAGCAGTTCTGCGCCGTTCCCCGCGTAGACCCAGGGGGCGCCCTCGTGCTGGGCACCGACCTTCGAGCGCCCACCGGCGAGGACCGCCTCACCGGGGGAGAGCTGACGGATCGCCACGGCGGCGACGCGGTCGGGGTGGCGTTCCTCGAAGCTCCGGTAGAGGGCTTCGTCGTGCTGTCCGTCGTCGCCGACGAGCAGCCACCGCAGACGCGGGAAGTCCTCGGCGAACCGGTCGAGGTTGTTGCGCTTGTGCTCGCGACCGCTGCGGAAGAAGCGGTCGTGCGTCGGACCCCAGTCGGTGAGGAGGAGGGCGCCGGCGGGGTAGAGGTTGCGCGAGAGGAACCGGGTCAGCGTCGGGGCGACGTTCCAGGCGCCGGTGGAGAGGTAGATGATCGGGGAGCCCGGGTGTTCGCGGGCCGTGCGCTCGAGGAAGACCGCCATGCCGGGCACCGGTGTCCTGGCGTGCTCGTCGAGGACGAAGGTGTTCCAGGCCGCGACGAGTGGGCGGGGGAGCGCCGTCACCATCACGGTGTCGTCGATGTCGGACACGATGCCGAACTCGATGTCGTCGGCGACGATGAAGACCGGCGCTTCGACCGGGTCGCTGCCCTCCGAACTCAGGCGGAGGGTGTGCCAGCCGGGGGTGAGTGACACCTGGACCACCGCGTCGACCACTCCGCCCCGGTCGCCCGTGACCGTGTGACGCTGTCCGTCGACCTCCACCTCGACCGTCGGGTCGGCGATGCTCAGCGCGAAGAAGCTCTTCCAGCCGCGCACCTTCTGCTGCGGTTGGACGGTGGTCTTGCCCGGTTCCGCCAGGACGACCCTGGCCAGGACACGGATCCAGGACGTCGATCCGTAGCCGGTGAAGGGGATGACCGCCGCCTCGCGCCCGTGCCGCCTCGCACGACGCTGGCGGCGCAACTGGACGGCGTCCTCCATCCGTGCGGCGAAGTGCCGGATCTGCTCGGCGGCGTCGGAGGAGGCCGTTGGACGATCGTCGGATGCCTTCACGCGTTCAGTCTGTCATGCCGGTGCGTCCGGCCCGCCGTCTCGCGGCGATGACGGTCGTCTGCTACTGGGGCGTCGAGCCGTCGTCGGGTGGTGTCGCGTCCTCCTGGGCCAGCATGTGTCGCTCCTCGCTCCGCTGGAGGAGTCGCTTCACGACGAGGACCACGACGGCGAAGACGACGATGATGCCGACGAAGACGTAGCCCGCCCAGTGGAGGCGGTCCGACAGCTCGCGATAGCTGCCCGCGGCCAATGCGCCGACGGAGACGTAGGCCGAGGACCAGATGACGCAGGCGGGCAGCGTCCAGGAGATGAAGCGTCGGTAGCTCATCGTGCTCATCCCGACCGTGAGGGGGATGAGTGAGTGCAGGACCGGGAGGAACCGCGAGATGAAGACGGCGATGCCGCCCCGCCGGTCGAGATAGCGCTCAGCACGGGCCCAGTGCCGCTCGCCGATGCGGCGGCCGAGTCTGCTGGTACGGATGCGCGGGCCGAATAAGCGGCCGAGCGCGAACCCGACGGACTCGCCGATGAGCGCTCCGGTGATGACGACGAGGATCATCGAGATCCACTGGACGGGTCCGACGACGGCGGTGCTGGCGACGATGACGACTGTGTCGCCCGGGACGACGAGGCCGACGAGGACCGAGGTCTCGAGCATGATGCCGACGCCGGCGAGGATCGTGCGCGTCACGGGGTCGACGCTCTGCACCAGGTCGAGGAGCCAGCCGAGCACGTCGTTCACGGATCGAAGCCTAGTGCGGCAGGTGTGGGACGGGCTCCGAAACCCCTGTTAGGACACCCTTGGATGTGTGGTCTGACCACAGGCGCGAATTCGGGTACGATTGGTGTCGACGACATGGATCGAAGCCACGGGGATGACCACCCCGATCGGGCCGCACCTGCGCCGCCTTCCCTGGATGCCGCGAAAAATGGAGTGTTCATCGTGAACGACCTACTCGACCCGCTACTGCTGTCCCGCTGGCAGTTCGGCCTCACCACCGTCTACCACTTCATCTTCGTGCCGCTGACCATCGGCATGGCCGTGACGGTCGCCGGGTTCCAGACCGCCTGGGTCCGGACCGGCAAGCTGCACTACCTGCAGCTCACGCGGTTCTTCGGGAAGATCTTCCTCATCAACTTCGCCATGGGCGTCGTGACGGGCATCGTCCAGGAGTTCCAGTTCGGCATGAACTGGTCCACCTACTCCAGGTTCGTCGGCGACGTCTTCGGCGCGCCGCTGGCACTCGAGGGCCTGCTCGCGTTCTTCCTCGAGGCGACGTTCATCGGACTCTGGATCTTCGGCTGGGACAAGCTGTCACCGAAGCTGCACCTCGCCACCATCTGGATCGTGGCACTCGGCACCGTGCTGTCGGCCTACTTCATCATCGCGGCGAACGCCTTCATGCAGAACCCGGTCGCCTTCCGGATCAACGAGGAGCGAGGCCGCGCCGAGCTCACGAACATCTGGGAGCTGCTGACCAACAAGGTCGCCCTGGCCGCCTTCCCGCACACGATCTTCGCGTGCTTCATGGTCTCCGCAGCCGTCATCATCACCGCTGCGGCCTGGCACCTCGCCCGGGGCCAGCACGTCGAGGCGATGCGCCCGGCGCTCAAGGTCGGTGCGTGGAGCATGCTCCTCGCGGGTGGTGCCACGATGCTCGCCGGCGACCAGCTCAGCCTCGCCATGGTCGAGACCCAGCCGATGAAGATGGCGGCTGCGGAGGCGATGTACAACACGGCGAGCGGTGCCGACGCCTCGTTCTCGATCTTCACCCTCGGCACACCCGACGGTGTCCACGAGCTCTTCTCGATCCGCATCCCGTACCTCCTGTCGTTCCTCTCGACCCACACCTTCGACGGCACGGTGGAGGGCATCAACGACCTGCAGGCGCAGTACACCCAGCTCTACGGTCCGGGCGACTACTCGCCCGTCATCTGGGTCACCTACTGGGCGTTCCGCTGGATGATCGGCCTCGGCCTCGCCTCGATGCTCGTCGCGGCAGCCGGTCTCTGGTTCACTCGCAAGGGCCGCGAGCCGAAGCGCTGGATGTGGCGCGTCGCGGTCTGGGCCGTCCCGATGCCGTTCCTCGCCATGACCATGGGCTGGGTCTTCACCGAGATGGGCCGCCAGCCGTGGATCGTCTTCAGCCTGTTGAAGACGGAGGACGCGGTCTCGCCGAACACCACCGGCCTCGATGTCCTGATCTCGTTGATCGCCTTCACCGTCGTCTACGGATCGCTGCTCGTCGTCGAGTTCGGTCTCCTGAAGAAGACGATCAAGGCCGGGCCCGACCCGATCGAGCTGTCCGAACCCGACGAGGACGGCGTGCAGAAGCCCGCCGCCCCCGCGACCACGGTCTACTAGGAGCACATCATGGACCTCACGATTCTCTGGTTCTGGATCATCGCCGCACTGTTCGTCGGCTACTTCGTCCTCGACGGCTTCGACTTCGGCGTCGGCATGACGATCCCCTTCCTCGGGAAGGACGAGACCGACCGCCGGATGCTCATCAACACCATCGGGCCGGTCTGGGACCTCAACGAGACCTGGCTGATCGTCGCCGGTGCGAGCCTCTTCGCCGCCTTCCCCGAGTGGTACGCGACCCTGTTCAGCGGCTTCTACCTCCCGCTGTTGTTCATCCTCCTCGCGCTCATCATCAGAGGGGTGTCGTTCGAGTACCGGCACCAGCGGCCGGAAGCCTCCTGGAAACGGCGCTTCGACCTCATGATCATCGTGGGCTCGGCCCTGCCGGCCTTCCTCTGGGGCGTCGCCTTCGCGAACATCGTCCAGGGCGTCCCGCTCGATGCCGACCACAACTTCACCGGTACGCTCTTCACCCTGCTCAACCCGTACGGCATCCTCGGCGGTCTCACGACGCTCGTGCTCTTCTTCGCCCACGGAGCCGTGTTCGCCTCGCTGAAGACCGAGGGCGACATCCGCGAGCGCGCTCGCCGCCTCGCGGGCCGCGCCGGGCTCGTCGCCATCATGCTCGCCGCGTCGTTCCTCGGGTGGACCGTCCTGGCGCACTTCTCGCTCCCGGTGTTGATCCTCGCGGCCATCGCAGCGGTCTCGCTCATCAGCGCCTGGTTCGCGAACAGCCGTGGGCTGGAAGGCCGTGCGTTCGCGCTCATGGCCGTGACCGTCGCGGCGGCCGTGCTCACTCTGTTCACCGCGCTCTTCCCAGCGGTGATGCCGGCGAGCAACGACCCGGCGAACAGCCTGACGATCGCGAACGCCTCCTCGACGGAGTACACCCTCACGGTGATGTCGTGGACCGCCCTGATCTTCCTGCCGCTGATCCTCGCCTACCAGGGATGGACGTACTGGGTGTTCCGCAAGCGCATCACGCGGAAGCACATCGAAGCCGCCGCGCACTAACCTGTCATCGTGCGCCCCCTCGATCCGCGACTGCTCCGCTATGCCCGCGGAGCCCGGTCGATCCTCGGACTCGGCGCGGTCATCGCGCTCGTCCAGACCGCCTGCACGCTCGGGTTCGCCTGGTTCGTGGCCCAGCTCGTGTCCCGGTCGATCGCGGGGGATCCGGTCGAGGAGCTCCTGCCGTCGCTCTGGCTGCTGATCGGCATCGTGGTGCTGCGTGCCGGGACCGTCCTGGCATCCGACTCGGTGAACGCCCGTGGCTCCGCGATCGTCCGCAGTCAGTTGCGACGGGCCCTCGCGGGCGCGTTCGAGACGCTCGGGCCGGGTTGGGTCTCGCGTCGGAGCTCTGCCGCCCTGACGACCGTGGCTGGCCGCGGGCTCGACGCCCTGGACGCGTACTTCGGTCGCTATGTCCCGCAGCTCATCCTCACGGCGATCGCCATGCCGATCATCGCTGCGGTGATCTTCTTCCAGGACCCGCTCAGCGGCATCACGGTGATCGTGACACTCCCGCTGATCCCCGTCTTCATGATCCTCATCGGATTCGCGACCCAGGCGGTGCAGCGGCGCCAGTGGGAGACCCTGGCCCATCTGTCGCGCGGGTTCCTCGAGCTCGTCGCGGGCATGGCGACCCTCAAGCTGTTCGGTCGGCAGCACCGGCAGGTGCAGCGGGTCCGAACCGTCACCGAGGAGTACCGCGTCGAGACCATGAAGGTCCTGCGGTTTTCGTTCGTGAGCGGCTTCGCCCTCGAACTGCTGTCGAGTCTCGCCGTCGCCGTGGTCGCGGTCGGCATCGGCCTCCGGCTCCTCGACGGCTCGCTCCTCCTCGGAACGGGGCTCTTCGTCCTGATCCTGGCCCCGGAGGCCTTCCTGCCACTGCGGAACGTCGGCGCGAACTACCACGCTGCCGCGGAGGGGGTCACCGCCGCCGAGGAGGTCTTCGAGATCCTCGATGAGGCGAAGGCCGTCCGCGAATCCCCGTCCGTTCCTGATCAGCTCGGCGCACCGGCGACAGCAGGCGACTCCGTTCGCCGGACGTCTGGCCTGGTGCTCGACGGTCTCGGGGTGCAATACGACGAGCTGCGGGTGTTGGACGACCTCGACGCGACGTTCCCGGCCGGCGTGGTGACGGCTGTCGTCGGCGCCAGCGGAGCCGGGAAGACGAGCATGGCGTCGGCGATCCTCGGATTCGTGGACGCCACCGGATCGATCCTGCACGACGGAGGACGCATGTCGCCCACGCCTGGTGGACGACGCTGGCTGTCGTGGGCGCCGCAGCGTCCGGTCCTCATCGCGGGGACGGTCGGCAGCAACGTCGCGCTGGGCGATGACGCACCCGACGAGGTGCTCATCGTCGAGGCGTTGTCAGCACTCGGGCTGTCCGCGCTGCCACTCGGACACCCCATCGGCGCAGTCGGCGACGGCGTGAGCGGTGGACAGGCGCAACGGATCGCGATCGCGAGAGCCCTGTACCGGCTGCGGCGCACCCCGGCGGATGCCGGAACGCCGGTGCTGCTGCTCGACGAACCGAGCTCGGCGCTCGACGCCGCGTCCGAGGCGCTCGTCATCGACGCCGCGCGCGACGCCGCTCGGGCCGGGGCGGCCGTCATCGTCATCACCCATCGACCGTCGATCGTCGAACACGCGGATGTCGTGCTCGAGATCTGCCAGCGGTCGGAACGCGTCCAGGACGACGAGGTGATGCTCCATGGATGAGCGCGTCCGACAGATCATCCGACTGGCGCAGCCGCCGGCTCGCCGCTTCGTCCCTGGCCTCCTGGCCGGCATCCTCTCCGCGGGCGCCGCCGTCGCCCTCCTCGCTTCGAGCGCGTTCCTCATCACGAAGGCCGCCGAGCAGCCCTCGATCGTCGAGCTGGGTGTCGCCGTCGTCGGGGTGCGCGCGTTCGCTCTGGCCCGGGCGTCCTTCCGATACCTCGAACGCCTGCTGAGCCACGATGCTGCATTCCGTCAATTGGCGCAGCTGCGCGCCGGCATGATCGAACGCGTCATCCCGGTGGCTCCCGACGGACTGCAGCTGACCGGCCGGGGCGACCTCCTCACCCGCCTGGTGACCGATGTGGACGAGCTGCAGAACGTGCCGTTGCGGGTCGTCCAACCACTGGTGGTCTCGGGTGTCGTCGCCGGAGCCTCCGTCATCCTCACGACCGTGCTGCTCCCGGCCGCCGGGATCGCGCTCGCGGTCTGCCTCGTCGCGGCGTTCCTCGTCTCGTGGTTGCTCGTGAGTCGGGTGGCGGCGCGCGCCGAACGCGAACTCGCGCCGCTGCGCGGTGCGCTGTCGGAAGCCCTGCTCGAACTCGTGACCGGGCTCGACGTGCTGACCGCTTACGGCGCGGTCGACGCCGCGCGGGCACGGATCGAACATGCCGACGCGGCACTCACGCGCGCGATGGTGCGGCGGGCCGCGGGCGCCGGGGTTGCCGGCGCCGTCCTCTCCCTGGCTTCCGGGGCGTCCGTCGTCGCGGCGCTGTGGGCAGGCATGCCGGCGCTGGGAACGATCGGCGGCCCCGCGCTCACCGTGATCGTCCTCGTCCCGCTCGCCGTGTTCGAGGTCTGCGCGATGGTGCCCCTCGCGTTCGGGGCTTGGCGGGAGGCGGTCGCGAGCGCCGAGCGCGTGGCGGACGCGGTCCCGAGCGATCGACCCGACGAGATCCCGGACGAGGACACCGGCAGCATCCTCACGCCGACCTTCGACGGCGTCATGCTCGAGGCGGAGCACCTCAGCGCGCGGTGGCCCGGGAGTACGACGGCGGCGCTCGCACCGATCAGCTTCCGGCTGTCGGCCGGCGACCGGCTGCTCGTCGAAGGCGACAGCGGAGCCGGAAAGACCACCCTGGCGCACGCCCTCGTCCGCTTCCTCGAGTACGAGGGTGGGTACCGCGTCGGCGGCGTCGAGGCACGCGACCTCCGCCCGGACACGCTGCGCGAGTCGGTCGGGCTCGTCGAGCAGCGTCCGTTCCTCTTCGACGCCGACATCCGCCAGAACCTCCTCTTCGCCAGGGACACGGCCGACGACGCTGAACTCGAGGCCGTGCTGGAGCGGGTCGGGCTCTCGTCCTGGCTCGCCGAACGCGGCGGACTCGACCGCCCGGTGGGGGAGCACGGCGCGCTCGTCTCCGGAGGGCAGGCGCAACGCATCGCCCTCGCCCGTGCGCTCCTCCGCGAGTTCCCCGTGCTCGTGCTCGACGAGCCGACCGCCAACGTCGATCCCGAGCGCGCGACCGCCCTGCTCGAGGACCTGCTCGGTGTCGCGGGATCCGAGGGCCGTGCGGTCATCGTGATCTCCCACACGCCGGTCCCCGACAGCCTCGTGACCGGTCGCCTCCGGATCGTCGCGCCGCCGATCGCGGCCGTCGGCTGATGCGATCCACCGGAGCGCGCCGGCAGGTCGTCCTCCCGGCCTGGTCCGAGCCCGAGGACGTCTACCGACGCGTGTTCGCTGACGAACCCTGGGCGGCCTGGTTGGATTCGGGCCAGGGCTCCCGGACCGGCGTCAGTCTCATCGGACGCGGGACCGAACGCCTCGTCGCGGACGTCCGGCTCGGCACGGTGGAGCGCATTACCCCGGTGTCCGCCTCGGTCGACCGGACGACGATCCTCGACGCCCTCCGTACCGTGCGTGCGGAGGGCGACCCGGGCGATTGGGTCGGGTGGTTCGGCTACGAGTCGGGGGCAGGGCTCGTCGGGGTTCCGTCGCACGCGGCGGCCTCCCCGGACGCGCTCTTCCTGCGCCTCGACGACCAGGTGCGGTTCGACCATGCGGCGCGGACGGTGACGATCTCGTCGGACGATCCCGACTGGATCGCGACGACCGTCGAGCGATTGAGTAGGGCGACCGAGCCTCCTCCCGTGGCCGAGGCGTCCGGCGGGGTCTGCGCGCCCCGTCACAGCGATGCCGCATACGTGCGGCTCGTCGAGCGGTGCCAGGAGCACATCACCCGTGGGGACGCCTACCAGCTGTGCCTGACGAACCACCTGCGCGTCGACGGGGTCCACGACCCGTTCGCGACCTATCTGCGGCTGCGCAGGACGAGCCCCACGCACCACGGCGGCTTCCTCCGGTTCGGTTCGATCAGTGTCGCGAGCGCGTCACCGGAGCAGTTCCTCGAGGTCTGGGCCGACGGCCGCGTCCGGACGAAGCCGATCAAGGGGACCCGGCCGAGAGGTGCCGATCCCGAGGAGGACGCCCGCCGGCGCGCCGATCTGCTGGCGAGTCCCAAGGAGCGCGCGGAGAACCTCATGATCGTCGATCTGATGCGGAACGACCTCTCCAGAGTCTGCGAGCTGGGTTCCGTGGCGGTCACGGCTCTCCATCACGTCGAGAGCTACCCGCAGGTGCACCAACTCGTCAGCACCGTCGAAGGACGGTTGCGCACAGGACTGGACGCACTCGACGTCGTCGAGGTGGCGTTCCCGGCCGGATCGATGACCGGGGCCCCGAAACGCCGGGCGATGGAGCTGCTGTACGACCTCGAAGCGGGACCGCGCGGGGTGTACGCCGGCGCCTTCGGCCTGCTGTCCGCGGACGGATCGATGGACCTCGCCATGGTCATCCGCTCGATCGTGATCGATCCGCAGGGTGCGTCGATCGGCACGGGTGGTGGCATCACGGCGCTGTCCGACGCCCGGGAGGAGCTCGAGGAGACGTGGACCAAGGCGGCGGCCCCGCTGGCGGCACTCGGCGTCGGACGTCCGCCTGCCGAATCCCGGTAGGCTTGACCGTTGGACGGAGCGCCGTCGTGCGCTCCAGCCCGTCCATCCTGCGGCCGAGCGCCGTGCGAGCAGCCCACGGGCTTCCACCCCCAGCACCTGCAGTGATTGAGAGTGACGTGTCAGACGAGCGCAACACCGACGACCGCCGAGACGGCGAGCGGTACGACTTCCAGGCGATCCAGGAGAAGTGGCTTCCCGTCTGGGACGAGCTGAAGCCCTTCGCAGCAGGCGACCCTGCCGACAAACGTCCGCGCAAGTACGTGCTCGACATGTTCCCGTACCCCTCGGGCGACCTGCACATGGGTCACGCCGAGGCGTTCGGCTTCGGCGACATCGTCGCGCGGTACTGGCGTCACCAGGGTTTCAACGTCCTGCACCCGATCGGCTGGGACTCGTTCGGTCTCCCCGCGGAGAACGCCGCCATCCAGCGCGGCGTCGACCCGCGCGAGTGGACCTACGCGAACATCGCGCAGCAGAAGGCCAGCTTCCGCCAGTACGGCCCCTCGTTCGACTGGGACCGCGAGCTCCACACGAGCGACCCCGAGTACTACCGGTGGAACCAGTGGCTGTTCCTCCAGCTGTTCGAGAAGGGCCTCGCGTACCGCAAGGCGAGCCCCGTCAACTGGTGCCCGAACGACCAGACCGTGCTCGCGAACGAGCAGGTCGTCGACGGACACTGCGAGCGCTGCGGCGCCGAGGTGACGAAGAAGAAGCTCACCCAGTGGTACTTCCGCATCACCGACTACGCCGACCGCCTGATCGACGACCTCAACCAGCTCGAGGGCACCTGGCCGGCCAAGGTCCTCAGCATGCAGCGGAACTGGATCGGTCGATCCAACGGTGCGGACGTCTCGTTCTCCATCGAGGGTCGTGCCGAGCCGGTCTCCGTGTACACGACCCGCCCCGACACGCTGTACGGCGTGACGTTCATGGTCGTGGCGCCCGACTCGGAGCTCGCAGCCGAGCTCGTCGCCGACACCTCCGACGAGGTCAAGGGGCGCTTCCAGGCCTACCTCGACAGCGTCAAGGGTGAGAGCGAGATCGCGCGGCTCGCGACCGACCGCCAGAAGACCGGCGTCTTCCTCGAGCGCTACGCGATCAACCCGCTGAGTGGCGAGCGCCTGCCGATCTGGGCGGCCGACTACGTCCTGGCCGACTACGGTCACGGGGCGATCATGGCGGTCCCTGCGCACGACCAGCGCGACCTCGACTTCGCGCGGGCGTTCGACCTGCCCGTGCGCGTCGTGGTGGACACCACCCAGCCCGTCACCGGTGCCATCCCGATCATCGTCGACGGTGAGCTGCCGGAGGACCTCCCGTCGATCGATCCCGCCAAGACGGGTGTCGCGCTGACTGGCGACGGTCGCCTGACGAACTCCGGCCCCTTCGACGGCCTGAGCAAGGCGAACGCGATCCCGAAGGTCACGGCTGCACTCGCGTCGAGCGGCCTCGGCGCGAAGACGAAGAACTACCGCCTCCGCGACTGGCTCATCTCTCGACAGCGCTACTGGGGCACGCCGATCCCGATCATCCACTGCGACGCCTGTGGCGAGGTGCCGGTCCCCGAGGACCAGCTCCCCGTGCGGCTTCCGGATGCCGCGGGTCTCGACCTGCGTCCGAAGGGCATGAGCCCGCTCGCGGCGGCTGAGGACTGGATCAACGTGGACTGCCCGTCGTGCGGGAAGCCTGCGAAGCGCGACTCCGACACGATGGACACCTTCGTCGACAGCTCGTGGTACTTCCTCCGGTTCCTGAACCCGACCTCCGACGAGATCGCGTTCGACCCGAAGGAGGCCGACAAGTGGGCCCCGGTCGACCAGTACGTCGGCGGTGTCGAGCACGCGATCCTGCACCTGCTCTACTCGCGGTTCATCACGAAGGTCCTGTTCGACCTCGGCAAGGTCGGCTTCACCGAGCCCTTCAGCGCGCTCCTCAACCAGGGCATGGTCATCCTCGACGGTTCGAAGATGAGCAAGAGCAAGGGCAACCTGGTGGAGTTCGCCCAGGAGCTGCGATCGTACGGCGCCGATGCCCTGCGCGTCACGATGGCGTTCGCCGGTCCTCCGGAGGACGACATCGACTGGGCGGACGTCTCGCCGGCCGGTTCGGCCAAGTTCCTGGCTCGCGCCTGGCGGGTCGCGCACGACGTCACCAGCTCGCCCGACGTCGCCTGGAAGGACGGCGACGAGAAGCTGCGGAAGGTCACGCATCACTTCCTCGCGGAGGCTCCCGGGCTCATCGAGGCGGGCAAGTTCAATGTCGTCGTGGCACGGCTCATGGAGCTCGTCAACGCGACGCGGAAGGCGATCGACGCCGGGCCCGGCGCTGGCGACCCCGCCGTGCGCGAGTCCGCCGAGGTGACGGCCATGGCGCTCGACCTCTTCGCACCGTTCACCGCCGAGGACATGTGGGCCAAGCTCGGCTACCAGCCGTCGATCTCGCTGGTGCCGTGGCGGAAGGCCGACCGGTCGCTGTTGGTCGAGGACCAGGTGACCGCGGTGGTGCAGGTCGACGGCAAGGTCCGCGACCGGCTCGAGGTGTCGCCGAAGATCTCCGGCGAGGAGCTCGAGCAGCTCGCACGCGCGAGTGCGGCTGTGCAGCGTTCCGTGGGCGACCGCGAGATCATCAACGTCGTGGTGCGTGCCCCGCGCGTGGTGAGCATCGCCACGAAGGGCTGATGCGGTTCGGGGCGGGCCCTGTGGCCTGCCCCGAACGCGCTCGTCGCGCTCGGGCACGACCATCGAGTCGGACCCGTGTCCCATCCGACGGCAGCCTGTTCTCAGATCGGGTCCCGAGCGGCTGCCCGTGCTTCCTCGGTAGCATGACCGAGTGATCGCTCTCGCCCCATCAGTACGAACGCTCCGCGTGTTCCAGATCCTGTGGGTGATCGGCTTCCTGATCGGAACGATCACGCACACCGCGGATCTGATCCTCGGCGGGTTGGACGTCTACGGCGGCTTCCCGCCCGGCGTCCGGCTGTTCTGGGTGACGCTCACGGTCTTGGACCCCATCACCGCTGTGTTGATCATCCTTCGACGGCGCTCCGGCATCGTGCTCGGAATCGCGGTGATCGTCGCTGACATCGCGGTGAACTGGACCGTCTTCGTTCTGCTCGGCGGACTGTCGTGGTTCGGCGTCATCAATCAGAGCCTGTTCGCGGTGCTCATCCTCGCCACGGCTCGCCCCCTGTGGATCTGGTTCGGGCGATCTTCGACACGAGAGCGGGCCGACGCGGGCAGAGCGGCCTGACCTCCTCTCAACGGATGGATCCGCTGCAGTCGGAGGTCGAGGGAATCGACAAGCAGACGTCCTCGATCAATGGTCGACATGCGCGGCTGATTTCTCGAGCGGGACGCGAACGCGCACGTCCTGCTCGCCCGGATCCTGCAACAGCTGGCGGAGACGCAGACGCGCGCGCTGGTATCGGCCACGGGCAGTCGACTCACGCACACCAACGATGCTTGCTGCCTCGATGACCGTGAACCCGTCCCACAGCACGAGTTTGATCAGTTCTGCTTGATTCCGAGGGAGCTCGGAGATCGCCGCCAGCACGGATTCGGCGGTGTCGTCCGTCTGCGTCGGCTGGAGCGTTTCGAGGTGTTCGCCCAGACGAGCGGTGAGTGCGTCCCTGCGATCAGAGCTGCGGCGGGCATTCGACGCCACCCGGCGTGCGACTCCGAAGAGCCACATCCGCGCCTGTACGGGGTCCGCTGGCATCCGATCGATGTGTCTCCATGCTGCGATGAAGGTCTCGCTCAGCGCATCGGCGGCGTCTGCCGGGGTCGTGACCCGTCGGCCGAGGAACGACAGCACATCGGCCGCGTTGTCCTGGTGAAGTGTCTCCAGTCGTTCCTGGCGGGCGCGACGTTTCGCGTCGGTCACTGCGCATCCTCCGCGGTCTCGCCACAGTCGCCGGCGACGTCGATCGAGGTCCCAGTTCGCAGGAAGCCAGCCTTCTCGAATGCATCGAAGATCTTCGTCGCCATCAGGTTTCCGGCCACGGATTCCGGGGTTGCAGCTGGTGGCGGCGTGGTTCCATTTACCTCGGCGATCATTGTCAGTTCCGCGCGTCGAGCCTGTTCGATGGCGAGCGCTGCGTCGATGTCGGCTGTGGTGATCGAAGCGACGACCCTGTCCCAGTCGTATTCGGTCAGGAAGATGCGGGCTTCTTGCGTGCGGCGATCGGCCTCAGCCGTGCTGATGCTCCGGTATTCGGGGACCACTCGCGCAACGAGCTGACACACCGCGCCGTCCTCGCCGATGTCGAACGATCGTTGCACCGTGGCTTCAGGCGCCCATCCAACCCAGTCGAAGACCGCGGGGGCCGCCGCCGCAGCACTCACGCCGACCGTGATGAGTCCGGCAGTCAAACCCAGGATGCTGAGGTAGCGCTTGTATCGGGATCTCACACCGGAAGGTCGTGCTCGGAACGCAGCTTCCTGGGCCACGAAACGAGCGCACTCGGCGGCTTCCGCATCCTCTCCGAAAGCGCGCGGCGCGGATCGTTGTATCTGTGCGTCAAGATCATCCATGGAAACCCCCTCGAGTGAACACCGTCACTGATGACATGTCCGGCACCCATCGAGTCTTAACGCGTGCGGCACGAACTGCGCGCGTTGACGTTCAGCTGCTCGGCCGCCACGATGAATCGCTCCAGTAGTCTCCGCGCACGACCCAGACATCATTGCCGAACTCCTCCGCCGACACGGTGATCGGCCTCGGATCCCACAGGGTGCCGTCCATCCGGCCACGATCGACGAGATAGATCTCCTCGAAGGCCACTCGGTCGGCGCCCGCTGGGGGTCGCACGGTGAAGAGTGACCAGCACCCGCCGTTCGCGCATTCGCTGCGCGCGCTCAGCAGCGCGGTGCCTTCCGGGAACCGCATTGCCTCTGCAGGCGGGACTCCGGTGCCATCGATTCGTTCGAAGTCCAGGATCATGAGCCGAAGCGGATACAGGTGCATGGAGACGTCCAGCACCAGCGCCGCGGCGATGAGGATCGCCGTCAGCCAAGCCTGTCGACGTGACTTCGCCTGCATGATGCCCCCGTTTCACCGGCCCCCGCCGGAGACTCGACGGTAGCAGGGCTCTTCGCCGCGAGGTGGGGGCCGGGGCTGGACGTCAGGCCTCGACGCGCGTGTCAACCGCGCTCCACAGGTGCGGTCGCGGCGTGTTCGGTGTCCATGGCGACGGCGAGCGTGTGGTTCGGGGCGTCCGGGCTCGTAGCGTTCGAGGATGACCATCGAACCGGAACCCATGTCCCACCCGGTGCCGTCCCGTCGTTCGGCCACACGCCGCCTGCTGCGTGAACTACCGCGCCCGGAGTTCCGTGCCGGCGCGGTCGTCGTGCTGGTGATCGCCGCCCTCGTCGTCGCCATCCTCGTCTCGCTGTTCACCTCAGGCGGGGTGGTCAGGACGATCGGAGGGGCGGAGCTGTCGGCGGATGCGAGCCCCGTTCCCGGCGCGACTCCCGGAGCGACCGCGCCCGCCGGCTCAGCGACGGGGGAGCTGTTCATCCATGTCCTCGGAGCGGTCGTGGCCCCTGGTGTCTACCGGCTGCCGGACGGATCACGTGCGTTCGACGCGGTGGCGTCCGCCGGTGGCCTCCTGCCGGAAGCGGACACCGGTGCCGTGAACCTCGCACGGTTCGTGAACGACGGCGAGCAACTGTACGTCCCAGTGGTCGGCGAGGTGCCACCTGGCGGAGGCGCGAGCGGGTCGGCTGCCGGGAGTCCGTCCGGCTCGCAGCTCGTCAACGTGAACACGGCATCCGCGGCCGAACTCACCGCACTCCCGCGGATCGGGGAAGCCCTGGCCGCACGCATCGTCGCCTGGCGGGAGGCGAACGGCCCGTTCGCCACCCTCGACGACCTGAGCGCGGTCGAAGGCATCGGCGCGAAGACCCTCGAGGGGCTTCGCGCGGCGGCGACGGTGTGACCGCAGACGCGGACACCGGACCGACGTCCGGGCGAGGTGAGAGCGCGATGCGGTTCCCGCGCCTGCTCATCCCGGCGGCGGTCTCCTGGGTCGGTGCGGCCGTCTGGAGCGCGGCTCCAACGCTGGCCTGGGGTGGGGTACTGGTCGCTTTCCTCGTCGCCTCCGCCTGCCTCGGGTGCAGCACGGTCGTCCGGCGTCGCCGTGCGGAGTATCGCCCGGGGGAGCGTCGGACAGGGTCTGTCGTCATCACGACACTCCTGCTGTGCGCGTGCGCCGCGGCGCTGTTCGGCATGGTCGCGGCCTCGATCGCCGCGCGCGCGCCTGACCGGCAGCCGGAGGCGCTGCAAGCGCTCGGAAACGCTCCAGTGGATGCCGAGGTCGTGGTGACCGGCGACGCTGTGCCCACCGGTTCGGTCACGACGGGGTCCGGCATCCGCTTCGCGGCCGACCTCGTGACGGCCAGTGGAGACCACAGTATCCTGGAGCACCTCTCGGTCCCGGTCCTCGTGTTCGCGCCGGTGCCGGCGGATCGGGCGCCGAGGATCGGCGAGCGCTGGCGCGTCGACGGCTCGCTCCGATGGAACGCGCCGGGTGATGCGCGGGCAGCGCTGCTCTTCGCACGGGAGGAACCCGAGCTGCTGGGGGAGCCGCCGGCGATCCTCGACTGGTCGGCGTCGCTCCGTTCCGGCCTCGTCGGGCTCGCGTCCACCTTGCCCGGCCCGGGTGGGGAACTGCTGCCCGGCCTCGCGATCGGCGATGTGAGTCAGGTGAGTGACGCGGTCACGGAGTCGATGCAGCGCAGTTCACTCTCGCATCTGACGGCCGTGTCCGGAGCGAACTGTGCGGTCATCGTGTGGCTCGTCAGCACCGCGGTCGCGGCACTCGGCGGCGGGCGGAAGCTCAGGATCTCGTGTGCCCTGCTGTGCCTCGTCGCCTTCGTTGTCCTCGTGACGCCCCAACCGAGCGTGCAGCGGGCGGCTCTCATGGCTGCCTTCGTCCTGGTGATGGGCGGCTTCGGGCGGCCGATCAGGGGCCTCGCCGCGCTGTCGTTGGCGGTGGTCGTCCTCCTCGTCGCCGACCCTTGGCTGGCCGGGCAGTACGGGTTCGGGCTCTCGGTGCTCGCCACCAGTGGTCTGCTGCTCCTGAGCGGACCCCTCACGGACCTGCTGGGCAGGTGGCTGCCGCGAGGGATCGCGGCCCTCATCGCGATCCCGGCAGCCGCCCAGCTCGCCTGCCAGCCGATGCTCGTCCTCCTCGACCCCGCGATCCAGCTCGGCGGTGTCCCCGCGAACCTGCTCGCGGGCCCGGCCGCAGCGCCCGCGACCATGCTCGGGCTGCTCGCCTGCCTGCTGGTCCCGTTCGCACCACCACTCGCATGGCTCGTCGCGTGGCTCGGGTGGGTGCCGGCGACCTGGATCGCAGCGGTGGCCCGGTGGTTCGAGGGCGTCCCTGCTGCGCGGGTGCCGTGGCCGGAGGGGCCGCTGGGCGTCGTGCTCGTCACCGTGCCGACCGTCTTGATCGCCACGCTCCTGCTGTTCCGTCGGGACCTGCCCCCGAGGTGGTCGAGGACGATCGGGGTGGCGGTTGTCGTGGCGCTCGTGGCACTGTGCGGTCGGGCGGTCGGGGACGGACTCGGGCCGGCCCTGCACCGGCCGGGCGACTGGATCGTCGCCGCCTGCGACGTCGGTCAGGGGGACGCGGTCCTCCTGCGACAGGGCGGCGCCACCGCCCTGGTCGACGTCGGTCCCGACCCCGAACCGCTCCGCGCGTGCTTGGACGAACTCGGGGTGTCCCGCATCGAACTGCTCGTCCTCACCCATTACGACCTGGACCACGTCGGAGGCCTCGACGCGGTCGTCGGCAGGGTCGACGAGGTGCTGCTCGGGCCGGTCGACGACCCGGAGGACGAGCGCATCGCACGAGTGCTCCGAGCGGCCGGTGCGGAGGTGCGACAGGCCGGCGCCGGGGACCAGGGGGTGCTGGGGGTTCCGGAGAGCGCGGCGCCGTGGCGCGTCCTGTGGCCGGACCCCGCGGCAGGTGGCGTCGAACCGGGGAACGACGCGAGCGTGGTGGTCCGGTTCGACCTCCTCGCCGCATCGGTGCTGCTGCTCGGCGACCTCGGTGAGGAAGCGCAGGACCGGCTGCTCGGACGACACGCGCTCGGGGACGCGGTCGACATCGTCAAGGTGTCGCATCACGGTTCCGCCGATCAGAGCGACCGCCTGGCGCGCCGGGTCGGTGCGACCGTTGCGCTCGTCTCCGTCGGGGCCGACAACGGCTATGGGCACCCGACGCGCTCAGCGCTCGAGCTGTACGAGGCCACCGGTGCCGAGGTCCTCCGCACGGACGAGTCGGGGATCATCGTCCTCGGCCCAGGCGACGGCGGCGGGTTCCGCGTGTGGTCGGAGCGCGGCGGGTGAGCTGCCGTCCCCGACCCGTCTGGCGTCGGCGGTCGCCGGTAGACTCGGACGGTCGAGAGGAGCCGCTGTGGCTGCACCACGTTCCGCCGGTCGCGGCAAGGCCAAGACGGCGGCCAAAGCCTCGGCGGCGATCCCGCAGCTCGGCTGGTCGGAGATCCGCCCGGCGCCGATCGTGTTGGTGTCCGGCACGGAGTCCTTCCTGGCCGACCGGGCGATCCGCCGACTGCGCGACTTCCTCGTCTCCGAAGACCCCTCCCTCGAGGTCAACGACGTCGCAGCCGACAGCTACGCCCCTGGCGAGCTGCTCACCGTGGCGAGCCCGTCGCTCTTCGGCGAGCCCCGGCTCGTCCGCGTCAGCCAGGTCGAGAAGTGCTCCGATCAGTTCCTCACCGAAGCCATCCGGTATCTCGAAGCACCGCCGGAGGGCGCCTACCTCGTGCTGCGGCACAACGGAGGCGTGCGCGGCAAGAAGCTGCTCGACGCCATCCGCTCAGGCACCGGTGGCGGTGTCGAGATCGTCTGCACCGAACTCAAGCGGGACAGCGACAAGGCCGACTTCGCCGCGGCGGAGTTCAAGACGGCGGGTCGTCGCATCACGCCCCAGGCGCTCCGGGCACTCGTCGGAGCCTTCTCCGACGACCTCGCCGAGCTCGCAGCCGCGTGCAGTCAGCTCATGGCCGACGCGTCCGAGGAGATCACCGAGCAGACGGTCAACAAGTACTACGGCGGTCGACTCGAGACGAGCGCGTTCGACGTCGCCGACGCCGCGATCGCCGGACGACACGGGGAAGCGCTGCTCGCCCTGCGGCAGGCGCTCGACTCGGGTGCCGACCCCGTGCCGATCGTCGCCGCGTTCGCGATGAAGATCCGCACGATGGCCAAGGTGTCGTCGGCACGCGGCGGGTCCGGGCAGATCGCGCAGCAGTTCGGCCTCGCACCGTGGCAGGTCGACCGCGCCCGTCGGGACCTGTCCGGCTGGACGGATGCCGGCATCGGCCGCGTGGTGCAGATGCTCGCCGAGACCGACGCCGGAGTGAAAGGCGCGAGCCGCGACCCGGTGTTCGCGCTCGAGCGGCTCGTCGGCGTCATCGCGGCACGCGGGGTCGATCTGTCGGAGCGGTAGCCCGCCGACCAGGCCGTGGCGGCGGGCGGGATGCCCTTCGACAAGCTCAGGGACCCGTTTGCGCTCAGGGACCCGTTTGCGCTCAGGGACCCGTTTGCGCTCAGGGACCCGTTTGCGCTCAGGGACCCCGTTTGCGCTCAGGGACCGCTGTGTACTCAGGGAACGGAATGCCCCGGGAACGCGAAAGGCCCCGCACGTTCCGAGGAACGCCGGGGCCTTGCAGCTGGTGTCGCTTAGAGCGCGTTGACCTGCTTGGCGATGGCCGACTTGCGGTTCGCTGCCTGGTTCTCGTGGATGACGCCCTTGCTCACGGCCTTGTCGAGCTTCTTCGAGGCGAGCTTGAGCGCGGACTCAGCCTGAGCCTTGTCGCCGGCGACGACGGCCTCACGGGTTGCGCGGATGGCGGTCTTCAGCTGGCTCTTGACGGCCTTGTTGCGCTCGTTGGCCTTCTTGTTGGTGCCGATGCGCTTGATCTGCGACTTGATGTTTGCCACGTTGGGTCAACTTTCGGTTCGAGGAAATGATGTTCGGTGCCGTCGGACGGAAGAGGGCGTCTTCAAGCGAGTTCTCGTGTGGTCTCAACTCACACGCAAGCCAACAGGCAACATTACCAGTCGGGCTGAGTTCTGGCAATCCAGGGTACCGCAGCACGGGTGCTCCCCGCCGTGGGACAATGAGGGTTGCCCGATTCCACCCCTGACCCCGAGGAACGCGTGAGCCCCCAAGCAGTGAAGGCCCTCGAGCCGGCATCGACCGACCCGGCGTTCATCCGGAACTTCTGCATCATCGCCCACATCGACCACGGCAAGTCGACCCTGGCGGACCGCATGCTGCAGATCACCGGCGTCGTCTCGGACCGCGACATGCGGGCGCAGTACCTCGACCGCATGGACATCGAGCGCGAGCGCGGCATCACCATCAAGAGCCAGGCCGTGCGCATGCCGTGGTCGCTCAACGGCGAGACCTTCGCGCTCAACATGATCGACACACCCGGCCACGTCGACTTCACCTACGAGGTCTCGCGGTCGCTCGCCGCCTGCGAGGGGGCGATCCTCCTCGTCGACGCGGCACAGGGTATCGAGGCGCAGACACTCGCGAACCTCTACCTCGCCCTCGAGAACGACCTCGAGATCATCCCGGTGCTCAACAAGATCGACCTCCCGGCGGCCGACCCCGACAAGTACGCGAAGGAGCTCGCGAGCCTCATCGGCGGCAAGCCCGAAGACGTCCTGCGGGTGTCCGGCAAGACCGGTATGGGTGTCGAGGAACTCCTCGACCGCGTCGTCGGCCGCATCCCGAACCCGGTGGGCGACCCGGACGCACCCACGCGTGCCATGATCTTCGACTCCGTCTACGACACCTACCGTGGCGTCGTCACCTACGTCCGCATGATCGACGGCCAGCTGAGTCCGCGCGAGCGCATCCAGATGATGTCGACGCGCGCGGTGCACGACCTCCTCGAGATCGGCGTCAGCTCGCCGGAGCCGACGCCCACGAAGGGCCTCGGCGTCGGTGAGGTCGGCTACCTCATCACGGGCGTGAAGGACGTCCGGCAGTCGAAGGTCGGCGACACCGTCACGACCGCGGTGAAGCCGGCGACCGACGCCCTCCCGGGCTACACCGACCCGAAGCCGATGGTCTTCTCCGGTCTGTACCCGATCGACGGCAGCGACTACCCGATCCTCCGCGACGCGCTCGACAAGCTGAAGCTCTCCGACGCCTCGCTCAACTACGAGCCGGAGACCTCCGTCGCCCTCGGATTCGGCTTCCGCGTCGGCTTCCTCGGCCTGCTCCACCTCGAGATCGTGACCGAGCGGTTGCAGCGCGAGTTCGACCTCGACCTCATCGCCACCGCGCCGTCGGTCACCTACGAGGTGAAGACGGAGGACAAGCAGGTGGTCACCGTCACGAACCCCAGCGAGTTCCCCTCCGGCAAGATCCTCGAGGTGTCGGAGCCGATGGTCAAGGTGGGCATCCTCGCCCCCAAGGACTACGTGGGCACCATCATGGAGCTCTGCCAGAGCCGTCGAGGTGCGCTGCTCGGCATGGAGTACCTCGGCGAGGATCGCGTCGAACTGCGGTACACGATGCCGCTCGGTGAGATCGTCTTCGACTTCTTCGACCACCTGAAGAGCCGCACGCAGGGGTACGCGTCGCTCGACTACGAGCCCTCCGGTCAGCAGGCCGCCGATCTCGTGAAGGTCGACATCCTGCTGCAGGGCGACCAGGTCGACGCGTTCAGCGCCATCGTCCACCGCGAGAAGGCGTACGCCTATGGCGTGCTCATGACCGAGCGGCTGAAGAAGCTCATCCCGCGCCAGCAGTTCGAGGTGCCGATCCAGGCCGCCATCGGTGCGCGGATCATCGCCCGCGAGTCGGTCCGTGCCATGCGCAAGGACGTCCTGGCCAAGTGCTACGGCGGTGACATCACCCGTAAGCGCAAGCTCCTCGAGAAGCAGAAGGAGGGCAAGAAGCGGATGAAGATGGTCGGCAAGGTCGAGGTGCCTCAGGAAGCGTTCATCGCAGCGCTCTCCGGGGACGTGGAGACGAAGGACAAGAAGTGAACGCACGACGCAGTTCGTTCGAGGACGAGGCGGTCGACTACGCGGCCGTCGGTGCCACCCAGCGCGCCGACCTCATGCAGTACCCGCCGGAAGGCTACGTGCCGTCGGAGGACGAGTTCCGCCTCGGGAGCGGTGAGGAGCGGTTCGCCCTCGCGAGCAGCGCCCTCCTCACCTGGGGACTGCACCGCTCGAGCGGCGTGGAGATCTCCGAGGTGCACCCCGGCACGGGCGTGCAGTACGGCGGCATCGCCTTCGCCGAGGACGGTACGCCGCTGGAACCCATCGAGACGCACGAGGAGCAACGCTTCGCCGAGGACGGCACGCCGTTCATCACGCCGGGCACGACGGTCGTCTTCGCCGGCACCGTCGGCGGGGAACCGCTCGTCGGGCCGCATCGCGTCATCTCCGTCACCGAGGAGCCGGGTCACGTGAGCCTGGCCATCGGCACAATGGAGGGCGATCCGGAGAGCGGCGAGCAGTCCTTCACGATCGAGCAGCGCGAGGACGACTCCGTCTGGATCGTCGTGCGCTCGTTCTTCCGCCCGACGAAGGGTGCCGCGAAGCTCGTCGGCTCCAAGCGCCGCCGCAAGACCATGAACGACGCCTACCTCCGCGCACTCCTGCCGTCGCGCGGCGTCTGAGCGACGGACCGTGCCGAGCGCCCTCCCACTCGCCGATCCGGCCCCGTCCGACGGACTCCTCCCGGAGACGGCGGCCGTCGGTGCCCACGAGCGCAATTTCGGGGTGTACCTCCACGTGCCGTTCTGCCGGGTCCGATGCGGCTACTGCGACTTCAACACCTACACGGCGACCGAGCTCCGCGGCGCGAAGCAGTCTGACTACGCCGACGAGGCGGTCGCGGAACTCCGCTTCGGCAAGTCCGTCCTGGCGTCATCGACCGTCCCCGACCGTCCGGTCTCGACCGTGTTCTTCGGTGGCGGGACGCCGACCCTCCTCCCCGCTGACGACCTGGTCCGCATGCTCCGAGGCGTGACGGACAACTTCGACCTCGCTCCCGGCGCTGAAGTGACGACCGAGGCCAACCCCGACTCCGTCGACGCCACCTACCTCCGCACGCTCGCCGAAGCCGGATTCACCCGGGTGTCCTTCGGGATGCAGTCCGCCGTGCCGAGCGTGCTCGCCACCCTCGAGCGCACGCACGATCCGGCTCGGGTGCCGCTCGTCGTGCAGTGGGCTCGCGAGGCCGGCCTCGGCGTCAGCCTGGACCTCATCTACGGGACGCCGGGGGAGACCCTGGCAGACTGGCGCGTCTCACTCGAGACGGCGATCGCCTGCGCACCGGACCACGTGTCGGCTTATTCGCTCATCGTCGAACCCGGAACGAAACTCGCGCGCCAGATCCGCTCGGGCGTGGTGGGGACCCCCGACGAAGACCTGCAGGCCGACATGTACGAGCTTGCCGACGATCTCCTCACCGAGGCCGGCTACGGCTGGTACGAGGTCAGCAACTGGGCGACGGACGACACGCACCGCTCCCGGCACAACCTCTCCTACTGGACCGGCGAGGACTGGTGGGGTGTCGGCCCGGGCTCGCACAGTCACGTCGGCGGGGTGCGCTGGTGGAACGTCAAGCACCCGGCGGCGTACGCCCAGCGGATCGCGGCGGGGGAGTCGCCGGCCGCCGGCCGGGAGACCCTGGACGACGAGACGCGGGAACTCGAACGCATCCTGCTGCTCACCCGCACGCGGGACGGCATCCCGATCCGGACGCTCGCACCCGAGGCTCGCACGGCCGTCGCCGGGCTCATCGCCGAGGAACTGGTCGACGCACGGCAGGCCCTGCTCGGACGGCTGGAGCTCACGCGCCGCGGACGGCTCCTCGCCGACGCGGTCGTCCGCCGTCTGGTCGGCGACTGACCCTGCCCGAGGCGCAGAACAGCCCCGCCCGGCGGACCGGACGGGGCTGTTCTCGTGCGACTCGACGGATCAGGCCTTGATGAACTGGATCGTGAGCGGGTAGCTGTACAGCTCGCCCTTGTTCGCCTTGATCGCGGCGATGATGCTGAACACGATCACCACGACGTAGACGGCGATGATGATGAACAGACCCACGACGACGATCGTCAGGATCGAGCCGACCACGAGCGCGATCAGCATCGTCAGCTGGAAGTTCAGCGCGGTGAGCGTGTGCGCCTTGATGAACGGGCCGCGGTCCTTGAGGACCAGGTAGCCGATCAGCGGGGGGATGAATCCGAAGAAGATCCCACCGATGTGGATGAGCGTCGACCAGAGCTTCTCGTCCGACGGGCTCATGGGCTGAGCGGCGGCGTACGGCTGCTGGTACTGCGGGGCGCCTGCGGGCGGCGGCGGGTAGGAGCCTGCAGCGGGCGGCGGCGGCGCGTAGCCACCGGCGGGCGGGGGCGGGTAGGCGCCTGCGGGCGGCTGCTGCGGAGCTGCAGGAGGGGGCGTCGCGCCGTCTCCTGCAGGCGGAACCGACCCGCCCTTCGCTGGGTCGACGGGCGGCTGAGCGTTCGGATCGGACATCTTCGCACCTTTCACGGAGAGTGATATTCAATTGGTCCAGCTGAGCGTATCGCACCAGGTGTTGCTCATCAGGGACCCACGCCTGCGGCCAACGGTATTCCCGCGGCACGGGGCCGCGCAAGGGACGGCCGCGCGGAGGCCACGATATGATTGGCAGTCAGGGTCTTCGAGTGCTGATGGTCGGCGCTCCGAGGTGGATGACGGGAGGAGATCGAGATGGTGTCGGATCGCGGTCTCGAAGTGCTCCGCGTCATCGTGCAGGACTACGTCGCCTCGCGCGAGCCCGTCGGTTCCAAGACGATCGTCGACCGCCACTCCTTCGGGGTCTCCGCAGCCACCATCCGCAACGACATGGCGCAGCTCGAGGACGAAGAGCTCATCGCAGCTCCCCACACCTCTTCCGGCCGGGTGCCCACCGACAAGGGTTACCGGATGTTCGTCGACCACCTGGCCGACCGCCGTCCGCTGAACAACGCCCAACGGACGGCGATCGAGACCTTCCTCGGCGCGTCCGGCGACCTCGACGAGGTCCTGCACCGCACGGTGCGGCTGCTCTCGCAGCTGACGAACCAGGTCGCGCTCGTCCAGTACCCGATGTTCTCCCGGGCACGCGTCCGGCATCTCGAGTTGGTGAGCGTCACCCCGAACCGTGTGCTCGCGGTCATCATCCTCGACAACGGCCGCGTCGAGCAGCGGCTCATCGAGACGGAGAGCCCGGTCGACGACGACCTCATCTCGCGGCTCCGCTCGCTGTGCAACGAGGCGGTCGCGGGCCGTCCACTCCTCGACGCCCACGACGCGATCGGCGACGTCCCAGCCGACATCGCCGACCTCGATCGCGCGGCGGCCGTCCGCATCGTCGACGCGGTGCGCGAGCAGCTGTCGGCGCAGCGCCAGGACCGCCTCGTCATGGCCGGTGCCGCCAACCTCGCCCGCACCGAGGACGACTTCCCCGGCAGCATCTATCCGGTCCTGGACGCCATCGAGCAGCAGGTCGTGCTGCTTCGGCTCTTCGGTGAGATGGAGTCCGAACGCGACAGCGTGGTCGCCAGCATCGGGCGGGAGAACGCGTCGTTCGGCCTCGAGACCACGAGTGTCCTCGCCGGGAACTACCGTTCCTCTGGTGGCGAAATCGCCCGGCTCGGCGTCCTCGGCCCCACGAGAATGGACTACGCGAGCAACATGGCTGCGGTCCGCGCCGTCGCCAGGTACCTCTCGCGCATCCTCGACGCCGAGTGACGCATCCTCGTCGCGTCCCCCAACACCTTCCGCACCTCGAACGAAAGGCCCTCAGTGGCTGACTACCCCGACCACTACGCAGCACTCGGTGTCGCCAAGGAGGCGACGCCCGAAGAGATCAAGAAGGCGTACCGCCGCCTCGCACGCGAACTGCACCCCGACGTGAACCCGGGTTCCGACGCCTCGGAACGGTTCAAGGAGGTCACGCACGCCTACGACGTGCTGAGCGACCCCAAGCAGCGCCAGCAGTACGACCTCGGTCCGCAGGCTGGTGGGTTCGGTGGCGGCGACGCCGGGTTCGGCGGCTTCGGCGACATCTTCGACACCTTCTTCGGCGGTGGCGGCCAGCAGCGCGGACCCAAGTCCCGTCGCGCACGCGGGGAGGACGCCTTGTTGCGCGTCGAGCTCGACCTCGACGAGGTCATCTTCGGCACCCACCGCGACCTCGAGGTCGACACCGCCGTGCTCTGCAGCACCTGCAACGGCTCCTGCTGCCAGCCCGGCACCTCACCGGTGACCTGCGACATCTGTCACGGCACCGGCTCCATCCAGCGGGCCGTCCGCTCGCTGCTCGGCAACGTCATGACGTCGGCGCCCTGCGGCACCTGCCGCGGCTACGGCACGATCATCGCGACCCCGTGCGTCACCTGCCAGGGTCAGGGTCGGCTCCGTGCCCGCCGCACCGTCTCGGTCGACATCCCGGCCGGCGTCGACACCGGTCTGCGTCTGCAGATGCCGGGGAGCGGCGAGGTCGGCCCGGCCGGCGGCCCGAACGGCGACCTCTACCTCGAGATGAAGGTCAAGCACCACGACGTCTTCAGCCGCGACGGCGACGACCTGTTGTGCACGCTCGAAGTCCCGATGACCGACGCCATCCTCGGCCGCCAGGTCACCGTCCACGCGCTCGACGGTGACGTCGAGGTCGAGCTGCGGCCGGGCGTGCAGAGCTCTGAGGTCATCACGGTCAAGGACCGCGGTGTCACCCGTCTCCGCGGGAACAGCCGGGGCGACCTCAAGATCGGCGTCCAGGTCGTCACGCCGACGAAGCTCGACCACCGCGAACGCGAGCTGATCAAGAGCTTCGCCTCAGGACGACGCCAGGGTGCTCCGGCGCTCGCGCAGTTCCAGCAGGGCCTGTTCGCGAAGATCCGCGACCGCTTCCACGGCGTCGGTTGAGATGAGTTCGCTGTACCTCCGTGAGGATCTCGAATCGACCGGTGTCGGCGACTCGGTGACCCTCCGCGGGCCCGAGGCGAAGCACGCCGTCGCCGTGAGTCGGCTGCGGGTCGGCGAGACGACGTCGATCGGCAACGGCCGGGGCCTGATCGCGACCGGACCGGTCGTGCGCAGCGAGCCGGGGGAGTTGGAGATCCGCGTCGAATCGGTCGTGGTGCATCCGGAGAACCGTCCCGGGCTCGTCCTCGTGCAGGCGCTGGCCAAGGGCGATCGCGACGAACTCGCCATCCAGGCAGCGACCGAGCTGGGTGTCGACCGGATCGTCCCGTGGGGCGCCGAGCGCAGCATCTCGAGATGGCAGGGCGACAAAGCGGTCAAGGGCCGTGCGCGCTGGCAGCTCATCGTGCGGGAGGCGTCGAAGCAGTCGATCCGCGCACGGGTCCCCGAGGTGGCCGAGGTCGTCGACACCCGCGGACTCGCGTCGATCGTCGCCGGCCGGACCGTCCTCGTGCTCGAACCCAGCGCGGCACTCGCTCTCTCGGAGCTCGACCCGTCGGCCCTGCTCGCCGAGGAGCTCGTGCTCGTCGTCGGTCCGGAGGGCGGCATCTCGCCGGCGGAGCGCGAACGGCTCGAAGCGGCCGGCGCCATCGAGGTCCGGATCGGCTCGGGCGTCCTGCGCACCTCGACGGCAGGACCGGCGGCGATCGCCGCGCTCAACGTGCTGCTCGGTCGGTGGTGACGATTCACCAGCCCGCGCATGAGGCCGCCACGAACCTTAGACTGGTGGACATGAGTGAAGCACCGTCGGTATTCAGCCGCATCGTGTCGGGGGAGATCCCGACGACCCTCCTCGCCGAGACCGATCGGGTGATCGCGTTCGCCGACATCGCACCGCAGGCGCCCGTGCACCTCCTCGTCGTCCCGAAGACCGCCGAGTACCGCGACGTCGTGGAGTTGGCCGCTGGCGACCCCTCCTTGCTCGCTGAGATGGTCGAGGTGGCGTCGTCGCTTGCGAAGGAGCACACGGGTGGCGAGTTCCGACTCGTCTTCAACACCGGCGAGTCCGCCGGGCAGACGGTCTTCCATGTGCACGCGCATGTCCTCGGCGGTTCCCTGCAGGAGGGCACCCTTGGCGGAGCCTGAGTCCTCGAACCCCGACCGCTCCGTCGCTGCGCGGACGGAGGAGGTCGAGCACGTCCTCCTGGTGGACGGGCTCGCCATGGTCCGTCTCCTCGGCCCACAGGATCGCCTCCTGACGACCGTCGAGCGCGAACACCCCGGTGTCTCGGTGCACGTGCGCGGCAATGAGATCACCATCACCGGCCCGGCGCCGCAGGCCGACGCCGCCAGACGACTCGTAGAGGAACTCATCACCATGGTCCGAGAAGGACACGATCCGGGGCCGGCGGAGGTCAGCACCTCCGCCCGTATGCTCGGGCAGGACGGCTCAGCCTCCCCGTCGGAGGTGCTCGGGCAGGTCATCCTCACCTCGCGTGGCAAGACGATCAAAGCGAAGACCGTCGGGCAGCGAGCGTACGTCGACGCGATCGACGAGAACACGATCGTGTTCGGTATCGGCCCGGCCGGTACCGGCAAGACCTACCTCGCGATGGCGAAGGCCGTGCAGGCCTTGCAGCGCAAGGAGGTCAACCGGATCATCCTGACGCGCCCGGCCGTCGAGGCCGGTGAGCGACTCGGGTACCTCCCGGGCACGCTGACGGACAAGATCGACCCGTACCTGCGTCCGCTCTACGACGCGCTCAACGAGATGATGGACCCGGAGATCGTCCCGAAGCTGCTCGCGGCCGGCACGATCGAGGTCGCACCGCTCGCCTACATGCGTGGCCGGACCCTCAACGACTCGTTCATCGTCCTCGACGAGGCGCAGAACACCACGCCCGAGCAGATGAAGATGTTCCTCACCCGGCTCGGGTTCGGGTCCAAGATCGTCGTGACCGGCGACGTCACGCAGATCGACCTGCCGACCGGTGCGTCCGGTCTGCGACTCGTCACCCGCGTGCTCAAGGACGTCGACGACATCCACTTCGCCCACCTCACGAGCGAGGACGTCGTCCGCCACACCCTCGTCGGTCGGATCGTCGACGCCTACGGCGAGTACGACGCCGTCCGACAGGCGCAGCGGTTCGAGCGCGAGCAGGCCGCCGAGTTCGCCAACCGTGCCGAGCGTCGCGGCGCAGCCAGAGACCACCAGCCGAAGCGAGGACGCTCATGACCATCGAGATCAACAACGAGTCAGGCGTCGCCGTCGACGAATCGCGCATCCTCGCCCTGGCGTCGTTCGCGCTCGACGCGATGCACGTGAGCCCTGATGCCGAGCTCGCCATCGTCCTGGTCGACGAGGGCGCCATGGAGCAGTTGCACGTCCAGTGGATGGACGAGCCGGGACCGACCGACGTCCTGAGCTTCCCCATGGACGAGCTCCGTCCCGGCACCGAGGAGAACCCGACGCCGCCCGGGCTGCTCGGCGACATCGTGCTCTGCCCGCAGGTCGCCGAGACGCAGGCGGCCGCCGCGAAGCACTCGACGATGGACGAACTCCAGCTCCTCACCTGCCACGGTGTGCTCCACCTCCTCGGGTACGACCACGCGGAGCCCGATGAGGAGAAGGAGATGTTCGGCATCCAGCGGGACATCCTCCTCGCCTTCGCGCTCCAGGAGAGACGACGCAGCAGCTGATGTCCCTCGTCGCCGTCTTCGTCATCGTCGCGTTCCTGCTCGTCGCGTTCGCGGGTCTGATGGCCGCAGCCGACGCCGCGATCGGCGTCCAGTCGGGCGCGGACATCCTCGACCTGGCAGAGGGCGCCCGCTCGGGATCCGCGCTCCGCGCCATCGCAGCCGACCCGGGTGCGCACGTCAACGCGATCAACTTCATCCGGATCCTGGCCGAGACCACGGCCGCCGTCCTCGTCACCCTCGCACTGGCCTCGTCGATCGACGAGTTGTGGCTCGTCCTCGTCCTCGCGGTCGTCATCATGACCGGCACCTCCTTCGTGCTCGTCGGTGCGAGCCCGCGAGGCGTCGGCCGGACCCACGCGAGCGGCGTGCTGCGCTTCAGTGCCCCCGCCATCCGTGCCGCACGCGTGGTCCTCGGCCCGGTCGCGAACGTCCTCGTCTCCCTGGGCAACCGGGTGACCCCGGGGCTGCCCCGTTCGGTCTCCTTCACCTCGGAGGAGCAACTGCTGAGCATGGTCGACGAGGCCGCCGCGCACTCGGTCCTCGAAGAGGACGACCGCGAGCTCATCCACTCGATTTTCGAGTTCAACGAGACGCTCGTCCGCGAGGTGATGATCCCGCGCACCGACCTCGTGAGTCTGCAGCGCGATCTCAGCGTCCGCGAGGCGCTCGAGGTGTTCCTGGAGACGGGGATCTCGCGGGCGCCCGTCAGCGACGGCGACATCGACGACCTGGTCGGCATCCTGTACCTGAAGGACCTGGTGCGAGCGATGTTCGGTGGCGACGGCGTCACCGAGGTGGGCTCGATCGAGCCGCTCCTGCGGCCGGCGAGCTTCGTCCCCGAGTCCAAGAAGGCCGATTCGCTCCTGCAGCAGATGCAGAAGGAGTCCAACCACATCGCGATGGTCGTCGACGAATACGGCGGCATCTCGGGTCTCGTCACCCTCGAGGACCTCATCGAGGAACTCGTCGGCGACATCTCCGACGAGTACGACACCGACACCCCCGAGATCACCGACCTGCACGACGGACGGTTCCGGGTCGACGCCCGCCTGCCGGTCGACGAGCTGGGGGAGTTGTTCGGCCTCGAACTCGACGACGACGACGTCGACTCCGTCGGCGGCCTCCTGGCGAAGGCCCTCGGTCGGCTGCCCGTCGTCGGATCGACGGTGTCGACCAACGGCCTCGAACTCACCGCCGAGCGCGTCGAGGGGCGGCGGGGACGCATCCTCACCGTCATCGCCCAGCGCGACGACCAGCTGCAGGACGCCCAGCAGGCGTCCAACGACCACCGGGAGCACCCATGAACGACACCACCCCTCCGTCCGACTTCCGAGCGGGGTTCGTGTCCTTCGTCGGGCGTCCGAACGTCGGCAAGTCCACGCTGACCAACGCCCTCGTCGGTGAGAAGGTCGCGATCACGAGCTCGAAGCCGCAGACCACGCGTCGCGCGATCCGCGGAGTCGTGCATCGCGACCACGGCCAACTCATCGTCGTCGACACCCCCGGCATCCACCGGCCGCGCACCCTGCTCGGCCAGCGGCTGAACGATCTCGTGCAGTCAACCCTCTCCGACGTCGACGTCATCGGGTTCTGCATCCCCGCCAACGAGAAGCTCGGGCCCGGCGACCGCTTCATCAACGAGTCGCTCGACGGCTTCCCGCGCGCCAAGAAGGTGGCGATCGTCACGAAGACCGACACCGCCAGCCGGACGACGATCGCCGAGCAGCTGCTCGCGATCTCGGAGCTCCGGGACTGGGACGCCGTCATCCCACTGTCCGCGGTGACCGACGACCAGCTCGACATCCTCGTCACCGAGGTGACGAGGCTCATGCCGCTCTCGGAACGCCTCTACCCGGCCGAGGCCACCACGGACGAGACGGTCGTCGACCGCGTGTCGGAGCTCATCCGTGAAGCCGCACTCGAGGGCGTGCAGGACGAGCTGCCCCACTCGCTCGCCGTGACCATCGATGACATGATCCCGCGCGAGGGGACCGACCTGCTCGACATCTACGCGAACGTGTTCGTGGAGCGCGACAGCCAGAAGGCGATCATCATCGGGAAGGGCGGCTCCAGGCTCCGCGACGTCGGGGCCCGGGCCCGCGCCGGGATCGAGCCACTCGTCGGATCGAGGGTCTTCCTCTCCATCCGCGTCAAGGTCGCGAAGGATTGGCAGCGCGACCCGAAACTGCTCGGTCGCCTGGGATTCTGACCCGGATCCGGTCGACCGTCGGCGCCGTGGGCCCGCGCGGATCCGGGCGGGTGGTCTCCGTTACCTGAACGTGACTTGCATGTCTGCTTTGGGCCCGCTGTGGAACCCGTCATCTGGCCGACAGGCTCGCGAGCGCGCGGACATACTGGTCCTCGGGGTCGCGAGAAGGAGTCCGTGTGTTCGACTGGTTGCTGGCCATCAGGCTGGATCGTCCGGAGCTCCTCGTCTGGGTCGGCGGTGCCGCCGTCCTCCTGGCGATCATCCTGTTGACCGGGCGCCGAACGGTTCGCGGCTGGCTGACGATGCTGCTCGTGGCGAGCGGTGGGGCGCTCCTCGCCTATGCCACGGCCTGGTTGCTCGGTGACGTGCTCGACGTCTTCGGGATCGAACTGACGCCGGTCACCCGTGCGTGGGCGGCGGTCGGGTTCGCAGGTGCCGCCCTCGCGATCGCGGCGATCGTGCGGACCCGGGCGTGGCGGGTCGTCGTGGCGAGCCTCGCCATCCCCGCCTTCCTGCTCATCGGGGCGATCGGCGTGAACCAGGACTTCGGTGAGTTCGCGACGGTGCGGGCGGCGTTGGGGATCAGCCCGTACCAGTCGTTCTCGGCCCTGCCTGCAGCCCGGGGGACGACCACGTCGTGGCAGCGACCCGCCGACCTGCCGAGCGGCGGGCGGGTCGAACACGTGGACATCCCGGCGACGACCTCCGGGTTCGCCCACCGGGACGCGCTCGTCTACCTGCCACCGGCCGCCCTGACCGCACACCCGCCGGCACTGCCCGTCATCGAAGCGTTCAGCGGTCAGCCGGGAGAGCCTGCAGACCTGTTCGCGTCGGCTGGGATCGCCGGGATCCTCGACCGCTTCGCCGCCTCGCATGCGGGTCTCGCTCCGATCGTGGTCGTGCCTGATCAGCTCGGCGCTCCGGACCACAACCCGATGTGCGTCGACGGGCCGCTCGGCAACTCGGCGACGTACCTCACGGTCGACGTCCCCGCGTGGATCTCGGCGCACCTCCCGGTGTCCGCATCGCGGACGGACTGGTTCATCGCCGGGTTCTCGCAGGGCGGGACCTGTTCCATCCAGCTCGGCGCCGCGCACCCCGAACGCTACGGCGGCATCCTCGACATCTCGGGGGAGGTCGTCCCGTCCATCGGACCGACGACGATCGCACAGGGCTTCGGCGGGTCGGCGACGGCGTACGAGGCCGCGGCCCCCTCCGCGATCCTCGCCGCGCACACCCCGTACGCGGACACCGTCGGCGTCTTCGGCTACGGCAGCGACGACAGCCGCTACGGTCCCGGCGTCCGGCGGGTCGCCGCGATGGCTTCGGCAGCCGGCATGCGGACGACGACCTTCGTCTCCGATGGGACGGCGCACGACTGGCACACCGTCCACACGGTGTTCGAGCGTGCGCTCCCCGTGATCGCCGCACGATTCGGGCTCGCCTGATGCGCGCGGGGAGGGCGACGCCGTTCGGTCGACTCGTGACCGGCGTGCTCCGGTCGGTGCCGATGAGCATCGGGATCACGGCGCTGGTGCTCGTGGTCAGTGCGTTCGTCTGGCGCACACCGCCGGCGGCGACCCCCGGCTGGCGGACGGCGATCCGTGAGGTGGCCGGCGTGGGGTACGAGCAGGTCGTGGTCGACGGGCACTGGTGGGCACTCCTGACCGGCGCCCTGGGAACCGACGGGGTGCTCGGGCTCCTCGCCTTCCTGCTGATCGGCGTCCCCGCACTGGTGCTCGCCGAGCGACGGTTCGGCGCAGCCAAGACGCTCCTGGCTGTGCTGGTGACCGCTGTCGCCGGGAACGCGCTCGCCATCGGGCTCCAACTCCTCGGCACGCTCGGCGGCGAGTTCTGGAGCGGCGAGGTCGCCCGCATCGTGGCATTCGACCCCGTGGCCGGCGCGCTCGGCGCCCTCGCCGCGTCGAGTGCGTTCCACGGGCCGCTCTGGCGTCGACGGATCCGCGCGTTCGTCGTCGTCGGTGCCCTGATCGTGCTGCTGTACTCGGGCCTTCCGCAGGATCTCGCACGACTGTTCGCAGCGCTGGTCGGCGTCCTGCTCGGGATCGTGCTCGCCGGGGTCACCCCGTCGGTGCGACGCGTGCGGAGCTCGCACCACGAGACCCGGGTGCTCCTGGCGTCCGTCGTCGCGATGATGGGCGTCGGACCGCTCATCACCTTCCTGTCCGGCCGGCACCTCGGTCCGCTCGCGCCGCTCGTGCTCCTGCTCGAACAGAACATCCCGGACGCCGGACGGGTCATCGGGCAATGCCGGACGGTCGGCGTGTCAGCACAGTGCCTGCGCGACCTCACGCTGGTGCGCGTCGACGGCTTCGGAGCGGTGCTCCTGTCGGTGGTCCCCATGATCGCCCTGCTCTTCGCAGCGTGGGGCCTGCTCCGCGGCAGACGGTTCGCGGTCTGGTTCGCCACGGCGATCATGGTGTCCTTCGCCGTCCTGAGTGCGCTGTCGCTCGGGGCGGGGGTGCGACTCCACCCGGCGGGACACCCCTCGTCGTTGCTCGGGACGGGGCACGGCGCGCAGCAGCGGTCCGTCGAGATCGCGATCGCGCTGTGGGCGGCGATCCTGCTCCCGCTCGTCGTGGCGGCACTCCTGGTCGTGCTCCGTCGTGGGTTCCCCGTGCGGGCCACCCGGCGCAGTGCCTGGGGGTACCTCGCCCTGGTCGGCGCGTCTTGGGTCGTGCTCGCCGCGCTTTTCGTGGTCGTCGCCCTGCTGCAACCCGGAGGATTCTCGCCGAGGCCCGACGTGTGGGAGGTCCTCCGCGCGGCGCCGGAGCGTTTCGTCCCGGCCGCGTACCTGCGGAACGTACTCCCGGGCTTCGTGCCGGTCGCCCCGCTCACCGGCGTGGTGTTCCACGCCGTCGGACCCGTCTGGTGGAGCATCATCCTGCTCGGCGCCGTCTGGCCGCTGAGCCGGGTCGCGAACGCCATCGCGCCGGCAGACGAGCGCCGCCTGCGCGAGCTCCTGGCCGAGGGCAGCGACTCCATCGGGCACATGGCCACCTGGCCGGGCAACCTCACCTGGTTCGACCCGGAGCGCAGCGCCGGCATCGCCTACCGGATCGTCGCCGGGGTCGCGGTCACGGCGGGCGGCTTCTTCGGGAGGGACCGGCACGAGCAGGGGGTCCTCGAGCGGTTCATCGAGCACTGCGAGGACTCGGGCCTGACGGTGGCGTTGTACAGCGTGGACGAGGAGACCGCAGGAGCGCTCCACCGGATCGGTTGGCGCACCGTCCAGGTCGCCGAGGAGACGGTCCTGCACCCGCAGGGCTGGAGCATGGTCGGCAAGCGCTGGCAGGACATCAGATCCTCCGTCAACCGGGCCGACCGTGCGGGGATCACCGCCGTCTGGTCCACCTACGGGGCACTCGGCGTCGGGCTGGCGGCGCAGATCGCCGAGATCTCCGAGGAGTGGGTCGCCGAACGGAAGCTGCCCGAGATGGGGTTCACCCTCGGCGGCATCGACGAGCTCGTCGACGAGGAGGTCCGGCTCCTGCTCGCGGTCGACGAGCAAGGACGGCTGCACGGCGTCACGAGCTGGCTCCCGGTGCGGCGTGATGGTGAGCTGGTCGGTTGGACCCTCGACTTCATGCGACGTCGGACGGACGGTATGAACGGCGTCATGGAGTTCCTCATCGCCGAGGCCGCCGCACGGTTCAAGGAGGACGGCATCGAGGAGATGAGCCTCTCAGGGGCACCACTCGCGCGCTCGAAGAGCACCGAGCAGCCGGAGACGGACGGGATCGACCGGGTCCTGACCTACCTCGGGAACGTGCTCGAACCTGTCTACGGGTTCCGCTCGCTCCTCGCCTTCAAGGGGAAGTTCCAGCCGGAGGAGCGTCCGCTCGTCCTCGGCTACGCGGACCCGCTGACCCTGCCGGCGATCGGCATCGCGGTCGGGCGCGCGTACCTCCCGGACGTGTCCGTGCGAGACCTCGCCTCGTTGGTCACCTGATCGGCCGCGCGGGGGAGTGCTATGCTGACGACGTGTTCTCCGGTCTGCTCCTCCTTAGCTGCCGCGACGAGTCCTAGTTCCAGGCCTCCCTCGTCGCGGAGTTCGTCATTGGCTCACCCCCAATCCCACGAGGAGATCCCAGGATCATGAAGAACACCCAGACCCCATCAGGCATGCCGGTCCACCGCTACCGCGCCTACCAGGACCAGTTCGACGTCTCGCTGCCCGATCGCACGTGGCCTGACCGTCGGATCACCGAGGCCCCGCGCTGGTGCGCCGTCGACCTCCGCGACGGCAACCAGGCCCTCATCGACCCGATGAGCCCGGAGCGCAAGCGCATCATGTTCGACCTGCTCGTGAAGATGGGCTACAAGGAGATCGAGGTCGGGTTCCCGAGCGCGAGCCAGACCGACTTCGACTTCGTCCGCAGCCTCATCGACGAGGGTGCGATCCCCGAGGACGTCACCATCCAGGTGCTGACCCAGGCACGCGACCACCTCATCGAACGCACCTACGAGTCGCTGCGCGGGGCGAAGCAGGCGATCGTGCACCTGTACAACTCGACGAGCATCCTGCAGCGCGACGTCGTGTTCCGCAGCGACAAGCAGGGCATCATCGACCTCGCCCTCCACGGCGCCCGGAAGTGTCGGGAGATGGAGTCGACGGTCCCCGGGACGCAGATCTACTACGAGTACTCACCGGAGAGCTACACCGGTACCGAGCTCGAGTTCGCCGTCGACATCTGCAACCAGGTGGTCGAGGTCCTCGAGGCGACGCCCGACCGCAAGGTCATCATCAACCTGCCGTCGACGGTCGAGATGGCCTCGCCGAACGTCTACGCGGACTCGATCGAGTGGATGAGCCGCAACCTGGCCAACCGCGAGAACATCATCATCTCGCTGCACCCGCACAACGACCGCGGGACCGCGATCGCGGCGGCCGAGCTCGGCTACCTGGCCGGCGCCGACCGGATCGAGGGGTGCCTCTTCGGGAACGGTGAGCGGACCGGCAACGTCGACCTCGTCGCGCTCGGCATCAACATGTTCACGCAGGGGGTCGACCCGCAGATCGACTTCAGCGACATCGACGAGGTCAAGCGGACGGCCGAGCACTGCAACCAGCTGCCGGTGCACGAGCGGAGCCCCTGGGCGGGCGACCTCGTCTTCACGGCCTTCAGCGGTTCGCACCAGGACGCGATCAAGAAGGGCTTCGAGGCGATGTCCGTCGACGCCGTCTCGCAGGGCAAGGACGTCGCCGACCTCGAATGGGCCGTGCCGTACCTGCCGGTCGATCCGCAGGACCTGGGGCGCAGCTATGAGGCGGTCATCCGCGTGAACTCGCAGTCGGGCAAGGGCGGCGTCGCGTACCTGCTCAAGACCGACCACGCGATCGACCTGCCTCGTCGCCTGCAGATCGAGTTCTCAGGCGTCGTCCAGGCGAAGACCGACGCCGAGGGTGGCGAGGTGACGAGCGGCCAGATCTGGTCGATCTTCCAGGACGAGTACCTTCCGGCAACGGTCGCGGATGCCAAGTGGGGTCGGTTCGAACTCCAGTCCACGAAGACGTCGAGCGACCTCACCGGCACCGTGGTCCTCGAGGTCGCGCTTCGCGACGGCGAGCAGGTCGAGGAGCGCACCTCGACCGGCAACGGACCGATCGCGGCCTTCCTCAACCTGCTCTCCGGGCGGGGCATCGAGGTCACGCTGTACGACTACGTCGAGCACACGCTGAGCGCCGGGGGCGACGCCGAGGCGGCCGCCTACGTCGAGCTCCAGGTGAACGACCAGCGCCTGTGGGGCGTCGGCATCGACGGCGACATCGCGACCGCCTCGCTCAAGGCAGTGGTCTCGGCGGTCAACCGGGCCGTGCGCACGCAGGTCGGGGCGCGGGAACTGGCCTCCATCTGACGATCCCGCTGCGCCGGGTCGGCCTTCGGGTCGACCCGGCGCAGCGCTGTCCTCCCGCGTACACCCGGAGGATGATCTTCCCGCGCGAGGACGGGGCAAACGGCGGCCAGGTCGTACGGTTGGGGGATGCTCCGCTCGCTCCGACCCAGCCAGTTGGCTCTCGACATCGCTCTGCCCTCGGTGTTGTTCCTCGCCACCTTCGTGCTGTACGCCGGGCGACAGCCGATGTACGTCATCGTGCTGCTCGGCATGTGCGGCGCGCTCGCCCTCCGTCGCGTCGCCCCGGCCGTCTCCCTCGCCGTCGCCTGGGTCACAGCGCTGGCGCAGATGCTGCTCCTCCTGGCACCCGATCCCGCGAACTTCGCGATCCCGGTCGTGCTCTACGCTGCGGCGAGTTACGGCGGACGGGTGCTGCGCTGGGTCTCCTTCGCCTCTGCGTTCGTCGGAGCCGCGCTCATCGCGTTCTACGTGATCGTCGTCCCGAGTTGGACCACGGGCACCGGCAGCGACATCAGTACCTTCGGCCTGGCGAACGACATGACACCGGTCGCGCAGGTGACCGTCGGGCTGTTCATGTTCCTTGCGTTCGCCGCCTTCTTCGGCCTCGCTTGGACCGCAGGTGTCCTGATGCGCACCTGGCGGCTCGCCCGCGAGAGCCGACAGGCGCAGCTCCTGGCGGAGCGCGACGTCGCCGTCGAGCAGGAGCGCAACCGGATCGCGCGCGACATGCACGACGTGGTCGCGCACTCCCTCGCCGTCGTCATCGCGCAGGCCGACGGTGCCCGATATGCGCTGGCCGCGGACCCGGACTCGGCCGACCAGGCGTTGCGGACGATCTCGAGCATCTCCCGCGAGGCCCTCGCCGATGTCCGGGTGTTGCTCGCACAATTACGGTTCCAACAGACCGAGGGCCCGCAGCCGGTCATGGCCGACCTCGATCGGCTCTACGAGCAGCTGCGAGGAGCCGGGTTGGACGTGGTGGTCCAGCGTCACGGCCAGGAACGACCGGTCGCGACCGGTTCGCAGCTGGCCGTGTACCGGATCATCCAGGAGGCGCTCACGAACGCGCTCCGACACGGCGACCATCGTGGGCCGATCGACGTCCATCTCGACTGGACCGGACCCGAGCTGCAGCTCTGGGTCGTCAACCGGGCGAAGGTCGAACCACCGAAGGCCGGCACTGGGCACGGACTCGCCGGGATGAACGAGCGCGCTACGCTTGCAGGCGGCAGGTTCGGGACGACCCTGGTGGACGGTCTCTTCACCGTCTACGCATCGATCCCGTACGCGACGGTGGGAGTGACGAGATGACCGATCCGAGTGACGCGACGGCAGCGGGGGCGATCACGATCGCGCTGGTCGACGACCAGGCGCTGTTCCGAGGCGGGATCCGCATGCTCATCGGTTCGCAGCCGGACCTCCGCGTCGTCGGCGAGGCCTCCGACGGGCGTCAAGCGGTCGAGCTGGCCGCACGGACACGTCCGCAGGTCATCCTCATGGACGTCCGGATGCCGGTCATGGACGGGATCGAGGCGACGAAGACGATCCTGGCGGAGGCAGACGCGCGCGGGGGCGAGCGGCCTCGGATCGTCGTGCTGACCACCTTCGACCTCGACGAGGCGGCCGCGACGGCCATCCGAGCCGGGGCGAGCGGGTTCCTGCTCAAGGACGCGGAGCCCGAGTTCCTGCTCGCAGCGATCCGCACGGTCCATGCAGGGAACGCGGTCATCGCCGCGTCGGCCACCCGCGAGCTGTTCGAGCACTTCCAGCAGGCTCCGGCAGCTCCGGCCGCCCCGCAGCGCTATGCCGAGCTCACGGCGCGAGAGCGCGAGATCTTCCTCCTCGCGGCGCGCGGGCTGAGCAACTCCGAGATCGCCGCCGCCGAGTTCCTCAGCGAGGCGACCGTGAAGACGCACATCAGCCGGATCTTCGCCAAGCTCGAGGTGCGCGACCGGGTCCAGCTCGTCGTGTTCGCCTTCGAGCACGGCTTGGTCTGACCGCGGTCCAGCACGCACCCGCGGAGTGATCGAGGATCATCCCCAGGATGTACCCGGGTCGCTCGTGCGCCCGACGCGCACCCGGCACCGCACTCCGTAGCTTCGGAGTATGACCACTTCAGCACAGCCGTCCGTCGTCGCCAGCGTCCACGGACTCCGGAAGAGCTACGGACCCGCCGACAACCAGGTCGTCGCCCTCGACGGCGTCGACCTCGAGATCGAGCGGGGCCGGTTCACCGCCATCATGGGCCCGAGCGGCTCGGGCAAGTCGACGCTCATGCACATCATGGCCGGCCTCGACCAGGCCACCGCGGGGCGGGTGCGCCTCGGTGACCAGGACATCACGGACCTCGACGACGGGCAGCTCACGATCCTCCGTCGGCGTCGTGTCGGCTTCGTGTTCCAGGCCTTCAACCTGGTCCCGACGCTCGACGTCGCGGCCAACATCCGGCTGCCCTTCGAACTCGACGCCCGCCGTCCGACCGGTGAGGAGCAGAGCTGGATCGACGTGCTCGTGAGCACGCTCGGACTCGCCTCCCGACTCGGGCACCGCCCGCACGAACTCTCAGGCGGACAGCAGCAGCGCGTCGCGATCGCGCGTGCCCTCGCGACGCGACCCGAGCTCCTCTTCGCGGACGAACCGACCGGCAACCTCGACTCCCGCACCGGGCGGAGCGTCCTGGCCCTACTGGCGGCGGCCAGCACCGAGTACGGGCAGAGCATCGCGATGGTGACGCACGACCCGATCGCCGCGAGCTACGCGGACCGGATCGTGTTCCTCGCGGACGGGCGGGTGGTCGAGGACCGTCCCCGATCGACCGCCGAGCAGATCTCAGCGCTCATGCTCGGCATGGAGCGTGCGGCATGAGCCGGGCGGATCTCGGGCCCCGGGCCCGCGAGCATCGCGCGAGCCTCCTCGTCGCGACGCTGAGTGCCTCGTTCGGCGTCCTGTTGCTCATGGTCACGAGTGTGCTCTCGACCTTCATCCTGGCCGACGACGTCACGGGGTCCAGCGGCACCGTGGTGATCATGCTCATCCTCGCGGCCGCCGTGTTCGTCTCGTTGGCGGTGTACGTCGGTGCGATCGTCACGGCGAACACGTTCGCCACGATCGTCGCCGGGCGGACGAGGACGATCGCGCTGCTCCGCCTGATCGGTTCGACGGCGCGATCGCAGCGTCGCGCCGTCGCGAAGGAGGGTGTCGTCGTCGGCCTGCTCGGCGGGGGAGCAGGGCTGCTCGTCGGGCTCCTCGCGACCTTCGCGCTCGTGCGGATCGGCGTCGCGACCGGTGTGCTGCCCGAGCTGCCGTACGCGATCGTCGAACCGGCCGTGCTCCTGCCGGTCGTCGCGGTCGTCCTGACCACGTGGCTCGCGTCCTGGATCGGCGCGCGTCGTGTCCTGACGGTCACCCCGATGCAGGCGATCGGAGGATCGCAGGAGTTGAGTCGGGAGGAGGCCACCGCGCGGCCCGCCCGGAACGCGGTTGCGATCGGTCTCTTCGTAGTTGGTGTCCTGCTCCTGCTCGCCGGTGTCGGCGTCGGGCTCGTGTCGCCGCTCGGCGTGCTCATCGGCATCCTCGGCGGGATCGTCTCCTTCTCCGGCCTCGTGCTCGGTGCGCACCTCGTGATGCCGCCGGCGCTGCGGCTGGTCGGCCGGCTGTTCGGCACCTCAGCGACGGCTCGACTCGCCGCCGAGAACGCCGTCCGCTACCCGGAGCGCAGTTCTCGCACGACGATCGGACTGGTGATCGGCGTGACCCTCGTGACGATGTTCGCGGTCGCCGCGGCCAACTTCCAGGAGTTCGTGCTGAACGCACAGGCTGCGAATCCGGAGGTCTACGAGGGCACGCAGGCCGTGGTCGCGACGACCGTCGGCGTCTTCTCCGCCCTCATCGGGCTGAGCGCGCTCATCGCCGCGGTCGGGATGGTCAACAACCTCTCGCTCAGCGTCCTGCAACGCACCCGCGAACTCGGACTGCTCCGCGCACTCGGATTCTCGGCGGTGCAGATCCGTCGCATGATCGTGATCGAGGCGGCGCAGCTCACCATCGCGGCCGTCGTCGTCGGCCTCGTCCTCGGGACGTTCTACGGCTGGGCCGGTGCCCAGTCGATGCTCGGCGCGATCAACGGTTCGCCCGGGCTCATCTTCCCGGTCATCCCGTGGGCCATCGTCGCCGTGATCGTCGTGCTCGCCGCACTCCTCACGGCTGCGGCCTCGGTGGCACCGTCCCGTCGGGCGACCCGGATCGCGCCCGTCGCGGCACTCGCGGTCGACTGAGACGACTCAGCCGCGGGTCGAGCGGCGCCAGATCCGCCATCCGCCGATCTGGCGCTGCTCCGGCAACGTCCACCCGAACCGGACCGCCAGGAGGCGGATCACCGCGGTCGAAGAGACACCGACGATCGCCGCGATCCCGAGCGGTGCCCCGAAGGTCACGGCGAGGACGAGGAGGGCGGTACCGACCGCGGCCGCCACGGCGTAGAGCGAGCCGACGTGCATGAGGGCGACGGGGACACCGAGCATGACGTCGCGGAGCACCGATCCGCCGACGGCTGAGACGGTTCCGACGAAGATCGCCGGGATGACCGGCAGGCCGGCTGCCAGGGCCTTGGTGGAGCCGATCGCTCCGAACATGCCGATCGTCAGGGCGTCGAGACCGATGATGACCGGCCCGAGCCTCGTGATGGTGCGCAGGAGGAACATCCCGAGCAGGGCGGCTCCCGAGGCGACGGGGAGGTACCAGTTGTTCTGGAGGGACGCCGGCACCTGTCCGAGGAGGATGTCGCGGATGAGACCGCCACCGAGTCCGACGACGACGCCGATGATGGCGACGCCGAGCCAGTCGAGTTGACGATCCTGGAATCTGGCCGCGAACATCGCGCCCTGGACGGCGCCGATCGCGACCGCCGAGAGGTCGACCCACAGCGGAACGACGAAGAGGACCTCGTTCACGGCTTCATCTCTCCAGGCGCTCCTTCGATCCCCGACGGCGGTTCCCGGGTCACGTTGTCGGTGCGAGGCGGGATAATCGATGCGTGCCGGTATATCGAGACGAAGTGGTGGTGTTGCGGACCCACAAGCTCGGCGAGGCCGATCGCATCGTCACCATGCTCTCACGCAGCAGGGGCAAGATCCGGGCGGTCGCGAAGGGTGTCCGTCGCACGGGCTCGAAGTTCGGGTCCCGGCTCGAGCCGTTCATGGTCGCCGACGTCCAGTTCTACGAGGGCCGCAGCCTCGACACCATCACCCAGGCCGAGTCGCTCGGCTCGTACGGCGCCGAGATCAGCGCCGACTACGGGAGCTACACGGCCGCGAGCGCGATGGTCGAGGCGGCCGATCGGCTGACGGAGTCCGAGGGCTCCCTCCAGCAGTACCTGCTGCTCGTCGGCGCCCTGCGGTCGCTCTCGAAGCATGAGCACGGTCCGCGGCTCACCCTCGACTCCTACCTGCTCCGGGCGTTCTCGCTCGCCGGTTGGGCACCGAGCTTCGGCGCCTGCTCGAGGTGCGGCACGGAGGGCGAGTACTCGCACGTGGTCGTGCAGCTCGGCGGGGTCGTGTGCGACGACTGCGCGCCCTCAGGGAGCCCTCGGCTCGACGCCGAGACCCTCTCGCTCCTCGGAGCACTGCTCTCCGGCGACTGGGAGCACGCGGAGGCCGCCGCCGAGCAGACGGCCTCACGGGCGAGCGGATTCACCGCCGCCTATGCGCAATGGCATCTGGAGCGCGGCCTGCGGTCGCTCGCGCACCTCGAACAGGATCGGAGCCGCGGGTGACCCCGAAGCCCTACACCCACCGCGACGCGGTGCCGTTCAAACCGATCGACTGGACAGGGGAGGTCCCGCCCGAGTTCGCGAAGGGTGAGGTGCCGTCGCACGTCGCGATCGTCATGGACGGCAACGGCCGGTGGGCGAACCGGCGCGGACTCACGCGTGTCGAAGGGCACAAGGCGGGCGAGGCCGCACTCCTCGACGTCGTGGCCGGTGCCCTGCAACTCGGGATCAAGCACCTGTCGGTGTACGCGTTCTCGACGGAGAACTGGAAGCGCTCACCCGATGAGGTCCGCTTCCTCATGGGGTTCAACCGCGAGGTGCTCCATCGACGGCGCGACCAACTGAACGAGTGGGGCGTGCGCGTGCGCTGGTCGGGGCGTCGGCCGCGGTTGTGGACCTCGGTCATCAAGGAGCTCCAGACGGCGGAGGAGCTGACGCGCGACAACGACCGCCTGACGCTCACCATGTGCGTCAACTACGGCGGTCGCAACGAGATCGTCGACGCGGTGCGCAGCATCGCCGACGACGTCGCCGCCGGCCGCATCAAGCCGTCGGCCGTCTCGGAGCGTCTCGTCCAGAGCCGGCTCTACCTGCCCGACCTCCCGGACGTCGACCTCTTCGTCCGGAGCTCCGGAGAGCAGCGCACCAGCAACTTCCAGCTGTGGCAGTCGGCCTACGCGGAGATGGTCTTCCTCGACACCCTCTGGCCCGACTTCGGGCGGCGTCAGCTCTGGGAGGCCGTCGAACGGTACGCCGGACGCGACCGTCGTTTCGGCGGGGCGCGCGACGTGCCAGACGCCCCGGCGCCCTCGGGGGAATGACCGACGGGTGTCGGCGGTTGGCCCTGACATGAGTGAACCCATCAAGATCGACATCTGGTCCGACATCGCCTGCCCGTGGTGCTACATCGGCAAGCGCAAGTTCGAGCGGGGTGCGGCGGAGTTCGCGCAGCTCGGCGACGGACGCGAAGTCGAGGTCGAGTACCACTCCTTCGAGCTGGCACCCGACACCCCGGTCGACTTCGACGGCACCGAGATCGACTTCCTCGTGAAGCACAAGGGCATGCCGGCCGACCAGGTGCAGCAGATGCTCGATCGGGTGACGGGGATCGCCTCGGACGCCGGTCTCGAGTACGACTTCGGCATCCTCCAGCACACGAACACGGTGAAGGCGCACGAACTGCTGCACTTCGCCAAGGCGGAGGGGAAGCAGCTCGAGATGACCGAGCGCCTCCTGCGGGCCTACTTCACCGAGGGCCGCCATGTCGGTCGCATCGAGGACCTCGCCGACCTCGCCGTCGAGGTGGGGCTCGACCGGTCCGCCGTGGTCTCGGCGCTGGAATCCGGCCAGTACACGCAGGCAGTCCGCGAGGACCAGGCGACGGCACAGGGGTACGGCATCCAGGGCGTCCCGTTCTTCGTCATCGACGGCGCCTACGGGGTGTCCGGCGCGCAGGAGGCGGCCGCGTTCACGCAGGTCCTCGAGCAGGTCTGGACGGAACGCGCGAGCACCGAGCCGGTGCAGGCGTGAGCACGGAGACGACGTCGCCTGAGCGCAGCGTCCATGATCAGCAGTCCGCGCCGGTCCGGCCGGCGCTCCGACTCCTCGGAGGCGACGCCGTCGTCTGCGAGGGCGACAGTTGCCTCGTGCTCCCGCCGGAAACGGCTCAGGACTGAGGGTCCTCCGGCTCGGTGAGGTCCGCGGTGACGGCGCCGATGGCGGTGAGGTACTCCGCCGCGTCGACGAAGGCGCTCCACCCGTGCTCGCCGGCGCCGATCGAGATGCGCCCTCCGCGCTCGAGGATGCGCTCGTCCGCATAGACGGGGAGTGGAGCGCTCGCACCGAGGACGGTGATGGTGCCGCGCTCGTAGCCGGTCGCCTGGAACGCGGTCGCCGCGTCCGGCATCGCGAGCTTGTTCACACCGAGCAGCGTGCGGAACGGCGGCCAGGAGATCTTGCGGCCGCCCGGCACGAGGGCGAAGAGGTAGTCGCCGCTGCGACGCTTCACGACGATCGTCTTGACGATGTCCGCGGGCTCGATGCCGAGCAGCTCCGCCGCCTCGTGGAGACTGCGCGCGGGCGGTCGCTCGACCAGCTCCACGTCGAGACCGAGTGCGGCGGCCGCTGCTCGGACGCGCTCGCGGCCGGACGGCTTGAGGTCGGCGGGCGGGACGGCGTCTGACATGTGGTCCTCACTGGGCGCGGGAGCGCCGATCATCTGGGAGAATCGAGGGTGATGTCTCTTCCTACCACGCTCTCGCAGCGCCCGAGCCTCGCGATCGGGCCCATCGTGCTCGACTCGCCGGTCGTGCTCGCCCCCATGGCCGGGATCACCAACACGGCGTTCCGTCGACTGTGCCGCGAATACGGTGCTGGACTGTACGTCAGCGAGATGATCACCTCCCGCGCGCTCGTCGAACGCACGCCGGAGACCATGCGGCTCATCCAGCACCACGAGAGCGAGACGCTCCGCTCCATCCAGCTCTACGGCGTCGACCCGAAGACGGTCGCCGAGGCCGTCACCATGCTCGTCGCCGAGGATCGCGCCGACCACATCGACCTCAACTTCGGCTGCCCGGTGCCCAAGGTCACCCGCAAGGGCGGGGGAGCGGCGCTGCCCTGGAAGACCGGGCTCTTCCGCGACATCGTCGAGGGCGCTGTCCGTGCCGCCGGCGACGTCCCGCTCACGATCAAGATGCGCAAGGGCATCGACTCCGACCACCTCACCTACCTCGAGGCCGGCCGGATCGCCGAGGGCGCCGGCGTGGCGTCGATCGCGCTGCACGCCAGGACCGCCGCCGAGTTCTACTCCGGCCACGCGGACTGGTCGGCGATCACCAAGCTCAAGGAGACGGTCACCTCGGTGCCGGTCCTCGGGAACGGCGACATCTGGTCGGGAGAGGACGCCCTGAGGATGGTCGACGAGACCGGCTGCGACGGCGTCGTCGTGGGCCGCGGTTGCCTCGGTCGCCCCTGGCTCTTCGGCGACCTCAGCTCGGCGTTCGCCGGTGAGGGCGGCAAGGCGGAGCCGTCCCTGGGCGACGTCGCGGCCGCGTTCCGGCGTCACGCCGAGCTCCTGGCCGAGTTCTTCGAGAGCGAGGAGCGCGGCTGCCGCGACATCCGGAAGCACGTCGCCTGGTACTTCAAGGGCTACCCCGTCGGCGGTGACCTCCGCGCGAGCCTTGCGACCGTGGAGTCGCTCGACCAGCTCGACGACCTGCTCGCGACCCTCGACTGGACGGCCCCCTACCCGGGCGCCGCAGCGGAAGGGCAGCGCGGACGCGCCGGCACGCCGAAACGACCGGCACTGCCCTACGGCTGGCTCGACTCGCAGTCGCTGGGTGCCGACGAGCAGACCGAGATCGCGGGAGCGGAACTGGACCACAGTGGCGGATAGCATCATCGAGCAGGGGAGCGTCTCCATGGACCGGGACGGCTACACCCTGCACGACGAAGAACGCTGGATGCCCGAGCACCACTCGACGCGACGCTCCGACTTCGCGCGCGATCGTGCACGGCTCTTGCACTCCAGTGCCCTGCGGCGACTCGCCGCCAAGACCCAGGTGCTCAGCCCGACGAGCGGGGTCGACTTCGCCCGGAACCGACTGACGCACTCCCTCGAGGTGGCGCAGGTCGGTCGCGAGCTGGCTGCCAGCCTGGACCTCGCTCCGGACGTCGTCGACACGGCGTGCCTCGCGCACGACCTCGGTCATCCGCCGTTCGGTCACAACGGCGAACGAGCGCTCAACGACTGGTCCGCCGCGATCGGCGGGTTCGAGGGCAACGCCCAGACCCTGCGGATCCTCACGCGCCTCGAATCCAAGGTCTTCGGCCCCGACGGCGAGCCGTACGGTCTGAACCTCACCCGCGCGAGCCTCGACGCCAGCTGCAAGTACCCGTGGCCGGCGGCGCAGTCGGTGCCGGATCCCGGTGGTCGCGCCAAGTTCGGGTTCTTCGACGAGGACTCAGCAGCCTTCCGCTGGTTGCGAGCCGGCGCTCCCGAGCGCGTCCGCTGCGTCGAGGCGCAGGTCATGGACCTCGCGGACGACATCGCCTACTCCGTGCACGACTTCGAGGACGCCGTCGTCGGGGAGTACATCGACCCGGCGTTCCTGAACGCGCGCGCAGGACACGACCGCCTCATCGACACGGCGCTGTCCTGGGCCGGCGACGACTTCACCCACGACGACCTCGCCGCCGCCTTCGACCGGCTGCAGTCCTCGCACACCTGGATCACCGCCTGGGACGGCTCCCGGCGCGACCTCGGTCGGCTCAAGAACTTCACGAGCCAGATGATCGGTCGGTTCGCCGGTGCGGCGACTGCGGCGACCCGGGAGGCCTTCCCGCAGGCCAGCCTCGTGCGGTTCGGGGCCGACGTCGTGGTGCCCCACGGCATCCAGGCCGAGATCGCGCTTCTCAAGGGGATCGTGGCCGCGTTCGTGATGTACAGCGACTCCCGCCAGCCGCTGTACGTCCGGCAGCGGGAGATCCTCATCGAACTGTCGGACGCGGTGTTCGCGCTCGGGGAGTCGGCCCTCGACGTCGGCTTCGCGGCGGACTGGCGGGCAGCCGGGTCCGACGCGGAACGCCGTCGCGTCGTCGTCGACCAGATCGCGAGCCTGACCGATCAGAGCGCCCTCTCCTGGCACGAACGGCACGTCGGCGCCTGACGCTCCTCCACACGGGAGCGGGTCTCCGACTCCACTGCGCGGAGGCCCTCAGGGATGGACGATGGACGCACGAGACTAGGATCGAAGCATGGCCGGACGGATTCGACAGAGCGATGTTGAAGAGGTCAAGGCACGCACCAACATCGGCGACGTCGTCGGCGACTACGTCTCGCTGAAGTCCGCCGGCGTCGGCTCGCTGAAGGGCTTGTGCCCCTTCCACGACGAACGCAGCCCGAGCTTCCACGTGCGCCCCACGGTCGGGCTCTACCACTGCTTCGGTTGTGGCGAGAGCGGCGACGTCTACAGCTTCCTGCAGAAGATGGACCACGTGACGTTCGCGGAGTCGGTGGAACGTCTCGCGCAGCGCATCGGGTACCCGCTCAGCTACGAGGAGGGCGGCGGCAAGGTCGACCACGGCAACCGGGCTCGCCTCTTCGCCGCCAACCAGGCTGCCGCCGAGTACTTCCAGCAGCAGCTCCACGACGGCGACGCCGACCTCGGGCGGCGGTTCCTCGGCGAACGCGGCTTCGACGCCGCCGCTGCCGACCACTTCGGGATCGGGTTCGCGCCTGCCGGTTGGGACCACCTCATGAAGGCGCTGCGGTCTCGCGGATTCTCCGACGAGGAGATGCTCGCGGCCGGGCTCGTGTCGAGCGGCGACCGCGGGGTTTACGACCGGTTCCGCGGGCGCCTCATCTGGCCCATCCGCGACACCACCGGGCAGGTGCTCGGCTTCGGCGCCCGGCGCCTGCGCGACGACGACAAGGGACCGAAGTACCTCAACACCCCCGAGACGGCGATCTACCACAAGGCGCAGGTCCTCTACGGACTCGACCTCGCCAAACGCGACATCTCGCGCGGCAAGCGCGTCGTCGTCGTCGAGGGGTACACCGACGTCATGGCCTGCCACCTGGCGGGGGAGACCACCGCGGTGGCGACCTGCGGGACCTCGTTCGGGGTCGACCACATCAAGATGATCCGCCGCGTCATGGGCGACGACTCCGCCACCGGCGAGGTCATCTTCACCTTCGACCCCGATGAGGCCGGGCAGAAGGCCGCGACGCGTGCGTTCGGCGAGGAGAAGCGCTTCTCCGCCCAGACATACGTCGCCGTGTCCTCCGACGGCCTCGACCCCTGCGACCTCCGGCTCAACCGCGGCGACGGCGCCATCCGGAAGCTCGTCGACGGCCGCGAGCCGATGTTCGAGTTCATCATCCGGCGGACGCTGGCGGGCTTCGACCTCGAGACGGTCGAGGGTCGCGTCGGCGCACTCCGCGCGGCCGCGCCGGTCGTCGCCGAGATCCGCGACCCCTCGCTCCGTCCCGGGTACACCCGGGTGCTCGCGAAGCAGCTCGGCATGGAACTCGACGAGGTGGCCCGCGCCGTGCGGGCCGCTGGCGGTGCCGCCGCAGGAGGCTCGCAGAACTCCGCCCGAGACGCCCGCCAGCAGGGCCCCGGCGCACCAGCCGCCGAGCCGCCGCGCGAGCGCCAGGCCTCGCTCAACGACCTGCCCAAGGATCCGTCGACGCGCCTCGAGCAAGACGCCCTCCGTGCGATCCTGCAGCTGCCCCAGCACCTCGAACGCCCCATGCTGGAGCGCGCGGTCCAGAGCTCGGTCGCCAACAGTTCCCTCGCCGTGGTACGCGACGCCATGAGTGTGAGCCTGGACCACCTCGGGACGAACGCCTGGCTCGAGACCGTCATCGCGCAGGTCCCACCCGGCTTCGACGGACTGGTGCGTGAGCTCGGGGTGTCCCCGCTCCCCGAGACGAACGAGGAGAAACTGCCGAGCTACGTCCGGGACATCGCGCGGGCGCTGATCGACCGCGACCTCCTCGGTCGGAAGGCGGCGTTGCTCGGGTCGTTGCGTCGCACCGACCCCCGCGACGAGTCCCACCGGGAGATCACCCGGCAGCTCGCGGACGTCGAGGCGGAACGGCGTGCGCTCCGCGCCGAGGCCTGACGCGGTCGGCCTCCTCCGAGCGTGGCACGTGGCCCCGCCGGGATCGCCGGATACACTCGATGGCGATCCGGTGGCTCCCCGTGCACCGGAAGGAGAGGTCTCATGAAGCACCCAGAGCAGGACGGACCGGCGGTCCGGGCGAGTGATCTGAGCGTCGACTACGCCGCGCACGGCGTGAGTCCGAGCAATCGAGCGTTGGACGGCATCAGCTTCGAGCTGCCCGTCGGTGGCTCGCTCGGGGTCATCGGCAGCTCGGGCTCGGGGAAGAGCACGCTCCTGCGGGTGTTGTCCGGACGCCACCTGACCGGAGCGGACTCCCGTCCGTTCGTGTCCGGCGGCGACGCGAGCACGCTCGGTCGCTCCATGCGCAAGGTGGGTCGCAAAGAACTCACGAAGCTCACGTTCGAGGTGTCGCTGCTCGAGCAGGAGGCCGGTGCGCACCTGAAGCCCGAACTCACCGTCACGGAGCTCATCTCCGAACCCGTGCTCGCGCGCGACAAGAAGTTCAGCGAGCAGGCGCTCGGCGTCCGGGTCGCCACACTGTTGGACGCCGTGCAGATGCCCCTCTCCAGCCTCGACAAGTACCCCTATGAACTGAGCGGCGGTCAGCGACAGCGCATCGCCATCGCGCGTGCTCTCGTCCTCGGCCCGAAGGTGTTCATCGCCGACGAACCGACGGCCGGCATCGACATCACGGTCCGGCACACGGTGACCGAGTTGCTCGACGGGTTCCGACGCGACGGCGGCACGGTCATCGTCGTGACACACGACCTCGCGATGCTCCGCGAGGTGACCGACGACGTCCTGGCGCTCCACCAGTCACGGGTCGTGGGCTACGGCCCGATCGACGCGATGCTCGCCGATCCGCCGCACGAGTTCCTCGCGGCGCTCGCCCAGTCGGGAGGCACGGAGACCCAGTACGAGACGCCCGAGGCCGTCGGCATCGATTGATCGCGTGTCGATTTGGAGTCTGCGAATCCTTTGCTACAGTAGATACGCGCTGCAACGCAGAGGCCGGATTCGTCCGGCCGGTCGAAGCACGTATTCCTCGATAGCTCAATTGGCAGAGCAATCGACTGTTAATCGATAGGTTGTTGGTTCGAGTCCAACTCGAGGAGCTGCACAGAATCCCTCGGTCCATACGGACCGGGGGATTCGTCGTTTGAGGCCGGTTTCACGAAACCGGCAGGGACGCCGTAGACTAGGCAACGAGGCCCGAAGACTCCACTCTTCGGGCCTCGTTGCATGTCCGGACACCCTGCGCCTGTCGAGGTGATGCCGTGTCGATCGTGCCGGCGTCGTGTCCGTCGAGGTGGTTCAGCCCTCGAGGTCGTCGCGACCCGGGAGCCAGGAGATCCCGGGCACGCCCCAGCCCGCCTTGCGGATCGCCTTCGCCGCTCGGCGCGAGTGCGGCAGTTCGAGGCGGTCCACGTAGAGCACGCCGTTGAGGTGGTCGAACTCGTGCTGCAGGATGCGTGCGCGCCAGCCGACGACCCGCAGCTCGACCGGGGCGCCCTCGAGGTCGGTCCCGATGAGCATGGCCGCTTCCGCTCGACGGAGCGGGTGCCGCTCGCCTGGGACGGAGAGGCAGCCCTCCGACTCATCCTCCTCGTCGAGCTCGCCCACCGGCGGGGGACTGATCCACAGCACCGGGTTGATCGCGACGCCGCGCCATGGCTGGCCGTCGTCGTCCTCGTAGCTGTAGACGAAGAGGCGGAGCGGCACGCCGACCTGCGGAGCCGCGAGCCCGACGCCGGGAGCCAGATCCATGGTCTCGTACATGTCGGCGACGAGTCGTCGGAGGTCGTCGTCCACGGTGGCGACCGGCCGGGCGACGGAGTGGAGCACCGGGTCACCGGTCACGTGGATCTCGAGAATTGCCATTGCTCGAGCCTATCCGCTGGGCTCGGCCTGGCGCGCAGGGATCGGCGGGGCGGCGGGGTAGCCTCGACGGGTGATCCCCTCCGCCATCGACATCGCCGACCTCGCGGACGACTTCACCCGCAACCCCTCGCAGCTGCTCGGCATCCCGTTCGCACTCCTCGGCGCCGTCTTCCTCTCGCTCGGCGCGCAGCTGCAGCACCGGGGTGTGGCGAAGGTCGAGTCGTCGAGCGGCACCGACGCGACCTCGGGGCTCAACGTCGCCCAGCTGCTGGCCTTGCTCAGTCGGCCCTCCTGGGTGACCGGAACCGTCATGCTCGGGCTCGCGATCGTGCTCCAGCTCGGCAGCCTGTCCCTCGCACCGATCACCCTCGTCCAGCCGTTGGGCGCGGTCGCGCTCGTCATCACGGCGGTGGTGAACAGCAGGATCAGCGGCGTCCGGTTGAACCGTCGATCGGTCGTCGCGATCGTCGCCTGCGTCGGCGGCGTCGGCCTGTTCGTGACGATCGCCGCGGTCTTCACGGGCGAGCACCGGATCACCGAGGCCGAACTCGTCACGATCCTGGTGATGCTCGGTGTCGTGCTCGTCGTGTTCGGGCTCGGCTTCATGGTGTTCCGGTCACGCTTCACGGCCATCTTCTACATCGTCGGGACCGGGGTGCTTTACGGCTTCGTCGCGACGCTCGCCAAGGTCATCATCGGACGGCTGCAGCAGGGCGAGTTCGACTGGCTCACGGTCCTCTGCGGGCTCGGCCTCGTCGCCGCGAGTGCGCTCGGCGGCTACTTCGTGCAGACCGCCTACTCCTCGGGGCCTCCCGACCTGGTCATCGCGGGCCTCACCGTCATCGATCCGATGATCGCGGTCGGCATCGGCATCATCGTGCTGGGGGAGGCGAGCAACGCCCCGTTCTGGGCGGGCTTCGGCTTCGTCGTGGCCGGCGCGATCGCCGTGTGGGGTGTCTTTCAGCTCGCCCGCCATCACCCGCAGGTGAGCCAGACGCCGGCGGCCGCGGCAGCCGCGAAGGCCCTCGCGACCGGCGACGCGCCCGCCTGAGCCCTGGAGCCCGAACGGGCTGCAGGTATGCTTGAGCATGGCGTTCCGCGCCGCATCAGGGTCGTGAGCGACCGCCCGCACCCCCTCACATCACTGGCCAAGCACAGAGGAATCACCGATACCTTGACTTCTCCCGACGACCAGCACCTCGCGAAGGCGTCCAGCACGACGCCGAGCGCCGACACCCACAAGCCGCTGCGGGTGGTGATCGGTGCCGACACCTTCTCGCCCGACGTGAACGGCGCCGCACGCTTCGCCGAACGGCTCGCGGCCGGACTCGTCCGCCGAGGCCACGACGTCCACATCGTGGCGCCCGCCGGCTCGCGCAAGTTCGGCACGTGGAAGGAGACCCACGAGGGTCAGACGATGACGGCGCACCGCCTCTTCAGCCTCCGGTGGTACCCGCACGACTGGCTGCGCTTCGCGATGCCGTGGTCGATGCGACGGAACGCCCGGAAGATCCTCGACCGCGTGAAGCCCGACGTCGTGCATCTGCAGTCGCACATCGTGGTGGGCCGTGGTCTCTCGATCGAGGCCGAGCGACGCGGCATCCGCATGGTGGCGACGAACCACATCATGCCCGACAACATCCTCGACTTCACCGTCATCCCCAAGCGCACCCAGGAGTGGCTCGTCCGGACGCAGTGGGCTGCCGCCCGTCGCGTCTTCGATCGTGCCTTCGCCGTGACGACCCCGACGCGCAAGGCCGCCGACTTCCTGGAGCAGTTCACGGGCCTGACCGGTGTGCACGCGATCTCCTGCGGGATCGAGGCCGGACAGTACACGCCGTCGTTCGAACCGCGGAAGCGCAACACCATCCTGTTCGTGGGTCGCATCACGAGCGAGAAGCAGATCGACGTGCTCCTGCGCGCGCTCACGAAACTCCCGAAGGAACTCGACGCCCACGTCGACGTCATCGGTGGCGGCGACCAGGCGAAGAACCTCGAGCAGCTGACCCAGCAGCTCGGCATCGGCGACCGCGTCCGATTCCTCGGCAAGGTGTCCGACGATGAGGTGAAGCAGGCCTACACGAACGCCACCGTCTTCGCGATGCCGTCCATCGCGGAGCTGCAGAGCATCGCGACGATGGAGGCCATGGCCTCCGGTCTCCCGGTGGTCGCGGCCGACGCCATGGCGCTGCCCCACCTCGTGCACGATCAGGTCAACGGATACCTGTTCGAGCCGGGCAACGTCGACGCCCTGGCCGAGCGGCTCGCGACGGTACTCAGCGCCTCGCCCGAGGAGTACCGCCGGATGCAGGACGCCTCGTTGGAGCTCGTCTCCGCACACGACATCGAGCGCACGCTCGACACCTTCGAAGCGCTCTACCGCGGCGAGCAGGTCGTCGACCCGACGACCGAGCGTCACACGGCGACCGCAGACCGCCAGGAATCCCGCGACTGACTCCCGCCCGGCGGGCCACTCGGTACACTGGGTTCCGCACGGGGCGGTAGCCAAGCTGGTGAAGGCATTCGGCTCATAACCGAACGATGCGTGGGTTCAAGTCCCACCCGCCCTACCGAGATCCGGCCCATGAGCCTTGCTTCCGGTCCCGGAGCTTGTCGAAGGGCGCCCTTCGACAGGCTCAGGGACCGGGACGGGGCGGCTCAGGGACCGGGATGGGGTGGGGCTCAGGGGTGCCGGGTTGCTCAGGGACCGGTCAGTCCGCGAGGACGAGTGCGGCAGCACCGATGAGCGGGCCGTCGGCGTCGAGGCCGGCCGGGACCACGCGCAGCTCACGGGCGTAGGCGTGCAGTGCAGCCGCGGTCGCAGCCTTCTGGACGAGGTCGAGGTAGTCGGGGGAGACCCGCGAGAAGCCGCCTCCGATCGCGACGCGTTCCAGGTCGAGCAGGGTCGTGATGCTGCAGAGGGCTTCGCCGACGGCCTCGGCGGAACGTCGGACGGCGCGGATCGCGATCTCCGTTCCGGCTGCGTAGTCGGCCCCGAGCTGTTCGCCCGTCGTGCCGGTCCATCCTTGCGTGCGGGCCCAGGCGACCGTCGCGGTTCCCGACGCGATGCCCTCCAAGGTCCAGGGTGTGCCGACGGCATCCGGTTCGCGTCGGCGGAGCTGCATCTGTCCGAGGTGGCCGGCGTTGCCCGAGGTGCCCGGGACGAGTCGGGATCCGAGAATGATCCCGCCACCGATCCCAGTCGAGACGACGATGCCCATGCTGTTCTCGGTTCCGCGGAGCGCGCCCTGCCAGTGTTCGGCCAGGGCGATGCAGGTGCCGTCGAGACGGAGTTCCACCGGACCAGACGTGAAGCGCCGGAGCTCCGCCACGACGGGGAAGTCGGCGAGTCGGGGGAGGTTGATCGGCGAGACGGTGCCGTCGGCCCTGCCGATGGGGCCCG